>NZ_VFES01000006.1 GCF_007858185.1 Pseudomonas grimontii
AGCGCGTCTGACGCAGCCTCGCTTGCGCTCGGCAGCTGCTACGGGGGGAGGCCTTGATGGGGTTGGCATTCGTAGCAGCTGCCGAGCCCCGGCGAGGCTGCGTTGGCCGCGGCTCGAGCTTGAGTCGGTAGTGCGTCTGACGCAGCCTCGCTTGCGCTCGGCAGCTGCTACGGGGGGAGGCCTTGATGGGGTTGGCATTCGCAGCTGTCGAGCCTTGGCGAGGCTGCGTCGGCGGTGTGTCAGACGCGCCGCAAACGCAGCCTCGCCAAGGCTCGACAGCTGCGCGTTATCCTACTGAAGTTGTGTAGATACTTATGCTCATCGGGGGCACCTCAGTGTGTCAGTCGGGTTCACAGCCCTTGAGCACCAACCGAATAATCGTCTGCGCCGCCGCTTCATAATCGGCCTCATCCAGCTTGGCCTTGCCGGTCACCGCCGAAATCTGCCAGTCGAAATCCGCATACGTCTGCGTCGCCGCCCAGATGCTGAACATCAGGTGATTGGGGTCGATCGCCGCGATCAACCCGCGATCCACCCAGCTCTGGATGCAGTCGATATTGTGCTTGGCCTGGGCGTTGAGTTGTTCGACCTGATCGGCACTCAGGTGCGGCGCGCCATGCATGATTTCGCTGGCGAACACCTTGGAAGCGAAGGGCAGGTCGCGGGAGATGCGGATTTTCGAGCGGATGTAATTGCTCAGCACTACCGAAGGCTCACCCTCGGGATTGAACGGCGTGGAAGCCGCCAGGATCGGCTCGATAATGCTTTCGAGCACCTCGCGGTAGAGGTTGTCCTTGGACTTGAAATAGTAATAGACGTTGGGCTTGGGCAGCCCGGCCTTGGCGGCGATGTCGCTGGTTTTGGTCGCGGCGAAGCCCTTGTCGGCAAACTCCTCGCTCGCCGCCCGCAGGATCTTTTCTTTGTTGCGCTCGCGAATGGTGCTCATAAAGTGCTCAGTCTCACAGATACTGTTTCTTTTTGACGGCGTCTATTGCCGCCATTCTGCGTCGCCGCTCCTCCCCATAGCGAGCTATGAGTCGTCGCGGCTCCTTGCCTGACGACAACAGCCACTCGCCAAAAGAGAAACGTATCTATGAAACTGAGCACGGGAGGTTTCCTTGCCAGGACAGGCGGTTGCGCATGGTAGCACCGGCCATCCGCGGGCCTCAACAATGTGCCCGCAAAGCTTTGCGCCACGTTATGCTCGCCCTATCTCCCCCTTACGGATGTCCGATTCATGGCAGGAAGCAGCTTGTTGGTGTTGATTGATGATATCGCCGCGGTACTCGATGACGTTGCCCTGATGACAAAAGTGGCCGCGAAGAAGACCTCCGGCGTGCTGGGTGACGACCTGGCGCTTAACGCCCAGCAAGTTTCCGGTGTGCGCGCCGAGCGGGAAATTCCCGTGGTGTGGGCGGTGGCCAAGGGCTCGTTTGTTAATAAGCTGATCCTGGTGCCGACGGCGCTGTTGATCAGCGCCTTTGCTCCCTGGGCGGTGACGCCCTTGTTGATGCTCGGCGGTGCGTACCTGTGTTTCGAAGGCTTCGAGAAGCTCGCGCATAAATTCCTGCACAGCAAGGCTGAAGACCAGGCCGAACACACGCAATTGGTCGAAGCCGTGGCCGACCCGGCGGTTGATCTGGTGGCCTTCGAAAAGGACAAGATCAAAGGCGCGATCCGCACCGACTTCATCCTCTCGGCCGAAATCATTGCCATCACCCTCGGCATCGTGGCTGATGCGCAACTGATGCAGCAGGTGATCGTGCTGTCGGGCATCGCCATTGTCATGACCATCGGCGTCTACGGCCTGGTGGCCGGTATCGTCAAGCTCGATGACCTGGGCCTATGGCTCACCCAGAAGCCCGGCCGGATCGCGCGCAGTGTTGGTGGCGCTATCCTGCGTGCGGCACCGTACATGATGAAGAGCCTGTCGGTGATCGGCACGGCGGCCATGTTCATGGTCGGCGGCGGCATCCTCACCCATGGCGTACCGGTGGTGCATCACTGGATTGAGAGCGTGAGCCAGGGCGCCGGCGGCATCGCTTGGTTGATGCCGACCTTGCTGAACGCCATGGCGGGGATTGTCGCCGGGGGGCTGGTGTTGATGATGGTGTCGCTGGTTCGCACGGTATGGCAGCGCACCAAAAGCTAGGCGTGGCATTCATAGTCACGCGCGCTCCCCGTTCCAGCGATTTACCGAGTTTGGATACATAAAAATTATTCCGACGTTATCGGAATAATTTTTATGGAGGCGGCCAGTATTGCGTTCAGGACGCCATAGGGCCGTCAGCATCAGCGTAGCGCTGCTTATCTTGGACCGGGTTGCAGCCCTGGATAGCCTTGTTCGATGAAGCGCACAAGCATGCTCGCTTCGGAATTCCAAAGATGCATCTGGCCGTTGTTCGGCGTTGAAGAGTTGCGCGCGGACGGGGTTTTAAAACCAGTGTCTATGCGGTCGTTGTTGGGCGTCGAAAAAGCATGTGCGGTGCTATCAATGTATGTAAGTACCCGCAGGGCATTGGCTGCGATGTTAGCGCGGTCGTAGGGCGTGAGTTTATGCAGATCATGCTGGGGCACACCGCCGACTTTGATGAAAAAATCCTGAAGTTGGGCTTGAGTGAGCACGGAGGGCGTGGTGCTAGTGCCAAAAATCGAAGTAAAAAGAGGCTCTTTGTAGAAGTCGTGGTGGCTACGATAGTCACCCTCGTCCCTCCCGGTATTTTGGGTTGGGGGCATGTGCTTTACTTCGTTCTGATGTGTGGACGTAGTCGTAGGAATCGTTCCCACGTTTGAGTTTGTTGCTGGAGGGCTGGATAACAGCATCTGTGTCGGCCTTTAAAATAGAGCGTCTGATGGGATGTTTTCTGGTAGGTGATCGTCAGGTGCTTCAGGCATTAACTGAACCTGATAGGCACGCTCTTAGTATTGAGTTTTTTTCTCGGATAGTTCCCAGGCGAAGTGCGCGCACTGTGTGGGAGATGCTTGAGTCTGTTGTGCGAAAAAAAAGGCCATCCAGATTGCCTGGATGGCCTTTGAATGCTGCTGGAGATGGCTACTCGGCAATCTGCAACTTGCGCGATTCGGTGTAGATGTAGCGCACCTTCTCATACTCGAACGGCGAGTTCATCTGGCCATAACGGAAGCTGGTCTGGTAGCGCTTGTCCACCGCGCGCAGGGCCCAGATTTCCGGGTGGTTGGAGCTGACTTCGGAGACGTTCAGGAAGTTGATCTGCGACTCGGCGGTGTAGTCCACCAGCAAACCGCCGTTGGTGTTGAGCGGCAGGCGCCCCGGTGGTTTCCAGGGAGCAGTGGCCTTGGTAGTGGTTTCGTTGGTTAACAGCCTTTGGTGTTCAGTCAAAGGCGAGGTTGGCATGTGACGAATAAAAATGGGGAGGGGGATTGATTAGCTCCTTGTGGCCGTTCAGTAGGACGAGTTCAAGCAAGGCTGGTTTAGCAAATGAGGGGTTGCCTTTATGCCAAACATTTCCGTTGTTAAAGTTTGGATTCTGTGGGTCAACAGTTGTTGGGGTTATGCTTAAGTGGTCAATGTAGTTGGCTATATACGCCAGGTTGTAGGCCGCATCTGCTCGGGCCTCAGGGTCTTTGTTGTTTTTAGTCCAATCTCCTGTGTGCTTTTGGAGATTCTGAAGAGAGTCTCCGTCAAGAACGAATGAATTAACTATATTATCTGCTGCGACAAAAAGCGGGTTGTCTTTGATGATGTCCTCAGCACTTCGTTGATCCCCACGAGGACGCCCGGTTGCGTGGGTGGGCCTTTGGTGTATCTGCTGCTCGCCTTTGAACTCGAGACTAGAGTAGCCATGCTCGATAAATTTCGCGATCAGCGCGTGTTCGGAGTCCGGCCGGATGGAGGGGGCGCGAAAGGGTGGCTGGCTTTTTTCGTAAGGGTTCAACTTCTGGTACGGCACTAATTGTTCAGAACCTGAAAAACCGCTTAGAAAACCGTCGTTGTGCTGACTCGCGAGTGCGGCGTGCGCGTCTCTGGAGTCAATAAAGTTGAACAGGCGAGCGGCATTGTAGGCCGCGTTGGCGCGGGACTCCGGATCTTTATTCGCCACCGTCCAGTCACCAGTGTGTTTATAAATGCCTTGTTTGTAGGCGTCGGGAAGAGGCCTGTGCTCTGGGCCTTGCCTATAAATGCTATCGCTCATCTCCAGGTTCTGAAGAGTGGGATTGGCATTGATGATCTCTTCCGCTGTTCGGTGATCTCCTTTTGGCCGCCCAGTTGCCGCGGTTGGGCGTTCTGCGCTGTCCGGGCCTTTTAGAGGGGCGGGTTGGTGAGTTGCGTGGCTCACATGCTGTGCAATTGGCTGATGATCAGGGTGTAGTGGTTTAGAGGTACTGTTATTTGTCTTGAGGGTTGGAGGGGGGGTTGTTTGATTAAAGAATTGAGATGTGAAGAATGATCTGATGTCCATAGAGGTATCCTTTTTTAGCCCCTGAGCGTATCCCTGCTTGGCTTGATGTAAGTGGTGTTGGTGGCGTGTGGGTTCCTTGAGTGTATATTTCCATTGGTTTCAAATGTGCTGGTATGAGGGTTGAGTTCGCAGGTCTATTGTTGTGGGGGTTGAGTCAGGTAGTCGCATAGCTTTATTTACATCAATAATTTCGGTATGTATTGATTCAGTGCGCTGTTGTCACTTGCGCTCTATATACATTTCACTGGGTCGCTGAGTTGGGTATCGGCGAATCAGCCTGTTTTCGTCCGGTTTTGTCGGCAGGCGTGTCTGACTTTCAATGGCACGTGTGTATGAACTTAATTGATAGTTAAAAAAAAGGCCATCGAGCGCGTCGATGGCCTTTGGTAGGCTTGGCGGAATTATTCCGCGATCTGCAACTTGCGCGACTCGGTATAGATATACCGCACCTTCTCATACTCGAACGGCGAGTTCATCTGGCCATAACGGAAGCTGGTCTGGTAGCGCTTGTCCACCGCGCGCAGGGCCCAGATTTCCGGGTGGTTGGAGCTGACTTCGGAGACGTTCAGGAAGTTGATCTGCGACTCGGCGGTGTAGTCCACCAGCAAACCGCCGGTGTCGCGCAGGTTCGATGGGCCGAAGATCGGCAACACCACGTAGGCGCCACCGGGCACGCCGTAGAAGCCCAGGGTCTGGCCGAAGTCTTCGCTCTGGCGCGGCAGGCCCATGGCGGTCGCCGGGTCCCACAGGCCGGCGATACCGACGGTGGTGTTGAGCAGCAGGCGCCCGGTGGTTTCCAGGGAACGGTGGCCCTTGAGTTGCAGCAGGCTGTTCAACAGGTTGGGCACGTCGCCCAGGTTGTTGAAGAAGTTGCTCACCCCGGTGCGCAGGAAGCTTGGCGTGACGTAGCGGTAACCGTCGACCACCGGCAGGAACACCCATTGGTCAAAGCGGTAGTTGAAGTGGTACACGCGGCGGTTCCACGATTCGAGCGGGTCATACACGTTGAGGGCGTTGACGGAGGAGCGTTCGAATTCGCGCTGGTCCAGGCCCGGGTTGAACTTGAGTTTGCTCAACGGCTCCTTGAAACCATCGGAGTCCATCACCACAGGGGCGTGAGCCTTGCTGTTGTCGGCATGGGCTACGCCCGCACACATCAGGGCGGCGAGCAGCAGAAGATATTTAGCCACGGAAGAACTCCAGCATGGCGTCGGCGTTGACGCGGTAATTGAGGTTGCCGCAATGGCCGCCCAGCGGGTAGACGGTCAAGCGATCGCCGAAGGTTTTACGCAGGAAACCGAGGTCGCCCGGGCCGAGGATCACGTCGTCGGCGTTGTGCATGACCGCGATTTTCGGGCTCGCATGCAGGTAGTCTTTGAGGGCGTACAGGCTCACCTGGTCGACCAGTTGCAGCAGGCTGCCGCCGTCGGAGCGGGCGCGCCACATCGGGATCACTTGTTCGGTGAGGTAGCAATCGAAGTCGCATTGCAGCGCACGCTTGAGGAACGGCGTAAGGCTGGTGCCTTCGCTGATCGGGTACTTCGGCGGGATGATCAGGCCACGGCGGTTGATCAGGTCCGAAGTAAAGGCGATGTCGGCCGCCGAGAAGCGGAACGAGGTGCCGATCAGCATGGCCATCTGTTCGTTGGTCAGGTGCTGCTTGGATTGCTGGAAGTCGTAGAGCAGGGCGTCGTTGAGGTCGATGTAGCCCTTTTGCTGGAAGTAACGGGTCAGCTTGTTCAACACCAGTTCATAGAACGTGGTGGTGTTGTTGATGCCCTTGACCTCGGTTTGTACCAGCTTGTCGAGGTTGGTGATCGAGGTGTAGAGATTGACCGGCGGGTTGAGCAGCAGCACTTTCTTGAAGTTGAAGCTGCGGCGGGTCTCGTCGAGCTTGCTGACAAACGCCGCATCCAGCGCACCGAGGCTGTAGCCGGTGAGGTAGAAGTCGGTCACCGGCAGCGAGGCATTCTGTGCGCGCACGGCCTGCATCACGCGGTACATGTCTTCGGCGTCTTCCTGGCTGATGCCGGGGGTGGCGAAGCGCGACGCTGAGGCGATGAAGTCGAAGCTGGTCGGAGACGACAGTTGCACCACGTGGTAGCCGGCCTGGTAGTACAGTTTTTTCAGGTATTCGTTGATGCTGCTGTCAAACCGTGCACCGGTGCCCGCGATCAGGAAGATCAGCGGCGCGGCGCGGTCTTGCTTGGCGATGCGGTAAGTGAGCTTCTTCACCGCCCAGAAATTGTCCGGCAGGCTGAACTCGCGCTCGGGGCGCATATTCAGGGTGTAGTCGGACTGGTTGATCTCGTCATCGGTCGGCAATGTAGGCCGAAGGTCAGGCGGTGTGGTGGCGATGGTCGCTTCGAACGGGTTGGTCAAAGGGTAGCCATAGCTGGCTTGGTCGATATCGACGGCCAGTGCTGACGCACTCAAAAAAAGGCTGCCCAGTAGAGCAGCACAGCGCAAGGAACGGAGCATGACTTAATCCCTAAGAGGAAACGTGCTTAATGAAGTTCGCAGGCTATGACCACCGCGTTGCCACCGAAGTGCCAGCCTTCGGCACGAAAAGTCGGAAAATAACGTCGGAATCGGGGTAATAGTAGCGAGACGATACACTTTGCCATGCATTAGTGAACACTAATTGTGTGTATGCACCTTGCTAACGGCCACTGGCGCATTAAGCTGAGCGCCGTTTTTGCCTATCGGAGTGCTCCATGTCCCGCCGCTTGCCGTTGATTCTGCTGCTTATTGCCCTGCCGTTATGGCTGGCTGCCAGTTATGGCGCACGTTACGGCTTTATGGAAGATGGCCAGTGGGTCGGCATCTGTGCCGACGAGGCCAGCCGCTGGGAATGCCAGGTGCGTTCGAACCTGGGCTTGATGATTCACTTCAAGGTGCTGGGCTGGGCCGCGCTGGTGACTTCGGTGCTGGGGTTTTTCGTGCCGGGTCGCGCGGGCTGGGGCTTGGCGGTGCTGGGGCTGGTGTTTGGGTTTCCTGCGCTGGCGTTGTACAACACCACGTTTGCGGTGTTTGCGGTAGTGATTGCGGGGTTGCGGTTGGTCAGGCAGCCGCGGGGCGGTCTCAAGTCCTGCGCATCCGCAAGCACCGCCACAAAGCCACCACCATCAACACGCTGACCAGCGCCCAACCCCAAGCCTGTTGGTTCAGCAAGCCTTCTCGGTACAACTGCGGCGCAATGCCGGCACCGATAATAAAGGTCAGCAGCGCGATCTCCCGGCGCGGCCCGGTCACCGGGCGAACCAGGTACACCAAGGCCGGCAGCAGCAGTGCCGCGCTCGGGAAGCTGCGGTAGCGTGGGTCAAACACCAGTGCGAGCATCATCACCGCACCCGCGAACCCGGCGATTGCCACCAGCCAGCCTGCACGTTGTTCCAGCCAGATGAACGCCCGTTCGCGCCAGCCTTCACGGGCACTCAGGGCCAGGGCCGCGTGAGTCAGCACCAGCAGGTTCAGCGCCACCAGTAAACCGGCCCACACCCACTCATCGTTGAAGCGCGCAGTCACACGCGTCAGTTCGGCCCAGGTGCCGATGGAGCAGGCAGCCACTGCACCCAGCAGTGGCAGGGTCAGCGCGGCGCGAGTGCTGCGAACGCGACCACCGAGCACCAACGTGCCCAGCAGGATGATCCCGCCCACCCCCAGCCACAACGGCCAGTACGGCACGTTGGTGACGGGACCGGCGAGGATGCCCTTGTCCTGGCGATCGGCATCGAACAAGCCCCAGTAACCCCCTACTGCGCCTTCACTGGCGCGCTTCCACGGCTGGTCAAACGCTTCGATCAGGTTGTAGTGCCAGCCATTGGCTTCGGCCATGGCCACGAAACCACGCATGAACTTGGCTTCGTTGACCCGGCTCGGCACCGCGGTTTCGCGCTGGCGGCCTTCGCTGGGCCAGCCGGTCTCGCCGATCAATATGTCCTTGGGCGCGAATTTGTTGCCAAAGGTCTGGCGTACATCGCCCACATGCTTGAGGGCCTGGTCGATGCCGGAGGGGTCATCTTCCCAGTAAGGCAGCAGGTGGATGGTCAGGGAGTCCACCGCCGGGGCGATTTCCGGGTGCTGCAGCCAGAACTCCCAGACGTCGGCATAGGTGACCGGTTGCTTGATCTGGCTTTTGACTGTGTGGATCAGCGTCACCAGCTGTTTGGCGGTGACTTCCTTGCGCAGCAGGGCTTCGTTGCCGACGATCACCGAGGTGATCACGTCGGGGTTGGCGTTGGCCGAGGCGATCAGCTCGTCGATCTCCTTTTCGGTTGTCACTGGGTCACTGCTGACCCAGGCACCTGCCATCACCTTCAACCCATGCTTGCGCGCCAGGCCCGGCAAGGCTTCCAGGCCGGTCATGGAGTAGGTGCGAATGCATTCGAAGCGGGTAGCCAGCAGGGCCAGGTCGGCGTCCATGCGCTCGGGGCGCAGTTTGAAGGGTTGGTCGAAGGGCGATTGGTCCTTGTCGAACGGTGTGTACGACGCGCATTGCAGCTTGTGGCAGGCACTGGCGACATCCGGCAGCACCACCGGCCGGCCGAGGCCATACCAGTAACCAGTCAGGGCCAGCAGGCCGAGGATCAAAGCGAGGCAATAGGGCAGGGCAGGGAAGCGGGCAGTCGCGGGCATGGTCGGCTTAATCTGGGGGAGCAAAGGCGCGCATCTTACCCGGATTTGCGCTATCCCAGTGGGGCTGCATAATTTTGACATGCAAAGTTCAGGCGGGATTGTGGGGTTAAGTCCTACAAAAAGTCCTGCTGGCGATGTGATGTCGTTTCTTGCTTGCATGAGGTCGCTGACAGAGCAGGTCGAAGGCCCCGGCAGGTTGATGATCGACGTGTCAGCACTCCACTGATGTCGCAGCAGCCGGATCGATGCGCGTGAAGGGGGCGCGGCGCACCACATAACAACAGGTTGACGTCGCTCGGCATCCGCCGGGCGCAGCACTTTCGGGGAAGTACGATGAAGATGCGACGACTCTTGGGCGCAGCTGCCACTCTGGTAGTTGCGATGAGCTCCACACTGGCCAGCGCCGACAGCAAAACCCTGAGCATCGGTTATGTAGATGGTTGGTCCGACAGCGTTGCCACCACGCACGTGGCGGCAGAGGTGATCAAGGCCAAGCTCGGTTATGACGTGAAACTGCAAGCGGTCGCCACCGGGATCATGTGGCAGGGCGTGGCCACCGGCAAGCTCGATGCCATGCTTTCCGCCTGGCTGCCCGTGACCCACGGTGAGTACTGGGCCAAGAACAAGGACAAGGTGGTCGACTACGGCCCCAACTTCAAGGATGCGAAGATCGGCTTGATCGTGCCGGAGTACGTCAAGGCCAAGTCCATCGAAGACCTCAAGACCGATACCACCTTCAAGAACAAGATCGTCGGCATCGACGCCGGTTCAGGCGTAATGCTCAAGACCGACGAAGCCATCAAGCAGTACGGTCTCGATTACAAGCTGCAAGCCAGTTCGGGCGCCGCCATGATCGCCGAACTGACCCGCGCCGAAGACAAACAGGAATCCATTGCGGTCACCGGCTGGGTGCCACACTGGATGTTCGCCAAGTGGAAACTGCGTTTCCTGGACGATCCAAAAGGGATTTATGGTGCTGCTGAAACCGTCAACAGCATCGGCAGCAAGGGCCTGGAGAAGAAAGCGCCGGAAGTCGCGGCCTTCCTGAAGAAATTCCAGTGGGCCTCCAAGGACGAAATCGGCGAAGTCATGCTGGCTATCCAGGAAGGTGCCAAGCCTGATGCGGCCGCCAAGGACTGGGTTGCCAAGCACCCTGAGCGTGTAGCCGAGTGGATCGGTAAATAACGCCCCAATGCCTTGATACAACCCCTGTGGGAGGGGGCTTGCCGCCGATAGCGGAGTGTCAGTCAGCTTATCTGTAGCTGACTCACTGCCATCGGGAGCAAGCCCCCTCCCACATTATTTTCGTCACCCGTAAATGTTTCTGCGCCCTCTCAATCCCTCGCTACACTCCCTCTACTACTAAGGTCGTCTGGAACCTGTTCCGCAGCCGCATACAGTGGATACGTTCCAATAATAAAAAAGCTGTGCTGCGAGGATAAAAACAATGAACGACAGCATTTACCTCTCGATTCAAAACAGCCCGCGTTTCAAGGAGCTGGTGAGAAAAAGGGAAAGGTTCGCCTGGATTCTCTCGGCGATCATGCTCGGGCTGTACTCCGGATTCATCCTGTTGATCGCCTACGGGCCACAAATACTGGGGGCTAAACTCAGCCCCGGCTCATCCATCACCTGGGGCATCCCCATCGGGGTCGGGCTGATTGTCTCGGCCTTTGTCCTCACCGGCATCTATGTGCGACGCGCCAACGGCGAATTCGACGACCTGAACAATGCGATTCTCAAGGAGGCTGCGCAATGATCCGTCGTCTATTGGCTGTATTCGGCGCTTCGGTCTTCGCGCCCGCTGTTTGGGCCGCGGATGCATTGACCGGTGAAGTGCACAAACAACCGCTGAATATCGCAGCGATCCTGATGTTCGTGGCCTTTGTCGGCGCGACGTTGTGCATCACCTACTGGGCGTCCAAGCGCAACAAGTCGGCGGCCGACTATTATGCGGCCGGCGGCAAGATCACCGGTTTCCAGAATGGCCTGGCGATTGCCGGCGACTACATGTCGGCCGCGTCCTTCCTGGGTATTTCCGCGCTGGTGTTCACCTCTGGCTACGACGGCCTGATCTACTCGATCGGCTTCCTGGTGGGCTGGCCGATCATTCTGTTCCTGATCGCCGAGCGCCTGCGTAACCTGGGCAAGTACACCTTTGCCGACGTGGCGTCCTATCGCCTCGGGCAAACCCAGATCCGCAGCCTGTCGGCCTGTGGTTCCCTGGTGGTGGTGGCGTTCTACCTGATCGCGCAAATGGTAGGTGCGGGCAAGCTGATCCAGCTGCTGTTCGGCCTCGACTACCATGTGGCGGTGATCCTGGTCGGGATCCTGATGTGCATGTACGTGCTGTTCGGCGGCATGCTGGCGACCACCTGGGTGCAGATCATCAAGGCAGTGCTGTTGCTGTCCGGTGCCTCGTTCATGGCGCTGATGGTGATGAAGCACGTCAACTTCGATTTCAACATGCTGTTCTCCGAGGCGATCAAGGTTCACCCTAAAGGTGAAGCGATCATGAGCCCCGGCGGCCTGGTGAAAGACCCGATCTCCGCGTTCTCCCTGGGCCTGGCACTGATGTTCGGTACCGCCGGCCTGCCGCACATCCTGATGCGCTTCTTCACCGTAAGCGACGCCAAGGAAGCGCGTAAGAGCGTGCTGTATGCCACTGGCTTCATCGGCTACTTCTATATCCTGACCTTTATCATCGGCTTCGGCGCGATCCTGCTGGTCAGTACCAACCCGGCGTTCAAGGATGCTGCAGGTGCCTTGCTGGGCGGTAACAACATGGCGGCGGTGCACCTGGCCAACGCGGTGGGCGGCAGTATCTTCCTGGGCTTCATCTCGGCTGTGGCCTTCGCCACCATCCTGGCAGTGGTTGCCGGTTTGACCCTGGCGGGTGCTTCGGCGGTGTCCCATGACCTGTACGCCAGCGTGATCAAGAAAGGCAAGGCCAACGAGAAGGATGAGATTCGCGTATCGAAGATCACCACCATCGCCCTAGCAGTGCTGGCAATCGGCCTGGGTATCCTGTTCGAAAGCCAGAACATCGCGTTCATGGTCGGCCTGGCGTTCTCGATTGCCGCCAGCTGTAACTTCCCGGTACTGCTGCTTTCCATGTACTGGAAAAACCTCACCACCCGTGGCGCGATGATTGGCGGCTGGTTGGGCTTGGTCAGTGCCGTTGGCCTGATGATCCTGGGTCCGACCATCTGGGTCTCGATCCTGCATCACGAAAAAGCCATCTTCCCGTACGAGTACCCGGCGCTGTTCTCGATGATCATCGCGTTCGTCGGCATCTGGTTCTTCTCCATCACCGACAAGTCGGCGGCGGCAGAGAAAGAGCGTGCGCTGTACTTCCCGCAGTTTGTGCGTTCGCAGACTGGCCTGGGGGCAAGTGGGGCGGTGAATCATTGAGGAGTTGCAAGCTTTAAGCTACAAGCTGCAAGTTAGAAGCAGTGTTGTGTAGAGAAATACCCCTGTCGTGAGGCAGGGGTATTTTTTTGCTTGTAGCTAATAGCTTGAAGCTTGCAGCTCACTAAATCCCAGCCAAAAAAAACGGCCTCATAAAGAGGCCGTTTTATTTGGCTGGGATTTAGTGCCGATCTTCCAGCTTGGTAATGTCACGCGACTCGTAGCCGGTGTACAGCTGGCGCGGACGGCCAATCTTGTACGGGCTGGAGAGCATTTCTTTCCAGTGGGAGATCCAGCCCACGGTCCGCGCCAGGGCGAAGATCACGGTGAACATGCTGGTTGGAATGCCGATCGCCTTGAGGATGATCCCCGAGTAGAAGTCGACGTTCGGGTACAGCGAGCGTTCGATGAAGTACGGGTCGGTCAGGGCGATCTCTTCCAGGCGCATGGCCAGTTCGAGTTGCGGATCGTTCTTGATGCCCAGTTCCTTCAACACTTCGTCGCAGGTCTGCTTCATGACGGTGGCGCGCGGGTCGCGGTTCTTGTAGACCCGGTGACCGAAGCCCATCAACTTGAACGGATCGTTCTTGTCCTTGGCCTTGGCGATGAACTTGTCGATGTTGGACACATCGCCGATTTCATCGAGCATGGTCAATACGGCTTCGTTCGCACCGCCGTGGGCAGGGCCCCACAGTGCGGCGATACCGGCGGCGATACAGGCGAACGGGTTGGCACCCGAAGAGCCTGCCAGACGCACGGTAGACGTCGAGGCGTTTTGCTCGTGGTCGGCGTGGAGGATGAAGATCCGGTCCATTGCCTTGGCCAGCACCGGGCTGATCGGTTTGATCTCGCACGGGGTGTTGAACATCATGTGCAGGAAGTTTTCCGCGTACGTCAGGTCGTTGCGCGGGTACATCATGGGTTGGCCCATGGAGTACTTGTAAACCATTGCGGCCAAGGTCGGCATCTTGGCAACCAGGCGGATCGCGGAAATTTCGCGATGCTGCGGGTTATTGATGTCGAGGGAGTCGTGATAGAAGGCCGACAGGGCACCAACCACGCCGCACATGACGGCCATCGGGTGGGCGTCGCGACGGAAGCCGTTGAAGAAGGTCTTCAACTGCTCGTGAACCATGGTGTGGTTCTTCACGGTGCTGACGAACTGGGCTTTTTGCTCGGCTGTTGGCAGTTCGCCATTTAGCAGCAGGTAGCAGGTTTCCAGGTAGTCCGACTGTTCAGCCAGTTGTTCGATCGGGTAGCCGCGGTGCAGCAGGATGCCATTGTCGCCGTCGATATAGGTGATCTTCGACTCGCAAGAGGCGGTCGACATGAAGCCTGGGTCGAAAGTGAAACGGCCCGTGGCCGTCAGGCCCCGTACGTCGATAACATCGGGACCAACGGTGCCGGTTAAAATGGGCAGCTCGACGGGGGCTGCGCCCTCGATGATCAACTGCGCTTTTTTGTCAGCCATGTGGCCTCCTATTTATGCTTCAAATCATCAGACAGACCCCCCACGCAGGGCCCGCACCACTATAGTGAGATAAATTCAGATGTCAATTTGCCTAAAGTCTTGCCCCAGAAGGCTTTAACCGTACTTTTTCCTCGAAATTGCCTGCCATTTACGCCTTTTATCCCGCCAGCGCAATCCGCTATTAGGGTGAGGAGCGCGCGTTGTCATTAGTAACCTAACTGTCTATACTCGGCCACCGACCGCCAAGGGCTTTTGGGCTTGCTTTCATTGGGGGTCGCACTCCCTGGGTGGTGCTTACCTGACCAGTCGCACTCCCCAACAACTTTGCCCTGATTGTTAGGGGCTCTTCAGTGTGAAAAAAAGCCGTGAATAGCCAACGACCTGTAAACCTAGACCTAAGGACCATCAAACTCCCCATCACCGGCGTTACGTCGTTCCTGCACCGTGTTTCCGGCATCATCCTGTTCCTGGGCTTGGGCATCATGCTTTATGCATTGAGCAAATCCCTGGGTTCCGAGGAAGGATACGCCGAGGTGAAGGCATGCTTGACCAGCCCGCTGGCCAAGTTCGTAGCATGGGGCCTCCTGTCCGCTCTGCTGTATCACCTGGTAGCCGGTGTGCGCCACTTGATCATGGATATGGGCATCGGTGAGACGCTGGAAGGCGGCCGCCTGGGCTCGAAAATCATCATCGCCATTTCCGTGGTGCTGATCGTTCTGGCAGGAGTTTGGATATGGTAACCAGCGTTACGAACCTATCGCGTTCGGGCCTCTATGACTGGATGGCACAGCGTGTGTCTGCGGTCGTTCTCGCGGCTTATTTCATTTTCCTGATCGGATACCTCATCGCAAACCCGGGCATTGGCTACGAGCAATGGCACGGGCTGTTTTCCCACAATGCGATGCGAATCTTCAGCCTGCTGGCCCTTGTAGCCCTGGGTGCTCACGCCTGGGTCGGCATGTGGACCATCGCGACTGACTACCTGACGCCGATGGCGCTGGGCAAGTCCGCGACCGCAGTCCGTTTCCTCTTCCAGGCAGTATGCGGCGTCGCGATGTTCGCTTACTTCGTCTGGGGTGTGCAGATTCTTTGGGGTATCTGATTCATGGCTAACATTCCAACTATTTCCTTCGACGCCATCATCATTGGTGGCGGCGGTGCAGGCATGCGCGCAGCGCTGCAGCTGGCCCAGGGCGGTCACAAGACTGCCGTGATCACCAAGGTGTTCCCGACGCGCTCCCACACTGTATCGGCCCAGGGTGGCATCACCTGCGCCATCGCGTCCGCCGACCCGAACGATGACTGGCGCTGGCACATGTACGATACCGTCAAGGGGTCCGACTACATCGGTGACCAGGACGCTATCGAATACATGTGTCAGGAAGGTCCGGCCGCGGTGTTCGAGCTGGACCACATGGGTCTGCCGTTCTCCCGTACCGAACAAGGTCGTATCTACCAGCGCCCATTCGGCGGCCAGTCGAAGGATTACGGTAAAGGCGGGCAGGCTGCCCGTACCTGCGCCGCGTCCGACCGTACCGGTCACGCGCTGCTGCACACTCTGTATCAGGGCAACCTGAAAGCCGGCACCACGTTCCTCAATGAGTACTACGCGGTTGACCTGGTTAAGAACGCACAAGGCGAGTTCGTCGGTGTGATCGCCATCTGCATCGAAACCGGTGAAACCACCTACATCCGCGCCAAGGCTACTGTTCTGGCGACTGGCGGTGCAGGTCGTATCTACGCGTCGACCACCAATGCCCTGATCAACACCGGTGACGGCGTCGGCATGGCCCTGCGCGCCGGCGTGCCGGTGCAAGACATCGAAATGTGGCAGTTCCACCCGACCGGCATCGCCGGCGCCGGTGTACTGGTCACCGAAGGTTGCCGTGGTGAAGGTGGTTACCTGATCAACAAGCACGGCGAGCGTTTCATGGAGCGTTATGCTCCAAACGCGAAAGACCTGGCAGGTCGTGACGTTGTTGCCCGTTCGATGGTTAAGGAAATCATCGCCGGTAACGGCTGTGGCCCGAATGGCGACCACGTACTGCTGAAGCTCGATCACCTGGGTGAAGAAGTACTGCACAGCCGCCTGCCGGGTATCTGCGAACTGTCCAAGACCTTTGCCCACGTTGACCCAGTGGTTGCTCCGGTTCCGGTTGTTCCAACCTGCCACTACATGATGGGCGGTGTTCCGACCAACATTCATGGACAGGCGATCACCCAGAACGCCGACGGCGTGGACGAGATCATCCACGGTCTGTTCGCGGTAGGCGAAGTGGCTTGCGTATCGGTACACGGTGCCAACCGTCTGGGCGGCAACTCGCTGCTCGACCTGGTGGTATTCGGCCGCGCGGCTGGCCTGCACCTGGAAAAAGCCCTGACCGACGGCATCGAATACGATGACGCCACCGACGCCAACATCGAGGCCGCCCTGGCGCGTCTGAACGCTCTGAACGAGCGTACCGATGGCGAAGACGTGGCAACCCTGCGTCGCGAGCTGCAGAACTGCATGCAGAACTACTTCGGTGTATTCCGTACCGGCGAATACATGCAGAAGGGTATTGCCCAGCTGGCCGATCTGCGCAAGCGCATCGCCAACGTCAAGATCAACGATAAGAGCCAGGCGTTCAACACCGCTCGTATCGAAGCCCTTGAATTGCAAAACCTGCTGGAAGTGGCTGAAGCGACCGCAATCGCCGCCGAGGTTCGTAAAGAATCCCGTGGTGCACACGCTCGTGAAGACTTTGAAGATCGCGATGACGAAAACTGGTTGTGCCACACCCTGTACTTCCCGGGTGACAAGCGCGTAACCAAGCGTGCCGTGAACTTCTCGCCGAAGACGGTTCCGACGTTTGAACCGAAGATTCGGACTTACTAAGGGTGGCTGCCATGTTGAAAGTCAGTGTTTATCGCTACAACCCTGATCAGGACGCTGCGCCGTTCATGCAGGAGTTCCAGGTCGATACCGGTGGTAAAGACCTGATGGTGCTGGATGTATTGGCACTGATCAAAGAGCAGGACGAAGGTTTCTCCTATCGTCGCTCTTGCCGTGAAGGTGTGTGCGGTTCCGACGGCATGAACATCAACGGCAAAAACGGCCTGGCGTGCATCACGCCGCTGTCCGCCGTTGTTAAAGGCAACAAGCTGATCGTTCGTCCCCTGCCAGGTTTGCCGGTTATCCGTGACCTGGTCGTCGATATGAGCATCTTCTACAAGCAATACGAGAAAGTTAAGCCGTTCCTGCAGAACGACACGCCGGCTCCGGCCATCGAGCGTCTGCAGTCCCCTGAAGAGCGTGAAAAGCTCGACGGTCTGTACGAGTGCATCCTGTGCGCTTGCTGCTCGACCTCGTGCCCGTCCTTTTGGTGGAACCCGGACAAGTTCCTGGGTCCAGCTGCCCTGCTGCAAGCGTATCGCTTCCTGGCAGACAGCCGTGACACCAAGACGTCCGAGCGCCTGGCTTCGCTGGATGACCCGTTCAGCGTATTCCGCTGCCGCGGGATCATGAACTGCGTCAACGTATGTCCCAAAGGCCTGAACCCGACTAAGGCCATTGGTCACATCCGTAACATGTTGCTGCAAAGCGGCGTGTAACTGACGTTGTAACAAGGCAGGACCGTTGTGCCCGTAAATGCTGCGGCGCAGGCTTCAACCGGCGCCGTAGTTTTAACTTGAGCAGCGACTTACAAAGCCGCGGCTCTTATTTTGAAGAAATGAGACAAGCAGGGGCATTCGGGTTGGTACCCGAACTATCAGCGTGATCCTAAGTGGCTTGTTTTGGTCGCTGCACTTGGCCTTTTGCAAGCAAACTCGGTGTTTTCGCCGGTGGTGTCCCCAAATCGAGGGTGACCAAGCATGCAAGAAAGCGTGATGCAGCGCATGTGGAACAGCGGCTATCTTTCAGGTGGTAACGCTGCCTATGTGGAAGAGCTTTATGAGCTCTACCTGCACGACCCTAACGCTGTGCCAGAAGAATGGCGCACCAAATTTCAGACGTTGTCTTCAGACGGCAACGCTGCCACCGATGTATCGCATGCAACAATTCGCGATCAGTTCGTGCTGCTGGCAAAGAACCAGCGCCGCGCCCAGCCGGTTTCCGCCGCAAGCGTGAGCAGTGAGCACGAGAAGAAGCAAGTTGAAGTACTGCGACTGATCCAGGCCTACCGGATGCGTGGCCACCAGGCGGCCCAGCTTGACCCGCTGGGGCTCTGGCAGCGTCCTGCACCTGCTGACCTGTCGATCAATCATTACGGCTTGACCAATGCCGATCTTGATACGACCTTCCGTGCCGGCGACCTGTTCATCGGCAAAGAGGAAGCGAGCCTACGCGAAATTCACGAAGCGTTGCAGCAGACATATTGCCGCACCATCGGCGCTGAGTTCACGCACATCACCGATTCCGAGCAACGCCACTGGTTCCAGCATCGCCTGGAAGGCGTGCGTGGCCGTCCGGTGTTGTCCGCCGACGTGCGCAGCCACCTGCTTGAGCGCGTGACCGCAGCCGAGGGCCTGGAAAAATACCTGGGTACCAAATACCCGGGCACCAAGCGTTTCGGCCTGGAAGGCGGCGAGAGCCTGATTCCGATGCTCGACGAGCTGATCCAGCGTTCCGGCTCCTACGGCACCAAGGAAATCGTGATCGGCATGGCCCACCGTGGTCGCCTGAACGTGTTGGTCAACACCTTCGGCAAGAACCCGCGTGAGCTGTTCGACGAGTTCGAAGGCAAGAAGAAGGTCGAGCTGGGTTCCGGTGACGTTAAATACCACCAGGGCTTCTCGTCCAACGTGATGACCACCGGCGGTGAAGTTCACCTGGCCATGGCCTTCAACCCATCCCACCTGGAAATCGTTTCTCCAGTGGTCGAGGGTTCGGTCCGTGCTCGCCAGGATCGTCGTAACGACACCACCGGTGAAAAAGTCCTGCCGATTTCCATCCACGGTGACGCGGCATTCGCCGGTCAAGGCGTGGTCCTGGAAACGTTCCAGATGTCGCAGACCCGCGGCTTCAAGACTGGCGGTACCGTTCACATCGTCATCAACAACCAGGTTGGTTTCACCATCAGCAACCCGTTGGACGCGCGTTCCACCGAGTACGCCACCGACGTTGCCAAGATGATCCAGGCGCCGATCCTCCATGTGAATGGCGATGATCCGGAAGCCGTGCTGTTCGTGACCCAACTGGCTGTCGACTACCGCATGCAGTTCAAGCGTGACGTGGTGATCGACCTGGTTTGCTACCGCCGTCGCGGTCACAACGAAGCCGACGAACCAAGCGGCACCCAGCCGTTGATGTACCAGCAGATCACCAAGCAGCGCACCACCCGTGAGCTGTATGCCGAAAGCCTGACCAAGGCCGGTATCGTTGACGATGCACGTGTTCAGGCGAAAATCGATGAATACCGCAACGCGCTGGACAATGGTCTGCATGTAGTAAAAAGCCTGGTCAAGGAGCCGAACAAAGAGCTGTTCGTTGACTGGCGTCCGTACCTGGGTCACACCTGGACGGCGCGTCACGACACCTCGTTCGATCTGAAGACCCTGCAGGAACTGTCCGCCAAGCTGCTGGAAATCCCGGATGGCTTCGTGGTGCAGCGCCAGGTTGCGAAAATCTACGAAGACCGTCAGAAGATGCAAGCCGGCGGCCTGCCGATCAACTGGGGTTACGCCGAAACCATGGCGTACGCGACCCTGGCGTTCGAAGGTCACCCGATCCGCATGACCGGCCAGGACATCGGCCGTGGTACGTTCTCGCACCGTCATGCGGTATTGCACAACCAGAAAGACGCGGGCACCTACATCCCGTTGCAGAACCTGTACGAAGGCCAGCCGCGTTTCGACTTGTACGATTCGTTCCTGTCCGAAGAAGCCGTACTGGCGTTCGAATACGGTTACTCGACCACCACGCCGCAGGCGCTGGTGATCTGGGAAGCCCAGTTCGGCGACTTCGCCAACGGTGCCCAGGTGGTGATCGACCAGTTCATCACCAGCGGCGAGCACAAGTGGGGCCGTCTGTGCGGTCTGACCATGCTGCTGCCACACGGTTATGAAGGTCAGGGTCCGGAGCACTCCTCGGCCCGTCTGGAGCGTTACCTGCAGCTGTGCGCCGAGCACAACATCCAGGTGTGCGTGCCAACCACCCCGGCGCAGATCTACCACTTGCTGCGTCGCCAGGTAATCCGCCCGCTGCGCAAGCCGCTGGTAGTGCTGACCCCGAAATCGCTGCTGCGTCACAAATTGGCCATCTCGACCCTGGAAGATCTGGCGGACGGTTCGTTCCAGACCGTGATCCCAGAGATCGATACGCTGGATGCGGCCAAGGTCACTCGCCTGATCCTGTGCAGCGGCAAGGTCTACTACGACCTGCTGGAAAAACGCCGTGCCGAAGGCCGCGAAGACATCGCCATCGTGCGTATCGAGCAGCTTTACCCGTTCCCGGAAGATGACCTCATGGAGATCATCGCGCCTTACACCAACCTCACCAATGTGGTGTGGTGTCAGGAAGAACCGATGAACCAGGGCGCGTGGTACAGCAGCCAGCATCACCTGCGTCGCAGCATCGGTAACCACAACAAGGCCCTGGGCCTGGAGTACGCCGGCCGTGATGCTTCCGCTGCACCTGCGTGTGGTTATGCGTCGATGCACGCCGAGCAGCAGGAAAAACTGCTGCAAGATGCTTTCACTGTTTAACGCCTTCGCGCTGACTGAAACCGAATTTTAAGGACCCACAGATAATGGCTATCGAAATCAAAGCCCCGTCATTCCCGGAATCGGTTGCCGATGGCACCGTTGCCACCTGGCACAAGAAACCAGGTGAGGCCGTCAAGCGTGACGACCTGATCGTCGACATCGAGACCGACAAAGTCGTGTTGGAAGTGTTGGCCGAAGCTGACGGCGTGCTGGGCGCAATCGTTGCCGAAGAAGGCGCTACCGTTCTGTCGAACCAGGTACTGGGCTCGATCGAAGAGGGCAGCGCTGCCGCTGCTCCTGCTGCCGCTGCTGCACCGGCCGCTGCCTCGGCGCCTGCTGCCGCTCCGGCTGCGGGTGGCGAAGATCCAATCGCTGCACCGGCTGCTCGCCAGTTGGCGGAAGAAAACGGCATCAACCTGGCTTCCATCAAGGGCACCGGCAAAGACGGCCGTGTGACCAAGGAAGATGTGGTTGCTGCTGTTGAAGCCAAGAAAAACGCTCCGGCTGCTGCGCCTGCCAAGGCTGCTGCCCCGGCTGCCTCTGCTCCTGTGTTCGCTGCCGGCGACCGCACCGAGAAGCGTGTACCGATGACCCGCGTTCGCGCCACCGTGGCCAAGCGTCTGGTTGAAGCACAGTCGAACATGGCGATGCTGACCACGTTCAACGAAGTCGACATGACCGAAGTCATGGCCCTGCGTTCGAAGTACAAGGATCTGTTCGAGAAGTCCCACAACGGCGTGCGCCTGGGCTTCATGTCGTTCTTCGTGAAAGCGGCCACCGAAGCGCTGAAACGCTTCCCGGCAGTCAACGCCTCCATCGACGGCGGCGACATCGTTTACCATGGCTACGCAGACGTCGGCGTTGCCGTGTCCAGCGACCGTGGCCTGGTGGTTCCGGTCCTGCGTAACGCCGAGCTGATGAGCCTGGCCGAAATCGAAGGCGGCATCGCCGGCTTCGGCAAGAAAGCCCGTGACGGCAAGCTGACCATCGACGAGATGACCGGTGGTACCTTCACTATCACCAACGGTGGTACCTTCGGTTCGATGATGTCGACTCCGATCGTTAACCCGCCACAAGCCGCGATCCTGGGCATGCACAACATCATCCAGCGTCCGATGGCCATCAACGGCCAAGTCGTGATCCGCCCAATGATGTACCTGGCGCTGTCGTACGATCACCGCCTGATCGATGGTAAAGAAGCCGTGACTTTCCTGGTGACCATCAAGAACCTGCTGGAAGACCCGGCTCGCTTGCTCCTGGATATTTGATTGGAGCAGCTTCAAGTTGCGAGCTGCAAGCTGCAAGTAAATGCAGTTTGGCTTGCAGCTTGAAGCTTGACGCTTGAAGCTAATAGAGGATCTATTTTCATGACACAGAAATTTGACGTCGTAGTGATTGGTGCAGGTCCTGGCGGCTACGTTGCCGCCATCAAGGCCGCACAACTGGGCCTCTCGACTGCTTGCATCGAAAAATACACCGACAAGGAAGGCAAACTGGCACTGGGCGGTACTTGCCTGAACGTTGGTTGCATTCCTTCCAAGGCGCTGCTGGACAGCTCCTGGAAATTCCACGAAGCCCAAGACGGCTTCGCGATCCACGGCATCAACCATGCTGGCGTGACCATGGACGTGCCAGCAATGGTCGGCCGTAAAGCCAACATCGTTAAAGGCCTGACTTCCGGCGTTGCGACCTTGTTCAAGGCCAACGGCGTGACTTCCCTGCAAGGCCACGGCAAACTGCTGGCCGGCAAGAAAGTTGAAATCACCAAGCCGGACGGTTCGGTAGAAATCATCGAAGCCGAGAACGTGATCCTGGCCCCAGGTTCACGTCCAATCGACATTCCACCGGCTCCGGTTGACCAGAACGTGATCGTTGATTCGACCGGCGCCCTGGAATTCCAGGCTGTGCCTAAGCGCCTGGGCGTGATCGGCGCTGGCGTGATCGGCCTGGAGCTGGGTTCGGTCTGGTCCCGCCTGGGTTCCGAAGTGACCGTGCTGGAAGCCCTGGACACGTTCCTGCTGGCTGCCGACACCGCAGTGTCCAAGGAAGCGCTGAAAACCCTGACCAAACAAGGTCTGGACATCAAGCTGGGCGCTCGCGTGACCGGCTCGAAGGTTAACGGCGAAGAAGTCGTCGTGACCTACACCGACAAGGATGGCGAACAGACCATCACTTTCGACAAGCTGATCGTAGCCGTTGGTCGCCGTCCAGTGACCACCGACCTGCTGGCTTCCGACAGCGGCGTGAACATCGACGAGCGTGGCTTCATCCACGTTGACGATCACTGCGCTACCACTGTTCCTGGCGTCTACGCCATTGGCGACGTGGTTCGCGGCATGATGCTCGCGCACAAAGCTTCCGAAGAAGGCATCATGGTTGTCGAGCGCATCAAGGGCCACAAAACCCAGATGAACTACGACCTGGTCCCATCGGTTATCTACACCCACCCGGAAATTGCATGGGTCGGCAAGAACGAACAGCAGTTGAAAGCTGAAGGCGTTGAAGTTAACGTCGGCACCTTCCCGTTTGCCGCTTCTGGCCGTGCCATGGCAGCCAACGACACCGGTGGTTTTGTCAAAGTCATCGCTGATGCCAAGACTGACCGCGTATTGGGCGTCCACGTGATTGGCCCAGGCGCAGCAGAACTGGTTCAGCAGGGCGCGATCGGTATGGAATTCGGCACCAGTGCCGAGGACATCGGCATGATGGTCTTCTCCCATCCGACCCTGTCCGAAGCGCTGCACGAAGCCGCGTTGGCAGTGAATGGCCATGCCATCCACATCGCCAACAAGAAGAAGCGCTAAGCGAGATAATAAGAAACCACGGCGGAGTTGCCCGTCGTGAGCCTTGCGCGCAAGACTCACCGCGGAATATCCGCTGGACGCAGTCTTGCGCAGCTTTACGGGCCTTGAGCCCCGCAAGTTGCGCAAGCGGCAGTCACAGGTGGCGCGGCACTCATAATGAGCGCAGCGCCGAATGCGCAGTACCTAACGAAGACGGTAAAAAGCATGAATCTTCACGAGTATCAGGGTAAGCAGCTGTTCGCTGAATACGGCCTGCCAGTTTCCAAGGGCTACGCAGTAGACACCCCGGAAGCAGCAGCAGAAGCTTGCGACAAAATCGGCGGCACCGAGTGGGTTGTCAAAGCCCAGGTCCACGCTGGTGGTCGCGGTAAAGCGGGCGGCGTTAAGCTGGTTCGCAGCAAAGAAGACGCCAAGGCCTTCGCACAGCAGTGGCTGGGCAAGCGTCTGGTGACTTACCAGACTGATGCCAATGGCCAGCCAGTCACCAAGATCCTGGTTGAATCGTGCACTGATATCGCTAAAGAGCTGTACCTGGGCGCTGTCGTTGACCGTTCGAGCCGTCGCATCGTGTTCATGGCTTCCACCGAAGGTGGCGTGGACATCGAGAAGATCGCTCACGAAACCCCAGAAAAAATTCTGAAAGCCACTATCGATCCACTGGTTGGCGCTCAGCCATTCCAGGGTCGCGAGCTGGCTTTCCAGCTGGGTCTGGAAGGCAAGCAAGTTGCCCAGTTCGCCAAGATCTTCGTAGGTCTGGCCAAGCTGTTCCAGGATCACGATCTGGCCCTGCTGGAAGTGAACCCGCTGGTGATCAAGGCTGACGGCGATCTGCATTGCCTCGACGCCAAGATCAACATCGACGCCAACGCCATGTACCGTCAGCCTAAGCTGAAGACTTTCCACGATCCGTCGCAAGACGATCCGCGCGAAGCGCACGCTGCCAAGTTCGAACTGAACTACGTAGCCCTGGAAGGTAACATCGGTTGCATGGTCAACGGTGCTGGCCTGGCCATGGGTACCATGGACATCGTCAACCTGCATGGCGGCAAACCAGCCAACTTCCTCGACGTAGGCGGTGGTGCTACCAAAGAACGCGTAACCGAAGCCTTCAAGATCATCCTGTCCGACTCCAACGTCGCTGCAGTACTGGTCAACATCTTCGGCGGCATCGTTCGTTGCGACATGATTGCCGAAGGCATCATCGGTGCAGTGAAAGAAGTCGGCGTTAAAATCCCGGTTGTTGTTCGCCTTGAAGGCAACAACGCTGAACTGGGCGCTAAAGTACTGGCAGAAAGCGGTTTGAACATCATCGCGGCTACCAGCCTGACCGACGCTGCTCAACAAGTTGTCAAAGCTGCGGAGGGCAAATAATGAGCGTCCTGATCAATAAAGACACCAAAGTTATCTGCCAGGGTATTACCGGTTCGCAAGGTAGTTTCCACACCCAGCAAGCCATCGAATACGGCACCAAGATGGTTGGCGGCGTAACTCCGGGCAAAGGCGGCACCGAGCACCTGGGCCTGCCAGTGTTCAACACCGTGAAAGATGCTGTAGCTGCCACTGGCGCCACCGCCAGCGTGATCTACGTTCCAGCTCCTTTCTGCAAGGACTCGATCCTGGAAGCAGCATTCGGCGGCATCAAGCTGATCGTTTGCATCACCGAAGGCATTCCTACCCTGGACATGCTCGACGCTAAAGTTAAGTGCGACGAGCTGGGCGTAGTCCTGATCGGCCCTAACTGCCCAGGCGTGATCACTCCAGGCGAATGCAAGATCGGCATCATGCCAGGTCACATTCACTTGCCAGGTAAAGTCGGTATCGTTTCCCGTTCCGGCACCCTGACCTACGAAGCTGTGAAGCAAACTACTGACGCCGGTTTCGGTCAGTCGACTTGCGTCGGCATCGGCGGTGACCCGATCCCAGGCTCCAACTTCATCGACATCCTGAAACTGTTCCAGGAAGACCCGAAGACCGAAGCGATCGTGATGATCGGTGAGATCGGCGGTTCGGCTGAAGAAGAAGCGGCTGCCTACATCAAGGCACACGTGACCAAGCCGGTTGTTTCCTACATCGCTGGTGTGACTGCCCCTGCGGGCAAGCGCATGGGCCATGCTGGCGCAATCATCTCTGGCGGCAAAGGCACTGCAGACGAGAAATTCGCTGCACTGCAAGACGCAGGCGTTAAAACCGTGCGTTCGCTGGCAGACATCGGCAAGGCCTTGGCTGAGCTGACCGGTTGGGCTGTCAAGTAAGCCTCGCGCTTAGCTGACGCTTCACCACACAAAGGCCACCTTCGGGTGGCCTTTGTGCATTCTGAAAGTGAGTGAAAGCTCAATGTGGGAGGGGGCTTGCCCCCGATTGCAGTGTGTCAGCCAGCTAATGTGTGACTGACGCACCGCAATCGGGGGCAAGCCCCCTCCCACAATTTTGTTTGTATTGCCAAATTAAGTATGAAAACGCGACATTCAGATGTCGCTTATCGGACAGTACGCCCCGCAACAGTGCGTTTGTCAGGCTAATTCTGTACCCTAGCCGCCTCTTTATGCGTCCGCCTCCCAAAAGGAAGCTGCGCGCTAGACCGGTCGGTGCCCATAAGGGCCGGCAGCATTTCCCTCATCCATAGGGAATCCCTCTCTAAATTCCGATTCAGTAGTGTGGTATTTCCTCAAATGAAAGTGTTGAAAAGCCAGGACATCCTGGCGTTGGGCTTCATGACCTTCGCCCTGTTCGTGGGCGCCGGCAACATCATCTTCCCGCCTATCGTTGGTTTGCAGTCCGGGCCTCATGTCTGGATGGCGGCGCTGGGCTTCCTGATCACCGCCGTCGGCCTGCCGGTGGTCACCGTGATCGCCCTGGCCAAGGTCGGCGGCGGTATGGACGCGTTGAGCAGCCCGATCGGCAAGATCGCCGGTGGCCTGCTCGCGGCGGCGGCGTATCTGGCGGTAGGGCCGCTGTTCGCCACCCCGCGTACGGCGACCGTGTCTTTTGAAGTGGGCCTGGCACCGCTGACTGGCGAAAGCCCGCTGGCGTTGTTTCTCTACAGCTCGGTGTATTTCCTGGTGGTGTTCTTTGTCTCCCTGTACCCAGGCCGACTGCTGGACACCGTGGGTCGCTTCCTGGCGCCCCTGAAGATCATCGCGCTGGCCATCCTCGGCATTGCCGCGTTTGCACTGCCGGCCGGTGAGGTGGGTGTCGCCACCCCGGAATACGTCGCCGCACCGTTCTCCCAGGGCTTTATCAATGGTTACCTGACCATGGATACCCTGGGTGCGCTGGTGTTTGGCATTGTGATCGTCAACGCGATCCGTTCCCGTGGTGTCGAGTCGCCCAAGCTGATCACCCGTTACGCGATCATCGCCGGGTTGATTGCCGGTGTAGGTTTGGCGCTGGTGTACATCAGTCTGTTCCGCCTTGGGGCGGGCAGCCATGAAGTCGCTGCCGGCGCTGCCAATGGCGCGGCTGTATTGCATGCCTATGTGCAACACACCTTCGGTTCCCTGGGCAGTGGTTTCCTGGCGGTGTTGATTTCGCTCGCGTGCCTGGTCACCGCGGTCGGCCTGACCTGTGCTTGCGCCGAGTACTTCAGCAAAATCCTGCCGCTGTCCTACAAGACCCTGGTAGTGATCCTGGCGCTGTTCTCGCTGTTCGTGTCGAACCTGGGCTTGACCAAGCTGATTGCGTTCTCGATCCCGGTACTCACCGCGATCTACCCGCCGTGCATCGTGCTGGTGGCCTTGAGCTTCTGCAAAGACTTCTGGCAGGAGCAGGGCCGTATCGTCGGACCGGTGATGCTGATGTCGTTCATTTTTGGCTGCATCGACGCGCTCAAGGGCGCCGGCCTGGCGGGCTGGATGCCTTCGCAGCTGGCGAACCTGCCGCTGAGCGAGCAAGGCCTGGCCTGGCTGGTGCCTTCGGTGATGACGCTGGTTGTGGCGGTTGTGATTGATCGTATGCTGGGTAAGCGCAGCGAAGTCACCGCGTAACAGGCAGGTTTCATGCAGTGCAGAAATGCCCCGTATCAATCGATATGGGGCATTTTTTTTGAGCGGCGGGCAGTGTCTTTTTCTTTGCGCTAACGTCGAACAGACGCGAAAAAGTTTTTCAATCTTATTTCTGCAAGGACCCGCATGTCGTTCGTCGAAGCCAATCAGATCCACCTGCTCGCTGCCCTCTGGTTCATCCTGTGCTGGGGCGGCTACACCCGTTATGCCACCTGGAAGGCGCGGGACACCGCGTGCCTGGCCAGCGTGCTGCATTTGTATCGCGAGGACTGGATGCGCCGCATGTTGCTGCGTGACAACCGGATTGCTGACGCCAGCGTGATCGGCAACCTGGAGCGTAATGCCTCATTCTTCGCCTCCAGCACCTTGATCATCCTCGCCGGCATTCTTACGGTGTTGGGTGCCTCCGAGCGGGCAGTGTCATTGCTGGCGGACATCCCCATGGTGCAGCAGGCCTCCCAGGGCATGTCGGAGATCAAGCTGCTGTGCCTGGCGCTGGTCTTCGTCTATGCCTTCTTTACCTTCAGTTGGTGCATGCGCCAGTACAACTTTGCAGCGGTGCTGGTAGGGTCGGCGCCGATGATCGGTGAGCGGCATGTGTCGGAGCAGGAACGCAAGGCGTTTGCCCTGCGTGCGGCGCGTGTGATCTCCATGGCCGCCAACCAGTTCAACTTTGGCCTGCGTGCTTATTATTTCGGCATGACCATGCTGGCTTGGTTCGTCAGCCCTTGGTTGTTCATGTTGATGAGCAGCGGGGTAGTGTTGGTGCTGTACCGTCGGGAGTTTCATTCCGATGTACTGCAAGTGATGGTGTATACACAGACTGATACGCCGGTATCGGAACCCGCCAAAGAGGCGGCTTAGTCCGATCCGGGCACTAACGCGGCGAATAAAAAAGCAGACAAAGTAAAGCCCGCTATTTAAGCGGGCTTTCTTTTTGCAGCGAAGCTATTTCATGCCGCGGTATCAAGAACCGGTGGCAGGGGTAGCAGGTGCTGCTTCTTTTGCGGCGGCGTCGTTCGATTCAGCCTGAGCTTTGGCAGCATCGGCGTTTTCTTTCGCAGCGTCGTTCACTTTATCCTGAGCTTTCGCCATGTCTTTTTGAGCTTGCTCAGAGTGCGCTGCGGCGTCTTGGGCTTTGTCTTCGGATTTTTTGTCGCAAGCAGCGAGACCGAGGGCAGCGGCCAACATCATGGAAATAGCTAAAGTCTTACGCATGGGGTGTTTCTCCTTAGTGAAGATATCTACTGGCCTTTCGAGCGTAGGGGTTCAGCATTAGTTCCTTTTATTCCACAGATATATAAACAACGGCTTCAAAGGAACTTTCGCCGGTACCGTCTATTTCGCACATCAACACTAATAAGAGTCTGCAACGAATGACCGAAAATCCCTTGTTAGAGCGCGCGAAGCGCTTTGTCTCGGCCTTGCGCCATTGCCAGGTGCTGGGTATTGCCGCTCATCATGCCAGCGAGGAGGGCATCACCTTGGTCATGCCTTACGCCGCACACCTGGTGGGTGATCCCCAGACCGGTGTGATCCATGGTG
This sequence comes from Pseudomonas grimontii, assembly GCF_007858185.1. Classification (GTDB taxonomy): domain Bacteria; phylum Pseudomonadota; class Gammaproteobacteria; order Pseudomonadales; family Pseudomonadaceae; genus Aquipseudomonas; species Aquipseudomonas grimontii. Next base: position 28,997 of record NZ_VFES01000006.1, read on the forward strand.
GCGCTTTGACCTCTTTAATGGACACTGCCTGCGGTATGGCCACCCTGTGTGTCCTGCCGGAGTTCGAGGTGTGCCCGACCCTGGATCTGCGCGTCGACTATATGCATCCCGCCGAGCCGCATAAGCCGGTGTATGGCTTCGCCCAGTGCTACCGTGTGACGACCGACGTGATCTTCACCCGTGGTGTTGCCTACCAGGACGACCCGCAACAACCCATCGCCCATGTGGTGGGCACCTTCATGCGCATGGGCAAGCGCCTCAAAGGTACACAAGGGTTGGGTAGCGCCATCAAGGGAGAGCAGGCATGACACATCGATTCAAGACCCGCCTGGAACAAGCCCACCAGCGAGGCAACTACGAGGCCCTGCTGGACCTGATCCCTTACGCCAAACTGATCGGTATCGAATGCACCCGGTTGGGGGATGAGTTGCTGTTTCGCCTGCCGGCCCACAAGGACAATATTGGTAACCCTATATTGCCGGCGCTTCATGGCGGGGTGATTGCCGGCTTTATGGAGTTGGCAGCGGCGTTGCACCTGCTGGTGTTTACCGGAGCGCCGGGCATCCCGAAAATCATCGATTTTTCGCTTGATTACCTGCGCGCCGGCCAGTTTCGCGACACTTACGCCAAATGCCAGGTGTGGCGCCAGGGCCGACGGGTGGCGAATGTGGCGATCACCGCCTGGCAAAGCACCGCCGCCGAACCGATTGCCACCGCCCGTGCGCATTTCAAGATCGAGGAAGGCAGCCGCCCTTGAAATCCTGGTCTTAGCCCCCAACTTTGATGACAACCCGCCGCCAACCCTCAAGGGCGCGGCCACTGCCATCCAATTGGAGTTTGATGACCATGAGTGTGGAAACTCAAAAGGAAACCCTGGGCTTCCAGACCGAGGTGAAGCAACTGCTGCACCTCATGATCCATTCGCTGTATTCCAACAAGGAAATCTTCCTTCGCGAATTGATCTCGAACGCCTCTGACGCTGTCGACAAATTACGTTTCGAAGCCCTGTCCAAGCCTGAACTGCTGGAAGGTGGCGCGGAACTGAAAATCCGTGTGAGCTTCGACAAAGACGCCAATACCGTCACGCTCGAAGATAACGGTATCGGCATGAGCCGTGACGATGCGATCACCCACCTGGGGACCATCGCCAAATCCGGCACCGCCGACTTCATGAAAAACCTGTCTGGCGACCAGAAGAAAGATTCGCACCTGATCGGCCAGTTCGGCGTGGGCTTCTACTCGGCCTTCATCGTAGCCGACAAGGTTGAAGTGTTCAGCCGTCGTGCCGGCCTAGACGCCAGCGAAGGCGTGCACTGGTCTTCCAAAGGTGAGGGCGAATTCGAAATCGCCACCATCGAAAAGGCTGATCGTGGCACCCGCATCGTCCTGCACCTCAAATCCGGTGAAGACGAGTTCGCCGATGGCTGGCGCCTGCGCAATATCATCAAGAAGTACTCCGACCATATCGCCTTGCCGATCGAGCTGCCGAAAGAACAAGCGGCCGTCGAAGGTGAAGAGAAGCCTGCCGAGGAATGGGAAACCGTCAACCGCGCCAGCGCCCTGTGGACCCGTCCGCGTACCGAAATCAAGGACGAGGAATACCAGGAGTTCTACAAGCACATCGGTCACGACTACGAAAACCCGCTGAGCTGGAGCCACAACAAGGTCGAAGGCAAGCTGGAATACAGCTCTCTGCTCTACGTGCCGGCCCGTGCGCCGTTCGACCTGTACCAGCGTGAAGCGCCGAAAGGCCTGAAGCTGTACGTGCAGCGCGTGTTCGTGATGGACCAGGCGGAGTCCTTCCTGCCGCTGTACCTGCGCTTTATCAAGGGCGTGGTCGACTCCAATGACCTGTCGCTGAACGTGTCGCGGGAAATCCTGCAAAAAGACCCGATTATCGACTCCATGAAGTCGGCGCTGACCAAGCGCGTACTCGACATGCTGGAGAAACTGGCGAAGAACGAGCCTGAGCAATACAAGGGCTTCTGGAAAAACTTCGGCCAGGTCATGAAAGAAGGCCCGGCAGAAGATTTCGCCAACAAGGAAAAAATCGCCGGCCTGCTGCGTTTCGCTTCCACCTTGGGTGAAGACGGCGAACAGGTCGTTTCCCTGGCCGAGTACCTGGCACGTGCCAAGGAAGGCCAGGACAAGATTTACTACCTGACCGGCGAAACCTACGCACAGGTCAAGAACAGCCCGCACCTGGAAGTCTTCCGCAAGAAAGGCATCGAAGTGCTGCTGCTGACCGACCGTATCGATGAGTGGCTGATGAGCTACCTCAACGAGTTTGACGGCAAATCCTTCGTCGACGTGGCCCGTGGTGACCTGGACCTGGGTAACCTGGACTCCGAAGAAGAGAAGAAAGAAGCCGAAGAAGTCGCCAAGGCCAAAGAAGGCCTGGTTGAGCGGATCAAGGCATCCCTGGGCGATGCCGTCAGCGAAGTGCGGGTTTCGCACCGTCTGACCGATTCCCCGGCGATCCTGGCCATCGGTGAGCAGGACCTGGGCATGCAGATGCGCCAGATCCTCGAAGCCAGTGGCCAGAAGGTCCCGGACTCCAAGCCGATCTTCGAATTCAACCCGGCTCACCCGCTGATCGAGAAACTCGACGGCGAGCAGAGCGAAGAGCGGTTTGGCGACCTGTCGCACATCCTCTTCGACCAGGCGGCCCTGGCCGCTGGCGACAGCCTGAAAGACCCGGCCGCCTACGTGCGCCGACTGAACAAGCTGTTGGTTGAACTGTCGATCTGACACCGTTGTAGAAAAACCCGCTTCGGCGGGTTTTTTTGTTTGTAGGAACTAGGCGTCCCCCTCGCTCCTACAGCCCATTTCCGTTCTACTGATCTTCAACTGGAGTAAATGATGAGCCAAGTCACTGTGCGTTCCGTGGTCTATCAGATTGATGGCCAGTCTTATGAAAGCCGCCTGGCGTTCGATGCCAGCCAGAAGAACCCACTGCCCGGCCTGCTGATGGCGCCGAACTGGATGGGTGTAAGTGCGGGTGCCGAAGAGATCGCCAAGAGCGTTGCCGCCAAGGGCTACGTGGTGCTGATCGCCGACCTCTACGGGCAAACCGTGCGCCCGTCGAATGGCGATGAAGCCGGTGCGGCAATGATGCCGTTGAAGAATGATCGCCCGTTGCTGAACAAGCGCATGCAGGCTGCTCTTGAGCAACTGCAGGGCCAGACCGAAGCGGCGGTGGATACCTCGAAGCTGGCCACCTTTGGTTTCTGCTTCGGCGGTTGCTGCTCCCTGGAACTGGCGCGTACCGGTGCGCCGTTGAAGGCTGCCGTATCGTTCCACGGCACCCTGGATACGCCGAATCCGGCAGATGCGAAAAACATCCAGGGTTCAGTGCTGGTGCTGCACGGGGCTTCCGACCCGCTGGTGCCGAAAGAGCAACTGCCGGCGTTCGAAGATGAAATGAACGCGGCCGGCGTGGATTGGCAATTGCTGAGCTACGGCGGTGCGGTGCATTCCTTCACCGACCCGGATGCCAATGTGCCAGGCAAGATGATGTATGACGCGAAGACTGCTGCACGGGCCTTCCGGTCGATGCATAACTTGTTGGATGAAGTGTTCAAGGGCTAAATCTTCAGCGTCTGTTCCGGCCTCATTGGGGGGCAAGTCGAATCGTCGCACCGCCCCTCCCACATTTGGATCTTCATACATCAGTTACCGACATCAGCCCCTAAATCCGCTTGAAGCTGGTGCGTTTCCATAACAGGAAATCCGTGCGCATGCCCTTGGGCCAGACGCCAACGGATCGGCAGTTTGGTCACCATCATCCGCGTATTGAGGGATCGAGAGATGTCAGTCGCTACCAGCCGTATCGAAGATACCCAGGTGCATGAAACGCTTTATCAGTTCGACGAAAGCCCGCTGCTGGCCCGCCAGCGCCAGCAGGAGTCCAACGCCCGCAGTTACCCACGGCGCATCCCCCTGGCGCTCAAGCGCGCCAAGGGGATCTACGTGGAAGATGTGGAAGGCCGCAGTTTCATTGATTGCCTGGCCGGCGCCGGCACCCTGGCGTTGGGGCACAACCACCCGGTCGTGATCCAGGCCATCCAGCAAGTGCTGAACGACGAATTACCGTTGCATACCCTGGACCTGACCACGCCGGTCAAGGACCAGTTCGTGCAGGACCTGTTCGGCCTGCTGCCGGCGGAACTGGCGCGGGAAGCCAGGATCCAGTTCTGCGGCCCCACCGGTACCGATGCCGTGGAAGCGGCGTTGAAGCTGGTGCGCACCGCCACGGGGCGCAGTACGGTGCTGTCGTTCCAGGGCGGTTATCACGGCATGAGCCAGGGCGCGTTGAGCCTGATGGGCAGCCTGGGGCCGAAAAAACCCTTGGGTGCCTTGCTCGGTAATGGCGTGCAGTTTTTGCCATTTCCCTATGACTACCGTTGCCCGTTCGGTCTCGGCGGTGCAGAAGGTGTGCGGGTCAACCTGCATTACCTGGAAAACCTGCTCAACGACCCGGAAGCCGGGGTGTTGCTGCCGGCGGCGGTGATTGTCGAAGTGGTGCAGGGCGAGGGCGGGGTGATCCCGGCCGATCTCGACTGGCTGCGCGGCCTGCGGCGCATCACCGAGCAGGCGGGTGTGGCCTTGATCGTCGATGAGATCCAGAGCGGTTTCGCTCGTACCGGCAAGATGTTTGCCTTCGAACACGCCGGCATCATTCCGGATGTGGTGGTGATGTCCAAGGCCATCGGCGGCAGCCTGCCGTTGGCGGTGGTGGTGTATCGCGACTGGCTCGACACCTGGCTGCCGGGCGCCCATGCCGGGACGTTCCGTGGCAATCAGATGGCCATGGCGGCGGGTTCGGCGGTGATGCGCTACCTCAAGCAGCACGACCTGGCCGGCCATGCGACGGCCATGGGCGAGCGCCTCGGCGAACACCTGCGCATCCTGCAGCGTGACTATCCGCACCTGGGGGATATTCGCGGGCGCGGGCTGATGCTCGGCGTTGAACTGGTGGACCCGGACGGCACCCCGGATATTCAGGGCCACCCGCCAGTGCATCGCCAGCTGGCACCGCTGGTACAGCGCGAATGCCTCAAGCGCGGCCTGATCCTCGAGCTGGGCGGGCGGCATGGCAGCGTGGTGCGTTTCCTGCCGCCACTGGTGATCACCGCCGCTGAAATCGACCGCGTGGCCGAGATTTTCGGGCGCGCCCTGGCGGCAGCTGTCGCGAGCCTCTAATTTTTCAGCGTGTTGGTACGTTTCTACCAATATCAGCACTGCGCGTGGTGCGCAGCCAGCCTTTGAACGATGGAGAACAGCAATGACCTCAGTATTTGACCGCGACGACATCCTGTTTCAGGTAGTGGTCAACCATGAAGAACAGTATTCCATCTGGCCCGACTACAAGGCCGTGCCGGAAGGCTGGCGCACCGTGGGCAAGAGCGGCCTGAAGAAAGAGTGCCTGGCCTACATCGAAGAAACCTGGACCGATATGCGTCCGTTGAGCCTGCGCCAGAAGATGGACGGCGCTGCACTGGCCTAATGGTCGGTAGCAGCTGCCGAGCGCAAGCGAGGCTGCGTCAGGCGCACTGCCGATTCAGGATCAAGTCGCGGCCGACGCAGCCTCGCCGGGGCTCGACAGCTGCGGATTTGCGCGGTGTTGGGTAAGACGGTATTTACGCAATAACACATTGCCTAGGCGTTCTTGCCCTTCTCCAACCCACCCGCAGCCCCCGTCACCACCTGCACACTCAAGCGCGGCGTCGCCAGGTCCAGCCCGGCTTCGTCCAGATGACGTTTGAGCGACAAGTTGAACGCCCGCGACACTTCCCACTGTTTGATCGGCGCCGTCTTGAATCGCGCGCGCAGGATCGCACTGCCCGACTCGAAACTTTCCACCCCCTGAATCTCCAGCGGCGACCAGATATTGCGGCGTTGCAGCGGGTCGTTGCGCATTTTTTGGCCGACATCGCGCATCAGCTTGATCGCGTCGTCGATTTCCATGTTGTAGGGGATGGCCACTCGGAAGATTGCGTAGCCGAACTCCCGCGAGTAGTTCTTGATGCTCTTGATCTCGCTGAACGGGATAGTGTGCACGATGCCGTCAATGTCGCGCAGGCGCACGGTGCGGATGGTCAGGCCTTCGACGGTACCGAGGTGGCCGCCGACGTCCACGTAGTCATCAATCGCCAGGGAGTCTTCGATGATGATGAACAGGCCGGTGATCAGGTCCGCCACCAGTGATTGCGCACCAAAACCGATTGCCAGGCCGATCACACCGGCACCGGCCAACAGTGGCGTGACGTTCATGCCCATGTTCGCCAGGGCGACGATGGCGGCGATGATAAAAATGGTCACGAACAGCACGTTGCGGATCAGCGGCATCATGGTTTGCGCGCGGGCATTGGCCAGACCTTTGCGCGAGCGGGTGAGGGCGTGATGGATCGCGGTGTCGCTGAGAATCCAGATCAGCCACGCAAACAGCAGCGTGCCGCCCAGGCCAAACAGCTTGACGCTGACTTCATGGCCATCGCCTTCGGTAAAGCGAATCAGCGACAGGCCCCAGACCCGCAGCCCCAGTTCGATAAACACCAGCCACACCACCAGATGGGCGAGGGTGTAGACAAAGCTTTTCAGGCGTTCGGAGTACAGCGCATGGCGCTTGTGCCCACGTTGCGGCTTGAGCGCATGGCGACGCACCAGGCCGTTGATCACCATGCATAACACCAGCAACACCGTGCACAACAGCGACTGGCGCAGGGCGGTGCTGGTGTCTCCGGCGGAGACGAAGGTGGCGAACAGCGAGATACCCACCAACAGCAGGGCCGGGATGTACCAGAACGTGCCGATGATCTCGATTGTGTCGCTGAGGGCGCGACGGGTCAGGCGGCGTGATAGGGGCTGGTTGCGGATCAGGTGGGCGATCGGCCGACGGAAACGCAGGATAAACACGCCAGTGGACAGCGCGGCCATCACATTGGCGATGGTCGCTGCCGTGTGGGCCAGGTGCTGGCCGAGCGCGATTACCAACCGTGGATCACTCAAGGCTTCGCCAAAGGCGGCGAAGCTGCCGATCCACCACAGCGGGCGGAAGGCCTGGTGGCGCAGGATATACAGGGCACGGTGGCGGTGCGGGCCGTCGAGCACCGAGAAGGCAATCACACAGATCGCCGAGAAACAGGTGCCGACCACCAAGGCGTAAGCCAGCACCATCGCCAAGGATTTGCCCAGGGACGAGGGCAGGGCGTAGCTCAGGTAAACGGTGATCACCAGCGCGATCAGCCAGGGCCCCAGTTTGCGCAGGGCGAAGCGCAGCATGTCCCAGGTCCGCGGGTGTTGCGGCAACTCCTCGGGCAGGCCGAAGCGCTCGCGTACCCGGTGGCTCAACCAGATCAATGCGGCAGCCAGCAGGCTCCACACCGCAAGGATCACCGCAAAGCCGAAAATGATCGGCACCCACTCGCTGGCCGGCAGCATCAACGCACTGAACTCATCCTTGGCCAGGTCGATTTCATTCGACCAGCGACCCAGCGGGCTGTCGGCGCCGGAGAACTGCTGCTCCAGGCCTGATAGCGTGCTGCCGATCAGCCCGAGCACACCTTGCTCGGCGACGGGCTGGGCTTTCTGGGTGGCGGCGCGCAGCTTCTTCAAGTCGCTCAGCAACTGCGTGCGTTGCTGGTCGTTTTCCAGGGTCTTGATCACCTCGTCCAGCGACTGCCCCAACGGCACTTCGGCCTGGGGCTGGGTCTTGCTGGTACTGCCCAGCAGCCCAGGCAAGCCCACCGCTTGGGCGGGTGTGAGCGGCAGCAGCGTGAGCAGGGCGATCAGGAAACAGCAGGGCAGGGCAAATAGACGGGAAAGCACGAGGCGGTCAACCTTGAAAACGACGGGTTGAGCGAGTGTACGAGGGCAATCGTCATTCGGCCAGTTTGGCGAGGATCTTGTACACCACGGTGCCCAGGATCAGCAGCATACCGATCCACATGCCGAACACGCCCAGGGGCTTGTCGCGAAAATTGAAGCCGACCGCGAGCATGATCATGCCGATCAGAATAGGGATAAGCATGGCGTGGAAAGAGGACATGGAGATCATGGGCGACGGCCTTGTCGGGGTGGGAATACTGACAAGTCTAGGTCGGATTGCGGGAAATGCAGGTGATATAGATCAGGTGTACGTAAAACCAAATGTGGGAGGGGGCTTGCCCTCGATAGCGGTCTGTCAGTCAGCTTGTTTTTAGCTGACCCACCGCATCGGGGGCAAGCCCCCTCCCACATTTCTGGCTGTATTCAGCCTTTGGATCAGGGCAGGTCGTGGCTGGCGTAGAACGCGCCCAACACCTTCACCAAATGCGCCAGGTCATGGCTGCCGCACAGTTCGCGAATGGAGTGCATGGCAAACGTTGGCAAACCAATGTCAACCGTACGCACACCGAGGTGGCTGGCGGTGATCGGGCCGATGGTCGAGCCGCAGCCCATGTCGCTGCGCACCACGAAGCTCTGCACCGGTACTTCTTCGGCCATGCACAAGTGGCGGAAGAACCCGGCGGTTTCGCTGTTGGTGGCGTAGCGCTGGTTGCTGTTGACCTTGATCACCGGGCCGGCATTGAGCTTGGGGCCGTGGTTGGCGTCGTGCTTGTCGGCGTAGTTGGGGTGTACGCCGTGGGCATTGTCGGCCGACACCAGCAGGGATTTCTGGATGGTGCGTACGAATTCATCGCCTTCAGGCAGCAGGCGACGCAGGGTCTGTTCCAGCATCGGGCCATCGGCACCGCAGGCCGAGCAGGAACCGACTTCTTCGTGGTCGTTGCACACCAGCACGCAGGTTTCGTCGGTCTCACTGGTGAGCAGGGCTTGCAGGCCGGCGTAGCACGACAGCAGGTTGTCGAGGCGCGCGCCGGCGATGAAGTCGCCATTGAGGCCGATCACGGCGGCGCCCTGGGTGTCGTAGAAGCTCAACTCGTAGTCGAGCACCACATCGGCGTTCAACCCATGTTCGCGGGCCAGTTGTTCGGTGAGCACGGCACGGAAGTCCACGCGCTCATCACCGGCAAATTGCGCGAGGATCGGCGGCAACTCGGTCTGGGCATTGATCGCCCAGCCCTGGTTGGCTTCACGGTTCAAGTGAATGGCCAGGTTGGGAATGATGGCGATGGGCAGCTTGAAGTCGATCAGCTGGCTTTCGACCTTGCCGTCACGGCGGAAGGTGACGCGGCCGGCCAGGGACAGGTCGCGGTCGAACCACGGCGCCAGCAGCGCGCCACCGTAGACTTCCACGCCGAGTTGCCAGAAGCCCTGGCGTTGCAGCTCAGGCTGGGGCTTGACCCGCAGGCACGGGCTGTCGGTATGGGCGCCGACCAGGCGAATCCCGCCTTGCAGCGGCGAGTGGCGGCCGAGCTTGAAGGCGATGATCGAGGAGTCGTTGCGGGTCACGTAGTAGCGACCGCTGGCTTCGGTGGTCCAGGTTTCGCGCTCGTCGAGGCGCTGGAAACCGGCCGCTTCCAGGCGCTGGGCCAGGGCGGCTGTGGCATGAAAAGGAGTAGGGGAGGCCTTGAGGAAATCGATCAGGCCTTGATTCAACGCTTCGCGCATAAATAGCTCCAGACAGCAATGCGCGGAGTTTACCGTATTGGTTTAACTCGGTGGCGAGAACTGATGCAGAACTAAATGTGGGAGGGGCTTGCCCCCTCCCACATTTGAATGCATTTGCAGCTTTAGAACGGTGCAGGGCACTCAAAGCGCAAGCGCTCACCGCTTTGCGGATGAGTGAAGCTCAGCATGCTCGCGTGCAGGCACAGGCGCGGCCACGCAGCCAGGGCCTGTTCGTGGGCATACAAACCATCACCCAGCAACGGATGGCCGATGGACAACATATGCACACGCAACTGGTGTGAGCGCCCGGTGATCGGCGTCAGCTCGACGCGGCACCACTCGCCACAACGTTCCAGGACTTTCCAGAAGGTCAGCGCGTGCTTGCCGAACTCGTGGTCCACCACGTGGCGGGGTTTGGTCGGCGGGTCGTAGCGCAAGGGCAGGTCGATGCTGCCGCTGTCCAGTTCCGGCTGGCCCCAGGCCAAAGCGGTGTAGGCCTTTTCGGTTTCACGGTCGTGAAACTGGCGGGACAGTTCGCGATGGGTATCGGCGTCCCGGGCCAGCAGGATGATCCCTGACGTTTCCCAGTCCAGGCGATGGACGATGCGGGCTTCGGGGTAGCCGTTTTCCTGCAGGCGGGTGATCAGGCAGTCCTTGTTGTCGTCGGCGCGGCCAGGCACCGAGAGCAACAGGGTCGGCTTGTTCACCACCAGGACAGCGTCGTCCTGATGCAGGATATGAATAGTGGACAGCGGCATTAAACAGCCTCGTAACAAACGCCAACGGCGGCTCGACCACCCGGTTCCCGTAAGGGAATCAAGGTGACCGAGCCGCCGTGGCGGCCGCCTGTTCGATCAACGATCAGGCAGGGTGATATTGAGTTCCAGGATCGAGCAGCTGCCGTCATTTTCCAGGGCGACATGCACGTCATCGTTGCCGATATTGACGTACTTGCGGATCACCTCCACCAGTTCCTTCTGCAAGGCGGGCAGGTAGTCCGGGGTGCTGCGTTGGCCGCGTTCGTGCGCCACGATGATCTGTAGACGCTCTTTCGCGACCGACGCGGTGCTTGGCTTTTTGTTGGCGCGAAAGAAGTCGAGAAATTTCATTGTTTAGTTGCCTCCAAAGATACGCTCGAAGAATCCCTTCTTCTTAACATCGAGGAAGCGATGTTCCACGGTCTTGCCCAGCAAGCGATCAACCGCATCGCTGTACGCCTGGCCGGCGTCGCTCTGGTCGTCAAGAATCACCGGGACGCCCTGGTTGGAAGCCTTCAGCACCGCCTGGGATTCCGGGATCACGCCCAGCAGGGTCACTGCGAGGATGTCCTTGACGTCTTCAACACCGAGCATTTCGCCGTTGCTGACGCGCTCAGGGTTGTAGCGGGTGAGCAACAGGTGTTCCTTGATCGGGTCCTGGCCTTCCTCGGCGCGCTTGGACTTGCTGGCCAACAGGCCGAGCATGCGGTCCGAGTCGCGTACCGACGACACTTCCGGGTTGGTCACCACGATGGCTTCATCGGCGAAGTACATCGCCAGGTGAGCACCGGTTTCGATACCGGCCGGGGAGTCGCACACCACGAATTCGAAGGTTTCCTTCAGTTCGGCAAGAACCTTGCCTACGCCTTCTTTGGTCAGCGCATCTTTGTCGCGGGTCTGGCTGGCGGCCAGTACGTACAGGTTCTCAAGGCGCTTGTCCTTGATCAGGGCCTGCTGCAGGTTGGCTTCGCCGTTGACCACGTTGACGAAGTCGTACACCACGCGGCGTTCGCAGCCCATGATCAGGTCGAGGTTACGCAAACCGACGTCGAAGTCGACGATGACTGTCTTGTGGCCGCGCAAAGCGAGGCCGGTACCGATAGCGGCGCTGGTGGTGGTCTTACCCACACCACCCTTGCCGGATGTAACCACGAGAATCTTGGCCAAGGTGTTTCACCCCTAAGGAAAAAGGACTTTTCAGTCCCTGAAAAACATCTCTTGGAACTCGCCGCAGGCGGACAGCCTTTGTAGGAAAAAGACGGGTTTTCGCAGGAAAAACGCCAACCTTCATGTATTCCTACGCAAGTAATGCCAGTTTCGCTGTGCTATCAGAGTCTAGAGATGCTTGGAAAATGCGGCAGTATCCGTTAAAGACGGATGATGTTCAACACATCGCCCGACAGGCTGACCTGCACCGCGGCCCCCCACAGCGGATCACGGCGCAAATCTTCTGAAACCTTGTACTGGCCTGCGATGGACACTAGCTCAGCGGTCAATTGCTGGCAAAAAATGCGGGCCTTGGTATCACCCTTGATGCCGGCGAGGGCACGTCCGCGCATCGGGCCGTATACATGGATGTTGCCATCGGCGAGAAGTTCCGCGCCGGGACTGACCGAGGCGATCACCACCAGGTCGCCGCCCTGGGCGTAAATCTGCTGCCCGCCGCGTACGGGCGTGGTGATTATCTTTGTAGGCTTGATCGTAGGTTCCGGTGGTTTTTCCGGTTTTTTCGCCACCTCTCCGACCAAAGGTTCCAGTGGACGCTCACGCGCGCCAGACGGCGGCAGTACTGGCAGTTCAATGGCGATGGCTGCGGCAATGTCTTCGATACGGCTGGCGCGAATCGCCAGGGTCCGCAGGCCATGGGAGCGGCACACACGCATCAGGCCGGGCAGGTCGATGACGCCTTGGCCGGCCGGCAGTTTATCCAGGGCCAGTACCAGCGGGGCGTTGTTGAAGAAGTTTGGCGCCAGGGCAACCTTGGCGGCGAGCTGGCGGTCCAGGGCGTCGAGGTCGTTGCGGGCCAGTTCCAGCACGGTGATGGCGAGCATGCTGCCTTTCAGCTGGAACACGGGATCTTGGTCTAGCGGTTCGGTTTGGCTCATGGTCGGCAAAAAGCGGCTTGTCACGAAAAGTGTCGAGACTTATAACGAGAACACTCACTGGCCGCAAGCCGAGTCGAACCGTTGTAGAATGCGCGGCCCTGTCTTTCCCGGAATCTGTAATGGATCGCCCGCGTTTTCGAGCTGTATTTTTTCACCCGCGCTTTTGGCTGTTATGGCTGGGACTCGGCCTGCTGTGGCTGGTCACCCAACTGCCGTACCGCGCGCTGCTGACCATTGGTCGCCTGCTGGGTGCGGGCATGTACCGAGTGGCCGGTGAACGTCGCCGCATCGCCGCACGCAACCTGGAACTGTGCTTCCCGGAAAAATCCGCCGCAGAGCGCAAGAAGCTGCTCAAGGAAAACTTTGCCTCCACCGGCATCGCCTTCTTTGAAATGGCCATGAGCTGGTGGTGGTCGCGCCAGCGCCTGGCGCGCCTGGCCCATGTCGAAGGCCTGGAGCACCTCAAGCAGGCCCAACTGGATGGCAAGGGCGTGATCCTCATGGCCCTGCACTTCACCACCCTGGAAATCGGCGCGGCCTTGCTGGGGCAGAAGCACACCATCGATGGCATGTACCGCGAGCACGGCAACCCGCTGTTCGACTTTATCCAGCGCCGTGGCCGCGAGCGGCATAACCTCGATTCCCTGGCGGTCGAGCGCGAAGACGTGCGCGGTATGCTCAAACTGCTGCGCGCCGGTCGCGCCATCTGGTATGCGCCGGACCAGGACTACGGCGCCAAGCAGAGTATCTTCGTGCCGCTGTTCGGCATCCAGGCCGCCACCGTGCCCGCTACCAGCAAGTTCGCCAAGCTGGGCAAGGCGCTGGTGGTGCCGTTCACCCAGCAGCGCCTGGCGGACGGCAGCGGTTACCGCCTGGTGATCCACCCGCCGTTGACCGACTTCCCGGGCGAAAGCGATGAGGTCGACTGCCTGCGTATCAACCAGTGGGTCGAAGCTTCGGTGCGCGAGTGCCCCGAGCAATACCTGTGGACCCACCGCCGCTTCAAGAGCCGGCCCCCGGGCGAACCCAAGCTGTACGAAAAACGCCGTCGCTAAGACCGACTTCCCCCCTATGGAGTGACGCAATGCGCCCAGCTGAACCGGTTACAGGCTTGATTCTTTCCGGCGGTGGGGCGCGAGCGGCGTATCAGGTGGGGGTATTGGCGGCGATTGCCGAGCTGTTGCCGCCAGGGGCACCCAACCCCTTTCCGGTGATCGTCGGCACCTCTGCCGGCGCGATCAATGCGGTGACCCTGGCCAGCGGCGCCATGGACTTCACTGCCGCTATCGGGCGCCTTACGGCCTTCTGGCAGGGCTTTCGCAGCCATCTGGTGTTGCGCAGTGATTGGCCTGGGGTGATCCGCCAGGCGAGCCGCTTCCTTATCCACAGCCTGCTGGGCATCGGCGCCCAGGTGCCGGTGGCGTTGCTCAATAGCTCACCGTTGCGCGACCTGCTGCTCGAGCGGTTGAACCTCGATGGCATCGACGAAGCTATCCGCCACAAGCATCTGCACGCCGTGGCGGTGACGGCCTTCGGCTACGAATCCGGGCAGGCGGTGACCTTCTATCAAGGCGGCGGCACCATCGACGCCTGGTTGCGCCATCGACGTATCGGCGTACCGACGCAACTGACGGTTGAACACCTGCTGGCCAGTTCGGCGATCCCCTTGCTGTTTGCCCCGGTGAAACTCGACCAGGAATATTTCGGTGACGGCGCGGTGCGCCAATCCGCGCCCATCAGCCCGGCGCTGCACCTGGGGGCGACCCGCGTGCTGGTGGTGGGCGTCAGCGGCAACCCACGAGGCAATGAGCCGGCGGTGCAACGTACCTACACCGGGCAGGAACCGACCCTGGCCCAGATCGGTGGGCATATGCTCAACAGCACGTTCATCGACAGCCTGGAAAGCGATATCGAACTGCTGGAGCGTCTGAACCAGTTCAGCCATCACCAGCCCGCCGACAGCGCGGCCCGTGGCCTGGCACCGGTGGAAGTGCTGGTGATTGCGCCAAGCCAGCCGATCGACGAAATCGCGGCAAGGCATCGGCAGGAATTGCCGGCGGCGTTGCGGTTGTTCCTGCGTGGGCCGGGGGCGACCAAGACGAGCGGGGCGGGGGTGTTGAGTTACTTGTTGTTCGAGGCGGGGTATTGCAGCGAGTTGATCGAGTTGGGCAGGAAAGATGCGCTGGCCAAGCGTGAAGAGATCACCCGGTTCCTGGGCCTGCCGACTATCTGAATGTGGGAGGGGGCTTGCTCCCGATAGCAGTGTGTCAGTCAACAAATAGAGTGACTGACACTTCGCTATCGGGAGCAAGCCCCCTCCCACATTTGTCTTGCAGTGGCTTTTAGAAGTGATACTTGACCAGGAAGCTCGCCGTGTCCTGGTTCGTCTTGAACGCGCCCGAATCCTCGATCCCGTACTTGTTCTTCCAGTAGTCGTATTCAAACCCCACATACAACTGCTTGTCGCCCCAATGCAGCGCCTTGCCCAGGTCGTATTTGACCTGCGGGTTGAAGTGCAGGTTGGCGTGGTAAGTGCCACGGGCGTTCTTGTCGTTGTCCACCACCCAATCCATAAAGCCGTCGATCAGGATGTCGGAGTTGCCCACGGGGAGGGTGTACGCCCATACCGGGGTGATCTGCCACACACCGTCACCCGGGCGATTGCCTTCGGTCTGGCGCTGGTAGAAGTTCAGCTGGAAGTAGTCGAAGCCCGGGACGTTCAGGTCAAAGCCAGGGCCGAGCAGGTACGACTCGTTATCGCCCTCGCCGAACTCATAGGTGAAGGCCAGCAACACATCCTTGATCGGGCCGAAGGACAGGTCCTGGTCAAAAATCTTACCGAACGACAGTCGCGGGCTGATCTCGCCGTAATACGTACTGGGGCCGACGTTGCCGTCTTCCTTGCCGTTGTAAAAGATGCGGTCGACGAAGACGAAGTTGTCGCCGTACTTCCAGGCATCGGCATGTTCGAATGTGACGGTTTGCTGGATCTGTGGGTTGACGGTAAAGCTCTTGCCCCACAGATACGTCAGGCTGTTGTTCTGCCACTGCAACAAGTCACCGGCCACGGCCTGGCCGCCGGCCAGCAGGGATCCCGCCAGCATCAGGCCTTTGAACATAGGTTTCATTCGGTTGCTCCCGAGTTAAAGTTTTATGGTTTTTCTTCTACGCAGACGCTCTGGTGCGGCGCCTTTGGGTGGTAATAAAAGTGGTCTGAATGGTCAGCTTTATTGCTACAGCAAGACCCGCGCCAAGGCGGTAAACAACCGTCGATTCAAGCGGGCGCGGAGAATACTGGCTCCCACGTCAGGGCTCAAGTGCGCCGTTACAGCGCGCACAGGGCGACAATGGGGCATGCGTCAGGTGTGTGCGGGGCCGACTACAGGGCGTTCAGCACCGCCGAGGATGTTGAACAGGATATTCAGCGATAGCGCGCTGAGGGTTGCCATGGCGATGCCGCTGTGGGTGATCGGGCTCATCCACAGTGGCAACTGTGCGAAGAACTCCGGGCGTACTACCGGGATCAGGCCCATGCCGATGCTCACTGCCACCAGTAACTGATTGCGACGGTCGGCGATGTCGGCTTCCTGGAGGATCTTGATGCCGGTGGCCGCCACCATGCCGAACATGGCAATCGCCGCACCACCGAGCACCGCCGGAGGAATCGACGCCACCAGGTACGCGGCCTTGGGCAACAGACTGAGCACAATCAGAAAGGCACCGGCCATGATTGTCACTGAGCGGCAACGCACGCCGGTCATCTGCACCAGGCCGATGTTCTGCGCGAAGGAGGAGTGCGTGAAGGTGTTGAAGAAACCGGCGAAGAACGATGCACCGGCATCACACAGCAAGCCACGGCGCAGCATTTTCGGCGTGACGTCCTGGCCGGTGATCTTGCCCAGCGCAAGGAACATCCCGGTGGATTCGACAAAGATGATCACCACCACCAGGCACATCGACAGGATCGGCGCCAACTCGAACGTCGGCATGCCGAAGTGCAGCGGCGTCACCACTTGTACCCACGGTGCCTGGGCCAGGCCGCTGAGGTCGACCATGCCGATGGCGCCGCACAAGGCGTAACCCAGGCCCATGCCAATCAGCACTGAGATATTCACCCAGAAACCGTGCATGAAGCGGTTGATCAGCAGGATGGTGGCCAGTACCAGGGCGGCAATCGCCAGGTAAATCGGTGAGCCGAAGGTGGCCGCCGCGCTGCCGCCACCGGCCCAGTTCACGGCCACCGGGAACAGCGACAGGCCGATGGCGGTGATCACGGTGCCGGTCACCAACGGCGGGAAGAAGCGCACGACCTTGGACATGAACGGCGCGATCAGCATGCCGAAGAACCCGGCGGCGATGGTGGCGCCGAAGATGCCCTGCAAGCCGATACCGGGCATGCCCGCCATGGCGACCATACTGCCGACGGCGGCGAAACTGGCGCCCATCATCACCGGCATGCGGATGCCCACCGGGCCTATGCCGAAGGACTGCACCAGGGTGGCGATACCGGCTACCAGCAGGTCGGCGTTGATCAGAAAAGCGATTTCTTCACGGCTCAGGCCCGCGGCCTGGCCAATGATCAGGGGGACGGCGACGGCGCCGCCGTACATCAGCAAGACGTGTTGCAGGCCTACCAGAATCAGTTGCAAGAGGGGCAGCCGCACCATGGCGGGCGCGGCAGGAATCTGCGGTTCGACTAACTCGGTCATGCAACACCTCGGATCTTTTTTATTTTTGTGTTGTTTGGCATTCAATTGCCGGGTGCAACTCAATCTTCAAAACACTGCATGTTCAAATGTGGGAGGGGGCTTGCCCCCGATAGCGGAGTGTCATTCACAACATCATTGACTGAACTACAGCAATCGGGGGCAAGCCCCTTTCCACATTGGAACTATGTGAATCTGTTAGTTGGTACGCGCCCCCTGATTGATCCAGGTGCCAATCAAGTCCCGTTCCTGCTGGGTCATCTGGGTGATGTTGCCCAGCGGCATGATCTGGCTCGCCACGGCCTGCGCCTGGATACGCGCCGCCTGTTGCTGGATCTGCGCCGGAGTGTCGAACATCACGCCGGCCGGCGCGGTGCTGAACAGCGGGCTGGTGGGCTTGGCCGAATGGCACACGGCGCAGCGTTCCTGGATCACCCCGTGGACCTTGTCGAAATCAATCGTCGCCTGGGCAGGCGCAGCTGCAGCAGGTTCGGTCGCAGCAGGCGCGGCGGGTTTCAAGCCACCGCCCAAGGCGGTTTCCGGCAACGGTTGGTACTCGATGGCCGCAGGTGCCTTGGCAATCGGTTCGGCCGGCTTGGGCCCGGTCACATACGCCAGGCAAATCATGGCCAACGCACCCACCGGCAAGGTCCACGCATACTTCTGGCTGTTATGCCGAGTGTTGAAGTAGTGCCGCACCAACACCGCCGCCACCGCGATCCCGGCCAGGATCAGCCAGTTGTATTGGCTGCCGTAGGTGCTCGGGAAGTGGTTGCTGATCATGATGAACAGTACCGGCAGGGTGAAGTAGTTGTTGTGCCGTGAACGCAGCAGACCCTTGGCCGGCAGGGTCGGGTCGGGCGTGCGGTTCTCGGCGATCGCCGCCACCAGCGCGCGCTGCGCCGGCATGATGATGCGGAACACGTTACCGACCATGATGGTGCCGATCACCGCACCCACGTGCAGGTACGCACCCCGGCCGCTGAACACTTTGCTGAAGCCGTACGCGGCGGCAATCAACAGCACGAACAGGATCAAGCCGAGCAGGGCAGGGCGTTTGCCCAGGGCCGAGTCGCAGAGGAAGGAGTAGATGAACCAGCCGGCGAACAGTGAGCCGATGCCCAGCAATACACCTTCGCTGCCACTGAGACTACTGCCGGGCGCGAGCAGGTACAGCGTCGGGTTGAGGTAGAACACCACGCACAGCAGCGCAACGCCCGACATCCAGGTGAAATAGGCTTCCCATTTGAACCAGTGCAGGTTGTCCGGCATGGTCGGCGGGGCCAGTTTGTATTTTTCCAGGTGGTAGATACCGCCACCGTGGATCGCCCACAAGTCACCGGACAGGCCGTCCTTGGGGTTGACGCGGTTGAGGTTGTTTTCCAGCCAGACGAAGTAGAACGAAGCGCCGATCCAGGCGACGCCAGTGATCATGTGAACCCAGCGCACGCTGAGGTTCAGCCATTCCAACAGATGTGCTTCCACAGTCTTTACCTCTCGCCTGTCACCCTTGTTGTCGGGTGATCCGGCCTTCTCTTATTGGTGGGGGGCGAGGATCAACCGCTCATCCTCTTTGAAAAAATGCTCATCGCAGTTATTGCCTGTGCCACTGCGATCAACCACCAGGAAGTCATCCCGCTTTTCGATCGTCAGCACCGGGTGGTGCCAGACGCCGCGATGGTAATTAATGCCCTGCCTGCCGTTGGTGACGAAGGCGCGGACCAAGCCTGATACAGGTGCATCGCCAAGTGGCGCGACCACGATCAGAAAGGGGTTGCCGAGCAGCGGAATGAACGCCTGGCTGCCCAGCGGGTGTCTCTCCAGCATGCACACGGTCAGCGGCATATCCAGCGCGTCTGCGCGGAAGATGCTGATGATCGCGTTGTCTTCAGGCTGTGCGGTTTCTACCGTTGCCAGCTTGTGAAAGCGCATGGTCGACCCGTTGTTGATCATGAAGTGATCGCTGCCCTCGGTTTCGATAACGTCTCCGAAAGGGGCGAAGGCTTCTTTGGTCAGGGGTTCGATCATCAGTGTGCGCATGGCTGTCTTCTTATCCGGATTCTGTGTTGTGTCATTCAGTTCATGTGGCGAGCGGGGCAAGCCCGCTCGCCAAAGGGGTTCACTGCTTACTTCGAAACTTTACCCAGTACACGCAGGCGGCTCACACCGCCATCCGGGAACACGTTCAGGCGGATATGGGTGATCGGGCCCAGCGCCTTGATTTGCTCGGCAAACGTATGTTCTGCGTGCATTTCCAGTTTCTGCGCCGGCAGCAGTTCGCGCCAGAACAGCGATTGGGTTTCGATCTGGCTGTCGGTACCGCCCTTCACGAAGGCGCCCTGGATCGAGCAGGTGTCCGGGTAGTTGCCCTTGAAGTGCAGGGTGTCGACGATGATCTTCTCGATTTCGCCGGGGTGGCCCAGGGCGACGATCACCCAGTCATTGCCTGGCGTGCGACGACGGGCGGTTTCCCAGCCATCACCCATGTTGACGCCACGGCCTGGGTTGAGAATGTTGCTCATGCGGCCGAAGTGTTCATCGGAACACGCCAGTGCGCGGCCACCGTTCAGTGCTGCCGCCAGGTCGATCTGTTCGTTGTCGCCCACTGCCGACCAGTCGCGGAACGGCACGCCGTATACACGCAGGCGGGCCACGCCGCCATCCGGGTAGATGTTGAAGCGCAGGTGGCTGAACGCCTGGTCGTTGCTGATCTCGTGGTAATGGTGGCTGTTGCCTTGCAACTCGACGGCCGACAGGACTTCTACCCATTGGGTGTTGTCGTCAGGCTCGCCCGAGGCCAGGAAGCAGGCTTCCAGGGACGCCGACGGCGGGTAGTTGCCGGTGAAGAATGAAGTGTCGATGTCCACGCCTTTGATCGAGCCCGGTACGCCCAGGCGGATCACTGCGCTGTCGTAGCCTTCGAAGCGCTTGCGGCGCGACTCCCAGCCGTCCATCCACTTGCCGTTGTCATCGAAAACGCCCTCCTTCCACACGGCCGGGGTCGGCTGGAACAGGCGGTTGGCGTCGGCGAACCAGTCATCCGTCACGGAGATGATCTTGGTGCCCAGGCGGGCGTCGGCCAGGTTGACGAACTTCTCGAAAGGTACGGGTTGCGCTTTCATTCTTCTTGTCTGCCTTAAATAGAGTGGCTGGGGATGGTCGTTTAGAGGGTCAGTAAACGAAACAACGCGATCTTGTTGATCTCGGCCAGCGCGCAGTTGAACTCGGTGTCTACCGAGTGGTGAATGCGCGTTTCGAACGCGGCGAGAATCTGGTGCCGGTTGCTGCCTTTTACCGCCATGATGAAGGGAAACTTGAACTTGGCCTTGTAGGCATCGTTCAGCTCGGTGAAGCGTGCGAACTCTTCGGCCGTGCATTGGTGAATCCCCGCGCCCGCTTGCTCATCGGTGCTGGCTTGGGTGAGTTGGCCCTGGACGGCAGCTTTGCCCGCCAGGTCCGGGTGAGCGTTGATCAATGCCAGCTGACTGGCGTGATCGGCGCTTAACAGGATGTCGCTCATGCGTTGATGCAGGGTTTCGATCTGGTCGATCGAGGCGTCCTGGCCCAGGTCATAGGCCTTTTCTGCCACCCATGGCGAATGTTCGTAGATGTCGGCGAAGGCCTGGACGAAGGCGTCGCGGCTCAAGGTCGAGGGCTTCAGGGTTTGGAAAGCAGTCATTTGGCCGCACCCTGAAAAGGGTGTACGTCATGCCAGTGGCGGGCGATGTCGACGCGGCGGGTGAACCACACCTGGTCATGGCCTTTGGCGTATTCGATAAAGCGCTTGAGGGCGGCGAGGCGCGCGGGGCGGCCGATAAGACGGCAATGCAGGCCGATGGAAAGCATCTTCGGTGCCTCGGCGCCTTCGGCATACAGCACGTCAAAGGCGTCCTTGAGGTACTCGAAAAAGTCATCGCCCTTGTTGAACCCCTGCACCTGGGTGAAGCGCATGTCGTTGGTGTCCAGGGTGTAGGGGATTACCAGGTGCGGCTTGCCGTTGGGGGTGTTGGGTTCCCAGTAGGGCAGGTCGTCGTCGTAGGTGTCGCAGTCGTACAGGAAGCCGCCTTCCTCCATCACCAGCCGCCGCGTGTTGGGGCCGGTGCGCCCGGTGTACCAGCCCAACGGGCGCTCACCGGTCAGTTCGGTGAGGATGCGGATGGCTTCGAGCATGTGCTCGCGCTCCTGGGCCTCGTCCATGTATTGGTAGTCGATCCAGCGATAGCCGTGGCTGCAGATCTCGTGGCCGGCGTCGACCATGGCGCGGATCACATCCGGGTGGCGCTGGGCCGCCATGGCCACGGCGAAGATGGTCAGCGGAATGTCGAATTCCTTGAACAGCTTGAGGATGCGCCACACGCCGGCACGGCTGCCGTATTCGTACAGCGACTCCATGCTCATGTTGCGCTCGCCTTGCAGCGGCTGGGCCGAGACCATTTCCGAGAGGAAGGCTTCGGACTCTTTGTCACCATGCAAAATGTTGCGCTCGCCGCCTTCTTCGTAGTTGAGTACGAAAGACAGCGCGATGCGCGCGTTGCCCGGCCAGTGGGGGTGAGGAGGGTTACTGCCGTAACCGATCAGGTCGCGTGGGTAGTCAGCGCTCACTGCAGTCTTCCTTCTTGTTCGTGGTAGCAAGTGTGTGGCGGCCAGCGGAAAGACTGGGTGGCGTCACAGCGATGGGCTGATTGTATACAACTTGATGATCACTTTGTAAGCCTGTATTTCCGCATTTTTTCCGCGCGGTTGCCACCGCTTAACGCTGCAAGAAACTTGCCCAGTTGGTCAGTAAACGGACAAAAGGTCTTTTAAAAGCAAGGCTTGCTGGGAAATCGTGCGGATGATCGAGGTGCCGAAGGGCGTGCAAAACTTTGTGATTTTTATTGTGTACAATTTTTATTAAAAGTGTCTTAATCGTTGCGTCCACGGCTTTTTCACGCCCCGTAAAGGTGCAGCCTATTTCACTTCATGCAAGGGAGCCCCGCCCCATGGGACGACTGACCACACACGTACTGGACGCCGCCCACGGCTGCCCCGGCAGCGCTATCCTGGTTGAGCTGTACCGCGTCGAAGGCGCACAGCTTGAGCTTGTGAGCACCGCCGTGACCAACAGCGACGGCCGCTGCGACGCACCGCTGTTGCAAGGCGATGCCTACCGCAGTGGCGTGTACCAACTGCAATTCAGCGCCGGTGACTATTACCGCGCCCGTGGCGTGCAGTTGCCGGAGCCGGCCTTCCTGGATGTCGTGGTGCTGCGCTTCGGCATCAGCGCCGAACAGGAGCATTACCATGTGCCCCTGCTGATTTCGCCTTACAGCTACTCCACCTATCGCGGTAGCTGAGGCGTCACCTCGTTTCACACCCCCAAGCTCTTCGTTGGTTTTTCGCCCGCCCACACTGCGGGCTTTTTTTTGCTCACGGCAGCGTTCAACTATCTAACGCCTCATCCGTGTCAGCGCTGCATAGGCTAGGTGTTTTCCTTTATGAAGATACCGCCGTGACCTTACCTGACGACCCCGATGTGCCCGACGACGATGAGTTGCAGGCCATGCGTACCCAGCTGACGCAACGGATCAACGCCAGCCACCCTCCCAGCCTTCTGATCAATCGGCTGGCGATTGCCGACCTGCGCTGTGCCGATTCGCAAAAGTGGCTGTCCCGCCTGATCTCAGGCGCGCCCAAGGTCCTGCGGGTGATTCGCGCCGAGCTGCATAAGGCCTTTGGGCTGGACCCGAACAACGTGCTGTTTACCGAGCCCAAACCGCCGGCCGCGGCGCAAAAAGTCGACAGTTTGACCGACCGCACGTTGCGGCTGCTGGTCCTGCCTTCCGTGTCGATCAACGTCAATCAATTCACGGCGCTCAGCCTCAAGGACGATCCAGCCCGCCGCGTACCCTTTACCCCCCTGGAGGCGTTGCAACGGGTCGTTGCGCTCAATCTGTTTGAGCGGCTCGCCCGTGCGCAGAGTGATTACTGGCAGGCGCTGGTTCCTGGCTCCTGGCTGACACGCAACGAGCGCTGGGTTGAGTTGTACAAGCATCTGTTCGCCGACCAGGCCTTTGTCGCGCGGCAACTGGGCGAGCTGTCGAGTGCGGGACTGGTCATGGTGCAGGCGCTGGTGGATGCACCGACGGCTGAGGCTCGTCGGCGCGCGGGCGAGCAATGGGCCAGCCTCCAGGTGTGCAAGGTCATGTGGCCAGGAGCGCAGACGCGACTGACCCCGATCCCCGGCGCACTGCACATTTATCGTGAGGGCGACCCGGCGGGTATGCCCCATGTGATGTATCTACCGGGTGTGCACCGCAACTACTACGAGTACCCGTCTTTCGAGCAGTTGCAATGTGGGCTGGTGGCGCTGATCAATAGCGCCTTGTTCGACGACCTGTGGCAGTGCCTGCCACTGCGGCGTCGGCATGAGGTATGCCGGCCTGCTGAGGACGCCGCCGCCACTGGCCTGGCGAGTGTTCGCGGTTTGGCATTGAGGGACGACGCGTTGGCGATCAGCGCCCAGGCGGTGCTGGATGGGCAATGGGAAAATGAGTTGGCCTGTGCGTTGTCGATCAACCTCGCGCAGGTTTTTTCTGGCAGGCGCGAGCCTTCAGTGATGAATGCGGCGCGTTTTCTCGCCTACATCCAGGGCACCCGTAAACATTGGGTAGGCAGGGCCCGGTTGGGGAGTATCCGCCGTGAATTGCTGGAATGGGATCAGCATCGGCGACGCCACGAAATTATCTTTGCCAGCACGGCTCCGGGGCTGGCTTTGAACACAGCGCGGCAACAGGTCAAGCGTTATGAACGAGCGCTGATGACTCTCCTCAATCCACAGGATCCCGGTGCGGATACTCAAGCGTTTCGAGAGTTTGTGGCGCTGGAGGATCAGCTCAAGGTCCAGGCGGCTGCCTTGCGCACGTTGATACAGGATGCGCAGTTGCAACTCTTCGACGTGGCATTTTGGGCGGCGCGGCCTACCGGTAAACCTAGGCATGTGACCGCGCTTATCCGCGTATGGATCGACAGGTTGCGCGGTGAAATCCAGTTGCAACACCAACTCAAGTTGCTCAGCAAAACCTATCTGGATCTGATGATAGACGTACTGGACAAGCCGCTAGCCAGTAAACGCCAGGGCAGTGAAACGCGCGTGTTATCGGTGCTGGTGGGGGCTGAGCCCGATGCCGACACCTACCACCCCCTGCACAGTGTGTTTGCGGTCACGCTTGCGGCGGCGGTAAGTGATCACAGTCGGCGGGTGCCCGTTGTGTTGTGTGTGCTCGGGCGTGAGGGCGGCGTGGTCACCTTCGGCAGTCTCGGCGCGTTGACCCTTGGCATCCAGGCCAGCCTTGGCAGCCGCGATGAGTCGGTGCTATGGCGCTATGTCACGCGGCAAAAACGCAAGGCCGTGCGTGAGCATGTAGCCTGCCAAACCCTGGCAGTGCGCTACGAACCGATTGAGGGGAACCCTGTGATGCTTGCCGTCAAAAGGCTCCTCAAGAGCTACATTCTTGTGCATCGCAGCATTGATGGCGGCGCGAGTATTTTCAGTGAAACCGATAATGCGTTACTGAGCCGGCTGCTATTGGCGGTCGAGCTGGATGAACACCTGAGCGCGCCAGCCAATGATGCTCTGGTTCAAGCGCGGACTGATTTCGATGTGGTGCGAAAAGCGGCGGCCGCGAAGCAAAGAATGCCGGCCTGGATCACCGATGCGACGGGGGGCCAGCGTAAGCGTTTCAAGTATTTGCAAGGTCGCTATCTGGGCAGTGCCTTAGCGTTTGAAGACCGCCTGGAACAGCGTTTGCCGGATCTGCCGACCTTCGCCCGCGAGCTCTTGATTGCCCGCTTGCGCGAGGACGGCCTGTACCCGCAACTGGACATCGACACGCCCTTTATCGAGATGCCTGACCAAGTCAGTGGCAGGTTCTGTGGTTGGGAAAGTGCCTGTACGGTGGGGGATCGCAAGGAGATCCTGACACCAAGCGATGAGCGTACGCGCTTCAGCCTGCTGCAACTGGCACTGCATAATTTGGACCCGCAGATAAAGCCGACACGGTGGCGTTTCAAGTACGCCGAGTACCTGAAACCGGCCTGGAAACAGCAACTGCCCCCCCAATACTTGATCAGTATGGTGTCTGCGCTGGATATCGGCGGGCGTTATGAGGCGCTGATCAGCAGTGTGTTTTACCCTGCCGACGTCGGTAGGCGCCGGCTAAGCGACACACGTGTGCCTGAACTGTTGACGCGGGTTTTACAGGCAGGTACCGAGGCTAATCTCTATTCGGCGGTGCAGCAGGGGCTGACGGAGAGTGCACAGAGCCTATTCAATACGGCAATGGCGGCACGCACCCCTCAAGACTTGAATAAGCATGGCCATCAAGTGCAGTTGTATGTGGTTCATCTGGTGGGCCATACCCTCCAGCATGATCGCTACATGGCCGGAATCCTGGTGTTTCATGACCTGCTTTCCCAGCACTGCCTGGTCTACTGGCCCGCCGCTCCGGATGCCAGGAGCATCAGCGAACACGTCAGTCTGCAACACGCTCGGGAGCACCTCAATCGCATCGGCTCATTGCCCGGTAACGTCACGGCATTGGCTCGGCAGGTCGCACCCGGTTGGGCGTTCGAGGCCATCACTCATCATCCTGGCGAAACATTCGAAGAGCCTCTATTCAATCCCCTCTCGCTAATCCCCGGCTTTCACATGTTGCAGGGGATCTGGCGGGGCGTTGAGTTCGTTCGTTCTTTCAAGATCAAACACCTGGTGCCCACGGCACATGTCGATGAGATTGAAAAGCAGACCCTTGAGCAGATTGCCAGTGACCCGCTGAACTGGTTAGCGCTGGTGCCTACCTCACATTGCGATGCCGGGGCCCTGTTGTATCGGGCTTGGATGTTTGAGCTGCAACGTCAAGCGCAGGCAAACAGTAACTCCAACAAGGTCTTGGATAAGTACCGGGAACAGCGCCGGAAGGAAGAGCGAGATACTCGCACGCGAGCGTTGTTGTCTATCGGCTCACCACTTTTTGATTTAGGTAACCAACTGTATGAGTTGCTGCTCACCTCGCGACGTTATCACCGCAGTGGTGATCCTCGTGATGCGGTGGACGTGGCGTTTGGTACGATTTTTTTGGCGGTGGAGCTTTTGCTGAACTTTGTACCGGGTCCCAAACCCAAGAGCGGGACATTGGTTCGCCCGAGGATAGGTTCGATAGGCACCGGCCTGAATCGGATCCATCGTGCGGCAGTCTCGCAGGTTGGCCGGGTTTTCGATGTGCCCAAGCCGCCATCAACGATTTCCCGGCTCAAGCCCCTGGAGCGTTTCAGGACCGAGGGTGTACCGCAGGACGCCGTTGCGTTGAAAGGGCCGGGCGAAAAGGGTATCTACGTGAAGGGCGGCGAGTACTTCACCGTAGATGATACGCACCACATCCCCATTTACCGACGAGACAACGAACGGTCTTTTCGCCTGAAGAACAAGGAGGCGCCGGGCGAGGATGAATTGATTTTGAATACTTCTGTGAACAGGGAAGTGCTTGTGACCAGGGAAGTGCTGTTGGGGGCGGATGCGCCAGTGGCCGGTCCAAGTTCTGGGGTACTGCATCCGTGGCGAGCATCGGTCGAGCCGGTGGACTGGCGGCCACCCACTGTCCGTAGTGCTACGGAAAGTCGAATTTATCAGTCATCCGTGTCGGGTACCGATTGGTTCAGTTGGCGCACTCACGCACCCGAGGGCCAGATCGCGGCGCCTTCGGCGCACGGGGTATCCCGTGTACACATAGCGCCTCCAGGATTCAGCTACGACGCTATCTATGTGGGCTCATGGTATGACACTGCGACAGAGTCAGGGGCCGGGCATTACCGGTTGCTCTACCAGGGTGATCAGGCGCCATTGGACAAGATTGCTTTTATCGCCAGGGATGAGCCGCTGGTCTCAAAGGCGCACGTTGATATTGAGCGTTGGACAAGCACCGCTGCCGCTCGTCTTGAGCAGCCTATCCCGGTGTCGCGCGGCCCAACCGGCGAGTGGCAACTCCATGCGCCGCTGTTCCACAGGTCGTTGGAGCACTCTGTGGGCACGGCTTTCCCCACCATGACGACCCACAGCCGCAGATTTTTAGTCGTAAGGATGATTGAGTTGGCAGACGCTTCCCGCCCAGTTACGGCCAGTCATCTGCTGAATATCCGTGCGACGCTGGACAACTGGTTGCCCGCCGCTGCCGGCAGCCTTGGGCAGACGGATGAGGTGCTGCAAATGTTGAGGGCCGTCAAAGTGAAGCCCAATGTTTTCGTCGGTTACGAAGGCAAGGCACCCGGTTTCACTCGCGTCGACTTCAGGCCGTCTGTCGCATTGGACCCGACGCTCAAACCCGGTGGTTCGCAGGTCCTTGCCGCGAGAAATACCGCTCAGCGTGCTCAAGTCAGGACGGTGCTGGAGCAGCAAGGCTTCAACTGCCAGGACGTGCAAGTAAAGCGCGCTAATGCCCTTAGTCATGAGTTGATTGCTACGCATCCCAACTCAAACAAACTCTATTACGTGTCTTACCATTGGATTGAGCACGGGAGCATCAAGTTGATGAGGCGGTTTACGGATGAGTGGTTGAACTACGCAATCAAGAAAAATCCCGATTCACTTGCCTTTACGGGAGTTAGAAGTGCGATGCGAGAACAGCGTTTGACCCGGATCGTGGCAGGTATCCACTGGCCGAAAAAGGGCATGCTCCCTCCCACTGTTTATTTCGTCAAAGTGAGCCCCCTCGCGCCTTGAGCAACGATAGAACCCCGGCGCCACTGAATAACCCGGCACTGATCCGGTTGAACCAGCTCTGGCCCCTTCCGCTGCGCAGATAACGCGCCGCACCATGGGCGCTCAGGCCGTAGGCCAGCTTGCACAGCAGGTCGAGAACGGTCCAGGTGGCGATCATGATCAGCAGTTGGGGCAGGAACGGCTGTTGACTGCTGAGGAATTGCGGCAGGAAGGCGGCAAAAAATAGAATATCTTTGGGGTTGCTCGCGCCCAGTACAAAGGCCCGCCCAAACAATGCGCGAAAGCGTGGTACCGGCGGCGTTTGTGGCACTTCGGCGCCATGGGCAGGTTGGCGAGATTGCTGCCAGCTCTGCCAGGCGAGGTAAAACAGGTACAGCGCGCCGACAATCTTCAAGGCACTGAACAATTGCTCCGATGCCAACAGCAGGGCGCCCAGGCCCAGGGCCGAAGCGCTCAGCAGGCAGATCGAGGCAAACACGCCGCCGAGAAACGCCGGGTATGAACGGCGCAGGCCGTAGTTGAGGCTGTTGCTGATCATCAACAGCGACAGCGGGCCGGGAATCAGGATCACCACCAAAGCAGCGCCGCTGAACAACAGCCAGGTTTCCAGGTTCATTTACAGTTCTCCCTTCATGCAAAAGCCCCACCCGAGGGTGAGGCGGTTTTCGGCCGGTTCCTGCTTACAGGAACATAAACTTGGCGATGAAAATCGCGCACAACACCCACAAACTCACGGAAATCTCGCGGTACTTGCCCGTACCCGCCTTGAGCGCCACGTAGGTGATAAACCCCAGGGCAATGCCGTCGGCGACCGAGAAGGTCAAGGGCATCATGATTGCAGTGACAATCGCCGGAATGCTGTCGGTGGCTTCATCCCAATTGATATGGGCCATGCTCGCCATCATCAGCATCGCCACGTAAATCAGCGCACCCGCGGTGGCATAGGCCGGGATCATGCCCGCCAGCGGTGCGAAAAACATCGCCGCCACAAACAGGATACCCACGGTCACGGCCGTCAGCCCGGTGCGGCCACCGGCGGCGACACCCGCAGCGCTTTCCACATAGCTGGTCACCGGCGGTACGCCGACCATGGCACCCAACACACTCGAAGCGCTGTCGGCCTTCAGGGCGCGGGACAGGTTATCGATCTTGCCATCGGCGTTGACCAGCCCGGCGCGTTGCGCAACGCCCATCAGTGTACCTGCAGTGTCAAACATGTGTACAAACAGGAAGGCAAATACCACGCTGATCATACTGATATTGAACACACCTTTCACATCCATCGCCATCCAGGTCGGTGCCAGGCTCGGTGGCGTGGCGAGAATCCCGTTGTAGTGCACCAGGCCCAGGCCCCAGCCGGCGAGGGTCACGGCAATGATGCTGATGAGGATCGCGCCGAACACCCGGTGATAGCTGAGGATCGCAATCAGCAGGAAACACACCGCCGCCAGCAGCGGCGCCGGCTCGTGCAGTGAACCGAGCTTGATCAGCGTGGCCGGGCTGTCGACGATGATGCCGGCGGTCTTCAGGCCGATCACCCCGAGAAACAGGCCGACACCGGCGCCCATGGCATGGCGCAGGCTTACCGGGATGCTGTTGAGCAGCCATTCACGCACGCGCGAGAGCGTCAGGCCCATGAACAGCACGCCCGAGATAAACACCGCGCCGAGCGCCGTCTGCCAGGTGTAGCCCATGGTGCCGACCACGGTGTAGGTAAAAAAAGCGTTCAGGCCCATGCCCGGCGCGAGGCCCACCGGCCAGTTCGCGTACAGGCCCATCAACAGGCAACCCAGTGCGGCGGCGATGCAGGTGGCGACGAACGCCGCACCGTGGTCGATGCCGGCGTCGGCCATGATGTTGGGGTTGACGAAGATGATGTAGGCCATAGTGATGAAGGTGGTGAGGCCGGCAAGCAGCTCGGTCTTCACTGTGGTGCCATGCAGGCGCAGTTTGAACAGGCGTTCCAGCCAGCCGTTCTGTGAGGGTGCAAGGTCCAGCGTCGGGGCTTCGGATTTGCGGCTATCCACAGCGAGTACTCCTCAAGCATTTTATTGTTATGTCCAGCGCGGGGCGCTGTGAGGTACTGGCGGGTTTTGTTGACTGATAGGTCAGGAACTCGCACGAAGCGAATTATGCTTTTGTATACAAAGAAAGCAAATAATGTTTTCTATTTTCTGCGTGAAAAGGATGAAAGGCAAAGCTCGAGCGCTTTTGTTGCGAGCGGGCCAACTCCAGGGGGGTCAGGGCTGGCCTGCAAGCGCCTGGTTCACTGCGAGCCAGCCGTTTACCGCTTCTTCGCCCGCTTCGCTGAACGCGCGCTGCAACAACTTCACCTGTTCACGGCGCAGTGACTGCTCGAAACGCAGGCCTTCCTCGGTCAATTCCAGCAGGCGTTTGCGCTTGTCGGTCTCGGACGCAACGCTGTCCACCAGGTGCATTTCCTGCAATTGGCGCAGCGGCATGTTCAGCGCCTGCTTGCTCACGCCGAGCAATTCCAGCAGTTCCTTGACGCTCAAGGCCGGGTAGCGCGCGATAAAAAACACAATGCGCTGGTGCACTCGGCTCAGGCCTCGGCGTTCGAGCATTTCGTCGGCTTTGGCAGTGAATGCCTGGTAGCCGAAGAAAAACGCTTCCATGGCTTGTTGCTGGCTGCTTTGGTTTTTAAGGTCAAGCATATTGACGTATCCACTCAAGCTGTCGTAATTTCGGTCAACCAGTTTGACGTATTTCCCACAGGCTTCGCTAGCGGTGACCTTATGGCCTTCTCTGAACGTGTTACTCGCCTCAAAAGCTCCTTGATCCGTGAAATCCTCGCGGCCGCCCAGCGCCCGGAAGTGATGTCGTTCGCCGGTGGCCTGCCGGCCGAAGCCATGCTGCCCGCGCTGGACTGGAATGACATGCCGCTGAACATCGGCCAATACGGCATGAGCGAAGGCGAGCCGCAGCTGCGTGAACTGCTCGCCGCCGAGGCGCGCGCGTTGGGTGTGCCGTGCCAGGCCAGCCAGGTGCTGGTGGTCAGCGGTTCCCAGCAAACCCTGGACCTGGCGGCCAAGCTGTATATCGACAAAGGCACCAAGATCCTGCTGGAAGGCCCGACTTACCTCGCCGCACTGCAGATCTTCCAGCTGTTCGGCGCCGATTGCCTCACCGTGCAACTGGAGGCAGACGGCCCCAACGTCACCAGCCTGCGCGCCAACCTCGAGCGCTATCGCCCGGCGTTCATCTACCTGATCCCGACGTTCCAGAACCCTTCGGCCGTGCGCTACAGCGAAGCCAAGCGCGAGGCCGTCGCCGCCTTGCTCGATGAGTTCGGCGTGACCCTGATCGAAGACGAACCCTACCGTGAGCTGACGTTCGATGGCGGCAGCGCGCAGCCCATCGTCGGCCGCCTGAAAAAAGCCAGCTGGATCTACACCGGCACGGTCTCCAAGACCTTGCTGCCCGGTCTGCGCGTGGGGTACCTGATTGCCAGCCCCGACCTGTTCCCGCACTTGCTCAAGCTCAAGCAATCGGCGGACCTGCACACCAATCGCGTCGGCCAGTGGCAGGCCATGCAGTGGATCGGCACGCAGAAATACCAGCAGCACCTGGAGGAACTGCGCAGCTTTTACCGCGGGCGCCGTGACGCGTTCCAGGCTGCACTGGCGCATCACTTCGCCGATTTGGCCGACTGGCAAGTGCCCCAAGGCGGATTATTCTTCTGGCTGACCTTGAAACAGCCGCTCGACACCCGCACCTTGTTGGCACCTGCGCTCGATCAGGACGTCGCGTTCATGCCCGGTGAACCGTTCTTTTCCGAGCCGGACCAGCATTTAGGCTCACTGCGACTCAATTTCAGCCATATCGACCCGGCCCGCCTGGACGAAGGGCTCAAACGCCTGGCCGCGGTGGTCCGTCAAGCACAGCACGCGCAAGCGGCATAAGGGGAGCCCCATGTACAAGGTTTATGGCGATTACAAGTCGGGCAACTGCTACAAGGTCAAATTGATGCTCAACCTGCTGGGCATCCCGTATCAATGGGTGGATATCGACATCCTCAACGGCGACACCGCGACCCCTGAGTTCCTGGCCAAGAACCCCAACGGTAAGATCCCGGTGCTGGAACTCGAAGACGGCACCTGCCTGTGGGAGTCCAACGCGATCCTCAACTTCCTTGCCGATGGCAGCGAATTCCTGCCCACCGAGCCACGCCTGCGCACGCAAGTGCTGCAATGGCAGTTCTTCGAGCAGTACAGCCACGAGCCATATATTGCGGTGGCGCGGTTTATCCAGTTCTACCTGAACATGCCGGAAGATCGCCTGGAAGAATACAAGACCACCCACAAGGGCGGTTACAAGGCCCTGCGGGTGATGGAACGTCAGTTGCAGGCCACGCCGTACCTGGTGGGCGACCAGTATTCGATTGCCGATATTGCGCTGTATGCCTACACCCATGTGGCCCATGAAGGTGGTTTTGACCTGGCGCCTTACCCGGCGGTGCAGGCGTGGTTGCAGCGCGTGGCCAGTCATCCCAAGCATGTGCCGATGATCGACTGATTGATGCGGTCAAAAATGTGGGAAGGGGGCAATCCCTGTCCCACATTCAGCTCGATGTCGTGTCAGATAATTCATCGTTCAACAGGTCAAAACAACGCTGCGCTGCCGGGCTCAGGCCCATGCCGCTGCGACTGATCAACCCGATCTCCCGGTTCACCCCAGGATGGTCAATGTCGATGCGCTTCAACCCCGCCAGGCTGTCCGCCGCCGACTCCGGCAGCACACTGATCCCCAGGCCCTGGCGCACCAACGCCAGCACCGTCGACATGTAGTTGGCCTCCATCCCGGCATTCATCGTCAGCCGCGTTTCATCAAACAGTGCATCCACCTGCTCACGCACGCTGCTGTCGCGACCGGTGAGGATGATCGGCTGGTCCGCGAGTTGCTCCAGGGTCAATTGGCGATGGTGGGCGAGGGGGTGATCCAGCGGCACAAAGGCACACAATCGATCATTCAGGACCGGCACGAACTCCAGGCCATGGCTTAGCCGCGCCCGTACACCAATACCAAAATCCACTTCGCCTGCGCGCACCTGGGCATGAATACGGTGGGCCACCAGGTCTTGCAAACGCACTTCGATCCCGGCAAAACGCTCGCGAAACAGGCGCAGGGCCGGGGGCAGGGCGCCGGCGCAGACCGAGGGCAGGGCCGCGATGGTGACCACGCCACGGCGCAAGGCCGCGAGGTCGCGGGAGCCGGTGACGATGTTGTCCAGGTCCAGCAGCAGTTTTTCCATCGGGCCACGGGCTTCCTGGCCGGCGGCGGTGATGCTCACATGGCGGGGGCTGCGGTCGAGCAGGGCGACGCCGAGCCAGTCTTCCAATTGTTGCACCTGCACGGTGAGCGCCGAGGGCGAAAGATGCAGCTCATTGGCGGCCTTGGTAAAGCTGCCGGTACGGGCCACCGCCAGGAACGCTTGAATATGCTGGATCGAATTTTTCATTGTTGTTTTTCTCGAGCGTTTTGTTTTTACGAATATGACTGGCTGAACATTCCAATTTACAAAGACTAACCCGCTTCCA
This sequence comes from Pseudomonas grimontii, assembly GCF_007858185.1. Taxonomy (GTDB): domain Bacteria; phylum Pseudomonadota; class Gammaproteobacteria; order Pseudomonadales; family Pseudomonadaceae; genus Aquipseudomonas; species Aquipseudomonas grimontii. Next base: position 62,432 of record NZ_VFES01000006.1, read on the forward strand.
ATACTCCAGGGAAAACAATAACCGGCCACCAAGGCCGCTCTGGAGTAACCCATGCTCGCTACCCTGGGTGTCATTACCATCCTGTGCCTGCTCGCTGCCGTCATGAGCAAACGCCTCTCGCCACTGGTGGCCCTGATCGCCTTGCCGATCATCGCCGCGCTGCTTGGTGGGTTCGGCCTGCAAACCAGTGCCTTCATCATTACCGGCATCAAGAACGTGGCCCCTGTGGTGGGCATGTTTGTGTTCGCGATCCTGTTTTTCGGGATCATGACCGATGCCGGGATGCTCGACCCCATCATTGATCGCATCCTGCGCACGGTAGGGACACGTCCTACACGGATTGTGGTCGGTACCGCGACCCTCGCGCTGCTGGTGCATCTGGACGGCTCCGGCGCGGTGACCTTTCTGGTAACGGTGCCGGCGATGCTGCCGTTGTACACACGGCTGGGCATCGATAAACGCATCCTCGCCTGTGTCTGCGCAATGGCGGCGGGGGTAAACTTCCTACCCTGGACCGGCCCGGTGCTGCGCTCTTCGGCGGCTTTGCATGTACCGGTGGCGGACCTGTTCCAGCCGCTGATCCCGGTGCAGATCGTCGGCCTGATCTTTGTCTTTGCCTGCGCCTGGTGGCTCGGCCGGCGTGAAGAAAAACGCCTGGGCCTGGGCGCCGGCTCCACCGTGGATGCAGTGCCACAACGGGTACTCAGCGACGACGACATCAAGCTACGCCGCCCACGCCTGTTCTGGGTCAACCTGATCCTGACCGTGCTGGTCATGGTGGTGATGATCGCCGGCTGGGTCGATCCGGTGGTGATGTTCATGCTCGGCACCGTGGTGGCGTTGTGCATCAACTACCCGAACGTGGACGCCCAGCGCGCCCGCATCGATGCCCATGCGAAAACCGCCCTGACCATGGCCAGTATCCTGCTCGCCGCTGGGGTGTTCACCGGCATCATGCAAGGCACCGGCATGCTCAAGGCCATCGCTGAAGTGGCGGTAGCGCAGATTCCGGCGGGCCACGGCAAGCTGATCCCAGCAGTGGTGGGCTTCATTTCCATGCCACTGAGCATGTTGTTCGACCCCGACTCCTACTATTTCGGCGTGATGCCGGTGATTGCCGAAGTCGGCAAGGCGCTGGGCGTCGACCCGCTGCAAGTGGCCCAGGCGTCGTTGCTGGGCGTACACACCACCGGCTTCCCGGTCAGCCCGCTGACCCCCGCGACCTTCCTGTTGGTGGGCCTGTGCAAGATCGAATTGGCCGATCACCAGCGCTTCACCATCCCCTTTCTGTTTGCTGCGTCGGTGTTGATGACCCTGACTGCGTTGCTCCTGGGAGTGATTTGAGATGAAAACCTTGCGCATCGGTTCCGGCGCCGGCTATTCCGGCGACCGCATCGAACCTGCCGTGGAACTGGCCGAACTGGGCGACCTGGATTACCTGGTGTTCGAGTGCCTGGCCGAACGCACCATCGCCTTGGCGCAACAGGCGCGAATCAGCGACCCGCAGGGTGGTTATGACCCGCTGCTCAGTGAGCGCATGCAGCGTGTGTTGCCTTACGTCGGCCGCCAGGAAGGACGCCGCCGCCTGCGGGTAATCACCAATATGGGCGCGGCCAATCCGGTGTCGGCGGCCGTCGAAGTACGCCGTATCGCCACGGCGCTGGGCCTGCACCTCAAGGTCGTGGCCGTGGTGGGCGATGATGTTTTGGTGGCCTTGCGGCCCGAGCAATTGCTGGATAACGGCCAGACCGTGGGTTCACTCGGCAAGCGCCTGGTTTCCGCGAATGCCTACCTCGGCGTCGATGGCATTTTGCACGCCCTGCGCGCCGATGCCGATGTGGTGATCACCGGGCGCGTGGCCGACCCGTCGCTGTTCCTGGCGCCGCAGATGTTTGAGTTCGGCTGGGCGGCGGACGACTGGCAGCGCCTGGGGCGCGGCACGTTGGTCGGGCACTTGCTTGAATGTGCCGGGCAGGTCAGCGGCGGTTATTTTGCCGACCCCGGTTTCAAGGACGTGGACGATTTGGCGCGACTGGGTTTCCCCTTGGCCGAGATCGATGCCGACGGTGAGGCCGTGATCACCAAGGTTGCGGGCTCCGGGGGGCGGGTCAGCCGCGCCACCTGCACTGAACAACTGATCTACGAAGTACATGATCCCGCGGCGTACCTCACCCCGGACGTGACCGCCGATTTCTCCCAGGTGGGGTTCGCCGAGGAGGGCGTTGATCGGGTGCGCGCTCAAGGTGCCGATGGCCGCGCACGGCCCGAACAGTTGAAGGTGAGCGTTGGTTATCTGGATGGCTGGATTGGCGAAGGGCAGATGTCCTACGGCGGTCCCGGCGCGGTCGCACGGGCGCAGCTGGCGCGGGATGTCGTACTCAAGCGTTTGGAACTGATGGGGGTGAAGATGCAGGACCTACGCGCCGAACTGATCGGCATGGACTCGCTGCACGGTCCACGCAGCAGCGTAGAGCCCTGGGAAGTGCGCCTGCGCGTGGCTGCCCGCTGTGAAGAACGCAGCGAAGCAGTGCGGGTCGGCAATGAAGTGGAAACCCTCTACACCAACGGCCCGTCCGGCGGCGGCGGTGCGAGCAAGAGCGTGCGGCAGGTGGTGGCGGTGGCGTCGTTGCTGCTGCCCCGTGACGCGGTCAACCCGAGGATCGAAGCATGAAACTGCACACGCTGGCCCATTCCCGTACCGGCGATAAGGGCGACACGTCGAACATTTCGATTATTGCTTACCGGGCCGAGGATTATCGGCTGTTGTGTGAACAGCTTACCGCGGAGCGCGTGGCCACCTTTTTTGCCGTCCTGCTGGAGCCGGGTGCGGCCCCCGTGCGGCGCTATGAACTGCCGAATGTGCAAGCGCTGAACTTCGTACTGCCGGGGATATTGCGCGGCGGCGTAACGCGCTCGCTGGCATTGGATGCGCATGGCAAGTGCCTGGGCTCTGCATTACTGGCGCTGGATTTGCCCACACCGAACTGAATGTGGGAAAGGGGCAAGCCCTCTCCCACATTGGATCTCAGCAGGTCTGTCAGACCGCCGCGAAACGCTTGTCCAGGTAATCGATGATCACTTTGGAGTCATACATCCAGGTGGTCTGGCCATGCTCTTCGATTCGCAGGCACGGCACCTTGATCTTGCCGCCTTGCTCCAGCAGGGTCTGGCGGTCCTGCTCGTTGTTCTTCGCATCCTTCAGCGCCACCGGCACATTCAGGCGGTGCAGGGTGCGGCGGGTCTTCACGCAGAACGGGCAGGCGTGGAATTGATACAGGGTCAGGTCCTTGGCCGCGGCGTTCACCTGCGCCTGTTGTTCGGCAGGGCGCTGCTTTTTGCGCGGGCGGGTAATGAAGTCGCCGGCGATGATGACGTGGCCGAGGCCCACTCGAAGTGCTTTGACGAACATGGCTGAAACCTCTTGCCCATGAAGAAGGGGCCGCAGCTTACCTTAATTCTGCAGGCGAAAAAAAACCGACGATGAGCGCCGGTCTTTTCCTACGCAGCCTGTTACTTGATCAGGCTGAGAAATTCGCTGCGGGTGGCCGCGTTTTCGCGGAACTCACCCAGCATCACCGACGTGATCATCGACGAATTCTGTTTCTCCACACCGCGCATCATCATGCACATGTGCTTGGCTTCGATCACCACGGCCACGCCCAGTGCGCCGGTCACTTGCATCACGGCGTCGGCGATCTGGCGGCTGAGGTTTTCCTGGATCTGCAGGCGGCGCGCATACATGTCGACAATCCGCGCGACCTTCGACAGGCCCAGCACTTTGCCACTCGGGATATACGCCACATGCGCCTTGCCGATAAACGGCAGCAGGTGGTGCTCGCACAACGAGTACAGCTCGATGTCCTTGACCAGCACCATTTCGCTGTTGTCGGAGCTGAACAAGGCACCGTTGGTGACTTCTTCGAGTGTCTGTTCATAGCCGCGGCAAAGGTACTGCATCGCCTTGGCGGCACGCTTAGGCGTGTCAAGCAGGCCCTCGCGGGAGACGTCCTCGCCGAGTTGGCCGAGGATCGCGGTGTAATTCTGTTCCAGGGACATGAAACTACCTGTGGGATTTTCGCAAAGCGCAAGGTTACGGTGGCCGACACATCGCTGCAAGCCTGACGATGGCACTTGTTACTCGTCGCGCCCTTCCAGCATCGTGCGCTTGAGCATCACATACACCGCACCCGCCCCACCGTGACGGGCCTGGCACGAGGTAAAGCCGAGCACCTGGGCATGCTGGCGCAGCCAGGTGTTGACGTGACTCTTGATCATGGGCTTCTTGCCATCCAGCCGCACGGCCTTGCCGTGGGTGACGCGCACGCAGCGGATTTCGAACTTGGTGGCTTCGGCGAGGAAGGCCCACAGGGTTTCCCGGGCTTTTTCCACGTTCATGCCGTGCAGGTCGAGGCTGCCTTCGAACGGGATCTGGCCGACCTTGAGCTTGCGCATCTGGCTTTCCTGCACGCCGTCGCGGGCCCACATCAGTTCGTCTTCAGGGCCGACGTCGATGACGAACTGGTCCGACAGGCCATCCACGGTGGTGGCGTCGGTGCGCACGGTCGCGGCCTGGCGCAACTTGGCGATCTGCGCCCGGTCGGCCTTGGGTTTGCCAGTGTCGGCGCGGTCGTGCTTGATCGGCTTGACGCCGCGCAGCTCGTTCTTGAACAGGGAAAAATCGTCGTCTTGCATGTCAGCCTCCGCGAAGGGCGGGCAGTTTACCTAAATCGCGGCGGCCAGGGCGTAGGAAACGCTATCCAAGCGCCATCAGTCGTGCTTTTTCATCAGGTGCGAGGCGATGTTCAGTGACAACGGCTGGCGCATCTTCCGACGGCTGCGACGCCACAACCATACACCCAGCCACAGCACCAACAGTCCGACCACCGCCAGGATGGCCGAACCGCCAGGGCTGGCATTCAGTTCGCCAAGGGCCGGCGAGTGACCAAACAAACCGGCGCCACCAGCGCCGGTCAACAGCAAACCTACTATCGCCAGCAGCGCGGCCATGCCGGCCACCAGGCGCAGACGCCAGTTGCTTGGCCCCTTGGGGCGCAAGCGACGAGCGTCAAAACCATCGGATATCTTCATTCCGACCTTTCCTCCAGGGTATCGGCCCTTCGACCGGAAGTTACACAGGTTGTTCCTGTGCCAGAGGTAATTGCAGCAAATGACAGGCATTTGCGGATGAGCGGAGGCATAAACACGCCGTGCCGCTCATCAGACGGACGATCAGATCAGGTCTTTGGTCAGGGCAAGGGTGGCGAAGTTATCGGCCATGATGGCCATTTCGGTCTGCTGCACATGCTCGGCGCTCAGGATGCCGCCCTTGTAAGGCAGGTCGCGGGTGGCGCAGGCGTCTTCCACCAGGGTGCAGCGAAAGCCCAGGTTCTTGGCCGCGCGCACGGTGGTGCTGACACTGGAGTGGCTCATGAAACCGCAGACGATCAGGTCGAGGGAGCCGAGGTCTTGCAGGTGTTTTTCCAGGCCGGTGCCGTGGAAGGCGCTGGGCAGCAGCTTGCCGATGATGGTTTCGTCACCTTCAGGCTCGAGGCCGGGGATGAATTCACCGCGCTCGCCCTGCGGGTCAAACAGGCCGCCCACTGTGCCCAGGTGGCGCACGTGCACGATCGGGCGCCCGGCGTTGCGTGCGGCGGCGACCAGTTGCTTGATATTGCCGACCGCTGCGTCCATGCCCGAGAGGGCGAGTGGACCGTTGAGGTATTCCTTCTGGGCGTCGATGATCACGAGGGTCGCATGGCTAAGGTTGGCAGCTGCGTAACCACGACCGCTGAGTTGAAACATCGTCTTTGGAACGGACATTCTGGGGCTCCTGTGAGGGGGGCTTTTGCGCCATTGTCCACTGGCTGAGCGGTTCTGTGAATCGCTACTATCGTAAGGTACGCCGTTGCTGGCGTGCAGCCATGTCAAGTGGCGGCGATGTTTAACCGAATGATGGCGATTTGAATGAAATCCGACGTACGGCGACAGGTTTTCGTACATCGTCGGTACAGGCGAAGGCTGTTAGAATCGCCAGTCGTTTTTTCCAGGAGTCTGCCCCCGTGATCACATCCCGCCTGCGCACTTTGCGCGACCACATCCGTTGGGCTGTCAGCCGTTTCCATGGGGAAGACCTGTTTTTTGGCCATGGCACCGACAATGCCTGGGACGAAGCCCGGCAATTGGTGCTTGGCGCCTTGCACCTGCCGTGGGAAATTGCCGACAGCTACCTAGATTGCAACTTGGAAGAAGAGGAAATCTCTCACGTACAGCGTTTGTTGCATCGCCGTATTCATGAGCGGGTGCCGACGGCGTACCTGTTGAAGGAAGCGTGGTTCTGCGGCATGTCGTTTATCGTTGACGAGCGCGTGCTGATCCCGCGTTCACCCATCGGTGAGTTGATCGAAAACCGCTTCGAGCCGTGGCTGGCCCAGCCGCCAGCGCGCATCCTCGACCTGTGCACCGGCTCCGGCTGCATCGGCATTGCCTGCGCCTACGAGTTCCAGGACGCCGAAGTGGTACTCGGCGACTTGTCCTTCGAAGCCCTGGAAGTGGCCAACCAGAACATTGAGCGCCATGGTGTCGACGAACGTGTGTACACCGTGCAGGGCGATGGCTTCGATGGCCTGCCGGGCCAGCGGTTTGACCTGATCGTGTCCAACCCGCCGTACGTGGATGCCGAAGACTTTGCCGATATGCCGGACGAATACCAGCACGAGCCGGAACTGGGCCTGGCCTGCGGCGACGATGGCTTGAACCTGGTGCGGCGCATGCTGGCTGAGGCGGCGGACCACCTGACCGAGAAAGGTTTGCTGATCGTTGAGGTGGGCAACAGCCAGGTACATGTTGACGCGCTGTACCCGGAAGTGGACTTCGCCTGGCTGGAATTCCAGCGGGGTGGGCATGGGGTGTTCATGCTCACGGCTGAGCAGTGCCGGGAACATCAGGCAATCTTCGCCGCTCGGGTTTAACCAGCCTTACAGTAGAAAATATGGGAGGGGGCTTACCACCTCCCACATTTTGATTGCATTCCAGCCGGCTACCGGTGCGTGGCAATCCAGATCAACAACCCCGCCTGAAACACGGTAAACGCCACCAGGCAGGTGATGGTAAACCGCAACCCGCTGTCCTCACGCTTGAACTTGGTGACCTTTTCTTCTTCCTTGCGCAGCTTCACTTCCTGCTCCAGCAGGTTGTGCTCGGCCTGTTGCAGCATCTGCGCGGCTTCAAGGATCTCCACGAACTGCACCTTCTCGGTGTTCCAGCTATCCAGCACGCCGCTGACCTTGCCTGGCTGCACGTTGCCTTTGAGGTGCTGCACATCGGCGTAGGCCACGTCGAAACCCTGGACGCGCAGGAAGTGATCGCGGCGCAGGCGTGTGGCTTCGTTGAGTGCATCCTTGTTGGCCAGGTCCACACCGTCGACGCGGTAGTGCGACCATTTCTTTTTCGCCCACGCAGCGGCTTGGGCCACCAGGAAGCGACCGAGGCCACGGTTGGCCGGTTCGATTTCCAGGCTGTTGCCTGGGCCGAAGTGCACGCGGTGTTTATCGTGATCCACCCAGATGTCCAGATGGTTCTGCTCACGGCGAACCCGCTGCCCCGGCAACTGGATGACCATGCGCAACAGGCTGTGGTGTTTGTCATGACGCTCGGCATAGCCGAATTGCACGAACCGTAGCGGCCGCAGGCCGGTGGCACGGTCGGTGGCCAGCGGGGCCAGGCGCAGCATCTTGAAATGCTCGGCCTGAACGTCCGCCCACGGCAGGGGAGCCGCCGTGTCGATGGCCTCGGTTTTTTCAGCCGGGGTGTCGGCGGTCGGTTCCGGTGTTGCTTCAGTGGTTGTCATGCGGTGTGATCCTGTCCAAGCCCTGCAAGTCGGCAGTCTTTTTGCTGTCGACTCTGGGCTTATCGGCCGCTTTCTGCAGGACTGGAGGCAAATTGTCGGTTAACGGGGTTGAAGTCCGTCGATAAAACGCACCAGCCGGCTGCCCAACTCAGCGGCCAGAGGCAATTGTGGGGCATTGTAGGAGGCCAATTGTTGCTTTACGTCGTTGGGCACGATGCGCATCACGTGGTTCATGCCTTCGATCACCGTCAGCTCGGCATCGGGCTTGGCCCTTTTAAGTTGCTGGGCGTCGCCGACACCTACCTGAATATCGTTGGTGCCCTGGATGATCAACGCCGGCATGCGCAGTTTCGCAAAGGCCGCTGAAGGGTCGACGCGAAACAGGCTGATCAGATAAGGCTGCACGCTGGGTCGGAAAATGCCCTCCAATGGTCCAGGCACATCGGCATCCACCTGGCCGGCCTTGAGGTGATCAAGGATTTCATTGCTGCGCAGCAGCAGGGCAGGGGGCAGGTGATCGGCCAGTTGCTGGCGGATTACCTGATCGACCGGGCGGGCGCTGCCGGACAGGGAGATCACCCCGGCCGGGTCGAGCTGTGGTGCGGCCAGTGCGGCCACCAGCGCGCCTTCGCTGTGGCCCAGCACGATCAGCGGGCCCATGCGTTTGTCGGCCTTGAGCAATTTGCCCCAGGCCACCGCATCGGCCACGTAGGCGTCGAGGGTCAGGTTGCGTTCGTCGGGCGTGGCGGCCAGGCTGGCGGCCACACCGCGCTTGTCGTAGCGCACGCTGGCGATGTTGTGCCGGGCCAGCACCCAGGCCAGGCGCTTGAGGCTGTCATTGCGTGCGCCGTCGGCGCTGTTGCCGTTGCGGTCGGTGGGGCCGGAGCCGGCGATGATCAACACCACGGGCACTGGTTTGTCGGACTGGGGCAGCAACAGCGAACCGAACAGCTCGCCGCTGCCGGTGTCCAGGCTGATCGGGCGTTGCAGGACGACAGGGGAGGCGGCATGGGCCACGGCGGTAAACAGGGTCAGGGTAAACAGAAGAACTCGCAGCATCATCGCGCCATCATCAGGAGGGTGCCGGTTGGACCAAGGTCTACCGGTAAGGTTTCGAGGATGAACTAGTCGGTTAGCCTGCGTATACTGGCCGCCTTAAGTTATTACGGTTGACTTGATTCAACTGATTTCACGGAGCGCCCTGCATGTCCGGCAATACCTTCGGCAAGCTGTTCACTGTCACCACCGCGGGCGAAAGCCATGGCCCGGCGTTGGTCGCCATTGTCGACGGCTGCCCGCCTGGCCTCGAGCTGTCCCTGGAAGACCTGCAGCGTGACCTCGACCGCCGCAAGCCCGGCACCAGCCGTCACACCACCCAGCGCCAGGAGCCCGACGAAGTCGAGATCCTCTCCGGGGTGTTCGAAGGTCGCACCACCGGGTGCGCCATCGGCCTGTTGATTCGTAACACCGACCAGAAGTCCAAGGACTACTCGGCGATCAAGGATCTGTTCCGCCCGGCCCACGCCGACTACACCTACCACCACAAATACGGCGAACGCGACTACCGGGGCGGCGGCCGCAGCTCGGCCCGCGAGACCGCGATGCGCGTGGCGGCCGGGGCCATCGCCAAGAAATACCTGGCGACCCAGGGCATCGTCATCCGTGGCTACATGAGCCAGTTGGGCCCGATCGAAATCCCGTTCAAGACCTGGGACAGCGTGGAAGATAACGCCTTTTTCTGCCCTGACCCCGACAAGGTCCCGGAGCTGGAAGCCTATATGGACCAGTTGCGCCGCGACCAGGATTCGGTCGGCGCCAAGATCACCGTGGTGGCCGAAGGCGTCAAGCCGGGCCTGGGTGAGCCGATCTTCGACCGCCTTGACGCCGAACTGGCCCACGCGCTGATGAGCATCAATGCGGTGAAAGGCGTGGAAATCGGCGCCGGTTTCGCCTGCGTCTCCCAGCGCGGCACCGAGCACCGCGATGAACTGACGCCGGAAGGCTTCCTCAGCAACAACGCGGGCGGCATCCTCGGCGGTATTTCCTCCGGCCAGCCGATTGTTGCGCACCTGGCACTCAAGGCCACGTCGAGCATCACCACGCCGGGCCGTTCGATCGATGTGCACGGCAACCCGGTGGACGTGATCACCAAGGGCCGTCACGACCCCTGCGTGGGCATCCGTGCCACGCCGATTGCCGAAGCGATGATGGCTATCGTGTTGATGGATCACTTGCTGCGCAATCGCGGGCAAAATGCCGATGTGCGCGTGAGTACCCCGGTGCTGGGCCAGCTGTGACGGCTCGGCGGTGACAGCCCTCCCATACTGGCGCCTCTCCAGCTTCTACCTGTTCTACTTCGCCCTGCTTGGGGCGACGGCGCCGTTCCTGGCGCTGTACTTCGATCACCTGGGGTTCTCCAGCGCGCGCATCGGCGAGCTGGTGGCCATTCCCATGCTGATGCGCTGCGTGGCCCCCAACCTGTGGGGCTGGCTGGGCGACTACACCGGCCGGCGCCTGGCCATCGTGCGCTTCGGCGCGGTGTGCACCCTGCTGAGTTTTTCGTTGATCTTCGTCAGCCATACCTACGCCTGGCTGGCCCTGGTAATGGCCCTGCATGCGTTCTTCTGGCACGCGGTGCTGCCGCAGTTTGAAGTGATCACCCTGGCTCATCTGCAAAACCAGACCTCGCGCTATAGCCAGGTACGCCTGTGGGGCTCCATCGGTTTTATCCTCACCGTGGTGATAATGGGTCGCCTGTTCGACTGGCTGAGCCTGGATATTTACCCGGTGGTGGTCGTGGTGATCATGGCTGGCATCATCGGTGCCAGCCTGTGGGTGCCGAATGCGCAGCCCGCCAGCCACGGCAATCGCCTGGCCGGTGACGGGTTCCTCAAACAACTGCGCAGTCCCGGCGTACTGGCGTTTTACGTCTGTGTGGCGCTGATGCAAATGAGCCATGGCCCGTATTACACCTTCCTGACCCTGCACCTGGAACACCTCGGCTACAGCCGTGGTTTGATCGGTATGCTGTGGGCCCTGGGAGTGGTGGCGGAAGTGCTGATGTTCCTGGGCATGAGCCGCATCCTCACGCGTTTTTCGGTACGCCGGGTGCTGCTGGCCAGTTTCCTGCTGGCGGCGCTGCGCTGGTTGCTGCTGGGTTCATTTGCCGAGCTCCTGTGGGTGCTGTTGCTGGCGCAGGTCATGCACGCTGCCACGTTCGGCAGCTTTCACGCGGCGGCGATTGCCTTTGTGCAGCGCAGCTTTGGTGATAAACAACAAGGCCAGGGCCAGGCGCTGTACGCTGCCTTGGCCGGCACCGGCGGTGCGCTGGGCGCGCTGTATTCCGGCTACAGCTGGAACCTGCTGGGGCCGACCTTCACCTTTAGTCTTGCCAGCGTCGCAGCCCTGGCCGCTGCCGTTATCATCGGTTTTCGATTGCAAGAGCAGAACCAAGGAACCCCTCAATGAGTTATGTCGCCGTCTACCCCGTCGCTTCACCGGATACCCCGAACAAGGTCCTGACCCATGTCGACGACATCGCCGCCACCCTGGCCGAGCATGGTGTGCGGTTCGAGCGCTGGCAGCCTGGGCTGATCGAGAGGGGCGCCAGCGACGTTGAAATGATTGCCGCCTATCAGCCGCAGATCGATGCACTCGGCTACGGTGCGGTGGCGGTGTTGAGTGTCACGAGCGAGCACCCGCAGAAAGCCCAATTGCGTGCCCGGTTCCTCGATGAGCGCCGTTATAGCGAAGACGACGCGCGTTTTTTCATCGCCGGCCAAGGCCTGTTCTCGCTGCACATTGGCGACTATGTGTACGCTGTGCGTTGTGAGAAAAACGACCTGCTGGTGATTCCGGCTGGCATCGCGCACTGGTTTGATATGGGCGAGAACCCCCACCTGGTCATGCTGCACTTGTTCAACACCGTGCAGGGGTGTGTGCCGGCATTCACCGGCGACGATGTTGCCAGCCATTTCCCAGGGTTGGACGATTGAACTCAGATAATTGAAATCTTCAACCCCGGCGAGTTGGAAGTTGTTGTGGGAAGAAGCTTAGTTACGCGTAGGGTTTAGCTGTTTATCCAGGACAGTGCGCACTGAAACCATTCGTTATGTAACTCTCTGCGGTGCCAGTGTTTGTACCGCCTGTCAATAGGAGAAATCCGAATGGTGGTAGGGCATCAGCCAATAAAAGGAGAGATGTAATGAGTGGCCCAGAGGAGTCGTGTCCGCCGCCGTGTTTCGTACCCAATGCCGTCAGGAGACGCCTAAGCCTGTCCGGTAAGCCCTTGACCCCAGCGGAATTGGAGATCTTACGCTGGGCCTCGGAGGGCAAGACTGTCTGGGAAATCAGCCAGATTCGTGCCACGTCCGAAGCCACGGTCAAATTTCACCTGCGCAATATCTACGGCAAATTGGAAGTCACTAACCGTGTGCAGGCGATGAATGAGGCGGCGCGCCAAGGGCTGTGGTGACACGCAGACATAAAAAGGCCGCGACGCTGTTGAGCGCCGCGGCCTTTTTTGCCTGCGGTATTTACGCCGAGTGATAGGTCGGCAGGGCAAAGCGGTTCTGGCTTTGCAACATCGAAATTTGCGGCAGTTCACTGGCTTGTTCAGCCAGGTCGCGGCGAATCGCGCTGATCACCCAGGTCAATTGATCGGCGGTGTGCAACTGCTGGTAAGAGATCGAACGCTTGACCTGTTTGCCTTCACTGTTGCGCAGGGTCAACAGGATGCCGCCGTCAGGGCGTGGCTGAGTGGTGACGTCGTAGTTGGAGAATACTGAAGCGAATTTATCTTGGATCAGGCTCATGTCTATCAGCTCCGTTGGCTCAAGTTGGCAAGCATGGAGTGATAGGTGCAGTGATTGTGCCAGCTCAGGATTTATATAAATACTCTTATAAATCAATGAGTTGAGAAATTCGTAGATTTTCGGTTTCGTGCAATTTGCATGAATGGCCATCATGCATCCTGCATTTTGCGCTACTCAACGCAGTGGGATGGACGCCCCGATATCCCTAAAGACTGTTTTTGCTCAGCTAAATTCCTTTTTTGAGGGCATGCCGGTTGGGATACAAAACTTTTCAAATCCCGCGTGTACAGCCGAAGAACGGCTGACGTATTTTCCTGCAATGCATTCGGCCTTCCGCTTACGGAGGTATCGGTGCTTTTGGATCAGACGAAGAATAAGAAAAAAGGACGTTCCTCCATGAGCCACCCGCACAACGACATGATTACCTGGGGCAAGCTGCTGAGTAAGGTGCCGGCCATCGTCCGCGCCTTGCCTCGCGTAGTGCGTGGCATGCGAGCCGCCAATGTCACCGACCCCGCGCAGCCTTGCGGGTTGGGCTGGCACTTTGAGCAAGCCACCTTGCGCAACCCCGACGGCAATGCGTTGCTGTACGGCGACCAGGTGCTCAGCTACATCGACGCCAACCAGCGCGCCAACCGTATTGCCCATCACTTGCAAGCCCAAGGCATCGGCAAGGGTGACGTGGTGGCGCTGTTTATCGAAAATCGCCCCGAATTACTCTTGAACGTGCTGGCCGTGGCCAAGCTGGGGGGCATCTGCGCAATGCTCAATACCGCGCAAACCCAGGCGGCGCTGGTGCACAGCCTGAACCTGGTGAGCCCGGTAGCCATTATTGTCGGTGCGGAATTGGTCGCCACCTATGACGCGGTGCGCGATCAGGTGGCCATCGCGGCTGATCGAACCTGGTTCGTTGCCGATCAGCCGTCCAGCGGAGTGCCGCAGGGTTATCTCGACCTGTTGGCGGCGAGCGCCGAATGCCCGGTGGACAACCCGGCCAGCACCGCGCAGATCTTCTTCAACGATCCTTGCTTCTATATCTACACCTCCGGCACCACCGGCCTGCCCAAGGCCGGGATCATGAAACATGGCCGCTGGACCAAAACCGCCGTCAGCTTCGGCAGCATCGCGCTGGACATGGGCCCGGACGACGTCCTGTATTGCACCTTGCCGCTGTACCACGCCACCGGGCTCTGTGTGTGTTGGGGCTCGGCGATTGTAGGGGCGTCGGGCTTCGCCATTCGCCGCAAGTTCAGCGCCAGCCAGTTCTGGGACGATGCGCGCAGATTCAAGGCGACCACCCTCGGCTATGTCGGTGAATTGTGTCGTTACTTGCTCGACCAGCCACCCGGCGACCACGACCGCGATAACCGCGTGACCAAGATGGTCGGCAATGGCCTGCGTCCCGGCGTGTGGGCGCAGTTCAAGGCGCGTTATGGCGTGGAGCATATCTGCGAGCTGTACGCGGCCAGTGACGGCAATATCGGTTTTACCAACGTATTGAATTTCGACAACACCATCGGCTTCTGCCTGCAGCACTGGGCACTGGTGGACTACGCCCATGACAACGGCGAGCCGCTGCGGGGCAGCAATGGCTTTATGCGCAAAGTCCCCACGGGCGGGCAGGGCCTGTTGCTGGCCAGGATCGATGAAAAATCGCCCTTCGACGGCTACACCGACCCGGAAAAGAATCGCAGGGTGGTACTCACCGACGTGTTTGAAAAAGGTGACCGTTACTTCAATACCGGCGATTTGTTGCGCAGCATTGGCTTTGGTCATGCGCAGTTTGTGGATCGCCTCGGGGATACCTACCGCTGGAAAGGTGAAAACGTCTCCACCACCGAGGTCGAAAACGTCCTGCTGCAACACCCGCAGATCGCCGAAGTGGTGGCCTATGGCGTCGAGATCGAAAACACTAACGGCCGCGCGGGCATGGTCGCCATCACTCCGAGTGAATCCCTGGCTTCACTGGACATGCGCGAGTTGCTGCAATTCGCCCACGGCCAGTTGCCGCACTATGCGGTGCCGCTCTTCCTGCGGATCAAGGTCAAGATGGAAACCACCGGTACCTTTAAGTACCAGAAGGTCAAGCTCAAGGAAGAAGCCTTTGACCCGGACAAAGCCGGCAACGACCCGGTGTATGCCTGGTTGCCGGGTTCGGACTGCTATGTGCCGGTCACCGGGCAACTGTTGGCGCAGATCCAAGGTGGCCAGTTCCGCTATTGATTCTGTCTATGGCCGCTTTTGGTAAAAAGGGCATGACAGGGGGGAACTCCCTCGCGACACTGGCGGCCTATAAAGCACCAGACAAGGAGCCCCCACATGTCAGACCAAGCCAAACAAATGACCGAAGACGAAGCCGCCGAATTTGCCGAGCAGGTCTTCGACGTGGCGCGCAAAGGCGACGCCGCCATGCTCGCCGCGCTGCTGGCCAAAGGCTTGCCGGCCAACTTTCGCAACCACAACGGCGATACCTTGCTGATGCTTTCTGCCTACCACGGCCATGCCGAGGCGGTAAAAGTGCTGTTGGAGTTCAAGGCCGACCCGCTGATCGCCAATGACAAGAACCAACTGCCGATCGCCGGCGCCGCGTTCAAGGGCAACTTGCCCGTGGTCAAGGCGTTGATTGAAGGCGGCACGCCGATCGAGGCCGCTTCGTCCGACGGTCGTACCGCGCTGATGATGGCCGCCATGTTCAACCGTGTCGACATGGTCGACTACCTGCTCAGCCAAGGCGCCAACCCCAAGGCCACCGATGCTCAGGGCGCGACTGCGCTGGCGGCGGCGCAGACCATGGGGGCGAAGGACACGGCGGCGCAACTGGAGAAACTGGTGTAGGCTGTGCGCCCTCAAAAACCAGCCCGCTACAGGATCACCCCATGAAAACCGCCCTCGTCGAACTTATCAGCAAAATCAGCGCCGGGGTCATGGGCGAAGACGAGGTGGCGCGCATCGCCGAGGAAGCCGCCCAGGCCTACGCCGATCCGGCGGCATTCCTGACGGCCAACCCGGACATCAACTACGACGACAGCTTTCCCATCCCGCTGGGGGAGTGGGTGGTGGTCGGCAGCCTGCCGGACACCGTGCTGTTCCAGGCCGATACCTATGGCGACCTGTTTGCGCAGATCGTCGCGTCTTTCGGCCCTGGGGTTGCGTTCAACCTCAAGCCCAAGCAACTGGCCAAGACTGAAGACCTCACCGCGTTGAACCGTATCCAGATCCAGATGAGTGCACTGAGCCCGGAAGACGGCGGCTATGTGCTGCTCAATTTCAGCCAGCCGCTGGATGACGAGATCCAGGCCGTGCTGGTGTTCGGTAATGACCTGCCGCGCGTGCTGGCGTTGTGCGCCGACGTCGGCATCAAGGCCGAGCCGTCCCTGGAAGCGCTGAAGGTCGCCGTGCACGTCTGAAATAAAACGGAACCCCGACCAGGGCTGGCTATCCTACAAGGGCATGCCCTCACTTAGGAGCGACACCATGGGTTCCACTTTTAACAGCCTGATCGGGTTGATCATCCTGGCGCTGGACATCTGGGCGATCATCAACGTGTTCAAAAGCGGCGCGAGCACGGGCGCCAAGGTCTTGTGGATTCTGTTGATCCTGTTGCTGCCGTTGCTGGGCCTGATCATCTGGGCCATCGCCGGGCCACGCGGTAACGTGCGGATCTGACCCCACACCCTCTTCGTAGCAGCTGCCGAGCCTTGGCGAGGCTGCGTGTGCGGTGTATCCGACACACCGCACACGCAGCCTCGCCAAGGCTCGGCAGCTGCTACGGTACTTGCTCATTTCTTCGCTGCATTTTGTGTGTCGAAATATTCGCTGCACGAAATTTTCACATCTTATCCAAGACAATCCGCCGGCTATATCTCCTTGCCAAGGCCCTGCCTCAGGTGTTTTCAACGGCGGGGCAGCAGTGCTCGTTCAGTAATTAATAGCCTTGATGGCATTGATCGGGCACCATTCGCGCCACTGCAATACTTCGTCACTTAAACTTCCAATGGGTCCTGAAACGACATGGCAAACCCGGACGCCCTGAGTCAGCAGCGAGCTTCTAATCGCCTGCTGCAACCGACCGTCAAATCCCATCTGGCGTACACGCTGCTCTGCGCACTGGTCATGATGGTGATGTTCTCCCTGCTGCGCGTGGCGCTGCTGGCTTACAACCGCGAGATGATCCTCGACACGCCGGCCTCGACCTTCCTTGAAGCGTTCGCCAACGGCCTGCGTTTTGACATACGCCTGGTGGTGTACCTGATCATCCCGTTGCTGCTGGCACTGTTCAGCGTACGGGCCATGGCCGCGCGTGGGTTCTTCCGCTTCTGGCTGACCATTGCGTCCAGCATCGCCCTGTTCCTGGGCTTGATGGAGATGGACTTCTACCGCGAGTTCCACCAGCGCCTCAACGGCTTGGTCTTCCAGTATGTGAAGGAAGACCCGAAAACCGTGATGAGCATGCTCTGGTACGGTTTCCCGGTGGTGCGCTACCTGCTGGCCTGGGCCGTGGGCACGTTGATCCTGAGCATGGCGTTCAAGGGCGCCGACCGCGCCACGCGCCCACGCGGCCCGTTCAGTGGTGGCAGCATCGGTACCCGCCAGGTGGCGCCGTGGTACAGCCGCATCGCGGTGTTCGTGGTGTGCCTGCTGGTCGCCGTGGTTGCCGCCCGTGGCACCCTGCGCCAAGGGCCACCGCTGCGTTGGGGGGATGTCTATACCACCGATTCGAACTTCGCCAACCAATTGGGTCTCAATGGCACCTTGTCGCTGGTCGCGGCGGCCAAGGCCCGGTTCGGTGAAGACCGCTCCAACATCTGGAAGGCCACCCTGGCCCAGCCGCTGGCCACCCAGACCGTGCGTGACATGCTGGTGCTGCCGCAAGAGAAACTGGTCGATACCGACATCGCCGCCGTGCGCCGTGACTACATGCCGCCGGCCGAGAAGACCCTGCCGATCAAGAATGTCGTGGTCATCCTGATGGAAAGCTTCGCCGGTCACTCGGTAGGCGCCCTGGGTCGTCCCGGCAACATCACGCCGTACTTCGACAAACTGTCCAAGGAAGGCCTGCTGTTTGATCGTTTCTTCTCCAACGGCACCCACACCCACCAGGGTATGTTCGCCACCATGGCCTGCTTCCCGAACCTGCCGGGCTTTGAATACCTGATGCAGACCCCGGAAGGCAGCCACAAGCTGTCAGGCCTGCCGCAGTTGCTCAGCGCCCGGGATTTCAACGACGTGTATGTCTACAACGGCGACTTTGCCTGGGACAACCAGTCGGGCTTCTTCAGCAACCAGGGCATGACCAACTTCATCGGCCGCAACGACTTCGTCGACCCGGTGTTCTCCGACCCGACGTGGGGCGTGTCCGACCAGGACATGTTCAACCGTGGCCTGGAAGAGTTGAAGGCCCGTGAAGGCGGCAAGCCGTTCTACGCGCTGCTGCAAACCCTGTCCAACCACACGCCGTACGCACTGCCGACGCCATTGCCGGTCGAGAAAGTCACCGACCGTGGCAGCCTCAACGAGCATTTGACGGCCATGCGTTACTCCGACTGGGCCCTGGGCCAGTTCTTTGAAAAGGCCCGCAAGGAGCCGTACTTCAAGGAAACCCTGTTCGTGATCGTCGGCGACCACGGCTTCGGCAACGAACAGCAGATCACCGAGATGGACCTGGGCCGCTTCAACGTACCGATGCTGATGATTGCACCGGGCATGCAGGAGAAGTTCGGCGAGCGTGACCACACCGTGGGCACCCAGATCGACATCGTGCCGACCATCATGGGCCGCCTGGGTGGCGACACCCTGCACCAATGCTGGGGCCGTGACCTGCTGAACCTGCCGGAAGGCGACAAGGGCTTCGGCGTGATCAAACCCTCGGGCAGCGACCAGACCGTGGCCTTGGTTACCGCAGACCGTATCCTGGTACTGCCCAAGGAAATGCCACCGAAGTTGTGGGAATACGAATTGGGCGCCAACCCGACCGGTAAAGTGATTGCCGAATCGCCGGACGAGGCGGCATTGAAGCAGAAACTTGAGTCGTTCCTGCAAACGGCGACCAAGAGCCTGCTGGATAACACCGCCGGTGTGATTAACGGCAAACCGGACTAACTAACCGGCAATAAAAAAGAGGCCTTAACAGGCCTCTTTTTTTTGTGCGGATTTTATATCCGGCCGAGTAACAACAGCACCAGCAGGACAACCAGCACGACACCCAGGATACCCGACGGGCCATAGCCCCAGTTGCGCGAGTGCGGGAATACCGGCAGGCCGCCGACCAGCAGGAGGATCAAGATAATGATCAGAATCAGGCTCATGGTTTTTTTCCTTATTGTCTTTCTGCAAAGACCGGTTGTTTAACGATAGGCCTGCAGAGTTAATTACAGACGCCTTAACAACTCCGACTCTGCCGCTTCGCAGAAAATTCCATGTTTTTTTAAAGCATTTCGATCAGTCGCTTATTTCTTTTAATTCACCCGCACTTACTGCTTATTAGTTGAAAAACATTGAACTTAGGCTAAGGGCAGGGATCCGACCCGGCCCACGGTTTGCCTGCGGCATTCATCACTCTGATGGTGCGTGGGTGCAGGAAAAACCTTCGCTACACTGCCGATCACTTCTTCTGTGAACCACAAGGCTACTTCCTATGCAAAATCGCATGATGATCACTGGCGCCGGGTCCGGCCTGGGTCGTGAAATCGCTCTGCGCTGGGCCCGCGAGGGTTGGCAGTTGGCCTTGTCGGACGTCAGCGAGCCAGGCTTGCAGGAAACCCTCAAGTTAGTGCGCGAGGCCGGTGGCGATGGCTTTATCCAGCGCTGCGACGTGCGTGACTACAGCCAGCTCACCGCGTTTGCCCAGGCCTGCGAAGTGAAGCTCGGCGGCATCGATGTGATCGTCAACAATGCCGGTGTGGCCTCGGGTGGCTTCTTCGCCGAGCTGTCCCTGGAGGACTGGGACTGGCAGATCGCAATCAACCTGATGGGCGTGGTCAAGGGCTGCAAGGCGTTCCTGCCGCTGCTGGAAAAGAGCAAGGGCCGCATCATCAACATCGCCTCGATGGCGGCACTGATGCAAGGGCCGGCCATGAGCAACTACAACGTGGCGAAGGCCGGTGTGGTGGCGCTGTCGGAGAGTTTGCTGGTGGAGCTCAAGCAGCAGGAAGTCGGGGTGCATGTGGTGTGCCCGTCGTTCTTCCAGACCAACCTGCTGGATTCGTTCCGTGGGCCGACGCCGGCCATGAAGGCCCAGGTGGGCAAGTTGCTCGAGAGCTCGCCGATCTCGGCGGCGGACATTGCCGACTACATCTACCAGCGTGTGGCGCAGGGCGAATTCATGATCCTGCCCCATGAGCAAGGGCGGATGGCGTGGGCATTGAAGCAGAAGAACCCGCAGTTGCTCTATGACGAAATGACCACCATGGCCGACAAGATGCGCGCCAAGGCACAGGCTGTTAAAGGCTGATCACGCAGTAGTCTGTCAGGCAATTTACCTGCATAGGTAGGCATTGCCTGATTTTGCCGCGAGGCATTGCTGCGCCCACACCCAGCGCGCATGGTCGGGGTCCTGTTAGTCAATAAGGGACAACCGCCATGCTGGTCTTAAGCCGCGCCGTAGGCGAAATCATCTCCATCGGTGATGACATCACCGTGCACATTCTTGAGCTGAACGGTAACCAAGTGAAATTCGGGGTTGCCGCGCCCGTCGGGGTGCATGTCCACCGCGCCGAGGTCTACCAGAAGATCCTCGAGCGTCAAGCCACGCAATCCCAGCCCGCCACCAACCCCTGAGTCAGTCGAACAGATGCTTGGGCACATCGTGCTTGAGCATCAACTGGCACTGCTCGCTGTCCGGGTCGAACACGATCAGCGCCTGGCCCTTGGTCAGCGCCTGGCGTACGCGCAGTACGCGGGTTTCCAGGGGCGTGTCGTCGCCATTGTCGGTGCCGTCGCGGGTCACGAAGTCTTCGATAAGGCGGGTCAGGGTGTCGACTTCAAGTGCGTCGTAGGGAATCAGCATACAAGCCTCAGGTGATGGATCCCGGCGATGCTACTGCGCCGGGGTTCCAGTTACCAGCTGTTGCCAGCGTCAGGACTTCTGCCCGACCAGGCTGTCCACCGACGGCACGCGCGTGTCGCTCTCCATCTGCGTTTCGTGCTCGATCTGATGGCTGAACCGATCCAATGAACCCTGGGCCGGTTGGGCGTCACTGGCGAACACCGGCGGGCTGAGGATATACGCGCCCAGCAGGCGGCTCAGCGCGGCCAGGCTGTCGATGTGGGTGCGCTCATAGCCATGGGTCGCATCGCAACCGAACGCCAGCAGCGCCGTGCGGATGTCGTGGCCGGCGGTCACCGCCGAGTGAGCATCGCTGAAGTAATAGCGGAACAGGTCGCGGCGCACGGGCAAGTCGTTATCCGAGGCCAGACGCAGCAAGTGGCGTGAGAGGTGATAGTCATACGGCCCGCCGGAATCCTGCATCGCTACGCTGACCGCATGCTCGCTGGAGTGCTGGCCGGGGGCGACCGGGGCAATGTCGATGCCGACAAACTCACTCACATCCCAAGGCAGTGCCGCCGCTGCGCCGCTGCCGGTTTCTTCGGTGATGGTGAACAGCGGGTGGCAGTCGATCAGCAACGGTTCGCCGCTGTCGATGATGGCCTTGAGCGCAGCCAACAGGGCGGCGACGCCGGCTTTGTCGTCCAGGTGGCGTGCACTGATATGCCCGCTTTCGGTGAACTCGGGCAACGGGTCGAACGCCACGTAGTCACCGATGCCGATCCCGAGGGAATCGCAATCGGCGCGGGTGGCGCAATAGGCGTCCAGGCGCAATTCCACGTGGTCCCAGCTCACCGGCATTTCATCCACGGCGGTGTTGAACGCGTGCCCGGAGGCCATCAAGGGCAACACGCTGCCACGGATCACCCCGTTGTCGGTGAACAGGCTGACGCGGCTGCCTTCGGCAAAGCGGCTTGACCAGCAGCCAACCGGGGCGAGGGTCAGGCGGCCATTGTCCTTGATCGCGCGCACGGCGGCGCCGATGGTGTCCAGGTGCGCGGACACCGCGCGGTCGGGGCTGTTTTTCTGGCCCTTGAGGGTGGCGCGAATGGTCCCGCGCCGGGTCATTTCAAACGGGATGCCGAGTTCTTCCAGGCGCTCGGCGACGTAGCGCACGATGGTGTCGGTAAACCCGGTGGGGCTGGGAATGGCGAGCATTTCCAGCAGCACTTTTTGCAGGTAGTTGAGATCCGGCTCGGGGATGGTTCGGCTCATAAAGGTTTCCTTTAGTTGCAAGCTTTGAGCTGCAAGCTTTAAGTTAAAAGCGGTATCTGAGGCTTGCCAGCATTGCTCTACGCTTGAGGCTTGCAGCTTGTAACTTGAGGCTATCCACTGTGGGGGAATAACAGGTCCACAAACTTCTCCGCCGTCGGCTGCGGTTCATGGTTGGCCAGGCCGGCCCGCTCGTTGGCTTCGATAAACACGTATTCGGGTTGATCGGCGGCGGGCACCATCAGGTCCAGGCCCACCATCGGGATGTCCAGGGCGCGGGCAGCACGCACGGCGGCGTCCACCAGCGTGGGGTGGAGGATCGCCGTGACGTCTTCCAGGCAACCGCCGGTGTGCAGGTTGGCGGTACGGCGTACGGCGAGCGTCTTGCCACGGGGCAGGATGCTGCTGTAGTCGTAGCCGGCGGCGGCCAGGGTGCGCTCGGTTTCGGCATCCACGGGGATTTTGCTCTCTCCGTCGGTAGCCGCCTGGCGTCGCCGGCTCTGGGCTTCGATCAGCGCGCCGATGGAATGCTGGCCATCACCGGTCACTTCGGCGGGGCGGCGGATTGCGGCGGCCACCACCTCGAAACCGATCACCAGGATGCGCAGGTCCAGGCCTTCGTGGAAGCTTTCGAGCAACACGCGGCTGTCGAACTGCCGCGCCGCTTCAATCGCCTGCTGCACCTCTTCGATGCTCTGCAAATCCACCGCCACCCCCTGGCCTTGCTCGCCATCCAGCGGCTTGACCACGATGCGCTGGTGTTCGTCGAGGAACTCCAGGTTGTCGTCGGCACTGCCCGCCAGTTGCTGCGACGGCAAGTTTAAACCGGCCGCTTTCAACACCTTGTGCGTGAGGCTTTTGTCCTGGCACAGGGTCATGCTGATCGCGCTGGTCAGGTCGCTCAACGATTCGCGGCAACGCACGCGGCGCCCGCCATGGCTGAGGGTGAACAAGCCGGCGTCGGCGTCATCCACCTGCACATCAATCCCACGGCGGTGGGCCTCTTCGACGATGATTCGCGCATAGGGGTTGAACCCCGCCTGCGGGCCGGGGCCGAGGAACAGCGGCTGGTTGATACCGTTCTTGCGCTTGATCGCAAAGGTGGTCAGCGCACGGAAACCGAGCTTGGCGTAGAGGCTCTTGGCCTGGCGGTTATCGTGCAGCACCGACAGGTCCAGATAACTCAGGCCACGGCTCATGAAGTGCTCCACCAGATGGCGTACCAGCACTTCACCGACGCCGGGCCGCGTGCACTGCGGGTCGACCGCCAGGCACCACAGGCTGCAGCCGTTTTCCGGGTCGTGGAAGGCCTTTTGATGGTTCAGGCCCATTACGCTGCCGATCACCGCGCCGCTGTCTTCGTCCTCGGCCAGCCAGTACACCGGGCCGCCTTCATGGCGCGGTGTCAGGCGTTCGGCATCGACCGGCAACATGCCGCGGCTTTGATACAACTGGTTGACCGCCAGCCAATCGGCCTCGCCCTGCACCCGGCGAATGCGGAAACCGCGAAACACACGGGTGGAGGGGCGATACTCGCTGAACCACAGGCGCAGCGTGTCGGACGGGTCGAGGAACAGCTGCTGCGGATCGATCCCGAGGATCTGCTGGGGGGCGGCCACGTACAGCGCGATGTCGCGCTCGCCGGGCTGTTCGTTGAGCAGTTCCTGGGCCAGGCTGGCCGGGTCGGGGAAGGTGTGGCCGATCAACAACCGGCCCCAGCCGCAATGCACTGCGATCGGCTCGGCGGCCAGCGGGCTGCCATCTTCGGCCAGGCGCGCTTGCAGGCGCTCGTAGGTTGGCGCCTGGCCCTTCAACAAGCGTTGGCTGTAAGCCGCTGCATGGGGTTTCATCAATCAGATTCCTTGTTCGCTGAGCCACAGGTTCAGCGCTGCCAGTTGCCACAGCTTCGAGCCGCGCAGCGGGGTCAATTGGCCCTGCGGGTCGGTGAGCAGGCGGTCGAGCATGGCCGGGTTGAACAGGCCGCGATCCTGGCTCGGGTCCAGCAGCAGTTCGCGCACCCAGTTCAGGGTGTCGCCCTGTAAATGCTTGAGGCCCGGCACCGGGAAGTAGCCTTTCTTGCGGTCGATGACTTCGCTCGGGATGACCCGGCGTGCGGCTTCTTTCAACACTTGCTTGCCACCGTCGGGCAATTTGAATTTGCCCGGCACGCGGGCCGACAATTCCACCAGACGGTAGTCAAGGAACGGCGTGCGGGCTTCCAGGCCCCAGGCCATGGTCATGTTGTCGACGCGTTTGACCGGGTCATCCACCAGCATCACCGTGCTGTCCAGGCGCAGGGCCTTGTCCACGGCGGCGTCCGCGCCGGGCATCGCAAAATGCTCGCGCACGAAGTCACCGGCGGCGTCGTTGGCGGTCAGCCATTTCGGCGCGACAGTCGCGGCGTAGTCGTCGTAGCTGCGGTCGAAGAAGGCATCGCGGTACGCGGCATACGGGTCGCTGGCGCCATCGACCTGCGGGTACCAGTGGTAACCGGCGAACAACTCGTCAGCGCCCTGGCCGCTCTGTACCACCTTGCAATGCTTGGCCACTTCCCGCGACAGCAGGTAAAAGGCAATGCAGTCATGGCTGACCATCGGCTCGCTCATGGCGCGGAACGCCGCCGGCAGCTGTTCGATAATCTCGCTTTCGGCAATGCGCAGTTGGTGGTGACGGGTGCCGTAGTGCTTGGCGATCAGGTCCGAATACTGGAACTCGTCGCCACGCTCGCCACCGGCGTCTTCAAAGCCGATGGAGAAGGTCGACAGGTCCTGTACGCCGACTTCACGCAGCAGGCCGACGAGCATGCTCGAATCGACGCCGCCGGAGAGCAGCACACCGACATCCACGGCAGCCCGTTGACGAATCGCCACGGCTTCGCGGGTGCTGTCGAGCACGCGGTCGGTCCAGTCTTCGAGGGTGAGATTGCGCTCGTCCTCATGGGGGCCGTAGGGCAGGGTCCACCAGGTTTTCTGCTCGGTGTTGCCTTCGGCATCGATGCGCATCCAAGTGGCCGGCGGCAGTTTTTCAATGCCCGCCAGCAGGGTGCGCGGTGCCGGCACCACCGCATGGAAGTTGAGGTAGTGATTCAGCGCCACCGGGTCGAGGATCGGGTTGATGTCACCGCCCTTGAGTAGCGCCGGCAGGGCCGAAGCAAAACGCAGGCGCTGGCCGGTGCGCGACAGGTACAACGGCTTCACGCCGAGACGGTCACGGGCGATGAACAGGCGCTGGGCATCGCGCTCCCAGATGGCGAAGGCAAACATGCCGTTGAGCTTGGGCAGCAGCGCTTCGCCCCAGGCGTGGTAACCCTTGAGCAGCACTTCGGTATCGCCGCCGGAATAGAAGGCGTAACCCAGGGCTTCAAGCTCCTGGCGCAATTCCGGGAAGTTGTAGATCGCGCCGTTGAACGCCAGGGACAGGCCCAGTTGGGCATCGACCATCGGTTGGGCGGAACCGTCCGACAGGTCCATGATTTTCAGGCGTCGATGGCCCAGGGCAATCGGCCCTTGGGCATGGAAGCCCCACG
Source organism: Pseudomonas grimontii (assembly GCF_007858185.1). Taxonomy (GTDB): domain Bacteria; phylum Pseudomonadota; class Gammaproteobacteria; order Pseudomonadales; family Pseudomonadaceae; genus Aquipseudomonas; species Aquipseudomonas grimontii. The sequence continues at coordinate 87,874 of NZ_VFES01000006.1, forward strand.
CGTCAGGCCCGCGTGGTGCCAAGTGATGGGTAATTCGCTCCACCGCTGCGAGGTCCGCAGGTTGAAGATCGAACCGTAACTCGCCAGCTAATCCGCACATAGGTTCCTTACCGGTTTTTCCGTTGGGGAGGGATAGAAAGGCACGCGCCGAAACGGCGGGTACCTAGGGACTGACCCGAGGCTATACGCGGAGTTTTAGATCAATAAGTTATATGGCAAACCGCCGCCCCCGGTTGCGGCTCCCCTGCGAGCGGCCTCCGGTGGGTTGAGGCGGCGCCTATTGGGCGGCTTTTGCGACGTTACTGCGAATCAGCGCGCGCACCGCAAAGCGGTTCGGGTGACAGGCCTCGGCCACACTGCGCGGCAACGGCAGCGGTTCATTGTCCAGCCACGCCGCCAGCAACTCGCCGGACAGTGGCGCGGTAATCAGGCCCCGTGAGCCGTGACCGCTGTTGACGTACAGGCCCTCCAGCCATGGGCAGGCGGCCTGTGGCGTGTGGCGGGCATCTTTACGCAGCGCATCATAGGCCTGGGCGAACGCCGGGGTATCCGCCAGTGGCCCGACGATCGGTAAATAGTCCGGGCTGGTGCAGCGAAAGGCGGCGCGGCCTTCCAGTGCGTCCGGGGGCAGGGTGGCAGCGTGCAGGCGTCGGGTCAGGTCCGGGGAGATTTCCTCCAGCAGCGCCAGGTTACCGGCGTGCTCGGCGGCGGTGGGGGTGAGGTCATCGCTCTTGAAATCAAAACTGGCCCCCAGTGTGTGCTCGCCCAGGCGAGCCGGCGCCACATAGCCTTCGGCACACACCACGGTGGCCAGGGCCTGGCTGTCGCCGGTCTGGGGCAAGCGGGTGATCTGCCCACGAATACGCTTGAGGGGAAGCTCGGCGCTGGCGGCAAAGCGCTTGACCTCGGCCGCGCCGGCCAGCACCACCACGGGGGCGCTGGCCAGCAGGCGATCACCGTCCCAGGCCTGCCATTGAGCGCCGACTTTGCGCAGTTCCAGCACATCATGGTGGGCGTGCACCTCGATGCCTGGCTGGCTTGCCTGCCACTGGCACAGGGCGGGCGGATGCACCCAGCCGCCCTCGGGGAAAAACAACCCGCCATGTTCCAGGCCCACCCCGGCGCGAATCTGGGCTTGGTCGCGGTCCAGCAACTGCAGCAACGCCGGCGCGAACGCCTCGGCCAGTTGCGCCTGGCGTTCGGCCTCCTTGGCATTGAACCCCAGTTGCAGCACGCCACAAGCGTCCCAATCCACACCGCGTTGCAGGTGCTCCAGCAGGCGCCGGGTATGCCCGAACCCGCTGACGATCATCTGGGACAAGGCCGTGCCGTGGGCCGAGAGCTTGAGGTACAGCACGCCTTGTGGGTTGCCCGAAGCCTCTTGCGCCAGGCCGTCATGGCGCTCCAGCAGGCTGACCTGCCAGCCGCGCGCCGCCAGGCTGGCCGCGCTGGCACAGCCGGCGAGGCCGCCGCCGATCACCAGGGCACGACGCTCGCCGTTGTGTACGGGTGGGCGCGCAAACCAAGGTTTGGAGTCTGGCGGCGCAGGCGTTTCAGCCGGCCAACCGAGAAACTCCCCGCGCAGGATTTCCCACTTGTGGCCGATGCCCGGGGTGCGCTTCATCTTGAAGCCGGCCGCGTTGATCAGGCGACGAACCCAGCCGGTGCTGGTGAAGGTGCTGATGGTCGAGCCCGGTGCGGCCAGGCGCGCCAGTTCAGCGAACAGCTCGGCGGTCCACATGTCGGGGTTTTTTGCCGGGGCGAAACCGTCGAGAAACCACGCGTCGATCTGCGCATCGAGCTGTGGCAGTTGTTCAAGGGCGTCGCCGATCAGCAAGGTCAGGGTGACCCGGCCGTTGTCCAGGACCAGGCGTTGGAAGCCCTGGTGGATGGCGATGTACTGAGCCAGCAAGGGCTCGGCGAACGCTTGCAGCTCTGGCCAGAGGGCGAGGGCGCGCTGCAGGTCGGCGTGGCTCAGCGGGTATTTCTCCACGCTGACAAAGTGCAGGCGCGCACCGGCCACGGCGTGTTGCTCGAACAGCTGCCAGGCGCAGAGAAAATTCAAGCCGGTGCCGAAGCCGGTCTCGCCGATCACCAGTCGCCCGCCTGCCGGCAAGGCGGCGAAGCGCTCCTGCAAACGGTTCTGTTCGAGGAACACGTAGCGGGTTTCTTCAAGGCCCGACTTATCGGAGAAGTACACATCGTCGAAGACCCGCGAGTGCGGGCGACCTTGGTCATCCCAGTCGAGCTGGGCGTGGGTTACGGGATTCATGGGCGGCTCGGTAAAGGCAAGGCGGCCATTCTAGCCGATCAACAGGCGCGTCATTGATCCATGGCAAGCGGCAGTGGAATTTCCTGGCACGCCGCGTTGCCCAATCCGCTAGTCTTGCTGAATTCTGGAACGGAGCCGCCCATGTTCGAATCTGCCGAAATCGGTCACGCCATCGACAAAGACACCTTTGAGGCCGAAGTGCCGGCCGTGCGCGAAGCCTTGCTGGAGGTGCAGTATGAGCTGCAACAGCAAAAGCGCTTCCCGGTGATCATCCTGATCAACGGCATTGAAGGCGCCGGCAAAGGTGAGACGGTCAAACTGCTGAATGAATGGATGGACCCGCGCCTGATCGAGGTGCGCACCTTCGACCAGCAGACCGACGAAGAACTGGCCCGCCCCCCGGCCTGGCGTTATTGGCGCCAACTGCCTGCCAAAGGCCGCATGGGCATCTTTTTCGGCAACTGGTACAGCCAGATGCTGCAAGGCCGGGTACACGGCGAGATCAAGGACGCGCGGCTCGACCAGGCCATCGCCGGAGCCGAGCGCCTGGAGAAGATGTTCTGCGATGAAGGCGCGCTGATCTTCAAGTTCTGGTTCCACCTGTCCAAGAAGCAAATGAAGGCGCGGCTCAAGGCCTTGGCCGACGACCCATTGCACAGCTGGCGCATCAGCCCGCTGGACTGGCAGCAGTCCGAGACCTACGACAAGTTCGTGCATTTCGGCGAGCGCATCCTGCGTCGCACCAGCCGCGATTACGCACCTTGGCATGTGATCGAAGGTGTCGACGCCAACTACCGCAGCCTCACCGTGGGCAAGATCCTGCTCGAAGGCCTGCAGAATGCCCTGAAGCTGCCCAAGGGCAAGGCCAGCGGCATGAATCCTGCACCGTTGCCCTCGGCCATCGACCAGATGAGCCTGCTCAACAGCCTCGAGATGACCTTGAGCCTGGACAAGGACGACTACGAAGAACAACTGATTACCGAACAGGCGCGCTTTTCGGGCCTGATGCGTGACAAGCGCATGCGCAAGCACGCGCTGGTGACGGTATTTGAAGGTAACGACGCGGCGGGCAAGGGCGGGGCGATTCGACGTGTGGCGGCGGCGCTCGACCCACGCCAGTACCACATCGTGCCGATTGCCGCGCCCACCGAGGATGAGCGCGCCCAGCCGTACCTGTGGAGGTTCTGGCAGAAGATCCCGGCGCGGGGCAAATTCACCGTGTTCGACCGTTCGTGGTACGGCCGCGTGCTGGTGGAGCGCATCGAGGGCTTCTGTACCCCGGCAGACTGGATGCGCGCCTATGGCGAGATCAATGACTTTGAAGAGCAACTGCGTGACGCCGGTGTGATCGTGGTCAAGTTCTGGCTGGCCATCGACAAGCAGACCCAACTGGAACGCTTCCAGGCCCGCGAAGAAATCCCCTTCAAACGCTTCAAGATCACCGAAGACGACTGGCGCAACCGCGAAAAATGGGACGACTACCGCGCCGCCGTGGGCGATATGGTCGACCGAACCAGCACCGAGGTCTCGCCGTGGACGCTGGTGGAGGCCAATGACAAACGCTGGGCGCGGGTCAAGGTGCTGCGCACCCTCAACCTTGCCTTGGAGGAAGCGTTCGCCAAGTCCGACAAGCACGACAAGAAGAAAAAGAAATAACCACTGGCCTGGTGTTGTCCAGGATGCAGCTCTCTGTGGCGAGCGGGCTTGTTGTGGCAAGTGGGCTTGTTGTGGTGAGCAGGCTTGTTGTGGTGAGCAGGCTTGCCCTGCGTTGGGGCGCGAAGCGGCCCTGACCAAGGCGCCGCGTTCTTTCAGGCAGACCTTATTGGCTGGTTTTGGGGCCGCTTCGCAGCCCAACGCAGGGCAAGCCTGCTCGCCACAACAGGCCCGCTCGCCACAACAAGCCGGCCAGCCACAGGTTTATGTTCGTCACCATGCTTTTGTATACGCCAGGTGAATGATCATCGCGGTGGGGCAGGGCTGGATCTATCCTCGATCCATCTCCCCACAACGACAAGATCGAGGTAGCCCATGCGTGAAGTAGTGATCGTCGACAGCGTGCGAACCGGCCTGGCCAAATCCTTTCGCGGCAAGTTCAACCAGACCCGCCCGGATGACATGGCGGCGCATTGCGTCAACGCGCTGTTGAGCCGAAATGGCATCGATCCGGCCAGCGTCGAAGATTGCATCGTCGGCGCGGGTTCCAATGAAGGCGCCCAGGGCTACAACATCGGGCGCAACGTGGCAGTGCTGTCGCAACTGGGGACTGGTACGGCGGGCATGACCCTCAACCGGTTCTGCTCGTCGGGTTTGCAGGCGATTGCGATTGCCGCCAACCAGATCGCTTCGGGCTGCAGCGAGATCATCGTTGCCGGCGGCGTCGAATCCATCAGCCTGACCATGAAAAGCGTTAACACCGATAACCTGATCAACCCGCTGCTCAAGGAACAGGTGCCGGGCATCTACTTCCCCATGGGCCAGACCGCCGAGATCGTCGCCCGCCGCTATAACGTCAGCCGCGAAGAGCAGGACCTTTACGCCCTGCAAAGCCAGCAACGCACGGCCCAGGCCCAGGCGGATGGCTTGTTTGATGATGAAATCGTGCCGATGGCGGTCAAGTACAAGGTCGAGGACAAGAACACGGGTGCCGTACAAATCCTCGAGGGCGTCGTTGATCGCGATGACTGCAACCGCCCGGACACCACGTTGGCCAGCCTGTCCGGTTTGAAACCGGTGTTCGCCGAAGACGGCTCGGTGACGGCGGGTAACTCGTCGCAGCTCTCCGATGGCGCCTCGATGACCCTGGTGATGAGCCTGGAGAAAGCCCTGGAGCTGGGGCTCAAGCCCAAGGCGTTTTTCCGTGGATTCACCGTGGCCGGTTGCGAGCCGGATGAGATGGGCATCGGCCCGGTCTTCTCGGTGCCCAAGCTGCTCAAGGCGCGGGGCTTGCAGGTGGCGGACATCGACCTGTGGGAACTCAACGAGGCATTTGCTTCGCAGTGCCTGTATGCGCGCAATCGCCTGGAAATCGACAACGCCAGGTACAACGTCAACGGCGGCTCGATTTCCATCGGCCACCCGTTCGGCATGACCGGCTCGCGCCAGGTCGGGCACCTTGTGCGCGAGTTGCAGCGACGTAATTTGCGCTATGGCATCGTCACCATGTGCGTGGGCGGCGGCATGGGCGCCACGGGACTGTTCGAAGCCGTACGCTAAACAAAATGTGGGAGGGGGCTTGCCCCCGATAGCGGTGTGTCAGTCAAGTTTCTTTAACTGAACCACCGCTATCGGGGGCAAGCCCCCTCCCACAGGTAAGCAGCGCCATATCCCAATTCGTCCACTTGCCCCTAGAATGGCCGCTCCTCCACCTCTGGCATTTTTTTGGGGCACTCATGCACATCTCTTCCGGCCGCTGGGTCTACGGTTTTTTCCTGACCCTGCTGACCGCGTTTCTCTGGGGCATTCTGCCGATCAAGCTCAAGCAAGTGTTGCAGGTGATGGACCCGATCACCGTCACCTGGTTTCGCCTGATAGTGGCCGGCAGTTGCCTGTTCGTGTACCTCGCCGCGACCCAGCGCCTGCCCAGTCGTAAAGTGCTCGGCCCCAAGGGCGGCTGGCTGGTGGCGATGGCGGTGTGCGGCTTGGTGGGCAACTACGTGTTGTACCTGGTGGGCCTGAAACTGCTCAGCCCCGGCACCGCGCAGTTGGTGGTACAGATGGGCCCGATCTTCCTGATGATCGCCAGTGTGTTTGTGTTCAAGGAGCGTTTCAGCGTCGGGCAGAGCGTGGGCCTGGTGGTGCTGATCGTCGGCTTTGGTCTGTTCTTCAACCAACGCCTGGAGGAGCTGTTGACATCCCTCGGCGCTTATACCGCCGGCGTGCTGACGATCCTGCTCGCGACTTCGATCTGGGTGTTCTATGCCTTGGGCCAGAAGCAGTTGCTGACCGTCTGGAATTCGCTGCAAGTGATGATGGTGATCTACCTGTCGTGCGCCGTGCTGCTGACGCCTTGGGCGCATCCGCTGGAGGCCCTGCAACTGAGCCCGCTGCAAGGCTGGCTGTTGCTGGCGTGTTGCATGAACACACTGGTGGCCTACGGCGCATTTGCCGAAGCCCTGGCCCACTGGGAAGCCTCCCGGGTGAGCGCGACCCTGGCACTGACGCCGTTGGTGACCTTTGTGGCGGTGGCATTGGCGGCGTGGCTGTGGCCCAGCTATGTGCAGGCCGAAGAGATCAATGCCCTGGGATATTTCGGCGCGTTGGTGGTGGTCATGGGGTCGGCGGCGGTCGCGCTGGCGCCGTCGTTGCTCGCCGGGCTCAAGGCCCGGCGGCTGCGTATGGCGTCTTAGGTGCCCAGCATGTTTTCCGGGCGTACCCACTGGTCGAATTCTTCATCCGTGAGGTAGCCCAGGTCCAGCGCGGCTTCCCGAAGGGTCAAGCCTTCGGCGTAGGCCTTCTTGGCGATCTCTGCCGACTTGTCATAGCCGATGTGCGGGTTGAGTGCCGTGACCAGCATCAGCCCGCGCTCCAGGTGCTCAGCCATTTTCGCGGCGTCGGGTTCGAGGCCGGCGATGCAGTGCTCCTGGAAGTTATTGCAGCCATCGGCCAGCAGGCGGATCGATTCCAGCAGGTTGTGGATGATTACCGGCTTGTACACGTTCAACTGCAGATGCCCTTGGCTCGCCGCAATGCCGATGGTCACGTCATTGCCCAGCACCTGGCAGGCCAGCATCGACAGCGCCTCGCATTGGGTCGGGTTGACCTTGCCGGGCATGATCGAGCTGCCTGGCTCATTGGCCGGCAGTTTCACCTCCGCAAGGCCGGCACGCGGGCCGGAGCCCAGCAGACGCAGGTCGTTGGCGATTTTCATCAGGGCCACGGCCAGGGTTTTCAGGGCGCCGTGCAGGGTCACGATCGGTTCATGGCCGGCCAGCGCGGCGAATTTGTTCGGTGCGGTGACGAAGGGCAGGCCCGATAAGGCTGCCAATTCCGAGGCGATCGCCTCGCTGAAGCCATGGGGTGCATTGAGCCCGGTGCCCACGGCGGTGCCACCCTGGGCCAGCTCGCACACCTGGGGCAGGGCGCTGCGGATCGCGCGTTCGGCGTAATCGAGCTGGGCGATAAACGCCGAGAGTTCCTGGCCGAAGGTGATCGGCGTGGCGTCCATCATGTGGGTGCGGCCCGTTTTCACCAGCTTTGCATGCCGCGCCGACAATTCCGCGAGGCCGCCGGACAGCGTGTTGATCGCCGGCAACAACTGCTTGTGCACCGCTTGCACCGCCGCAATGCTCATGGCGGTGGGGAAGCAGTCGTTGGAGCTTTGGGAGCGGTTGACGTGATCGTTGGGGTGAACCGGGCTTTTGCCGCCACGGGGCTTGCCCGACAGCTCGTTGGCACGGCCGGCGATGACCTCGTTGGCGTTCATGTTGCTCTGGGTGCCGCTGCCGGTTTGCCAGACGACCAGGGGGAACTGGTCATCATGTTGACCATCGAGCACTTCGTCGGCGGCTTGTTCGATCAGGCGGGCGATGTCGGCGGGCAGGTCGCCGTTGCGGTCGTTGACCCGGGCGGCGGCCTTCTTGATCAGGGCCAGCGCGTGCAGTACCGCCAGGGGCATGCGCTGCTCGCCGATGGCGAAGTTCACCAGCGAACGTTGGGTCTGGGCGCCCCAGTAAGCGTCATCCGGGACTTCCACTTCTCCCAGGCTGTCGGTTTCGATACGGCTCATCGGGCACACTCCTTCAGGTTCGTTTGCGCAGTTTAGGCCCTGATCAGCCTGGGGGGTTCCCTAAAAGACTTTTCATCGGATTCATTCACGGCAATCCGCGCCCGGTAAGGCTCGGGGTTGAGCCGCAGCGTTTTTTAGGCGCAGAATGGGCGCCCTTGGGGTCTTACCTCGCCTGCTAGAAAAGGAAACTCGATGACTCGTCTTCGTGCCATCTGTACCGCGGTTGCTCTGGTTTGCGCCAGCGGCCAGGTTTTTGCCGATACCGCCAGCCACAACGCCAGTGCCGAAGCCTTCCTTACCCTGGCCCATGCCGACAAGCTGGGTACCCCGGTGTACATGCAAGTGCAGCAAATGTTCGCCCAGCGTTTCGAACAGACCAAGGCGCCTGCCGCCAAGCAGTCCGTACTGGACAGCTACCAGGCCAAGGCCAACGCCGCTCTGGACCAAGCCATCGGCTGGCCGAAACTGAAGCCGGACATGGTAAAGCTCTACACCACCACCTTCAGTGAATCCGAGCTCAAGGACCTGGTTGCCTTCTACCAGTCGCCACTGGGCAAGAAAGTCCTGGAAAAAATGCCGCAGCTGACCCAGCAATCGGCCCAGATGACCCAGCAGAAGCTGGAAAGCGCCGTGCCGGTGGTGAACAAGCTGTTGGAAGACATGACCAACGAGCTGACGCCAAAAGCCGCTGCACCGGCCAAGAAGAAGTAAGCAGGAATGACCATGCAACAGCGTATCGAAACGGCGCTCGCCGCCCTGGTCCCGGACCACTTGAGCGTGCTGGATGAAAGCCATATGCACAGCCGTGGGTTGCAGACCCACTTCAAGGCTGTGCTGGTGAGCCAGCAGTTCGAGGGGCTTAACCGCGTCAAGCGCCACCAGAAGGTCTACGCCACCCTGGGTGACCTGATGAGCGAATTTCATGCGCTGGCGCTGCATACCTACACGCCCGAAGAATGGGCGAAAATCGACGCAGCCCCGGCCTCGCCGACCTGCGCCGGAGGGCACTGACAGCAGCTGCAAGCTTCAAGTTTCAAGCTGCAAGATTGAAGCGCGCTTGCCTCTGCGTTTTTGTTAGAATCCCCACGCGCCGCCTAGTCGGCGCGTTTTTTTGCTTTCGCTTTTACTTGCAGCTTGCAGCTTAAAACTCGCAACTGCCCAAATCCGGTCCACCCCTTACGAGGGTAGCCACCTGGAGAGAACACCCATGACTCAACCGATTGTCGTGGCGGCACTGTATAAGTTCGTCACCCTCGAAGATTACGTCGCCCTGCGCGAGCCCTTGCTGCAGGCGATGGTCGACAACGGCATCAAAGGCACCTTGCTGATCGCCGAAGAAGGCATCAACGGCACCGTTTCCGGCAGCCGCGAAGGCATTGATGGCCTGATGGCCTGGCTGAAGAACGACCCACGCATGGACGACATCGACCACAAAGAGTCGTACTGCGATGAGCAGCCGTTCTACCGCACCAAGGTCAAGCTCAAGAAAGAGATCGTGACCCTGGGCGTCGAAGGCGTCGACCCGAACAAAAAAGTCGGCACCTATGTCGACCCGCAGGACTGGAACGCGCTGATCAGCGACCCCGAAGTGCTGTTGATCGACACCCGCAACGACTACGAAGTGTCGATCGGTACCTTTGAGGGCGCAATCGACCCGAAAACCACCAGTTTTCGCGAATTTCCCGACTATATCAAAGCCAACTTCGACCCAGCCAAGCACAAGAAGGTCGCCATGTTCTGCACCGGCGGCATTCGTTGCGAGAAGGCGTCGAGCTATATGCTCAGCGAAGGTTTCGATGAGGTCTACCATCTCAAGGGCGGCATCCTGAAGTACCTCGAAGAGGTGCCGCAGGCCGAAACCAAATGGCAGGGCGACTGCTTTGTGTTCGACAATCGCGTCACTGTGCGCCACGACCTGAGCGAAGGTGACTACGATCAATGTCATGCCTGCCGCACACCGGTGAGCGCCTCCGACCGCGCATCCGAACACTATGTGGCTGGCATCAGTTGCCCTCATTGCTGGGATAAGCTGCCGGAGAAAACCCGTCGCAGCGCGATCGACCGGCAAAAGCAGATTGAGCTGGCCAAGGCCCGCAATATGCCGCACCCGATTGGCTTCAACTACAAGCAAACCCCTTCCGAGGCCTGACCCATGTCCGCGCGCCTGCTCTATGTTATGGACCCGATGTGTTCCTGGTGCTGGGGGTTTGCCCCGGTAGCGCAGGCGCTGGTTGAGCAGGCCCAGGCGGCCGGCGTGGACGTGCACCTGGTGGTGGGCGGCTTGCGTACCGGCAGCGGTGCGGCACTGGAACCAACCACCCGGCGCTACATCCTTGAGCACTGGCAGGCGGTCACCGACGCCACCGGCCAGCCGTTCAAGCGCGATGGTGCGTTGCCCGACGGCTTTGTCTATGACACCGAACCTGCCTGCCGCGCCATTGTCACCGCGCGTAGCCTGGCACCGGATTGCGCATGGACGTTGTTAGGGCTGATCCAGCGCGCGTTTTATGTCGAGGGCCGCGACGTGACCCTCGCCAGCGTGCTGGTGGAGTTGGCTGAGGAGGCGGGTATCCCGCGCATCGAGTTTGCCGGCGAATTCGACCGTGCCGAGCAGCATGCCGCGACCGCCGCTGACTTCACCTGGGTCCAGGACCTGGGCATCGCCGGTTTTCCGACTTTGCTCGCCGAGCGTAACGGCCAGTTGGCGTTGCTGACTAACGGCTATCAGCCGCTGTCCGAGTTGTCACCGTTGTTGGGGCGATGGCTGGAGCGAGCAACCTGTGCATGACCAGCCACCGCGCACTGATCGATTGACCTGGGCGGAAGTTCGCCGCCTGGCCCTGCGTCACAAGAAGTCCCTGTGGATCGCCAATGGCGTCGCCGTGCTGGCGACGCTGTGCAGCGTGCCGATTCCCTTGCTGTTGCCGTTGCTGGTGGACGAAGTGCTGCTGGGCCACGGCGATGCCGCGCTCAAGGTGATGAACCACGCGCTGCCTCTTGCCTGGCAGAAAGCCGCCGGTTATATCGGCCTGATGCTGCTGATCACCCTGGCCCTGCGTTGCGGCGCACTGCTGTTCAACGTGGTGCAGGCGCGACTGTTTGCGCGCTTGGCCAAGGACATTGTGTATCGCATTCGCGTGCGCCTGATCGAGCGGCTCAAGCGCATCTCCCTGGCCGAATACGAAAGCCTGGGCAGCGGCACGGTCACCACCCACCTGGTCACCGACCTGGATACGCTGGACAAATTCGTCGGCGAAACCCTCAGCCGTTTCCTGGTGGCCATGCTGACCCTGGTCGGCACCTCGGCGATCCTGGTGTGGATGCATTGGCAGCTGGCGTTGCTGATCCTGCTGTTCAACCCGCTGGTGATCTACGCCACGGTGCAGTTGGGCAAGCGCGTCAAACACCTGAAGAAGCTGGAAAACGACAGCACGTCGCGCTTTACCCAGGCCCTGACCGAAACCCTCGACGCCATCCAGGAAGTACGCGCCGGTAACCGCCAGGGCTTTTTCCTTGGGCGTCTCGGCCAGCGTGCCCAGGAAGTGCGTGACTACGCCATTCACTCGCAATGGAAAACCGACGCGTCGAGCCGCGCCAGTGGCTTGCTGTTCCAGTTCGGCATCGACATCTTCCGTGCGGCGGCGATGCTCACCGTGTTGTTTTCCGACCTGTCCATCGGCCAGATGCTCGCGGTGTTCAGTTACCTGTGGTTCATGATCGGCCCGGTGGAGCAACTGCTGAACCTGCAATACGCCTACTACGCGGCGGGCGGGGCGCTGACACGGATCAACGAACTGCTGGCGCGCGCCGATGAGCCGCAATACGCCGGCGGTGCAGACCCGTTCACCGGGCGCGAAACCGTGGGCATCGAAGTGCGTGGCCTGAACTTCGGCTACGGTGAAGACTTGGTCCTCGACCAGTTGAACCTGACCATCGCGCCCGGTGAGAAGGTGGCGATTGTCGGCGCCAGCGGCGGTGGCAAAAGTACCTTGGTGCAACTGTTGCTCGGGTTGTACACGCCGCTGGCGGGCAGTATCCGTTTCGGCGGTGCCACCCAGCAGGAAATTGGCCTGGAGACCATTCGCGAGCACGTCGCGGTGGTGCTGCAACACCCGGCGCTGTTCAACGACACCGTGCGCGCCAACCTGACCATGGGCCGCGAGCGCAGTGACCAGGCTTGCTGGCAGGCGCTTGAAATCGCCCAGCTGGAGGCTACCGTCAAGGCATTGCCCCAGGGCCTGGACAGTGTGGTGGGGCGCTCCGGCGTGCGCTTTTCCGGCGGCCAACGTCAGCGCCTGGCGATTGCGCGCATGGTCCTGGCCGAACCCAAGGTGGTAATACTCGACGAAGCAACCTCCGCCCTGGACGCCGCCACCGAGTACAACCTGCACCAGGCGCTGGCACGCTTCCTCAGCGGCCGTACTACACTGATCATCGCCCACCGTCTGTCGGCGGTAAAACAAGCTGATCGAGTGTTAGTGTTTGACGGCGGTCATATCGCCGAGGATGGCGACCATCAGCAATTGATCGCCGATGGCGGTCTTTACGCCAAACTCTATGGGCACTTGCAGCAAGTACGTTGATTTAGCCTAGGCTGTGCTATCGGAAGTGGGTGTTTGCGTGCGTTTCCAGCAGTGCATATGCAAGGGACTTCATGAAGCAAAAGCGGACTTTCGGAACGCCTCGGCTACTGGGCATTGTCTGGCCCTTTATCGCCGTCGTGCTGTTCCAGGCATTGTTGGGTTGCGTCAGTCTCTACGTGCTTTCAGCGGTGCGTGGTTATGTGGGCGGCGAGAGCTTGTGGTCCAAGGGCCAGAAGGACGCGATCTATTACCTGACGCTTTATGCCGATAACCGCGCCGAAAGTACCTACCTCAAATATCAGCAGGCCATTGCCGTGCCTCAGGGCGGCCATGAACTGCGCATTGCCCTCGACCGTCCCAGCCCTGACCTGGCGGCCGCGCGCCTGGGCATCCTCAAGGGCGGCAACCACCCGGACGATGTTTCCAGTGTGATCTGGCTGTACCTGAATTTTCGGCATTTCAGCTACCTGGAAAAAGCCATCGAGCTGTGGACCGTGGGCGATGGCTACCTGGTTCAGTTGGACGATCTGGCCCGCGAGATGCACCGAGCGATCAGTGCCGATCGGGTCAATCCCAACGATGTTCGGCAGTGGAAAGCCCGTATCACCGCCATCAACGAGGGTGTGACCCCTGCCGCCAAAGCCTTCAGCGACGCCTTGGGCGAAGGCTCGCGCATGATTCTGCGGTTACTGCTGATCACCAACCTGGCGACGGCCCTGGGCCTGATTGCGCTGGCGCTGTTGCGTACCCATAAGCTGCTGACCCAGCGCCATGCGTTCGCCAATGCCCTGCAAGCCGAGAAGGAGCGCGCACAGATCACCCTGGAGTCGATTGGCGACGGAGTGATCACTACCGACGTCGATGGGACCATTACCTATATGAACCCGGCAGCCGAGGCGATGACCCACTGGAACTCGGCCCAGGCCCAGGGCCTGCCCCTGGCTGCACTGTTCAACCTGCTGGATGACAATGCGCAGCCGGATGGCTTTACCCTGATCGAACACATCGTCAAGGGCCAGCTCAAGGGCGGCAGCGAGCATTCGAAAACCATCCAGCGCCTGGACGGCAGTACGGTCTCCGTCACTCTGGTGGGCGCGCCGATCCTCAGTGGCGGCAAGGTCAGCGGTGCAGTGCTGGTACTGCACGATATGACCCAGGAGCGCCAATACATCGCCAACCTGTCGTGGCAGGCCACGCACGACGCCTTGACCGGCCTGGCCAACCGTCGCGAGTTCGAGTACCGCCTGGAACAGGTGCTGCACAGGGCAGGGCAGTCCCAGGGTGGTCGACATGCATTGATGTTTCTCGACCTTGACCAATTCAAGCTGGTCAACGACACCTGCGGCCATGCGGCGGGCGACGAGTTGCTACGGCATATCTGCGCGCTGCTGCAATCGGACCTGCGCGAAGGCGACACCCTGGCGCGCCTGGGGGGCGACGAGTTCGGCATCCTGCTGGAGAACTGCCCGGCGGCAGTGGCGGAAAAAGTCGCCGAGAGCCTGCGCCACACCGTGCAGAGCCTGCATTTTGTGTGGAAGGGCCGGCCGTTCATGACCACCGTGAGCATCGGCCTGGTGCACATCTCACAAACCCCGACCACCCTGGAAACCTCGCTGCGTGCCGCCGACATGGCCTGCTATATGGCCAAGGAAAAGGGCCGCAACCGTGTGCAGGTGTACCACGCCGATGACTCGGAGCTGTCCCTGCGCTTTGGCGAGATGGCCTGGGTGCAGCGCTTGCACATGGCGCTGGAAGAAAACCGGTTTTGCCTGTACGCCCAGGAAATTTCGCCCCTGGGACATACCGACGGCGGCAATGGGCATATTGAAATCCTGCTGCGCCTGCATGACGAGGCGGGTCGGATCATCCTGCCCGACAGCTTCATCCCGGCGGCCGAGCGTTACGGTTTGATGACCTCCCTGGACCGTTGGGTGGTGGAAAACGTATTCAAGTTCATTGCCCGGTGCATGCACGAGCATCCGGGCCGGCCTATGGCGATGTGTGCGATCAATCTGTCAGGTATTACGATTGGCGATGATGATTTTCTCGGCTTTTTACGTGAGAAATTCGAGGCTTACAGCATTCCACCAGAAATGATTTGTTTTGAAATAACAGAGACAAGCGCTATTGCAAATCTGGGCAGCGCCATTCGCTTTATTAATGAACTCAAAGCCTTAGGCTGCTACTTTTCCCTCGACGACTTCTGCGCCGGAATGTCCTCATTCGCGTACCTGAAACATTTACCTGTAGACTTCCTGAAGATCGATGGAAGTTTCGTAAAGGATATGCTGGACGACCCGATTAACCGCGCGATGGTCGAAGTGATCAACCACATCGGCCACGTCATGGGTAAGCGCACAATTGCCGAATTTGTTGAAACACCGCAAATCGAACAGGCTTTGCTCGACATCGGTGTGGATTACGCTCAGGGCTACCTGATTGAACGACCGCAATTGTTTACCTTTGATAGCTTGCAGTGTCGACCTGTGCGGCCGCAGCCCCTGTTATTCAGGGCGCCCGGCACATTCCGCTGAAACATTTGCCGGTCTGTAAAATCACACTTAAAAAGGAGCCTTAATAGTGATCGACACATTCAGCAGAACCGGCCCGCTTATGGAAGCCTCAAGTTACCCCGCCTGGGCTCAGCAATTGATCCAGGACTGCAGCGAGAGCAAGCGCCGGGTTGTCGAACACGAACTGTACCAACGCATGCGTGACAACACGCTCAGCGCCAAGACCATGCGTCACTACCTGATCGGTGGCTGGCCCGTGGTGGAACAGTTTGCCTTGTACATGGCACAGAACCTCACCAAGACCAAATTTGCCCGCCATCCAGGGGAAGACATGGCGCGACGTTGGCTGATGCGCAATATCCGTGTGGAGCTGAACCACGCGGATTATTGGGTCCATTGGGCGCGTGCCCATGGCGTCAGCCTCGAAGAACTGCAGGCCCAGAATGTGCCGCCGGAGTTGCATGCGCTGAGCCACTGGTGCTGGCATACCAGCTCGGCCGATTCGTTGATCGTGGCCGTTGCCGCGACCAACTATGCGATCGAGGGGGCGACGGGGGAGTGGTCGGC
This sequence comes from Pseudomonas grimontii, assembly GCF_007858185.1. Taxonomy (GTDB): domain Bacteria; phylum Pseudomonadota; class Gammaproteobacteria; order Pseudomonadales; family Pseudomonadaceae; genus Aquipseudomonas; species Aquipseudomonas grimontii. The sequence goes on from NZ_VFES01000006.1 coordinate 103,534, forward strand.
GGTGGTGTGCTCCACTGGCGTGTATGCGGCGGCCTTTCCCGAGGAAGACCGCAAGCGTGCGATGAAGTGGCTGAAGATGCACGCCCAGTACGACGACGCCCATCCTTGGGAAGCCCTGGAAATCATCTGCACCCTGGCCGGGATGAACCCGACCAAGGCACTGCAGGCAGAGCTGCGCCAAGCCGTGTGCAAGAGCTACGACTACATGTACCTGTTCCTGGAAAGTTGCATGCGTCTGGAGAAAGACAAACCTGCGAGCGCTGTTGTGCGTGAGCGCCCGATGCGCGTCGCCAGCGAAGCGTGATGTAACGGCAATGGCGGGGTTTTATCCCGCCATTGCCAGGCGATTACGGCCTTCGCGCTTGGCCACGTACAAGGCGTTGTCGGCCCGGCGCAACAGGCTTTCGGCCGACTCGGCGGCCAGTAAGGTCGAACAACCGAGGCTCACCGTCAATTCGATCCGTGTTTCATCCGCCCAATAATCCTGGGCCTGTGCCGCCTGGCGCAGGCGTTCACCGACCATGGCCGCCGCATCCCGGCCGGTGTTGGACAGCAGGATCAGAAACTCTTCCCCGCCAAACCGAAACACCATGTCCACGTTACGCAACTGCCCCTTGATCGCCCCTGCGACGGCGCGCAATACGTTATCGCCCGCCGCATGGCCGTGGGTATCGTTGATGATCTTGAAGTGGTCGATGTCCAGCATCAGCAAGGAGAGCGGGCTCAGGTGCCGGCGCGCCATGTCGATTTCGCGTTGCAGGGTCTGGTCCATGGCAATGCGGTTGCCCGTCTCGGTCAGCGGGTCGCGCAGGGCGCTGCGGGTTGCGGCGCGGTAGAGCAGGGCGTTGCGCATCGGGTAGAGCAGGGTCGACAGCAGTGATTCGAGTTGGCCGAGTTCCTCTTCCAGCAGGCGCTGGTTGCGGCGAAAGATCAGCTCGCCGAGGTGCTCGCCTTCGTGGCTCAGGCTGTAGCTCACCGAGTGGTGGCCGCGCAGGCCAAACTCCAGGCGCAGGTCGCTGGTCTCGTGGCGATATTGCAGGGCATCCAAGGGCACCAGGCGCTGTATCTCGCGGAAAAACACCGCGAGGATGCGCTCCGGTTCCAGGCTGGTCTGCAATTGCATCCCCAGTTGCTGGCGAAGTTGCGCGACGGTCGTGGGGCGGCGAGGTAAGAGTAATGGCTGACCAAAGCCCAGGCGTTGCAATTTGGCACTGTCGAAGTCAATTGCGTTGGTCTGGGTTGGTGTTTTCATAAGCGTTCGGCCTCTAAGCACTTAGCTGTCTTACAGGCTCGATGAGAGTGGCGAGCGCCAAGCGTCTTACTGTTCCTTCAGTTCCGTAAAACATTGGAAACAGTTTAAACCGCTTTGCCAGGGGTTATAACCCCTGGGCCCTGCCGCACGTCTTGTCATCGCTTAACCTGCTTGAGCGTGTTAGAGCGATATTCATGCCACTTCGTTTGAATTAATAAAAGTCCTTATAAATCAACGACTGTTTTTAAACTCAACAACAGTCGTTGAGCAATGACGTCAGTTATTTGGCAGCTTGCACCAGGGTGGTGGAGTCAATCTGGTCAATGGAGGTGACACCGGTCAGCGTCATGGCCACGCGCATTTCCTTGGCGAAGATGTCCAGCAGGTTTTCCACGCCGTGCTGGCCATCGGCGGCCAGGGCATAGGCGGTGGCGCGTCCGAGCAGGCACGCCTTGGCACCCAGGGCGAGCATGCGCACCACGTCCAGCCCGGAACGGATGCCGGAGTCCACCAGCACTGTCAGGTCATCGCCCACGACATCCGCAATCGGTGGCAAGGCCTTGGCGGTGGACAGCACACCGTCCAGCTGACGGCCGCCATGGTTGGAAACCACGATGCCATCGGCGCCGAAACTCACCGCGTCCTTGGCATCCTGGGGGTCGAGGATGCCCTTGATGATCATCGGGCCTTTCCAGAATTCGCGGATCCACTCCAGGTCTTTCCAACTGATGGAGGGGTCGAAATTATTGGCCAGCCAGCCGATGTAATCTTCCAGGTGGGTGGGTTTGCCGAGGTACTTGGAAATATTGCCCAGGTCGTGGGGGCGGCCCATCAAGCCTACGTCGAATGCCCATTGCGGCTTGGTGACGGCCTGCAGCATGCGCCGTTGCGCCGCGAACGGCCCGGACATGCCCGAGTGGGCATCGCGGTAGCGCGCGCCCGGCGTGGGCATGTCCACGGTGAACACCAGGGTGGTAACCCCAGCCGCCTGGGCCCGCTCCAGGGCGTTGCGCATAAAGCCCCGGTCCTTGAGCACATACAGCTGGAACCAGATCGACTGCGGGCTCTGCGACGCCACTTCTTCAATCGAACATACCGACACCGTCGACAGGCAGAAGGGGATGCCCTTGTTCGCCGCCGCCTTCGCCGCCTGCACTTCGCCACGCCGCGCATACATGCCGGTCAGGCCGACCGGGCTGAGGATGACCGGCATGTCCAGGGCCTGACCGAACAGCGTGGTCTTGAGGCTCAGGCTATCGACATTGCGCAGCACGCGCTGGCGCAGGCTGATCTCGGCCAGGTCCGAACTGTTCGCGCGCATCGTGTGCTCGGCGTAGGCACCGCCGTCGATGTAGTCGAACAGAAAGCGCGGCAGCTTGCGTTTGGCCGCTGCGCGGTAGTCGGAGGCGGACGAGATGATCATTAAGCGTGTCTCCACAAGGCTGGGCGGGTCAGGATAGGCAAATATCTGTCATGATAAAAACAACTTTTATCGCTAGTAGCCAGTCGCTAAAGGAATACCCATGAACTTGAGAACGTTGCGCACGTTCGTCGAAGTGGTGCGCCAGGGCGGATTCTCCCAGGCCGCCGAAGTGGTGGCCTTGACCCAATCCACGGTAAGCAAGGCGGTGAAGACCCTGGAGGAGGAACTCGGCATGCCGCTGCTCGACCGCCTGGGCCACCGCAACGAACTCACCGCCGCCGGTGAGATCGCCTACCGCCGCGCCCTGGTGCTGCTCGCCGAACACCATGACCTGGTCGCCGAGATCAACGACCTGCGCGGTCTCAAACGCGGCGTGTTGCGCATCGGCCTGCCACCGGTGGGGTGTGGTGTGCTGTTTGCGACGATGTTTGCCACCTACCGCAGTCGTTACCCGGACATCGACATCGAACTCACCGAATACGGCAGCAAAAGATTGCGCGAGTGCCTGGAAGCGGGGGAGGTCGACCTCGCTGCATTGCTGCTGCCGGTTGACGAAGGCTTCGATTATCAGCCCGTGCGCAACGAACCGCTGATGGCCGTACTGCCCAGGAGCCACCCACTGGCCCAGCGTCAACGCATCGACTTCGCCGACCTGGCGGATTCGCCGTTCATCCTGTTCGAAGCCGGCTTCGCCCTGAACGCCAAGATCTTGGCCGCCTGCGAGCGCAAAGGCGTGACACCCCGCGTGGCGGCGCGCAGCGGACAGATCGACTTCATCGTCGACCTGGTCGCCGCCGGCCTCGGCGTCGCCTTCCTGCCCCGCATGCTGGCGCACAAGCACCAACACGCAGGCATCGCCCTGATCCCCCTCGACGAACCCCACACAGACTGGCACATCGCCCTGGCCTGGCGCGCCACCGCCCACCTGCCCCCCGCCGTGCGAGCCTGGCTGGAGCTGGCTAGGGAGCAGCAACGTTCAACCGGTCATCCGGATTAATCGTCCAGAGTGTCAAGGAAGGCTTGACTTCTCCTTTTCAATCAGTAACATACGGCGCATTCCGCGATAGCTCAGTTGGTAGAGCAAATGACTGTTAATCATTGGGTCCCTGGTTCGAGTCCAGGTCGTGGAGCCAGATAGGGAAAAGCCTGCAGCGATGCAGGCTTTTTTTTGCCCTGGATTTTTCCGGGGCGATCAAAGCGCACAGCGTGACCAGCATGAATGCATCTCTAATCCCACGATTCAGAGGTAAATATCATGAAAGTCGCTGCAGTCGTTTCAACCAAAGGCGGGCCGGGTAAAACCACGGTCGGCGTCAATCTGGGCGCGTTCTGCGCCGATGCAGGGATCCGTACCCTGCTCATCGATCTGGATAATCAGCCCTCGCTGTCGTCGTTTTATGCGCTATCGCATGAGGCGCCTGGTGGAACCTATCAACTGATCGCGAACAACGAGACTCGGGCCGACCAGGTCATTTCGCAGACCTGCATTCCTAATCTCTCACTGATCCATTCCAATGATCCGTTCAATCAGCTGGGAAATTTGTTGCTCCATGCTGCTGACGGGCGCCTTCGTCTCAAGAATCTGTTGCCGGCTTTCGAGCAGGACTTTGATCTGATTCTGATCGATACCCAAGGAGCACGCTCCATTGTGTTGGAGATGGCCTTGCTCGGGGCACAAATGGCTATTTCGCCCATCACCCCGGATATGCTGACTGCACGAGAGTTTCAGCGTGGAATGCTCCAGCTCTATCGAGATCTTGAGCCGTTGGCAGCGTTGGGCGCAGAGACGCCAATGTTGAATGTCGTGATCAACAAGCTTGATGCAACCAATGATGCAAACCTGATCTATCACACGCTGACCGAAACCTTTGCTGATCATCCGAAGGTCCAGATGATCCAGACCACGATTCCGGCCGCAGTGAGCTTTCGTCGTGCTGCGACTGAAGGTATTCCTGCACACCGACTGGAGTATCGCCTCCCGACTCACCGCCGTTCACCCACAGCATTCAAAATCATCAAAGACCTCTCAATCGAGCTCTTTCCCGAATGGCGTTCGAAATTTGAAGCGCTGAACGAAGAGCGTCTGAGTCAGAACATATCGATGTTATCGAACAGGGTGGCCTTGGGGAGAGCTGCGGTATGAGTCTCCTAGATCTAGCCCCACCTCATTCGGTTGAGGCCGAGCAAGGCGTGATCGGTGGTCTGATGCTCGACAACTCCACATGGGACCTCATCGCGGACGTCCTCTCTGCGGACGATTTTTTCAGGCGTGATCACCGTCTGATTTACCAGGCAATTGAGCAGCTCGCTTCTCTGATCCTTCAATTCAGAGGTAAGTCCCATAAAAGTCGCCGCAATCGTTTCAACCAAAGGCTGGCCAAGTAAAAATTCTATTAGCGTCAACCTGGGCTGATTTTGCGCCGATGCAGGGATCCGCACCCTGCTCATCGATCTGGATAGTCAGCCGTCGCTGTCCTCGTTCTATGCCCTATCGCATGAGGCGCTTGATAGTGTTTGTTATTGCTGAATTTCGGACGATGAAGACAGGATTTCAGATACCGAACAAGTGCCGTGGGAACCCATCTTCGGACGGAAGCCCAAGAGACCCGAACGGGCACCCTGGAAGGTTCGGTTTGGAATCAATGACATCCGCTACATGCCGGATCCAGTCTGAGCTTGGTCCGATGCGTCGTACCAGGAACCAGATGATAGCGATCTGTCCATAAAGACGGGTGAGTGCGCTGTGATCCAAATTCAACGTTTGGAAGTATGGCTCTGCAGGAAGGTCAGGGAGGGCATTCGCTGAAACCTGGTTCCAAATACGACTGTGATGTGCACAGCGATTTCGAAGGGTGTTAATTTCTTGTAGCCAAAGCTTGAGTGTCCTGGTGTTCGAGACGCCCAGACGCTGTGCGATACGGTTTTGGTGGTTGCCTTTGAGTATCTCGTAGTACTTGGAGAGCGTACCGAAGTCCCATGCCTCAATGGCTACCCAGAATGGAATCGCCTTGCGGTTTCGTTTATGCCACTCAATGCAGTCCTCTTGGCTGCGGGCAACTAGACCGTTTTGTCGTTCGAGCCACTCTAGCCAGGTGTTGCGTTGCCGTTTGCTTCTATCCACCCAGTTTTGGGTCTGCTTTGGGACGATGAAACTGGGATCGGTATAGGCCAATGCCCCGTGATACCCGACTTCATGGGCAGTGACAGTTCGAACGTGGATCTCGATTCGCTCAATGGCATCAAGCATCAACTGGCGCAGTTTTTTATCGAACAGATAAAGGCTAAACGCGTCGTCGAAAGTGGTATCTGGAAGGAAGGAGTTTTGTCGAAGGGGCTTTTGGGTTACATCACAAAGCACGACATTCTGCAGGTGATCTCGTACAAAATTACGAGCCGGGAACCAGTAACCGCTGAGACGGTAGTAGCCTACCTGAGCGAGTTTACGTTCCGAACGGGCTGGGTTGGTAATGCCCATACCGCGTTCAATCAGTAACGCAACGAGGTCCGGGTAAGTCCGAAAGGGCTTCGGTGGCAAGAGCTGTTGCAACTTCCATGTTCCATAAACAAGAAGGCCCAAACATAGAGCTGGACAAGCCAGCCCCAGAGGATCGGGCGCTATTGGGTCCGATTTTCGGCTATCAGCGTCTCGGTGTCAATCGACTGGCAGCGTGCGTGAGTAGGCTGAGTGTATAGGACTATCAGAGCCTGAGAGCTTTGGTGAATTTATGAATTTGTCACTTTTCATTAATTTTGAGTGGGCTGGAGAGGAGTGAAGCTTCAGCCCTACTGGGCGGAGGTGTTCAAGTGCCGGTACAGGTTCGGACCGCGCCGGTTGAAGGGGTATGTATCACTGGCCGCACGCGTCCAAGAACAGGTCAATCAAATAGTCGCAATCACGATTGAGCGGGTTTCTGCCATTAAAACTGCCGACCAAGCCAAAGGTGCGAACCTACCTCCTTATTGCCTTACCAGGTACCGGCCTGGATTGGATGTTCGCGGCTTTTGTTAAGTGCTTAATGTTAAACAACTTAGTTTTCCAGGCCGAAACTGATCATGTGTCCAATCTAAAACAATTTGTAATATTTAATTGACGCCATCAAAACGCCATCACACGATCGCCGCCAAGTGATGGCATAAAGCCATTTATAGGAGCTGGGAATGTGGCGTTTGGTGCTTCGGGCCAGGGTCGGCCTTCTTTTCGCTTTGTTTTGCTTGGGCGCACCCGGTATGGCTCAAGGCGCTACCCCGCAGAACACGCCTGGCGTCACCGACCTGATCCGTGATCGTCAGGATCGCCTCCTCGAAGAGCAACAACGCCGGCTCGAAGGGCTCAAGGACTTGCCCGGCAAGGCCGCACCTCCTACAAAGCCGACAGCTCCCGTCGAGCCCCGTTGCTTCCCTATCAAAACCATCGAACTCACCGGTGCCGACGCGTTGTCGGAGGGCGAGCGCGACAGCCTGCTCAAGCCCTATATCGGCCAATGCCTCGGCGTGCCGCAACTGAACGAACTGCTCAAGGTCATCACTGACCGCTACCTTGAGAAAGGGCTTGTCACCAGCCGCGCCTACCTGCCGCAACAGGATCTCTCCAGCGGCAACCTTAAGGTGCAAGTGGTCGAGGGCCGACTGGAAGGGATGAAGGGCGCCGAAGGCAGCGGCATCACCGACCGCCAGCTGTTTATGAGCTTCCCAGGCAAACCAGGCGACCTGCTCAACCTGCGCGAGATCGAGCAGATGGTCGATCAACTGAACCGCCTGCCATCCAACCAGGCGCAGATGGAATTGGCCCCCGGCAAAGAAGTAGGCGGAAGCGAAGTGCTGGTGAAAAACACCCCGCAGAAACCCTGGCGCGTCGGCCTGTCTCGTGACAACGGCGGCCAGCGCAGCACCGGTGAGCAGCAGTGGGGCGCCAGCCTGGACTGGGACAATCCGCTGGGCCTGGCCGACCAACTCTCGCTGCGCGGCGGCCACGATGCGGTCAGCGATCACCAAAAAACCTCGCGCAATTCGATGCTCAATTACAGCCTGCCATTCGGCTGGTGGAACCTCAATTACAGCTACAGCGAAACCGAATACCGCTCGCTGGCCCAGGCCAGCGGGTTCAATTTCAAGCAATCGGGCGACAGCCAAAATCACCAGTTGCGCCTGGATCGCGTGATCTACCGCGATGCCCTGAGCAAAACCTCCCTCAGCACTGGCGTAGCCTACCTGCGCACCAACAACTTCATCGAAGACAGCAAGCTCGCGTTGAGCAGTAACCGCCTCAGCGAAGCCCAGTTCGGCATCAACCATGGTCGACGTATCGGCGGCTCATTCCTCAACATCGACCTGGGCATGCAGGACGGCATTGGCGCGTTCGACGCCCAGGCCAATCACAACCCACGGCCGGGTCAGGCCGATGCGCGCTACCGCAAATACACCGGGACCGTGAGCTACCTGTACCCGTTCAAGCTGTGGAGCGAGTCGTTCAGTTTCAGCAGCCTGATGACCGGCCAGCGCAGCGAAGACGTGCTGTTCAGCCCACAACGCATGAGCCTCGGCGGGCAGTCGTCGATTCGCGGTTACAAGGATCAAAGCCTGGCCGGCGACAGTGGCGGCTACTGGCGCAACGACCTGCGCTGGAGTCGCCCGGTGACCTGGGCCTGGATGCAGCCGGCGTTCAGCGAGTACGGCACCAGCCTCGGCTACGACCAGGGCGTGATAAGCCATGACCGCTATAACGCCGAACAACACGGACGCATGACCAGCAATTCGCTGGAGCTGTTTGCACGCAGCCAGAACGTCGCCGCCACGGTGACCTTTGCACATTCTTTGGAACGCCCGGGACCGATCACTGAACGTGAAGCGCCGGTCTATTTTCGTCTGGATTTCTTCCTTTAAATCTTTACCGCCCCTTGGGCATCGAGACATCACATGGACGTTCGCCAGTTCGCCTTCCTCGCGCGCCAACCTTCTGCGGCCTTGAAAAGTCGTTCCAACTTCCTGGGGTTGCCCAAGCGTGGCTTGGCGTTGGTGCTGGCCAACGCGATGTTCTGGCAGCCGTTGCTGGCGCAGGCGGATGGGATTGTGGTCAGCGCGCCGGGGACTACGCTGGGCCAGGCGGGTAACGGCGTACCCATCGTCAATATCGCGGCGCCCAATGGCAGCGGGTTGTCCCATAACCAATTCCAGGATTACAACGTCGGCCAGCAGGGCGTCATCCTCAACAACGCCACCAGCCGCACCCAGTCGACCCAGTTGGGCGGGATCATCCTCGGCAACCAGAACCTCAACGGTACAGCAGCCAGCGTGATCCTCAACGAGGTTAACGGCGGCAGCCCGAGTCAGTTGCGCGGGTACACCGAAGTGGCGGGGCAATCGGCCCACGTGATCGTTGCCAACCCGTATGGCATCAGCTGCAACGGCTGCGGTTTTATCAATACCCCGCAAGCGACGTTGACCACCGGTAAAGCAGTGATCGAAAACGGCCAGGTCAATCGTTACCAAGTCGACGGAGGCAGCGTCGCCATCGAAGGTGCGGGCCTTAACGCCAATAACATCGACCGCTTCGAAATCATCACCCGCTCAGCCAAGCTCAATGCTGAGATCCAGGCCAAGAACCTGACGATCATTGCCGGTGCTAATGACGTTGGCGCCAAGACGCTCAAGGCCACCGCGCGTGCCGCCGACCCGACGACTGCACCGCAACTGGCGATCGACTCTTCGGCCCTGGGTGGGATGTATGCCGGGGCGATCAAGCTGGTGAGTAGCGAAGCCGGTGTCGGCGTGAAACTCGATGGCAAGATGGCTGTCAGTGCGGGTGACATTCAGCTTGATGCCAATGGGCACTTGAGCGTTGTCGATACTGCTGCGACCGGTGCAGTCACCGTCACGGCCAACAGCCTGGAAGCCAAGGGATCGGTCTACGCCGGTACCACCCTGGATGTGAAAACCCAAGGTGACCTGAGCAGTCAGAACAACCTTGTCGCCAAGGACCGCATCACGCTCGCCAGCGGTGGCCAGTTGCGCAATAACGGCATCATCGAAGGCGGGGTCAATGCCGATAACACCCGTAATGCCACGGGCGATGTCAGCATCAGTGCACAGAGCGTCAACAACACTGGCAAGAACATCATCGCCAGTCGTGACCTGGTTGTTGACGCAACTCAGACCCTGACCAACCAGGGTGGCACGCTAAGCGGACAAACCACCACCCTCAATGCCGGGACTCTGGACAATCAGAACAACGGTCGGGTGTTGGGGAGCAGTACGCTGAATCTCGCCGCTAATCAGGTGTTCAACACTCAGGGCGTCATCACCAGCCAAGGCAGCCTGACCGCCAATCTTGGGCAATTGAACAACCACAATGGCGAGTTTTCCAGCGCCGGTAACAACACGGTGAATGCCTCCTCGCTGGATAACAGCGATGGTCAGGTGACCGGGGACGTTGCACTGAACATTGGTTTGATAGGCGCCCTGAATAACCAGAACGGTGTGCTGGGCTCCGGCAAGAACGTCAGTATCACTGCCGCCAGTCTGGACAACAGCCATAACGGCAGCCTTATCAGCGATGGCAGTCTGACCGCACGCATCACGGGCCTGTTCGATAATCAAAGCGGCGACCTCAGCGCCAAAGACGCGGTTGACCTGCAGACTGGCGGCCTCGACAACCGTAATGGCAGCCTGAGCGGTAAGGATCGCCTGACCCTGCGCAGCGATTCGCTGGACAACCGCACCGGTAAAGTACGCGCCACCAATGACCTGCAACTGAATGTCGGGCAACTCGATAACCGTCAGCAAGGCCTGCTCAACAGCCAGGCAGCCATCGACTTCAACGGTACGCATCTGGATAACCGTGGCGGCTTGTTCAGCGCCACAGGTCCGTTGCGCCTGGAGGCCACGAGCACTGATAACAGCGGCGGTCGCATTGCCAGCCAAACTGACCTGATCGCCAATGTTGCGCAGTTCACCAACCAGGGCGGCGAACTGGTCGCCCAAGGCGCGTTGACCCTGGGCGGCAAGGTACTGGATAACCGTGGTGGCGGTCTGGTAGGCGCCACAAAAACGCTGAAACTCAACGTCGATGCAGTCGACAACCGTGGAGGGGAAATCTCCAGCGCCGTCGATGTCAGCCTGCAAGGCTCACAACTGATCAACAGTGATAGCGGCAAAATCCTCGCCGGCACCGATCTGGCCCTGCGTGTGGCACAGATCATTAACCAGACCAAAGGCCAGCTGTTCAGCAAAGGCGCAACGACGGTTATCGGGCAGAGCCTGGACAACAGCGGTGGCAACCTTGTGACTCAGCAAGGTCTGGATATTCGCCTCGACAACGCCCTGAGCAACGTCGCTGGTCTGATCAGCAGTGAAGGGACTCTGACGGTCAATGCAGGCAGTCTTGATAGCACTGGTGGCAGCCTGTCGAGTGCCAGTGCCTTGGCACTGACCACCGTGGGCATCCTGAAGAATCAGGGCGGTTCTATCAGTACAGACAGCACCCTGACCCTCAACAGCGCCAGCATCGATAACAGCCAAAAAGGCCTGATCAGCGGCAAGAATGCGTCGGTTGTAACGACCGGGACGTTCGACAACACCCAAGCCGGGCAATTGATCAGCGGCGACACCCTTGACCTGAGCGCGACTCAGGTGAGCAACGGTGTTGCCAGCCGAATCGCCAGCGATAAAGCGTTGACCGCCAGTGTCACCGGTTTCGATCAGCAGGGCGGTCAACTGTTCAGCAAAACCTCCCTGAGCCTGGACCTGAATCAGGGTCAGTTGAACAACCAGAACGGCCTGATCAACGCACCGTTGCTGATGCTGAAAAACCTCAAGGACATCAACAACCAGGGCGGTGAGATCTCCAGTTCACAGGCATTCGCACTGGACGCTCGTAACCTCGACAACAGCAACGGCAAGTTGATCAGCAATCAGGGCCTGACCCTGCGCGTCGAACAGTTGCTGACCAGCGTCAAGGGACTGATTTCCGCTCAGACCCTGGACCTGCACAGCGCCGGTCTGGACAACACTGGCGGTCTGATCAGCAGCCGCGGCACCCTCGGGATAACGGTAGACGGTCAGGTCGTCAACCAGGATGGCACCCTGATCGCCGACGGCAATGTGCAGGTCAGCGCCGACAGCGTGGACAACCGCCGTGGCCAGATCGCCGGTAAAGCCGATGTCACGACCAGCGTCGCAAACTTCAATAATCAGGGCGGGCAGTTGATTGCAACCGGTGGCCTGACGCTGACCGGTACCAGCCTCGACAACCGCAACGGTGGCCTGGTCGGGGCAAACAACGCACTGAACTCGAAGGTCGGCTCCGTCGATAACCGTGGGGGCGAGTTGTCGAGCGCATCCGACGTTAGCCTGGCAGGTAATCGCCTGGACAACAGCGATGGCGGTCAGGTCGTTGCGCAGGGCGCGCTGGCACTGACAGTCGATCATGTCATCAACCGCGCCAAAGGCTTGCTGTCGGGCAAGACTGACCTGACGTTGATCGGACAGGACCTCGACAACAGCGGCGGTTCGCTGTTGAGCCAGAAAAATCTCAAGGCCGGACTCTCCGGCGATCTGACCAACAGCCAAGGTCTGCTGAGTGCCGAAGGTAGGTTGGACGTCACCTCATCCAGCCTGACCAACACCCTCGGCAGCCTGTCTGCTGCGGGGCCTCTGACGTTGACCACTATGGGCGTCGTACTCAACCAAGGCGGTGAGATCGTTACCGACGCCGGCCTCGTGCTCAACAGTGCCAGCCTCGATAACAGCAACAAAGGCCGCATCAACGGCAAAGGCGCCGTGAGCGTGAACACCGGGGGGCTGGATAACAGCCACAACGGGCGGCTGAACAGTGGCGACACGCTGGACCTGACAACCACTCAACTGACCAACCAGGACAGCGGTCGAATCGCCAGCTCCGGCGCCCTGACCGCCAGCGTCACTGGCCTGGATCAACAGGGCGGTCAACTGTTCAGCAACACCGCCCTGACGCTGGACATGAACCAGGGCCAACTGAACAACCAGAACGGGTTGATCAGCGCGCCGTTGCTGATGCTCAAAAATCTCACCGACATCAACAACGATGGCGGTGAAATCTCCAGCGCCCAAGCTTTCAACGTGACGGCTCGCAGCCTGGACAACAGTAATGGCAAGCTGTTGAGTAATCAGGGCGTAACCCTGCGTGTTGATCAGGCGCTGACCAACCTCAAAGGCCTGATAGCGGCCGCCGCACTCGACGTCAAAGCCACCAGCCTGGACAACAGCGGCGGCACGCTGACCAGCCGTGCCAATCTGGACCTGAACCTCGACGGACAGCTGAATAACCAGAATAACGGCCTGATCAACGCCACCAGCGGTCTGACCATCAACAGTCGCGGCCTCAATAATCAGAATGGCTCACTGTTGGGCAGCGCAATTGCCATCGATTTTGGAGCGGCCACGGCAGACCTGGACAACAGCGGCGGCCTGATTAACACGGCGGGCGTGTTGAGCATTCAGCACTTACGCGACCTGAGTAACCGCAACGGCGAAATCTCCAGCACTCAAAGCCTCGGTCTGAATGCGTGGGCGCTCGACAACACCGGTGGGAAACTGATCAGCAACAACGTACTGACAGTGAATGCCGACGCCGTGCAAAACCTCGGTGGTTTGCTGTCCGGCTGGCAGGGCCTGAACCTGACCAGCAACGGTCTTGATAACCGCAACAAAGGTACGCTGTCGAGTCGCGACGGCGATGTTTCCGTCGCCGTCAGTGGTGCGGTGCTCAATAGCGGTGAAGGCGCAATCGTCAGCCGCAAAAACCTCAATCTCAACGCGGCGAGCCTGGATAACAGCAACGGCGGCGTGGTCTCCAGTGGCGGCGACCAGACCCTGACCGTCGGCGGCCTGCTGAACAATACCCAAGGCGGGCTGATCGACAGCGGTTCGGCGCTGGTGATTCAGGCGATGACGCTGGGGAATGCCGGCGGCACCGTCAACGCCCAGCAGGACCTTGGCTTTACCGGCACTACGCTGGATAACACCGGTGGCAACCTGGTCGGCAACGCGGCGGTGACCCTCGACGTGCTTGGCGTGCTGACCAACACCAACGGCAAACTGGCCAGCGTCGGCCCGTTGCGGGTTCAGCGTTCGACGCAAATCGATAACCAGGGCGGCCAACTCGTCAGCCAAGGCTTGATGACGCTGCTCACCGGCGGCCTGGACAATCGTAATCGGGGCACCGTCGCGGCCAACGATCTGCTGACGATCACCACACCGGGCGTGGTGCAGAACGACGCAGACGGCCTGATCTATAGCCAGAGCGGTGACTTGCAAGTCCAGGCCAGCGGCCTCAGCAATGGCAAGGGCACGCTGCAAAGTCAGGGGGCGCTGACCCTCACCACGGGCGCAGATATCAATAACCAGAGTGGCCGGATCATCGCCAAGACCGGCGACCTGACCGTCTCCGCCGGCAATGTCGATAACCGCGGCGGCGTGCTTTCCAGCCTGCAATCGGCCTTCACTGCACGGCTAACCGGCGTGCTGAAAAACGGCTATGACCTGAACAACAACCGTCAAGGCGGCGTGACCCAGGCACAGCGCTTGAACCTGACCGCTTTGGGTGGCATCGATAACTACGGCGGGCGAGTGTCGGCGCAAAGCGGTGATGCGATCATCACCACCGGCAACTTCGACAACCGTAACGGCGGCCTGTACGCCAAAGGCAAGATCAACGTCACCGGCGGCGACTTTGACAACAGCGGCGACAACGATGGCCAGATTGCCGGTCAGCAGATCGACCTCAACCTCAGTGGCGCACTGAACAACCGGCTGGGCATCATCGAAAGCGACAGCACCCTGGCAATCAAGGCCGCGAGCCTCGATAACCAGACCGGCCAACTGCGCGCCCTGGGCGGCAGCGGCAAAACCGACTTCCAGATAGGCGGGCTGTTTGACAACCGCAACGGCACGCTGGAAAGCGCGAACACCAACCTGAGCCTGGCGGCAGGTGGCTTTCTCAATGCTGGCGGCAGCTTGCTGCATGTGGGCGACGGCACGTTCGACATCTCTACCGCCAACGTCACGGGCGCCGGCGGCTCGATCGTCACTCGCGGCGGCCTGACGCTTAACGCCGACAGCTGGAGCAACAGCAACGTCATCCAGGCCGCGCGCCTGAACGTCAACGTCAATAACTTCACCCAGACCGCCAGTGGCCAACTGTTGGCGTCCACCAGCCTCGTCGGTAGCGGTGGCAATTGGACCAACGACGGACTGATCGCCAGTGATGGTGCGCTGACCCTGAACCTCGGTGGCACTTACTCGGGCAATGGTCGGCTCAGTAGCCTCGGGACACTCGGACTGAGTGCCGGGCAAGTGAGCCTGAACGCGGCTTCGAGCATCGCTGGCGGCGGGGACACTACGGTGTCAGTCGGAGGCCAACTGAGTAACGTCGGTCGCCTGACGTCGGCGACTAACCTGACCGTCAACGCAGGGGGTATCAACAACCAGGGCACGCTGGGCAGCGCTCAAGCGCTGACCGTAACCACCGGCTCACTGGTCAACGATCGCGGGCTGATCTTCAGTGGCGGCAACATGGGCCTGCGGGTCAACGCGCTGAACAACAATTACGCCAACATCTACAGCTTGGGCAACCTCACGATTGACCGTGACGGCCAAGGCGCCCAGGCCACCAGCATCCTCAATAATTCCGCGTCGATTCAGAGCGACGGCAGCATGAGCCTCTCAGCGAGCACCATCCAGAACTCTCGGGACGTGCTCACCCTCAACAACGCAGGCATCTACACCGCCAGAATCGGAGAAGTGACCTGCATCGAAGGGTACAACGCAGGTGACTGTAGCGGAAAACAGAACCACGTTTGGGAGATCGTCCAGCGCGAGAAACTTGAGGTCACAGCGGCCAGCGCTGCTTCAAGCATCACGGCTGGCGGCGACCTGACCCTGAACGGTGGTGACCTGCTGAACCAGAGCAGCACCATCGCAACGGCGGGGAAATTGAGCGCCACGCTGGTCAACCTGACCAACAGCGGTGTTGAAACCGGTGAAACTGAAACCACCCGTATCTTCTTGTCCGAGCGAACCAGCAACGCGGGCGGCTGGTACAGCGCCGCAAATGCCTTCACGAACCAGTATTGGTATCAAAGCAGCGGCTACAACGCCGCTAACCTGAGTGGCCTTCAGGGTGGGATGGCCAACTTTATTGGCATGACCGAATCCGAGCTTGTGGGGTTGGGCAGCACCCGCAAACTGGCTTCCGGCGACCAGAGCTACGCGGCGATCATCCAAGCCGGCGGCACGGTCAACGTCAACGCCCAGAACACTATCGGTAACGGTGCCGTACGCCCTGGTTATACCTATGTAGGCAGCGGCCCGCGCACCGATACGGGGGCGGCGGGCAGTGCGTTCTCCACGCGTATCAGCCTCAACCAGCAATTGCCGCCTAACCTCTCACAGCAGCAAGTCAACCCATTGTCCCTGCCGGGCTTCGCGCTGCCCACCGGGCAAAACGGCCTGTTCCGTTTGAGCGCTCAAGGCAGCACTACCCCGGTGACCACCGGTGCGCAGAGCTGGACCATGGGCAGCGGCGCCGTCAGCCCGGACCAGCGTCAGCAAGCACTGCCCAATGTTCAGCCCCGCAGCATTCAGCTGGGCAACAACGCTCAGGCTTCGGCCAGCAGCGTGGACCTGACCGCGACAGATCGTCAGACGCCAAACGTGAGCGCTGGAGCCAGCGCAATCAATGCCAGCACGCCGGCCGCTGACGCGGATAGCTCAGCACTGCCCGGTCGTTCCACGGCGTTTACCGTTAATCGCGTCCAGGGCTTGCCCGCCAGCAGCGGCCAGTCCAAACCGCAGAAATACCTGATCGAAACCAACCCGGTGCTCACCGACCTCAAGCAGTTCATGAGCTCGGACTACCTGCTGTCCAACCTCGGTTACGACCCGGACCAAAGCGCCAAGCGTTTGGGTGACGGTTTCTATGAACAGAGTCTGATTCAGCAAGCCGTAGTCGCCCGAACCGGCCAGCGTTACATCGACGGCCAGACCTCCGACGAGGGCCTGTTCAAGTACCTGATGAACAACGCCGTCGCCAGCAAACAGGAGCTCGACCTGTCGCTTGGTGTCAGCTTGACCTCCGAGCAAGTCGCAGCCCTGACGCACGACATTGTCTGGATGGAAAACGCCGAGGTGAACGGCGAGCAAGTGCTGGTGCCGGTGCTGTACCTGGCCAACGCCAACAATCGCCTGGCCGCCAACGGCGCCCTTATCCAGGGCAGTGACGTAACCCTGATCGCTGGTAAGGACCTGAACAACGCCGGCACGTTGAAAGCCAGCAACAACCTCTCCGCCACGGCCGGCAACGACCTGGTGAACAGTGGTCTGGTAGAAGCGGGCAATCGCCTCGACCTGCTGGCCAGCAATAATCTGATCAACAAAGCGGGCGGTGTCATCGCCGGCCGCGACGTCTCACTGACGGCCGGCCGCGACGTGATCAACGAACGCACCGTCACCACCCACGAAAGCAGCAGCGGCTACCGAACCGAGCGCACTGACTTCGTCGATAACGCCGCCCGTATCGAAGCCGCCAACGGCCTGACCGTCAAGGCTGGGCAAGACGTCAACAACACAGGCGGCGTGCTCAAAAGCGGCACGGACACCACGATCATTGCCGGACGTGACGTCAACGTTGTATCTGCTGAACAAGTCACCAGCGGCGTGCGTGGTTTGCATACGGACCAGACCATTACCCAATACGGCTCGACCGTCGATGCAGGGCAAGACTTGAAGGTCAGCGCTGGCCGGGATGTCACCGCGATTGCCAGTCAGATTGCTGCCAAGCGTGATGTGAGTATGAGTGCGGTGGGTGATCTGACCCTGGCTTCGGCGGCGGATGAGCAGCATTCGTATGGTAAGACCAAGAAGGTGACGAGTCAGGAGGATCATGTTCAGCAGGTTTCCACGACGGTGACAGCCGGAGGCAACGTCGCCTTGAGTGCGAACCAGGATCTATTGGTAAGCGCCAGTCGTGTAAGTGCCGGGAAGGAAGCTTACCTGTACGCAGGAAACGATCTAGACCTGAACGCGGCGCAAAACAGCGATTACAGCTACTACCGCAAAACCAAGACCAGCAGCGGTTTGTTGTCCAGCAGCCAGAAGACACGCATCGACAGCAGCAGCTCTATCACTCAACAGGGCTCCTCCATCAGTGCCGACACGGTGGTCGTCCGTGCCGGTCGGGACATTGGCACTACAGCCAGTGACGTAGTTTCCACCAACGCCACCAGCTTGATTGCCGGACGCAATGTGGTGATTGACGGGGCGACGGAAACCTTCGAAGAAAGCCATTCTACGTCGAGTAAAAAATCCGGCCTGTTGGGGACTGGTGGTATAGGTTTCACCATAGGTTCGACCAGCCTTCAAAATACCTCGACCAGCACTACTGAAAGTAGCAAGGCCAGTACCATCGGCAGCGTGCTTGGCAGTGTCGATATTCAGGCCGGTAAAGATCTCAGCATAAAAGGTTCTGATGTTATTGCAGGTAAGGACATCAACCTCATTGGCCAAAACGTCAGCATCATAGCGGCCGAAAATAACAACAAGAGCGAGCAAACCTCTAAAAGCAAAAGCGGTGGGTTGACGCTGGCACTCTCCGGAACTGTCGGTAGTGCGGTCGATACCGCTTATCAAACGGCCAAGCAAGCCAAGCAGGAAGACGACAGCCGTGTATCCGCCTTGCAAGGTATCAAAGCAGGGTTAACTGGCGTTCAGGCTTGGCAGGCTGCTCAGCAGAACGGTGGAATGACTGCTGACAACGCCGGGCAGTTTGTCGGTATTAGCATCTCCCTCGGTGCGCAGAAGTCCAGTTCAAAACAGACCCAAGAACAAACGATTAGCCAAGGCAGTAGCCTGACCAGCGGCAACAATCTCAGCATTGTCGCCGTCGGTAACGGTACTCCTGGGGTAGACGGAGATATCCATGTTCAAGGTAGTAGCCTCAAAGCAGTCAACGACATTTCGCTGGCCGCTGAGCGGGATATCCGTCTTGAAGCAGCCGCCAATAGCCAAAAGCTGGATGGCAAAAACAATAGTGGCGGTGGCGCAATCGGGATTAGTTTGGGGGTTGGGCCTCAAGGCGGTGGCCTGAGTATCTTCGCCAACGCGAATAAAGGCACTGGTAATGAAAAAGGTACCGGCACCACATGGACTGAAACCACGCTGGACGCAGGACATCAGGCTAACCTGGTCAGCGGGCGAGACACTGCCCTTAAGGGCGCACAGGTCAGTGCTGACAAAATCGCTGCCAGTGTCGGTCGCGATCTGACACTGCAGAGCCTTCAAGACACCGACAATTATAAGTCTAAGCAAACTGATGTGAGTGGCGGCGTGAGTGTCGCGATCATCGGCACAGGTGGCTCAGCCAGTCTTAGCGTCAGCCAAACCAAGATTGACTCCAAATACCAAAGCGTGCAGGAGCAGACAGGGTTATACGCGGGTAAAGGTGGTTATCAGGTTGATGTGGTTAATCACACACAACTTGATGGAAGCGTCATCGCCAGTACCGCAGAGGCCGATAAGAATCGGCTGAGTACAGGCACTCTCGGCTGGAGTGATATCAAGAACGAGGCCGAATATAAGAGCCAAATGCAAAGTGCCAGCGTCAGCAGTTCCAGCGACGGCAGTGGCGGTTTTACCAGCAACATGCCCAGCGGTACTTTGATCGCTTACAACCACAGTGGCAGCGCCAGTGGTATGACCTCATCGGCCGTCTCCAATGGCACTCTCGATATTCGCGACCCTGCCAAACAACAGCAAGATGTGGCGACCCTTAGCCACGATGTCGAACACGCCAACGACAGCATCAGCCCAATCTTCGATAAGGAGAAAGAGCAGAAGCGCCTTCGTCAGGTGCAGTTGATTGGCGATATAGGTACTCAAGCGACGGACATCGTTCGTACTCAGGGTGAGCTCAATGCCGACAAGGCAGCGCGCGAGGAGCTTGCAAGTCAGGATAATCAAAATCCTACCCAGGAGGAGGTGCGGGAAGCACGGGTCTATAAGGAGGTGATGGAAAAATATGGCACGGGTGGTGATTACCAGCGTGCTGCACAAGCCGTGACTGCAGCCTTGCAGGGATTAGCCGGAGGCGATATCGGTTCTGCACTGGCTGGTGCGTCCGCGCCTTACCTGGCGAACATCATTAAGCAGACAACGAAGGGCAATGACACCGTCCGCATCATGGCTCAGGCGGTACTAGGTGCCGTAGTTGCTAAGGCCCAGGGAAATTCGGCTGCAGCAGGCGGCGCGGGTGCAGCGACCGGTGAGTTAATTGCGGCGCAGCTCTACCCTGATCGTAACCACGCAGATCTTACCGAAGCGGAAAAGCAGACAGTTTCGGCTCTTTCGTCCTTGGCCGCGGGATTTGTCGGTGCGGCAGTGGGTGGTGGCCTGTCGGGAGCAGTCGCCGGTGCTCAATCGGGGCGTAATGCGACGGAAAATAATGATTTAGGTAGTAGATTGCTGGCCGACAAGCTTTATAGCGAATACGTGGCTAAGAGTTGCGACGGACTGCCAGCGGACGTATGCCGATCCAACTACAGCAAAGGTGTTATGGAGGGTGGAGGAAATGTTGTAGTTGGAGCGTTGGCAACTACAGGGGCAGGCGCTGGAGTAGTATTACTCGGTCCTGAATTGCTAGCCGTGTGTGTGGCGAATCCAGCCCTTTGTACTGAGCTTGGGATAACAGCTGCTGAGATACCTTTCGGAGCCGCGACCGCTGGTGGTGCTGCGCTAGGTGTGGGAGGATTTGGTAGTCTTGCGGCGAAGGAGGTGGCTGCGGCAGCGGATGCTGCTGCGGCGGCAAGAATTGCGGAAGGTCCAAAAGAAATACAGGCTGGGGCTGGTGGGACTTGGAATGTTTTGGACGAGATTGCTAGCCCTAACGTGGTAAAGCAGTCTACTCCTACAGCTTGCGGTGCTGCCTGTGGTGAGATGCTGTTGAAGGATCGAGGTGTTCTTACTTCTCAGGTTGATCTTGGAACCGAGCTTACTTCCATGAACTCCTTGGCGAGAAAGTTGAATACAGTTGATTCTGGTTGGGTTGGGAACGCAGTCGATGTATCTAGCTTCAATGCACTCAATAAAACGGGCTCTTGGAGTGCAATGATGTGGGATTCTGGAAATAAAGTAGGGCACTGGGTCGTGGTTGATGGAGTGGATGACGTTGGCAGGGTGTTGATTAAAGATCCTTTTAATGGTACGCAGTACAAAATGGGCGTTGAAGAGTTTAAGGATGTGTGGAATGGTCATTCCGTCTATAAACAGTAAGGTTTTTGTTCAGTCAATTGTTTACTCAGATATTACCTCTGAGATAATTTATGTCTTTTCGAATGATGGCATTGAAAGTGAGTATTCTGGAAGGCTGCACGATAATTTAGGAATAAAAGGAATAGAGTATAGTGAAGAGCTGGAGACTTTCTTGATGTTACTTATGCCAATAGATCCGCGCGTATCAAAGAAGTTGCATGCCCTATCTTGGGGTTATGTTGAAGGAACAGTTTTAAATTTTCCAGTGGTTTTGATTTCATCGTAATTAGTTGGTCCAAAAGCGGCAGGGGTTGCGGACGAAGCTGCCGGTTCAATAAAGAACGTCAATCCAGGTTATCCAGACGCTGGGCGAACTCATAACTGCGTTAATTGTTCAATTGCTACTGATGCAACACTGGCAGGTAATCCAGCATCTGCATTGCCGATAAACTCCACCAAGGGTGTTCCGTTGACCGTGCTGGAGAAGCAATATGGAGCTAAGTTTAGCGGTGTGTCTTCACCCGAAACCATCACCCAGCACATGATTGGTGGTGGGGACGGCGCACGTGGGATTGTGTTTGGCTCCTATGGTCCAGGTCAGCCAGGCCATGTATTCAACGTGGTTAATCAGAATGGGGCTATTCGTTATCTCGATGGGCAGACTGGAAAGCCGGCAAATATGAGTAATTTTAAGACATTGCAGTTACTGAGAACTAACTAATGATTACCTACGAATACGCTTTGGAAAGAGCTAAGGAATATTTGAAAGATTCTGAGATTGCTTTGCAGCTAACACATGAGGGCGAGTTCTGTGAGGGATGGTTTTTTTGCTATCAATCTAAAGAGTATTTGGAGACAGGGATCCTGTCGGCTCAACTGGCTGGAAACGGACCATTCCTGATTGATAAGGAAACTGGAGAGCTTCATGTTTTAGGGACCGCCAAGCCGCTGAAAGAATATCTTGATCACTATGTAATCAGTAAGTCAAAAAAATAAGATTGGTTTTTCGGTACAAAAGCTACTGGTGGCGCTGCTGGAAAGGTAGATGATCTTGCCTCTACTGGGACACCTGTTCGTCCCACACCCCAAAAATCTGAAATTGATGTCGGCGCTGATCTTGGTGCTGGAGCTCGCCCACAAGTCAGTTATAAAAATGGACAAGAAGTTCCTTACGGCACTTCGGGTAGTGTTCGTCCAGACTGGTGTGTAGGTAACGTATGCAGTGTTGAAGTGAAAAACTACAACATCGCAAAAAATCAAAGCGGATTGATTAGTAATGTTTCCAAGCAAGCCCTCCAGCGAGCTGAAAATTTACCGCAAGGAATGCAGCAGCAAGTCGTTATTGATATTCGAGGGCAAGCTGTTACGCCTGTGCAGCGTGCGCAAATCGTTCGTGGAATAGTTGATAAGTCAAATGGGGCAATATCTCCCTCATCCATCAGGTTTAAAGCAGAATGAAAAATGTAGGTGTTCTTGCCGCAATGACAATATCTGTCTTAGGTCCAGCCTCTGACGTTGACTGTTTTTTTAAGTCAGTTGTGTTTTTTCTTGAGGGCGGCAAAAGAGGAAGCAGGTATCCCTTGGTTACAGAGAAGCTTTATTGCCGCTCTTTAAGCAAAAACGAACTGGCTGAGTTAAAGATAGATTTAGAGAGTGTAAGGGCTGAGTTTAATAGCATTCCTGCGGATAGCTTTGATATAAGCGCTTTCGGGGTGGACGAGGAAAATACTCGTTTGCTTTTGAGTGGTAATACTCTGGCTGATATTTTTGCTCGCTTCTTCAAAATTATTTTTGATGCTGTCGAATGTTCAGATGTTTTTTATAAAGAGTTTAATGAGTACGTCCCTTTAAGAATCGGCTTTACCGACGCGCCTGACTATATTTTTGATGTGAATCGTTCCGAAGACTTGTATAACTCTCTTGCTTCTGACGAGTTACCGTTCTGGCGTCGCTGATCTGTAGAAATTCTATTTTTTATTTAGCACCGGCTTAACGCCGGTGTTTTTGCATCCGATTTGCAGCCCTTTTGCTATCTATTTGCTTCCCTTTTGCTCCCAGGTTGCATCCTTTCTGCACTCAGGTTGCACCCCTTTTGCACCCACACCGTCCCGATATCCGCTATCAAGCGGAAGTACAGAATGTATGCACACGCGGTGCAGATGAAACCCAGCGCAACCAGCGCTATCCAACCCTCCGGGTTACCCCAACTCGTCGGTAGGTTTATTGCGGTTGAGATTCCGAAAAACGGTACGAGAAACAGGGTAGCGCCAATCTGACTGCCAAAAGCTACGAGTTTCGCGTCCAGCCCACCCTTGTCTGCTATCCATCGTTTAGTCATAAATCCTGCTGCACCGTAGCAACTGGTGGCGACTAAACAAGCCAACGCGCCCATGGCCACGTTCATTGAAAGTGTGACGGGGCCGGTGCCGGTCAGCAACGTAATGCCCATGAGCCCGATCAACACGCCAATACCTTTTTTCAATGTCAACGAATCGCTGAAACACATCCAACCGATCAATACGCCCATCATCGGTGTGGTCGCATTGAAAATTGCTGAATAGCCGGCAGGTAATAGCCGTGCCGCCACGCTATACATCAAAAATGGGATGCCAGAATTGATAACGCCCAACACCGTGATCTGCTTTAGCTTACCTTTGAAGTCGATTTCGGTTTTTAAAATGGCAAGAATGACGGCCAAGCCAATGGCGCCTAACAACACGCGGAAAAATGCAGTCGGCAACGCGCCCAGAACAGGAGCCGAGATGCGCATGAAGAGAAAACTGGCGCCCCAGATCGCCGCTAGAGCAAGTAGTCGTACATAATCGGATAATTTCATGGGTTGCCTTCGGCGCTGTTCGTTAACTAAAAAAATGACTCGAGAATTGCATAGCTGATGCCGGGCAATCCAAAAAGTTGTTGGAATGGTAAAGGGGAAAAGGCCAGCTATACGGAAGCCAGGGTGGACTCCTCTAAGTTTGGAGTCTCACTGTAAGGGTGTTCGAAATGTGCTCGCACTCCGATTCTTGCTGCCGAAAATGGATGTGCGTTTGGGCATCACGCCTTGCGTGATCAGGCCGGTGACGTTTACCGGTTCGCAAATGACCGCTTCTGGCCGACGGTTGTCTGTCGCAAAATAGCTATTCCAGCGTCATGAGCTAATTAAGATTGAGTTGTAAAAATTACATTCTTAATTAATCGCTGCATCTTATTTGCCGGTGCGTTGATGGTTGCTTTTAACCATGCCAACCGCGTATCCGTTTGACTTAGATCAACCCGTCGATGCAACACTCTGCGGGCTCAATATTTAATGTTTTTGCATCGACTTGGTTGAAATGCACACATTAGCGCAAGGTTTTATTTATTCAACTCATTGAGGTGCGACAGTTTTACATCCCCGTAGAGAACTCAGGTGGGTGTTTGATTGCAGTTCGTATCGTGCGTAAGGCATCATCGTATTGACAAAGTAAGTGCAAAGCCCAGTCGGTACGTGTGCGGATGCGAATATCATTTTCGTCTGAGGGAATTTCGCTATTCAACATCGATTCAACATTTCTTATGATGAGTTGTTCAGGCAAATACATGATCCGGCTGTTTTTGTAGCTCGAAGCACGCAATTCAGTAATTGGATAAGCTCCCCCGAGCCCAGCCGAAACCCCCACCAGGAGCGCTGGCTTGTGTCCAAGTTCACCGAGTCCTGCGTACAAAAAGAAATTTTTCAGCGCCGGGCAAGCCATGCCATTCCACTCCGGGCTGATCACGATCAGTGCGGTTGCTTTTTTGAGGATGGATTGCTGGACACTCCAGATTCCATCAATGTCTTCTTCTGGCCACAGCGGTAGCCGACTAGAAGCCAAGTTCAGCAGTTCGCCTGAATCACAAAGACCAAGTTGCTCTAATCGGTCGCGCAAATATTTTGCGACTTTGAGTGATTGGCTGTTTGATCTATTCGATCCAGACAGCAGAACGATATGACGGCTCATTGCGCCACCTTCTGTTTAGCGTTGTGTGCTTTGGGGGCGACACGGCGTGAACGCACGACGGGCCAGAACAACTCTTCTTTCCAACTGATCGGTGACAAGTGTTCGATGCCGTATAAGGGCGGACGCCGGCGGGTAATTTTGGCCGTTCCGAACAGGATGTCCCAGAAGAACAACAGGTTGCCGAAGTTGCCCTTGTAATGCGTGACACCATCCTCGGCAGTCAAGCCGTGATGGGCTGAATGAGTGGAGGGGGTGGAGATCGTTCGCTCCATAACCCAGACAATAGGGCGCAACACACGGATGCCATACAGTTTGTCATCCCACGCAACGCTGCTGTGCGCTGCGAAGATGACGGTCATCTTTAGGATCAGATAAACATAGTAAATATGTGCAAGCCCTAGATAGATCAGTATGCCGGACAGCCAGATGCTGGGCATCAGCATGTAGTAGAAGCTGTTGTTTCGATAAACGATGCGGACACTCATGTAGGGCGCGGAGTGATGAGCGCGGTGCAGCGCATAAAGTGCCGGGACCCGATGTGTCAGTCGATGCCACCAGTATTGAGTCATGTCATCCAGTACTAAAAACAACACGAACCCTGCGACCCAAGGAAGGGTGGCCAGGGCGTCTTTCATTTCCGGAACAGCCACGCTCAGGATTTTTCCACTGAGCCACATGACACTGGGGAACGTGATTGCAACCAGGATCCCGGAGCCGATGACTTCGATCAGTACGTCACGTTTCCCGCTCGACGGGTGACGGAGCGAAGAACACGCGAGTTCCAGCAAGATGAAGGCAAGGAATATCCCGGCCACTATTACGGAAGGATTGTTGGCGAGCATTATTGTATTCATGGCACTCTCGATTAAGGCCCCTGCGGGCAATGCCATTTCATTAGAAGCCAACGAGTAAGCCGTCCCTATGCGCGAAACGGACAAAATTGAGAGAGAACAGGTCAATCGTTCTCCCCAGCGCTTTCACCGCGGCAAACTGGGCCAGGTGCTGGAACGTTTCCTGGATAGCCAGGCCTTGAGAGAAAACAGGGATTACAGCCTGATCGAGCTGGATCAGCTTTGGCGCGAGGCGGCGCGAATCGATCCGGCGATCGGGTTGAAACTGTTCACGCTATTCACGCCTCAGGACTGGCACGTCCTGGCCTATCTGTGCTTGTACAGCGCCGACGTTTTATCATCCATGAAACTTTGGGCCCTTTACGCGCGGCTTGCGTCGGACACGGACACGGTGAAGCTGCTCAATGATGAAAACGGCGTCGGCATCGAGCTGTGCGTCGATGCGCCCAGTGAGCTGGCGCGCTATGTCATTGAGCACTACGGCGCAATGTCCATCGCGCAGTTGCGGCGGGGAACAGGGCAGCAGGTGCAGCCGGTCCTGGCGAGATTTACTCACTCTCGTCCGTCGTATTACAAGCAATACACCCAATGGTTTGGGGGCCGTGTCGAGTTTGACTGTCCGATTAACTGCTTCTATTTCGATGCTCGAAGCTTGAGCCTGCCGATGCAGACACGTCATCACGGGATGCTTGAGGTATTGACCCAGGAACTGGATCGACGGATCGCCGCGCATCGGAATTTCAGCGGTTGGTCAGCCAAGGTTGCTGAAGGCGCGCGACGATCTCTAGCGAGAGATGAAACTCCCAATCTGGACAATCTGGCGAAGGCGCTGCACCAGACGCCAAGGACCTTACGGAGACGACTGGAAGAGGAAGGTACAACCTTCAGACAATTGCTCGATCAGATTCGCGCAGAGTTGGAACTGCATCTTGAATTGCAAGGAGAGTCATTAACGGAGATTGCAGCTCAACTAGGCTACAGCGATTTGACGGCGTATCTCCACGCCCGAAGTCGATGGCGTGACAGGCAGTAATGTGGCGGGCCCGAATTTTTCGGAACGCCAGCGTTACCTCACAAATCACCTCATCCCACGCCAGTAATTTCCCTTGTGCGGTTCCAACCCCACGGCGGTACGTTCGACCCAACTCTAGGCGTTCAATCATGGCACTGGTGGGCAGGCGAAATAGACGCAATTTTGGCTATGGCCGGCAACTGAGCTATGCAGGGCCGCAAGCGCTAAAAGATCTGTTTGGCGGCGGGTATTCTCGGACTGTCAAGGCGCACGGTGATCGCTGGCAGACGTTTGTGCGCTGGTGTCGTTCGGAGGATGGGCCAGGATCGCGAACACGTGATGCCCATCGTCGAGACGCTCAGCGACCAGCATTCTCGTGCCGCGGCCATCGCTCTGTTGGCGCGCGCCACCCGCATGCGTCTGCGCGAGGCCATTTTGGCCGACTTAACGCGTTTAAAACGTGAGGCCGAGCACTACGGCAAGATCAACATCCAGGATGGCACTTACAGGCTCAGGCACTGCTGTTGCGAAAACTGCCCGGTGTAATGCCGACTACTTTTTTGAAGGCCCGGGTCATGTGGCTTTGATCGAAGAAGCCGCAAGTGAATGACGCTTCTGCGAGACTGGAGCCGGTGCGCAGCAGTTTTTGGACCTGGGCGATTCTTTTCGGTGCGCAAGACGCCAGTGCGACTGAAAAGCGCCAAGGCCCAGCTCTACACCGCATTGGCAGGGGTATTTCTGGCGATCGACCTGGTGCTGTGGCATCAGAGCATCTATATCGTTGGCCCGGGCATCGGCTCGATCCTGACCAACTGCCAGGTGTTCTTCATGACCTTGCTGGGGCTGTACCTGTTAAAGGAAAAGCCCTCGATCTACTTCCTGATTTCCATCTCGCTGGCCTTCGTCGGGCTGTACCTGTTGCTGCTGCCGGAGATGACCAGCGGAGTCGGGATCAAAGGCGTGGTGTATGGGGTGCTGTCGGGGCTGGCGTATGCCATTTGCGTGTACTTCTTGAAGATCAACACCCAACTGTCTGATGGTGGCGGTGACAAGATTGCGCAGATGCTCAACTTGAGTCTGTGGGCAGCGCTGGTATTGCTGGTATACGCGCTGGCGACTGGGGAAAGCCTGGCCATCGTGGACGGACAAACCCTAGTGATGCTGGTGATTTACGGGGTGCTGGTGCAATTCGTCGGTTGGCTGCTGGTCAATCGTTCGATCGGCGCCATCAGCCTGGGGCTGGCCGGACTGATCCTGCTACTCGAACCGGTGATCACTTACTTCATCGACGTCGCTTTTCTCGGCAAGGCAAGCTCCTCGCTACAGATTGCCGGCGCGCTGCTGACTATCTTCGCGGTGTACATCGGCTCAATCAAACCGCCGGAAAAGGCTCAGAACTTACCCGAGGCTATCTGACGGATGGGGTGTCACGACAGTCTGTGAACAATGGTTGCGTGGCCCCCAATCGATAAGCTACGTGCAGGCCCACAACGTTTGCGCGTAGTCGTTTATATCCGTTGCGGCCAACTTCCCGGACCGGGCAGATCGTGCCAGCTCACAAAAAAGGTCGAGAAAAGCTGCTGAATCTCCGGCTAATCGTTCTTTTGGGGTCGCTATTCAGCGAACCTTGTCAGCTATAGGCGGGCGTTTATCAAGAGCCTGGCATCTCTGTCTTTTATTTTGCCCGGCAAGATATTTTCAATTTTCCGAGCGATCATCGTTCGTTAGCATCCAATCATCATGCCTTGTGTGAGCTTGCGCCTGGATTGCCAGGGTTTGCCTTGCAGCATCTTGGGATCGACCCACGATAGCAGCTGTTGCTAATTGAACAGGTGTGATGGCTAAACGGTCCTTGAGTCCTTGGAGGAACCCGATGAAGTTGGAGGCTTAAGTTATCTGGCGGAGCTGGCAAAGAACACGCCCTTCGTTGCCTAGATTTCCACCTGTGCCGCTATCGCCCGTGAGCGCTCCCACCTTCGTCGTTTGGTGATGCCAGTACGGGCTTGCATCAGTTGGCAGTGCCTTCACGGCTGACCAGTTCCTCGACATGGCGCGCACCGCCACCAATGTGGTCGGCAACAGCATTGCCACGGCGGTGGTGGCGAAATCCGAAACTGCTGCGCGCTGAAACCGACCCGACCCTGGCGCTCTACGCCACCTGCAAACGCCTGGAAAGTGCTGGCGCCCAGGCTATCGCGATTCCCTGCAACACCGCCCATGCGTTTGTCGAACGCATCCAGGCGCATCTGCGCGTGCCCATCGTCAACATGCTCAGCGAGACCATGGAGTGGATCGCGCGCACCTACGGCAGTGGCCAGGCCGTCGGCTTGCTGGCCACCTCGGGCACGCTGCAAAGCCAGGTTTACCGACGGCGTGTGCCGCGAGCAATTGCTGCTGGCGGCGGAACACCTGTGTGAGTTGGGCGCGCGGGTGTTGATTCTGGGCTGCACCGAATTGCCATTGGTGCTGGCGCACAGCGAAGCATTTCAGATCGGTGCGCACCGAGTCGCCTTGGTCGACCCACCACGATTCTTGCGCGCCGCTGCGTCAGCCTGTCTGCACGCGATCACAGCAGCGGATAAATTTTTTGCTGGCACCGCTTGAAATTTTTTCCCCTGAACTTACTTAGGTTTTACGCGATGCCGACTACGGGTCGCGTCTCAAATCACTTGGAGAAAACTCAGGAGATTTTGCAATGGCTACTACTCTTTCGTTGGCCCCACTGTTCCGTCATTCCGTCGGCTTTGACCGTTTCAACGACCTTTTTGAATCGGCGCTTCGCAGCGAGGCCGGTACCACCTACCCACCCCACAACGTCGAAAAACACGGTGAAGATCACTATCGGATCGTCATTGCGGCGGCAGGCCTGGTGGAAGATGACCTGGAGATCCAGGTGGAAAAAGGCGTGTTGACCGTCGCCGGTGGCAAGCGCGAACACAACGAGGGCATCACCTACCTGCACCAAGGCATCGCCCAACGCGCGTTCCGTTTGTCGTTCCGCCTGGTCGACCACATCGAAGTGCAGGGCGCACAACTCGCCAACGGGTTGCTGAGCATCGACCTGCTCAGGGAGGTCCCGGAGGAAGCCAAGCCTAAGCGCATTGCGATTGGCGGTGCTGCCAAGGCGGATGTGAAAACCATCAGCGAGCAGTAAGGCTGGAATGAATAAAGGCGCTCTTTGGAGCGCCTTTGTTCTGCCCAATGATTAACAGTCATGTGCTGTGTCTGTGTATCGTTCAGGTCTATGATTTATTCGAGCCCGGATGTAGTCAGTTCAACTCCATGCTTGAAGGCGCATCAACCCGCTCCCCTATCTGCCAGGAGGACCAACGTGCATGGCATTCACCACGCTGATACTGGATGCACCCGGCCCGCCGTTGCTATTCGAGGAAGTCGACCGATTCCTTGAGTTGGGCTTGGTCGTCACCCTGAATCTCTACTATTTCACGGATAAACCCAGTATCCGCAAGCACTATGGCGAGCGCATCCGGTACACCGAGATCAATGGCCACGACCGGCAAGCTTTCATCGACGCCGTGACTCAGGCCGGGGGGTATAGCGTGTTCAAGACGCGCCTGAATATTCCCATTGAGGGCGAACTGATCCGCGCCGCGGCATCATCGGCCCTGCCAACGCCGCTGCGCGCCATCGCCCAAGCGGGTGCAGGCGTTAACCATATCGACCGGCAAGAGGCTCAGCGCTGTGGCGTGAGCGTACTCAACACGCCGGGCTCTAACGCGGCGGCGGTGGCCGAATACGTCGTCGCCCAGGCGTTGTTTTTATCCAGGGACCTGGACCACTACAACACCGAAACGCACAGCGGTCGCTGGGCCAAGGGCACCTTGGCGCCAGGCCTCGAATTCGGCGAACTCACGCTGGGGCTGGTCGGCACCGGCAGCATTGCCCAAGCCGTCGCGCGCAAAGCGGGATCGCTCGGTATCAAGGTCATCGCCTGCGGTTCAGAGCGTTTTACGCAGCAGGTCGCGCGCAGCCTTGGGCTTGCGCGACGGCAAACCCTCGAGCAATTGCTGGGGGAGGCCGACGTGGTTTCTCTCCACGTACCGCTGACACCGCTCACCCACGGCCTGTTCGGCCTTGCCCAGTTCAGGCAGATGCGCCAAGGCTCGATACTGATCAACACCGCTCGCGGTGGCATCGTCGATGAAGCCCAGTTGGCAAGCTTCATGACCGCGTTTCCCAGGCATATAAAAGCGGTCGCCATCGATACCTTTGTCCACGAAAAAGACCGTTTTGACTCGCCACTGGCAGGCATCGGCAATGCCCAACTGACACCGCATATCGCAGGTAACACGACGACGGCGATCCGTAAGGCTTCACGGCAGATTGTCGACAAGATCCACTCGCTCAGCCTGGCTGCGGACGCAGGTTAACCACCGACCTGTTCATGGCCATCGGCTCGTTCGCCTGTTTGCTGATGCTGCTGACCATGACCGAGCCGGTGCCTGTGAGCGTTACCAGCGATACGTCAACGAACTGACCAACTGTCGCTCATCGCCATAGCGGCAAATCGCGAATTCGCAGTAGGTGTAGCGCTTGTTGGTGACGTTATTGGCGTTCAGCGCGACTTCCCAATGCGGGTCGATTTCGTAGCTGGCGCGGGCGTCGTACAGGGTATAAGCGGGCATCGATGACGGCACGCCGGAGGCCTGGGTGGTGCCTTTGTAGCGGGCGCCGCCGCCGATGCGCAGTTGCGGGATGCCGAGCGCAGCCAGGCGGTAATCGGCCCAGAGGGCGGCCTGGTGGTAGGGGGTGTCTTCGCTGCGTTGGCCGATTTCGCTGGCGATATCGCTTTTGGTGATGCGTGCGTCGATGTACGCGTAGGAGGCGATCAGGCTGAGGTCTGGGGTGACTTCGGTCTTGGCTTCCAGCTCGAACCCACGGGAGCGCACTTCGCCGACTTGTACCGAGAAATTGAGGTCGGTGCGGTCCTGGCTCAGCACGTTTTGCTGCTCCAACTGGTACACCGCTGCACTCAACAGCGTGGCGCTGCCCTCGGGTTGATAGCGGATACCGATTTCATACTGCTTGCCTTCGGTGGGAACAAATGTTTGTCCCGCTTTGTTGGTGCCGGCCACCGGGAAGAATGACTCGCTGTAGCTGATGTAGGGCGCCAGGCCGTTGTCGGCCTTGTACACCAGCCCTGCACGCCAGGTGGTGGCTTCATCGCTCTGGCTGCTCTTGGCCGAACTGCGGAACAGTTCGGTGTCCTGGTCGGCCCAGTCATGACGGCCGCCCAACAGCAAAATCCAAC
This sequence comes from Pseudomonas grimontii, assembly GCF_007858185.1. Taxonomy (GTDB): domain Bacteria; phylum Pseudomonadota; class Gammaproteobacteria; order Pseudomonadales; family Pseudomonadaceae; genus Aquipseudomonas; species Aquipseudomonas grimontii. The sequence continues at coordinate 135,600 of NZ_VFES01000006.1, forward strand.
GCTCATCAAATTTGATCTGGTCCTGGAAGTAGATGCCTTTTTGCAGGGTGTCGATCTGCGAGCCACGGTCGGTCGCGGGGTTCTTGTTGACCACCACCGGCTGGCCGTAGTTGTAAGTCGCCAGGTTCAGCGACGGAGCGGTGCCACGGAAGTTGTGCGAGTCATAGCTGGTGTCGTAGCCATCGAAGCCGAGCAGGAAGGTGTGCTGCCAGTCGCCGAACTGCCATTTGCTCTCGATATTGGTGTCGCTGGCCAGGCCCCGCGAGCGTTCCTGGCGGTCGCTGTATTGGCGCCGCAGCAGGCCGGTGGTTTGCGCGGTGCCGATGTTGGTGCCGGTGAGGTTGACTTGCAGGTAACGCCACGTCACATCCGACTGGTAGTAACGCAGCTTGTTGCTGATACGCGTGTGTTCATCGAAGCGGTGTTCGAACTCATAGCCGAGTGCCGACATCTCGCCGTTCATTTCGTCGTAGTCCGGCTCGCCGATAAAGTCGTGACGGCCGATCTGGAACCGGCCTTCGCCTACGCCTTTGGTCAACTGATAGGGCAGGGGCGCGGAGAAGCCGGTTTCGGTCTTCTGGTAGAACGACAGCAGGGTCAGCGAGGTGTCGTCATCGGGCCGCCAGGTCAGGGCCGGGGCCACGTAGATCTTGTCGTTGTTGATGTGGTCGGCGGCGGTGTCGCTCTTGCGATCGAGCAGGGTCAGGCGGTAGCTCAAGGTGTCGCTGTCGCCCAACGGGCCGGTGAAGTCCGCGGACAGTTGCTTGCGGTCGTTCTGCCCGGCTTGAAGGTTGATCTCGTGGTAGGGCGTCTGGCTGGGGCGCTTGCTCACGGTATTGATCAGGCCGCCCGGCGACAGCTGGCCATACAGCACCGACGCCGCGCCGCGAATCACTTCGGCCCGTTCCAGGCCATAGGGTTCCTGCACGCCGTCGTAGGAGTTGTTCTGCAAGCGCAGGCCGTCGCGCAGGGAGCCGCCGGTGGCCGATTCCACATCGAAACCGCGAATGCGGAAGCGGTCCGAGGTGCGGTTGAAACTGGTGGGCTGGCTGGTGAAGCCCGGGGTCAGGTCGAGGGTTTGTGACAGGGTTTCCGATTGGCGGTCGCGGATCTCGTCGCTGGTGACCACCGACAGCGATTGCGGGGTTTCGATGATCGGGGTGTCGGTCTTGGTGGCGCTGAGGTTGCGCGTGGCCACATAGCCTTTGACATGCTCGGTGCTGCTTTCTTCGATTCGCCCGGTGATCGCCGTAGGACTCAGTTCCAGGGAACCTGTGGTGTTGATCGGTACCAGCACGTAGCCATTGGCGCCTTGCACCGCCTGCAAGCCACTGCCGCGCAGCAACTGGGCAAAACCCTGGGCCACCGGGAAGTCGCCTTGCAGGCCGCTGGTGTTCAGGCCGGCCACGGTTGTGCTGTCGAACAACAGCGCCACATGGGCCTGCTGGGCGAACTGGTTCAACGCAGGTCCCAGGGCCCCGGCGGCAATGGCATAACGCGCCGCTTCCTGCGCCGCCACCGGGCTGCACACCCCTAGATTCAGCACGGCCAGGCTGGCCAGGTTGATCGCCAGGGCGAGGGGTAAGGGAGAACGCTTGAGGTGGCGTGGCATGGAAGAAATTCCTGTTATTGAGGTGCTTTCTTCCTTGACGGGGCAGGCGTGAAAAGCGGAACCCGGCAGGCGAAACTATTTTTCCAGGCGTTCGACCTGCAACCACCACGGGCTGAACGCGCGGATGCGTACCGGCAGGGCGTCGGCAATCAATTGCAGGGCGCGACGCGGGTTGTCCAGCGGCAACACCGCCGAAACGCGCAGGTCGGTCAGCTGCTGGCGATCAAACTGCACGTGGCCGCCGTACTGGCGCGCAAGTTCGTCGAGTACCTCCGGCAAGGGACGGTCCTGCACCACCCATTGATGGTGCTTCCAGGCGTCGTCCGTGGCGCGCGGGTCGATCCTGCCCAGCCGCGTGACTGCGTCCGGGGTGATGCGTGCCTGTTCGCCGGCGCTGACCTGGACAGCGTCATGCTGGCTGGCGTCGGTGGCGGCGACGCTCGATTCGAGCATGCTCAGCAGCGTGCCCGGTGCTTCGCGCTTGACCGTGAAGCGCGTGCCGAGGGCGCGCATCTGGCCGTCGTCGGTCACCACCGTAAACGGCCGCGTCGCATCGTGGGCAACTTGCACGAGGATTTCGCCGCGCAGCAAGCGCACCTGGCGCTGCTGGCCGTTGAAGGTCAGGTCGACGGCGCTGTTGCCGCTGAGGGTCAATTGCGAGCCGTCTTCCAGATTGACCTGCTGCCATTGCGCCGGGGCGGTGCGCTGGTCGGCCAGCCAGTAACTGGGCGGGTAAGTTCGCAGCGCCAGGGCCACCGGCAACGCCAGCAGCACACCCAGCAGCACGCGGCCGGCCGGGTTGCGCCGACGTACCCGGGCGGCTTCCAGCGCGGCCTGCACCGGCGCCTGTTGCGGACGCAACGCCTGCAAACGCCCGACAAAACCCTGCAAGCGTTCAAACGCGGCCACGTGCTGTGGGTCGGCGGCTTTCCAGCGTTCGAATTGCTGTTGCTCGCGCTCACTGAGGTTGCCTTCGTTCAGGCGAATCACCCAGTTGGCGGCCTGCTGGTCGAGGTCGGCGCTCATACGTCCAGGGCGTGGTTGCAGTGCATCAGCGCGTTCATCAAGTGCTTGCGCACCATGCGCTCGGAAATCCCCAGGCGGCTGGCGATCTCGCTCTGGCGCAGGCCTTCGAGGAAGTACAACAGGAACGCCTGCCGTGCATTCAGGGCCAGGCCGTCGAGCACGAAGGCAATTTGTTCCAGCGCTTCCAAGGTGACGAGGATCTGTTCCGGCGACTGCTGGCACTGCTCCATCATCTCGACGGTCAGCGCCAATTCCCGCAGGTAGGTGTCTTCCAGATGACGCCGGCGTGCGCGGTCGATGATCAGGTGGCGCGCCGTTGTGGTGAGAAACGCCCGGGGCTCGCGCATGCCACCGAGGGCGTCGCGGGAGGTGAGGATTCGCACAAACGTATCGTGGGAAAGATCCGCAGCGTTATGGGGGCAACCCAGCTTTTTGCGCAGCCAGCCGAACAACCAGCCATGGTGCTCGGTGTAGAGCGCATGGACGGCGTGGTTCAAGGGAAGGTCGCTGGCCGACATGGGAGGATACGTCTGCGGATAAGAATTATTCGCAAGATTAGCGGTGTGCCATCAGCGAAAGCAAGCGTGTCCAGCATGGAGTGTTGTATTTATATCGCCTGGGCTGACCGGCCGATGGGTAATCCACTCATGGAAGCCGGTTATTTCGAAGGTTTGCTACGGGGCGGCACCGTCGAGGCGGCAATATCCCAGGTCAGCAGGAGTTGGCTGATCGCTGCGTGGAGGGTGGCATGGGGCACGTCGTCCCGCGCCAATATCGAAACCCCCTGCAAAAAACTGTCAAACACACTCGCCATCACGGCGGGCTGGGTCTGCTGCGGCAACTGGCCCAACCTAACCGCGCGCTCCACACACGTCACAATCCCCGCCCGCGTGCGCAGGCGCGACTGGGTCAACCCGTCGGCCACCCGCGCATTTTCCGGGCTGGGCGCACTCATCACGCCCAGCGCGACCATGCAGCCCTTGGGGTGCCCGTCTTCGCACTGCATGCGCACAGATTGGCGCAGCGCGGTTTCGACGGCCTGGCGCGGGGGCAGGCTTTCGTCCCACAGGCATTCGGTGACCTGGGCGTAGGTCGCCAGGTAGCGCTTTACGCACTCGTCGAACAACGCCTCCTTGGAACCGAATGCCGCGTAGAAACTCGGCGCGGAGATCCCGCCACCCAAACCCGCCTTGAGCTGGGCCAGGGAGGTGGCGTCGTAGCCATGCTGCCAGAACAGGTGCATGGCCTGTTCCACGGCGTGTTCGCGGTCGAAGGTGCGGGGGCGGCCCATTTGTGCCATGTCAGGTCTCCGGTGGGAAAGCGAGATAAATACTAGTCGATACATAAGTCGTTGACAACGTGCCCTGGTCGCCCGCAACATTTATATCGATCAGTATCTAAGTCTTGCCCAAGGAGTTTCCCGTGACCCCCTCACTCACTTTATCGGCCGCATCCGAGCGCTTGCCCATCGGCGCCTTGCTTGCCCTGGCCATGACCGGCTTCATCTGCATCGTCACCGAAACCCTGCCCGCCGGCCTGTTGCCGTTGATCAGCGACGGCCTGGCGATTTCGCCGTCGATGGCTGGGCAGATGGTCACCGCGTATGCGCTGGGCTCGGTGCTGGCGGTGATCCCCATGACCATCGCCACCCGTGGCTGGCGCCGGCGCAATGTGCTGCTGCTGACCATCGTCGGTTTCCTGCTGTTCAACTCAATCACTGCAGTGTCGTCCCACTATGGCGTAACGCTGGTGGCGCGCTTCTTTGCCGGGGTGGCGGCGGGGTTGGCCTGGAGCCTGCTGGCCGGTTACGCGCGGCGCATGGTCGCGCCCCACCAACAGGGCAAGGCACTGGCGCTGGCGATGGTCGGTACGCCGATTGCGCTGTCGTTGGGGGTGCCGTTGGGCACCTGGCTCGGTGGCCTGGTGGGCTGGCGCACCACGTTCGGCCTGATGTCGGCGGTGAGCATGGGGCTGATCGCCTGGGTGCGGGTGAAAGTCCCGGACTACGCGCCGCAACCCGCCCATCAACGCCTGTCGCTGCGCAAGGTGCTGACCACGCCGGGCGTGCGCCCGGTGCTGGCGGTGGTGATCAGTTGGATGCTGGCCCACAACATGCTGTACACCTACATTGCCCCGTTCGTGGCGCCGGCGGGCCTGGCCGAGCGCGTGGACCTGGTGTTGCTGGTCTTCGGGATCGCTGCGTTGGCGGGTATTTGGATCACGGCCAGATTGGTCGAGCCGTTATTGCGCAACACCGTACTGGTGAGCCTGGCGACGTTTGCGGCGGTAAGCGTGCTATTCGGCGTGCTGGGGAATGTGCCACTGGTGATCTACCTCGGCGTGGCGGTCTGGGGCCTGAGCTTTGGCGGTGCCGCAACCTTGCTGCAAACCGCCCTGGCAGATGCGGCGGGGGACGGCGCGGATGTGGCGTTGTCGCTGAACGTGGTGGCATGGAACAGCGCAATTGCCGGCAGCGGCGTCGCAGGCGGTGTGTTGCTGGACCGCTGGGGCGTAGCGGCGTTTCCCTGGGCGATGCTGGGGTTGATCGGGCTGGCGCTGGTGATTGCCTGGGCGGCGCGTGGCCATGGTTTCAGGCCCGGACGGCGCACCGCGCATAGGGCAGTAGGCCATTAACCCCTCGGTCGAGCGCGATTGGGTGTACGATCAGTATCAACTCATCCGATATAAGCCCGTCATGTCCACGCTAAGCGAAGAGAGCCGCCAGATCGTAGCTTCTCTGGCGCACCGTGTTGGCCCTACCGTTGACCCTGCAAGCATCGCTGAGGCGATCGTTTCGATGCTGCAGGATATCGACGCAGCACTCACACCCATTATCGGTCAGCAAGGTGCCGTGGCGCTGCTGCGTCGCAGCCTGCGCCTGAGCGTCCTGACACATTCGCGCCTGGCCGATACCTACGACCGCGTGCAGGCTGCGCCGGACCTGAGCGATCTCAAAGCCCTATTGATCGAGCAGACTGAAGCCGATGCGCTGTTCTTCGGTGAAGTACTGCTGACCACTTTCTACACATTGCTGACCACGCTGATCGGGGCTTCGCTGACTGCCCGTTTGCTGCGCGACGTGTGGGAGCCCTCCTTGAGCGACACCCCTTCGCAGGAACAATCGCCATGAGCACCAAAGTAACTATCAACCGCCTGGCCACCGGCGTGCCAGGACTGGACGAGGTGCTGGGCGGAGGATTGCCGGAGTTTTCGTTCAACCTGATCGCAGGCCCGCCTGGCTGCGGCAAGACCACGCTGGCGCATCAAATGATGTTTGCCCTCGCAACGCCGGAGCGACCTGCACTGTTTTTCACGGTATTGGGCGAGCCGCCGTTGAAGATGCTGCGCTATCAGCAGCAGTTCGATTTTTTCGACAGCGAGGCGATCAACCAGTCGATCCGCTATATCAACCTGGCCGACGACACGCTGGCCGGCAACCTGGACGAAGTGCTACGGCGCATTGTCAGCGAGGTGGAGGCGCATTCGCCGTCGCTGGTGTTTGTCGACTCCTTCCGCTCGGTGGTACTGGCCAGCCAGACGCAGCACAACCCTAACAACAACTTGCCGCAGTTCGTCCAGCAACTGGGCATGTTGATGACGACGTGGCAGGCGACGACCTTCCTGATCGGTGAGTACTTCACCGAAACCGACACCAACCCTATCTTCACCGTGGCCGATGGCTTGATCTGGCTGCGCCAGAGCGTCGAGCGCAATTCGATGGTGCGCAAGATGGAAATCATGAAGATGCGTGGCCAGCCGACATTGCCGGGGCTGCACACTTTCCGGATTGCCAGCTCTGGCATCAAGGTGTTCGCGCCTGCCGCGCTCAACGCAGCTGAGGCGCCGATGACGCTGCCGGTGCAGCGCCTGAAAATGGGCGTGCCACGCCTCGACGAAATGCTCGGTGGCGGGCTGCCCAAGGGCTATTCGCTGCTGGTGGCCGGGCCCTCCGGGTCGGGCAAAAGCATCCTGGCGGCGACCTTCCTCGCCGAGGGCGCGCGCAATGGTGAAACCGGCGTTATCGCCGTGTTCGAGCAGCGCCCCCACCACTCACAGAACGCCACCCTGGCCAACCTGATTCAAAGTGGGCAAGTCGGCCTGGTCGACAGCCGCGCACCTGACTTGTCCATTGATGAAATCGTCCAGCTGCTGCTCAGCGAGATCCGCCGCTTGAACGCCACGCGCGTGGTCATCGATTCGCTGTCGGGCTTCGAGCTGGCCCTGGCGCCGACCTTTCGCGAGGACTTCCGTGAGTCGCTGTCGCGCATGGTCACGGCGTTGACCGGTGCCGGGGTGAGCGTATTGATGACCTCGGAGCTGGAAGACCGCTACACCGACCTGCGTTTCAGCCCTTACGGCACGGCGTTCCTTACCGATGCGATCATTGTGCAGCGCTACATCGAGGTGCGCAGCCGGCTGCTGAGGATCATGGCCGTGGTCAAGGTGCGTGCCAGCGCGCACTCCGATGAACTGCGCCAATACCACATCAATGACGATGGCCTGCAGATCGGTGAAAGGCTTGCGGAGCAGGAAGGCTTGCTCGGGGGGCGGCCAACCGCACTGCACCCGTCAGGGGCAGGAGACGGAAATGTTTGAGCTGAGCCATGAGTAAAGGCGAAGGGCAGGACGAGCGTGAAGTGGCCAGTGCCGCTCATGAACTCTTCCTGCTTGGCCAGAAAACGGTTGAGGCCCGCGCGGTACTGGCGGCATTGCAGCAACAGCTGAGTGAGGCCAACAGCCGCCTGGTGGATTCCCAGCACGTCGAACAACTGATCGAGGCCAACCAGCAATTAGTGCTGGCGATACTGCTGGCGCAATCGGACGCCGTCGCGGCCCCTCATCTGGAGGAGCAGCACCTCTACCAGGAACTGCGCGAGGCCAACGCGCAACTGGTGATCGCGGCGCTCAGCGCCCAGGACCTCCAGGCAACTGCCGAGCGAGCGTTGGGCCAGCAGAAAAACATCCTCACCATGGTCGCCCATGAACTGCGCAACCCGCTGACGCCGATCAGCCTGATCGCCGAGCGTATGGTCCGGTTGCCGAGCGACCAGTTGCCGCGCATGCGTGAGCTGATCGAGGGGCAGGTCCAGCATATTTCCCAACTGGTCGACGACCTGCTGGATGTGTCCCGCGCCAGCACCGGCAAGTTGCGTATCAACCGCAGTCAGGTGGATATGCTGCGTATCCTCAATGCCGCGATCGACGCCTGCAGCCCTGTGATGATCACGCGCCAGCAGCAATTGGACGTCGAGCTTCCCGACGCCAGTTTGAGCATCAACGGCGACCCTGGGCGGCTCGCGCAGATTCTGCATAACCTGCTGGCCAACGCGGCCAAGTACACGCCCATCGGCGGGCGCATCAAGGTGGCTTGTACCGCGCAGGCCGGGGTGCTGAGGATAAGCATCAGCGACAACGGCATCGGCGTCACCGCCCAGGCACTGCCGTTTATTTTTGATCCTTATGTGCAGGACGTGCACGCCGTCGGCTTCAACGGCGCCGGCCTGGGCATCGGCTTGACGGTGGTGCGTGAACTGGTCGAGGCACACGGCGGCAGCGTGACGGGCATGAGCGAGGGGCATGGCAAGGGCAGCGAATTTGTGGTGACGCTGCCCCTGATGGATTAAGGGATCAAACGCGCTACGCGCAGTTGGTCGAACACCTCGAAGAACGCCTGGTCGCTGGCCTGGTAGGCGGTAAAGCCCAACTTGCGGCTTTTGGACATATCCGTGACCACCTCGATGGGCCGGCCCAGGTCGGCGTCGGTGTGCCAGGGCGAGACCAGGCGACTGATGTCGGTTTCTTTCAACCCGTGTTTGGCCGCGATCTCGCTCCAGGCACCCTGGTCATCGGCCATCTGGCGCTCAAGCGGCGAGGGTTTGGCCGGGAACTCTGCGGGTACAAGACCAAAATAATCGGCGATCTGCGCCCACATCCATTTCCACCGAAACACGTCGCCATTGGTGATGTTGAACGCCTGGTTGGCCGCCGCCGGCGTGGTGGCCGCCCACAGCTGTTGTTGCGCCAGTTGCCGCGCATCGGTCATGTCGGTGAGGCTGTCCCATTGCACGCGGGAGCCTGGGAATACAAACGGGCGTCCGGTGTGTTTGCAGACACTGGCATAGACGGCGAGGGTGGTCGCCATGTTCATCGCATTGCCCACGGCCACACCGGTGACGGTGTGCGGGCGATGCACGCTCCAGGTGAAGCCGTCCTTTTTTGCGGCGGCGAACACTTCGTCTTCCTGGGCGTAGTAGAAGTTCTCCACGTCCAGGCGGCCTTGCTCTTCGCGGAACGGGGTGTGCGGCAGGCTGCCCTTGCCATAGTTTTCGAACGGCCCGAGGTAGTGCTTCAGGCCGGTGACCAACGCCACATGCCGGACGCTCCCGGCGGGGCGCACAGCGTCCAGCACGTTGCGCACCATGGCCGCGTTGACGCGGATGTTCTCGGCTTCGGTGGCCTGGCGTGACCAGGTGGTGATGAATACATGGGTAGGTTTCAGATCGGCCAGGGCTTGTTGCAGCGATGCCGGGTCCTGCAAGTCGGCGGCGACCGGAATCACGTCTGGCACCCGCGAGGGCTGACGAGACAGCGCGGCGACCTGCCACTGTTGGTCGAGCAGTAACTGGGTGATGGCGCTGCCAACGATGCCGCTGGCGCCCACGACTAATGCGGTCTGGGTCATAGGTTTCTCCCGAGGATGTAGGGTTCTGAGCCTCCAGGTGTAGGAGAGGTTCAACCTTATCCGTGGGGCTCGCGGCACCAAACACACGAATCAGGGTCCATAAGCCCCGCACGAACCTTCGCGCTCATCCGTTACCCTCACCATAAGATTTAACGCATGTACCTACGCACCATCGCAGTCGGGCTGTCGGCCCTTGTTTTGCTTTCTACCGCTGTAGAAGCCCGCAGTCTGGCAAACCCTTACACCCCCACCGAGCAACGCGCCTCATTCGATGGCTGCGCCGATCTCTTCCCTGCCGCCGCCCCGATCAAGACGGCTACCGTCCCGGCGTCGATGAAGCCGCTGGCGCTGTGTTCCGAGACGTTTGCGGTGCTCTACTCACAAACCAGCAAGACTCCGCTGGTGGTGGTCGAACGCCTGAACGCCGCGCAGTTGAAAAATGCCAAAGGCGAGGAGCGCACCAACCAGTTCTACGCCGACCCACGCATTCCCAAAAGCGGCCGCGCGGAGCTGAGCGACTACCGCAGCCAGCACCCGGCCATGGACCGTGGCCACCAGGCCCCAGCCGCCGACGCACCCAACGCACGAGCCATGGCCCAATCCTTTGCGCTGTCGAACATGGTGCCCCAAGACCCTACCAACAACCGCAAGATCTGGAGCAAGGTCGAGGCCGACGTGCGCAAGTTCGCCGTGCGCGCGGGCGGTGATGTGTATGTGTTCACCGGGCCGCTGTTCGATCCGGGCTACAGCACCATCGGCGATAACAAGGTCTGGGTGCCCACGCGCCTGTTCAAGCTGGTGTACGACGCATCCTCCCAGCGCGCCTGGGCCTACGTGCTGCCCAACGCCGAAACCCGTATCCAGAAGCCGATGGACTACGACACCTTCGTGAAAAGCACCGGGCTCAAATTGCTCGGTAATCTTCCGGTGTCAGGGTCGGTTGGGCGCTCCTGAGCACGCGGCTTACCTGGCTTTTTTCAACGCCTTCAAGCGTTGGGTCGCACGTTGCACGGCGGCCATTTTCTCGGGGCGCTTCATGCGTTTCCACTTGCGGATGTCGTCCTTGCTGCGTCCACAGCTGACGCACAGGTCGCCGCTGAGCTGGCAGGTTGAAACGCAGGGGTTTTCGATGTCTTTAGCCAAGAGGTCACCTGCAGATGGGGTAAAGGGGCGCACTCACGCCGAACGAAACTCAACGGTGAGGTGGCTCACTTCATGCACCGGCTTGAGGCGCTCGCGAATGCGCTCGGCATCCGTGGTCGCCTGGCCGAGCACACTCACAATCGCCGCGTGGGCGTCGGGGCCGACGCGCCACACGTGCAGGTCGGTAATCCTGGCGTCGCCGGGTTGCTCGACCAACTCGCGGATCTCGGCGGCGACGTGCTCATCGGTTTGATCCAGCAGCACGCCGGCGGTCGCGCCCATCAGGCTCCAGGCCCAGCGCGCAATCACGATGGCGCCCACGATGCCCATCACCGGGTCCAGCCACACCCAGCCCAGGTAACGCCCGGCCAGTAGAGCGGCGATGGCGAGGACGGAGGTCAGCGCATCGGCGAGCACATGCACATAGGCGGATTTCAGGTTGTTGTCGTTGCCGTGGTGGTGATGCTCGTGGGCGTGGTCATGTCCGTGGCTGTGGCCGTGACCCAGCAACAGCGCACTGACGATGTTCACCACCAGGCCCACGATGGCAATCAGGGTCGCGGTACCGAACTGCACCTCGGTGGGTTCAAGCAGGCGGATCAGCGACTCGACGCCAATGCCCAGGGCCACCAGCGCCAGGATCAGTGCCGAGGCGAAGCCACCCAGATCGCCCACCTTACCGGTGCCGAAGCTGTAGCGCGGGCTGCGCGCGTGGCGTTTGGCATAGGCATAGGCTGCGGCGGCAATGCCCAAGGCACCTGCATGGGTAGCCATATGAAAACCGTCGGCCAGCAGGGCCATGGAGCCAGTGAGGTAGCCGGCGGCAATTTCCGCCACCATCATCACCACCGTCAGCATCACCACCCACAGGGTGCGCCTGGCGTTCTCTTCGTGGGCGGCGCCGAGGAACACATGGTCGTGGGCATGGTGTGTGATGAGCGTCATTTGGCGTAACGCCGGATGGCTTCGAGCAGTTCTTTGACGCCCTTGTTGCGTTCTTCCTCGCTGAGGGAGGGGTCTGCCACGTGCGCCCTGGCGTGCTCTTCGATGATTTCTTCCATCAAGCCGTTGATGGCGCCGCGCGTAGCGGCCACCAGGTGCAGGGTCTTGGCGCAGTCAGCGTCCGACTCCAGGGCTTTCTCCACCGCCTGAATCTGCCCGGCGATGCGTTTAACCCGTTTTATCAGGCTGTCTTTATTGGCTGCGATATGGCTCACGGTATACCCCCCCTACCTATAGTTGGGCGGATGGTGTCATACCCCACCCCCCTATACAAGATGACCGGGGCGAGGGTTACTTGGGCCGGTCCAACCGATGCCGCAGGGTGTAGATCGCAACACCCACTGCCAGGATGCCCGACAACGCGCCGCCCCCCAGCGCGGGCCCAGGTGGTCCGCGACCCAGCCGACGCAGGGCGATCACCCGGCCGCGCGTGTCGGGTTCGGTGGTGAGTTGCCTCGAGCCTCGCTTAAGCTCGACAACTCCCACAGGCTATACTCGCCCGTTCGAAATCCCTCTTCAAACAAACCGAGATACCCCATGAGCACCTCTCTCCCTATCACCCCCGCGCGCAAGCCTGTCGCGCCGTTGGTGGCCTTTGTCATCCTGGTGCTGGGCGCCTTGTTCCTGCAAAACAGTGTCGGCTCGCGCCAGGTGCTGTTGCTGGTGGTCGGCGCCGCACTGGGCTTGACCCTTTACCACGCGGCCTTCGGCTTTACCTCCGCCTGGCGCGTATTCATCAATGAGCGCCGTGGCGCTGGCTTGCGGGCGCAGATGGTGATGCTCGCGCTGGCGGTGCTGCTGTTTTTCCCGGCGCTGGGGGCGGGCACGTTGTTTGGGCAACCGGTGGTCGGGCTGGTGGCGCCGGCCGGGGTGTCGGTGGTGTTCGGTGCATTTATTTTCGGCATCGGCATGCAGTTGGGCGGCGGGTGTGCCTCGGGCACGCTGTTCACCGTGGGCGGCGGTAATGCGCGCATGCTGGTGACGTTGTTGTTCTTTATCTGCGGCTCGCTGATCGCCACGCATCATGTGGATTGGTGGTTCGCGTTGCCGGCGTTCCCGGCGGTGTCCATCGTCAAGAGTTTCGGCGTAGTGCCGGCGTTGCTCGCCAGCCTGGCGATGTTTGCGCTCATCGCGACCGTCACCGTGCGCCTGGAAAAGCGCCGTCACGGCCAGCTTGAAGAAGGCGTGGCCAGCGAACACCAAGGCTTGCGCCGCTTCCTGCGTGGGCCATGGCCGTTGGTGTGGGGCGCGATTGGTTTGGCGCTGCTCAACTATGCCACGCTGGCACTCGCCGGGCGGCCGTGGGGGATTACCTCGGCGTTCGCGCTGTGGGGCGCCAAGGTGGCAAATGGGTTGGGTGTGGACGTGGCCAGCTGGGCGTTCTGGCAAATGCCGGGCAATGCCAAGGCCCTGGCCGCGCCGGTGTGGGAAGACATCACCAGCGTCATGGACATCGGCATCGTCCTCGGTGCGCTGTTGGCTGCGGGCCTGGCCGGCCGTTTCGCCCCCAGCCTGAACATCCCGGCCCGCTCGCTGGTGGCGGCGGTGATCGGCGGCCTGCTGCTCGGCTACGGCTCGCGCCTGGCCTATGGCTGCAACATCGGCGCGTATTTCAGCGGCATCGCCTCGGGCAGCCTGCATGGCTGGGTGTGGCTGGTGGCGGCGTTTATCGGCAACGGCGTGGGCGTGCGCCTGCGGCCGTTTTTCTTTGCGGGTGAGCGTCGGCCCGTGGCGTTGAGCGGTTGCTGAGTTACTGCTCAGGGGAAATGTCTGGCGCCTGAGCGGCCTCAGTCGCCAGCTTTTCCCGTTCCGCCTTGCTGATGTATTTATCCTTGGATTTCGGTGCCAATTTGGCGCTGGCCTTTTTGGCTTTGGCCTTGAACAACTGTTGCAGTTTTTTCTGGCGATTCATGTGGTTTACCCGGGTTGGACAGGCCGGGATGATACCAGCTTAAAAACTGCAACCGGTCTCTGCATCGCAGCGGCACAGGCCTAGCCGGGCTGGGCCGCCAAGCTGTTACTGATGTTGCGCCCCAGCACCAGCACGGTGACAAAACCACAGCCCACCAGCGCCGTGGCCAGGCTCAGCAGCACTGAACTGCCCAACTTGTCGACGATCTGCCCACCGAAGAACGAGCCCAAGGCAATGATCAGCTGGAACAAGGCGACGAACAGCGGCATGCCGCGTTCGACATCCTTGGGCGCCACCACAAACATCCAGATACTGGCACAGGCCGGGAAGGCGCCGAAGGCGAAGCCCCACAGCCCGATCAGCATCGCTGCGCCGGTCATCCCCGTGGCGAAGTGGGGGAACAGCGCGGTGCTGGTGCCGATCATCAGCGCGACCAGCAACAGGGTGTGACGTACGCTGCGGTTGGCGGCGAAACCGGCAAAGATATTACCGAACACCCCGGCCACGCCGAAGAGCAGCAACAGCGAACCAATCGTCGGCCCATCGAAGCCGGAACTGTATTTGAAGAACGGCGCGACATAGGTGTAGGCCGCAAAGTGCGCCAAGCCGATCAACAGCACCGCGATCAACCCGACCCGCGCCTGTGGGTTGATAAACAACGCTGGCAGGTCACTGATGCGAATGGCCTTCTCCGGCGTGAGCCGAGGCAGCAGGAACACCTGCGCCAGCAGCACCGGCACGCCCAGCAGCGCGGTGACCAGGAACGTCATGCGCCAGCCCATCAAGCCGCTGAGCCAGGTGCCGACGGGCACACCGAGCACGGTGGCCAGGGTCACGCCCATCATGATGATCGAAGTGGCCTTCGCGACGTCCACACCCTTGGGCGCCAGGCGCCCACTGAGGGCAATGGCCGTGGCCCAGAACCCGCCGATGCTGATGCCCAGCAATACGCGGCCGAACAGCAGCAGGTTGAAGTCACTGGCAAAGGCCACGACCGAGTTGGCGATGATCATGATCAACGTCAGGCCGATCAGCAGGTAGCGACGGTCCATCGCGCCAATGCTTACCGACAGGAACGGCGCGGCGAGGGCAGCCATGATGCCCGGCAGGGTCACCATCAGCCCGGCGTGCCCGGCACTGATACCGAGGTCGGCGGCGACGTCGTTGAGTACGCCCACCGGCAGAAACTCACTGGTCACCAGGGCGAAGGCGCCCACCGCGACCGAGAGAATCGCCAACCACTGCTGTTTGACGCTTTGTTGATTATGTTCGGGACGGCCGCTGGGGGCCTGGAGGGCGCTTGGCATGATGCTGGGTTCCAAGGGGGGATGTCGCCTGAAGCCAGGCGAGGGGGAAGAATTGGGAGGCGATTATAGGAATCGGGCTCGGCAACGCTATAGGCGAGCGGTTCGATAGTAATCATCAGTGCTATCGATGTGACGGGGTTGGGCTGCGTATTTCAGCGGCATCGCTTCGGCAGCCTGCCGGTTATCTGGCAGGCGCTCGATGCTCACCGTGTCAAAGGCTGACGGGGCTAGGCGCTTCTGCCGCAACCGGCCGATGTTGTACAAACGTTGCCTTGACCCTTTTAGAGAACAGTATGTAGGGGACCCAGATCGAGGTGGACACTAATCCGCGCACGGTTTCCTTGGTCGTGTTGTAGTCGAATATGGGTTCATCCACCAGAACAAGCGAGCTGAACCATGCATCAAGTGGAACGTAAATAGCCGAGGCGATGAGCGTGACGATATAAACCTTGGGGAATAAATAATGTTCGCAGAAGAACAGGTAAACCAAATAACCAAAGGCCGCGATAAAGACTGCATTAATGAGGGTTTCTGAAATCAGGATCGCGCCCCATAGGGCGTTAGTCATCGTCGTGCCGGATGAGGTGAGGATGCTGAACGAGCCATCTGCGAATATCGGGTAATACACCGCGATAAGGGCATAGCCCAGACGCGCCAAGGCTATAAACAGGCCCAAGCCAACCACGATCAGCCAACCGCCAAGTCCCTTCGGGTGTTTACTTTCTTGCATGTTCGCTCCGCCGTTCAATGGAGTTAAAACGATAAATAGTCAGCCGTGGCGCGCCATCGGCTCTAAGGTCGACGCCGGCTTCACTGTCGAAATGAGCGCCGCAAAAACTCACTGATCAGCCCCACCACCTGCTGCTGAATCACCGCCCTCGGCCGAGCCCCCTCACCATCGCGGCAAATCATGCCATCGCCCGGCGAACTCTCCTCAATCAGCGCCATGCCGCCCGGCTTGCAGATCGACATAAAGCTGAAATGCGTGGCGTCGGCGATCTCCACGTACTTCGTCGTTGCTTCAGGCAGCCGCTTGACCATGTCGGCGGACTCCAACTGCGGGTCCATATCCTCCGACGGCACGCCCCCCGCAATCACCAGCGCCGGTACCGGCAGCGCGGCCAGGCTGGCGTCGGTGAAACCGCGCGACAGGCCCAGGTCCAACGACACAATGGCGGTGACGCGCTTGTCGCTCAAATCAGCGGCCAACCGGGCCTTGCCGGCTGGCGTGCCGGCGGGGTTCATCTCCTGATAGCCGATGCAACCGCCGAGCTTGGGGTGGGCGTTGCAGTCGCGGCTGAACAGATCCGGATCGAAGCGCGCCCCGGCGATTTCCAGCACGGTCCAGCCGCCAAGGGAATGGCCCACGGCGGCAATCTGGCCATTCGCGACCGCGCCAAAGGGCTTCGGCTGAGCCAACACCGCGTCGATCGCGCGACTCAGGTCGGCCGGGCGTTGCCATAACTGCGCGGCAGTTTGCGGGTTGCGATCCTTGGTGGTGGTGCCGGGGTGATTGACCGCCGCGACGATGTAGCCCCGATGCGCCAACGCACTGGCCAGCCACACCAGCTTGCCCCAGTTACCGCCATAACCGTGGGAGAGCACCACCAGCGGATGCTCACCGGCAGCTGGCGGTGCGTCGGGCACGGCGAGGGCACCGATGAACACCGCGTTGTCGGCGATCAGCGTGGGTTTGGCCGTGGTGGCGGCGGGGTACCAGACGACCAGTTCGAGTGGTCGGTTGTTTTGCGCATCGGGCAGGGTGGCGGTCTTGAAACCGACGGGGCTTTTGGCAGCGAAGGCGGGAGCGGTCAGGCACAGCAATAGCAGGGCGGCGAGGGCGTTTTTCACGGTTGTTATCGTCCTTGATATGAGCGACGCATCATGCACTGAATCCAGCGTTCAGTGCCATGAGCCCCGCGCCGTTTTTTACCTGCCGTTAACGCCTACGCATGGGTCAACCCCGTCAACGTATCCGCAATGGTCTTGGTCCGCTGCGCCGTACCCTCCGTCGCCCGGCTCGACGCCTCCAGCACATCCAGCATCTCCCGCAGCGCGCCCACTCCGGTGGACTGGTCTTCAATCTGCTGGGCCACCCGCTGGATCTCACTCGACAACAAGTCAATATCCACACCAATTTCCGCCGCATTCTTACGTGTGATTTCCGCCAGCTTGCGCACCTCGTCCGCCACCACCGCAAAGCCGCGGCCCAGGTCGCCGGCGCGCGCCGCTTCAATCGCGGCGTTGAGCGCCAGCAAGTTGGTCTGCCCGGCGATCTGCTGGATCACCTGCACAATCGACTGGATACGCAAACTCGACCCCGCCAGCGTGCGCGCGCCCTCGACCGCGACATCCGCCTGGCTGGACAGCCCCTCCACCGTGGCCCCGGCCTGCGCAGACACCGTGTTCTGCTGGCCAATCGTGCCCACCAGTTCATCCATCGACGCATGCAACTCACCCGAGTAATGCTTGAGCTGCGACGCGATGTCCTCCTGCTGACGCTGGGCATGGGCCAGCACCAGGCCCAAGTCGGCCAGGCCTTCGAACACCGGCAGGATATTGCGGTCCAGCCCACGGGTATTCAGGGTGTTGCTGAAGTCATTGTTCTTGTACGCGGTAATCTGCTTGACCACCACATGGTTCAACCCCGCCAGCTTCTTCACCTGGCGCCGTAGGAAAAATGCCTTGAACTCACCGTAATGGGCGATGAAATTGTCCACGTACTCATCACTGAAACTCGCACCCTTGGCCACCCGAAAGAAGAAAATCGCCGTCAGCGTCTGGTTCAGGTTCAAGCCCAAAATCTCCCCAAAGGTCGAAAACCCCGCCAACGGCACATCCCCAAAAATGCCGGCCATGCTGCCCAGTTCGGCGCCGTTGTTCAGCCGGCGCAGAATGCAGTCATTCAAAATCCCCGCCACCGGCTGGCCGCCCTTGCCGCGCAGGAACTGCTCATAGTCCAGGCGCGTCGTCTCCCGCAACGGCGTACGCCGCACCATCACCAACTCCTCACCCGGCGCCACGTCGCAATACAACTGCACGATCTGCTGCACATAATCGATGCGCGCGATTGAACGCACAAACAACTCACTGCCCACCCGAATCGCAAACGAATAATCCGCCAGCTTCGACTCCAGCGCCTGCGGCGCGCAACTGAACGCATCACACAGCGCCTGCACCATGCTCTTGATATTGCCGCTGCTGTCGATCACCTGGTCAATCGTGCGGTCCTCCACCGACGCCGTCAGCACACTGAAGGTCAAATCCGCCGCCTTGAAATTCTGGCTCTTGAACACCCCAAACCGCACATGCGCCGCCGTCTTCAGGAACACAATCTGCGCATGGTTCTGATAACTGCGCTGGCCGTCATGAATCAGCGTCTTCTGGAAATCCGACTTACCCCCGGCCGATCCCCCTACAAACAAACATGGAAACCGTCCCGACTCATACAGCGCCTCCATAAAAAACGATTCCGACGCCGACAACCCATCGAACACCACATACGCCAACGTATCGCGATGATCAATCGACGTACGCACCTGCACCCGCTTGATATTGGCCACCAACTTGGCAATCCGCTCCTGCATCCCCAACCGCTTACCGCCACCGCGAATGTCCTCACACTCCAGCGGCACCATCACCACCTCGGCCGAGGCGATCAGACTGTCGTCGAACAACTGCAACACAATCCGGTCCCAGCGCTCACCGGTAGCGCAATACAGCGAATTGGGCGCATTGCAGAGTTCGCCGGAAGTGGTGCAGAGGCTGATGGTGGAGTGCGGGAAACGGCGCTTGAGCTTGGCGGCGATGGCGTCGATGTCCAGATGCGGCGAGATAAAGCCGGTGATCAGGGTGGGGGTGATGCGCAGGGCGGTGAGTGCTGCGTCCAAGTCGTTGGCAGTGCTGGTGAGCGTGGCGGTGCCTTGACGATCGGCCCGGGCTTTTATTAGAAGGGAGAGTGGGTTCATGTGGTGGACTCGATCGAGTGGGGGGGCAGGGGTAGGCGTACGATTAGTAGGGTTATCGGCAGGTTGGGTGGGGGCTGGAGGGGGAGGGTGGGGGATGCGACGGATGGACGCGGGTGGTGGGGAGTTTCCCCGTTATTGACATGTTGCGATCCGCCATCAGTGACTGATTCCGGCCAATCCATACGTGATGGCAGCCCATAAGTGATTGAAGTGAGTGTCTAGCTTAGGGCCCAATACGACAAAGGTTGAATATCTACTCGCTTTCGGCGAATTTTTCGTTTAACTGAGTCTTGTACATATTGTCGTGTCTACTATCAAAAAAAGCGTACGTTTTTTCCCTGTCGAGCGAGTGGTAGACAGTGTCATGGCATTTTGGTAGCGTTCCGTTTACAAAATCAGTATTGGCGTGAATCTGCGAATACTAAATCTATGGTTTTTCCATTTTTCAAGCGGTTCTTCAATAGTGTGCTGGTGTCCAACAATACCGGCCCATGTATGTTCATAAGGAAATGTATTTTGGCAGAAGAATCCCATGCTCCTCGGCAACCAGTAAAAGAGCTCCTTAGCGCACTTCATGAGAGTTTTGGTGCAAACTTAGGATCATCTATTGATACTCCTAATACACCTATTTTAGATTCGATAGATCTTAACTCTAGAATAATTAGTTCATTCAAGTTAGCACTGCTGAATGATAACAAATACGACGCTCATAAGTCTGGGTGCGCAGAAGTATTGGATGAGGTTTTCAGCGATTTTGCGATTGCAATGTACCTTAATTCAATTGGGCTTATTGTTCCGGCTCGAATGTCCACTAGGAGAGCGTTGGAGCTTGGCCTTTCTGCTGTATACATGTGGGATATGCCACATGAATACTGGGGCTGGAGAAAGCGAGATCAGGATTTAAGCTTCTCAGCTATGGTTACGCATTTGAATTCATCGGGATATCTCGAATACATGGCACAATTGAAAGGTCCATCGGCAAATGCCTGCTTTTGTGATCAGGCAAACTTTCAAGCGCTTTATAGAATACTCAGTAATACAGTGCACGGTAAGATTGCCGATCTACCTGCATTAGCACCAGAACGATTTTCTACAATCACAAATGGTCTTGCTGAGCACTTAGAGCTAATAGTTAGAACGCAGAATGCGGTTGTTTGTCTTCTGTTTGGACGATTTTCAGAGCTTGAAGCGGCAATTCACTCAATACTTCCTCAAATTCAAAGGCCTTGAACCCATGAGCGTGCAGACATTAGCTCCACACCTGAGCGGCGAGGACCTCCTACAAACAGCTCGATGTGAGGATTTACTTTATGACCAAATCAAGCAGGTATCAGTATTAGGCGATTTCGAGCGACGCATCATTGATTCTTTAAAAGGAAGTGGGGCAAACCTACTTGAAGGTGCGCGGGGTGTTGGGAAGTCGATGCTGCTTCGCATGGCTGAAATAGAGTTAGATGTAGCTTTCTCCATTGATAGAAAATTAGGCGTCTATGTAAATTTTAAAACCAGCACATTACTTGAAGGTGTAAAAGCGGATGAGCGGGATGCCTTTCAAATCTGGGTCAATATAAAGATTCTTGAAGCCTTGCATGAAAAAATGCTTGCACTAAATTTAATTGCAAAAACTGGAGTGGCAGACCCTTACCAGCGAGTTTTTGGAGTTTCTTCAGTACTCGAAACTAAAGCAATGCTTGAAGAGAAAATTCATCTGCTTCAGAAACTCGCTTTTAGTAGAAACGAACATGCTGAGATTCTTGGGCAGATTGGCGAGGATTTTCTGGCGAAGGCCCAAGATACCAGCTTTTTAGTAAATATAATAAAAGATGTAGCGGATCTATTTTCACTCAATAAAATTGTTTTCTTTTTTGACGAGGCAGCGCACACTTTTATCCCTGCTCAACAGAATATATTTTTTGAAATATTCAAGCTGTTGCACGGAGGTATGGTCGCTTGCAAAGCAGCAGTTTATCCGACCGTAACTAATTACGGCCGAAACTTTGAGGTTGGTCAGGACGCAATAGTTTTAACAGTGGTTCGGTTCGATCCAGGCGAGTCTGGGCGACGTGAAAATCGATTGCACTTTCGATCAATTCTTGAAAAGCGCTTACCGAAAACAAGTAGTTTGCGGAAAAAAATATTCCCGAGAGGTGCGGAACTTGATCTTTGTATAGACTTGTCGAACGGTAATCCGCGAGCATTGCTGCATATATTGAACAGCGCCTTATCCGGTAATAGTGCTCTTTCAGAGCGCTCTGTTGGATTGGCTGTTCAGAACTATGTTGACCAAGCGCTGATTCCTTATCATCAAAGCCTTTCTAAGAGATTGCCTAAGTATTCATCTCATATCCGAGTTGGTCTTGATTTGCTTAGAGGTTATATTATTCCTGAAGTAAGGACGAAAAACCATAGAAAGACAAAAAGCGAATACCAATCGGTGTTTTTTACACTTCAGCGTGATATGTCTCCTAATTTAAAGCTGGCTTTAGATATCCTAAGTTATTCCGGGATGGTGTCTCAACTTGGGACTGTTAAGATTGCAAATGGAACTGGGCCGCGATATATGATCAATCTAGCAATGATGGCTACTGAAAAAGGATTTGATACATCTAAAACTCCGGATGCTATAGCTAGGTTAAGTCTGACTGATTATCGTGAGTTTTCATCGGCGGATCCACAAATAAAAATTTATCTGGATTCTCTGTTATTGCCGACTGAAACATGCTCCGAATGTAATTCTCCACTTCAACAAAACGCAAAATTTTGTAGCGATTGTGGCAATAAGGTCACTGAGGTTTCAATAGTTAGTACTTTGCTTGAGGAACCTATCGATGGGCTTTCAGTGAGCGAACGGCTGAAAAATAGAATCCGACCAAAATTTTCTACGGTAGGTGCGGTAGTTCAAGCCAAAAGAAATGAACTTATGGCGATCGCTTATATAAAAGATGTTCGTTCGAGGATTATTAAGAACGCCGCAGATGAATTTATCTCTGGCTGATAACTCTTCAGATATAGGCTTGACTTTTTGATTGGCTTGTCAACCGAAAATAGATAGCTCTATTCTAAAAAATAGAGCTTTTTTATACGTATTATTAGTATTTTAACCACCATGCGTAGTTCAGGGTTGGAAGTGTCCCGGCTCTCTCCGTTAAGAATTGAAGGTGTTTGGCGATAAGTTTATTTGAACGGGCTGCATATTGTTATTCATCTCAGCGTAGTCAGGGTCAGACCACTCTTGAACAGGTTTTGTCATATGACAGAGAAAAGTTTCGTGAAAGTCAGCTTTGATAAAGATCAGTTAGTTAAAATAAAGACTGAAGCAGTTCGCGGTAGAGGTTGTTCGGATCGAATCAGTTTGGCTCTGGCCTGTCGGCTTTTAGATTCATCAAATCCAAAATTTAGTCCATTCCACGTGCTTGATGAAATTGACTATTTAGAGGGCATAAGGCCGTCCTCGAAAACTAAGTGTGAGGAGAAATTTAAAAAGTTACCACTTTTTCCTTTTTGGCATAAACATTTTTTCTCCGCGCGACATTTAGTAAAAAATCTTAGCATTCGATGGGGCATGGCCAATGGCGGCAATCGAGATTTAGATAAACTGTTCGATGAGGTGGCCAAGCAGCATGGCGACGATCCTGACGCCTGGCCGAGCTATCTCGTGAATCAATTGGTCATTGGCGGATTCGAAGAGCGTGCTGCAAGAGGTCTTACTGGCGATTGGCTCATATATGCCAAATACGAAAATAGAAATTACTATTTGGACTTAGCCACTCACGAGGAAGGCGTAGGAGAGAAAGCCAATGCCCTTTTCAAGAAGTTAAGAAATGGCTGCCAGGCAGAGTTTCCATTCCTCTTTGGGTGAGTATTTGAAAATTGGAGTTTTCTCGCATCTCCAAGAGCGCCTTCGACTCCTTAGTTAGATTGTTGGAAAAAAAATCACCGAGTCGATGCATGGGACTTGCAACGACTCGATGATCTGCCGCGCGTGATAATAGCGAGTACTTAGCCGCCAGCCACAGCCCCCTCCCGCGCCATCAACTTATCTACCAATAAAACCCCCAATTCACTCAACTGGTGAATCGCCAACGCCACATCCCGCTGCTTCCCCGTCAGCTCATCCGACAGGTCCAGCAGCAACGCAGTAACCGAAGAAAAGGTCTCATAGCTATTGGCAATCAGCACTTCAGTGCTGACATCGTCAGCAACACTGAACAGCGTAGTCGAAGGTGGAGGAGGCGGCCCTGGCGGTTCGGCGCCCGCGTTGAGGTAGTGATCAATCGCACGATGCGCCGCCTGATTCAGTTTCAGGTCGGGACCGTTCGGAGGGTTGGGCGTGACTTTGTACATACCGGAATTTCCCTGTTAGGGCCGACACCGGTTCGCTACTAAACGAAAGGGTGGCAGCTGTACGCAGGTTAGTAGACCGGGGAATTCCGCAAAGCCGGCGCACCCGAAGGTGCCCTGCGCACAGCCGCCATCAAGCACAGACGGGAAGTCTGGTGGATGAAGCTTGTGCACTAAGCGAAATTCGACCAAGGGCTACTAAACCCGATCACTGAGTTGTCAGCGACCGGGCCACCTTAGAGACGCCCACTCAAGCGCACAAGCCAGCGGATTCTGACGCAACTGTAGGTAACGGAGCAAGGCGCTGCAGCTTGCTGTAGGACATGTCCACAAGGTAGGTGCGAGCTGGCGTGCGAAGAGTCTTGGAGCGCCGCGTGAAACCAGAGTCGCTGCGTTATCGTTGACATTTTTCGCGAGCAAGCTCGCTCCTACATAGGGTTGCGTTAATCACTGGAGGTTCTTGTCCAGGAACGCCCGTATAACCGCAATGATCGCCTTTCCATGGGTTTCCAGCGCAAAGTGCCCGGTGTCATAAAAACGAATATCCGCCTTGGGGATATCGCGCTTCCACGCCTCGGCGCCGGCCGGCAGGAAGAACGGGTCGTTCTTGCCCCACACTGCGAGCAGCGGTGGCTGGTACTGGCGGAAGTAGGACTGGAAGGCCGGGTACATCGCGACGTTGGAGGCGTAGTCCAGCACCAGGTCGAGCTGGATGTCGGCATTGCCTGGGCGGGATATTTGCAGCCCTTCCAGCGTGTAGCCATCGGGTGACACCGAGCTTTTGTCGGCCACGCCTTCCAGGTACTGCCACTTGATCGAGGCGGGGGTGGGGAAGTCGTGCAGGGCGTCACGGTTTTGTTGGGTCGGGGCGTGCCAGTAGCGTTGGATAGGGGCCCAGCCGTCGCCCAGGCCTTCTTCGTAGGCGTTGCCGTTTTGGGAAATGATCGCGGTCACTCGCTCCGGATGGGCGACGGCCATGCGCCAGCCTACGGGGGCGCCGTAGTCGTGGACCATCAGTGCGTATTTATCGAGTTTGAGCTGTTCGGTGAACTGGCCGATGGTCTTGGCCAGTTGGCTGAAGGTGTAGGCGTATTCGCCGCGCGGCGGGGCTTCGGTGAAGCCAAATGCCGGCAGGTCCGGCGCGATGACGTGGTAGCGGTCGGCAAGTTCGGGCATGAGTTCGCGGAACATAAAGGATGAGGCGGCGAAGCCGTGCAGCAGCAACACGGTCGGCGCGCTGGGGTCGCCCGCCTCGCGGTAGAACACCTTTACGTCGCCGACCTGCTCGTAGCGGTAATGCACTGTGTTGTCTGCATGGGCCGCGCCGCTGCTCAGCAAGGCGGCGGTGAGTCCTGCAGCGGCCATGGCGTTGGATGAGGTCATGATGTGGCTTCCTATGTAACCGTTAAAGTTGGTGTTTGAAGGTTATGCCTGGATTTGGTAACCTGTCAAACATATTTTATTGGTTACAGGCTGCCCATGAATCCGAACAGCACTGCCTCAGGCGCACTTTTTCTGGCTGACAACCTTGCCCTCGATTTCATCAACTCCGAGTACGGGGTGGGTGATCAGCGCCATGACTGCTTCGTCGATGATCACAGCATCATGAGTTGGCTGACCCAAGCGGGGCTGTTGCCCGAGCAGCTTGACCCGAAGGCGCCGAGTGGGCTGCTGGCCCTCGCTCGCACGCTTCGGGCGAGTTCAAGGGCGGTGGTGAATGCGGCAATGACAGGCGTTCCCGTCGATCTCGCGGTGATCAACCAGGTGCTTGAAGCGGGGCGCCCGGTGAGCAGGCTGGAATGGGCGCAGGAGCAGAAGGCATTTCAGCTTGCCACGCATCCTCGGGACAGCAGCCCGGCCAGCCTGCTTGGGCCGGTGGCCGAGTCGCTGGTGGGCTTGGTCACGAACGATAAGTTTGAATTCGTCCGGCAGTGCGAGGCCCACGACTGCGTGCTGCTGTTCCATGACCTGAGCAAGTCGCACCGCCGTCGCTGGTGCAGCATGGCGACCTGCGGCAACCGGATGAAGGTGGCGGCGTTTCGGTCCAGGAATAAACCTTGAGTCGATAGGGGGGGGGGGGCAGTTTTTCTTTGATTGAACTTGGTATTGCCCAGCATTGCCCCATAACTACCCCTGTCTCCATTAACCGCAAGGACAGACCATGACCAACCCAACCGAAACCGCCATCCTCGCCGGCGGCTGCTTCTGGGGCATGCAAGACCTGTTGCGACGCTACCCCGGCGTACTGCACACGCGCGTCGGCTACACCGGTGGCGATGTGCCGAATGCCACCTATCGCAACCATGGCAACCATGCTGAG
Organism: Pseudomonas grimontii; assembly: GCF_007858185.1. GTDB lineage: Bacteria > Pseudomonadota > Gammaproteobacteria > Pseudomonadales > Pseudomonadaceae > Aquipseudomonas > Aquipseudomonas grimontii. The sequence continues at coordinate 160,913 of NZ_VFES01000006.1, forward strand.
GCGATTGAAATCGTGTTTGACCCGGCGGTGATTTCCTATCGGCAGATCCTTGAGTTCTTTTTCCAGATCCATGACCCCAGCACGCCGAATCGGCAGGGCAATGATCTTGGGCCGAGCTATCGTTCGGCGATTTACTACCTGAGCGAACAGCAAAGGGATATTGCCGAAGATACCGCGGCTGACGTGGATGCCTCCAAGCTGTGGCCGGGGCGTGTGGTCACGCAAATAGAGCCCGCCAGCGAGTTTTGGGAGGCGGAGCCGGAGCATCAGGATTATCTGGAGCGGATACCGAACGGGTATACCTGCCACTTCATCCGGCCGAATTGGAAGTTGCCCAAGCGGGCGTGAGCGTGAGTAGCGCCTGGGGGAAGGTCGCGACAGGGGAGACCGGCCTGCCCCCTCCATTTCCTCATTTGCTTTCTTTTGCCTTGAATCCATTGCCCGCCTTCTAGAGAATCCCCGCCTTTGGCTCGAAAGGATGCGTGCGATGAAGTTCGAAGGGACGTTCCACTACATGGGCTATCACGGGATCGTGTTCAACGTTTCGCAGATCACCCTCACCGACAGCGAACGCGGACGCCTGCGCGAGCTGCATTTTGGCGAGGCGAAAAGTGCCCACTACGAGGTCAACAGCAAGGTCGTCGAGGTGTACGACAAGATGCTGGCCAAGAGCCTGCCGTGCGTGATGATGATCGGCATCTCCAAGCCACTGACGCGGCAACAGGGCGACGCCCTCAACGCGCAGCGCACCAAGATCGCTAACCTGGCCGCCAGTGCCTTCGCTGGCGCCACTTCTGCTGTGGCTTCCCCTTACGTGGGTGTTCCTGTCGGGGCGGGTGTGCGCATGTATGCCAATGAAATCCTGCCCACCTATCATGCTGGCGACGTGCTGGTCAGCATCGAGGCGCAGGTCAGCGGCGGCATTGGTCCGCAACGCAGCGCCTCGACCCTGATCATCAAGACCTGACTGGAGAAGCACATGTCTGACATTACCCAGCTGATCTTGGCCCTGGTGCTGTTTTTTCTGCTCGATCGGTTTGTTAAACCGTACCTGCTGCGCAAGTGGCTGGGGGTGCTGCTGGTGGCGGCGGGGGCGGTCGGTTGCGTGGCGGCAAGCCAGGTCCGCCCAGGGGGGGCGGACCTGGGGTTGCTGTCGATCTTTGCGGTTGCGCTGGGGGTGGGGGTGTTCCTGAAGCGGCGGCGGTTCGAGCGAGTTGGTTGAAGGGGGCTGCTCATTAACCATTTTGGTTTTTAAACTTAAGTTGTGTGACGGCCGTGTCGGCGTGTTTTAACGCGTGGGTGTCAAGCGGTTTCAAATCTTACCCTTCCTGGGTTAAGTTTTCCTGATCGAGAACGGCTCGCATTTTACGCAAAGTGAAGCGGCTGCGTAGGACGTTTCTTTGGGCTTCATCTCTATCGTCTATGCGGCCGTCATCGCGGGCAAGCCCTCTTCCACATTCTGGCGATGCGCGGATGTTGAAGCAACGGCATGACATAGCGCCGTTGTTTGATCGGTGTTGCAGGAAAGTGTGGTTGAGCGAGGCTGCGGTAGGATCGAGCGACCACAATCTTTGAGAAATAAGAAGGACCCCTGTGGGCGGGGGCTTGCTCCCGATAGCGGAGTGTCAGTCGATACATGCCTGGCTGATACACCGCTATCGGGAGCAAGCCCCCTCCCACATTGACCCGCGTTGCCTTCACAGGGCTCAGCGCACCAGGCAAGGCTGCTTGTTGTTATAACTCCAACCCGGAATCAAGAACTGCATCGCCACGCTGTCATCCCGCGCGCCGAGGCCCATGCCTTTGTACAGTTCGTGGGCCTTGGCCACGGCGTCCATGTCGATGTCCACGCCCAGGCCGGGCTTGGCCGGCACTTTCACGTAACCGCCTTCGATTTTCAGCGGTTCGCGGGTCAGGCGCTGGCCGTCCTGCCAGATCCAGTGGGTGTCGATGGCGGTGATGTCGCCTGGGGCGGCGGCGGCCACCTGGGTGAACATGGCCAGGGAAATGTCGAAGTGGTTGTTGGAGTGCGAGCCCCAGGTCAGGCCCCATTCGTGGCACATCTGCGCCACGCGCACCGAGCCTTGCATCGTCCAGAAGTGCGGGTCGGCCAGGGGGATGTCGACTGATTGCAGCTGGATCGCGTGGCCCATTTCGCGCCAGTCGGTGGCGATCATGTTGGTGGCGGTTTTCAGGCCGGTGGCGCGGCGGAATTCGGCCATGACTTCGCGGCCCGAGTAGCCGTTTTCGGCGCCGCACGGGTCTTCTGCGTAGGCGAGCACGAGGTGCTGGTCGCGGCACAGGCGGATGGCTTCTTTCAGCGACCAGGCGCCGTTCGGGTCGAGGGTGATGCGTGCATCCGGGAAGCGTTCGGCCAGGGCGGTGACGGCTTCGATCTCTGCGTCGCCGCTCAATACGCCGCCCTTGAGCTTGAAGTCGTTGAAACCGTATTTGGCTTTGGCGGCTTCGGCCAGGCGCACCACGGCCTCGCTGGTCAGGGCTGTTTCATGGCGCAGGCGGAACCACTCGTCATCGCTGTCGGCCTCGTTGCGGTAAGCCAGGTCGGTGGCGCTGCGGTCGCCGACGTAGAACAGGTAGCCGAGCATTTTCACCGCATCACGCTGCTGGCCTTCGCCGAGCAAGGCGGCCACCGGGACCTCGAGGAACTGGCCCAGCAGGTCGAGCAGGGCGGCTTCCATGGCGGTGACGGCATGGATGGTGATGCGCAGGTCGAAGGTTTGCAGGCCACGGCCAGCCGAATCCCGTGAGGCAAAGGTGCTGCGCATCTGGTTGAGGATGCGCTGGTACTGGCCGATGGGTTGGCCGATCACCAGGCTACGAGCGTCTTCCAGGGTTTCGCGGATGCGTTCGCCACCGGGCACTTCACCGACGCCGGTGTTGCCCGAGCTGTCCTTGAGAATCACGATGTTGCGGGTAAAAAACGGCCCATGGGCGCCGCTCAGGTTGAGCAGCATGCTGTCGTGGCCGGCGACGGGGATGACCTGGAAATGGGTGACGACGGGAGTATTCATGGCAAGTTCCTGGATAGGCTCAAAGAGGTTTGCTGACGGTGGCGCTGGTTGGCGTCACGCCTGGCGACGTCAAGGCGGCGGAGGGGGCGGTCTTGGCAAAGAACACCAGGATCGCGGCGAGCACCGAGGTGCCGGCCAAACCGTAGAGGCCACCCTGGATCGAACCGGTGGTCTGCTCCAGGAAGCCAAAGGTGGTCGGCGCGACGAAGCCACCCAGGTTGCCGATGGAGTTGATCAAGGCGATCACGGCAGCGGCGATACGCGCATCCAGGTAGCCCTGTGGGATCGGCCAGAACAGCGAGGACGCCGACTTGAACCCAATGGCCGCAAAGCAGATCGCCACGAACGCGAAGATCGGCCCGCCGGTGGTGGACATGAACATGCCCGCCGCCGCAATCAACAGCGCCGCCGCAACCCAGGCCTGTTGGAACTTGAATTTGCCCGACAGCGTCGCGAAGGCGTACATGGCGATGATCGAGATCAGCCACGGGATCGAGTTGAAGAAGCCGACCTGCACATCGCTCAGGTCACCCATCTTCTTGATGATGCTCGGCAGCCAGAACGTCGCCGCGTAGATCGTCAGTTGAATGCAGAAGTACAGGGCGCAGAACAGCAGGATCTGACGGTCCTTGAGCAGCTTGCCGAGGGTGGGTTTGACGCCGCCCACGGCTTCACGCTCGCGTTGTTCCTGGTCGATGGCGTTGACCAGCACATCCTGTTCTTCGCGGGTCAGCCATTTGGCGTCGTGGGGCTTGGAGTCGAGCCAGAACCACACAAAGAAACCGATCACCACCGAGGCCAGGCCTTCGATGGCGAACATCCATTGCCAGCCGTGAAAGCCAAACCCTTCGATCTGCAACAGTGCACCTGACAGCGGGCCGGAGATCAACGAGGCCACCGCCGAACCACTGAGGAAAATCGCGATGGCTTTACCGCGTTCCACGCCCGGCAGCCAGCGCGTGAAGTAGTAGATCACCCCAGGGAAGAAGCCGGCTTCGGCGACGCCGAGTAGGAAGCGAAGGATGTAGAAGTGGGTTTCGTTCTGGATGAACGCCATCAGCGTGGCGACGATGCCCCAGGTGAACATGATGCGGGTCAGCCAGATGCGCGCGCCGACCTTTTGCAGCAGCATGTTCGAGGGCACTTCAAAGAGCGCGTAGCCGATGAAGAACAGCCCGGCGCCAAACCCATAGGCCGCGGCGCCGATGCCCAGGTCATGTTCCATGTGCGTGCGCACAAAGCCGATATTGACCCGGTCGATGTAGTTGAGGATGAACATGATCACGAACAGTGGGAGCACATGGCCCTTCACTTTTCTCACGGCGTGCGCGAGGACCGAATCACTGTTTGGTGCGGCAGATGCATGGCTTGAATTGTTCACAATTCAAAACTCCCCCTGATTATTTTTATGCGGGTTTGCGTGTCTTGTTGATAGACATCATACAAGTTCTTTTCTGGGGCTCGCAATGTGGTGATGATGTTTTTGTGTTTATAAGGGCCAGGTTTTAGTGCGTTTTTGGTTATTTTGCGGGTCTGTGTGGCGTTTAAAGAAGGTTGAGTGCGCTTTTGGAAGAGGGCGTGTTGATGGTCATAAATGTTAGTTGTCATACAAGTGAGGCGCTTTTTTCACTCGGGCCCTAACCTGTAGGAGCGAGCTTGCTCGCGAAAAACGTCAACGATAATGCGGGCATCCTGAATAAACGCGGCGCCCTCAGGTTTTTCGCGAGCAAGCTCGCTCCTACAGTGGGGTTACGCCGTGGGGTGGGATGTTAAGCTCCCTCCTGCCCAACCCCGTGGATTCGTAACTATGCCCATTGAAAACGCCCCCCCCGTCCGTAGACGCTCCAACAACCTGGCCCAAGGCGTGCTCGACGCCCTGACCCAGCGCATCCTGCTTGGGCAGTTGAAGCCGGGTGAAAAGCTGCCGTCCGAATCCACCATCGTGCTCGAACATGGGGTGAGCCGTACCGTGGTGCGCGAGGCCCTCTCCAAGTTGCAAGCCTCGGGGCTGGTGGAGACGCGCCACGGCATCGGCACCTTTGTGCTCGCGCAACATGCCCAGCAAGGCTTGCGCCTGCATGTGGACACCGTCGCCAGCGTGCGCAACATGCTCGAGCTGCGCCTGGGCCTGGAAGTGCAGGCGGTGGCACTGGCCGCCGTGCGCAGGACCGACGAGCAGCTTGCCCACATGCGCGCCGCACTGGACGACTACCAGGCCTCGCTGGCCAACAACGACAGCTGCGTGGAAGAAGACAAACGCTTTCACCAGTTGATCGCCGAAGCCACCGGCAATAGCTTCTTCACCGAAATCATGCTGCACCTGGGCAATGCGATGATTCCGCGTACCCAAGTGAAAGGCGCCGAGCGTGGCGGGGCGGACTTTGCCAAGCTCGGGCAACTGGCGAACCTGGAACACGAGGCGATCTTCAACGCGATCAAACGCCAGGACCCGGACGCGGCGCGGGCGGCGATGGTGTTGCATCTGACCAACAGCCGGGATCGATTTTCCGGCGAATAAAAAGGAACACAGGTTGAACGAACACACCTTGTCCATGCGCCTGGAGCGCGTGGCGGCGAATGTGCCGATGGGCGCGCGGCTGGCCGATATCGGCTCGGACCATGGCTACCTGCCGGTGGCCTTGATGCGCCGTGGCGTGATAGAGGCGGCCGTGGCGGGCGAGGTGGCGATCACACCGTTCCAGGCGGCTGAGCGCACCGTGCGTGAGAACGGCCTGGAGCAGCATGTCACGGTGCGCCTCGCCGATGGTCTGGCGGCGATAAAACCGGCAGACGCGATCACCGCGATCAGCGTCTGCGGCATGGGCGGCGAAACGATCCGCGACATCCTCGACAGCGGCCAGGCCTACCTCAGCGGCCGCGAACGCCTGATCCTGCAACCCAACGGCGGCGAGCAACCGTTGCGTCACTGGTTGATGCAAAACGGTTACACCATCCTCAGTGAAGAGTTGTTGCGGGAAAACCGTTTCTACTACGAAATCATCGTCGCCGAACGCGCCACACCGGTGAGCTACAGCGCCGAACAGCTGTACTTCGGCCCCGTGCAGATGCAGGCACGCAGCCCGCTGTTCCTGGCCAAGTGGCAGCGCATGCTGCGTCAGAAGCAGAAGACCCTGGCCAGCTTTGAGCGCGCGCGGCAGGCCGTGCCGGAGGATAAGGCGCAAGAGATCGCACAGCAGGCCCGGTGGATTACTGAGCTGTTGAATTGAGCTTGCTTGTAACTATTCCTACATGTGTGCAAGGATTGCCCATGACCAAATTTTCGCAAAGCAACCGCCATCACTCTCACGGACCTTTCCCAAGGTGCCGTGGTTGCTTGCGCTCACTGATTGACCAGACGCTCTGATCACTCAATGAACCCAAACCAAGGCGCCTATGGCGCCTTTTTTATTGCCTGTAAAAATGGAGATTCAAGACATGACAATGCTGCGCGGAACCCGAATCGTGACAGGGAAAGAAGCCGCAACGATGCGTGAGATAGAGGGACGATTCCGGAGCTATCTTCATCGAAGCGGGAGCTGAAGAAGCTATCGTGCCCGCTTTGTGGAGCCAGGACACGTTTATTGAAAAAGCCGGCGGCAGTGAAATCATCGGGCAGATGTGGGCTTTCGATGATAAGGCGGGTCGCCAATGTTGCCTGATCCCAGAGGCCACCGCGCTGTTCCAGGAGCGCAATGCAGCCTTGCTCGGCGGGCGGGCTGAGGCGATGTTTTTCTACGTGGCACGGTGTTATCGGTATGAGCGGCCGCAAGCCGGTCGCTATCGTGAATTTACCCAGTTGGGGTTGGAGATTCTCAGTCCAGAGCCCGCGCTGGCGCTACAGCGCAGCCAAGCCCTTTGCTCCGGGTTTCTGGACACGCTGGGGCTCGACTATGAGTTGAGCCTGGCGGTAAAGCGTGGGCTGAGTTACTACCTTGAAGGCAATGGCTTCGAAGTACGCTGCCCCGCACTGGGTGCGCAGCAGCAAGTGGTAGGTGGCGGTGCTTACCGAGAGGGCGCCGGGTTCGGCATCGGGCTTGAGCGGCTGGTGCTGGCATTGATGTGATGTTCAAGGCGCCTCCGCAGGGAGGCGCCTGCTCTCCAGCCGCAGGATATGCTCCAATGGTCGTCTCATTCGCTCACCCAGGAACCCGCAATGGCCGACGCCACCGACCAAACCTTCTACGACCGCGCAGACGCGCATATCGAGCTGTCGAACGAGCAGCTCAAGACATTCGAGAACCTCGGCCAGGTGAGTGCCTCGATGATGTTCGGCACCACGCGGTTCAATGCCTGGGCCTGTGCGCGCAACTTTAAGTCCGGCGAGCAGATGGCTGAGGAGCGCGAGGCGATGCTCACGTATTTCTGCGATCAGTACCGGATGATGCTTGAGGACAACCTGGACGATCACATCAATAATTTCAGCCGGTACATGCAGGCTAAATAGGTCGCTGCCGGTATTTCTTCCAACGGCGTGTCCTGCCCTTCAAGTTCTCCCCGTGCGCGGCCGATAGGATGCTTGTGATTGAGGGCGTTCTGGCGCGCGCCTCGGTCAGTCGTCTCCGGCGGTGACAGCGGCCTTGTCCCTACTGAGTGCTTTTGCCCCATTTTCGCGCACGCGAGGTGGGGCGTTCGTGCAGCGAACGCCCTGTTTCGGGGCTGAGTGTGAGCGGCCCGTATCTTGCTAGAGCCTTACCAATCAATGACATGGCATTTTGCTTTCATTTATTTCAAGGCTTCGCCCAGCGGTGCGCCGGGCGGGTTGTTTTCGGGAGTGGTCGGACATGCACAGCCTTTTATCACCTGGTATCCGCCTGCTCGGACGTTTCGGTTTCGCGCGTAAGTTCCAGATTCTGTTTTTCCTGTTCATGCTGCCCCTGGCGGGTAGCCTGTGGATGATCGGCCAGGACTATCGCGACAAGTTAAGCGTGATTTCCGCTGAGCAGTCCGGCCTTCGTCAACTGTTGGCCCTGGATGCGCTGGATGGCCAGTTGACCGCCCAACGTAACCTGGCTGCGCGCTGGAAGGCGGCGGACATCCTGCATGCCCCCACGCCGGCGGCGAAGGCGGCGATGGATAAGGTGGATGCCAATTTCCCGCTGATCCTGCAAAGCCTGCAAGCCCTCGGTGATGCCTTGAAAACCCAGAACGCCGGCGCTGATGTCCTGGCCCGCTTCGAGGCGTTGCAGGCCACCGTCAAGGGCATGGATTCCGCGTCCCTGCGCACCGTGGGCTGGTGGCCGGATGGCTACGACCGCTTCACCGCCGCGCTGACGGCGATGCAGGCCCTGCGCGAACAGATCACCCTCGACGCCGGCCTGATCCTCGACCCCTGGCTGGAAACCTACATGCTCATGCAGATGGGCACCCAGCAAACGCCCGACCTGATCGAGCGCATCGGGCGCATGGCCAGTGTGGGACAGTCCTCGATTTCTTCGGGGCAGTTCACCTTGCAGAGTCGTTTGCAGATGCGCGACTTGCGCAGCCGCATCGGCGATGCGCGGGATCAACTGGTCAAGGCTGCGGCTTCGCTCAAGGCCAAGCAGTACGCCGGAATGGAGCCGTGGACGGCGCAATACGACACCAGCCTGCAGTTGTTGGATAACGAACTCAAAGTGCTCGACGACGGCGTGTTCGGCGGCAGCATCAAGCTGGATACGGCCGGTTTCGAGCGCAGTATCGACGCCATGCTCGAGTCGCTCGGCGCGCTGCGCGTTCAGTCGCTGACGTCGATGGATGCACGCCTGGACTACTACCGCGCACATGCGAACACGCAATTCATACCGATGGCGGCAACGTTCAGCCTGTTGGCCCTGGCGGCGCTTTATCTGTTCATGTGTCTGCAAGCGTCCATCCGTCGCAGCGCCAGTGGCATCACCACACTGGCCGAGTCCCTGCGCGACGGTAACCTGTGTGTGGAAGTGGCGGTAGAGGGCCGCGACGAACTCGCGGCCATCAGCACCGCGCTGAACGTCGCGGTGGTGCAGTTGCGCACCAGCCTGCTTGGCGTCAATCACGAAACCCAGCAGCTCGGCTCGGCGGTGCTCACCCTTAATTCGCAATCGGGCAGCACCCTCAGCGAAGTCGAAGACCAGCAGCACCAGATCAGCCAGATCGCCGCCGCCGCCACGCAACTGGCCGCCACGTCCATGGGCGTCGCGCGCAGCTGCGAACAGGCCTCGGGCAGTGCCCAGCAAACCCGGCGCATCGCCGAAGACAGCAGCCGCGACAGCCAGCGCACCACCGCCAGCATCCAGCAGCTCAACCAGCGCCTGACCGACACCGCCGATGCCTTGCAGCAAGTCAGCCAGCAAGGGCAGCAGATTCAGTCGGTGGTCGACACCATTCGCGGCATCGCCGAGCAGACCAACCTGCTGGCGCTCAACGCAGCCATCGAAGCCGCCCGCGCAGGCGAGCAGGGCCGGGGCTTTGCGGTGGTCGCCGATGAAGTGCGCAGCCTGTCGCAACGCACCCAGGCGTCGACGGCGCAGATCGCCGGCACCGTCGACAGCCTGCGCGCCACGGTGAGCCAGGCGGTGACGCTGATGGGCGCCGCGTGCGAGCAGGCGTTGACCGATGCCGAGTCCGTCACCGGCTTGGGCACGCGCCTGGGCGAGATTGCCGGCGCGGTGCAGAACGTCACCGACACCCTCGCGCAAATCGCCACGGCGGTGGAGGAGCAGGCGGCAACGGCGGATGAAGTGAGCGGCAATATCCAGCAAGTCGACCAGGCCGCCGGGCGTCTGCTCGACGGCGCGCGCGCGGTAAATCGGGCTGCGGATACCTTGAGCAAGGGCAGTCAGGCGTTGAGTGATAACACCGCACGGTTTCGCCTGAGCTGAGGTCTGTAGACCCTGAAGATCCAACCCGGTGGGGGGGCTTTCCCGAATGCCAGTCAGTTAAGGAGGAACACTGTAACTGTGGCGAGCGGGCAAGCCCCCTCCCACAGGTTCAGGTCAGTTGGCCGAGGTATGCAGCACCTCAATCCACAGCGCACCCTTGCCCGACGCCGCTTCCCCCACACGCTTCAACGCACCCGCGGCACTGACCGCATAGGTGCCGACCTTGTCGCTTTTCTCGCCGGTCACCAGCAGCCAATGGCCGTTGGGGGAGAACGCGATATTGCGCGGCTGCTTCTCTTCGACCGGGTAGTTGTCGACAAAACGCAGGCCGCCTGTGGCGGTATCCACGGCAAACGCCGACACCGAACTGCTGGTGCGCTCGCTCATCAGCAGCAGCTTGCCGTCCGGCGACAGGCGCAGGTCAGCGGCCCAGATGCGCGGCGTCGGGTCGTCTTTAAGGTCATTGTTGCGCGCGTCACGCACTTCGCCGTGGGCCAGTTTCAACCGCTCAGGAATACCATTGGCCACGCCGATCTGGGTCAGCGCGCCGGTGCTGTCATCAATGGCAAACGCGGTGACGGTGCCGCTCATTTCGCCGACCACATACAGGTACTTGCCGTTGGCCGAAAACGCCAGGTGCCGAGGCCCGGTGTTGGCCGGTACGCTCACGTAGCCGCTGCCGATCGGGGTGAGCGCGCCGGTGGCGGCGTCGAAGCGGTATTGCAACACATGGTCCGTGCCCAGGTTGCCGGCGTAGGCAAAGCGATTGCTCGGGTCGGTGCGCAGCGAGTGCGCATGCAGGCCGGTCTTGTAGGTGCGGATGGGCTCGGGCTTGTCGATGGGCTGGACGCTGAGGGTGTCGGCACCGTAAGACGCCGCGAGCAAATAGCGCCCGGCGCGGTCGGTGGCCAGGTACGCCATGCTTTCGGCCAGCGGCGCCTTGGACTGCGGCGTCAGGCGGCCGGTCGCCGGGTCGATGCTGAAGCCCTGGACCTGAAACGGCTTGACCCGCAAGGCCGCGAACAAGGTCTTGCCGTCGGGGCTGAGGGCCATGGGATTGACCTGGTCGCCGGCCGTCACTTGGTCGACCAGGCTCAGGGCGCCGTTGCTTTCGTCGAGTCGGTACTGGGAAATCAGCCCGTCACCGGGGCTGGAGATGTACGCGAAGGTGGCGGCGCCGGCGTGCGCACTCAGGCCGCAGACAACGGCGGCGGCCAGGAGGAGGGGTTTATTCACGGGTGATCCTTTATTGTTATGGTCGTGGTCAGTCATCGTATGACTGTATGCGAGTCTCGGCAATGGTTGTTTTATCGGCGTGATGGGCGCTGTATCTCTGCCTGCGCCAAGGGCTTGATGCGCTGCATGAGTAAGGATCCCACCTGATGCTCGGCCGACGTTTCGACGGCGAGCCGCTGCCGTGGGTGCACACCGCGTACTGGCTGGCGGCCGATGAGCTTAGCGGCTGACAGAGATTGCACATCACAGGACGTTTTTTGCCCCGGACCGCTATGGCGTGGTCAATCCCGAGGATGCGCCGCGGGTGCAGCGGCTGCCGGACAAGGCCCAAGCCGGTTAAGGGAAAGCGCTGCACCTGTGGCAAGCATTAAACCCGGAACCTTCAGCCCCGACAGGGCTCACTTGTTAGGTCGTCCTGTTCCCTTGCCGAAAGGAATCCGCATGCATGCCACCTCATCAACCGTGCCCCTTCACACCCCCGTCGAGCGCGAACTGAGCCTGCGCGCGGTCATCACCGGCACCGTGCTCGGTATCCTGCTGACCCCTTCGAACGTGTACGCCGGGTTGAAGATCGGTTGGTCGTTCAACATGTCGATCATTGCCCTGCTGGTGGGGTATGCGATCTGGCAGGGCCTGGCCAAGCGCTCGTCCGAGCAGCTGCCGTGGACGTTGCATGAGAGCAATATCAACCAGACCGTCGCCTCGGCCGCCGCTTCGATTATTTCCGGTGGGCTGGTGGCGCCGATCCCGGCCTATACCTTGCTGACCGGCAACCAGCTGGACGCATGGCCGATGATCGCCTGGGTGTTCTCGGTGAGTTTCCTGGGCATCTGGATTGCCTGGTACCTGCGGCCTTCGTTGCTCAATGACAAGGCGCTGAAATTCCCCGAAGGCATGGCCACCCTGGAAACCCTGCTGCATATCTACAACCATGGGCGCGAAGCCGCGACGCGCTTGAAGGTGTTGCTCAGTGCGGCGTTGCTGTCCGGGTTGGTGAAGTGGGTGGACACCTTTGTGTGGGCCTTCCCGCGTTGGTCGCCGAGTGCCCAGCTGGAGCGCCTGACCTTTACCGCCGACCCTTCGCTGTTGCTGCTGGGCTTTGGCGGCATTATCGGCATTCGCGTCGGCCTGACCCTGTTGCTGGGCGCCTTGCTCGCCTGGGGTGGCCTGGGCCCGTGGCTGCTGGCGCACGGCTTGGTGAGCTTGCCGGCCGGCAGCAGCGGCCCGCAATTCGCCGCGTTGGTGGAGTGGTTGCTGTGGCCGGGCGTGAGCCTGATGGTGTGCTCAACCCTGGCGTCGTTGACCATTCGGCTGTGGGCGTTGTACACCTCGACCAAGTCCGTCGGCGGGCAAGCCTGGAGCGTCCCCAAGGCCGGCCCTGCCGCTGGTTTTGTGCTGTCGATCGTATTGGTGGTGAGCCTGCAGGCGCTGTTGTTCGGCATCAACCTGTGGATGGCGTTGCTGACCATTCCCCTGGCGATCTGCCTGGCGGCCGTCGCCGCCCGCGTGGTGGGCGCCACCGGTATTCCGCCGATTGGCGCCATCGGGCAGTTGTCCCAGCTGAGCTTCGGCATCGTCGCGCCGGGGCAAGTGCCGATCAACCTGATGAGTGCCAACACCGCCGGCGGCTCGGCGGGGCAGTGCACCGACTTGATGAACGACTTCAAGGTCGGCAAGGCCATTGGTGCTACGCCGCACAAGCAAGTGATCGCGCAGATCCTGGGGATTTTCATTGGCAGTATCGTCGGGGTGTTTGCGTACCTGGCGCTGATCCCTGATCCGCAATCGATGCTGCTCACCGAAGAATGGCCGGCGCCGGCGGTCGCGACCTGGAAAGCCGTGGCGCAAACCCTCACCCATGGGCTGGACTCATTGTCGGCGAGCATTCGCTGGGCGATTGCTATTGCCGGTGTGGCGGGGGTGTTGCTGGGCGTACTCGACAGCCTGTTGCCCGTCCACCGTGCCCGCTACTTGCCGAGTGCGGCCGCGTTGGGGTTGGCGTTTGTGCTGCCGGCCTCGGTGTCGCTGATGATGGCGCTGGGTGCGGTGCTCACCTGGCTGGTGAGCTGCCGCTGGCCGAGCATCACCGAGCGGTTTGCGATTACCGCTGCGGCGGGGTTGATTGCCGGGGAGAGCATCACCGGCGTGGGGGCGTCGCTGTGGCAGATGATGGGGAACGGGTAAGCTGCCCCCCAAGGCTGGTATCTCCCCTGTGGCGAGCGGGCTTGCCCCGCGTTGGGCTGCGAAGCAGCCCCAAACACCGCCACGTCAAACTTCCTGAAGAAACGCTGCAGCAGCCAATGGGGCCGCTGCGCAGCCCAACGCGGGGCAAGCCCGCTCGCCACAACGGCCCGGCTCTTGGTGGTTTAAGGGTTCGCCGCATCACTCACTTGGCAAACGCATACTCCCCACCCTGTTCCAGCGCCTGGCGATAGGCCGGGCGTGCCTGGAATCGCTGCACCCACGCGGCCAGGTGCGGGTACGCCGGCAGCTTGCCCTGGGCCTTGGCGATTTCGCCGATAAAACTCATCTGGATGTCCGCGCCGCTCAGGTCATCGCCCAACAGATAGGGGGTGTGCCCCAGCGCCTCGTTGAGGTAACCGAGGTAATTGGCCACTTCCGATTCGATACGCGGATGCAGCGGCGCACCGGCATCGCCCAGGCGCCCGACGTACAGGTTGAGCATCAACGGCAGCATGGCCGAGCCTTCGGCGAAGTGCAGCCATTGCACGTACTGGTCGTAGGCGGCAGTGGCCGGGTCCGGTTGCAGGCGGCCATCGCCATGGCGGCGGATCAGGTAGTCGACGATGGCGGCGGACTCAATCACCACGTTGGCGCCGTCTTCAATCACCGGGGATTTGCCCAGCGCATTGATCGCCTTGAGCTCCGGGGGCGCAAGGTTGGTTTTCGGGTCGCGCTGGTAGCGCTTGATCTCGTACGGCAGGCCAAGCTCTTCCAGCAGCCACAGAATACGCTGCGAACGTGAGTTGTTGAGGTGATGAACAATGATCATGGGAACTCCGCGGGGCGTGGGGTGTGTAGGAACAGACTGCTGCGGCAACCTAGAGTGCCCTGAATCAGCGGGACGTTTGCTTGGCAAACGCCCCTTCGATCAACGCACCACCTCGAACGCCGTGTATTGATACGCCGAGCGCATTTTGCTCGACGTCGTCTCCAGCGTCAGGGCAATGCCCAGGTCTTCGATAAAGGCGCGCGAGGTCTTGTAGTCACCCTGTTCGCACTCAAGCTTGATGGCGTCGCCGGTCAACGAGGCAAACACCTGTCGGGCCGGGAAGCGCTGGCCGACTTTGCAGCTCACGGAGGTCTCGAGCGGGGTATCGGTCGGTTTGCCAGGTACGTTCGCCATATGCAGGTTGGCGCTCAGCGTCTGGCCTGGCGTCCAACTGCTCGGAATATTCAGCTCGGCTTCGCGGGTCAGCAGCACCTGGCCATCGCCCACGCCATTCATCTTCGACTTCAACTGAATCAGGTCCGCCTGCACCAGGCGCTCGACATGGAAGGTGTCGCTGTAGACCTCGTTCTTGTTCAGCAAGCCACCCACCGCCGTGAAGGTCACCGTGGTGGGGGTGTCGTTGCTGCCATCGCTTTTTTTCGACAGGTAGGTGTAGCTCAACGTCTTGAACTTCGGCTGCAGCAGGGCCGAGTCGAGGCGCTGGAGCACGCTGGCGGGTACGGCGACGTCGTTGATGCTCGGCTCTACGACGGTGCGCGGGTAGTCCACCGGCGCGATGTCCGGACGCAACCAGGCCAGCAGCGCCGCATCGACACCGCCCTGCAACGAACAACTGATGCGCGACTGCGTGCCGTCGGTGCCTTCCGGCTCTACCAGCAGCACGCGCTCGACCTCACGGGTGCCCGGCGCGACGCCTGGCCGTGGCTTGATGGCCTGCCAGCGGTCGTCGACCTTGAGTTCACTGCGGATGTAGGCGTTGTCGCCTTTTTGCAGGCGAGCAGGTTGGTCGAGCAGCGGAGCAAGGCGTTGGGCAACCTCGTCGATATTGCCTTGCACAACAAAGCCCCAGTAATAGTAGAGCCCCAGATTGCCGAGGTCGGTGGCCTCGTCGGCGTACGACAATAGCTTCAAGCCCGCGATGGGCGGCGCGCTGACCGGCACCGCATTGGCCTTGCGGTCTGCGCGGTTGACCACTGCGATCCACGAGAAATCCTTTTCCTGCTTGAGCGGTGCGTAGGCCTGCCAGGCGTCGCGGTGGCTGTTCAGGCTGCTGAAGAATGTCGCGTCGCAGCGGGTGAAGGCCTTGAGCGTATCGGTCAGCGCGGCGTCGTCGGCGTGGGCGATGGACGGCAGCAGCGCAGAAGCGAAGAGTAGGGCGGCGGTGGGCAACTTCATCGAGCGGGATGTCCGTATCGGGGGCGGGAGCTGAGCATTATCCAGAAATTACCCGCCAAAGGCTCGGTTCAATGACCGAGCCCTATGACGCCCGCGAATCTTTCAGATCCACAGATCGTTTGTTGCCGTGCGTTCACCGCCTTCATGGCCGGTATTCAAGATGCCCCGAGGCTCAATCATCATCAGCTTCGCCTCACCCTCGGCGGCGGTCCGATGTTCAACGCCACGCGGGACCACATACAATTCGCCCGCCGCCACAGACACCGGGCCTTCCGGCAGATCGATACGCAGTGTCCCTTCCAGCACCAGGAACGCTTCGTCGGTTTCCGGGTGTGAATGCCAGATGAACTCTCCTTCGATGCGCACCACCTTGAACTGGTAGTCGTTCATTTCGGCGACGACCCTGGGGCTCCACTGCTCGTTGATGAGCGACGCCTTTTGCGCGAGGTTTACCGGTTGTGCCGGGTGCTGTGACGTAGCCATGATCCATCCTCTGGTAGGTAAGAGGACCAGACTATCGAGGCAACGAAGCGCTTGGCTTGTACGATCCTGCACGTTGGCCGCTTAAAGCTCGGCCCTTTGCCGTCGATAACCTGTATGAACCCGCCAATCAAGGATCGATAAAATGGCTCTTTCCGTTAGCGCTGCCTATCTCCCGCCGGCCAACACCAGCCTTACACCTTCCGACCAGAAGCTCGTGGCCCGGCCACTGACAGATGCCGCGAAAGAAGCGGTGGCGAATACCGCCCCGGCGGCCGTCTACCATCCCAGTGGCTCAGCAAGCACTACATTGGAGCCGCTGGAGGTGGTCGACACCTGGGTCGGTCGGACCCAGTCGCCAGACCACCCTCGGCTCGTCGAAATTTCCACCGGCGCGCTCAATACGCTGAAGGCCTCCTTCAAGGCATTCGAGTCAGCGCTGTCGACCACCGCTCCCGACTTGGCCGGCAAAAAATACGGCTTCACCGTCGAGGCCGATGGCCGCCTGAAAGTGCTGGATTCGGCCAGTCAGCTCAGCAGCTCGGATACCCAGCGGCTGACGGATTTGCTCAATCAATCCCTTGGCCTGAAAACCGCAGCCGTTGCCTACCGCACGCCGCCATCGACACGGTGGACGCCGATTCGGTCTGGTCGGGCCTGGGCTTTTACAGCCTGACTAACGAAAACTTTGCCAAGACCATTGATCTGGCGCCGCTCTTAAGAGACTTCGACCCGTCTGACTTCAAAGGGTCCAGGGATCGGATTTTTATTAATCAACTGGCCTCCAAAGGCGAGCTGGCGACGCAAGAGACGGAAGCGGCGATGTATGAGCGGCGTGGAGTGCAGCGGTTCAGTGCGCAGGCCTGACCTACTGTGTGGGGTAAAAATGAAGCCGTGCAGGCTGTTCAACCCCGCCTGCGCGATTCAATCCCTGCAAAAATCAGCATGCCCGCCACCATCGCCAGCGTGAACACCACCACCTGCCATTGCCCCGTCAACAGCAATGCCACTGCCGGCCCGGGACACAGCCCCGCAATCGCCCAGCCCATGCCGAACACCAGGCTGCCCAGCACGAGGCGGCGGTCGATGGTGCGTTGCGTCGGCATCTGGATCGGCGCGCCCAGCAGCGAGACCTGGCGATTCCTTACCAAGTAAAAGGGCACGCTGCTCACCGCCAGGGCGCCGAGCATCACCAAGGCCAATGAAGGGTCCCAATCGCCGGCGAGGTCGAGGAACGCGAGCACTTTCGCCGGGTTGGTCATGCCGCTGAGGTGCAGTCCCAGGCCGAAGATCAAACCGGTCATCAGTGCAGTGAGTTTGCGCATGCTCAGGCTCCCAGCAGGTGGCGGATGAAGTAGACAGCGGCGAACCCGCTGCCCATGAAACAGCCGACCGCGACCAGCGAGCGCAGCGACCACCGCGACAGCCCGCAGATGCCATGCCCGCTGGTGCAACCCGCGCCATACCGCGTGCCGATCCCTACCAGCAGCCCTGCCAGCACCAGCCCGTAGCCACTGACCTGGAACGATGACTCAGGCAGCTTGGCGAACAGTGACCAGATCCAGGGTGAGACCAGCAGCCCGATCACAAACAGCAGTTTCTCCCCGCGCCCCTCGCCGTGCCTGGAGAGCAGGCTGCCAAGCAGGCCGCTGATCCCGGCGATGCGGCCGTTGAGCAGGATGAACAGGCCGGCGGACAAGCCGATCAGAGCGCCGCCGAGCAGGGCGGTCCATGGGGTGAAGTGGGTGGAGAGGGTCATGGTGGGGCCTGGGTGTGTGGGGACTACGTGCATCGATAGCATAGTCTTATCCACATACCCAATGAGTGAAGAGGCGTACTCATACTTTGGTCGTATGCACCTTGGCCAGGCGCAGGCGCCAATCGCCGTCATGGCGCAGGCGGCATTCTTCTTCGGAGTCGAAGTGTACGCAGCGTTCCATGGACGCGCCGTGCACGTCGGCGTCGTGCAGTGCGGCGGCGGTCAGCTCACGCATGCGTTGATCGGCCCCGGTTGAGAGGGCGTGTTCCTTGCTGGCGCGGCTGTCGAACACCCAGATCACGCGCAGGCTTTGGGGGAAGGTGGTGTAGTCGACGGTGTGGGTCAGCCAGTCGAAGCCGGGGATTTCAGTTTTGGCGGTTTCGCAGGCGTCGATGAGGGTGGCGATGAGGCGACGTTCGAGGCGGGCGGTTTCGCGGTTGGTCAGCGGCATGGAGATCCTGCAAGGGCCAAACGCCCAAGATTAGCAGTGCGCGCGCTGAGTTGGCAGGCCCAGCCTGCCGTTTCTCGCTTGGAGTATCACCTCACAGCGAAGATCGATCACGGTACTTCGGTGAATATTGTGAATTGGCAACCGTGCACCGAATCTGCTCGGCAGAAGTCGTCTGCCGTCCAATTAGGGCCTACTGCGCGAGGTCGTACAGGGAAGCGCTGAGACATTCTCAAAAACGCAAACTGCTCCGGCCCTTCGTAGTCACAGGCTACGAAATAATATTCGGGCTCGCCTTTGCTTTGTGCAGTGCGAATAGCGGCCGACTCGAATTTCATTCCTTTGAGGTAGTGCTCTTGTGCATAGGGGTTCTCACCTCTCCAGCCGCTGCCGGGCGAGATGGCGGTGTAGCTATAGCCGTCTTCCGCTTTGGTCTGCTGGATGCTTCCAATGCCCGGGCACATGCTGCCGGCCGTGTTGGTATTAGAACTCGATGTACAGGCTGCAAGGCTGACCAGTACCGCAGAGCACAGCAAAATCATCGATGCGGCGCGAATGGGCAGTAGGCTCGAACTGGAGATGTGCATGGTGAATTCCTCGGCTGAGTAGTCTTTACTCTGAACGGTGACAGCCGGGGCGGATACTGTGAATGTTGACAGGTCGGCAGATGGATTCGGAATAACGGCGCGCTTCAATCGCAGCAGGCTGAATCTGTGAGAGGCTCATGCGGTGTGTGTAGACAGTGAGAAAAGGTTCAAGCTGCGGATGCGATCAGTTGACGCGGTTGTGGCTCGACGTCATGTTTGAACCGCCATGTTCAGAGCGCAAAATATGCCTGTCACCCTCAATCAAAATTCCCCGGTGGTCCTGGTCCCAACTCAACAAAGCGACTTGGACGATCTTGTCGCCCTTCGAATTGAAGCCATGCGTGAAAGTCTGGAGCGCGTCGGGCGATTCGACCCTGCACGCGCTCGCGAGCGGTTTGTCAGCGGCTTTGAGGCCCGCGACACACGTTACATTGAGGTGTCTGGAGAGAGGGTGGGTTTTGTAGCCGTTCAGCGTCATCCGAATGAATTCCTGCTCGACCACTTATATGTGAGGCCGAGCGCGCAAGGATCGGGGATCGGCGCGGCAGTGCTCATTCAGGTTTTCCAAGAGGCGGATAACGCTGCACTCCCTATTAAAGTGGGGGCTCTTAAAGAAAGCGCGTCGAATCGCTTTTATACCCGCCACGGCTTCCAATTCGTCGAAAGCAGTGAGTTCGACAATTATTATGTTCGCCCGCACAGGGCGGTGGCGGGGCCGGCGGGCTAGTTGGATGGCGCGTGCGTGGAGACGCCGGGGTCTGACATTCGCGCCATGCCTGCGTTCAGCCAAAACATGAGAAGCTGGATTTCTCCCGCAAGCCTGTATTGCTAAAGTTCTCAACTCACCGGCCGACAGCTTTTGTTTCCACTTCACGGATGATTTTAATGTTCCGCTCTCTTTTTTCCGGCGTTGCTTTGCTCGCCTTCGGCGCCGTCTGCACAGCCCAGGCCCAGACCGTCACCACGCCTGAACAACTGCTGACGGAGTTCTCTCGTTGCGATGCGCATTTCTTCGAGAGCCTGCGCGACGCCCGTCTGCCAGCAGGCACCTTGCGCCTGAGTGACTACGGCTCGGTCAAGGCACCGACCATCATGAGTCCGCTGCAGGAAGGTGGCACTTACCAACACTTCGAAACGCCCCTGATCGTTAACGGCGTGCGTATGGTCGGCTATTACAACCAGGCCCAAACCATCAAGGACGTCGGCAATTTTCTGTTCTGGGGTTTTGTAGCCGATGGCTCGCCGCAAGAGGTGGCCGCAAAGCTCAAGCCACTGATCGTTGATAACACACGCTTTGTCAGTCAGGGCAAAGCCATTACTCGCGCCGAAATTCGCCGTGTCGGTGACCCGATCGGCCAATGGCGCACCGAAGGGCTGACCGGCCCTGGCGTCGCTACGCCGTTTGGTTTCGTAGACCGCGTGCTGATGGTCGACGCGGGCGACACGTCACCGTCGCTCGTGGGACACACCACCGTGTTCTGCTCGCTGCAAGGCACCGTGACCGCGCCGCTGTTGCAGGTCTATCGCCCTGACCTCAACGCTCATCTGCTTGACTGACAAGGATGCTTATCATGAAGACTCGCTGGCTCGCACTGATTGCCTGCTCCGTCATCCTCACAGGTTGTGCAGGGATGCAGAACCCGCAAAAAGCCAACCTTGCCCACTGCGCTAATCAGTTGAAGGCATCCAAAGCCGAAAACTACCCTCTGGTGCTGCAGGAAGGTGATCTGTGCCTGCAGAAAGCTACGCTGCCTGCCTCGCTGCATAGTTTGATCTATGCGGTGCAGGCCGACGCCTACCTCAACCTCAAGCGCTTTCCCGAAGCCTTGGCCGCCAAGGAGAAATCCATGCAACTGTTGGTCAAGCCTGAGCCGCGCGCCTACCTGGACTTGAGCGCCATGTATCGCGCCGCTGGTAACCCGAAAAAAGCCCTTGAGCTCGTGCAGTACAACCTTGACAACGGCATGGGAGAAGCAGGAAAGGGGACCGGCTTCAATATGCCGACCTACTATCATCTTGGCCTCGCACTGACAGACCTGGGTCAGTACCGGGAGGCCGCTGAAGCATTCAGTACCGGCCTTCAGCGTCAGCCGGACTATGCCTGGGCCTATTACGCGCGCGGGATCGCGTACGACCATTTGGGCAACAGGGAAGACGCCAAGGCCGACTTCATGAAGTTCTCGCAGATGGTCAACAAGAAGTACGTGCAGGCGGAGCACAAGGCCAAGCTCGCCGAATACAAGGTTTCCTTGCCGTAATTGGAGCACCTGCTGAGGGGGCACGTTGTCTGGATAAGCCGGCGGGTTCAGACGCATGCGTAGGCAATTCGATCGTGAAGGCTTGGTTTGATATGTCGTTTACGTTCGTCTGCTTACTGCACGTTCGTTATATCTGCCAACAGTTGTTCGAGTCCTTCCGGAGTTGAATAGAGGTTTTCCAGCGCCGCAACCTCGGCCAGTTGGCTGGGTGAAAGGGCCTTTTCTTCGTGCTCAAGCTGTCCGCGCATGTCATCTTCATTTCTCGGTAGCTTGCGTTTCAATGCTACGCGCAAAAGTCCGCATGCCTTGAGCTTGTTACGTTCGAAACCTCGGCCGGTGTCCATCTGCACAGCGAGGAGGGCGGTTGCAAACGCGTGTCCTTGCGCCGCAGCCTTGAGCAACCACCGGTTCGCTGTCGGGTAGTCGGCCGGTATTTCATCACCCTTGTTGTAGAGGTAGCCGAGAATGAACTGCGCATCGGCCCGACCTTGTTCGGCAGCACGGGTATACCACTGCACGGCGGCGGGTACATCCTTGGGTGTGCCGTTACCACTGAGCATCGCGAGGCCCATCATTTCGTAAGCTTTGGCATTGCCGGTCTCGGCCGCCTGAGCAAGTAGCTTGACCGAGCGCTCAAGATCGACCGGCGCGCCTCTGCCCTGTGCGTAAAGCGTTGCCAGCTGTATGAGTGACTCGGCATCTCCTTGAGCACTGCCCTTGCTTGCCCATGCGAACGCCTGCTGGTCGCTCGCCTCAACGCCGTCACCTCGGTAGTAAAGCCTCGCGAGGTCTCCTTGTGCTCTGGCATGTCCTTGTTCGGCGGCTTTTTGAAACCACATGGCTGCCAGGGAGAAACTCCTGGGTTGATCCTGGCCTGCAATATTGGAAATACCCAGGAAATACTGGGCATCCGGGTTTCCATGCTCGGCCGACCGAGTGATCCACTCCAGGCCCTTGGAATGATTCACCGCTACGCCGCGCCCGTAGTAAGTGAAAAGGCCGGTTTTATACTCAGCGACAGGTTCGCCGTTTTCAGCAGCGCGCAAATACCACGCTGCAGCCTTGACCGGGTTTTTATCGACCACCAGGCCTTCGTCATAGACCGCACCCATCAGCAGCGTGACGCTGTGCGGACTGCGCCATACGGTGATAGCGAACGTGATTAAAAGATAGGCCAGATAGCCCAGGAGCAACGCAACCAAAGGAACGACAAACCGGCGCAATTTCGAATCCATTCGTGAGGTGTGGGTGAGCAGTGTAGCGATGCTCACGCGCCGGGGCATAGATGCCTTTCTACAACAGGTTTAACCGCGTTCGGCGCTGCGAACCAGCGGCGCATGTGCAGGCCCATGTAGGCGTTGATGGCGATGGTACATCGCGCCCAGCAGGGCAAATGCAGTGAAGGTCAGGATCGCTTTCGGCCAAAAGCAGCCATTCATAATCCCTTAAGGTATAGGGATGCTAACCTCGCTAGGCCAAACTGAGGCAAGGCACCTGAGAGATTCCGGGGATCAAAAAATGGAAGAAACACTCTCCTCTACATTTATGCGCACCAAAGGGAAGCCCATAAGTTTCAATGGAAAAACTGTCGTTGCGATCATGGAGATCAAGATCACAGAGCCCAGAACCGTCTTTTCAGTTCGTCGATTGGGTGCTACGAACGGTCGAGTGCAAGGATTGGCATTAAAGATGATGGGCGGGCAAATCGTCGTCGAAGGCTCTGGCAACGGCTGTCCCGAAATAGTTTTGTGGTCTGATACCAGTCCCGATGCTTTGGAGATAGAAGTGTTTTCTAAAGGTGGAAACGTTCTAAAAATCTGGAACGTCTGGAAGAGCGCTTTTGGTATGAATGCATGGGTTGGCAATGCTGGAATTCACGTCCACGGGACCGATGGCACGATGACGTTGGAATGTAGCGACGGGGTGGGTGATGTCGACTTCTCCGATTATGTGGTTGTTGTGGAAAAACGATAATGCACGGAGTTATGTCCGCTTAGGGTCGATTACCGCCTTTTGTAAATTGGAACACCGAAGAGGTTACTTGTAATACCTGGTCCGAAGATACGACGTTGGTCCAGAATAAAGAATTCCAGCCATTGAGTTTCGCGTCGGCCTTGATCGTGACGATTTATGAGTGCTAATGCTGTAGCAAATGACAGGATTTAACGGGATTTCGTTATGAATATCATTGATGATTTAAAAGTTAAGTACCCCGGGGCCATTTCATGGTCATTTGGAGATGCTCCAGAAATGGCGGATGAGCTGGCTGAACTTGTTGCTAAAGGAATAAAAACGGCTGCGTGTAGTTCACTTTCGTCATTCAAACATGAAGATAAGCCCCCCACTATTGGCGGTTACGGCATCATCCTCAACAGTAAGGGCGAACCTGTATGTGTAATTAGAGTTGTGTCGATGCGTATAATTCGTTATTGCGACGTAGATCATGACCTTGCAAGGAAGGAAGGTGAAGGGGATCTCAGCCTCAGTTACTGGATGCAGGGTCATAAAGATTTTTTCCAGAGGGAGGGCTCGTTCGACGAGGCTATGGAACTTGTGGCAGAAGAATTTGAGTTGGTGGAAGTATTGTAAAAGACAAAGCGCTCTGAATCGTCCCGAGTTTTTAGGCCGTCTCCAAACTTGCGGTGTAACGCTTTTCAAACTCTACCGATGACCGCAGGTCAAGCAATAAGTGAGAAGAGCAGGCGTGTAAACACAGCTTCCACGACCGACGGAGTACGTTTCAGGCTCGTAGTTGAAAACAGCCTGAAAATGCTTGGTATGGTGCGAGAAGGTTTACTCTGTTTAGGACAAAAAATGATTTCGCATGTATTCATCGGAGTGAATGACTTCAGTCGAGCACTTGTGTTTTATCAAGGGCTCATGCAGATCCTCGGACTTGATCTCAAGTTCACTGAACGTGAACGCCCATGGGCTGGCTGGAAACACCCGGAGACTGAACGCCCTCTTTTTGTGGTGGGCAAACCGTTCGGCGGCGAATCCGCGACGCCAGGACATGGGCAAATGATTGCTCTGCTGGCACCTAATCGACAAACCGTAGACAACGCCCATGCTTTGGCGTTGGCATTGGGTGGAACATGCGAAGGCGCTCCCGGCCTGCGACCCGAATACCACCCGAATTTTTATGGTGCGTACTTTCGAGACCCTGAAGGAAACAAGCTTTGCGTCTGTTGCCACGATCCGGAGTAGGTCAAGTGGAGGGTGTCTAAAAGGGGATGGATTTATTTGCAACTTCGTGGTCGCGCAAGGTTGCCCACCAATGCAGACGGAAAGTGAATTAGGGATGAAAACGGCCCTTTTGTGCCCGTACCGGTCTACCATACCTCCCCGGGAGCGGTTCTATGCGCTGCCGTTCCTCAGTTTTTAAGGCATCCCAATGACCATCGACCAAATCTCCCTCCCCAAAGGCGTAGGCCCTCACGCCGCCAAGCTCCTCGACGCCATCACCGGCGCCGCCACCCATGAAGAACTCAACCGCGCTGGCGGCAAGGCTGAAGGTTTTGTGCTCGGTCTGGAATCCACCAAAGCCATCAAGAGCCAAATCGCCGAGTCGTTGTATGTAGCCTATGACGACGCGGCGAGTAATCGGGCGGGTGAGTTGAAGGGCTAAAACGAGCGTTTCCACGCAGGTTTATTCGGAGCCGGTAGCTGAGGCCTGAGTGACTGTTGCCAAATGGGAGGCGACGGTAGATTGCTTCGGCAGGCGCACCAATGCACCGGGGTCGGATGGACAAGGTCACCCCAGCCACTGGCGTCATAACTTGCCATGATCTCACTTAACAGCCATGCATCACCGGCGCCTGGCACCGTTTGATGATGGGGGAATGGTGGGGTTTGGATCATCAGTGGGGGATTGGTTGAGTCCATCAGCCAGTAGTTCTTCACCAACCCGCCCCTGGAGATGACGGCTGTGGCTTGGAAAAGATTCATCGCGTCCGGATCTGCTTCAATCCTGGCAGCCACTTCATCCCGAATAGGAATGCCATCAGCGGTCCAGAAGTAAAGGATGAACCCTTTCGGCAATGCAAACGGCGGTGAGTGTTCTCCACATGCCAACCCATGTCCCGACAATACAATAGCCATGAATATTCCTTGTACGTTTTACTTTTCAGGCCCAGTACCCCTTCGGGTACGGCAACGCTTGCTCAGCGAGAGCCTTTTTGTTTGTTTCCCCCGCTCGTAAAACTCGCGACGGGCGTGGGGATGCAGCCGATTTCCGTTGCGCCGAGTGCGAAAATGACTTCGTGGCCACCGAACTCTTCGCAGAGCAAAGTAGAAATCATGGTGATGACTATGTCCGACTTGCACATCAATGCAGGTAGTCCATTTCACTAATTGGCTCGGACTAATCCGTCAGGAATACCTGGTCGATGAAGCTTGTGGACTCATTAGGTGAAACCGTTGGCTACAAAACCGATCAGCGAGATGTGGCGATCGAGCCGCAGGGCTCACACCGTCAGACTTAATAACCATCCCGCCGCGCCGCTTCCTACAACCACCAGCCACGGTGGCAGTTTCCACAGCATCAGCGCCGCCAGGCCAATCAGTGCCAGGGCGAAGTCCTGGATGGTGAAGATGGCGCTGGTCCACACCGGTTGGTACAGCGCCGCCAGCAACAGGCCGACGACCGCTGCGTTCACACCCACCAGGGCGGCTTGGGTATGGGGGCTGCGGCGCAGGCTTTCCCAGAAAGGCAGTGCGCCCATCACCAATAAAAACGATGGGACGAAGATCGCCAGCAGGCAGAGCAGTCCGCCGAGCCAGCCGGTTGGGGCTTGGTTCAGCGAGGCGCCGAGGAAGGCGGCGAAAGTGAACAACGGGCCCGGCATGGCTTGGGCCGCGCCGTAGCCAGCGAGGAACACGTCGTTGTTCACCCAGTGGCGGGGCACGACTTCGGCTTGCAGCAAGGGCAGCACCACATGGCCGCCGCCGAATACCAGCGAGCCGGTGCGATAGAAGGCGTCGGTCACGGCCAGGGTTGCGTTGGGAATCAACTGGGCGAGGATCGGCAGGCCGGCCAGCAACAGCACAAACAGCGACAGCCACAGTGTCCCGGCGCGGCGGCTGATGGTCACGGGCAGGGCGTCGTGCGCGGTGGGCGGTGTGGGCTTGAACAGCAGCAGGCCGGCCACGCCCGCGACGAGGATCACGCCGACCTGGCCCCACGCCGACGTTTGCAGCAGGGCCACGCAGGCGGCGAGCAGCATCACGGCCACGCGTGGGGCGTCGGTGCATAGGTTGCGCGCCATGCCCCACACGGCCTGGGCGACCACGGCGACGGCCACGACTTTAAGGCCATGCAGCGCGCCGGGCGGGATGG
Organism: Pseudomonas grimontii; assembly: GCF_007858185.1. GTDB lineage: Bacteria > Pseudomonadota > Gammaproteobacteria > Pseudomonadales > Pseudomonadaceae > Aquipseudomonas > Aquipseudomonas grimontii. The sequence continues at coordinate 187,259 of NZ_VFES01000006.1, forward strand.
CGGTGCTGTGCCGGGCGATGCCCAGCGCCAACAAAATCAGCACCACGGCCGACGGCAGGGTAAACCCGAGCCACGCCGCCAACGCGCCGCCATAGCCCGCGCGCGACAGGCCGAGCGCGATGCCCACCTGGCTGCTGGCCGGGCCGGGCAGAAATTGGCACAGTGCGACCAAATCCGCGTAACTGCGCTCGCTCAGCCAGCGCCGCCGTGTCACGAATTCCTCGCGGAAATAACCCAGGTGCGCAATCGGGCCGCCAAAGGAGGTAAGCCCCAGGCGCAGGAAAATCAGAAATACCGACCAGGGATTTTCGCGGCGATCAGCGGGGGAGTGGGCCAAGGTGGGCGATCTCGATGAGGGCAGGGCATCGAGGCACCTTAGCGAATTTTAGTGACGTGAAGAAGAGGCGCCAGCGACAGCGCTCAATGTTGTACCGTTGCTCCCCAGGACCGTACCGATGACGAAGGAGTCAGCATGACATTGACTGTCGAAACCCTGCTCGAGCTGGCCATGGCCAACCCCATCAACGCCGAAATCACTGCGCGCCTGCCTGACCTTGGGGTGGACCAGTGCATGCTCACGGCGGGGTGTCTGTTTCAGGCGGTTTGGAACCATCAGGCGAATTTGCCTGCCGATCAGGGCGTGAAGGACTACTACGTTTTTTACTTCGATACCGACGTGTCCTACGAGGCGGAAGACGCGGTGATTCGTGCGGCGGACGAGCTGTTCAAAGACCTGGGCGTCAATGTCGAGGTCAAGAACCAGGCGCGGGTGCACCTTTGGTACGCTCAGCGCTTTGGTCGGCCTTATCCGCAGTTGCATTCGGCGCGCGACGGGGTCGATCGTTATCTGGTGGCCGGTACGTGCATCGGCTTGGAGATTGCCACGGGCGAGGTGTACGCGCCGTATGGGTTGGAGGATGTGGAGCTGGGGATTTTGCGGATTAATCCACTCCATCCGGAGCAGGCGTTGTTTGAGCAGAAGGCGCGCAGTTATCAGGCGCGCTGGCCTTGGCTGAGGATTGTAGGGGTTGGGGATGCCTGAATGCTTTGGCTGGGGCGCTGCGTTATCGTTGGCGATTTTCGCGAGCAAGCTCGCTCCTACAGTTGATTTGCGCTGAACTTTTACGTGGGTGCTGCACGTCCAAGGTTCAACCCACTCCCGCCAAGGACAGACGATGACCTTCTTTATCTTCCTGCTAGCCTGCGCCGCCGCTGCCAGTACCGGCATTATTTTCAAGCCCGGCGCCTGGTACGAGTCCCTCGTTAAACCGAGCTTCACTCCGCCCAATTGGCTGTTCCCGGTCGCGTGGACGCTCATCTACCTGCTGCTGGCCTGGGCCGGTTATCGCTTGAGCCTGATCCCCGGCAGCCAAATGGTGCTGGCGTTGTGGGCCGCGCAAATTGCCTTGAACACCCTATGGACGCCGGTGTTTTTCGGCGCGCATCGCCTGCTCGCCGGGATGGTGATCATCGTGTTGCTGTGGATCACCGTGGCGGCGATGGTGGTATTGGCCGTGCGCCTGGACCTGATCACCGGCCTGATCCTGTTCCCGTACCTGGCGTGGCTGTGTGTGGCGGCGGCATTGAATTTCTCGATCCTGCGCAATAATCGCTGATGGTCCACCAACCCTGGCCCGCCAGCGAGGCGGAACTGGCCCAGATGCGCCGCTTCAATCAGAAGCTCGCCTGGCTGCCGCGCTTCAAGATCCGCAACCGCATCACGCCGCGTTTGATCCAGGCGTTGTTGCGCGTCAGCCAAACGATCAAGCGCGCCACACCGGCTGAAAGCAGGGTTGTCGATAACGTCCCCGTGCGCATCCTGCGGCCAAGCGGCAAGCCCAAGGGCGTAGTGCTGGATATCCACGGCGGCGGCTGGGTGATCGGCAATGCGCAGATGGATGACGACCTCAACCTGGGCATGCTGCAGGCGTGTGACGTGGCGGTGGTGTCGGTGGATTATCGGTTGGCGGTGGATACGCCGGTCGAGGGGCTGATGGCGGACTGTTTGGCCGCCGCGCATTGGTTGCTCAGCGCAGACGAGTTTGCCGGCCTGCCGGTCATCGTCGTCGGCGAATCGGCCGGTGGGCATCTGGCGGCGGCGACGCTGCTGGCGCTCAAGCAATGGCCTGAACTGCTTCAGCGCGTAAGCGGCGCGGTGTTGTATTACGGCGTTTATGACCTGGCCGGCACACCGAGCGTGCGCGCTGCGGGGCCGGAGACGTTGCTTTTGGATGGACCGGGGATGGTGGAGGCGTTGCGCATGCTCACGCCGGGGCTGAGTGATGATGAGCGCCGGCAGCCGCCGTTATCGCCGTTGTATGGTGACCTTACCGGCTTGCCCCCGGCGTTGATGTTTGTGGGGGAGTTGGACCCGCTCAAGGATGACACGCTGTTGATTGCTGAGCGGTGGCCCAGCGCTGAAGCACACCTGTTGCCGGAGTCGGCCCATGGATTTATTCATTTTCCGGTGGCGATGGGGGGACGCGTGCTTGCCTATAGCCGAGAGTGGATTACTCGGCTCATCGATGTTTCATCTTATGCAGGCGGAAAGTCTTCGTAGGATTTTGGAAGGTAGCCCCAAATTCTCAGAACGTCGCCTTGCACTTCAAACTCGAACCCAATCTGCGCGACGACTTTCGATATTTCTTCGGTATGGTCAATGTATGTTTGGGGGAGTAGCACTCCCAAAGAGGGCGCTGCTTGCCACAAGCCGATGTCGAACCATTCGACGTAAGCAAATGGGAACGGCAAGTGATAAAACCACTCCACGTCCCATTCCGAGATATAGCCTGTGATGGATTTGGAACGATAGGACGGCTGCCAACCGCTGCGCTGGCGGAAGTGGGTGATCAGCTCGTTCCACTTGGTATTGTTCGCCGCGCTTGCCAGGTTTCTCGCTGCAACGGTGGCCTGGATGATCTTCCGGTTTTTATCATTCTGTCGGGCGCCGGGCCCTGGTAGCTCACTCATATTCATCGCTGTCGACTCACTCATTCGATTGACACGTCACTGCGCGGCCCCAGCCATTGGATGGCGATCCAGGATATTGATTTTTCTTTTTTGTGCCGCTCGGAATTGTCTGAAAGGGTTACCTGATTATCTTCGTCGTAAGCGGATAGGCAACTTAACGCTGATCACATGGTCAGGTTTATCCGATGCTCCTCTCCCATATAGAAGGACCCCACCATGCGCACATACACCCTGAACTACCTGTTCAACGATGAACCCCGTAGCCATGTGTTCGAACTCAAGCATCCTGAATTGCCCTTGCATGATGCGGCGTTGCACTTGCTGCAGTTGCATTTCGGTGATGCGGAGAATGGCCTGATCATGCCCCCTGCGGATGCGACCCCGGAGGAGATTCTGGAGCAGGCGAAGTGGGTGGGGATTACGCAGATTGAGGTTGTATGAACCCAAGGCCGACCATTCAGGCCGTCAGCGCAGCCGACATCCCTGAAACGCTGATCTTCGTCCTGCAGGCCCGTGCCGAGCTTTTCCCGATGCTCAGCGCAGCCGGGATGCCGACGAACCTGGCGTGATTTGAAGCAACCTATGTACACCCATCCGTTTCTACCAGGGGCGATTGGTTTCTGGATTTGCCAAGGGTTTGAGGGAGTGGATATGTGCTGTTCAGTTAGGCCGCAACCGCAGTATCTGCGCCCCATCGAACGGGTCCGTCAGGTAATGCGCCTGCACCCCGAATGTCTCCTGCAAGCGCTGCGGCGTCAGCACGTCCAGCGGCTTGCCCAGCGCTACCAGGCGCCCACGATCCAGTATGGCCAGGCGATCACAGGTCAGCGCCTGGTTCAGATCATGCAGGGCGATCAGGGTGGTCACGGGTAACCCTTGCACACCTTTCAAAATCGCCAGTTGATGCTGGATGTCCAAGTGATTGGTCGGCTCATCCAGCAACAGGATCTGTGGCCGTTGCGCCAGGGCGCGGGCGATGTGCACGCGTTGGCGCTCGCCGCCGGAGAGGCTGCGCCAGGCACGGTGGCTCAGGTGGGTGGCGTCCACGTCGTGCAGGGCCTGGCGCACGATGGCGTCGTCTTCGCTGGACCACGGGCTCAGCGCCGACAGCCACGGTGTACGGCCCAGGGCCACAGCGTCGAATACGCGGATGGCGTCGTCGGTGTCGGCCTGTTGTTCCACCACCGCCAGTTGTTGTGCGATGGCGCGGCGGGACAGGTCGCCCAGGCGTTGGCCGCCCAGGCGCACGTCGCCGCTGGCCGGTGTGCGCAGCCCGGCGAGCAGTTTGAGCAGGGTGGATTTGCCGGAGCCATTCGGCCCGACAATCCCCAGGGTTTCACCCAGCTGAACCTCCAGGTGAATATCACGCAGCAACTCGGCCTCACGCACCTTGAAGCCCAGGCCGGTGCAACTCAGCACGCTCATCGCGCATTCCTCCGGCCAATCAGGATCAGCGCAAACACCGGCGCGCCCACCAAGGCCGTCACCACGCCGACCGGAATCACCTGGCCCTTGATCAAGGTGCGGGACAGCACGTCTGCCGCGATCAAAAACAATGCACCTCCCAGCGCACTCGCCGGCAGCAGGCGCGAATGCCCGGTGCCGAGCAGCAGGCGCACCGCGTGGGGGATCACCAGGCCGACAAAGCCAATGGCACCGACGATGGACACCATCACTGCGGTCACCAGCGCCGCGCAACCCACCAGCACGAACTGCACGCGGCGCACCGGGATGCCCAGGGACGCGGCCGAATCCGTACCGAAGGTAAACGCATCCAACGCGCGACGATGCCACAGGCATACCGCCAAGCCCGTGACCGCCACCGGCACTGCCAGCCACACCGACGGCCAGCGCACGCCGCTGAGGTTGCCCAGCAGCCAGAACATGATGCCGCGCGCCTGTTCGGAGCTGGCTGATTTGGTGATCAGGAACGCCGTGAGCGCGTTGAACAGCTGCGAGCCGGCGATGCCCGCGAGGATGATCTGCCCGGTGCCGCTGGACGAACCACTGGCCCGCGCCAGCAGGATCACCAGGGCAAACGCCGCCATCGCGCCGACAAAGGCGCCGGCCGAGAGTGAAATCAGGCCGCCGCCCACGCCCATCAGCGCCACCAGCACCGCGCCGGTCGAAGCGCCGGCGCTGATGCCCAGCAGGTAGGGATCGGCCAGTGGGTTGCGCAGCAACGACTGCAAAATCACCCCGCAGGTGGCCAGCCCCGCACCGCAGGCGGCGGCAACCAGGGCGCGGGTGAGGCGGTAGTTCCACACCACGCCTTCATCGATCGGGTCCAACACGTAACCGGCCGCCCACAGTTTGTTGGCGAGCACCTGCAGCACCACCTGGGGCGAGATGGCGGTTTCGCCGATGGCCACGCCGGCGAGCACGGCGATCAGCAATAGCGCCAGGGCGAGTAAGGTCCGGATCATTGCGGCAGGTCGTAGCCGTCGATGGCCGTGGCCAGGTGTTCAAGGCCATCGAACATGCGGATGCTGGCCTGCAGCGCCAGGGCGTCGAGGATGATGATGCGGTTGTTTTTCACGGCGTCCATGTTGCGCGTGACCGGGTCGCTGCGCAGGAAGGCGAGTTTCTTTTCATGGTCGTCGGCGGGGTAGCGGCGGCGGTCCATGCGGGCGATCACCAGGAAGGTCGGGTTGGCCTTGGCGATGGTTTCCCAGCCGACGGCGGGCCACTCTTCGTCGGATTGCACCACGTTGTGCAGGCCGAGGGTTTCGAGCATGAACTCGGGGATGCCTTTGTGGCCGGCCACGTACGGGTCGCTGCCCATTTCGGAACTGGAGAACCACACCAGCGCGCTGGCGTGCTTGAGGCCTTTGCTTTGTACGGTGGCCACGGATTTGGTCAACCGCGCTTTGAGCGCGTTGTTCAGTTGTTGGCCGCGATCCTGTACATCGAAGATCTGTGCCAGCTGGCGGATGCTCTTGTAGATCGTCTCGATACGGAACGGCTCCAGCCGCGTGCCGTCGGCGCCCACCAGGTTGTCCTTGCCTTCGCAGTCGGAGGGCAGCAGGTAGGTGGGGATCTTCAGTTCGTGAAACTGCTCGCGGGTGCCGACCACGCCTTGCGGGCCCACGACCCACTCCAGTTCGGCGGCCACCAGTTGCGGGCGCTTGGCGATCACCGCTTCGAAACTTGGCTCGTTATTGGCAAGGCGCTCGATGCTGTCGTTCTGGGCCTTGAACTGCGGCAACACGCTGTTGAACCACAGCGAAGTGCCCACCACGCGGTCAGCCACGCCGAGGGCATAGAGCATTTCGGTGGCGGCCTGGCCGATGGTCACGCTGCGCGCGGGCGCCTGCTGGAAGGTGAGGGTGCTGCCGCAGTTTTCCAGCGTCAGCGGGTAATGCGTGGGTGCGGCGTGGGCCAGGGCGCAGAAACCCAGGCCGCCGATCAGGGCGGTAACGCGTGGCAGCATGCGGCAATCTCCGTGTGGACCGTACGTGTAAACAGGGGAGGTACGGTTCGGAAATACGCCCTCGAACGCTGCCGAACGGGCAGGCAAGGATGTCCTTCCCGGACACCCCGCCGGTTAGTGATTGTGCTGGGCCGGCAGGTCTCCTGACTGATGCGTCATCGCCACGCTCCGGCCTTCCCGGACGCGGTCCAGTGGCAGTGGGGAGCAGGCTCGGCACCTACAGTTGCGGGGGCAGTTTCGATTGACGCGCGATACCGCGCTTCGAATTCCCTATTAGTCCCGTTCGGGAACCGGCGCGGTATGGTAGTTGATTAGGACGAGGCGATACAGCCCGGAGAGCGCCCGATCAAAGACGAATATCCTCAGGCCCTCGGATCAGCGCTTCAATCCGCGTGCCCGTGGCGCGCTCTTCGTTGCTGAAACCGTCGTAGTCCGCGAGGTTGGCGAAACGGATGCCGGTCAATTGTTCTATCTGGATCACGCTGCGCTGGTAGGTCCTGACCTGGCCGAACATCAGGTCGAGCTGACCCAGTTCGCGGCTTTGGTCGATCATGTAGGCACTGGCGGAGGGCTTGCCGTCGTCGCTGAGGTAGGCCACCACTTTCCAGAACGCCTTGGGGATTCTGATGCCACGGTAGAGGCGATCGTCGTCGGCGAACACCGGGCCGCTGAACACCGTTGCCCGGGCTTTCCAGCGTTGCGTATTGTTGAGAATGTAGTCTTCGAGTTCCAGCCAGGTCTTTTGGTTGAACCCGCTCATCTGCGGCGAGCAGTTGGTGAAATGGAAGGTGTCGATGTTGGCTGTTTTTGCCTCATCGCCCCAGTTCGGGTCCTGCCGGCGCACCAGGTGGCCGCGATCCAGTCCATTGTTGGTGTAGAGCGCTTCGCCCACCTGCGCGCTGATCGGCAGGCGACCATCGTAGGCCCAGGTGTCGTTGCTGCGGATAATCTCCACATGCTGCCCGCCGTCGATATTGACGCCCACGTAGAGCGCCAGTCGTCGGGAACGTGACATTGTCACCGAGAAATGAGTGTAGTCCAGCCGCAGCGGTTGTACGTCATCCGCCAATGCCTCATCGGCGCTGGGCCAGGGCACCGCGAAGCTGCTGAGAAAATCCTCGGCGTAGCCCTGTCGGTCCTGTAGATCCTTGGCGGGGGTGACACGGGGCGTCGCCGCCCGGGCTTCCAAAAGGCTGGGATTGACCGCGATCAACGGGCGCAGATCGGCGAGTCTTGGGCGGTGCGAAAGGTCGATTTTGGCTTTACGTGCGGGCATCGGTAGTTCCTCGCGGTCTTTGGATAAACACGACTGCAACATAGCTTCATGACAATTTGGGCCAAGCAGTCACCGTCGGCTACCCTGAAACGGTTACCCGGACGTTCGCCACACGCCAACAAGGAGCCAGCCTATGTGTGTTCGCCAACAGCGCAACCCGATTTTTTGCCTGATCCCGCCGTATATGCTCGACCAGATCGCGCGCAACGGTGATAAAGCCCAACGCGAGATCGCGCTGCGTACCCGTGCCAAAGACAGCACCTTCCGCTCGCTGCGTATGGTCGCGGTGCCGGCCAGGGGGGCCGCCCATATGGCCCTGGCCATGGGCGCCGACAAACGGCGCTCGATCTACAGCGCCGAGGGCAGCGACAGCCTGCCTGGCAAGCTGATCCGTGGCGAAGGCCAGCCCGCCAGTGGTGACGCCGCAGTGGACGAAGCCTACGACGGGCTGGGCGCCACGTTCGATTTTTTCGACCAGGTCTTTGATCGCAACTCCATCGACGATGCCGGCATGGCGCTGGACGCCACCGTGCACTTTGGCCAGAACTATAACAATGCGTTCTGGAACTCGACCCAGATGGTGTTTGGGGATGGCGATCAGCAGCTATTCAATCGGTTCACAGTGGCGCTCGACGTGATTGGCCATGAATTGGCCCACGGTGTCACCGAGGATGAGGCCAAGCTGATGTATTTCAATCAGTCCGGTGCCTTGAACGAGTCGCTCTCGGACGTGTTCGGCTCACTGATCAAGCAATATGCCTTGAAGCAAAAGGCCCAGGACGCCGACTGGTTGATCGGCAAAGGGCTGTTTACCAAGAAAATCAAAGGCACCGCCCTGCGTTCGATGAAGGCACCGGGTACGGCGTTCGATGACAAGCTGCTGGGCAAGGACCCCCAGCCAGGGCATATGGATGATTTTGTACAGACCTACGAGGATAATGGCGGCGTGCATATCAATTCCGGCATTCCCAACCATGCGTTCTATCAGGTGGCGACGAAGATAGGCGGGTTTGCCTGGGAGCGCGCAGGGCGCATCTGGTATGACGCACTGCGCGATGCACGGTTGCGGCCGAACTCGGGGTTCCTGCGTTTCGCGCGCATCACTTACGATGTCGCCGGGCGACTTTATGGCGTGAACAAGGATGAGCAGAAGGCGGTCAAGGAGGGCTGGAAAGCGGTCGGCATTTCTGTGTAACAACACGCTTGGGCAGTGAGGAACAGCCATGCAAATTTCGATCAAGGAAATCGGCGGACCGGCGTTTTTTCCGGGCCTGGCCAAACCTCGTACCGTGCAATTGGACACGCTGCCCGAGCCGGACCAGCAAGAGTTGCGGCAACTGATCGAGAAATCAGACTTCTTTCAGTTGCCGCAAAGCACGGCGCCGGAACCCGGCAACCCAGGCCAGGTGCATTACACCCTGACCGTGACGGAAGGAGAGCGCGAACACACGGTCTGCGTGCTGGCGCCGGTGAAGTCACAGGCGCTGGATGGGCTGGTGCAATGTGTGCGGCGGCATATTCGCTAGGGCTGCTGCGCAGCCCTGCGGGAGCAAGCTCCCTCGCCACAGGTGCTGTGTTGTCTTGAATTATTTGCGATCCAGCCATACGGTCTGGGCATTGCAGAACTCGCGCACGCCAAAGTGCGACAACTCGCGGCCGAACCCGCTCTTCTTCACGCCGCCAAACGCCACCCGAGGGTCGGACACGCTGAACGCATTGACGAAGATCCCGCCGGTTTCCAGTTGGTTGGCAATGTCGCGGGCCTTGGCCGGATCGCTGGTGAAGATGCTGGCGGTGAGGCCGAACTCGCTGTCATTGGCCAGGGCCACGGCGTGGTCGGCGTCGCGGGCGGTGATGATCGAGGCCACCGGGCCAAACAGTTCCTGTTTGAACGAGGTCATCTGGTCGGTGACGTCGGCCAGTACGGTCGGCTCATAGTAGTTGGCGGCGCCGGCGATTTTGTGCCCACCCAGCAGCAGGGTGGCGCCTTCTTCCAGGGTGGCCTGGACCTGGCCGTGCAACTCGTCGCGCAGGTCGAAGCGTGCCATGGGGCCGACGTAGGTGTTGGCCGATGTCGGGTCGCCCATCACCAGCGCACGGCTGGCTTCGACGAACCTGGCGGTGAAGGCGTCCACTACGCCAGCTTCGATGATCAGGCGCTTGGCGGCGGCGCACACCTGGCCGCTGTTCTGGAAGCGGCCGATCACGGCGGCCTGGACGGCGGCGTCGAGGTCGGCGTCGTTGAGCACGATGAACGGGTCGGAGCCGCCCAGTTCCAGCACGCATTTCTTCAGCGCAGCCCCTGCCTGGGAGCCGATGGCCATGCCGGCGCGTACGCTGCCGGTGAGGGTGACGGCGGCGATGCGCGGGTCGGCGATGGCGGTGGACACGCCGTCGGTGGTCACGTTGATGACTTCGAACAGGCCTTCAGGGAAACCGGCTTTTTGCAGCGCTGTTTTCATCAGGTACGCACTGCCCATCACGTTCGGCGCGTGTTTGAGCACGTAGGTGTTGCCGGCGAGCAGGGTCGGCACGGCGCCGCGCAGCACTTGCCACACCGGGAAGTTCCACGGCATCACGGCGAGGATCGGGCCCAGCGGGCGGTATTCGATCTGGGCGCTGCCGTTGTCCACCAGGGTCGGTTCCGGGGCCAGCATGGCCGGGCCGTGGGCGGCGTACCATTCGCTGAGCTGGGCGCATTTTTCGATTTCGGCACGCGCCTGGGTGATGGGCTTGCCCATTTCCAGGGTGATCATCTGCGCCATCTCTTCGGCTTGATCGCGCAGGGCTCCGGCGAGGGCCAGTAGCAATTCGGCACGCTGGCTCACCGGCTGGCGGCGCCAGGTGCGGAAGGCTGCGGTGGCGCGGTCGAGGGCGGCGTCCAGTTGCGACGCGGTTTCGTAGGGGTAGCTGCCGACTGTTTCGCCGGTGGCGGGGTTGATCGACAGGGCGTGGGTCTGGTGAGAAATAGCGTTCATGGCACCGTCCGGCTGAATGTGTGGAATGGGTTCAGCCTACGGGGATGTATGTTTTCTGGAAACTGAATAATATTGATCGATACGTTCACGATTGGAGAATGACTTGGACCTGGTGCAGCTGGAAATCTTCAAGGCCGTTGCCGAGCAGGGCAGCATCAGCGCCGCCGCGCAATTGATTCATCGGGTGCCGTCGAACCTGACCACGCGCATCAAGCAACTGGAGCAGGATTTGGGCGTGGAGTTGTTCATTCGTGAGAAGAGTCGCCTGCGCCTGTCGCCCGCCGGGTGGAATTTCCTCGGCTACGCGCGGCGCATTCTCGACCTGGTGCAGGAAGCCCGCGCGACAGTGGCAGGGGAGGAGCCCCAGGGCGCGTTTGCCCTCGGCTCCCTGGAAAGCACGGCGGCGGTGCGTATCCCGGCGCTGCTGGCGGCGTACAACCAGAAGCACACCAAGGTCGAACTGGACCTGAGTACCGGGCCTTCGGGCACGATGATCGAGGGGGTGTTGTCGGGACGGCTGGCGGCGGCGTTTGTCGATGGGCCGGTATTGCATGCCACCTTGGAAGGCGTGGCGGTGTTCGAGGAGGAGATGGTGGTGATTGCGCCGTTGCACCACGCGCCGATCACGCGAGGGCAGGATGTGAATGGGGAGAGCATCTACACCTTTCGCTCCAACTGTTCCTACCGGCACCATTTCGAGCGTTGGTTTTCACAGGACGGCGCGGTACCGGGGAGGATCTTCGAGATGGAGTCCTACCACGGCATGCTCGCTTGCGTCAGCGCCGGGGCCGGCCTGGCGCTGATGCCACGCAGCATGCTGGAAAGCATGCCGGGGTTTACCACGGTGAGCGTGTGGCCGCTGACGGACAGTTTTCGCACGCTGCATACCTGGCTGATCTGGCGGCGTGGCACGGTGTCGCAGAGTTTGAACAGCTTCGTCAAGCTACTGGAGGAGCGCGCTCTTCAAAACTCCGCGCCTCCCACATTTTGATCTCTATCAGCCGCCGAACTGGAAGGTGCCCATGGCCAATTTGGCCATGATCGCCGTGGCGCCCAACTGCACCAGCCACAACGCCAGGCCACCCAGGAACACACCCAGCGCCACTTGCAGCACCAGGCTTTTCTGGCGCTTGGCTTGCGGCGCGCGTGGGGTGAAGTGCTCCTGGTCGTCGGGATCGGCGTGCAGGTTCAGGTCGTCGTTTTTCATAGGGCTCTCACAGCAAAAGGGCAATCGGTGCTCAGTCTAGGGGAGCAGGGTATTTTCCGACAGGCATTAAAAAGGGAAGCCACGGCTTCCCTTCGTATAACGCCGTCAGGCTTATAGAACCTGAACAATCGCCTTTGTTACCGCAGCAATGTTCGACTGGTTCAACGCCGCCACACAGATACGCCCGGTATCCAGCGCGTAGATACCAAACTCGCTGCGCAGGCGGGTGACTTGCTCAACGGTCAGGCCGGAGTAGGAGAACATCCCACGTTGGCGACCGACGAAGCTGAAGTCGTGGCCCGGAGCAGCCTTGGCCAGTTCGGCAACCATCTGCTCACGCATGCCCCGGATGCGCAGGCGCATTTCGGCCAGTTCGGCTTCCCACTGGGCGCGCAGCTCAGGGCTGTTCAGCACCGCGGCAACAATCGCTGCGCCGTGGGTTGGCGGGTTGGAGTAGTTGGTGCGGATCACACGCTTGACCTGGGACAGGATGCGCGCGCTTTCTTCCTTGGAGTCGCCAATGATGGACAGCGCGCCCACACGCTCGCCGTACAGGGAGAACGACTTGGAGAACGAACTGGAGACAAAGAAGGTCAGGCCCGATTCGGCGAACAGGCGCACGGCGGCGGCGTCTTCGTGGATACCGTCGCCAAAGCCCTGGTAGGCCATGTCGAGGAACGGCACCAGGTTCTTGGCCTTGACCACCTCCAGTACTTGTTGCCAGTCGGCCGGGCTCAGGTCGACGCCGGTCGGGTTATGGCAGCAGGCGTGCAGCACGACGATGGACTGGGGCGGCAGGGCGTTGAGGTCTTCGAGCAGGCCGGCGCGGTTCACGTCGTGGGTGGCGGCGTCGTAGTAGCGATAGTTCTGCACCGGGAAGCCGGCGGTTTCGAACAGGGCGCGGTGGTTTTCCCAGCTCGGGTCGCTGATGGCGACGACGGCGTCGGGCAGCAGCTGCTTGAGGAAGTCAGCGCCGATTTTCAGGGCGCCGGTGCCGCCAACGGCTTGCACGGTCACTACACGGCCAGCTTCGAGCAGTGGCGAGTCGGTGCCGAACAGCAGGGTTTGCACAGCCTTGTCGTAGGCGGCGATGCCGTCGATCGGCAAGTAGCCACGGGCGGCGTGTTGCGCCACGCGAATGGCTTCCGCTTCGGCAACGGCACGCAAGAGTGGAATCTTCCCCTCCTCGTTGCAGTAAACGCCCACGCCAAGGTTGACCTTGGTGGTTCGTGTATCGGCGTTGAATGCTTCGTTGAGGCCCAGGATTGGATCGCGTGGTGCCATTTCGACAGCGGAGAACAGGCTCATTTTTGCGGCAGCTCTATGGGGGAAGGGAGGGACGTGTCGCGCTCCAGCCGAATGCACTAGAGCGGTGCACAAACGGGGAGCTAGTATAGAGGCCATCACCGCTCAGGGCGACAACCGAAACGGCTTTTCGGCCAAGTTTTTCGGTTTATTTGCCGACCGTTAGTCTTATTGCAACATCGGTTAACCACGGCGGACAGGACGATTGCCTTGAAACCCGTCACATTCGCCACCACTTCTACAGCTATCATGGTTTTTTCCTACGACCCGCTCTGAAACTTCGCGGGTTGTGGTCTTTTTCGTCCCCGACGGGTTTACAGTCTGGGGTGACTTCAAGAGGTACGTTATGTCGGATTTCCAACTAGTCACCCGCTTTGAACCTGCCGGCGACCAGCCCGAGGCCATTCGCCAGATGGTCGAAGGCATCGAGGCCGGCCTGGCGCACCAGACGCTGCTCGGGGTGACCGGTTCGGGCAAGACCTTCAGCATCGCCAACGTGATCGCGCAGATCAACCGCCCGACGCTGGTGCTGGCACCGAACAAGACCCTGGCCGCGCAGTTGTACGGCGAGTTCAAGGCGTTCTTCCCGAACAACGCGGTGGAGTACTTCGTTTCCTACTACGACTACTACCAGCCCGAAGCGTATGTGCCGTCTTCCGATACCTTTATCGAGAAGGATGCGTCGATCAACGACCACATCGAGCAGATGCGGCTGTCGGCGACCAAGGCGTTGCTGGAGCGCAAGGACGCGATCATCGTCACCACGGTGTCGTGCATCTACGGCCTGGGCAGCCCGGAAACGTATTTGAAGATGGTGTTGCACGTGGATCGCGGCGACAAACTCGACCAGCGCGAGCTGCTGCGCCGCCTGACGAGCCTGCAATACACCCGCAACGACATGGATTTTGCCCGCGCCACCTTCCGCGTGCGTGGCGATGTGATCGACATCTACCCGGCCGAATCCGACCTGGAAGCGATCCGCATCGAGCTGTTTGACGATGAAGTCGAGAGCCTGTCGGCCTTTGACCCGTTGACCGGCGAAGTGATCCGCAAGCTGCCGCGCTTCACCTTCTATCCGAAAAGCCACTACGTGACCCCACGCGAAACCCTGATGGGCGCCATCGAGGGCATCAAGGTCGAGCTGGCCGAACGCCTGGAGTACTTGCGCGCCAACAACAAGCTGGTGGAAGCCCAGCGCCTGGAGCAACGCACGCGCTTTGACCTGGAGATGATCCTCGAACTGGGTTACTGCAACGGTATCGAAAACTACTCGCGCTACCTGTCGGGCCGTGAGTCCGGCGCGCCGCCGCCGACCCTCTACGACTACCTGCCCGACGATGCGCTGCTGGTGATCGACGAGTCCCACGTCAGCGTGCCGCAAGTGGGCGCCATGTATAAGGGCGACCGCTCGCGTAAGGAAACCCTGGTGGAGTACGGCTTCCGTCTGCCGTCCGCGCTGGACAACCGGCCGATGCGCTTCGACGAGTGGGAAGCCATCAGCCCGCAGACCATCTTTGTGTCGGCCACGCCGGGCAACTACGAGGCCGAGCATGCCGGCCGTGTGATCGAGCAATTGGTGCGTCCGACTGGCCTGGTCGACCCGGAAATCGAAATCCGCCCGGCGCTGACTCAGGTTGACGACTTGCTTTCGGAAATCACTAAGCGTGTGGCGCTGGAAGAGCGGGTGCTGGTCACCACGCTGACCAAGCGCATGTCCGAAGACTTGACCGACTACCTCGCCGACCACGGCGTGCGCGTGCGCTACCTGCACTCGGACATCGACACCGTGGAGCGCGTGGAGATCATCCGCGACCTGCGCCTGGGCACCTTTGATGTACTGGTGGGCATCAACCTGCTGCGCGAAGGCCTGGACATGCCGGAAGTGTCGTTGGTGGCGATTCTCGATGCGGACAAGGAGGGCTTCCTGCGTTCCGAGCGCTCGTTGATCCAGACCATCGGCCGTGCGGCGCGTAACCTCAACGGCCGGGCGATTCTCTACGCGGATCGCATCACCGGTTCCATGGAACGGGCAATTGGCGAGACGCAGCGTCGTCGTGACAAGCAAATTGCCTTCAACCTCGAAAACGGCATTACGCCCAAAGGCGTGTTCAAGGACGTTGCCGACATCATGGAAGGCGCCACCGTGCCGGGCTCGCGCAGCAAGAAGCGCAAGGGCATGGCCAAGGCCGCCGAAGAGAGCGCCAAGTACGAGAACGAACTGCGCTCGCCGAGTGAGATCACCAAGCGTATCCGCCAGCTGGAAGAGAAGATGTACCAGTTGGCGCGGGATCTGGAGTTTGAAGCTGCGGCGCAGACTCGGGATGAGATTGGCAAGTTGCGTGAGCGGTTGCTGGCTGTCTGATCTGCGGTGGCTGGACCGGCCTCATCGGGGCATGGGTATCTACACAACTTGAGCGAGCCTTCTGTGTAGATACCGCCTTATCCAACACCGCGCAAATCCGTAGCAGCTGCCGAGCCTTGGCGAGGCTGCGTTTGCGGCGCGTCTGACACACCGCCGACGCAGCCTCGCCAAGGCTCGACAGCTGCGCACTATTCTATTGAAGTTGTGTAGATACCCATGCTCATCGGGGGCAAGCCCCCTCCCACATTTGACGGTGTTCACAAGTCAACGTGTGGGAGGGGGCTTGCCCCCGATGGTTGCGCCTCGGTTTTCCAGAAATCACCCATGCTGTTACCATTCGCCCCTTGTTTCAATTTCAGTTATATCGCCCATTCGAGACCTGCCATGACCACCGTCCGCACGCGCATCGCGCCATCGCCTACTGGGGATCCCCACGTCGGCACTGCCTACATCGCCTTGTTCAACTACTGCTTTGCCAAGCAGCACGGCGGTGAATTCATCCTGCGGATCGAAGACACCGACCAACTGCGCTCCACCCGCGAGTCGGAACAGCAGATTTTCGATGCCTTGCGCTGGTTGGGCATTACCTGGGCCGAAGGCCCGGACGTCGGTGGCCCGCACGGTCCATATCGCCAGAGCGAGCGTAGCGACATCTACAAGCAGTACACCCAGCAATTGGTCGACATGGGGCATGCGTTCCCATGCTTCTGCACCGCAGAAGAACTCGACCAGATGCGCGCCGAGCAACAGGCCCGTGGCGAAACCCCACGCTACGATGGCCGCGCGCTGCTGCTGCCTCCCGAGGAAGTGGCCCGGCGCCTGGCCGCTGGTGAACCTCATGTGATCCGCATGAAGGTGCCGAGCGAAGGCGTGTGCGTGGTGCCGGACATGCTGCGCGGTGACGTCGAGATCCCGTGGGATCGCATGGACATGCAGGTGTTGATGAAGACCGACGGCCTGCCGACGTACTTCCTGGCCAACGTGGTCGACGACCACTTGATGGGGATCACCCACGTATTGCGCGGTGAAGAATGGCTGCCATCGGCGCCGAAGCTGATCCTGCTTTACGAGTACTTCGGTTGGGAACAGCCACAACTGTGCTACATGCCGCTGCTGCGTAACCCGGACAAGAGCAAGCTGTCCAAGCGCAAGAACCCGACCTCGGTGACGTTCTACGAGCGCATGGGCTTCATGCCCGAAGCGATGCTCAACTACCTGGGCCGTATGGGCTGGTCGATGCCGGACGAGCGCGAGAAGTTCTCGCTGCAGGAAATGGTCGATAACTTTGACTTGTCCCGCGTGTCCCTGGGCGGGCCGATCTTCGATATCGAGAAACTCTCGTGGCTCAATGGCCAGTGGCTGCGTGATTTGCCGGTGGAAGAGTTCGCCAGCCGCGTGCAGCAATGGGCGCTGAACCCTGAATACATGATGAAGATCGCGCCGTTGGTGCAGGGCAGGGTGGAGACGTTCAGCCAGGTCGCACCGTTGGCCAGCTTCTTCTTTGCCGGTGGCGTCACCCCGGATGCCAAGCTGTTCGAATCGAAGAAACTCTCGGGCGACCAGGTTCGCCAGCTGATGCAGTTGATCCTGTGGAAGCTGGAAAGCCTGCGCCAGTGGGAGAAGGACGCGATCACTGCGACGATCCAGGCGGTGGTCGAGTCCCTGGAGTTGAAATTGCGCGATGCCATGCCGCTGATGTTTGCCGCGATCACCGGGCAGGCCAGTTCGGTGTCGGTGCTCGATGCGATGGAAATTCTCGGCCCGGACCTGACTCGTTTCCGCCTGCGCCAAGCCCTTGATTTGCTTGGTGGTGTATCGAAGAAAGAAAACAAAGAGTGGGAAAAACTGTTGGGCGCTATCGCTTAAGCCGTCCATTGCAGCGACGAAACCCAGGTTTTCCGGGGTTTCGTCGGTAAGTGATTGTTATCCCGGCAAAAAATTTTGGAAAATGTTGAAAATAAATTTGACACGTTTCCAAACCGCCATTAAGATTCGCCCCGTCCTCACCGATGAGGGGCTATAGCTCAGCTGGGAGAGCGCTTGCATGGCATGCAAGAGGTCAACGGTTCGATCCCGTTTAGCTCCACCAATTTGCAGGTTCAAGGTCTGGCCACACCGTCCTTGAATTGATCAGGTCTCAGCTCTGATCAGATGTACAGAAGGTTTTGTCCCCTTCGTCTAGTGGCCTAGGACACCGCCCTTTCACGGCGGTAACAGGGGTTCGAGTCCCCTAGGGGACGCCAGTTTCAACAAGCAGTTCGAAAGGTCTGCTGCGCCGCGAGGCGAAAAATCCGGGGCTATAGCTCAGCTGGGAGAGCGCTTGCATGGCATGCAAGAGGTCAACGGTTCGATCCCGTTTAGCTCCACCAATTTGCAGGTTCAAGGTCTGGCCACACCGTCCTTGAATTGATCAGGTCTCAGCACTGATCAGCTGTACAGAAGGTTTGTGTCCCCTTCGTCTAGTGGCCTAGGACACCGCCCTTTCACGGCGGTAACAGGGGTTCGAGTCCCCTAGGGGACGCCACGATTACCCGCTCTGCGGGATTTTTAAGGGTCATTCAATTATTGAATGGCCCTTTTGTTTGTCTGGCGTTTGGCCAATTCTCTCCTCTATTCCATTCTTCTGTTCTGACCAGTGGTCATGCCTGTCGCTTGCGAAATATTATTATGGTAATAATATTCAACCCATGAAGGACGGAGGCAACGATGAACGATAAAAAAGCGCAAACCCGCGAACGTATTCTGCAAGCCGCCAGCGCCGCGTTGGTCCAGCGTGGCCCGGTTGAGCCGAGCGTGGGTGAAGTCATGGGCGCGGCGGGGCTGACCGTCGGTGGTTTCTACGCGCACTTTGAAAGCAAGGACGCGTTGATGCTGGAGGCGTTCAGCCAGTTGTTGGCGCGGCGGCGTGCATCTATCGACGATATGGATGCACAGCTTACGGGAGAGGAGCGCAGAGGTCTGGTGGCGGCGTTTTATCTGTCGCGCAAGCACCGCGACTCAACGGCGCAAGCGTGCCCGATCCCGGCCACCGTGGGCGAGATGGCGCGGCTGCCGGATGCCTTTCGCGATGCGCTGAACGAGCATGTGGAACTGATGGCTGCCCAACTCGCCGCCAGTCCCGAAGACACCGACAAAGCCTTGGCTGATATGGCGTTGATGATCGGTGGGCTGGCATTGGCACGCGCCCTGGGGTCGGGCGAGTTGTCGGACCGAGTGTTACGCGCTGCCAAGTCGGCTGTGCGTTAGAAGAGGGGGCAGGGATGGGCACGTTAACCTGGATTCGTCGCTTCAACGGCACGCTGGGGCACCTGGCACCGCAAACGGTCGCCAACAAGATGCGTCGTGCCTTCATGACGCCGCGCGACCTGCCGCCACGTGACTGGGAACTGCCGCTGCTGGCGCAATCGGAACGCATCACCTTGCGTTTCGGCCTGTCGGCGCTGCGCTGGGGCCAAGGCCCTGCGGTGTTGTTGATGCACGGCTGGGAAGGTCGGCCAACCCAGTTCGCCAGCTTGATCACCGCGTTGATAGACAACGGTTATTCCGTGATTGCCCTGGACGGTCCTGCCCATGGCCACTCGCCGGGGCGTGAAGCCCATGTGCTGCTCTTCGCCCGAGCCATGTTGGAGGCGCCTGCCGAATTACCGCCGCTGCACGCTGTGATCGGCCATTCCATGGGCGGCGCCAGTGCGATGCTGGCGGTGCAGTTGGGATTGCGTACCGAAGCGTTGGTGAGCATCGCCGCCCCGTCACGCTTTTTGGATGTGCTGCGCGGTTTTACCACGATGGTCGGTCTGCCGGCGCGCGCACGCTCGGCATTTATCCAGGAGGTGGAGTTGACGTTCGGAATGCCGCTCAAGCACTTGGATGTGGCGCATTACCAGATGAATATCCCCGGGCTGGTCGTGCACGCCGAAGACGATACCTTCGTTCCGGTCAAGGCGTCTCAAGCCATCCACGACGCCTGGTTCGACAGCCGTCTGCTGCGCCTGGAGCAGGGCGGGCACCAGAAAGTGCTGGCCGACCCCCGAGTGATCGAGGGTGTGCTGACGCTGTTGGCCGGTCGTCGTTTACAGGACCGGCAAACCGCCTGATACACTGCCCCGCCGACATTAATCGACTGGGAGCAAGGCATGGGCTGGGATTTGGCAACGCCGTTTATCATCGATCTGCAGGTCGCCCCTGAAGACATCGACGGCCTGGGGCACGCCAATAACGCGGTGTACGTGTCCTGGCTGGAACGCTGCGCCTGGCGCCATTCCCAGCGCCTGGGGCTGGGGCTGGACCTCACCGAGTACCGTCGCCTGGACCGCGCCATGGCGGTGGTGCGCCATGAAATCGATTACCTGGCGGCGGGCTACGAAGGCGATGAGCTGCAGCTGGCCACCTGGATCGTCGACTGGGACCAGCGCCTGAAAATGACCCGTCGCTTTCAACTGGTACGCCCGCGTGACGGTGCTACCTTGCTGCGCGCGCAAACCACCTTTGTCTGCATCGAACTGTCCACCGGCAAGCCCAAACGCATGCCGGCGGAGTTTCTCGACGGTTATGGTCCGGCCCTGACAGGGGGTTAACGGTTGCCGTGGGAAACCCAGTAAACTGCGCCACGATTTTTGTTGAGTGTTTTCCATGCAAATTGCTTTGGCGCCCATGGAGGGGTTGGTCGACAACATCCTGCGGGACGTGCTGACCCGCGTGGGCGGTATCGACTGGTGCGTAACCGAGTTCATCCGTGTCAACGACCGCCTGCTCACCCCGGCGTATTTCCACAAGCTCGCCCCGGAACTGCTGCACGGTGCCCACACTGCGGCCGGCGTGCCGTTGCGCGTGCAACTGCTTGGCTCCGACCCGGTGTGCCTGGCGGAAAACGCCGCCCTGGCCTGCGAGCTGGGCTCCGAGGTGATCGACCTGAACTTTGGCTGCCCGGCCAAGACCGTCAATAAATCCCGTGGCGGTGCGGTGCTGCTCAAGGAGCCGGAGCTGCTCAACCAGATCGTCGAACACGTACGCCGCGCCGTGCCGGCCCATATCCCGGTGACCGCCAAGATGCGCCTGGGCTTCGACAGTCCGGATGGCGCGCTGGTGTGTGCCACGGCTTTGGCCGAAGGCGGCGCGGCGCATATCGTGGTGCATGCGCGGACCAAGACGGACGGTTACAAGCCGCCAGCCCATTGGGAGTGGATCCCGCGCGTGCAGGAGGTGGTCAAGGTGCCGGTGTTCGCCAACGGGGATATCTGGAGCGTCGAAGACTGGCGGCGTTGCCGCGAAATCAGTGGCGTCGAGGACATCATGTTGGGCCGCGGCCTGGTATCACGCCCTGATCTCGCCCGGCAAATTGCTGCCGCCCGCGCGGGCGAAGAGGTGGTGGAGATGAGCTGGGCACAGATGCAGCCGATGCTTCAGGCGTTCTGGACGCAATCGGTGGCGCAGTTGACTGAGCGCCAGGCGCCGGGTCGTTTGAAGCAGTGGCTGGCAATGCTGACCCGCAATTATCCGGAGGCGGTGGAGTTGTTTACCGCCATGCGTCGTGAGACTGACCTGCAGCAAGTCAGCCGACTGCTCGGCATGGCTCATCCCGAAGCGGCTTTGCCTTCTGTAGGAGCGAGCTTGCTCGCGAAGGACGTCAACGATAACGCAGGCATCTTGATTTAACGCGGTGTCTTTGGATTTTTCGCGAGCAAGGGTACGTAGGCGCATGAGGCGCCCTTTTTTGTGGTTTGTATTTCGTTGTTACATGGGGCGCCGGAACCTCCGAGAAGCTATCGGTCACTGATGGTAAGTAAAAATTTCATTAACTGGCTTGGTTAAGGGGAGTTTTACTTTTTATAAGTTGGCCAACTTCATAGGAGCAACACTCATGTTAGATCGCATTTTTAACCTGCTTTCCTCACCCCCAACACCGTCGGATCAGACATACAGCCAAAATTTTGACTCGATGCACTCGGCAGCGCCAAGGGGGGCTGACGGTAGGATTCATTTCGATCACTGCCATCCACGACGGTCCTGCCGCCCCCCACCGTCCTGCAATGCGGTTCTGCCACAGCCTGCAAAAAAGGGTGGCTTCCTAAGTAAGCTTTTTGGCGGTATTGGCAATGCTCTTAGCAACATCTTCAAACCGATTACGAGTGCCATTAGCGGTATTGCCAGCTTTTTCAGCAATCTCAACCCGTTTAAGGGATTGTTCTGAGTGCTGATGTGCTTGCATGGTGAAGCCATCGTGTCGCTCTATATTTTTTAGTTGTTGAATAAGCGGCCACCCGCCCATGATTGGGTGGCCGCCAATCACCCCAGCAGTTGTTTAAACTGATCCAGCGGCAGCGGCCTGCTGTGCAAATACCCCTGATACAAATGGCAGCCCAATCCCTGCAAAAACGCCAACTGTTCCGCTGTTTCCACCCCTTCGGCAATGACCTCCAGATTCAAGCTACTCGCCATGGCCACAATCGCCCGGATGATTTCCGCATCGTTCGGATCATGAGTCGCATCCCGCACAAACGATTGATCGATTTTCAGCGCATCCACCGGCAGGCGCTTGAGGTAGGTCAGCGATGAGTAGCCGGTGCCGAAGTCATCCATGGCAAAACTGACGCCGAGCTTTTTCAGGCGGCGCATCTTGGCCACGGTGTCGTCGAGGTTCTGAATCACGATACCTTCGGTGATTTCCAACTTCAGCAGGTTGTAGGGCAGCTGATGCCGCTTGAGGCTGCGCTCCACCCGTTCCACAAAGTCGTTCTGACGAAACTGCCGGGGGCTGATGTTGACGCACAGGCTGAAGTTCAGCGGGTCCACCAGGCCTTCAGCAATCAGCTGTGCAAAGGCGGCGCAGGCCTCATCGAGGATCCAGGTACCGACTTCGAGGATCAGGCCGCTGTCCTCCAGGACCTTGATGAATTCGGACGGCGACTGCGCGCCCAGCTGCGGATGCTGCCAGCGCACCAGGGCCTCGGCGCCGACGATCTTGTTGCCGCGCGCATCCACCTGGGGTTGGTAATGCACGCTGAACTCGCCGCGTGACAGGGCCAGGCGCAGGTCGGTTTCCATGCGCAGGCGCTCGCTGGCGGCTTTTTGCATGCTGTTGTGGAACATCTGCGTGG
The DNA here is from genome assembly GCF_007858185.1 of Pseudomonas grimontii. Classification (GTDB taxonomy): domain Bacteria; phylum Pseudomonadota; class Gammaproteobacteria; order Pseudomonadales; family Pseudomonadaceae; genus Aquipseudomonas; species Aquipseudomonas grimontii. The sequence goes on from NZ_VFES01000006.1 coordinate 209,884, forward strand.
TGTTGCGCCCCGAGTCCTTGGCCCGGTACAGCGCGATGTCGGCGCGCTTTAGGAGGTCGGCCGGGGTCGTGCCATGGTCTGGAATCAATGCCACGCCGATGCTTGGCGTGACCTGCAGGCGATGGCCATCGAGGAACATCGGCTCCGACAGCAATTCGCGCAGGGTATCGGCCAGTTCCTGCACCTGGGCGCTGACTTGCGGGCGCGTGCCGTCCAGGCCGCTGAGCAGCACCACGAATTCGTCGCCGCCCAGGCGCGCGACCGTGTCCTCCATGCGCACGCTGGCTTCCAGGCGTGCCGTGACGATTTTCAGCACGGTGTCGCCCACCGGGTGGCCGAGGGAATCGTTGATGTGCTTGAAATGGTCGAGGTCAAGAAACAGCAGGGCGCCGCGCAGGTTATGGCGCTTGAGCAAGGCAATCTGTTGGCTCAGGCGATTCATCAGCAGCGCACGGTTAGGCAGGTTGGTCAGCGGGTCGTGATACGCCAGGTGACGAATCTGCGCCTGGGCGTTTTTCAGCAGGCTCACGTCCCGTGCGGTCAGGAGCAGGCACGGGGTTTCATTGAGGGTGATCGGTTCGACCGACACCTCCACCGCCAATACGTCGCCGCGCTTGTTGCACCAGAGCATTTCCAGGTGATGGATGCGCCCCTTGATCTGCAATTCGGCCAATAAGGCCGCGCGCTGGTTTTCATCGGCCCAGATGCCGATCTGGTACAGCGTCAGGCCGATGGCTTCTTCGGCGCGATAGCCGGTAAGGCGGCAGAAGCCGTCGTTGACCTCCACGTAACGGCCGGTATCGCGCTCGGTGATGGATATGGCGTCAGGGCTGGAATGGAAGGCCTTGGCGAACTTCTCCTCGCTGGCCTTCAGCGCGGCCTCCGAGCGTTGTTGCTGGGTGATGTCGCGCAACGTGGTGACGATGCACGGCTGGTCGCCCACCTTGATCAGTCGGCTGGAAATCATGCAGGTCAGGGTCTGGCCGTTCTTGTGGTGCACCACGATGGCCACATTGCTCAGCGCCTGATCGCGAATCACCTGTTCGATACGCTGCAGGCGCTTGCTTGACTCGTCCCACAGGCCGATCTGCTCGGCGCTCTTGTCGATCACCTCGGCCGCCGTCCAGCCAAAGATCTGGGTAAAGGCGGGGTTGATCTCGATGAACGCGCCGCTGTCCAGGCAGGTGACGCAGATGGGGTCGGGGCTGGCCTGGAACAGGCTGGCGAACTTTTCTTCGGAGGCGGTCAGGCGTTGTTCGCGCTCCACCTGGTCGGTGATGTCCAGCAGGGTGCCGGCCATGCGCAGCGGCGCCCCTTGTTCATCGCGGTAGAGGCGGGCGCGGCTTTCCAGGTAGCGCGAGCTGCCGTCTTCCAGCTGCACACGGTAAGTCAGTTGATAATTGCCGGCCGGGCCTTCGCGCAGGGTGCGATAGGCGTTACGCATGTTCTCGCGTTCTTGCGTGGGCATGCCCTCGAAAAACGCCTCGAAGGATTCATGAAAGGGCTCGGGGGGCAGGCCGTGCAGTTGCGCGGCGCGGGCCGAGCCGTAGAGCAAGCCGGTGGGGATATGCCAGTCCCAGGTGCCTAGTTGCGCCGAGTCCAGGGCCAGGTCCAGGCGCTCCTGGCTGTCCTTGAGGGCATTTTCGGCGTTTTTGCGCTCGGTGGTGTCGAGAAAGGTGCTGAGCAAATAAGCCTCGCCCTCCAGTTCGACCTTTTGTGCACTGAGGGTGCCATCGTGGATCTGGCCGTTGCTGGCGCAGAACTGCACTTCCATGGTGATGGGCTCACCCTTGCGCTGGGTGGCCTGGACCAGTTGCGCGCGTTGTTCGGGGTGCCGCCACAGGCCCAGGTCCAGGGTGGTGCGGCCGATGGCATCGGCCACCGGCCAGCCGAAGAGCATCTCGAAATACTGGTTGGCTTCACTGATCAGGCCGTCGGACTGGCGGGTCAACAGCACCATGTTCGGGCACAGGTGAAACAAGGTGGCGAAGCGTTTTTCGGAATGGCTGAGGGCGTGCTCCCGCTCGCGCTGGCGCGTGGTTTCGCGGATCACGCCGATCATGCGGCGCCGGCCGGCCTTGTCCGGTGCCAGGCTGCCATTGATCTCCAGCCAGTGATGAGTGCCGTCCGGCCATTGGATGTGATGGTGCATGGCCTGCTCGAACGGCTCGCCGGCCAGCACCGCATGAAAGGCCCGCACCACCCTGGATCGATCCGACGGCGCAAGCAGGTCGAGGTAATCCAGGTCCTTGGGCAGCGGCTGGCGCGGGTCGAAGCCGAACAGTGCCTGGGTGCCCCGTGACCAGCTGATACGGCCCGTGTCGATTTCCCAGCACCATGCGCCCAGCCGCGCAGCATTAAGGGCTGCCAGCAGTTGTGGCGCGCTCTCCCAGCGTTGTTCCGCCTGTTGAGGGTCCAGGGCGTAAATACGGGGCAGGGGTGGCACAGGGTCGACGGGGTTGCGCATTATCAAAGGGCCTTGGCTCGATGGGCAAACAGCGCGGGTTGACTCAGAACCCGAGGCCGCACGGCGTCATACCGGTATCACTGGCAGATCCACCTGTGCATCCAACAGGCTCATGAAAGCCCGCGCAGCATTCGACAGCGTCCTTTCGGTGTGCACGATATAGCCTAGCTGGCGACTGAGTTGTATGCCCGGCAAAGCGATACTCGCCACCTGATCATCGAGCATGGTGCGCGGCAGGACGCTCCAGGCCAAGCCGATGGAGACCATCATCTTGATGGTTTCCAGGTAGTTGGTACTCATCGCGATGTTCGGCGTAAGGCCCTGGGCCTCGAACAGTCGGCTGACAATATGGTGGGTAAAGGTATTACCGCCAGGGAAAACCGCCGGGTGGCCGGCAATATCGGTCAGGCTGACGTCGCGGTTGCCGGTGAGGCTGTGCTCCGGCGCCACCACGAAATCCAGCGGGTCGTCCCACACCGGGGTGGCGCTTACCAGGTGATGCGGATCGGGCGCCAGGGTGATCACTGCCACTTCGGCGCGGCCGTGGAGGATTTCTTCGTAGGCCACTTCCGAATCGAGAAACTGGATGTCCAGGGCTACGTTCGGGTATTCCCGGGTGAAGGTGCGCAGGATCGGTGGCAGACGATGCAGGCCAATATGGTGGCTGGTGGCTAAAGTGAGGCGACCGCTGACTTCTCCGGTGAGGTTGGTGAGGGCGCGGCGGGTGTCGTCCAGCACGTTGAGAATCTGATAAGCGCGCGGCAGCAAGGCCCGGCCGGCTTCGGTCAAGCCGACTTCACGGCCCAGGCGATCAAACAGGCGCACCTTCAATTGCTGTTCCAGGCCAGCAATACGCTTGCTGATAGCCGGTTGGGTCAGGTGCAGGCGTTCGCCGGCGCCGGAGAAGCTGCCGGTCTCGGCGATGGCAATAAAGGCATTGAGGTTGGCCAGGTCCATGGTGGTATTCCAGTTGGTAATCCAAAGCATAAAAAATATGAATTTGAGTTATTTAATGTAGCGCCATACCATCAGCCTCACAAGCCAAAGGGTTATTGAAAAGCCCGGCGCATAGAAACACCGCTGATGAGGACCGACTGATGGCCGGCAAAACGCTTTACGACAAGCTTTGGGATTCCCATGAAGTGAAACGGCGCGACGATGGCTCGTCGCTGATCTATATCGACCGTCACATCATCCATGAAGTGACCTCGCCACAAGCGTTCGAAGGCCTGCGGCTGGCCGGGCGCAAGCCTTGGCGCGTCGACTCGATCATCGCCACCCCGGACCACAACGTACCGACCACCCCGGAGCGCAAGGGCGGGATTGACGCCATTGTCGACACCGTGTCGCGTTTGCAGGTACAGACCCTCGACGACTATTGCGATGAATATGGCATCACCGAATTCAAGATGAATGACGTGCGTCAAGGCATCGTGCACGTCATCGGCCCGGAGCAGGGCGCGACCTTGCCGGGCATGACCGTGGTCTGCGGCGACTCCCACACCTCCACCCACGGCGCGTTCGGCGCCCTGGCGCACGGCATCGGCACCTCGGAGGTGGAACACGTGTTCGCCACCCAGTGCCTGGTCGCCAAAAAGATGAAGAACATGCTGGTACGCGTCGAAGGCCAATTGCCGTTTGGCGTGACCGCCAAGGACATCGTGCTCGCCGTGATCGGCAAGATCGGCACCGCCGGCGGTAACGGCCATGCCATCGAGTTCGCCGGCAGCGCCATTCGCGACCTGTCCATCGAAGGCCGCATGACCATCTGCAACATGTCCATCGAAGCCGGTGCCCGCGTCGGCATGGTGGCGGCGGACGAGAAAACCGTTGAATACGTAAAAGGCCGTCCTTTCGCACCGGCGGGCGCCGATTGGGACGCAGCGGTTGAAGCCTGGAAAGACCTGGTGTCCGACGCCGATGCGGTGTTCGACACCGTGGTAGAGCTCGACGCTGCCCAGATCAAGCCGCAAGTCAGCTGGGGCACTTCGCCGGAAATGGTCCTGGCCGTCGACCAGAACGTGCCGGACCCGGCGCAGGAGGCCGACCTGGTCAAGCGCGGTTCCATCGAGCGCGCCTTGAAGTACATGGGCTTGAAAGCCAACCAGGCGATCACCGACATCCAGTTGGATCGCGTGTTTATCGGTTCCTGCACCAACTCGCGGATCGAAGACCTGCGCGCGGCGGCGGTGATCGCCAAGGGCCGCAAAGTCGCCTCGACCATCAAGCAGGCCATCGTGGTGCCAGGTTCGGGCCTGGTTAAAGCCCAGGCTGAAGCCGAAGGCCTGGACAAGATCTTCCTTGAGGCCGGTTTTGAATGGCGTGAGCCGGGCTGCTCGATGTGCCTGGCAATGAACCCGGACCGCCTGGAGTCGGGCGAGCATTGCGCGTCGACCTCCAACCGTAACTTCGAGGGGCGTCAGGGCGCCGGTGGCCGTACCCACCTGGTGAGCCCGGCCATGGCCGCCGCCGCTGCCGTCAACGGTCGCTTCATCGACGTTCGCGAATTGATCTGAGGAAAACCCGATGAGAGCTTTTACCCAACACACCGGTTTGGTCGCGCCGTTGGACCGCGCCAACGTCGACACTGACCAGATCATTCCCAAGCAGTTCTTGAAGTCGATCAAGCGCACCGGTTTCGGCCCCAACCTGTTCGACGAGTGGCGCTACCTGGACGTGGGCTACGCCTACCAGGACAACTCCAAGCGCCCGCTGAACAAGGACTTCGTGCTTAACGCCGAGCGCTACCAAGGTGCCAGCGTGTTGCTGGCCCGGGAAAACTTCGGTTGCGGCTCCAGCCGCGAGCATGCGCCGTGGGCCCTGGAAGAATATGGCTTTCGCAGCATCATCGCGCCGAGCTATGCCGACATCTTCTTCAACAACAGCTTCAAGAACGGCCTGTTGCCGATCATCTTGAGCGATGCGGAAGTGGATGAGCTGTTCAAGGCGGTGGAAGCTGATGTGGGTTACCAACTGACCATCGACCTGGCCGCGCAAACCGTGACCCGCCCGGACGGCAAGGTGTACCACTTTGAAGTGGATGCCTTCCGCAAGCACTGCCTGATCAACGGCCTGGACGATATTGGCCTGACCCTGCAGGACGGCGATGCGATTGCCGCGTTTGAAGCCAGGCACCGGGCGAGCCAGCCGTGGTTGTTTCGTGACGCCTAAATTGATGTAGGCAGGACCGCCGCCATCGGGGGCAAGCCCCCTCTCACAGGGGGAACGCATTCCAAATGTGGGAGGGGGCTTGCCCCCGATGAGGCCAGTGTTAACAACACACATCCAGGGGAAACACCATGACCAGCACCGCCCACACCCAAGTCGTGCAAAAACAATTCGGCGAACAGGCGTCTGCCTACCTGAGCAGTGCCGTGCACGCCCAAGGCACTGAATTCGCGTTGCTCCAGGCCGAACTGGCCGGGCAGGGCGCTGCGCGACTGCTGGACCTGGGCTGCGGTGCCGGTCACGTGAGTTTCCATGTGGCGCCGCTGGTCAAGGAAGTGGTGGCCTACGACCTGTCCCAGCAGATGCTCGACGTAGTGGCTGGCGCTGCAACGGATCGTGGCCTGGACAACATTCGCACCGTGCACGGTGCCGCAGAGCGCCTGCCGTTCGCCGATGGCGAATTCGACTTCGTGTTCAGCCGTTATTCGGCGCACCATTGGAGCGACCTCGGCCTGGCCCTGCGCGAAGTGCGCCGCGTGCTCAAGCCGGGCGGCGTGGCGGCGTTTGTGGATGTCTTGTCACCGGGCAGCCCGCTGTTGGACACTTACCTGCAAACCGTCGAAGTGCTGCGCGACACCAGCCACGTGCGTGACTACTCCGCCGCCGAGTGGATGCGCCAGCTCAGCGAAGCCGGTTTGCATGTACGCAACAGCAGCCGCCAGCGCCTGCGCCTGGAATACACCTCGTGGGTCGAACGCATGCGCACACCGCAAGCGTTGCGCGCCGCGATCCTGGAGCTGCAGCAGGCGATGGGCCAGGAAGTGCGCGATTACTACGAGATTCAGGCCGACGGCACCTTCAGCACCGACGTGCTGGTGGTATGGGCCGAACGCTGATTAATTTTCCCGACCTGCCCATGGGCAGGTCGCTCGATGAAATGAGGAACCCATGAGCAAGCAGATTCTGATTCTCCCTGGCGACGGTATTGGTCCGGAAATCATGGCCGAAGCGGTCAAGGTCCTGGAACTCGCCAACAGCAAGTACAGCCTGGGCTTCGAATTGAGCCACGACGTGATCGGCGGCGCCGCCATCGACAAGCACGGCGTGCCCCTGGCCGACGAAACCCTGGACCGCGCCCGCGCCGCCGATGCCGTGCTGCTGGGCGCCGTGGGTGGTCCGAAGTGGGACAAGATCGAGCGTGACATCCGCCCTGAGCGCGGCCTGCTGAAAATCCGCGCGCAACTGGGCCTGTTCGGCAACCTGCGCCCGGCGATCCTCTACCCGCAACTGGCCGACGCGTCGAGCCTCAAGCCGGAAGTGGTGGCGGGCCTGGACATCCTGATCGTGCGTGAACTGACCGGTGGTATCTACTTTGGCTCGCCACGCGGCGTGCGTGAGTTGGAGAATGGTGAGCGCCAGGCCTACGACACCCTGCCGTACAGCGAGAGTGAAATCCGCCGTATCGCCCGCGTCGGTTTCGACATGGCCCGTGTGCGTGGCAAGAAGGTCTGCTCGGTGGACAAGGCCAACGTCCTGGCGTCCAGCCAGCTGTGGCGCGAAATCGTCGAAGAAGTGGCCAAGGACTACCCGGACGTCGAACTGAGCCACATGTATGTCGACAACGCCGCCATGCAACTGGTACGTGCACCGAAGCAGTTCGACGTGATCGTCACCGACAACCTGTTCGGCGACATCCTGTCCGACCAGGCCTCGATGCTCACCGGTTCCATCGGCATGCTGCCGTCGGCGTCCCTGGACACCAACAACAAGGGCATGTACGAGCCTTGCCACGGCTCGGCGCCGGACATCGCGGGCCAGGGCATTGCCAACCCGCTGGCGACCATCCTGTCGGTCTCGATGATGCTGCGCTACAGCTTCAACCTGAGCGACGCGGCGGATGCGATCGAGAAGGCCGTAAGCCTGGTGCTGGACCAGGGCTTGCGCACCGGCGACATCTGGTCGCAGGGTTGCACCAAGGTCGGTACGCAAGAAATGGGCGACGCAGTAGTCGCCGCGCTGCGGAATCTGTAATCTCTCGGGCCCGCTTGCAGTTATTGCTGCAAGGCGGCCCACTTTTTAACAAGGTGTAGTTGCGATGAAACGTGTAGGTCTGATCGGTTGGCGCGGTATGGTCGGTTCCGTGCTCATGCAGCGGATGCTGGAAGAGCAGGATTTCGATCTTATTGAGCCGGTGTTTTTCACCACTTCGAACGTAGGTGGCCAAGGGCCGTCCGTGGGCAAGGATATTGCCCCGCTCAAGGACGCCTACAGCATTGAAGAGCTGAAAACCCTCGACGTGATCCTGACTTGCCAGGGTGGCGACTACACCAGCGAAGTCTTCCCCAAGCTGCGTGAAGCCGGCTGGCAGGGTTACTGGATCGACGCCGCCTCGAGCCTGCGCATGCAGGACGACGCCGTGATCATCCTCGACCCGGTCAACCGCAAGGTCATCGACCAGCAGCTGGATGCCGGGACCAAGAACTACGTCGGCGGCAACTGCACCGTCAGCCTGATGCTGATGGGCCTGGGCGGCTTGTTCGAAGCCGGCCTGGTCGAGTGGATGAGCGCCATGACCTACCAGGCAGCTTCCGGTGCCGGCGCGCAGAACATGCGTGAGCTGATCAAGCAGATGGGCGCGACTCACGCCGCCGTCGCCGATCAACTGGCCGATCCGGCCAGCGCGATCCTCGACATCGATCGCCGTGTAGCCGAAGCCATGCGCAGCGATGCCTACCCGACCGAGAACTTCGGCGTGCCGTTGGCCGGCAGCCTGATCCCGTGGATCGACAAGGAGCTGCCGAACGGCCAGAGCCGCGAAGAGTGGAAGGCCCAGGCCGAGACCAACAAGATCCTCGGCCGTTTCAAGAGCCCGATCCCGGTGGATGGCATCTGCGTGCGCATCGGCGCCATGCGCTGCCACAGCCAGGCGCTGACCATCAAGCTGAACAAAGACGTGCCGATCGCTGACATTGAAGGGCTGATCAGCCAGCACAACCCCTGGGTCAAGCTGGTGCCGAACAACCGCGATATCAGCATGCAGGAGCTGAGCCCGACCAAGGTCACCGGCACCCTGAACGTACCGGTAGGCCGTCTGCGCAAGCTGAACATGGGGACCCAGTACCTGGGCGCGTTCACCGTCGGCGACCAACTGCTGTGGGGCGCGGCCGAGCCGCTGCGTCGCATGTTGCGGATTTTGCTGGAGCGTTGATCGCTTGAAGCAATAAGAGAAACCCGCGTTATGGTGACAGGCGCGGGTTTTTTGTTGTTCTTTCGGGCGCTATCGGGGGCAAGCCTCTTCGCACATTCGACCGAATTCCAACGTTGAAATGCTGTTCACTGTGGGAGGGGGCTTGCCCCCGATAGCGCCATCAGCCACACCACAAGCCCCCAGGTTAATTGCCTCACCCCCAGCCACCCGGTAAAGTGCCGCTCCCCCCGCAATGCCCGAGGCAGCTCCCATGACCCAGACCTTTGAAATCGCCGTGATCGGCGCCACCGGCACCGTTGGTGAAACCCTGGTGCAGATTCTCGAAGAGCTGGAATTCCCGGTGGGCACGCTGTACCTGTTGGCGGGCAGTAACTCCGCTGGCGCCTCGGTACCGTTTCGCGGCAAAAACGTGCGGGTCAAGGAGGTCGACGAATTCGATTTCAGCAAGGCGCAATTGGCTTTCTTCGCGGCAGGACCGGCGGTTACCCTGAGCTTCGCGCCGCGTGCCACGGCGGCGGGTTGCGCAGTGATCGACTTGTCGGGAGCCTTGCCCGCCGAGCAGGCACCTCAGGTGGTGCCGGAAGCCAATGCCCACGTCCTCAAGGGGTTGAAAAAGCCGTTCCAGCTCGGCAGCCCGAGCCCGTCCGCCACCAACCTGGCCGTGGTACTGGCGCCGTTGCGCGGTTTGCTGGATATCCAGCGTGTCGCCGTCACTGCCAGCCTGGCTGTGTCTGCGCAAGGCCGCGAAGCCGTCAGCGAATTGGCCCGTCAGACCGCAGAGCTTCTGAACGTGCGCCCTCTGGAACCGAAGTTCTTTGATCGGCAAATGGCCTTCAACCTGTTGGCACAAGTCGGCACACCCGATGCCCAAGGTCATACAGCCTTGGAAAAGCGCCTGGTTCACGAACTGCGTGCGGTACTGGAATTACCTTTGCTAAAGATTTCCGCAACTTGCGTTCAAGCCCCGGTGTTTTTTGGCGATAGCCTGACTGTGTCATTGCAATTGCGCGCGGCGGTCGATCTTGCCGCCGTCAACCGCGCATTGGAGGCAGCACCGGGTATCGAACTGGTAGAAGAGGGTGATTACCCCACCGCCGTGGGCGATGCCGTGGGCCAGGACGTGGTTTATGTAGGTCGGGTACGCGCAGGTGTGGACGACCCGGCTGAACTAAATCTGTGGCTGACGTCAGATAACGTACGCAAGGGCGCCGCCCTTAACGCCGTGCAACTGGCGCAGTTGTTGATAAAACGCCTTGTGTAAAAGATACTTGGCGGCAATTTGTAGATTGATTCTAACCAAGCGCTATGCTTGGCCCCAAGCAGGAACAGTTGCGCGTCGGTGACCTATCGGCTCGCCATGCCTTATGGCAAGCGGTTACCAACCTTCTCGCAGGCCGGGGAGTGTTCAAACAAAGGATGAGGCTATGGTTCAAGTTCGCAAACTGGTGTTAGCAATAGCGGCCGCCTCGGCGCTGTCCTCCGGTATGGCGCAGGCGCTGCAGCTGGGGGAAATGACCCTCAAGTCGAAGTTGAACCAGCCCTTGTCGGTGGAAATCGAATTGCTCGATGTCGGTGGCCTCACGGCGTCCGAGATCACCCCGAGCCTGGCCTCATCCCAGGCGTTCGTGGACGCGGGCGTCGATCGCCAGGCGTTTCTCAATGACCTGACGTTTACTCCGGTCATCAATCCCAGTGGTCGCAGCGTGGTGCGCGTCACCTCCAGCAAGCCGTTGCCGGATTCCTACGTACATTTCCTGCTGCAGGTGCAATGGCCCAATGGCCGCTTGATGCGCGACTACAGCGTGTTACTCGACCCAAGCAAGTTCGACCAGTCTGCTTCGAATACCGCAGCGCCTGCTCCGCGCTTGAGCGCGCCTGCCAATACTGCGCCCGCTGTGAGCAAGCCGGCGCAGCATACCACCACCCCTCACGACACCTTGTGGGACATTGCGCAGAAGTATCGCAACGGTGGCTCGGTGCAACAGACCATGCTGGCTATCCAGGCACTCAACCCCGGCGCCTTTGTCGGCAGCAATATCAACCGACTGAAAACCGGCCAGGTGCTGCGCCTGCCGGACACGGTAGAAAGCACTGCATTGCCGCAGCCTCAAGCAATCGCCGAAGTGACGGCGCAAAATGCCGCCTGGCGCCAAGGGCGGCGCGCGGCCACCAATCAGGCGGCCGGCCAGCAGCAATTGGACGCCACCAAGCGCAGTCAGGCCGGCAACGCACCGTCCACCACCAATGCCAAGGACAATTTGAGCCTGGTCTCGGCTGAAGCGGCCAGGAAGGGCGGCAAGGGCAAGGCCGGTGACAGCCAGGCCCTGAGCGACAAGCTGGCGATGACCCAGGAGCAACTGGATACCACTCGCCGTGATAACGAAGAACTCAAGAGTCGTGCGGCGGATCTGCAAAGTCAGTTGGATAAACTGCAAAAGCTGATTCAACTGAAAAACGATCAACTGGCGCGTTTGCAGGCAGAAAAAACTGACCCGGCCGTACCGGCGACGGCCGCGATGCCTGCACAGTTGGCAAACGATCCGGCAGCGACCCCTGCAGCGCCCGCTGCCCAGGCCGCCGCGCCAACGCCGCCAGCGCCTGAGGCAGCTAAACCGGTCGCCGCACCTGATGCCACGGAAGGCAAGTTCAATGACCTGCTGACCAACCCGGTTGTCCTCGGTGTTATCGGTGGCGCGGCTGGCCTGGTGGTGTTGTTGCTCCTGCTGCTGTGGGCGCGCCATCGCAACGCCCGCCGAGAAGAGGAAAAGCACTTGCGCATGGCGCGGGCGCTGGCTGAAGAGCCGGAATTTACCCCGAACATCGAACAGGACCTGCCGTCGGACAGTTTCGAAGGCCTCGAAGTGCCGCCGCCTAACGTCAAGCTGGCAGCCGCCCCGGCACCTGCTCCAGTGGTTGCGCCCGGAGTGACGGTTCCGACGGTTGCCTCTGTGCTCTCGCCGCTGGCCGCTGCCGTGGCCCCGCAAAACGCCAGCGATGCCCTGGTGCAAGCCCAGTCCCATATCGACCGTGGTCATCTGAACCAAGCGGCCGATGTGCTGGAGCAAGCGATCAAGCACGAGCCCAAGCGCAGCGACCTGCGTTTGAAGCTGATGGAAGTCTACGGCCTGCAAAGCGACAAGGACGGTTTCGTGACCCAGGAGCGTCAACTGGTGGCCAATGGTGAGAACCATGCCCAGGTCGAGCAGCTCAAGTCGCGCTTTCCCGCGATGGCCGTATTGGCGGCGGGCGTCAGTGCCGCGGTTGCGGCAGCGGCCCTTGACGCTCAGTACGTCAAGGACTTGCTGGAAGACAAGCCGGCTGCCCCTGCTACCGCGCCTGATGCACTCGACACCGATTTCGATCTGAGCCTGGATGACCTGGAAGCGGCATCCCCGGCCAACCTGGACGACGAGCAGACGTTTGCAGCGCTCCTGGAGCAGCAATCGGCGCCCAAGGCCGGCGAGGAAAACCTGTCGGACTTCGATCTGGACCTGCAGCTGAATGACCCGGCGTCCGAACAATCCGACGACGACTTCCTTTCCGGTCTTGAGGATCAGATGAAGGATGTGTCGGCAGTCGAGCCGCCGACCCTGACCCCTTCGGCCCTGGATGACTTCGATTTGCCGGAGGATTTCGACCTGTCCCTGGCGGACGAGCCAGAAACCGCCGCCAAGCCTGATGCGTTCGCTTCGGAGCTGGACGATGTCAATGCCGAGCTGGATCGCCTGTCCCAGAGCCTGGAAAATCCGCCCATCGAACCCTCCTTTACCGCTGAAGACGCGGCGCTGGGCGATGATGAGCCGGAGTTCGACTTCCTCTCCGGCACTAATGAAGTCGCTACCAAGCTCGACCTCGCCCAGGCCTATATCGACATGGGGGATGCCGACGGCGCGCGGGACATCCTCTCCGAAGTGCTCACCGAAGGTGATGAAGCGCAGCGCGGCGAGGCCAAGGAAATGCTCGGCAAGATCTGAAGGTTGATGCACGTCCAGTGTGGGAGCGGGCAAACCCTAACAAAAGCGCACGCCACGCCGCTGCCGCATTTATAATGGCCGCCTTCGCGCAACTCATCAGGCTCTCAGTTCTTGGCAAATATAGATAACCCGGCCGCCGAAATGGCGGCCGCTGGCTTTAACCGCATCGCCTTGGGCGTGGAATACAAAGGCTCGCGCTATCGCGGCTGGCAGCGCCAGGCGTCAGGTGTGCTGACAGTGCAGGAAACCCTGGAGAAGGCGCTGTCGAAAGTTGCTGATTCCCCTGTGTCGTTGATGTGCGCCGGGCGTACCGATGCCGGCGTGCACGCCTGTGGCCAGGTGGTGCACTTCGATACCCAGGCCGAACGCACGATGAAGGCATGGGTGATGGGCGCCAATATCAATTTGCCCCATGACGTCAGCGTCAGTTGGGCCAAGGTCATGCCTGCGCACTTTCATGCGCGCTTCAAGGCGATTGCCCGGCGTTATCGCTATGTGATCTACAACGACCAGATCCGTCCCGCGCACCTCAACGAAGAAATCACCTGGAATCATCGTCCGCTGGATGCCGAACGCATGGCCGAGGCTGCGCAGCATCTGGTTGGGGTGCATGACTTCAGTGCGTTCCGCGCCGGCCAGTGCCAGGCCAAGTCGCCGATCAAGGAAGTCCACCACCTGCGGGTGACCCGCCACGGCAAGATGATTGTGCTGGACATCCGCGCCGGCGCCTTCCTGCACCATATGGTGCGCAACATTGCTGGCGTATTGATGACCATCGGAACCGGCGAGCGCCCGGTGGAGTGGGCCAGGGAAGTGCTGGAAAGCCGCATCCGCCGCACGGGTGGCGTCACGGCGCATCCGTTTGGCCTGTACCTGGTGGATGTGGAGTACCGCGACGAGTTCGAGCTGCCGGAGCGCTTCATCGGACCACACTTCCTCACAGGTTTCAGCGAACTTGGCGGCTGACGCCCGGAAAAGCTTTTGTTACCATCCGGGACTTTCTCGGTCCAACCCCTGAGGTTTCTACGACATGTCTGCCGTTCGCAGCAAGATTTGCGGGATTACCCGCATAGAAGACGCGCTGGCGGCAGTCGAGGCGGGGGCGGATGCCATCGGTTTGGTGTTTTATGCCAGGAGCCCGCGGGCGGTGAATGTGTTGCAGGCGCGGGCGATCATTGCTGCGTTGCCGCCGTTCGTGACCACCGTGGGCTTGTTCGTCAACGCCAGCCGCTGCGAACTTAACGAAATCCTGGATGCCGTACAGTTGGATATGCTGCAGTTTCACGGCGACGAAACCCCGGATGAATGTGAAAGCTACCAGCGCCCGTATATCAAGGCGCTGCGGGTCAAGGCGGGCGACGACATCGCGGGTGCCTGCGCGGCCTATTCCGGCGCGCGGGGCATTCTGCTGGACACGTATGTCGAAGGCGTACCTGGTGGGACCGGCGAAGCGTTCGATTGGTCGCTGATCCCCGAAGGATTGGGCAAGCCGATCATCCTCGCGGGTGGGCTCAATCCCGCGAATGTCGGGGCGGCGATCGAACAGGTTCGGCCGTATGCCGTGGATGTCAGTGGTGGGGTGGAGCAAGGCAAGGGCATCAAGGATCACGGCAAGATTCGCGCATTCATGCACGCGGTGCGCAACAGCAGTGGCGGGATGTGACGGCTGGCAGTCTGCCGCCGTCCATAACTACCACTGTGTAAAACAGCCCGGCGCCGCCTGAGGGAGGCCCGGAAATGAAGTGGCAACCTGCACTGGCAGGCTGTCTGGAAGGCTGAGGATGCAGGCTGGAAATGGCAGGTCGAACGTCTGACCCCGTCCAGCCTGCGTCATCGCCACATATGAATTTAGCTCAAGGGCATACGCGGGGCTGTGTTCAAGCCACCGGTACTGGAGAAAGAAAGCATGAGCAACTGGTTAGTAGACAAACTGATCCCTTCGATCATGCGTTCCGAGGTGAAGAAAAGCTCGGTTCCTGAAGGTCTGTGGCACAAGTGCCCATCCTGCGACGCGGTGCTGTACCGCCCCGAGCTGGAAAAGACCCTGGATGTTTGCCCCAAGTGCAACCACCACATGCGTATCGGCGCCCGCGCCCGCATCGACATCTTCCTCGACGCCGACGGCCGTAACGAGCTGGGCGCTGACCTGGAGCCGGTTGACCGTCTCAAGTTCCGCGACGGCAAGAAGTACAAGGACCGCCTGACCGCTGCACAAAAGCAGACCGGTGAGAAGGACGCGCTGATTTCCGTCAGCGGCAAGCTGCTGGGCATGCCGGTGGTGGTCTCGGCGTTCGAGTTCTCCTTCATGGGCGGTTCCATGGGTGCCATCGTCGGCGAGCGCTTCGTGCGCGCCGCCAACTATGCCCTGGAAAACCGTTGCCCGATGATCTGCTTCGCCGCCTCCGGTGGTGCGCGCATGCAGGAAGCGTTGATCTCCCTGATGCAAATGGCCAAGACCTCTGCGGTGCTGGCGCGTCTGCGCGAGGAAGGCATTCCGTTCATCTCCGTGCTGACCGACCCGGTCTACGGCGGCGTTTCCGCCAGCCTGGCGATGCTGGGTGACGTGATCGTCGGTGAGCCAAAAGCCCTGATCGGCTTTGCCGGCCCGCGTGTGATCGAGCAGACCGTGCGCGAAAAGCTGCCGGAAGGCTTCCAGCGCAGCGAGTTCCTGCTGGAACACGGTGCAATCGACCTGATCATCCCGCGCGGCGAGCTGCGCCCACGCCTGGGCAGCCTGCTGGCACAAATGATGGGCCTGCCGACACCTGTTTACGTCGCGCCTAAAGTCGAGCCAATCGTTGTGCCGCCGGTGCCTGCGAACCTATGACCCAACGTACCCTGGGCGAATGGCTCGCCTACCTTGAGCAGTTGCATCCGTCCGCCATCGACATGGGCCTGGAGCGCTCGCAACAGGTAGCGGCCCGCCTTGGGTTGGGCCGGCCGGCACCGCGCGTGATCACGGTGACCGGCACCAACGGCAAAGGCTCTACCTGCGCCTTTGTTGCCGCGCTGCTGCAAGCCCAAGGGCTGAAAGTAGGCGTGTACAGCTCGCCGCACTTGCTGCGTTACAACGAGCGGGTGCAACTCAATGGCGTCGAAGCCACTGATGAGCAACTCTGCGAAGCCTTCGCCGCACTCGATGCCGGGCGGGGCGAGATTTCCCTGACTTACTTCGAAATGGGCACCCTGGCGGCGTTCTGGCTGTTCGAGCGTGCGCAACTGGATGTGGTCGTATTGGAAGTGGGCCTGGGCGGACGCCTGGACACCGTCAACGTGGTGGATGCCGACTTGGCGCTGGTCACCAGTATTGGCGTGGACCATGCCGACTACCTGGGTGATACCCGCGAGTCCGTGGCCTATGAAAAGGCCGGGATCTTCCGCCAGGGCAAGCCTGCGCTGTGTGGTGACCTGGATCCGCCGCAGCCCTTGCTCGACAAGGTGCGTGAGCTGGATTGCGCGTTCTTCCTGCGTGGCCGCGAATTCAATCTTGAGATCGGTGATCAGCACTGGCAGTGGCGCGGGCGGGATGCGCGTGGGCAGGCTGTAGAGCTGCGCGATCTGCCCTTGCTGAACCTGCCGATGGAGAACGCCGCGCTCGCGCTGCAAGCCTATCTGTTACTGGACCTGCCTTGGCATGCGGAGCAGATTGCTGCGACTTTACTGGCGACCCGCGTTGTGGGGCGCCTGGACCGTCGCGCGTTCGACTGGCACGGCAAGCGCCTGAACCTGCTGCTGGATGTGGGGCATAACCCCCATGCGGCGCAATACCTGGCAAAACGCCTGGCGCGCACGCCACCGGTGGGGCGTCGCCTGGCTGTATTCGGTTTGCTCGCCGATAAGGACCTGGAGGGCGTGGTTGCGCCGTTGCTGGACAGCGTCCAGGCTTGGGCGGTAGCGCCGTTGGATACGCCCCGTAGCCGTCCGGCCCATGAGCTTGAGATCGCGTTACAGAACCTTGGTGCGCCCGTGGCGTCGTATGCAAGCGTGACTGCTGCCCTGGAGGCTCAGTGCGCGGTGGCGACGGCCGAGGACGAAATTCTGTTGTTCGGATCATTTTATTGTGTTGCCGAGGCGCTTGAGTGGTTGGCCCGGCGCTCCACGGAGGAAGCTGCACATGGCATTACTGGATAGCGCATACAAGCAGCGAATGGTTGGAGCCCTGGTGCTGGTGGCATTGGCGGTGATTTTCCTGCCGATGCTGTTTTCCCGCCAGGACGAGCAGCGCCAAGTGGTTGTCGAGGCCCCGGCTGCGCCCCAGGCACCCGCGGTGCCGCAAGTGCAGGTTCAACCGGTGGTAGTGCCTGAGCCGCAGGCGTTGCCGGAAGAAGAGCCTGTGCCGACCGATGATGAGGTGGCTGCGCAGCAGGCGCCGTCGATGCCGGTGCAGCCAAGCGTGCCGGTGGTCAAGCCGACACCTGCTCCGGCTGTCGCCGCCAAGCCTGCGCCTGCGCCCAAGCCTGTAGCGCCACAGCCTGCCGCTCCGGGCAAGCCGGACGTGGGGCAGAGCCGTATCGATCCGAATGGCTTGCCGATCAGTTGGTCGATTCAGGTGGCCAGCCTGGGCAATCGCGAAGGCGCCGACGCTTTGCAGAAGAAGTTGCGTGCCCAGGGTTACAACGCCTACATCCGTAGTGCCGACGGCAAGAACCGCGTGTTTATCGGGCCGCTGATCGAGCGTGCCGAGGCCGACCGGCTGCGGGACTTGCTGGACCGTCAGCAGAACCTGAAGGGCTTCGTGACCCGCTTTCAGCCTGAGCGCGGCTGAGTCCGCATCGATTTCAGCCTGGGATGCAACCAACTGTGGGAGGGGGCTTGCTCCCGATAGCGGTGGATCAGTCAGCACTATGCAGTGATTGATAAGCCGCAATCGGGGGCAAGCCCCCTCCCACATTGGTTTTGTGGTGAGGTTGAAATGTGATTGGCTCGCCACAAACTATTGATTTGCAAAGCAGCCGCAATCACAGCTTACCGACAGCCCGACGCTCTGCTAAAATGCGCCGCCTTATCCGTCCGCAGGCTCAAACGTGCCATTTACCTGGGTTGACTGGGCGATCGTTGCAATCGTCGCCATCTCCGCTTTGATCAGTCTAAGCCGCGGCTTCGTAAAAGAAGCACTGTCGTTGCTGACCTGGATCATCGCAGGAGTCGTAGCCTGGATGTTCGGGGGTTCATTGTCGGTCTACCTGGCCGGATACATCGAAACACCTTCGGCTCGCGTCATCGCGGGCTGCGCCATCATGTTCATCGCCACGCTGCTGGTGGGGGCAATGGTCAATTATCTTATTGGCGAGTTGATACGTGTCACCGGTCTCTCCGGGACCGATCGATTTCTCGGCATGGCCTTCGGCGCTGCGCGTGGCGCGTTGCTGGTGGTCGTGGCGGTCGGGCTGTTGAGCCTGGGGCCGGTACAGCAGGATTCGTGGTGGCAGGAGTCGGTACTCGTGCCAAAATTTCTATTAGTTGCAGATTGGTCCAAGAACCTCATATTGGGGTGGAGCAGTCAGTGGCTGGCCAGCGGAATCAGCGTACCCGCTGATCTTCCGTTCAAGGAACACCTCTTGCCGGCCAAAACGCCGCAGTAAGTTGTGTTCAGTCAAGATTCATTAAGTAGGGGTTGCGTCGCATGTGTGGCATCGTCGGTATCGTCGGTAAGTCGAACGTCAATCAGGCGCTGTATGACGCGCTAACCGTCCTCCAGCACCGCGGCCAGGACGCTGCCGGTATTGTAACCAGCCACGACGGCCGGTTATTCCTGCGCAAGGACAACGGGTTGGTACGTGACGTGTTCCATCAGCGTCATATGCAGCGCCTCGTCGGGCACATGGGCATTGGCCATGTGCGTTACCCGACCGCCGGCAGCTCGACGTCGGCCGAAGCTCAGCCGTTCTACGTCAACTCGCCTTACGGCATTACCTTGGCGCACAACGGCAACCTGACCAACGTTGAACAACTGGCCAAGGAGATTTACGAATCTGACCTGCGCCACGTCAACACCAACTCCGACTCGGAAGTGCTGCTCAACGTGTTCGCCCACGAGCTGGCCCAGCGCGGCAAGCTGCAGCCGACCGAAGAAGACGTGTTCGCCGCCGTGATTGACGTGCACAACCGTTGCGTCGGCGGTTATGCCGTCGTTGCGATGATCACCGGCTACGGCATCGTCGGCTTCCGTGACCCGCACGGTATTCGCCCGATCGTGTTCGGCCAGCGTCACACCGACGAAGGCGTCGAGTACATGATCGCGTCCGAAAGCGTGTCCCTGGACGTGCTGGGCTTTACCCTGATCCGCGACCTCGCGCCGGGCGAAGCGGTGTACATCACCGAAGACGGCAAGTTGCACACCCGTCAGTGCGCCGTAGCGCCGAAACTCACCCCGTGCATCTTCGAACACGTCTACCTGGCGCGTCCGGATTCGATCATCGATGGCGTTTCGGTGTACAAGGCGCGCCTGCGCATGGGTGAGAAGCTGGCCGACAAGATCCTGCGCGAGCGTCCCGAGCACGATATCGACGTGGTGATCCCGATCCCGGACACCAGCCGTACCGCTGCGCTGGAGTTAGCCAACCACTTGGGCGTCAAGTTCCGCGAAGGCTTCGTGAAGAACCGTTACATCGGTCGTACCTTCATCATGCCTGGCCAGGCTGCGCGCAAGAAGTCGGTGCGCCAGAAACTCAACGCCATCGAACTGGAATTCCGTGGCAAGAACGTGATGCTGGTGGACGATTCCATCGTGCGCGGCACCACCTGCAAGCAAATTATCCAGATGGCCCGTGAAGCCGGTGCGAAGAACGTGTATTTCTGTTCCGCAGCGCCTGCCGTGCGTTACCCGAACGTGTACGGTATCGACATGCCGAGCGCCCACGAACTGATCGCCCACAACCGCACGACCCAGGACGTGGCCGACCTGATCGGCGCCGATTGGCTGATCTACCAGGACCTGCCGGACCTGATCGAAGCGGTCGGCGGTGGCAAGATCAAGATCGAGCAGTTCGACTGCGCCGTGTTCGACGGCAAGTACGTGACCGGTGACGTCGACGAGGCCTACCTGAACAAGATCGAGCAGGCGCGTAACGACTCGTCGAAGATCAAGACCCAGGCGGTCAGCGCGATCATCGATCTGTACAACAACTGAGTAGACACCGGCCCTGAGGGGCCGGTTTTGTATCTTAAATAAAGAATTGAGTAAGGAGTCGCAGCATGAGTCAGGAATGGGATGCCGGTCGGTTGGACAGCGACCTCGATGGCGTAGCTTTCGATACCCTGGCTGTGCGCGCCGGCCAGCACCGCACCCCGGAAGGTGAGCACGGTGACCCGATGTTCTTTACCTCCAGCTACGTGTTCCGCACGGCGGCCGACGCCGCCGCGCGCTTTGCTGGCGAAGTGCCGGGTAACGTTTATTCCCGCTACACCAACCCGACTGTGCGCGCGTTCGAAGAGCGCATCGCGGCGCTGGAAGGCGCAGAACAGGCGGTAGCAACGGCCACCGGCATGGCGGCGATCCTGGCGGTGGTAATGAGCCTGTGCAGTGCCGGTGACCACGTGCTGGTGTCGCGCAGCGTGTTTGGTTCGACCATCAGCCTGTTCGAGAAGTATTTCAAGCGTTTCGGTATTGAGGTGGATTACGTGCCCCTGGCGGATCTGTCCGGCTGGGATGCGGCAATCAAGTCCAACACCAAGCTGCTGTTCGTCGAGTCGCCGTCCAATCCGTTGGCCGAGTTGGTGGATATCGCCGCGTTGTCCGAAGTGGCACACGCCAAAGGCGCGATGCTGGTGGTCGACAACTGTTTCTGCACGCCTGCCTTGCAGCAGCCGCTGAAGCTGGGCGCGGACATCGTGGTGCACTCGGCTACCAAGTTTATCGACGGCCAGGGCCGTTGCATGGGCGGCGTTGTTGCTGGTCGCGGCGAGCAGATGAAGGAAGTGGTGGGCTTTTTGCGCACTGCCGGCCCAACCTTGAGCCCGTTCAACGCCTGGATCTTCCTCAAGGGCCTGGAAACCCTCAGCCTGCGTATGAAAGCCCATTGCGCCAACGCTCAGGCCCTGGCCGAGTGGCTGGAGCAGCAGGACGGTATCGAGAAAGTGCATTACGCCGGCCTCAAGAGCCATCCGCAACACGCATTGGCCCAGCGCCAGCAGCGTGGCTTCGGCGCGGTGGTGAGTTTCGAAGTGAAGGGCGGCAAAGAGGGCGCGTGGCGCTTTATCGATGCGACGCGCCTGATCTCCATCACGGCCAACCTGGGTGACAGCAAGACCACCATTACCCATCCGAGCACTACGTCCCACGGACGCCTGGCGCCGCAAGAGCGTGAGGCGGCCGGTATCCGGGACAGCCTGATCCGCATCGCGGTCGGCCTGGAAGATGTCGCTGACCTGCAAGCTGACCTGGCTCGCGGGCTGGCTGCCTTGTGATCGAGTGGTCCCTGGAGGCTGCAGCGGCCGGTAATGGGCGCGTCGCCCTGGTGACGGGAGCGGCGCGGGGCATTGGCCTCGGAATTGCCGCGTGGCTGATCTGCGAAGGCTGGCAGGTGGTCTTGACTGACCTGGACCGCGAGCGCGGTTCCAAAGTGTCCAAGGTGCTGGGCGACAACGCCTGGTTTATCACCATGGATGTGGCTGATGAGAAACAGGTGGCCCAGGGGGTTGCCGAAGTCCTGGGGCAATTCGGTCGCCTGGACGCATTGGTCTGTAACGCTGCGGTGGCCGACCCGCACAATATCACCCTGGAAAGCCTTGATCTGGCTTACTGGAACCGCGTGCTGGCCGTTAACCTCAGTGGGGCGATGTTGCTGGCCAAGCACTGTGCGCCTTACCTGCGCGCCCACGGCGGGGCCATTGTCAACCTGGCGTCGACCCGGGCTCGCCAGTCGGAGCCGGATAGCGAGGCCTATGCCGCGAGCAAGGGCGGTCTGTTGGCGCTGACGCATGCCTTGGCGATGAGTCTCGGGCCGGAGGTGCGGGTGAATGCGGTCAGTCCTGGCTGGATCGATGCCCGCGATCCTGCGGCGCGGCGTGCCGAGCCTTTGACCGATGCCGATCATGCCCAGCACCCGGCGGGCAGGGTGGGGACGGTGGAGGACGTGGCGGCGATGGTGGCGTGGTTGCTGTCGCGCCACGCCGGGTTTGTCACCGGGCAAGAGTTTGTGGTGGACGGTGGCATGAGCAAGAAGATGGTCTATGAGCAGTGAAGAGCAGCTTCAAGCGATGAGCTGCAAGTTAAAGCGGATTTTGGTGGCTTTCGACTTGTAGCTTGCAGCTTGCAATTCGAAGCTGTTTTTGAAAAAAACTCAATCCTGCTATTGACTTAGGTCCGCTACCTGCGTAAATTTCGCGGCCTCAACGAAGCAAAGGGTGATTAGCTCAGCTGGGAGAGCATCTGCCTTACAAGCAGAGGGTCGGCGGTTCGATCCCGTCATCACCCACCACTTCTTGAGAGTTTTGCCTTCGGGTAAGACGCAACGTTAAAGGTTGCACCGACGCGCAGCGGTAGTTCAGTCGGTTAGAATACCGGCCTGTCACGCCGGGGGTCGCGGGTTCGAGTCCCGTCCGCTGCGCCATATTTTCCAGGTTCGATTTATCGGGCTTGAGATTGAACAGCCAAGGCTGCTTGATCAGATGTTTAAAGACGGTTGAGGTGGTTTACTCACCCGGTCAAGCGATACGCAGCGGTAGTTCAGTCGGTTAGAATACCGGCCTGTCACGCCGGGGGTCGCGGGTTCGAGTCCCGTCCGCTGCGCCATATCTGCATCAAGGCCCACTGAACGCCTTGAAGCACAAAGAAAGCCACTGGCTACTTTGATCCGATAGCAAAGACCCTGGTCGAAAGACCGGGGTTTTTTGTGTCTGCGATTTGGCAATTTCTGCGGGAGCCGGCGAACCGGCTCCCATTGATTTGTCAGAAGCCAAGCTTATCTCGCAGCCCGTAATACCAAGCCCCCAGTGCCGCAAACGGCGTGCGCAACAGTTGCCCGCCCGGGAATGGGTAGTGCGGCAGGTCGGCAAACGCATCAAAACGCTCTGCCTGGCCCCTCAGCGCTTCCGCCAGCACCTTGCCCGCCAGGTGGGTGTACGTCACGCCATGGCCGCTGCAGCCCTGTGAGTAGTAGATGTTGTCGCCCAGGCGACCGACCTGCGGCAAGCGCGACAGAGTCAGCAGGAAATTGCCGGTCCAGGCGTAGTCGATCTTCACATCCTTGAGTTGCGGGAAGGCCTTGAGCATTTTCGGGCGGATGATTGCTTCGATGTTCGCCGGGTCGCGCGCGCCATACACCACGCCGCCGCCGAAGATCAGGCGCTTGTCGCTGGTGAGGCGATAGTAGTCGAGCAGGTAGTTGCAGTCCTCTACGCAGTAATCCTGCGGCAGGAGGGTCTTGGCCAGTTCGTCCCCGAGTGGCGCCGTCGTGATCACCTGAGTGCCACAGGGCATCGACTTGGCCGCCAACTCCGGTACCAGGTTACCCAGGTATGCATTGCCCGCGACGATGATGAACTTGGCCCTGACCTTGCCTTCGGCGGTGTGGACCACCGGGTTGGCGCCACGCTCGATGCGTACTGCCGCCGATTGTTCGTAGATCGTACCGCCCAGGGACTCCACGGCTGCGGCTTCACCCAGCGCCAGGTTGAGTGGATGGATGTGGCCGCCACTCATGTCCAGCAGTCCGCCGACATAGTTGTCACAGGCCACTACCTCGCGAATACGACGCTCGTCCAGCAGCTCCAGCTGTGTATGGCCGTAGCGCTCCCACAAGCGTTTCTGCGACTCCAGGTGGCCCATGTGCTTGCTGTTGAGTGCTGCGAATACGCCACCGTCCTTCAGATCGCATTGGATCTGGTATTTGGCGACCCGCTCGCGAATGATCCTGCCGCCCTCGAACGCCATCTGCCCCAGCAACTGTGCCTGCTGGGGGCCGACGCTGCGCTCGATCACGTCAATGTCGCGGCTGTAGCTGTTGACGATCTGCCCGCCATTGCGGCCCGATGCGCCAAAGCCCACCTTGGCGGCTTCCAGTACCGTCACGCGAAAACCGTTCTCCAGCAGAAACAGCGCGCTGGACAGGCCGGTATATCCGGCACCAATCACGCACACATCGGTTTCAACGTCGCCTTGCAACATTGGGCGCGGCGGAACGGCATTTGCGGAAGCGGCGTAATACGACTGGGGGTAGGGGGTGTTCGCCATCCTGGAACCTCTGTTTTATATTTTTTACGAGTGCCCCGATCCTACCTGAGTTGAAAATTGCCTGCCAGCCACCCAAAAAAGTGCGGTGCACCGACTGCAAATAAATAATTCGCATATTCATAGGGTTAGCTGCAAAAAAGATGTTGACACCCCTTCGGAATTCCGTAGAATGCCGCCTCACAGCAGGCACGTAGCTCAGTTGGTTAGAGCACCACCTTGACATGGTGGGGGTCGTTGGTTCGAGTCCAATCGCGCCTACCAAACAAAATCCGCTCTGCTGGGCGGTGTGAAGGGGAATCCGAAAGGGTTCCCCTTTTTCTTTGCCTAAGAAAACGTTCACAAATTATAGGCTTCGTTCACACAAGGCAATGTGAACGTGGATTCATGCCTGCCTCTGTTCACACTCAGATTTGTGAACGACTCTACCTAACCCATTGATATGCATGGCTCGTTCACTATCTTGTCTAGGTGGTGGTACGTTCGCAAGCTCACTCCCTTGCCCGTTGCTCGTGCCTCGCAAGGGCAGGCTTCTAACCAACTGAGCTACGTGCCTGCTGTGAGGCGGGTACGCCTGTCGGCCACGCTCAACACCCTACGCTCTGTGGTGAATCCTGCACGCTCTGTGTGCTGCTGTAGGGCTGGCGGGGGCGTCTCTCTAGGGGTGGGGCAGGGGGTGTGGGGTGGGGTGCTTATATATGCAATGTCGCTAATGAATTTCTAGGAAAAATTCTATACGTCTCTCCCGCTGCTATAGTGTCAATACGCTATGTGCGAGGGGAAGCAATGTCTGAGTACAATTTGACGAGAGAGATACTCGCGCTATCTCAATCCACCTCATGGGATGAAGCTAAGCGTGAATGGGCGCTTCACAATATTTATGAGGCGGATGAATTTGAGACTTGCTTGTGCGGTCATTATCCGATTAAAGAAGTCTGTGTACTTCAAAACAAGAAAAATCGAAGCATGGCTACGGTAGGGAACTGCTGTGTTAAAAAATTTATTGGCTTACCCTCAGATCTGATTTTTCAGGCAGTGAAACGTGTTCGAAAGGATGAGAGTAAGTCGCTAAATTTTGAAGCGATTACTCATGCATATACAAGAGGCTGGATAAATGAGTGGGAGTATAAATTTTCAATTGATACGATGAGCAAGAGAAAGCTTTCTGATAGACAGCTTGAGACACGCATGAAAGTTAATGAGAAAATGCTTAATAATATGAAGAAAAATCCAAGCGCTTGATTGCCTCGATAGAAGGGTGAGTTATGAGATGGATTGCAGCTTCAATTGTATGCTCCGCTTTGATTCTCTCATACGCTATCAGCATGCCTTTTCGTGACTGCGTGGCTGGCTATGTGACCCAAGCAAAATCCGACGATGATACGACGCGTGCATTGGCTGCGATGACCTGCCAAGTTCGGCGAGGCTAGGGCTTGACGCTACTCACTGCACGGCGTATATCAGTAGCTGTGCAAACGGGCCTTGCGTAAGCTGAACTGTATGTCCCTGACTTTGAGGGGCGCGAATGTGTAAGTAGCGGTAGGGCGAACCTTCAATGGTGTAGTTCTATCAGGAACGCACAGTCGGTCGCATCGAGACTATAAGCGATGGGAGTAGCCACGCTCAGACGTGGAACGCTCACCCCTTCTGGCGTGGTTAGGAGGGCAGGTGACTGGTAGCTGAACTATCAGGCGTAGAGGGCGTTAGCCCCTATGAAGAACGGCCAGTGTGGTAACGCATTGAGCACCCCTGAGGGGCATCTAGGTAAGCCTAGAATCTGAGCATCACGCTCTACCTGCCCTTGCTATGTCCAGTGCCCACTGTTTTAAATTGAACGCTAGCTTCTATGATCAATGCACTCATCTCGTCTTAATAAATAATTATCTTGGTTTGCTGTCTACGAGCTTCATTCGTCGAATATCTGCGTCGTATTCTTCCTGAATGCGTTTGTCGATAGCAATTTCACGCTCAACCTCTAATTTGCGTGGGCGTCCTACAGGTCTTACGCCACCAGTTACCTTTAACATCTCCTTAACGGCAGCAATATTTCCATTGACTAGCTCCTGTTTCAATATCTCAATTGATTTGTCATGCCAATAGATACGGTGTTCCTCTTTCCATCCTTGTTCTTCTGCGTAAGTGTCAAGCGTAATCATGCTGACGCCTAAACGCTTAGCTAGTGCGCAATGTGAGTTTGTCTCAATGTATTCTGTCTTGTCTTTATCTGTTAGGTTCATTACTTGTCTCTGTTTTTAATTATGGTTGTTAGAGTTGATGAGTAGCGGGCGCTCTCTCAATTTCCTCTAGTGAACATCTTGATAGATAGCCTACTGCTTGAAGAGAGAGGCCATGATTATATGAGATGTCATACAGCGCTTGGTGGTCCTCACGCTTAGCAATAATCTCTTTGGCTAAACCCCTTCGTATGGTGATGCTATGAATTACGAAAGAGGTTAGATCAGGTATTCTAATATTATCATTGTCTGACATTGTGTTGTCCTGGGTAAGTTGTCTTAACGTCACTGCGTGACAGAGGCAAAAGCAAAAGCACGCCACGGAGTGGCATACGCATAAAGAAAGGATCAAGAGCGATACATTGGTAGGTGCTCTGCTTTTGATTTTATCTTTTAATGCGTGCTCTTTGTCGGCTATGCCGACGTTGCTTTTGCTTCTAAGCATAAGATTGGTAGTCTTGTATGCTTTAAAAGATCAAAAACCCTTAAAGGTCTTTAAGAGAAAATGATCTCAGTATTGACGCCGTTGATCTATGGTATATCTATATCTTTAGGGGAGCCCCTCTACAGGCCACGTAATACAAGGGGGTTTAGCGATTTGGTGACAAAGAAATGAGCTTTTCTTGTCACTAAATTTCTAGCCAGTTTTCTAGCATGGTTTTCATTCGCTCACTAGCAACCAAGATGCTCATAGGGTTGTGAGTTCTTATCGACCCTCTGAAGATGAATTGAAGCATGTAGCCTAGTGCATATTTCTCAGCGTCAATCTCAATGTCCAAGGTCTTATAATGTTGAACTATTGAGACGTTCGGGTAGACGTTGTACGCGTATATGCAATTGGTCCTGTCTGCAAAATCGTTGGTTGCTCTAGTGTTCCAAGGAACGAATGTCCTGTGTTTGGAGCCGTCTTTATTATCTAGGTCAGTCTGCCAGCGCTTATGAGTCATAACCTTTAATTGTTGGTACGGTGTGGAGCCTATTGGTGCCGTCCAGAAGTATGCACCCTTCGGCATACTCTTCTGTCTAGCATTCTCTAGGCTCGCACCAAGAACTTTCAGTGACTCACTGTCAGCATTTTCAAACCATGAGTAAGAGAATGTATGTGGTGCATACATACCTCTGTCATCTCTCTGTATCTCTAGCACCTTCTTGGGCGTATTGATAATGCTGAGCTTGGACTTGATAATGCGCTTGATCTCCTCCTCTGAGCGTAGTCCTTCTGGGTAGTAGGGCGTGTAGCTCAGCTTGTTAACTTTCAGCCATGCAGCCATTAAGCTACCCTCAAAAAGGTAGGTTAGAATGGTAGCGGTCTTGGCAGCATCAATGACGCAAGGAGGTGTTCGAGCAATGAAGATACTATCTCCATATAACCATAGAGAGCCTATATCGCATTTGTTCTTCACTGAAAGGTCACGGCCTTTATAGTTTGGATACTTTATGTGATTCCATTCTACCTTGCCGCTTTCAGCAATGTTAATCATGCCAGCCTCGGCGAGTGCTGTAATGTCTTGAGGGTGGTACTCTTTCCAGACTTCAATCATGTCCATCGTTTCATCAATGATTAAGTGGTAGCCATTCTCATAGATGATTTGTACTGTGTCCTTATCAATGTCCTCGAATAGCGCATGGGTGCATGCAATATTGTGTCCGGCAGTGAGAAGGTTTTTGAGGTGTGAAGCCTTGCTAAGTGAACTCGTACCAGGAGCCTTGAAGTCTAGTGCGGGGAGTTCTAGTTGGATGCGCCCTTTGGTTTTCCCGTCACCCACTTCGCTAAGGTAGGGAGATACGAATAGCCAGCGCTTATCTGAGTTTGTGCGGATATGGTCGAATACCCAAGTGGTTTTTCCTGCCCCACATATTGCGTCAACTACTCTTATCAATAGGTAGCTCCGATTGTTGTTTTTGTAATTGTCTTGTGTTGTCGGTGCGGTAGATGTGTGTGGCTAGATGTTTATATTTTTAAATGTCCCATGGGTTACTTGGGTTCAATCAGTTTCCCTTCTGTGATTAAGTTATCTATCGTTCTGGTAATATGTCGAGCGTCTGTGAAGGTTCCTTCAAGCTCTACAGGGAGCGAGCTGTTACCATGAACGGACAGCACCTGATATGAGCCATATTGAGTCATACCATACTCACTCCCTTTGTAGTCCCTAATGCCTGAGATGAGTTTGTTCTTTTGCTCAATGCTACAGTCGATAGCGCCTAGCGCTGAGCGACGTTGTTCTAGCACTTTAATTTCTGCTGGTGTTAGGTCTACTGCTTTCATGGTTATTCTCCTTGATTATACATTGCGCGAATGGCTGCCATCAGTTCCGCTTGCTCTTTCTGGGTTGCACCAGTGAGGACGGATTTAGTGGTGCCTGTAATATTTCCAAACGCATCACGTTGGACAATGCTTTGCTTGGCCTGCTGAGCGGATGAGTTATATGCTGTGTCCAAGTCAGTAAGCTGTCGAACAAGAGGGTCTGCTTTATAAAGCTCGTCTCGTACCTTCTGCTTAGATGCCTTCCACTGTGCTAACGCATCCTTAGAGGAAGTCAATGGATTACCTCTAGGTGCGGGAGGTTCTTCGACTAGCTGATAGCCCCGTTCGATAAGGTCTGTTAGGACTGCCATTGAGGTATTACCTGTCTGACGTGCGAGTTCGTTGATTTCTGTCATGGTTATTGTGTTCATTAGTCATACTCCAGCGGGATTGTTTTAAATTGATTGCGATATGAAGACCCAAGTCTTACCTTTCGGATGACTATGAGTTCATGCTTTACTAGATATTGAATTACTTTGCTGCATGCGCTAGGTGACTTGCCTGTCGCTGAAGAAAACTCTGTGAGAGAAATTTCACACCAGCGTGCGCCATCGTTGCTATTATTTCTGATCATCAAGTACATGAGCTTTCGGTCAGTTGTGTTAAGGCTCATGGCTTTACTTTCTATGATTTTTTCGATTTCCATTATTGTCCTCTCTTTAGATTCCTCTTCAGCTGTGTTGTTTTGGAAAGCTCATCGCCCAGGCAATAAAAAAGACCGCAACCTACTGACTCTGTGTAAGCAGTGTGAGGAAGCAATCTTTATGCTGGTATAAGCTATACTGGTTTTTCGAGGTAAAGGTCTACAAGGCGTGACTTAAATAGTTTAGAAAATTGCTTTCTATACCTATCTATACTCGTTTCTGAGAGAAAATAGGACAGCGCTTTTTAAAATAATTTGTAGTCCTCTACGTATATACTTGTTTTTGAGGGAAAAGGGGACAACGATTGCGAAAATAATTTCAGTTCCTATACGTATATACTTAAATCTAAGTGAAAACTCTACACGGATTCTCGAAAATAATGTCTATCCGTAACTCCCATGCACACCCATTCCTTTACTCGTTGCCACTGTAAGCCCCTATGAGGGGCTACAGGCTTACATGGCTATATGGGTGGCAGTCGATTGCCTATCGTTGTTCCTGTGCGCTCACAAGTGGCTTAATCAATGAGGTGAAGTACATCCTTCGCATTCAAATGTGAGTATCTAGCCACGGACCTAGTATCCCTATGTCCCGATACAATCATTATCTGAGCGTTGTTGAATCCTTTCTTGGCTACATTGGTTATACGTGTATGTCTTAACTGGTGAAGCCTGACGCTACAGTCAAGCCCTGCCTTGTTCCTTGCCAGCCTAACGGCCTGTGACACTGCATGAGGCGTCACAATAAACAGTCTCCCCCTATGTGCCTTGTTTGCTAGAGCCAGCCGCTGTGCTTCTTTCAGTAGCTCTATGGCACGCATGGTCAAGGGCACAGACCTAGTGCCGTTCTTACCATCCACTACATCCGCAATACGCTCATCCAGGTGAAGGCATTGGGTTGTGAGCTTGAGTATTTCTGAGCGTCTCATCGCTGTCTCATAGGCTAGTTCCACGATTAGGGCCATGGTGGGGGAGAGGTTGTTGAGCAACTGTCTAAGCTCGCCAGCACTGATTACCTTGTCGCTCGACTTGTCTGGCTTGGGTAGGGCTATGTCACTTACGGGGTTGTGTATGTCTATGAGCAGGCCACGCTTAGCGAACCTGAAGAAACGAGACATGAACGCTAGCTGTATGCGACAGGTCGCAGGCTTGACCGTTTGTAGACGCTTCAGCTTGAAGTCATTGACTAGCTGAGGGGTGATGTCATGGATTGACTGAGGGAAGGCAGCAAAGAGCTGGTCAACAATCTTGATTGCGTGGTCATAGCTACCCTTGCCCTTGAGCATGGTTTCGCAATAGGTCATGCCAAGGGTGTACAGGGTGTGCGTCTGATGCGTCTTGGTAACAGCCTCTAGCTGATCTGCCCATGCCTGGGCCAATGCTTGAGTGGGGAATGTTTTAGACTGCGGGGGGCTTCCTCTCAACCGAACCTGAGCGTTCCAGTTGCCAGAGGGAAGGGAGCGAATGTTAGCCATGATTGACGCCTCATAATGTGAATGGGCGTTCTCTTAGGGCTATAGGCTACGTGGCCTGGCGCCTGGCATGGTGGCTCTTGACATGGTGGGGGTCGTTGGTTCGAGTCCAATCGCGCCTACCAAACAAAATCCGCTCTGCTGGGCGGTCTGGAAGGGCTCATCGAAAGGTGGGCCCTTTTTTGTTCGTGCGATTTATTACTACCCGAAAACCTTCCCACCCCCGCCTAAAGTAATCGACACCCAGGCCGATAGAGATCGCAAATCTCTTACTCTCGGACACTTGGCATGCTTATCAACATCAGCACTACCGCCTCCGTAGCAAGCACCCCAAGCACTGTCAGCTCGACGTCTGCCGCGACCAAGGAAAGTACAAGCAGCGCAGGCGGCATGACCGTCAACATGCACGCTGATTCCAATGGTGCGGCAGGTGTAAGTGGCGGTGGCGGTGGCCAAGCCTCCTCGATCTCGAAGGAGTCCGATACCGTCAAAGAATTGAAGAAGCAGATCGAGCAGTTGCAAAAGCAGCTTCAAGCGCAGCAGCAAGCCTTGCAGAAAGCTCAGTCCAGCAACCAGAATGCAGAAGCCAAAGCGGCGGCAGTAGCGGCGGCGCAGATGCAGATCGCCGGCACTGCGGCGGCGTTGCAGACAGTGACTTCCGCGCTGTTGCAGGCGGTCACCGATGAGGGCAACAGCACGTCGGGTTCGATGGTCAGTACCACCGCCTGATACTGGCAACAGTGTGTTGAGTCGCAGCCTTCACTGTCGATTCAACACACTTTCTCCCGCTCCCACCCTCAAGCGATATACATCTACCAGCGCCCACGCTCCCAGCAGCGCCACGCCGACGAACGCCACGCGAAAATCCCCGACCTGTGCCTGCATCTCATGCCCCTGCAGGGTCATGGATGCCCGTAGCAGCAGCGCCGCCACCGTTACGCCCATCCCCATGGCCAGCTGGAATGACATGCTGAACAGCGCCGACGCCTCACTCATGCGCGGCTTGGGCACATCCGCGAAGCCGATCGAGTTGTAGCAGGTGAACTGCATGGAGCGGGACAGCCCTCCCGCAAACAACACTGCCACGATCAGTGCAAATGGGGTCTGCGTCGTGAAAAACGCGCAAGCGGCTATCGACATCACGCCGATCACCCCATTTACCAGCAAGACTTGGCGAAACCCATAGCGGCGCATGATGGCCGTGGTAAACGGCTTCATCGCCAAGTTGCCAGCGAATACCGCCAGCACCAGCAAGCCTGCATCCACCGGGGATAAACCAAAGGCGACTTGAAACAGCAGCGGCAGCAGGAACGGCAGGGCGCTGATGGCCAGGCGAAACAGCGACCCGCCATAGATGCTCACGCGAAATGTATGGATGGACAGGGTCTCCAGCGGCAATAACGGATCCCTGGAATGGCAGCAATGGTGCACGGCCCACACCGCCAGCGCGATGCCTGCCGCGACCAGCATGGCGCCTGGGATAAGGCGTTCACCGGTTTGGTTGCCCAGCCATTCCAGCCCGCCCAGCAGCGCCACACAGGCGCCTGCCAGCAATACAAAACCCTTGGCATCGAACGTGCGCACGCTGGCTTCACGGCCTTCCGGAACCAACCACAGTGCGGCGGCCAATGCCAACGCACCCAACGGCAGATTCACGTAGAAGATCCATGGCCACGATGCATGCGTCACGATCAACCCGCCGGCCAACGGTCCTAAAATCGGTGCGACCAGGCCCGGCCAGGTAATGATCGCGATCATTTTCACCAGGTCTTTCTTATCCGTATTGCGTAACACCGCCAAGCGTCCCACGGGCACCATCAATGCGCCGCCGATGCCTTGCAGGATTCGGGCGAACACGAACATCTCAATACTTTGGCTCAGCCCGCAGAGCAGTGAGGCGAGGGTGAAGACGATGATTGCGCCAGCGAATACCCGGCGCGCACCAAAGCGGTCGGCGACCCAACTGGACAGCGGTATGAAGATCGCCACGGCGAGGATATAGGCGGTGATGCCGATGTTCATGTCGACCGGTGTCACCCCGAAGGCGGTCGCCATGGTCGGCAGTGCGGTGGCGATTACCGTGGCGTCAAGGTTCTCCATGAAGAAAGTTACGGCGACCACCAGGGCGATCAGGTGGGTTCGCGTGCTGAGGGCGGTGGCTGGAGTGGATGATGTCACCGGTGCTGTCCCTTGTTCGATGATGGTCGCTCGGGTTAACGATACCGGCTCAGGCTTGGATGCACACGTGACGATAGTCGCGGTTTCCAGAGTCGGTCAAAAGGTGTCTAAGTGCCATCATCTAGGTACAATCGTTTTCGATCGATTTCCGGTCAAGCCAATGATGGCGAGAGGGAGTGGTAGGTATGAGCGTTCGTTTAGCTGTGGGAATTGCGGCATTGATGGTGTTGGCGGGATGTGCCACCAGTCGGTCCGAGATCGATGTCAATGTTGCGCCGTTGAGTAACGTGCAAGCCACTGCCAGCAATGGCAAGAAAGTGCTGATCAGTACAGTGGACGAACGCATCTTTCAAATCGACCCTCGTAGTCCGGACATTCCTTCGCTGAAGAATAACGAAGTCACGGACAAAACCATCACCGAACGCGCCATTGCCCGTAAGCGTAACGGTTATGGCATGGCGCTGGGCGATGTGTTGCTCCCGTCGGGCCGCACACTTTCCCAATTGGTCAATGAGTCGGTAGCCTCGGCATATAAGCAGGCGGGTTATGAGGTCGTAAGCGAGCCAAGTGCTGCTGATGCGGCGATGGTGAAGGTTCATATCGTCGAGTTCTGGTCTTGGTTCACTCCCGGATTTTTCTCCGTTGACGTCACTAGCAAGTCCCTTCTGCGCATCGAAACTCCGGGCGCAAAGGCGATGAATGTAGTCACGCGTCAAAGCGAAAGCATGCAGGCGGTGACGGAAAGCGATTGGAAGAAAATTACCGAGGCAGGTCTGCAGGAAGTGTCGCGGGAGACATTCAAGCAGCTTTGACGCCAACCGATCTGGCGTGAGTGAATCTCTGGGGTCAACCAATGGGTTGGCCCTTTTTGCATTCATGAAGCAATAGTGAGCGGCTTTTCAAACCAACACAGAGCGCTGCAATGGAGATGGCAATGGAAGTGTCTTACAACGTGTCTGAGGAAGAGCGCCAGGCAATTCTCAAACCATTGAGAGCCTATAACCTGAGTCATACCGGTGAAATGGCGTTCGAAACGGTCGGAATTTTACTGCGCGACCCCGTGACTCAAGAAGTGGTCGGCGGTCTCTACGGGAAAATTTCCTATGGATGGATGTTCATAGAGCTCTTGAGTATCCCTGATTCGATGCGCGCCCAAGGCACGGGCACTCGCTTGATGCTGTCTGCTGAAGAGGCGGCCCTGCGTAAGGGGTGTACGGGTATCTGGCTGGACACGTTCAGCTTTCAGGCGCCTGGGTTTTATCGCAAGTTAGGCTTCAGTGAATTTGGCCATATGGCCGATTACCCGCCAGGTCATCAACGCTACTTTTTCCAGAAGCGCCTGGGATGACGTGCTGGCGTTATCCCAGGCGGGGTGCCTTACTTGGCCTTGGTGCTCTTGATGTCACTGATCATCTGTTTAGCAATCGCCTGAACTTGTTTTGGCGCTGAACACCACCGCAGTGGCGGGGACACTTGATAAACAGGCGGCGCTACGATGCGCGAATCCCTTACAGCCTGTCTGCAACTTGTTACCCACACAGCCCTCCATTACCCACAAAATTTATTGGTTTGCAGCAACAATTTTTCTTGTTGGACACCTCCCTCTCCCAGGCAGCACAGTTGCCGCCACTGACGCTCGCCCTGACGGGTCAACAATAAAAAACCGAGCCGACTGCACGCCACTTCCTGCTGTGAACCCTTTGTTCACATCCTGCTGTAATGGCGCCGCAGCGCGCACTTAAGGACCTCTCCGCCATGCAAACTGTTGTGAACTTATGGCCGTTGATCGGCGTACTTGTGATCGTGGTTGGCTTTGTTTTGCGTTTCAATCCGCTGTTGGTGGTCACCGCCGCGGCTATCGCCACTGGGCTCGCAGCCCACTTCCCGCTGGAGAAAATCCTCGCCACTATGGGTGATGGTTTCCTACAGACTCGTGCCCTGCAATTGATCCTGTTGTTGCCCCTCGCAGTCATCGGTTTGCTGGAGCGCCACGGCTTGCGCCTGCACGCGCAGAACTGGATTGCGCGGTTTGAGCGCGCCACGGTAGGGCGTTTGCTGATCATCTATCTATTTGTACGTGAGTCCACCGCAGCCATGGGCTTGACCAGTCTCGGCGGTCACCCGCAAATGGTGCGCCCACTGCTGGCACCGATGGCCGAAGGCGCGGCGGAAAAGCGCTACGGCAAACTGCCGGACAAACTGCGTCACAAGGTGTTGGCCATGTGCGCTGCCACCGATAACGTCGGCCTGTTTTTTGGTGAAGACATCTTCGTCGCCTTTGGTGCGATTGCGTTGATGCACACCTTTCTATTGGGCTCGGGGATTGATGTGGAGCCGCTGCACATCGCGGTGTGGGGCATTCCTACGGCGATTTGCGCCTTTATCATTCACGCGATCCGACTTCATCGGTTTGACCGAAGACTGACCCGCGAGATGACGCCCGCCGCGACCCCAGTGGAGGCCGCGCAATGATCATCTCCATCCAATACCTGTACTGGCTCGCCGGGGCCCTGCTGCTGATTACCGCCGGCATGATTCTGTTGGATCGAACCCACCCCAAGCGCTGGTCCAGTGCGCTGTTCTGGCTGCTGTTTGCCATCCCGTTCCTGGTGGGCGAGCGCCTGCCCTCGGTAGTTGTCGGTGCGGGTGTGGTGGTGATGGCGCTGATCGCCGGTTTGGGCGGCGTTGGCCGTGGCACCCATGCTGAGTTGCATGACAAGGCTTCGCGCGCCAGTGCTGGTCGCCTCGGGCACAAGCTGTTTATCCCGGCGCTGGCGATCCCGCTGACCACCGTGATCGGTTCGGTCTTGCTCAAGCACACCGAGATTGGCGGCGTACCGCTGCTGGACCCGAAAAACACCACCTTCGTGTCTCTCGGCATCGGCTGCCTGATCGCCCTCGGCCTGGCTTGCTGGCTGACCCGCGATACGCCGGTGCAGGCCTTGCGCGAATCCCGGCGTCTCACCGAGGCCTTGGGCTGGGCCATGGTGCTGCCGCAGATGCTGGCGATGCTTGGCCTGCTGTTCAATGAGGCAGGTGTCGGCACGGCCGTCGCACACGTCACCACCACCTACATCAACCTGGATTTCAAGTTGGTGGCGGTCATGGTGTACGTGTTGGGCATGGCCTTGTTTACGGTGATCATGGGCAACGGCTTCGCGGCGTTCCCGGTGATGACTGGGGGCGTCGGCGTGCCGGTGCTGGTGGGTATCTATGGCGGTAACCCGGCGGTAATGGCGGCCATCGGTATGTTCTCTGGCTATTGCGGCACGCTGATGACGCCAATGGCTGCCAACTTCAATATCGTGCCGGCAGCGTTACTGGAGTTGCCGGACAAGAACGCGGTGATCAAGGCGCAACTGCCGACCGCGTTGATGATGCTGGTGGTCAATATTGTCCTGCTTTACCTGTTGATGTGAGGCCAAGATGCGAACTGTATTGCTGACGGGGTTCGAGCCCTTTGATCAAGATGTGGTGAACCCATCCTGGGAAGCCGTGCGCCAACTGGACGGCATGCAGCTCGACGACGATGTGCGGATTGTTGCGCGTCGGTTGCCCTGTGCGTTTGCCACGGCGAGTGAGTGCTTGCTCCAACTGATCAGTGAACTACGCCCGGCGATGGTCATCGCCACTGGGTTGGCCCCTGGGCGTAGCGAAATTTCTATTGAGCGGGTGGCGATCAACGTCAACGATGCGCGCATCCCCGATAATCTGGGGGAGCAGCCCATCGATACGGAAGTAGTGGTCGGCGGCCCTGCGGCGTATTTCTCGACGCTGCCGATCAAGGCCATGGCCAGAGCGGTGCGCGAGGCGGGGATTGCGGTGGCGGTGTCGCAGACGGCCGGTACCTTCGTGTGCAACCAGGTGTTCTACCGCTTGCAGCACGAACTCGCGGGCTCGGGCGTACGCAGTGGTTTTATCCACGTGTCGAGCCAGCTTGGAGAGGGCCTGGTCGATGGGCTGCGCATCGCTGTTTCGACGGCCTGGAATACCCCGGTGGACGTGGTGGAAGTGGGTGGCCAGGTGAGTTGACTCCGCACATGGTGCGGTAACTTCGACTACAGTTCTGCTACATTCCTGACCTGGATAATCGCCATGATCAAGTGCCCGAAATTCGTGTCTGTTGCACTATCGCTTGTATTGTTTGCCGGTAGCGGTATGGCCCTGGCTGATCCAGGCAATGGCAAGGGGCAAGGGAACAATAAAGGTAATGGTCAAGGCGGGCAGGGGCATGACAAGCCCAAAGGCAAAGGTGCGTCAGGCAGTCACGGCCCCAGCGTCGACCGTGGCAGCGTGCTGAATGTATTGGGCGGTTATCGCGACTACTGGAGTCCAGGGCCGGCCTTGCCGCCTGGTATCCAGAAGAACCTGGCACGCGGCAAGCCGCTGCCGCCGGGCATTGCCAAGAAACTGGACGGCCGTTTGTTGGGCCGCTTGCCCCATTACGATGGGTACGAGTGGCAGCAGGCGGGCACCGACTTGATATTGGTGGCCATTGCAACGGGCATCATCTACGAAGTCCTCAATGGCGCCCTCGATTGAGCTGACGGTGCGTTGCGCCTCCGTTCGAGCAGGGGCAATTACCTCGATCACCCGCATGGCGCTCGACGTCGCCATGTTATTGCCGGCGTCGGTGGCGTTTACAAGCAGCCGGGTGATCCGTAGATTGCATCGCGCCGATTATTCGTTTCAGCCCACGAGGAAACCCCGCAGTGTCCATCCGAGGTTCAGCCGTATTTGCCCGCCCTTACCGCGCCTTTCTGTTCGACATGGACGGGACGCTGCTCAATTCGATTGCCGCCGCCGAGCGGGTGTGGAGTATCTGGGCTGAGCGCCATGGGCTGGAGGTGGCGACGTTTCTGACCACCATTCATGGCGCCAGGGCGATCGACACCATCACGCGCCAAGCATTGCCCGGCGTCGACCCAGAGATTGAAGCGCAGTGGATTGCCGAGGCTGAAATCAATGATGTGGAGGGCGTCGTTGCAATTTCCGGTGCCGTCGAATTTCTGAACCGCTTGCCTGGTGAGCAGTGGGCGCTGGTCACCTCTGCACCCAGGGAGCTGGCGTTGCGTCGACTGCAAGCGGCAGGGATTACACCGCCAGCGGTGCTGGTCACGGCTGAAGACGTGGCCATCGGCAAGCCTGACCCTGCCTGTTATCAGCTCGGTGCACAGCGCCTGGGTGTGTCGGTGCAGGACTGCCTGGTGTTTGAGGATGCGACGGTGGGTATTCGTGCGGGGGAGGCGGCTGGAGCGGATGTGATGGTCGTGACCTCGACGCACCTCAAGCCCATGGTGACCGCGCATCCTTCGGTTGATGGGTATGAACAGCTACAGGTGCAACGCAACGCAGAGGGCTTGTTGTACCTGGAGAGTGTGGCGGGCTGACACAGGCAAGCCGAGCCCGCTACCGGTCTCGGCCTGCTTGGCGGGCGGCTGGGTAAGGCGGCGCCTGCATTCGATCACTGCGCATGCCTTGGCGTGACAGCACCATCTCCCTGAGAATCTCGTTCGCAAGCCGGGCAATCGCTTCGGCACCGCGATAATGCGCCCGCACGATTCCGGTGATTGCGAAATGGTCGGTTTCCGGACCGCTGAGCACGGCCGAGAGCGTGCCGTCGGCGTGCAGCGTACACGTGACTGTATAGCTGGGCAGGCGGGCCGCCAATTCAGATTCGATTTGGGTTTTAGTGAGCGTATCCATCTGTACCGGCACCTTCTTACTGACTGTGCAAACACACCCAAGAATAGGTCTTGCTGCGACGCTGTAAATACCGGCGATCTGATAGTGAACCAGGGGGGGCTTCAGCGTGCGGTGTTGCGGACGTTTCGCTGGCACAGCTTACGCTGCACGGCTATCTGGATGGGCTTGAGGCAGAACATGAACAGGTAGCCACATAGCAGCAGTACCAGGTCCAGCCGCGAACG
Organism: Pseudomonas grimontii; assembly: GCF_007858185.1. Taxonomy (GTDB): domain Bacteria; phylum Pseudomonadota; class Gammaproteobacteria; order Pseudomonadales; family Pseudomonadaceae; genus Aquipseudomonas; species Aquipseudomonas grimontii. The sequence goes on from NZ_VFES01000006.1 coordinate 248,633, forward strand.
GGGGGCGTCTGTGCCTTCTATTTCAATCTTCAGTCCATATTCCAAACCGACAAAGACCAGCCCTATCAGCAGGGCGATCATCCAGGATCTGGAAAAAAATGGCTGGGCATTGCCAGGCATCATCGTCGTGCTCCCAAGCGCACACGGATGGCGGGATATCAGTCAGAGGATTCGGTTGCAGATTATGTAAGAAGTTCCAGGCGTGAAGATAGTTTCATCTTGATGCATGGATGAGCGTGCGGCAAAAAACGGTTCGCGAAACAAAGACAAAAGCAGACCGAAGAGGTTTTCGCCAGCCGTTACAGTGAACGAAAGGGCTGGCTACTGAAGGCGCTTCAAGGCGTCTGGTTTTTGTCCGGAGCGGTCAGGCCGGCCTGGATGCGTTGGTAAATCTCCTCGCGATGCACGGCAACATCCTTAGGTGCGTTGATGCCGATTCGTACTTGCTGGCCGCTGACGCCCAGGATGGTGATCGTAATGTCATCACCGATGTTTATGCTTTCACCAACTTTGCGGGTGAGTATAAGCATGGACTTCTCCTTGATTACTTTTAAGGACACATGTTTCAGACAGGGCAGGTGTCGTATGTGTGTAGCTTACTGCTAAGCGCGTCCCTGTGACTGCCTCTTTTAGGACGCATAGAGGCGACATTAATTCCCATGGCGGCATCATACAGGTCTGGGATACATCATTCGCATTGTTTAAGCCAACGTTTATGACGGCCAGAATAGACAGTGAATGATAAAGTCGCCTCTTTATCCGTTGAAGGAGCAGGGCAGTGCGTAAAGTAGCGATGGCAATGGCGGTGTTGGCATTGGCCGGTTGCGGTGAAGGCAAAAGCGTCGATGCCCCCAAGGCCAAGCCTGCCGTGACCGAAAGCCAGCCACAAACCGGCGCGATTGCCGCCCAGGAATGGGACCTGCGAGTAGGACCGCCGGACCACAAGCTGCAGGCAATCACGGACCTGACCGCCTGGTTGCTCGAACACGGGTTCAATTTTTATATCGTGAAGGTCGATGGCAAGGACGAAGTGCTGCTGGGGCCATTTGCAACCAGGGCCGAGGCCGAAGCCAAGCAGACACTGCTCAACGAGAAGATGGCGCGGGCCAAGAAAAGCGACACGGTGTCCGAGATCATCGAGCACAAGGCCGCGCAGTAACGGCTGATTGGGCGGCAGTGCCGCCCATGTTCAACCGCAGGCTTTCAGGTTTACCGGGCCGACAAACTCATTGCCACGGCCCATCACGCACGCCACTGTCTGGTTACGCTGGCGCTCCCAGGCTTGTACTGGATAAGTCTTGTTCCAGGCTTCGTACAGCTGGCGATCCTGTTTCGACAGGCGCAAGCCGTACTGCTTGCTCATGTAGAAATAAGTGCGTGCGATCATTCCGCGAATGGACGGGCGCGGCATGACCTTCTTGGCCTTGAAGTCCACCTGGGTCAGGCATGAACCGTACTGCCCGCTTTGCACCGGCAGCCAGCCAAAACTGAAGTTGCTTCGATCTCCGTTGACCTCGCCGATGCTCGGCACCAGGTTGTGCAAATCCGCTTCGGCACGCTTGAACACGTCGTCATGGCGCGTACAGTTCTTGCGTCCACCGTTCTGCCAGCACTGGCGCTGATGTCCGATCTGCCAGGCCGGAACAATGTGCTCCCACTCGATGCGCGCCGCACGGTTGGCGTTTTTGCGCGGGATGTAGCCGCAGGCTTTCAGGTCAACACGATTGCCGGTGTATTTGCAGCCGCAATAGAACTCGGTGGACTGTGGCGCGTAGAGCGTCCAGGCGACTTTCTTGGCTTCGCTGAAGGTTCGGGGTGCCTGGGCATGGGCAGTCACGGCAAAAAGCAGGCAACACACAGCAATAAAACGGGCACTCATTGAATCAATCTTCCTTCGGCACAACCCAGAAAATCTGCACGCCGCCGTCATCCCGGTAGGCGAGGGTGACGTTGTCGTTCTCCGCGATTTCCTCCAGCAAGCGCTGCCACTCGTCTTCCGGCTCGTCCGGCAAGCGGAAGATCAAGGCTGCCTTGGCTTTTTGGGCGTTGGTGGAGTTGATGATCTTTTGCACACGAATGGCCAGGCGTTCGTAGGCATCAGGTGGGGTTAGCGCTGCGGAAGAGGACTTTGCCACGGAGTGATCCTTAGTAAGCTGTACGTGCATACAGTATTTAACTGTGGGCAATTTCGCAACCGCTTAAAATTCAATAAGTTCGTCTGACAGCTGTTTAGATGATTTGGTGTAAGGCGGGGAGGTGTTTGTTGCGGGATTTGCAGATGAGGTAGAGGCGGGTAAACCCGCCTCTACAGCGATGTCATCAGGAATCAATATTCCCAGAACATCCGTTGCAGTTCTTTGCTGTCCTGGGTCTTGGTCAGGGCAACCATTGCCAGAATCCGTGCTTTCTGCGGGTTCAGGTCAAGGGCGGCGACCCAGTCGTACTTGTCGTCTGGCTGTTCGGCATTACGCAGCACCATGCCCCCGGCATTTACATGGGAAGAACGGATGATCTGCACACCTTGCTTGCGCAACTCCACCAGCGCAGGGACCACTTTGGACGACACCGAACCATTGCCGGTGCCGGCGTGGATGATGGCTTTGGCGCCAGCCTGGGCCAGTGCCTTGTAGGCTGTGTCGCTCACGTTGCCGTAGCCGTAGGCGATTTCAACATCGGGCAAGCTCTTGATGTTCTTGATATCGAATTCCGAGTCCATGGTGTGACGCTTGGCCGGCAGGCGGAACCAGTAGGACTTGCCTTCAACGACCATGCCCAGCGGGCCCCATGGGCTCTTGAACGCTTCGGTCTTGATATTGATCATTTTGCTGACGTCGCGACCCGATTGGATCTCGTCGTTCATGGTCACCAGTACGCCTTTGCCACGTGCATCCTTGCTGCCGGCCACGGCCACGGCGTTGTACAGGTTGAGCATGCCGTCAGCCGACATGGCGGTGCCTGGGCGCATGGAGCCGACCACCACGATAGGCTTGTCGGTTTTTTCCACCAGGTTCAGGAAGTAGGCGGTCTCTTCCAGGGTGTCGGTACCGTGGGTGATCACGATGCCGTCGACGTCCTTGCTGTCGGCCAGTTCGGCGACGCGACGGCCCAGTTGCAGCAGGTTCTCGTTGTTGATGCTTTCGGACGCAATTTGCATCACTTGCTCGCCGCGCACATTCGCGATCTGGCTAAGCTCAGGAACACCGGCGATCAATTGCTCGATGCCAACTTTGGCTGCCTGGTAGGTCGCGCTGTTGGCTGCGCTGGCGCCAGCGCCGGCAATGGTACCGCCGGTGGCAAGGATCACCACGTTGGACAGCTTGGTCTTGGATTCGACTTCCTTTGCCTGAGCGGCAACAGGGAACAGCAGCAGAAGGGCTAACGCGCCCGGAACAAAGTTCTTCAATGCAGATTTCATTATTTTTCTCTCTGGTTTTTGATGAGTGCTGTAGCAAGTTCATCTAGAGCGCCCGGGCGGTTCTGAACGCCACGGGGTGCTGGGTAAGAGCAGGATTTGTACCAAGCCGATTGTGTGCGTTTATATAAATTAAACTATTGATTTATAACAAAAAATATCGTGACTTTTTGCGCGTCGCGTCGTACCGCTGTCCGGCTTTCCGAACAAGCTGCGGCATCGCGTTCGGTTGTCCGAAAATGATCACGGAAAAACCTGAGCGATACGCCGAAGCCTGTCGTTTCAGAGAACGAACCGGTGGGGGATATGTTTAGCGACGTCATTCACAAGGCAGAAGGGCAGGGGCTAGAGGCCTTGCATGAAAGGCGGTGTTCTACCGTTGACAAATCTCGACAAGGTTCTCATAGTTTGAATAACGCAAACGTTTGCGAGATGTTTCATGGGGCGCTCACTGAGTCTCCTGTCAGCTCGTATCAGCCACCCGGGTGGGAGGGCCGCCGAAGTACACTTCGGTGCAAGCGTTGCTCACAATAATCATAAGATCGGAGTGAACCCATGAAGCTGCCATTCGCTGGACGTCTTCTTGCTGTCGCTGTGCTTGCTGCCGCATCCGCCGCCTTACCTTTTTCCTCTGCATTCGCTGATGACGCAGCCGCCAAACCCAAGGTCGGCCTCGTGATGAAGTCCCTTGCCAATGAATTCTTCGTCACCATGCAGGACGGTGCCAAGGCGTATCAGAAAGACCACACCGCTGATTTCGACATGATCACCAACGGTATCAAGAACGAAACCGATACCAGCGCGCAGATCGACATCGTCAATCAAATGATCCTCGCTAAGGTCAACGCCATCGTCATCGCGCCTGCCGACTCCAAGGCGCTGGTCACCGTGCTGAAGAAAGCCTCCGACGCCGGTATCAAGATCGTCAACATCGACAACCGCCTCGACCCTGACGTTCTGAAAAGCAAAAAACTCGATATTCCCTTCGTCGGTCCCGACAATCGCAAAGGTTCCAAGCTGGTCGGCGACTACCTGGCCAAGCAACTGGCGGCAGGCGACAAGGTCGGCATCATCGAAGGCGTACCGACCACCACCAATGCCCAGCAACGCACCGCAGGCTACAAGGATGCGATGGACGCTGCGGGCATGAAGATCGTTTCCATCCAATCCGGCAACTGGGAAATTGACCAGGGCCAGAAAGTGGCCTCGGCCATGTTGAGTGAATACCCGGACCTCAAGGCTCTGTTGGCCGGTAACGACAACATGGCCCTGGGCGCTGTTTCCGCCGTACGCGCGGCTGGCAAGGCCGGCAAGGTGCTGGTGGTGGGTTACGACAACATCGAAGCCATCAAGCCGATGCTGCAGGACGGTCGCGTCCTGGCGACTGCCGACCAGGCGGCCGCGCAGCAGGCTGTGTTCGGTATCCAGAACGCGCTCAAGCTGGTCAAGGGTGAGAAAGTCGATGCCAAAGATGGCGTGATCGAAACTCCGGTCGAACTCGTCCTCAAAAAGTAATCCTGGCGGCACCCAACAGCGTCCGCTCGTCCTGAGCGGACGCCTGGAGATTTTCCTATGTCATCTTCCGCCCCGAACGCTGTCCTCTCGGTCAGCGGTATCGGCAAGACCTATGCCCAGCCGGTTCTGTCCGACATCACCCTCACGCTCAACCGTGGTGAAGTGTTGGCGCTGACCGGTGAGAACGGCGCAGGCAAAAGTACGCTGTCGAAGATCATTGGCGGGCTGGTCATGCCGACCACCGGGAACATGCAGTTCAATGGCCAGGATTACCGCCCCGGCAGCCGAACCCAGGCTGAAGCGTTGGGCGTGCGCATGGTCATGCAGGAACTCAACCTGTTGCCGACGCTGACCGTGGCCGAAAACCTGTTCCTGGATAACCTGCCCAGTCACTGTGGCTGGATCAGCCGCAAGCAGTTGCGCAAGGCTGCGATCGAGGCCATGGCTCAGGTCGGCCTGGACGCCATCGACCCGGACACTCTGGTTGGCAGCCTGGGTATCGGCCACCAGCAGATGGTCGAGATCGCCCGCAACCTGATTGGCGACTGCCATGTGCTGATCCTCGACGAGCCCACGGCGATGCTCACGGCCCGTGAAGTCGAGATGCTGTTTGAGCAAATCACCCGCTTGCAGGCTCGGGGCGTGGCGATCATTTACATTTCCCATCGGTTGGAAGAGCTGGCCCGTGTCGCCCAGCGCATTGCGGTATTGCGCGACGGCAAACTGGTCTGCGTCGAGCCGATGGCCAATTACAACAGCGAACAACTGGTCACCTTGATGGTCGGCCGGGAGCTGGGTGAACACATCGACCTGGGACCGCGCAGCATCGGCGGCCCGGCCCTGACCGTGAAGGGCCTGACCCGCTCGGACAAGGTCCGCGACGTATCCTTTGAAGTGCGTGCCGGTGAGATCTATGGCATTTCCGGCCTGATCGGCGCTGGTCGTACAGAGTTGCTGCGCCTTATCTTCGGTGCCGACCTGGCCGACAGCGGCACTGTGGCCCTGGGGACGCCGGCCCAGGTGGTGAGTATCCGCTCGCCGGTGGACGCCGTGGGTCATGGCATTGCCCTGATCACCGAGGACCGCAAGGGCGAAGGGCTGCTGCTGACCCAGTCGATCAGTGCGAATATCGCGCTGGGCAACATGCCGGAAATTTCCGCTGGCGGTTTGGTCAATAACCGCAACGAAACCGCACTGGCCAAGCGTCAGATCGACGCCATGCGTATCCGCAGTTCCAGCCCGGCGCAATTGGTCTCCGAACTGTCCGGCGGCAACCAGCAGAAAGTTGTGATCGGTCGCTGGCTGGAGCGCGATTGCTCAGTAATGCTGTTCGACGAGCCTACCCGGGGCATCGACGTCGGTGCCAAGTTCGACATTTATGCCTTGCTCGGCGAGTTGACCCGCCAGGGCAAGGCGCTGGTGGTGGTGTCCAGCGACCTGCGGGAACTCATGCTGATCTGCGACCGCATCGGCGTGCTATCCGCCGGGCGCCTGATCGAGACCTTCGAGCGCGACAGCTGGACCCAGGACGAATTGCTCGCCGCCGCGTTTGCCGGCTATCAGAAACGTGATGCGCTGCTCAACGATGCCGCGCCTAGGAATACCCCATGAAAACCACAACTTCCCCCGGTAAAACCGGCGGCAACTTCTACGGCCTGGGCACCTACCTGGGGCTGGCCGGCGCATTGCTGGCGATGATCGCGCTGTTTTCGGTGCTCAGCGATCACTTCCTGTCCTATGACACGTTCAGCACCCTGGCCAACCAGATTCCGGACCTGATGGTGCTGGCGGTGGGCATGACCTTCATCCTGATCATCGGCGGTATCGACCTGTCGGTGGGCTCGGTGCTGGCGTTGGCGGCGTCGGCGGTCAGCGTGGCGATTCTCGGTTGGGGCTGGAGTGTTTTACCGGCCGCCGTGCTCGGCATGGGCTGCGCCGCGTTGGCCGGCACTATCACTGGTTCGATCACGGTGGCCTGGCGCATTCCATCGTTTATCGTGTCTCTTGGTGTGTTGGAAATGGCTCGTGGCGTGGCGTACCAGATGACCGGTTCGCGCACGGCCTATATCGGCGATTCGTTTGCCTGGCTGTCCAACCCGATAGCCTTCGGCATTTCGCCGTCGTTCATCATCGCTTTGCTGGTGATCATTGCCGCCCAACTGGTATTGACCCGCACCGTATTCGGTCGCTACCTGATCGGTATCGGCACCAACGAAGAAGCTGTGCGCCTGGCCGGGATCAACCCCAAGCCGTACAAGATTCTGGTATTCAGTCTCATGGGACTGCTGGCCGGTGTGGCGGCGTTGTTCCAGATTTCGCGCCTGGAAGCAGCAGACCCAAATGCGGGCTCCGGCCTGGAGCTGCAAGTGATCGCTGCGGTGGTGATCGGAGGTACCAGCCTGATGGGTGGGCGAGGGTCGGTGATCAGTACCTTCTTCGGTGTGTTGATTATTTCGGTATTGGCCGCCGGCCTTGCGCAGATCGGTGCCACGGAGCCCACCAAGCGCATCATTACCGGTGCCGTGATCGTGATCGCCGTGGTCCTGGATACTTACCGCAGCCGCCGCGCCAGTCGGCGAGGCTGAACCATGGCGACGATCAAGGATGTGGCAGCGCTTGCGGGTATTTCCTACACCACGGTATCCCATGTGGTGAACAAGACGCGCCCGGTGAGCGAGCCGGTACGGATCAAGGTTGAAGCGGCGATCAAGCAGCTCGACTACGTGCCCAGCGCTGTCGCGCGTTCGCTCAAGGCCAAGACCACGGCCACCATAGGATTGCTGGTGCCCAACAGCCTCAACCCGTATTTTGCCGAGTTGGCCCGGGGCATTGAGGATTATTGTGAGCGTAACGGCTACTGCGTGATTCTCTGCAACTCCGACGACAACGCGGAAAAACAACGCAGCTATTTGCGGGTGTTGCTGGAAAAACGCGTCGATGGCTTGATCGTGACCTCGGTAGGTGGTGATGACAGCGGCCTCGCCGCAGGCTTGAGCGCAGTGCGCACGCCCATGGTGATTGTCGACCGGGCACTGGATGGCATCGATGTCGACCTGGTGCGCATCGACCACGAGGAGGGCGCCTACCTGGCGACCCGGCACTTGCTTGAGCTGGGGCATCGGGACATCGCCTGCATCGGCGGCCCGGCCCATACGCGCGTCGCGCAAATGCGCCTGGCGGGTTACCACCGTGCGCTCCATGAAGCGGGTGTGCGGGTGATCGCCAATCGCATCCGGGAAAGCGACTTCACCAGCACCGGCGGTTATGCTGCTGCCGTGCAATTGCTGGCGCAAAACCCGCCCAGCGCGATTTTCGCCAGCAACGACATGATCGGCTTTGGCGTGTTGCGCGCGGCGGCGGAGCGTAATATTCGCGTGCCCGGCGAACTGTCGGTGATCGGTTTCGATGACATTCAAATGAGCCGCTACGTGTACCCGGCGCTGACCACGGTCGGCCAGTCGATCCTGCAACTGGGCGAGACGGCTGCCGAGCTTTTACTGCGACGAATTGCAACCCCCCCAACTGCCGATCGATCAACGCATCGTGACGCCAAGCATCGTGTTGCGCGAGTCGACGGCGCCAGTCGCCGGTGTGTTTGCCCAATACCGCTGAACCGAATTGATGAGTACTGATGTATGCCAGCAAAAGTAGTGGTAGTAGGCAGCTTGAACATGGACCTGGTCACCCGCGCGAGTCGGCTGCCCCGTGCGGGTGAGACCTTGATCGGCCAGACGTTTTCCACGGTGCCTGGCGGCAAGGGCGCCAACCAGGCCGTGGCATCGGCGCGACTGGGGGCTGATGTGGCAATGATCGGCTGTGTCGGTGCCGATGCCTATGGCACTGAACTGCGTGACGCCTTGCTGGTGGAAGGTATTGATTGCCAGGCGGTGAGCACCGTGGACGGTTCCAGTGGCGTGGCCTTGATTGTGGTGGATGACAGCAGCCAGAACGCGATTGTGATTGTTGCCGGCAGCAACGGCGAGCTGACACCCGCCTCACTGCAGGCGTCTGATGCGGTGCTGCAGGCCGCCGATGTGATCATCTGCCAGCTTGAAGTGCCGATGGACACCGTGGGCTACACCCTCAAGCGCGGTCGTGAACTAGGCAAGACCGTGATCCTCAACCCGGCGCCGGCCAGCGGTCCATTGCCCGCCGACTGGTACGCCTCGGTCGATTACCTGATTCCCAACGAAAGCGAAGCCAGCGCACTGAGCGGCGTGACAGTCGACTCCCTCGACAGTGCCAAGGCGGCGGCGACACGGCTGATCCAGGCGGGAGCCGGTAAAGTCATTATTACCCTGGGTGCCCAAGGTGCGTTGTTTGCCGATGGCCAGGGCTTTGAGCACCTGGTGGCGCCCAAGGTCAAGGCGGTGGATACCACGGCTGCCGGCGATACCTTTGTCGGTGGTTTTGCCGCGGCACTGGCCAGTGGCAAAAGTGAAGCCGAGGCCATCCGTTTCGGCCAGGTCGCGGCAGCATTGTCAGTCACCCGTGCCGGTGCGCAACCCTCCATTCCTACGCTGCATGACGTTCAAGGTTTTGTGCCTTTATGAAAAAGACCCCTCTGCTCAATATCGCTCTGTCGCGTTTGATCGCATCCCTGGGCCATGGCGACATCCTGGTGATCGGCGACGCCGGCCTGCCAGTGCCGCCGGGAGTCGAGTTGATTGACCTGGCGCTGACCCAGGGCATTCCGGACTTCATCAGCACCCTACGTATCGTGCTCAGTGAAATGCAGGTGGAAAGCCACGTGCTGGCGGAAGAAATCCTGCTCAAGCAGCCACCCGCGCTGACTGAGCTGAACGCGATGACTGAACAGGCCGCCCTCGGCGAGCGACGTCTGCTCAGCCATGAACAATTCAAGCAACTGAGCCGTAACGCGCGCGCTGTCGTGCGCACCGGCGAGTGCCAGCCTTACTGCAATATCGCGCTGGTGTCCGGCGTAACCTTCTAGAGTTTCCCAACGACAAGGAGTGTTTTATGCAACGTGGTCTCCCAACCCTGAGAAATCTGTTTCGGAGTGTCCTGCTTTTGTCCGCACTCACTGCTGCAAGCGCCCAGGCGGCGGAAAAAATCGACTTGATCATCGACACCGACCCAGGCGCCGACGATGTGGTGGCTTTGCTCTTCGCCATGGCTTCACCGGACGAGTTGAATATTCGTGCGCTGACCACCGTCGCCGGCAACGTGCGCCTGGACAAGACCTCGCGTAACGCGCGTCTGGCCCGCGAGTGGGCCGGGCGCGAAGACATCCCGGTGTACGCCGGCGCACCCAAGCCGCTGCTGCGCACACCGATCTATGCCGAGAACATCCATGGCAAAGAAGGTATTTCCGGCGTCACCGTCCACGAGCCTAAAAAGGGCCTGGCTGAAGGCAACGCCGTTGATTACCTGGTCAAGACCCTCCGTGCTGCCAAGCCTCACAGCATCACCATTGCCATGCTCGGCCCGCAGACCAACTTGGCACTGGCATTGACTCAGGACCCTGAAATCACCCAAGGCATCAAGGAAGTGGTGGTGATGGGCGGCGCGCACTTCAACGGCGGCAACATTACGCCGGTTGCCGAGTTCAACCTGTTTGCCGATCCGATTGCGGCCGAGATTGTGCTCAAGAGTGGCGTCAAGCTGACTTACCTGCCGCTGGACGTGACTCACAAGGTGCTGACCAGTGAGGCGCGCTTGAAAAAGATCGCCGATATCAAGAACAACGCGAGCAAGGTCGTCGGCGATATTCTCAATGAATACGTCAAGGGCGATATGGAGCACTACGGTATTCCGGGCGGCCCGGTCCATGACGCCACTGTCATTGCCTACCTGCTCAAGCCGTCTTTGTTCACGGGGCGTCAGGCCAATATGGTGGTGGACAGCCGCGAAGGCCCGACCTTCGGCCAGACCATCGTTGATTGGTACGACGGCCTGAAGCAGACAAAGAATGTGTTCTGGGTTGAGAACGGCGACGCCCAGGGCTTCTTCGATCTGCTCACCGAGCGCCTGGCGCGCTTGAAGTAACCCGGCCGACGGCTCGTCAGCCGGTTCTTATTCGCGCTCGGGGTCTTGTGCCCCCATGTGATCGGCCGGGTATTTTTCGAATACCTGGCCGATGAATGCTTGCGCTGCCTGGGTGCCGAGTTCCTTGACCAGCAGGTCGATACCGATGATTGCCAGTTCCTCCGGGCTTCCTGGACTGTAGGAGCTTTGTCCTTGGGGCCACTTGGCTTTGATGTCGGCTTGGAGCGTTACGGTGGTCATGGAAGTCTCACGGGTTGAAATACGGGGCAATGCGCTGGAACGCGGCTCTAACGGGCGCAGTTAATCATTTTGCGCGGGGTTTGGCACTGCTACTTAGGCATGAAGCAGGTGCTGTGCGACACTGTCCCCCTGTTTAATTGCCGGGGGACACCGCGTGCAGATCGATTTGAATAACCCCGAGAACCTGACCCTGGCCGCCGTGCGCCAGCTGATCGCCAGTGCCAGTGATGACGAACATACCCAGCTGCGTGTGACCAAGGCTGGGATTGCCTACATATCTTCGGGGGTGGTGGGAGGCACTGACATCGACGGCCTGCTGTTTCGCCTGGAGACCTGGGCCAAGGGCTCCGGCTATGTCGGCAACGTCGCGGCCAGCGATGAGGTCTGGGTCACACAGATTTTTAATGCGCTGAAGCAGAACTGGCCGAAGCCGCCGTTTGATTACATCGACATCTACTGATTGCGTTCATATTTGGTCACGATTGATCGGGCGAATGCCTGCTGATAGTCGGGCAGACTTGCCTATCGGCGGTTTACGTTTTGAAACCAATCAGCCAGACCGCTGTCGCACGATCTCTGTTCATTTTTCAATAGGAGGCTTCATGCCTTGGAAGCTCGCATCATTAGGTACTTTGTTGGCAGCACTCGCGTTGGCGGGTTGCAGCACCCCGGGTGCCTCTGAGCCAGCCAAAGACGCCGCCGTGACCGATGCCGGTCATAGCCGCTGTGAGTCGAAGGCCGCCGAATTCACCATCGGCCAGAAGGCCTCGCCCCAGTTGCTGGAGCAGGCCCGTACCCGCGCCGGTGCGCAGAACGCACGGATCCTCAAGCCCAACGATATGATCACGCTGGAATACCGCTCCGACCGCCTGAACCTGAACACCGATGACAACCTGGTGATCACGCGCGTTAATTGCGGCTGATCGCTTCCAGGCGTTTGCAACACCCATAAAAAACCCCGTCACATGGACGGGGTTTTTTTAGCTCAGCGGAGAATTACTCGCCGCGAACCTGTGCAGCTTGCATACCCTTTTGGCCTTTCTCAGCCACGAAGGAAACGGTTTGGCCTTCTTTCAGGCTTTTGAAACCGTCGCTTTCGATAGCTTTGAAGTGTACGAACAGGTCGTCACCGCCACCTTGAGGAGTGATGAAGCCGAAGCCTTTTTCATCGTTGAACCATTTAACGGTGCCGGTTTGGCGATTAGACATGGTGTATCTCCAAGAAACATATATTTTCAGTAGTGCTGTGCTGCTCAGGCCAACTGGGCACACTGGGCTATCATAGTCGAAATGTTCGACTTGGGAGCCCCCCCAAGGCATTGTTTGCTAATCAATAGCGTTGCGTTTGGTACTTGTGTCGGCTGAAAGCCCCGATCTACGGGGCTTTGGCGCGAAATATCAGCTGGTAAAAAAAGCCGTAAAAGCTGCGTAATTTGTGCGAAATGGCAGTTTTAAGGCTGTTTTTCTGGCAAAACGGCCGTCTGATCAGGGGCCGATCTTACTTTTTCTTCACGACTTTGCAGGACGAAATAGCCGCGACCGCTTTGTTTTTAAGCGCCGGGCTGGCGTTCTGGTTGGTCATGAGTTCCTTGATTTCCGCAGTGCTCAATTCGGCGTTGATCTTGTCGGCGCCGCATTCGCAGTGGGCTGTGGCAGTTTTCACGTCCACGTTCTGACTGGCTGCGGAAGTACAGTCTTTGACGAAGCTGTCACGGGCACCGGCTGGCCAGTTCGAAGGGGCCGCTGCTTGCGCGCCGAGGGAAAGCAGGGTCAGGGAAGCGGCGAGAGCGAGGGTCGAGGTAAAACGCATCATGGGATGCTCCTTTGGGTCGATGACGAACAGCGATTCTCAGTGGGTTTGAGGCGTGGCGTACAGCTCAAGTTCACTTTTGCAGCTATAAAGGCTGGAATTTGTGTTTGCATCGGATACTGCCGGCGCGATGACCGTTCATCTGTGCTAGCATCTTTGGCTTGGCTAATTCCGGGCGCGCCATTTGCCGCCTTGCCATGTTTCCTTTTAGCTCACTCCAGTCACTGTGGTTCGATTATCGGTTGGCCGAAAGGCTCCTGCCGCTGTAAGGCAGGCGTTCATCACTGAACGGCCTGGTGTTGGATCTTGTACTGGCTCATCCCAACCCACGTGACCTTTGGTAGGGGTCACCACTAGGAGAGGAGGCGCCATGCCAACTATTACTCTTCCCGACGGCAGTCAACGTTCATTCGATCATTCGGTTTCCGTAGCCGAGGTTGCCGCATCCATTGGTGCTGGCCTGGCCAAGGCCACCGTGGCCGGCAAGGTCGACGGCAAGCTGGTTGACGCCAGCGACCTGATCACCTCCGATGCCAGCCTGCAAATCATCACGCCCAAGGATCAAGAGGGGCTGGAGATCATTCGCCACTCTTGCGCGCACTTGATTGGCCATGCGGTCAAGCAGCTGTACCCAACCGCGAAAATGGTGATTGGCCCGGTCATCGACGAAGGTTTTTATTACGACATCGCCTATGAGCGTCCTTTCACTCCGGACGATCTGGCCGCTATCGAACAGCGCATGCACGCCCTGATCGAAAAAGATTACGACGTCATCAAGAAAGTCACCCCGCGTGCCGAAGTGATCGACGTGTTCACTGCGCGTGGCGAAGACTACAAGCTGCGCCTGGTGGAAGACATGCCGGACGAGCAGGCCATGGGCCTGTACTACCATGAAGAATACGTCGACATGTGCCGTGGCCCGCACGTGCCGAACACGCGCTTCCTCAAGTCCTTCAAGCTGACCAAGCTGTCCGGTGCCTACTGGCGCGGCGACGCGAAGAACGAGCAGCTGCAGCGGATCTACGGCACTGCCTGGGCTGACAAGAAGCAGCTGGCCGCCTATATCCAGCGTATTGAAGAAGCCGAAAAACGTGATCACCGCAAGATCGGCAAACGCCTGAACCTGTTTCATCTCCAGGAAGAAGCGCCGGGCATGGTGTTCTGGCACCCGAACGGCTGGACTCTCTACCAGGTACTTGAGCAGTACATGCGCAAGGTTCAGCGTGACAACGGTTACCTTGAGATCAAGACCCCGCAGGTCGTTGATCGCAGCCTGTGGGAGAAATCCGGGCACTGGGCCAACTACGCCGACAACATGTTCACCACCCAGTCGGAAAACCGCGACTACGCCATCAAGCCGATGAACTGCCCATGCCACGTGCAGGTGTTCAACCAGGGCTTGAAGAGCTACCGCGAGTTGCCGATGCGTCTGGCCGAGTTCGGTGCCTGCCACCGTAACGAACCATCGGGTGCGTTGCACGGCATCATGCGTGTGCGCGGTTTCACCCAGGACGACGCCCACATCTTCTGCACCGAAGAGCAGATGCAGGCCGAATCCGCTGCATTCATCAAGCTGACCATGGACGTTTATCGCGATTTCGGCTTTACCGAAGTCGAGATGAAGCTGTCCACTCGTCCGGAAAAACGCGTCGGCTCGGACGAACTGTGGGATCGCGCCGAAGCGGCTCTGGCCGCTGCGCTAGACAGTGCGGGCCTCGCGTACGATCTGCAGCCGGGCGAAGGCGCCTTCTACGGGCCGAAGATCGAGTTCTCGTTGAAAGATTGCCTTGGCCGTGTCTGGCAATGTGGTACCTTGCAGCTCGATTTTAACCTGCCGATCCGTTTGGGAGCCGAATACGTCTCCGAAGATAACAGCCGTAAACACCCGGTTATGCTGCACCGGGCGATCCTCGGCTCGTTCGAACGGTTCGTCGGTATCCTGATCGAGCACTACGAGGGTGCGTTCCCTGCGTGGCTGGCTCCGACTCAGGCAGTGATCATGAATATCACTGATAAACAGGCAGATTTTGCTGCTGAAGTTGAAAAAACTCTCAACGAAAGCGGATTTCGTGCCAAGTCCGACTTGAGAAATGAAAAGATCGGCTTTAAAATCCGCGAGCATACTTTGCTCAAGGTTCCCTATCTTTTGGTTATCGGAGATCGGGAAGTCGAGATGCAGACTGTCGCTGTGCGTACTCGTGAAGGTGCTGACCTGGGCTCGATGCCCGTCGCCCAGTTCGCTGAGTTCCTCGCGCAAGCGGTTTCCCGGCGTGGTCGCCCAGATTCGGAGTAATTATTATTAAGCGTGAAATGAGACAAGATAAACGAGCTGCACCGAAAGCCCCGATCAACGAGAATATCTCGGCACGCGAGGTTCGGTTAATTGGCGCTGACGGCGAGCAGATTGGCATCGTCTCGATTGATGAAGCGCTTCGTATTGCAGAAGAGTCCAAGTTGGACTTGGTGGAAATCTCCGCCGATGCAATCCCACCCGTTTGCCGGGTGATGGACTACGGCAAGTCGATCTTCGAAAAGAAGAAGCAGGTTGCCGCAGCGAAGAAGAACCAAAAGCAGATTCAAGTAAAAGAAATCAAGTTTCGTCCAGGGACGGAGGAAGGGGATTACCAGGTAAAACTGCGCAACCTGGTACGTTTCCTGAGTGATGGGGACAGGGCCAAGGTATCCTTGCGATTCCGCGGCCGTGAGATGGCCCACCAGGAGCTGGGGATGGAACTCCTCAAGCGGGTTGAAGCTGACCTGCTCGAGTACGGTTCGGTCGAACAGCATCCTAAGATGGAAGGACGCCAGCTGATCATGGTCATCGCCCCGAAAAAGAAGAAGTAATCAACAGGGCACGGCAGGCCTTCTGATTATGTTTATCAACTGAATGCGGAGTATCCGAACATGCCAAAGATGAAGACTAAAAGTGGTGCTGCTAAGCGGTTTCTGAAAACTGCTAACGGTATCAAGCACAAGCACGCTTTCAAGAGCCACATCCTGACCAAAATGTCGACCAAGCGTAAGCGTCAACTGCGCGGTAGCAGCTTGCTGCATCCGTCTGACGTGGCAAAAGTCGAGCGCATGCTGCGCCTTCGTTAATTTTGGATCAAGAATAGAGGAAGTAACTCATGGCTCGTGTAAAGCGTGGCGTCATTGCCCGTAAACGTCACAAAAAAATTCTGAAACTCGCTAAAGGCTACTACGGCGCGCGTTCACGCGTATTCCGTGTTGCCAAGCAAGCGGTAATCAAGGCAGGCCAATACGCCTACCGTGACCGTCGTCAGAAAAAACGTCAGTTCCGCGCTCTGTGGATCGCTCGTATCAACGCTGGTGCACGTGTTAACGGTCTGTCCTACAGCCGTTTCATCGCTGGCCTGAAAAAAGCGTCCATCGAAATCGACCGTAAGGTTCTGGCTGAACTGGCCGTGAACGAAAAAGCGGTGTTTGCTGCGATTGTCGAGAAAGCTAAAGCCACCTTGGCTTAAGTACCCCCGACAGTCACCCTGGGCTGCTCCTGTAGCCCAAGGTGGTAAACGTCATAAATAGGGGAAGAGCCTTCAAGCTCTTCCCCTATTTTGTATCTGGAGTCTGTACATGGAAAACCTGGACGCGCTCGTCGCTCAAGCTCTTGAGGCTGTGCAAAGCGCTGAAGATATCAATGCCCTGGAGCAAATCCGGGTTCACTACCTTGGCAAAAAGGGTGAATTGACTCAGGTGATGAAGACCCTGGGGAATTTGCCTGCTGAAGAGCGCCCGCAAGTCGGTGCGCTGATCAACGTCGCCAAGGAGCGTGTCACAGAGGTGCTCAATGCGCGCAAGGCGTCGCTCGAGGAGGCCGATCTTGCGGCCAGGCTCGCCGCCGAGTCCATT
Source organism: Pseudomonas grimontii (assembly GCF_007858185.1). Lineage (GTDB taxonomy): Bacteria > Pseudomonadota > Gammaproteobacteria > Pseudomonadales > Pseudomonadaceae > Aquipseudomonas > Aquipseudomonas grimontii. Next base: position 265,489 of record NZ_VFES01000006.1, read on the forward strand.
GATGTGACCTTGCCTGGCCGTGGCCAGGCCTCGGGCGGTCTGCATCTGATCACCCGGACTCTGGAACGTATCGAGCAGTTCTTCACCCACATCGGCTACGGCATTGCCGAAGGCCCTGAGGTCGAAGACGATTATCACAACTTCGAGGCGCTCAACATCCCAGGCCATCACCCGGCCCGGTCGATGCACGACACCTTCTATTTCAACGCAAACATGCTGTTGCGCACCCATACCTCGCCGGTACAGGTCCGCACCATGGAAGCGAACAAGCCGCCGATCCGCATTGTCTGCCCAGGCCGTGTGTACCGTAGCGACTCCGATATCACCCACTCGCCGATGTTCCACCAGGTCGAAGGCCTGCTGGTTGATCGCGACATCAACTTCGCCGACCTCAAGGGCACCATCGAAGAGTTCCTGCGGGTGTTCTTCGAGAAAGAACTGGCGGTGCGTTTCCGTCCATCGTTCTTCCCGTTCACTGAACCGTCCGCGGAAGTCGACATGGAATGCGTGATGTGCAGCGGTAAAGGCTGCCGCGTCTGCAAGCAGACCGGCTGGCTGGAAGTGATGGGCTGCGGCATGGTTCACCCCAACGTGCTGCGCATGTCCGGGATTGATCCGGAAGAGTTCTCGGGCTTTGCCTTCGGCATGGGCGTTGAGCGCCTGGCCATGCTGCGTTACGGCGTGAACGACTTGCGTCTGTTCTTCGACAACGACTTGCGGTTCCTCGCGCAATTTCGCTAGTCGTAACGAATCTTTAGGAGAGCAGGATGAAATTCAGTGAACAATGGCTGCGCGGCTGGGTAAGCCCGCAGGTAGATCGCGACGCGCTGGTTGCGCGTCTGTCGATGGCCGGTCTTGAGGTCGATAGCGTTACGCCGGCCGCCGGTGTTTTCAGTGGTGTGGTCGTGGGCGAGGTGCTGAGCACCGAGCAACACCCCGATGCTGATAAGTTGCGTGTGTGCCAGGTCAGCAATGGCGCGGAAACGTTCCAGGTCGTGTGCGGAGCGCCTAACGTGCGCCCGGGCCTGAAGATCCCGTTCGCCATGATCGGCGCCGAACTGCCGGGCGACTTCAAGATCAAGAAGGCCAAGCTGCGTGGCGTCGAGTCCAACGGCATGTTGTGCTCCCAGGCGGAGCTGCAAGTAGGTGAGGGCAACGATGGCCTGATGGAACTGCCGGCCGATGCGCCGGTGGGCCAGGACATTCGCGTCTACCTGGAACTGGAAGACGCCAGCATCGAGGTTGACCTGACCCCGAACCGTGGCGACTGCCTGTGCCTGGCAGGCCTGGCACGTGAAGTGGGTGCGCTGTACAACGCCCCAGTTACTCGTCCAGTGGTTGCCGCAGTGGCTGCGGTGCATGATGAAGTGCGTCCGATCGAAGTGCTGGCGCCAAATGCTTGCCCACGTTACCTGGGGCGTGTCATCCGCAACGTTGACCTGTCCAAGCCAACCCCGCTGTGGATGGTTGAGCGCCTGCGTCGCGCCGACGTGCGCAGCATCGACGCTGCCGTCGACATCACCAACTACGTGATGCTTGAACTGGGCCAGCCGCTGCACGCCTTCGATCTCGCCGAAATCAATGGCGGCATCCGCGTGCGCATGGCCGAAGAAGGCGAGAAGCTGGTTCTGCTCGACGGCCAGGAAGTCAGCCTGCGCGCCGACACCCTGGTGATCGCTGACCATTCCCGCGCCCTGGCGATTGCCGGCGTGATGGGGGGCGAGCACAGTGGTGTGTCCGCGACCACTCGCGACGTATTCCTTGAAAGCGCGTTCTTCGACCAGATTGCCATCGCTGGCAAGGCCCGCTCCTACGGCCTGCACACCGATGCCTCGCACCGCTATGAGCGTGGTGTGGACTGGAAGCTCGCCCGTGAAGCCATGGAGCGCGCCACTGGCCTGCTGCTGGAAATCACCGGTGGCGAAGCCGGCCCGATCACTGAGACGGTCAGCGAACAGCATCTGCCGTCCATTGCGCCGATCACCCTGCGCGCCAAAAGCGTTGAGCAAATGCTCGGCCTGGTTATCGCCCCGGCTGAAATCGAGCAACTGTTGTCGGCCCTCGGGTTGAACATTTCTACGGATGGGGAAGGGCAGTGGCATGTTGAAGTGCCAAGCCATCGCTTCGATATCAGCCTGGAAGTTGATCTGATCGAAGAATTGGCTCGCCTGTACGGTTACAACCGCCTGCCGGTTCGTTACCCACAAGCGCGTCTGGCACCGCAGCCCAAGGCTGAAGCGCGTGCGCACTTGCCTGAGTTGCGTCGCCTGCTGGTTGCCCGTGGCTATCAGGAAGCGGTGACCTACAGCTTCATCGATCCAAAGCAGTTCGAACTGTTCAACCCCGGCGTCGAGCCGCTGCTGCTGGCCAACCCGATCTCCAACGACATGGCCGCCATGCGCTCGTCCCTGTGGCCAGGCCTGGTGAAAGCCCTTTCCCATAACCTGAACCGTCAGCAAGACCGCGTGCGCATGTTTGAAAGCGGCCTGCGGTTTGTCGGTCAACTCGACGGCCTGAAGCAAGAGCCAATGCTGGCCGGTGTTGTTTGCGGCAGCCGCTTGCCGGAAGGTTGGGCGCAAGGCCGTGATGCCGTGGACTTCTTCGACGTTAAAGCTGACGTGGAGGCGGTATTGGGCTTTGCCGGCGCACTGGACGACTTCACATTTGTGCCAGGTAACCACCCGGCGTTGCACCCTGGTCAGACTGCGCGTATCGAACGCGAAGGTCGCTTGGTGGGCTTCGTCGGCGCCATCCATCCAGAGCTGTCGAAAACCCTTGGGCTCGACCGCCCGGTCTTCGTCTTCGAGCTGGTCCTGGCTGAGGTGGCCTCGGGCAAGATGCCTAAGTTCAGCGAGTTGTCGCGCTTCCCTGAAGTCCGTCGCGACCTTGCCCTGATCGCTGATCGTGAAGTCGCCGCCACTGCCGTTCTGGATGTAATCCGTGAAAATGCAGGGGAATGGCTGACAGACCTCAGGCTATTTGACGTCTATCAGGGTAAAGGCATTGATCCGCATAGAAAAAGCCTTGCAGTTGGCTTGACCTGGCAGCATCCATCGCGCACTCTTAATGACGACGAGGTGAATACCACGACACAAAATATCCTCACCTCGCTCGAACAAAGGTTAAACGCCACGTTAAGGAAGTGACGTATGGGGGCTTTGACGAAAGCTGAGATGGCGGAACGTCTGTACGAAGAGTTGGGTCTGAACAAGCGCGAGGCCAAGGAATTGGTCGAGCTGTTTTTTGAAGAGATCAGACACGCTCTGGAAGACAACGAACAGGTCAAATTGTCCGGTTTCGGCAATTTTGACCTGCGGGACAAACGCCAGCGGCCTGGCCGCAATCCAAAAACGGGAGAAGAAATCCCGATCACGGCTCGCCGTGTGGTCACCTTTCGTCCAGGGCAGAAGTTGAAGGCCCGAGTTGAGGCTTATGCTGGAACCAAGTCATAACGACGAGCTACCCGTCATCCCTGGCAAACGCTACTTCACCATTGGTGAAGTCAGCGAGCTCTGTGCGGTAAAACCGCACGTGCTGCGCTATTGGGAGCAGGAGTTTCCTCAACTCAACCCCGTCAAACGCACCGGGAACCGTCGGTATTATCAGCGCCAGGATGTGCTGATGATCCGACAGATCCGTGCGTTGCTGTATGATCAGGGGTTCACCATCAGCGGCGCGCGCCAGCGTATGTCCGGTGATGAAGCCAAAGACGACACCACCCAGTACAAGCAACTGATCCGCCAGATGATCTCCGAGCTGGAAGATGTGCTGGTGGTTTTGAAGAAGTGATACAGGCTTTTAAAATACTTCCACATTTCAAAAGCTTGCGGTATATTCCTGATCGCTTCGTTACGAAGCGAACCCAGTAACACGCCTAGTCGGGGCGTAGCGCAGTCCGGTAGCGCACTAGCATGGGGTGCAAGGGGTCGAGTGTTCGAATCACTCCGTCCCGACCATATTTTTCAATGACTTAGCCCAATCTGAAAAGGTTGGGCTTTTTCATGTCTACAAAATTACTCCCACATTTACTCCCACGGATATCATGGATCTTGGTAGCGCTGCCATCTGAGAGGCGTATTTGTGTTCGAGTCTCGTCCGCTGCGCCATATTTGCTTCCACTAAGGCCCTCTGAACGCCTGGAAGCCACGGAATAGCGGTCTTTAGCCGCTTTTTTCGTTTTCTGGATTCCACTGGAATCTGTCTCCAGTCACGGTTTTTAAGTACACATTTACATGCCGCAATCGGGCGACCTTCAACGGATTTTCTGAGCGCGCAGCGGGTATCTGCTGATTGGCAGTCTGAAGTCAGGCTATGCGATCAAGGTCGGACAGGATAGATTTGAGGAGACCAAGGAATGAAGCGCTGCGGCATGACTCCTTCGATCATTGATCAGGTCAAGAAGAGCTTTGAGAAAGCCAAAGTGAGGAACAACGGTGAGTGCTACTAATGCGATCAACAGGATCGACAAAATCGCAGCTGAATCAGGTAGGCGAGATATTTCTCCGTGGGGGGGTGCTTGACGCCTGAGACAATCACTCGACTACTAGCCTCTATGAACGCCGGCAGCCTTTTAGTGGTCTGCGGCGCTGGGCTTTCCATGGATCCTCCCAATAGTCTGCCGTCAGCTAGAGAGGTGGCAAAGCGCTGCTTCGACAAATACCGTCTTGATTTGGATGCAAATTGGGACGTCTCAGACGCGGAAATCCATCCTACTCCGGTCGGCGTTCTACGTGTTGTTGCCACTGCACGAAGGACTAAGGTGTGCTAATCGAGGCTTCTGTGCTGCCCGAACGTAGAGCAAACGGCCCTTGGAGCGATCTAGCGCTTCATACCATCGGCTGGCGCGCGTTTCAGGATCTATGCTCGCAGGTATGCGAGGTCGTGCTCGGCCGGCCCGTGGAAATCTTCCGCGAAGCTCAAGACGGCGGTCAGGACGCGGTCTTCCTCATTTCTGCAGAAAACGACGCCCTGTTGATCGGAACCGTGCAATGCAAGCATACGTCCGATGCCGCAAAGGCGTTGAAGCTCAGTGATCTCACCGCCGAGATCGCTCATGTCGAGGAACTGGTCAAAGCCGGCCAAGCAGAAACCTACGTCTTCATGACGAACATGAGCGTAGATGCGCCCATCGCAGCCGCAATGCGTGCCAAACTCCGCGCGCTTGGCGTGCGTAAGCCGCACATTCTTGGTCGCCAGTATATCGTCCGTGTTATCAGGAGCAGCGCGCGCCTCCGGGCCCTCGTTCCGCAGGTCTACGGCCTAGGCGACCTCACCTCGATCGTAGATGAGCGGCTCAGCGAGCAGAGCCGGGCGTTGCTTGACAGCTGGATTCCAAAGCTTCGCACCTATGTGCCTACCCAGGCTCATCGCGATGCGGTCAACGCGATCTCTGAGCACGGCGTAGTGTTGCTACTCGGTAATCCCTCTAGCGGTAAATCGGCGATTGGCGCCATCGTGTCGACCATAGCGTCGGAAAATCCAGACAACACCGTACTTGCTTTGACCAGCCCGCGCGACTTTGAGGCAGGTTGGAATCCTAATGATCCGGGACGCTTCTTCTGGATCGACGATGCCTTCGGCTCCAATGTGCTACGCGACGACTATGTGCAGGATTGGACGTCTGCCTTCTCCAAGCTGCGGGCCGCGATCAAACATGGCAATCGATTTCTTCTAACTTCCCGAAAACATATCTATGAAGCGGCGCGGCGCCGGCTCGGGCAGCGGAACCTTGCCCAATTCGCAGATGGCAGCGCGGTGGTGGATGTCGGCGAGTTGACGTTCGAAGAGAAGACGCAGATTCTCTATAATCATGTGAATTTCGGTGAGCAGAGCCAGAGCTGGCGATCGAGCATCAAACCGCATCTAACCGCTGTCGCTGCGGTTCGCGATTTTCTCCCAGGGATCGCCGAACGTCTCGGGGACCCGAACTTCACCAAGGGCCTAGCACCTCGCGAAAGCTCACTCGTACGCTTTATGGAGGAGCCGACAGAGCATCTGATTGATACCGTCAACGCCTTAGATGATCAGCTGCAGGCCGCGCTCATCCTCGTGTATGTCCATCAGGGCGGATTCGATCCTAGCGATCATGACGCTTCGGCCGCACAGGCGGTCGCCGAGCTGACTGGGTACACTCTCACTAAGATTCAGGATTGTTTCGCTGAGCTGAAGGGCTCGTTCCTGAAGCTTTCCGGATCAAAATGGACCTTCGCCCATCCGACGATCTCCGACGCCCTAACGGAGATTCTGCGCCAGAAACCCCATATGATGGCGGCGCTCATACGAGGCGCGACTATCGACACCATTCTCAGCAGCTTCACGTGCGAGGGCTCGCCGCTCATTCGAGATGCGCTTGTCATCCAGACAACCCTCGACGACGCTCTGGTCGCACGACTTGGCCGCACGCCCGACGAATTGCACCGCAATTGGATGCTGTTCCACTTCCTCTCCTATCGTTCGAGCGAGGCCGTGTTCGTCAAAGCCGTCGAGCAATTTCCCAATCTACTTCGACGGTCCTGCTGGCAATCTGATCTCACTAGCAACGATCCCCGGATCGCCACCTATGCACGTGCTCATCACCTCAGCGTCTTGCCTAACGATCTGCGCTCTGAGGTAGCCGACAGGCTGGAATCTGCCGTGATCAACGGTCTCGACGTCTCCTTCTTCGACGAGCCACAGATGCTAGCGGTCATACCGCCGCTAAGGCTTATCGGTGTGGGCTTGGCGCTGCGGACAACTGTGCTGCCGTCGCTCGAAGAGAGGATCGATGAGATCGCCGCCGATGCTGACTTGGACGAAGAGCCTGACAGCCACTTTAAAAAGCTTCTCGGCGTGCTTGATCGCATTGAGACGACTGGTGTCGACGCGGACGCCACGGCTTTGATCGACGACGCGCGCGATCACGTGAAACGCTCAGTCGAGGCGCTTGAAGAGCGCAAGCGCCAGCATGATGAAGGCTCCGAAGACGAAGCGGATTGGACGCACATCGTGACGCAAAAGAAGGATGAAGCTCCGCCTTCCACCCCCGTCGTGACAAAGCGCTCGGTGTTCGACGATGTCGACAAATAATAGTCGAGACATCAAGCAATCGCACTCCGACGCGTCGGACACATCCTTCTCCGATAGCGCGGAAGCAAGGCGTCCCCTGCGGGGCGCGGCCGCCGCTCAAGCCGGCTTCGACTATCAGCTCGACGTCTCGATCCTCGCAGCCCTGCAACTCCTCCTCATTTCCAAAGCGGCTACGCGCCTGGTGCTGGAACCGGCAAACGAGGAAGATCTGGAGGCGGATCTGGAGCCCAACGTGCCAGGACGCGTACAACCCAGTGCGACTGTCTCTGGCGGATATAAGCTTGTCATCCAAATCAAAATGGACAACGGCGAGCCCTGGTCGGTCGAAAATTTCGAGGGTCTGCTCAAGCACGGCTCCGACAAAAAAGGTGGGCGCCGAAAAGCACTGCATCATCTCGACGATCCGAACACCCGCTATCTGCTCGTGACCAATGCCGACGCCAAGGGTGTCGCGCGTAACCTGCTGGTCGAAGGCTTCGAAGAGGTATCCGACAAGGCAAGCTTCCCTCCGAGCCTTCATGCCACACTGAAAGCTTCGCCCGAAGGCCGTGTCGCGATCTGGGGCAAGCTCACCGAAAAGCAGCTCGCATCCGATATCCGGGAACTGATGTCGGACCTGCTGCATGTCCCGAAGGTCGAGCAGCAAAATCTGATCGCAAAGCTGCGTCTCGAAGCCAAGCGAAGGACCCGAGGCAGCACGCCCGGTCTATGGACGAGCGACGATCTTCTCGCGACGGTAAGGACGCACGGCGGGTTCCTGGCCAGCTCTGCCAGCCTCGAGCATTTCGTGGCGCCTGCGAACTTCAATGAAATGCTCAGAATCCTAAACGACAAGAATGCAGTCGTGATTATGGGCCCTTCAGGTACGGGCAAGACGCAGGCGGCGCTCAAGCTATGCGATATCGCGCGACGGCGCGATGGTGCGCTGGAAGTCGTTACCATCGGCGCGGACGATTCGCCGACCAGCGTGCGCAAGGTCGTTAACAACGGATCGACACTCTTCTATGTCGATGATCCGTGGGGCCAATTTAGCCTTCGCGGGGGCAGCGAAGCATGGACCGAGCAGCTGCCGCGCCTGCTCGCCAAGGCTACACCGGATCACCAGTTCGTCATCACGTCCCGCAGCGACATGATGCAGAGCGCCAAGGTCGGGGTGAGTCTCAACACGTGGTCGGTCGAGTTGGATGCCGGCCAGTATCGGGATGGTCAACTCCGCGACATTCATGACAATCGCATGGATCAGCTACCGGCCGCTCTGCAAACCAAGGCGTACGCGTTTCGCGATGAGGTGCTCGACAAGCTTGGGACGCCGCTCGAGATAGAGCTGTATTTCGCCCACATGCAAACTGGCCCCGATGCCGGGGAAGAAGACCATATCTTCTTTCGCCGGTTGCTCGAGTTGGCGCAGCGCGATGCGGTGGAAGGTGTCGTCGTCAGAGCTCTATCATCCATCGACACTTGCGGAACCTCAGCCATCGTTTGGGCGCTGCTGGCGGCGCGTGGCCAGTTCGACCGCGCCCGACTTCACGCTCTTCAACGCGCCCTACGTGGACTTGATCGAGCGCTAGGCGATGGCTTGGATCGCCTCGTAGACCGTATGGTCGCGGCCCGCCATCTGCGGCAGCCGGCCCGCACGATCGCCTTCGCTCATCCGAGCGTCCGCCAAGGCTTTGAGGCCTTCGCAAGGGGCAACTGGGGGCAGAGCGAGTTTGCGATCGAAACCCTGATCTCCGCGCTCGTTCAGCTACCGTCAACGCATCGCGACTGGGGCATGGAAACGGCAGCCCGAGTTTATGAAGTTGTTCGCACGTTCGCTGGCCGACCGGACGTTGACCAAACCTTCGCAATTGACTCCGACAGCCAGGAAGCGATCGATGCCTGGCTGGATGAAAGCCTCATGGACCCCGGCTCCAGGTTCGCACCATTGCTGGAGCTGGCGTCCGAGGTGGGTAGCGATGCCTCGATACCAAGCCGCGTGGCGCGATGGCTGTTGAAAGGTACACAGCGGGGGGCTTCCTTCTTCACCCGTAACTGGCAGCCGCCGGTCTTTGACGATGCCTGGCACGACACTGTGTCCGCGAGCCCCATCGCGGCCAAAGTTGCCGCTCGATTTATTCGTGAGGAGCTTGGCTTCGACCGAGGGGATTACGGAGTGGGCTTCGCCAAGCGGCTCGATCGCTTCGCACCCAACCTGACCACTGCCTATCTCGACGCCGCGCAGGAGATGGTCGGCCACGGCTTCGAGCTTAACGCCAACGCCGTCGCAGCCGGCGCCGTGCGCGATCTAGCAGGGTTCGAGAGGATAGTGCAGGCTGCGTTGGACGACCTCGCGAGCATCCACCGTCAACACGCTAAGAGTGGCCGAGAGGAATGGCGTGCAATTGAGGATGGCGAACGGGACCATGCCGCTGAAGAGGCCGCGCAGTCGAACCATGAAGGCGACGGTTACACATCCGGCGTCTTTATCGACGCCTACATCCGCCAGCTTCGCGTAGAGGGTCGCTGGCTGGTCCTTGCCAACCACCCGCGCGTAGCGGAGTTGGTCCGTGCCTGGGCGCTGGCGCTTTCAACCTCCCCCGGACCGGTGGGTGAAGGCGAGCTTCGAGCCATTCTCGTAGCGGGCAAGGGTATGGATGAGGAGCCATATGTCTGGGCGGCAGCGCGAGAGCACTGGCGCGAAGCGCTGGAGCCTACGCTTACGGCGCGGATCAGCTCAGTCCCCTCTGAGGTGGATCTTTGTGACGAGCTTGCGCTCACAGCTTTGAAAGTCGCACCAAACTCCCTGGTCGCCGCATTCCAGGTGAATAGTGGACAGCCTGATCGACAAGTCTCCCTGCTAACTGCCATACAGCGCGCCCGTCGGCAACTCAGAAAAGACAGCCATGCGGCCACACTAAGGCTGATTACAGGTGCGCTTACAAGGGAACTAAAGGAAATCTACAAAGCGATTCCAACCAGGAAGCGGAAAGCTCGCAAGGTCAACGGTCCGACGCTCTCATTCCTGACGGCTTGTGCCTCGCAACTCAATGCGGATGCGCTCGAACTTGTCGTGCCGGTCATCATCGCAAGCAGAGGCGACGCCTCGCCAGCGATCATCCGATGGCTGACCATTGCCAGCCGTACAGAGCATGCCGTCAGTGCGACCGAGGCGGCGATTGCGATTGGCGATACCGTCCTTGTTGAGGCTGCGCTTCGCCACCAGCGCGCCGATGCGCGCCGTACGGCGCTGTTTCATCTGGCGCCGACATTCCCGGATCCCTTGCCGCCTGCAATCCTCGCAATGGCATCCGATCCAGGTAGCCGCGTACGCCGCGCCCTAGTCGCCCTGCTTGCAGAACGGCCGCACCCGGATCACCTCAAAACGCTGTTGTTTCTGATACATGACACTTGGTCGAGCGCCGAACCGCACTACGACGAGCCCGAGAGCTTTGATATTGCGCAAGAGGCAGTCGTTGCCCTTGCAGTGAACGGTCCCTTATCCGATGCAATCGGCAATACTCTTCTCGATCTTGCCGCCACAACGGTCGACCGCGCGCTTAGCCGAAATGCCCTGATCGTCGCAGCGAATTGCTGCAGCGCCAGAATCCAGCAGAAAATATCGAACCTCGTCAATATTCCGGAAGCCCGTTGGATACGCCTCGACGCCATTGACGCCCTGGCCGACGCCGATTCCGTAGACCCTAGCATTGTCGCGCATCTGACATCCGCGTTTCTGCTGAGTGCGCCGCCAATCCTTGCCGCGTCAGCGGCTCATCTCGTCGGCGCCCATGCTTCCGCGGAATATGCCCTTAAACTCTTTGAGCGGGTCGCCAACTCGAACAAGCGACGCGCTCTGCTACTGGTTGGCGCCAACGCCATGGCCAGGCGTGATCGTACGACTGCCGATCGAATCCTCGATATGCTTGAGCCGGATCATCCCGGACGTCAATTGTTGGTGGCTTCCGAACCTCTTTCAGTCTCTATTCTCGACGATCTCGGCAAAGTCCAGTTGAGAGAAGCCGTCCGAAAGCGGCTTGGAGATCGCATTGTCGTTTCTTGACCAGCGCAGAGAACGGGCAAGCACAAGCCCGCTAGCTGATCGCCCACCTGAAGTCTGAATCGCCCCGGGTTTTGTAGGCACCTTCATAAGCGGGCTTGTGTGCCAGCAAGTCCAATTGCTGAGGATTACCCACGAGGAGGTAGTCAGTTTGGTTTCATCGCCAGTCTCCGAGTCGCTCAGCGCCGCCGTTCATTCCCGTTGAGCACATGGCACGGCCTGCATACGGCTTGGAGGATTGCAGTCTGATGAGCGTCATCAAGAAGCTGCAAAGCAGCGTGCCCTAGCGGCAAAGAGAATGGCTCTTTGTCCAGCCAGTTAAAGCGGGAAAATATCTCCTCGATCTGGGGAGGGCTGAGCGTCTGAATGATCTGGGTGACCACAACGTTGAACTCGGGAGACACGTGGTCAACTTCACTTGAGGGGGTGTTCCCGCACCGTTCGCATATTGGGTGTGTCGACCTATAGCTGGAAATTATAGGGTGCGCGGCATCCCTGAGCGCCCGATCCAACCAGGCCATTTCGTCTCGAGAGTCGATGCATTGCGTCCATGAGACCCCGTGCCAGCCATGGTCTGGAAAGTAGCCTTGGAAATCGTAAGCCGCTCCGTGTCGGTGTAGTTTTCGAAAGAGACTAGGGCGAAGGCGTTGCGCCGCGCAGTGGTAATGTTTCTGGAGTATGAGGTCGGCAATGAGGGAGGACTCAAATTCCTGTCCGAAATCAACCGCTGCGATTTCCTCCCGAATCACCTCCTTCAGACGGGTTTTGGTCATCCCTCGAAAGAACTCTTTTCCTCGCCCCATTTTTTTATCCCTGTAGTTAGGCTTGTCAGGCCAACTATGTGCTTTCATTTTTAAACGGGTGGTATCAGCTTCGGCTTCTGAGTCGGGAAATGCTTAATCTCCCGGCCCAGTGGTTTCTCCAATTCCTAGAAAACTACGCCGCTGTATCGGTAGGAATTCCATTTACAGTCGCTTTCACGCCCGTACGCGGGTTTCCTTCCAGATAGATTGTGTTCAATAGCTTCTTATCTGAGATGCTGGAAAATTTCTGCATCAGGTGTCGAGCTAAACTGTCGCTTGCGGTAGTAAGGATCAAATTCATGTTCGGCATTGATGTCGCGGCAAGTCTGAAAATGTCCAGCATCGCCACGCGGTTCAGGTCATCCAGGTGGGCGATCGGTTCATCTAGCAGGAAACTGCCACCGGTACTTTTTGCTCTCGCAAGGTAGAGAGATAGCGCCAGGTCTTGCCGCTGTCCTTGGCTTAATTTTTCTTGAGCTTCCAACGGTGTGTCGTGACCTTCAGCGAGTACCATCCAGTTCAAATCGTCCCCAGAGACACTCAGCTTGTGATAGACCTCGTTGGCGTGCATCCGAGAGAACAATTCAGTCGCTGGGCCCAAAAGGGGGGATAGACTCGAAACGGTCGCGTTACGAACATGATCGCTGTATCGACCGATCGCATTGTCAGCGGCTGTTATGTGGCTTTGGCCTGCCTTGAGCTTCTCTGTTACCACCTGCTTTTCTTTGTGAAGGCTCCTCAATCTCTCGGAGTCGTCATCGACACTCAGGAGAATTTTGCACTCGCTAATATTAAGTTCATATCCCTCCGCTCTCGCGAGTTCTCCTTCCACGCAAGTTTGTGTTGCGGTGTGCAACTCCACTGAAACTGGGAGACCGCTGTTGACTTCGTTCCATTGGCTTTGGAAACGATTTACTATTTCAGAAACCGCCGCAATGCTGGCGTTGACCTGGTGAGATTCTTGGGTTTTGGCCTGAATACTTTGGAGTTTCTCGGCCACGGAGCGGGTGAGAGCCGGTTGCTCTGCACCGTCCGACTTAAGTTGTTGCTCGAAATGCTGGGTGTAATGAATCAGGGCCTTCCGTGCAGCAGGTACCCCATCTCTTGCGTTGACTGAAGACGGCAGCTGAAAGAACTCATCAATCCTTGGCATTGCTTCTGCGATTTTTTTTGCATCAAGCGCGATTTTGATACTGGTTAGCAGGTATTCAAAGCTGTTGACGTCAGACGCTGAGAACTCAGCTTTATTCATGGTTGCTAAATAGCTTGTTTTCTCGTCAATTGACTTCAGTTTGTCGGCTACAGACTTAAGCTGGGCGGAATAATTTTCAGCTGAAGATTGCTGTAGGTTAGCGGTTTGTAATGATGAGCTCCACAGCTGCTCGGTCGCCTGAGCCGTTTCCAGGTTGCTTTTGGCCGCCTGCAACTCTGGTGTCGCAGCAGCGTAAGTAAGGTGCTCGTGCAATGCGTCAGCCGATTTCCAGTCATGGCTGCACAAGGGGCAATGACCACTCGTGAGAGCTTTCACCGCTTCATGTCCGAGAGCTCTTAGACGATCTATAACGCTTGATAAAGCGTCGAATTCGGCTTGAGCTTTTATTCTCGCTTGCTTGGCCTCATCTGCAGATTTTGATGTCTGAACGAAGTTTGCTGGGGGTAAGACAGGGTTGCGTAGCAAATCTTCTTTTCGTTGGAGGAGATCCAACAAGGTGCTCTTCTGGCTGATCAAGTATTCGAGAGCATTCAGCCATCGCTGTTGCCGGTCTGCATCCCAGCCATATTCAACGAAGTTTTGCTGCAAAAGTTCGAAGGAAATATCGGGTTGAGGGAACCGCTGGACGAAGACCGGATCGGCAATGATGGTGTCCCAGCGATCCAGAATTTCGGTATTTTTTCGCGCCCAGTCAACATTAATCTTGGCTTGGCCCATTTGTGCATTGAGGGCAGAGAGCTTCTCAGCTAGCTGGCTGTGCTCATTGTTCAATTTCGCGATGGTTTCAGTAATCTCTTTCAGCAAATCCCGGTTGATTCCCAACTGCTGAAGACCGGATTCGTATTCCGCCCATCCCTCCTGCAACAAACTCAATACGGTCTTCTGACGCTTAGCCGTCTGCAGTAGCCCGGCCACCTTCAATTGAACAGTTTTGAAATCATGCAGAAGGTTTCCTGTTGACTGAGTGTCTGGAAATCCAGCTAGCACCTCATTCAGCTTGAGAGCGACTTGGTCGCGCTCATGCCGGCTTTCAGAAAGCCTTGCTTCAAGCGCTTCGATTTCTGTCACAAGCGCCTGCAGCTTTGTCTCCAAACCTTGGGTTTTGGGAAGCTCAGTCCGGTATTCTTTTAAATTGCTGAGTGTGCTCGCAAGGTGGCCCAGCCCCAATATGTCCGCAAATATCTGTTGTCGGAGCGCCGATTCGCTGTTGTCTACCAAAAGGGCCAAGGAGTTTGCGTATAGCCACCTGCAATTGCGTAGCCAGTCACGGCGTGCTTTGGTCGTGGCTTGGGCGCTACCACCCGAAATGGAGGCTGGGGTGAGCATCTCCAGCAGATTAGCGTCTTTGATGGGTTTCTTTTTGCGATCACCCTGTTTTTTGATCCAAGCTTTACCCTTGATCCGTTCTAGTTGATAACGTTCGCTGTTGATCTCACATTCAGCGCTGACAAATGTGTCGCCAGATCCCCAATGGCACGAAAAATCAGTGGTAGTTGGAAGATCGTTCACTTTATTCGTTAGCAACCATTCCAATGCATAGCATATGGTGCTTTTACCGGTGCCGTTGGCTGCGTGAATGATCGTCAGCGGTGCGTTTAGTGGGATTCGTAGAACATCTCGCACGCCTCGAAAATTCTGGATCTCTACCGAAATGAATTTGATAGGTAAGTTATTCATTCAAATCCCACTTCTTTCCATGATTGCGTGCGAGTTCCTTTCCTTTTGACGTTGATAGGGATGCCAGCAGGCCAGCCATCTCTTCATTTTCAGGCACGAACTGCGAGTAGTCAGCCTGTTCATACGGCCCTGCCAATCCAAGCGGGGTGATACGTTGGCACCGTTGCCAGCCGTCGGCGTCCTTGTACACGACGTGCTTCCTGACGAACCTCGTATCTTTCTCGACGTCATTAATGAATTGCTTGAGCTCTTCATTCGATTGCGCCAGCGCTAAAACCAGGTAGCCATCCACCACTGAACCCTTTTTTTCCAGTCGTAGAAGTCCGGCGTCTAGAAACGCTTCAGCATGCTTTGTTTCTATCCAGGCTTCCTCCGCCGTAGCGCCGTCGACGCGCACAAGCAAAACAGATGCAAAAGTGGTCGACCAATACTTCAATTGAGTCGTTGGAGGAGGGCCCGGCCAGTGAGGATCGTCTATAAACGTCAAGACACCATTCTCGGGGGATGTGAACCCGGCTTCGGTTGCTCGCTCATCCAAGAGCTTAATCAGGTCACTGAGCATCTAGTGGCTTGAGCGGTTAATCCATTAATTTATTTTTTATCACACTCAGCTTCGCTTTATGTACCGAGCTAATGATGGCCTCAGCCGTTTTATTCCACTTGAACGGCTTGGCTGAATGCTCATTGTG
>NZ_VFES01000007.1 GCF_007858185.1 Pseudomonas grimontii
CGTTGCTGCGCGCGCTGGAAGCGGCGCGGCAAACCCTGTCCAACGACCGCCTGAGCCAGTGCGTCAACGATGCCACGGCCAAGGTGCGCGAAGGCGTCAACCTGGCCCCGGCACTGGCGGTGGAAAAGGTCTTCCCGCCGGTGCTGATCCACCTGATCGCCAGCGGCGAAAAAACCGGCTCGCTGCCACCGATGCTGGAGCGGGCGGCGCAGACGTTGTCGCGGGATATTGAACGGCGGGCCATGGGCATGACCGCGTTGCTGGAGCCATTGATGATCGTGGTGATGGGCGCGGTGGTGCTGGTGATTGTGATGGCGGTGCTGTTGCCGATCATCGAGATCAACCAACTGGTGACCTGAACACACCAAAAAACCAATGTGGGAGGGGGCTTGCTCCCGATGACGGTGTATCAGCTACCACTGAGCTGACTGACCCACCGCTATCGGGAGCAAGCCCCCTCCCACATTGGACCCTGTCTGTTCAGTTGATGTTGGGGCGGGCCGGTATCGCCAGACCCCAACCTCGGGTTCCTCATTCCGTCACATCCAGGCCCCGTGTCACAGCCCGCGCCGCCTTGACGAAACCCTCACTGAAACCTCGCTGTCACCTGCCGCCAAACCGCTCAAAACCATGACCAAAACACCCGAGAATCTTTTTAAAAATCAAGCCCTTCCTCCCGAGGTTTTTTCCTTTTGCTGTCATCGGAAACTGCGAAATTTCCTACCCATGGCCTCACCCCTCGCCACCCCCGAGACACGGCCTGGGACCGAAGCCATGGCGTCATGCAAGAGCCATCTACCCCAACGTACAAACACGACGAAAGGAGATTCTTCATGTTTAAGCGCAACGTTCTCGCGGTATCCATGACCCTCGCTGCACTGTGCTCGGCACAGGCTGCTATGGCTGACATCAATGGTGGCGGCGCAACCCTGCCGCAAAAACTGTATTTGACGCCGGAAGTATTGCCTGCCGGTTTTGCCCCGTATATCGGTGTGGGCAGCGGCAAAGGCAAAATCGCGTTTCTGGAAAACAAGTACATCCAGTTCGGCACTGACACCACCAAGAACGTGCACTGGGCCGGTAGTGATTCGAAGCTGACCTCGACAGAGCTGGCCACCTACGCTACCGATAAAGAGCCGGGCTGGGGCAAACTGATTCAAGTACCTTCGGTTGGAACCGCGGTTGCCATCCCTTTCAACAAAAGCGGCACTGCGGCTGTTGACCTGAGCGTCAACGAGTTGTGCGGCGTGTTCTCGGGCCGTATTGCTGACTGGAGCGGCATCACCGGTTCTGGTCGTACGGGTGCGATCAAATTGGTTTACCGCAGCGAAAGCAGCGGCACTACCGAACTGTTCACTCGCTTCCTCAACGCCAAGTGCACGGCTGAAACCGGTACCTTCAACGTCACCACCACCTTCGGCACCAGCTACACCGGTGGCTTGCCTACCGGCGCCGTTTCCGCCACGGGTAGCCAAGGTGTGATGACGACCTTGTCTGGCACCGACGGCGGGATCACCTACATGAGCCCTGACTTCGCCGCGCCAACGTTGGCCGGTCTGGACGACGCGACCAAAGTTGCTCGCGTGGGCAAGAACGTCGCCACCAACACCCTGGGCGTTTCGCCAGCCGCCGCCAACGTCTCCGCCGCCATCAGCGCAGTACCGCTGCCTGCCACAACCGCGCGTGGCAACCCTGACGCCTGGGTGCCGGTGTTCGGTGCAACGACGGGCGGCGGTGTAGTGGCCTACCCATCGTCGGGCTACCCGATCCTGGGCTTCACCAACCTGATCTTCAGCCAGTGCTACGCCGACGCCACCCAGACCAGCCAAGTGCGAGAGTTCTTCACCAAGCACTACGGCGCATCCGCGAACAACGATGCGGCTATCGAAGCCAACGCGTTCGTACCGTTGCCATCCAACTGGAAACTGGCTATTCGCGGCAGCTTCCTGACCGCCAGCAACGCCCTGAGCATCGGCAACACCAACGTCTGCAACGGTAAAGGTCGTCCGCTGTAACCCACGCTTTCACCGACCTGCAACACCTGATCAGCAACGGCCTGTGCCGTTGCTGGTTTTTGCGTTTGTACGGGTTTTCGATCCGCTATCAGGCCTTTATGAACTTTGCATGACAGAAGTTCAGTCCCGCCCCTCGCCAACCGCCTAACCCTCATACGTGAGCCTGTCTTGCTCCCTGCGTGATAACAAAGAAGGAAGATCCCCGATGGTCCGCTGCAAATCGCCGGTTAACCTGAAAGCCCAAGAAACTGTGCTGCGCCTCAAGCCCCTGGCCCAGGCCATTGCCTTGTTGATGGTGGCGGGCAATGCCCATGCGGCCACGGCGTTCAGTTCCAGCTGGTTTGCCGAGAAAGGTGCGAGCCAGGCGGCGACGGCGGCGCGTATCAGTGCCGGGCAGGTGCCGGGGGTTCCTTCGCTGAACCAGCAGGCACGGGTCAACCAGCAGTTGGCGCGCTCCATCAGCACCTTGAACACCAGCGTCGCGGCGATTGCGGCGCAGCAGGCAGCGCAAGCGGCGGGACGCCAGGCGGCGTTCGGCCAGGTCTCGACGATTCCCGATGGCCTCGGCAAAGGCGGCCTGCAGGTGGATAACAGCCTGACCCAGGGCTGGACCAACGCCAAGGGCCCGACCCAAACCCAGTCCGGTGGCAAGACCACGGTGAGTATCGAGCAGACCGCCGACAAGGCGATCCTCAACTGGGAGACGTTTAACGTCGGGCGCAACACCACGGTGGATTTCCAGCAGCAGTCCAGTTGGGCGGTGCTCAACCGCGTCAACGACCCCGATGCACGACCGAGTGAAATCCAGGGCCAGATCAACGGCGCCGGCACGGTGATGATCGTGAACCGCAACGGCGTGGTCTTCAGTGGCACCAGCCAGGTCAACGTACGCAACCTCGTTGCCGCCGCTGCGAACATCACCGACCAGCAGTTCACCCAGAGCGGTATTTACGTGGATGGTAACGGCACCCAGCCGACCTTCACCGACGCGGCGGGCAAGGTCGAGGTGCAGCGCGGTGCGCTGATCCAGACCCACAACCCGGCCACTTCGACGGATGCGGGCGGCTATGCCTTGTTGCTGGGTGCGGAAGTGGACAACGCCGGTACTATCAGCACCGCCAAGGGTCAGACCACCCTGGCCGCCGGCGACAGCTTCTACATCCGCAAGGGTGTCGGTACCACTGGCAACGACCGCTCCACCACGCGCGGCAATGAAGTGGCGACCAGCCTCAAGGCTGGCAGCAGCGCCGGCAAGGTCAGCAACAACGGTCTGATCATGGCGTCCACCGGGGACATCACCCTGACCGGGCACCAGGTGCAGCAAAATGGCGTGGCCCTGGCCAGCACGTCGGTGGACACCCGTGGCACGATCCACTTGCTCAATTCCGCCACCGACACCACCGGCAGTGTGACCCTGGGCGAGGGCAGTACCACTTCGATCCTGTTGGACAGCAGTGGCAGCACTGCGCTGAACAGCCAGCAAAGCAATGGCCTGATCAAGCTCGACGGCATGCCCGCCAACTTGATCACCGGGCAGTTCAACAACCTCAGTGCGGTGGCCGACCGTACCGACCAGTCGCGTATCGAGATCGTCAGCGGCGGCACCGTGGATTTCCAGCAAGGCTCGATCACCCTGGCCACCGGTGGGCAGGTCGCGGTCAGTGCCGCCGGGCGTAGTCTGGTGCGCGATGGGGCGATGATTGATGTATCCGGGGCTGTCGGCGTCAAGGTGTCGATGGAGTCCAACAACATCAAGATCAACGTACAGGGCAACGAGCAGCGTGACGCGCCGGTCAACCGTGAAGACGGGAAGTTGATCAACAACGATGTGTGGGTCGACCTGCGCGATCTGGTGTTTGTGCCCGCAGGCACCAACGGCTATGCAACGGATCGCTGGTACACCGCCGGCGGCCTGCTGGAAGTCGGTGGTTACCTTGGCACCCAGGGCCACTCGGTGGGTGAGTGGATGGCCCAGGGCGGCACCGTGACGTTTACCGGCAAGGATGTGGTGACTCAAAAGGGCGCGCAGATCAACCTCTCGGGCGGCACCGTGGACGTGCAGGCCGGGTATATCCAGCAGACCTGGCTCAAGGGCCCGGACGGGCGCCTGTATGAGCTGTCCAACGCGCCGGGGGATATTCTCTATTCCGGGTTCTACAAGGGTTATGAAGACACCAGCAAGCGCTGGGGCCAGACCGATTACTACTACAACCCGATGATCGCCAAGCAACGCCGTTTCGAGAGCGGTTACACGGTGGGCCGCGATGCGGGCAAGCTGGTGGTCGGCACCACCAGCGCGGTGCTGGAAGGCCAGGTGGTCAGCGATGTGTTCCAGGGCGATCGCCAGACCCAGGCGCCGAACATCAACCTCGACGGTTACCAGCAATCCCAGAAGGCCATGGCCCAACGGGCGCAGTTGATCATTGGCGGGTACACGCCGGTCTACAACAAGACCACCGGCACCCTGCGTTATGCGCTGACCGGCACTGCCGATGAAGTGTTGATCGACCGCAACACGCAGAAAATCGCCGACGGCCTGGACCTCACCACCGCATTGCCGGCGGATCGCCAGGGCAAGATGGTGCTCGACAGTGATCAGCTCAATGGCTATCAACTGGGGGCGATCAAAGTCGGTGTGACGAATCAGATCAAAGTCGGTGTCACGCAACAGATCACCGTCAATGGTGCGCTCAATGTGGCGGACGGCGGCGATATCACCCTGTTCGGGCCTGAGGTCAATATCAACGCCAACCTCACGGCCCATGGCGGCACCCTCAATGCGGGCAACATCCTCAATCAGGTCAATCTCAATTCGGGCAATACCGTAGGGGATGTGATCCTCGCGGGCAGCGGGCGGGCCGATGTGGCGGCAGGTGTCAAGCTGGACGCCACCGGGCGTTGGAACAACCTGATGCTGGACCCGAACAACCGCGAAGGCGTGGCGTATGTGAACGGTGGCAAGGTATCGCTGCGCGGCACCGGCAACGTGAAGCTGGCGACCGGCAGTGTGGTGGATGCTTCTTCCGGGGCCACCCTCGGCGTGGATGGCAAGCTCGCCGGCGGCAAGGGCGGCGACGTGACGTTGGGCGCGCTCGGCTCCTTGGTGCTGGACGGCGAGATTCGCGGCTATGGTGTCAATGGCGGCGGCACCCTGGCGTTGCAGGCGCGCAAGGTACAGATCGGCGAGAGCGCCACCGCGCCCGACGGCGGTACCGTGCAACTGTCGGGCGATTTCTTCAACAAGGGCTTCTCGGCCTATGACATTACCGGCAACGAAGGGCTGCTCGTCACGAATGGCACTCAGGTGGATGTCACTACGCCGGTCTACCGTTTGGGCGAGCAGACGCTGGCCGCGCCGAGTGGCAGCGACCCCGCCACGGCCTTGGAGCGCTGGACGCCGGCGCTCTACCAGGAAAACCCGACCCAAGGCGTTCTGACCCAGCGTCGCGGTGCCAGCCTCACGTTGACGGCCGGCTCCAAGGATTCCACCGCCGCACAACTGGCGACCACCGCCCTGACCGTGGGCCAGGGCGCGGTGATCAATGTCGATCCCGGCCAGGGCATCAACCTGCGCAGCGTCGGCCAGTTGACCCTCAACGGCAGCCTGAATGCCTGGGGCGGCAGTGTCAGCCTGGGTGGCCTGAACCTGGCGCCGCAGGCCTGGGAACAGCCGATTGCCGCCGGTCATGACCGCTCGATCTGGGTGGGCGAGAACGCGCTGATCGACGTTGCAGCGCGCGCGGTCACGGCGGTGAGCAACCGAGGCAGCGTGTATGGCCAGGTCCTCAATGGCGGCAAGATCAGCATCGGTGGTGATATCAACCTGGCCACCGGCATTGCCAGCGCCGGCGATGTGTTTGTGGTGGTGCGCGAAGGCGCGCGCCTGGAGGCGTCCGGTGCCCAGGCGGTGCTGGATGTTCCAGGCCAGGGTCGTGTGCCGGTCGCCAGCAATGGCGGCAGCATCAGTTTTGCGTCCAACAATGGTCTGTACCTGGACGGCAGCTTTGTCGCGCGTGCCGGGGGCGCCGGCGCGGCGGGCGGCAGCTTGTCGCTGGCGCTGGAAAGCCCCTATTACGCGAAAAACGCGGTGAACGACCGGGTGCTCAAGGTGCGCGAGCTGGTACTCAGCCAGACCCATCAACCTGGCGCCTTACCGACCGGCGCCAGCCTGGAGTACGGTCACGGCCGTCTCGGTGTCGACCAGATCACCGCTGGCGGTTTCGACAACCTGGCCCTGCTCAGCAACGGCTTGCTGAGTTTCGACGGCGATGTGTCGTTGAACATGGGCCAAAGCCTGCGGTTGTACAGCGCCAGTTACAACCTCAGCGAGGGGGCGGCGGCCAATTCGCGGGTCAGCCTGTCGGCGCCTTACTTGCTGCTGGCCGGCATTCTTGCGCCTGCGCAAAGCAGTAAGGAAGCCTATGTGCGTGCGGTGCCGCTGCTGCCCAATCCGTCGCCGCTGACAACGGCGGCGCAGTTGCGTGCCAGCGCCAACTTGATCGATGTACGCGGCAATGTGGTGTTTGGCAACAAGAGCAACGTGCCGCTGGCGAATAACGCTCAGGTCGCGGTCGAGCGTCGCGGGTTCGACAATGTGCAACTGACCAGCCAAGGCGACCTGCGCTTCCTGGCCGGTGCCGATGCGAATGTGATCTCACAGGGCATCAGCACGCAACTGGTGACCAGCGGCGACATGACCCTGCGCGCCGCGCAGCTGTACCCCGCGACGGAAGTCGGGGCGCGCGTGCTGGCGGGGTTTCAGAACGAGAACTCGGGTTTTGACCCGACGCGCACATTGAGTATCGAACGCATCGGCGACGCCACAGCCGCTGTACCGTATTCGGCCTTCGGTCGCCTGCAACTGGGCGGTGCCAATATCCGCCAGGGCGGCGTGGTGCGTGCGCCACTGGGGCTGATCGAAGTCGGCATCCTGAAGTCGGGCAAGGTTGAACTGTTGCCGGGTAGCCTGACCTCCGTGAGTGGCAAGGGCCTGGTGCTGCCTTACGGCGGCACGGTGGATGGTCAGGTCTATATGTACAACGGCAAGAAAGTCACATTCGTTGGCCAGGGCGCAACGGATAACGGCGGTGGTTTGTATATCGGGATGGTATTGGGTGGGCAGTCGGTGGCGGTGCAGCCGGAAGCAACGGTGGATTTGTCCGGCGGTGGCGAATTACTCGGGGCTGGGTTCATTTCCGGACGTGGCGGCTCTACGGATGCGCGCCTTAACCCGTTGGTGCAATTCGGCGCAAATGGCGGTTTTGTGTTGCCGGGCCTGAGCACCAACCCGATCTACGCGATTGTGCCGGGTGCGCAACCCGGCTATGCGCCGGTGGCGCCGGAAGGCGGTGCGGTAGATCCGTTGATCGGCCAGCAAATCAGCATCGGTGCCGGTGTGCCGGGGCTGGCAGCCGGTACCTACACCCTGATGCCTTCCACCTACGCGCTGATGCCGGGCGCGTTCCGGGTGGAGATCAACGGGCTGGCGGGGCTCGGCGGCGATGGCTCGACCCAACCGTTGCGTAATGGCTCATGGGCCAGCACCGGGCGCCTGTCCATCGCCAATACCGGCATCGGCAGTAGCCTGTCGAGCCAGGTGATCCTGACCTCCGCCGATACCTTACGCCGATACTCACAGTACAACGAAACCGGTTACGCCCAATTCGCCGTGGCTGATGCGGCCAGGCTTGGCGTGCCCCGTGCCCTGCTGCCAGTGGATGCCAAGACCTTGAAACTGGCTTTGCGTCCGGGAGCAGGTGCGCAGGCCTTTTCGTTCCAGGGCACCGGTCGCTTCGAGGCCGCTGACGGCGGTTACGGCGGCACAGTGGCGTTGGTCAACACAGAAGGGGGGGTTGGAAGGGACATCGAAATCGTGGCGGCGGGCAAGGGCGCCAGCAGTGGTTTCGACGGTATCAGCGTGCACGCGCAAAGCTTGAATGCCCTGGGCGCTTCACGTCTGGTGATCGGCGGGATGACGGTGGTTAATTACGGCCAGGCCGGCAACTATATTAACGTCGCCAGCGGCAGTACCAGCTCCATTATTCTACGCGACGGTGCCAACCTGGCCGCGCCGGAAGTGCTGCTGCTGACCGGCATCGGAAGCATCGTTGTCGAGCAAGGTGCCTCGATCAACACCATTGGCCGTGGCAAGGCCAGTTATGACGCCCGTGACGGTTTTGTCTATAACGTGGGGAACATGCTGGCGGTGTCCAACGGTTTGCTCAACGTAGTCGCCGCGCCGTCATTGGGCGAAGTCATCAGTGGGGGCATCCAGTTAGGCGTGTGCAACAGCGCGCCCTGCAGCGGCCAGACAGCCCTGTATTCCGAAGGCAGCATCGTTACCTTGACCGACAGCTCCCTGCAGATGGGCGATGAGGTGCGCTATGGCACCCGCCACCTGAACCTGGGCGTGTCCAGCATCAACGTCGGCAGCCCCGAAGCCCTGGCCGCTGCAGCCGCCAACAATCGCCTGCCGGTGGGTATGACCCTCAACCAGCAAGTGCTGGAACGCCTGCTGCGCGGTGACACCCAATTCGGCGCCCCGGCGCTGGAAACCCTGCAACTGTCGGCGCGTGACAGCTTTAACTTCTACGGCACCACCACCCTGGACACTTATGACGCCGTGACCGGCAAGTCGTTGCTGAGCAACCTGATGCTGTCCACGCCGGCGATCTACGGC
This sequence comes from Pseudomonas grimontii, assembly GCF_007858185.1. GTDB lineage: Bacteria > Pseudomonadota > Gammaproteobacteria > Pseudomonadales > Pseudomonadaceae > Aquipseudomonas > Aquipseudomonas grimontii. The sequence continues at coordinate 8,695 of NZ_VFES01000007.1, forward strand.
TCTGGCGGCTTGAACGACGTGGCGACTATCCACACCGCCAACCTGATCTGGCAAGGTGCCGTCGCGCCGCCTGTGGCGGCGGTGACCGGCGGTGCCGGTAGCGGCAGCGGGCGCCTGGACATCAATGCCGAGCGTATCGAATTCGGCTATGGGGATTTTGCCCAGCCGAGCACGACCAAGACCTTCGACCGCCTCGCCCTGGGCTTTGCCAACGTCAACCTCAATGCTAGTGAGCGCATCACCGCCAACCACAAGGGCAGCCTCTCGGTGTACCAGAGCCAGGGCGCGTTTGATGCGATCAAGGGCTTTGCCTACAGCGGCGGCAACCTGAATATCCTCACGCCGCTGATGACCGGTGAGGCCGGTTCGGTCAACCGTATTACCGCTGGTGGTGCAATTGATGTGAGCGCTTCGCAGGGCACGGTGGGCAAGGTGGACGGTATCGGCGGCGAGTTGTCGTTGCAGGGCGACAGCCTGCGCCTGGCCAGTGCCGTGGTACTGCCCAGCGGCAAGGTGACCTTGGGTGCCCGTGGCGATGTGGTGCTGACCGACGTCGCATCGATTGATGTGGCAGGCCGTTCCATCCCCTTCAACGACCTGACCAAGTACAGCGCGGGAGGTGAAGTGCTGCTGGAAAGCCGCGCAGGTAATGTGCTGCAGGCGGCCGGTTCGACCATCGACCTGTCGGCGCAGCACAACCAGGCGGGCCGGTTGCGCGCAGTGGCCGTGGACGGCGCGGCGGGCATCGTCGACCTGTCGGGCAAAATCGTCGCCGGCAGCAGCGGTTACTACGATGCTGGCGGCACGCTGGTGCCGTATCTGGCCGGTTCGGTTGAAATCCAGGCCCAGCGGCTGGCTGCCAGTGGCACCCTGAGCGACCAGTTCGCCGCGCTCAACCAGCGCCTCAATCAGGGCCAGGTCTATGGTGCGCGCAGCTTCCAGCTCAAGCAGGGCGACCTGACCATCGGCAACGACGTCAAGGCCAACAACGTCAACGTCTCGATCGACAACGGCAGCCTGCGCGTGACCGGCCTGGTAGATGCCAGCGGTGAGCGCGTGGGCAGCATCAACCTGGCCGCGAAAAACGGCCTGACCCTCGACGGCAGCGCCGTGCTGGACGCCCATGGCACGCAATTACGCGTGGACAGCTACGGCAAGATCATCGACTCGCCCAACCGCGCCATCGTGGTCCTCAGCTCTGGCCAAGGCCAGTTGACCCTGGCCAATGGCGCGCGCATCGACCTGCGCCATGGCACCGAGGCCGCGACCGGCAATGACGGGCGCAACCGTGGCACGCTGGAGCTCAATGCGCCGCGCGTGGGCGGCGATGACATCGCCATCGACGCCAGTGGGCCGTTGACTATCCAGGGCGCGCGTTCGATTGCGCTCAACGGCATGAGAACCTACGACGATGCCCCGACCAAAACCGATGAAACGCCCAATGGGCGCCCCTACCAAGTGATTGATCAGGACTACCTCACGAAAGTCGTCGATCCAGCAAATACGAATTTCATCAACGCCGCGCGTGTTAACAGCAACTTGCTGCAGAAGCTCGCCGGCTTGAACAACGCAACTTACGGTGATGTTTTCCATCTGCGTCCCGGCGTAGAGATCATCAGCAAAACCCCGGACGGCGACCTGGTGGTGCAGGGCGACCTGGACCTCTCCAGCTATCGCTACGCCAGCCTCAAATCAACGGCCAAGACCGAGTCCGGCAGCCTGACCCTGCGCGCCGGTGGCGACCTGAATATCTATGGCAGCATCAACGACGGTTTTGCCGCGCCACCGCCCACCGACGATGACAATGGCTGGGTGCTGCGCGCCGGTATCGACTACACCGGCGGCACCGTGGTGGTACCGGGCAGCGGCGTGACCCTGGAGATGGGCACTGTGTTCCCTGCGGGCGCTGCGCTTAATTTCGATGTACTGACCAACCCCCTGTTTCTGCCGGCGGGCACCCGATTGCCCGTCGCGGCTACGCTCAAACAACCGTTGGTACTCCCGGCGGGTACGGTGTTGGCGGCGGCTGTTCGGGATGCCTCGGGCAATGTGCTGTTCGCGGCGGGCACGTTGCTGACTCAGAGCCAGACCCTCGCCATCGGCAGTGTCCTGGATGCCGGCAGCCTGTTGAGCACGTCAGCCAGTGTCGACGGCTTGATCTGGCCCAAGGGCGTGCCATTGGCCACCAAGGTGACGCTGACCGCCAGCCGAGTGCTGCCCCGGGGCGCCCTGTTGCCGTCGGGGACAGACGTGAAGCTGCCGGGCGGCGTGGAGTCGGTGACGTTGCGTGACGCCGGCCACCCAGGCAAGAACTGGGCAATTGCACCCATGCTGGAGGAGGGTTCGCAGTCGTGGTCGATTCGCCTGGTTGCGGGGGCCGACACTGAGGCAGCCGACAGTCGCCTGCTGCAACCGCATCCGGTAAGCGGCAATCTGCGATTGGCGGACAGTCATTATGGTATGTACGGACAGGCAGCTGTGGTCTGGACCGAAGAGGGGTCCGTCGGCTGGTTTGGCGATGACAGCATGACGGGGCAGCCTATTGATTTTGCTGGTATTAACTACCCGGAGGTGTGTACTGATTTTCCTGAGTTCTGCTCCACGCAAGGCGATGCCTATACCCTGGTTTCGGGTAGCAGCACCCGCTTCAGCGTAATACGTACCGGTGCAGCGGATCTGGATCTGCTGGCCGCCGGTAACCTGAGCATGGAGTCGCTGTTCGGTGTCTACACTGCCGGCAGCGCATCCGCCGGCACCTCCGCCAACGCCCCCTATAATCTCAAGCGCGCCTTGGGTAGCAATGACAAGGTTCTCGGGGACGCAGGGGCGAACGAAAAGCTGGTCAATGGTGGCACTGACAGCCTGTACCGCGCGTGGTACCCGGAGATGGGTGGCAATTTGCTGGTTAAAGCGGGTGGCAACCTGACTGGCAATATCACCAGCCCGTCGCTGATTAGCATCGGGCGTCCGTTAGGCGATCTCGGTGTGGACTCAACCAACGTCGGCAACTGGTTGTGGCGTCAGGGCAATGGCCTCAGTGGCAGCCAGGCGCAAGCCACCGCCTGGTGGATCAATTTTGGTTCCTATGTGGCAAGCCAGCGGTCGGACCAGATGGTCGGGTTCACCGGGTTCGGCACCTTGGGTGGCGGCAACCTCAATGTTGATGTCGGCGGCGATGCAGGGATCATCAGCCCTGTGTCGCCAACAGCCCAGAACGTCAGCGCCCGCAGCCAAGGCCTGGTATTGGCCGTCGGCAGCACCGGCCGCGTCGCCACCGATGGCAGCGTCCAACTGACCGGTGGCGGCGATCTGAACCTGCGGGTCGGCGGAGCGTTAAACCCAGCCAGCCAGATCAACACAGACCACCTCAATGGCGCACTGGTGAATACGCGAGGGCATGTACAACTCACTGGCGGCGCTCTGGGTAGCCTGACGCTGCTGTATGGTAACCAGGCCAGCTACCAGAGCCCGAGCGAAGTGCGCGCCTACGATCCGCTGCGTTCCACGTCCGCCAGGGCGGCTGGTGGTTTGAGCCTGTTGCCGGGTGACGCTACTTTCAGTCTGGCCACCCGCGGTGACCTGGTGTTGCAGGATGTCGCCGACCCGGGCCGCGCGCCGCAAGTCAACGCGTTGGCCTACGCGAGCGGTGGCATCAACGGGATTGGACACAGCTGGTTCAGTCTGTGGACCGACCGCACGGCGGTGGACCTGTTTTCCGCCGGGGGCAACCTCACGCCCCTGACCCAGACGCTGGACACCGACATGGCAGCCGTCTATCCCGCCACCTTGCGCGCCGTCGCCGCCAGCGGCAGCCTGTATTACGGCCGTGCATCAAGCGGTGACCCAAGTACGGTGCCGCCGCTCAGGGCAATGGTGCTGGCGCCTTCGGCCAACGGGCAACTGGAACTGCTCGCCGGCGACTCGATCTACGGCGGCGACCTGCCCATCAGCCGCTCCAGCGCAGCCCCGCAAAGCCTGGCGACGATTTTGCACCCGGCGTTTCTCGGCTTCCTGAGCAATCAGATCCCGGTAAGCGGTAGCGGTAATCTGTCCAGCGATGGCAGCAAAGCCACCTTCATGGTTTCCCCGCTGTTTGCCTTTGGCCCCAACACGGTCAGTATGGCCTGGGGTGACGCCCTGGAACCTGCACGTTTCTATGCGCTGAGCGGGGACCTGCTGGGCGTCAACAGTGGGCGCGCCCTCACGATCACGGGAGCGGGTGACGCTCGGCTCGGGCAAACCTTTTACGAAGGCGCAGGCCCGGTGTGGATGCAGGCCGGGCGCGATATTGTCGGCAGCGGCACGCGCTTGAGTGGTGCCAGCGGTGGTGTCACGGACACGGGGCAATACACCTTCATCGGCAACCTGTTCGTACACAACAGCCCCACCGATATCTCCATCGCCAGCGCCGGCCGCGACATCCTCTACAGCAGCTTCAACGTTGCCGGCCCCGGCACCCTGGAACTGACGGCGGGGCGCAACATTCAGATGGAAGACAAAGTCGCGGTGAACAGCCTGGGTGCTGTCGCGGCCGGCGACAGCCGCCCTGGCGCAAGCATCGTCATGCAAGCTGGCATGGGCCCCAATGGCCCGGATTACCGCCGCTTTGTCGAGGCCTACCTGAACCCCGCCAACCTGGCGCAACCGGGTGAATCCCTGCAAGGCGCCAAGGTGGCCAAGACTTACGAAAACGAGCTGGTTACCTGGCTCACCGAACGCTTCGGCTTCGCCGGCGACAGCGAACAGGCCCGTACCTACTACGCTGAACTGCCCGCCGAACAACAACGGATCTTCGCCCGCGACGTGTACTTCGCCGAACTCAAGGCCGCCGGCCGTGAGTACAACCAGGACGGCAGTGTGCGCCAGGGCAGCTATGTGCGTGGTCGTGCCGCGATTGCCCGGTTGTTCCCCGAGACCGACGTGGCCGGCAACCCGATCACCTACAAAGGCGACATCACGATGTTCGGCGGCGCGGGCGTGCACACCAACTTCGGTGGCTCGATCCAGATGCTCACGCCGGGTGGCCGCCAGACGTTCGGCATCGAAGGCGCCGCACCGCCGTCCACGGCTGGGGTGATCACCCAGGGCGCTGGAGATATCCAGCTGTACTCCCTGGGCAGCATCCTGCTTGGCCAGAGCCGTATCATGACCACCTTCGGCGGCTCGATCATGGCCTGGACCGCTCAGGGTGACATCAACGCCGGTCGCGGCTCCAAGACCACCGTGGTGTACACACCGCCCAAGCGCGTCTATGACAACTGGGGCAACGTGAGCCTGTCGCCGTCGGTGCCGAGTACCGGTGCGGGGATCGCCACGCTCAACCCGATCCCGGAAGTGCCGGCGGGGGACATCGACCTGATCGCACCGATGGGCACCATCGATGCGGGGGAGGCGGGCATTCGGGTGTCCGGCAACGTCAACATCGCCGCCTTGCGGGTGGTGAACGCGGCGAATATCCAGACCCAGGGCAAGTCGTCCGGGGTACCGGTGTCGGCCACAGTCAACACTGGCGCCATGAGTTCAGCCAGCGCGGCGGGGGCGGCAGCGTCCCAGGCCGCAGAAGACGCGGCGCGCAGCCAGCAGGCGGCGGCCAAACAGGGCCGGCCGTCGATCATGACCGTGGAGGTGCTGAGCCTGGGCAGCGAGCCGTTGCCGCGCGATCCGGAGCCGCAGCAGAAAAACTCCAGCTACAACCCCAACAGCCCGGTGCAGGTGCTGGGCGCGGGGCCGCTGAGTGAACAGGCGCGGGCGCGGTTGACGGATGAGGAACGCAGGCAGATCAGTTTGTAGAGCTTCAGAAGGACCTCTCGATGTACCGTTCGGGGCGATCAGTGATCGCCCCATTTTTTTGGGGAGGCAGAAGGGTGGCGAGCTTATAGCCGAGCGGTATTGTGGGGGGACTCGGTTAAAACTGTAGGTGCGACGACTCTCTAACGGGTGCCCCGTGACTGGAATGTGGGAGGGGGCTTGCTCCCGATGGCGGCCTTTGGGCCGACCATTTGTTGGAGTTGGAATGAGTACATATCCATTGCTGCTGTAACGGCCACTTATGGTTTCGCTCTTACAGCGACTCACTTTTGGAGAGGCCGGAATGCCGGCCCAGCCAAAAGTAAGCAAAAGGCCTTCGCCCCACCACTCGGTGCCTCGCCTAGGCTCGGCATGCCCGAACGCAGGCTTGAATCCGTGGGCCGCCGTCATGGGCCATCCCTGGCCCAGGACGGCTAACCCGGCGTCCTGCCGGGTTACCCACGGATTCAAGCCTGCGTTCGGCCAGCGTGGTTAACGGGGCGCCTAAGATCAAAATCAAAAACAGAGCAACAGCAACAGCAACAGCTCGCGATACGACTGGGGTTGTCAGCGCCATCTACACTGCTGTGTAGCAGCCAACGTAACCACGATGCGAAGCGAGCCGCTCTTGATCTTGATCTCAGGCGCCCCGTTAACCACGCTGGCCGGAATTCGATAGTGATTTGGGGGGTAAACCGGCAGGGATGCCGGTTTAGCCGCCCCGCGCCATGGATGGCGCGTGGCGGCGGCCCCCCAAATCACTGTCGGATTACGGGCACACCGAGCCTGGGCGAGGTGCCGAGTGGTGGGGCGAAGCGTTTTTGGTTACTTTTGGCGCTCTTCCAAAAGTGACCCGCTGTAAGAGCGGAACCCTAAGTGGCCGTTACCGCAGCAACGGATATGTACTCATTCCAACCCCAGCAAATGGTCGGCCCAGAGGCCGCCATCGGGAGCAAGCCCCCTCCCACATTTAGGTCCGGGGCACCCGTTAGAGAGTCGTCAGCTCCCGAGCCACCACGGAGCAAGTCGAATCGTCGCACCGCCCCTCCCACATTTCCAACCGAGTACACCGGGCACAACTCCGCTCAGCTCCAGGGCCGCACATGCCGCCCCAGAAAAATTGCCCCCCTCACAATCCCAAATGAAGCTTTCATGACAAAAGTTCGGTAGCTCACAGCCACTTCCGTCTTGCCTATGTAACGCGCTGGAGGCCGCCACAAGCCGCCTCCCCAGCCGTCAGCGGGACGCCAGGAGTGGGGCAATGGGAACTATGGAACGTTACTCGAAAGTAGGCATGCAAGAGCTCGATCAGCGCCTGTCGAAGATCGTCGAAGCCGCGCGCAAGAAGCCGGTTTCGGTGTACCGCTACGGCGCGCCGTGGGTGTGGATCGTCTCCCAGGACGATTGGCAGGGCGCCTTGAAGGAAGTGTCCAGCTACATCCCGGCGGGGCATTCGCTGGTGTTGTTGCGCCCGCAGATCGAAGAGGTGCTCGAGCAGCATCGCGACCTGCTCCAGGTCGAGCCGGGCATGTTGATCGCGCCGCGGACCGTGGTGCAGATCCTGCTGCTGCAACTGCTGTATTCGGTACCCAGCGAACAGCAGCTGCACGAGCAACTGAACTACAACCTGCTGTTTCGCTGGTTCGTCGGCCTGGAGCTGAACCAGAAGGTGTGGAGCATCCACGTCCTGCAGCGCGACATCGCCAGCCTGTTGAACAACCCGCAGGCCGTGCAGTTGATCCAGACCATCATCGGTGAAGTGTTCTGTGGCGCCTTGCTGCACATGCCGGAGTTCTCCCTGAACTTCGCCTTGCTGCACACCTGGCTGGCGCGGCACAGCCATCTTTCGACCAGCAGCAATTGAGCAGGCCAGACGCCGTGCAATCGGCGACGGCGCAAAATCTTAGACAGTTAGGGGGCGGTGTGGAGCATCTGTTCAAATCAACGCTGGCGTTGTGCTGCCTGACGCTGGGCGTCCTGGCGCAACCGGTGTGGGCCGAAGAGGGCGAGCAAGCCCCGGCGCGCAAGGTGGACGTCAACGAGTACTTCGTGCGTGGCAATACCGTGCTCGATGCGGCGACGATCGAGGAGGCGGTGTACCCGTTCCTCGGCCCGCAAAAGACCCTGGACGATATCGAAGGCGCGCGCGATGCGTTGCAGAAGATCTACCAGGCGCGTGGCTATCAGTCGGTGTTTGTCGAGCTGCCGGAGCAGAAGGTCGATGACGGCATCGTCTATCTGCAGGTCAGCGAAACCAAGGTGGGCCGCGTGCGTGTGGTCGGCGCCAAGCACTACTCGCCGGTGGAGATCCGCGACGAAGTGCCGGGGCTCAAGGAAGGCGCGGTACCGGATTTCACCACGGTGCAAACCCAACTGGCCGGGCTCAACCGCAGTGCCGGTCGGCAGGTCACGCCACTGGTACGCGAAGGCCAGCGCCCCGGCACCATGGACGTGGATCTGCAGGTCGAAGACCAGAACCCCTGGCACGCCAGTCTCGGCCTGAACAACGATTACAGCGCCGACACCGAGAAGCTGCGCTCGGTCGCCACCCTGGGCTACGACAACCTCTGGCAACTGGGCCACAGCATTTCCCTGACCTACTTCACCGCGCCCCAGGACACCGCCAACGCCAAGGTCTGGTCGGGCTCCTACAGTGCGCCGCTGGATGAGCGCTGGACCTTGCAGTTCTCCGGTTACCAGTCCGACAGCAACATCGCCACCATCGGCGGCAGCAACGTGTTGGGCAAGGGCCACTCCTACGGCGTGTCCGCCATCTACAGCTTGCCGGCGGCGGGCAACTGGGCCAACTCGTTCTCGTTCGGGATCGACTTCAAGGACTTCGACGAGCAGATGAAGTTCGGCTCCAGCAGCGACCAGGTGCCGCTCAAGTACGCACCGTTCACATTGGGCTACAACGGCTATCGCTACACCGAGCAATCCCAGCTGGGGCTGGGCTTGAACCTGGTCGTCGGCACCCGCGCATTCTTTGGCTACGGCAGCGACGCCGAAGAGTTCGATTACAAGCGCTACAAGGCCAGTGCCAGTTTCGCCGTGCTCAAGGGCGACCTGAATTACACCTACACCTTCGCCAACGATTGGCAGTCGGCCTCCAAGGGTGCTTTCCAGCTGGCCTCCGGGCCGCTGGTGTCCAACGAGCAGTATTCCGCCGGCGGCGCCACCTCGGTGCGCGGTTACCTGGCGGCCGAGCGCACCGGGGACGAGGGGTATTTGCTCTCCCAGGAACTGCGCACGCCGTCCCTGGCCAAGTTCCTCGGCAGTTATGTGCAGGAGTGGCGCTTCTATGCGTTCGCCGAAGGCGCGCGCATGCGCCTGCACGACCCGCTGCCCGAGCAAGAAGATGAATACAGCCTGGCCAGTGTCGGCCTTGGCACCCGTGCCAGTTTGAGCAAGTGGTTGTCCGGCAGCCTGGATTGGGGTTACCCGCTGCTCGATGGACCGAACACCCAGAAACAGGACTCGCGACTGCACTTCAGTGTGCAGGCGACTTTCTGACTTTTTCTTCCGGAGACTTCACCCATGCAACGCCTATTCCTGAGCCTGTTGATCTGCCTGGGCTTCGCGCTCCCGGCCACCGCCCATGCCTGGTGGCAGGACGATTGGCACTACCGCAAACAGATTTCGGTGGACACCACCGCCCAAGGCGCCGCGATCAATCAGGCCCTGGGCCGCACCGCGTTGCTGGTGCGCCTGCACACCGGCAACTTTACCTTTGACGGGGTCAAGGATGACGGCAGCGACCTGCGCTTTGTGGGTGCCGATGACAAGACCGTGTTCAATCACCAGATCGAAAGCTTCGACCCATTGATGGGCATGGCGTTGATCTGGGTCGATGTGCCCAAGGTCGAAGGCGGCCAGCGCCAGGACATCTGGATGTACTACGGCAACCAGAAGGCCCCGGCCACCGCCAATGGCCAACTGACGTTTGATCCGAATTACACCGCGCTCTACCACTTTGACGGTGCCAACGGCACACCGGCCCGCGACACCACGGCCTACGCCAACACGGCGCTGAACGCCACCGGCGCGAGTATCGACGGCGTGATCGGCCGCGCCTTGCAGTTCGGCGGCCAGCCGCTGATGTTGCCGGCCAGCCCGTCGCTGCAACACGCCGCCGGCGCTGCCTTCACCTTCAGCGCCTGGCTGCGCCTGGACCAGGCCAGTGGCGAGCAAATCGTGTTGGCCCGGCGTGACGGCCCCCACAGCCTGTTGCTGGGCCTGAACCAAGGCACGCCGTTTGTGGAGATCGACGGCCAGCGCGTCGTGTCGACCCAGCCGCTGAACCCTGGCCAATGGCAGCACCTGGCGTTCACCGCCGAGGGCGAAAAAGTCACGCTGTATGTGAATGGCCGTGAAACCGCCAACCTCGCCGTGGCCATGCCCGCGTTCAATACGCAGTTGGCGGTCGGCGCCGACTTGCCGGACGCCGGCAGCACGCACCTGCCGTTCGCCGGGGCCATGGATGAGCTGCGCCTGTCCAAGGTGGCACGCCCGGCCGCGCTGTTGCTGGCTGACGCGAGTGCCCAGGGCGCCGAGTCGAAACTGGTGGCCTACGGCGTGGATGAAGAACAGTCCGGCATGGGCTTCGGCAGCCTGGGCTTTTTGCTCAACGCCGTGCCGGTGGACGCCTGGGTGATCATCCTGGTGCTGGTGGCGATGATGTTCCAGTCGTGGGTCATCATGCTGCGCAAGAACCGCCAGGTCAGCCGTCTGAGCAGTGCCAACCAAGTGTTCCGCGAGCACTTCGCCCAGATCGGCACGCGCCTGGAGATGTATGCCGACGACGCGCAGTTGGCTGAGCGCCTGAGCCATTCTTCGCTGTGGCGCCTGTACCTGGTGGCGGTCAAGGAGATCCGTACCCGCCGTGCCCAGGGCGCCGACACCTCGTCGGTGTCGGCGGCCACCATCGAAGCGATCCGTTGCTCCATGGACGGTGTACGCACCCGTGAGAACCAGGCCCTGAGTGCCAAGTTGTCGACCCTGTCCAACGCCATCGCCGGCGGCCCGTACATAGGCCTGCTCGGTACGGTGCTGGGGATCATGGTGGTGTTCCTCGGCACGGCCATGGCCGGCGACGTGAACATCAACGCCATCGCCCCAGGCATGGCGGCGGCCTTGCTGGCCACGGCCATGGGCCTGTTTGTCGCGATCCCGGCGTTGTTTGGCTACAACCGCCTGATCACGCGCAACAAGGAAGTCAGCGCCGACATGCGCGTGTTCGTCGACGAGTTCATCACCCGCCTGGCGGAGATGCACGGCGAGAGCCAGCACAGTGAAGCCGCGCACCGCCGCGACCATCACGCATCGGTTCCGGCCTGAGGAGAATCGCCATGGCTTCCGTAAATGCCTCCCACGACGATGACGATGATGCCGCCGTCGACAGCATCAACATCACACCCCTGGTGGACGTGCTGATGGTGGTGCTGGTGATGTTTATCCTCACCGCCACCGCCCAGGTTTCTGGGATCCAGATTCACCTGCCCAAGGCCAGTGCCTCGGTGTCGCTGTCGGAGGCCAAGACCAAGGCCATTTCCGTGAACGACGGCGGCCAGGTGTTTCTCGACGCTTACCCGGTGACCCTCGGCGAACTGGAAGAACGCCTGCGCATCGAGAAAGCGCTGAACCCGGACTTCCCGGTGATCGTGCGCGGTGACGCGATGGTGCAGTACCAGAAGGTCATCGAGGTGCTCGACCTGCTGCGTCGGCTGGAGCTGTCCCAGGTCGGGCTGGTCACCGGCAAACCGAGCCAGGGCTGAGTCATGACCGCACAGATCCCGATCGCGCCATTGCCCGTGAAGAACAAACCGCCGTTGCGCCCGTTGAAGTGGGGCGCCGGCCTGTTGCTGGGCGCCGTGGCGGCCTGGTTTCTCTGGCAGTGGGCCAATGACATGAGTGGCGTACGCCGTGAAGCGCCGAAGGTGCCGACGATTATCCCGTTGCCGCCACTGCCGCCGCCACCACCGGAAAAGCCCAAGGAGCCCGAGCCTCAGGTTGAAGAGAAAGTCCCGGAGCCGGTGCCGAGCCCCGAGCCCGAAGCGGTCAAGCCAGCCGAGGAAGCACCGCCGTCACCGAATGAAGACCTGGCCAACCCGATGCAGATCGACGGCGATGCGCAGTCCGGCAATGACGGCTTCAACATCGGCGCCGGCAAGGGCGGCGGCATGGCCGGCAGTGGCGGCGGCGGGCTGGGGACCGGCACGTACAAGCAGTACCTGGCCGGTACGTATCAGCGCCTGATGCGCGAAGACCCGGAGCTGCGCAAGAAGGCCTTTGCGATACAGATCGACCTGTGGTTGGGCGCCGAGGGCCAGGTCACCAAGGCCGTAGTGGCCAAGTCCAGCGGGGATGCCGACACCGACGCCCAGATGCTCGCACTGGTCCGTGCGCCGCGCGCCACCCAGAAACCTCCGGCGTCGCTGACGCTGCCCATGCGCCTGTCCCTCAAGGGCCGGCGCCCGGATTGACCGCATACGTTTTCAACGACTTTTTATCAACGGTTTTTACAGGAGTTGCGTACACATGATTTCCCCCGTGAATCGACTGACCCTGGCGGTTGGCATGGTCATCGCGACCCTGGTCGGGCAAGCGGCGGCAGCCCCGGTTGCGCCTTCGGAAAACGTCACCATCAACCTGATCCGCCTGCTGGTGCAGCAAGGTGTGCTGACCCAGGACACCGCCAACGGGCTGATCGCCCAGGCCGAAAAAGAAGCCCAGCAGGCCCGCCAGGCCAACGCTGCGCCGGTGGTTGCCAGCGGCCCGGCGACCGCGCCCGGCGATGTGCGTGTGCAGTACGTGCCGCAGGCGGTGCGCGACCAGATTCGCGACCAGGTCAAAGCCGAAGTCATGTCCACCGCCAAGCAGGAAAACTGGGCGCAGCCCAATACCTTCCCCGACTGGATCTCGCGCATCAGCTTTGATGGCGATATCCGTCTGCGCGACGAGTCGCGCTACTTCTCCGGCCGCAACGACAACACCATCACCGACTACGCCAAGCTCAACGACACCGGCCCGTACGACGTCAACAAAAACTCCAACAGCAAGTTCCCGCCGCTGATCAACACCCGCGAGGACCGCGAAAACCTGTTCCGCCTGCGGGCACGCCTGGGCATGAAAGCGGTGATCTCGCCGGAATGGACCGCCGGCATTCGTATCGCCACCGGCTCCGACAATAACCCGGTGTCCACCACCCAGACCCTGGGCGGCGGCTTTGGCAAAAAGGACATCTGGCTCGACCAGGGTTACCTGAGCTGGAAAACCACCGACTACATGACGTTGACCGCCGGGCGCATTGGCAACCCGTTCTACTCCACCGACATGATGTATTCCAACGACCTCAACTTCGACGGTGTGGCCGCGATCTTCAACCACAGCCTCAACAGCGAGTGGGGCCTGTTCGGTACCCTTGGCGCCTTCCCGGTCGAGTACACCTCCGACACCGCCAGCACCAATGGCATCGACAAGGAAGACAGCGAGACCAAATGGCTGTTTGGCGGGCAGATTGGCGCCGACTGGAAGATCAACCGCAGTAACCGTCTCAAGCTCGCCGCTGCCTACTACCAGTTCCAGGACATCGAAGGCGAGCGCTCCAGCCCTTGCTCCACCTGGCAGGGCGCGGCAGGTTGCGACACCGACGGCACACGCGTGGCCTTCATGCAAAAAGGCAACAGCGTATTCAACCTGCGCAACAACACCACCAGCCCGGCTGATCCTGTGCGCACGCCCGACCCGCAATACGTAGGCCTGGCGTCCAAGTTCGATGTGCTGGACCTCAACCTGGTCTGGGACAGCGAACTGCCGAGCGACTTCAAGCTGCGCAGCCAGGCCAACTTCATCCACAACCTGGCCTACGACAAGGGCGAGATGCTCAAGCGCAGCGAAGGCGAGATCGTCAACAACCTCAACAGCAATGGCCAGTTTGAAAGTGGCGGCAATGCGCTGATGGTCTCGTTCACCCTCGGCAGTGCCCTGGAAATGCGCAAGCGCGGCGACTGGAACGTGTTGGCCGGCTACAAGTACATCCAGCCGGACGCCTTGCCCGACGGCTTCAACGACTCGTCGTTCCACCTGGGCGGCACCAACGCCAAGGGTTATTTCATCGGCGGCAACTACGGTATCGACAAGAACATCTACGCCAGTGCGCGTTGGTTAAGCGCGTCCGAAGTGTATGGCCAGCCGTTCGAAGTCGATGTGATGCAACTGGAACTCAACACGCGCTTTTGATGCGCAGGGAGATGCCACATGAACACGCGAATCTGCGCGCTGTTACTGCTGCTGGTCACCACCGGCGCTTCGGCCGAAGGCATGGAGGAGCGCCTGCGTACGCAATTGCGCAGCACCACCCAGCAATTGCAGGCGCTGCAAAGCGAACAGGCCCAGGCCAGTGCCGCACGGCTGGCCGCCGAAAACCAGGCCAAGCAGGCCCAGGCGCAAATCAAGCAGCTGACGGCCGAGCTGGAAAAAGCCCGTGGCACCGCCGAGCAATTGGCGGGCCAGCAACAGAGCCTGCACAGCCAGGCGCAAGCCCAGGTGGCGGCGAGCAACGAGCAGATCGGCAAATTCAAGAAGGCCTATGACGAACTGCTGGTGCTGGCCAAGGGTAAAGAAGCCGAGCGCGCGCGCTTGCAGGCGGCCTTAAGCGAACGTGACACACAAGTGCAGCAATGTTCAGTCAAGAATCAACAGATGTACGGCGTGGCCCAGCAACTGCTCGCGGCCTACGAAAAAATCGATGTGGCCGAGGTGATGAGCATTCGCCAGCCCTTCGCCAGCAGCGCACGGGTCAAGTTCGAGGAACTGGCCCAGGGTTTTGGCGACGATCTGTACAAGAGCCGTTTTGATGCGCCCCAGGCAGCTGCCAATCACTGATAGACAAGGAAGAGATCACCATGAGCGAATTGATTACCAGCGTCACCGTCCAGAGCCTCACCGAACTGTTGCAGGACGCCGGCTACCGGGTTAACCAGAGCGAACAGAACGGTATCGTGCAATTGCTCAGCGCCAGCCAGGGCATCGGCTTCGCCGTGCGCTTCGGTAACCCGGCGGCGGAGCAGGGCAGCTATGTGGATTTCACCTACAGCTGCGCGCTGCGAGTGCAGGGCGAGTTGCCCGAAGGCCTGGCCCCGGTATGGAACGCCTCGCGGCGCTTTGCGCGGTTGTCGGTGCAGGGTGAGTTCCTGCTGATGGAAATGGACGTGGTGGTGGCCGGGGTTGGCGCCACGCACCTGCGCAGCCAGCTGGAGTTGTGGGACCGCCTGTTGCAGGAATTTATCGTCTACCTGCGTGAGTACAGCCAGCAGGCCGCGCAGTTGCAGGCCGCGGCGGTGGGCGAAGAGGCACCGGTCCTGTGAAAAAGCCAACCCTGATGGTCGGCGCGGGTGCGCTGGCCTTGCTGGTGGTGGCGGTGGGCTTGAGCCTGCGACCGGGCAGTGACCCGGTGGCGGCGCAGCAACCGGCGCCGGTGATCAATCCCGCGCCGAGCGGGCCAGCGGTGGCACGTTTGGGCAATCAGCAGATCGACCTGCCGGAGCTGAAAAGCGTGCTGGCCAGCCTGCCGGCCGAATCCCGCGAGCAACTGCGCGGCAACCGTGGCGCCCTGGAAACCTGGATTCGCTCGAGGCTGGCGCAAAAGGCCGTGCTCGAACAGGCCGACGCCCAGGGTTGGCGCCAGCGCCCGGAGGTGGAGCAGCAGACCCGCGCCGCCACCGAGCAGATTGTGTTTCGCGACTACATGCTGTCGGTCAGCCAGGTGCCGGCCGACTACCCCAGCGCCGCCGAACTGCAACAGGCCTACGACAGTGGCAAGGCGCAGTGGGTCACGCCGCCGTTGTACCGGGTGAGCCAGATTTTCCTCGCGGTGAATGACCCGCAAAACCTCGACGCGGTACGTCGTCAGGCCCAGGACCTGAGCCGCAAGGCCCAGGCCGCGCCGGCTGATTTTGCCGCCCTGGCCACGCAGTTTTCCCAGGACCCCGACAGCGCCGCGCGCGGTGGTGACTCGGGGATGCAGCCGTTGCAGCAACTGGTGCCGGAAGTGCGCGGCGCGGTGGCGCGGCTCAAGGTCGGTGCGGTCTCCGACGTGGTGCAAAGCCCGGCCGGGTTCCATGTGCTCAAGCTCATCGGCCAGCAGCCGGCGCGTACCGCCACCCTGGACGAACTGCGTGAGCGGCTGACCCAGGCCCTGCGTGCCCAGCGCCAGGAGCAGATCGCCAAGGCCTACCTGGAAGGCATGCTCAATACCGCGACCTTGAGTATCGACGGCGCCGAGTTGAACAAAGTGCTGGAGTAACGCGCGTCAACCCGCATTGGATGCACAGACCAACAAGACAGGGAGTCTCCCATGGCATTTCTCGAACCGTCTGCCCCTCAAGGGCCCACTGCTTATCGTGCACCCTCTGAGCCACGCAGTGCCTGGCTGGCCCTGGCCACCGAGATCGACCCGGAGGTGGCGCACTACTTTCTGGTGAGTGCGCGCTGCGGCTGTTTCATGCAGGCCGCGCGCAGCCTGAATGTCAAGGCGACGCTGCTGCGCAAGCGCCTGGCGCAGCTGGAAGAACACCTGCGTCATTCGCTGTTCAGCTACCAGGGCAACGGCCTGGTGCTCAGCCGCGACGGCCAGCAATTGCAGGCCCAACTGATCGCCCTGGCCCATGAACGGCGCCTGCCGGCGGTGGAGCAGCCGCTGATTCGCCTGGCGGTGGCCGAACCGATCCTGCACGACATCCTCGGCCGTGATCTGATCGCCTTGCTGCGCCGCAATGCCAGCGTGCGCCTGGAGATCATCTCCATCGACAGCCAACTGTCCCTGCAATCGGTGGACGTGGATGTGGTGCTGTGGCTATCGGACACCGATGGCCCGGTGCCCGGTCCGAGCTTTGTCACCGAACCGCCACGGGCGCTGGCGCGATTGCAGTACCTGCCGCATATCGCCAAGCGCTATTCACGGCTGATCACGCGCCCGGACAGCGTGGAAGACCTGGATGACTACATGCTGGTGCAATGGCAGCCGGACGCTCAGGTCAACGCCCTGCAGCCGTGGAACCAGGTGGTGGAACAGCGCCTGGCGGCGGTGGTGCAGGTGCATGCCTATTCGCTGATGCTGGAGATGATCCGCTGCGGCGCCTGTATCGGTCTGCTGCCCCATTACATGAGCAGCTTCGACCGGGGACTGGTGGCGTTGCCGGGGTTGCTGGCCGACAGCATGCAGCGCCAGGTGTGGCTGGCGGTGAATGCCCAGGTGCGCCACCCCGAGGCGGTGCAGATGATTGTGGCGTTGATCGTCAGCACGTTCGAGGGGCGGCGGGAGTGGTTTGATTAGCGCGGCAGTGGACGGCCAAGGGTTGTTCCACTGTTTCGCGTGGGAATGAAGGCGTTGCGTCATAGGGTTAACTGCGCCAGTCTTGGTGGCCTCGATCTCTGCGTATCAGCGACCTGTCATGCAAGCCACCCGCCTGACCTTGATCTGCCATGCGGCAACGCCCCTGCAAAAACAGGGGCGCTTTGCTGATGACGAGTCCGTTGCCATGGATTGGAAAGGCGCGGCGTTATCACTGGCCGATCGCTACCCGAAAAAAAACCGTTTGTTGTGCGCACCGGAGGCCCGCGCCCGGCAGACGGCAGGGTTGTATGGCAGTGAGTCGGTTATTGAAGACGCCCTGCGTGATGGCGATTTGGGTCGCTGGAAAGGCCAGCACCTCAGCCATCTTGACAGCAACGAGTTACAGGGCTGGCTGACCGACAGTGCCAGCGCACCTCACGGCGGCGAATCGGTCGATCAGGTGTGCACACGGGTGGCGCAGTGGATGAAAACCCTCGAGACCCAACCCGGACACATAGTGGCCATCACCCATCCCTTTGTGATCCGCGCGGCGATGTTGCACGTGATGCAATTTCCGCTGTCGATGTTCTACCGGATCGACGTCGAACCGCTGTCCGCTACCGAGCTGCGCTTCAACACGGTGTGGCGCCTGCGCCTGGAAACTCACGCCTGAGTGCGTGAACATGGCAAAATCCACGCCCCGCAATGAGAGCAACCCATGAAACGCATCCTGATCATTGGCATTGGCGCCGGCAACCCTGACTACATCACGATGCAGGCCGTGAAAGCGCTGAACCGCACCAACGTGTTTTTCCTGATGGACAAGGGCCAGAGCAAGGACAAGCTGATCGACCTGCGCCGTGAGATCTGCGAGACCTACATCACCGAGCCTGGCTACCGCTTTGTCGAGGCCGACTGCCCCGAGCGTGTGCGCGGTGAGATCGACTACACCACCGCCGTGCAGGACCTCAACCGCGACAAGCAGGCAACCTTCGAGCGCATGATCAACGAGGAAATGGCCGATGGTGAAGTCGGCGCTTTCCTGGCCTGGGGCGACCCGGCGCTGTACGACAGCACCATTCGCATCCTGCAGGCGATCCTCGCCAGCGGCCGCTGCGCCTTTGAATTCGAGGTGATTCCCGGCATCACCAGCGTGCAAGCCCTGGCCGCCCAGCATAAGGTGGCGTTGAACCGTATCGGCAAGTCCATCGAGATCACCACCGGGCGGCGGTTGGCGGCGGGGCAGGCCAGCGATGCCGACACCCTGGTGGTCATGCTCGACGCGGAAGATTCCTACCGTACGGTGGCCGATCGGGAGCTGGATATTTACTGGGGTGCCTACCTGGGCACGCCAGACGAGATCCTCATCAGCGGTAAGGTCAGTGACGTGGCTGAAGAGATCGAACGGGTGCGCAAGGCCGCGCGCCTGGAGAATGGCTGGATTATGGACACCTATTTATTGCGCAAACCCTGAGGTCATTTCCCATGCTCAAACTGTTTGCCCTGGCGCTGACCCTGGTTGCCGGCGTTGCCCACGCTGATTCCGAGTTGCACACCGATTTGCCGCTGGCGTACCTGGAACAGACCCAGGGCGATGCGCGCAACGAGCCACTGGTGATTTTCCTGCACGGGTTCGGCAGTAATGAGCAGGACCTGTTCGGCATCAAGGACGCGTTGCCGGCCACCTGGACCTACCTGTCGGCCCGCGCGCCGACGCCGGTGCAGCCGAATGGTTTTCGCTGGTTTACCAAGACGCCGGGTGACGGCGACTACGATGGTGTGACCGCTGATTTGCAGAGCAGCGCCAAGCTGATCAAGGACTTTGTCGGCCAAGCCACCGCCAAGTATCACACCCAGCCTGACCGGGTGTTCCTGGTGGGGTTCAGCCAGGGCGCGATCATGTCGTATGAGGTGGCGTTACGTGACCCGCAGTTGGTGCGCGGTATCGCGGCGTTGAGTGGCAGCGTGCTGCCGGTGCTCAAGGCTGAGCTGAAGCCGGATGAGCGCCTGAACAAACTGGCGATCTTTATCGGCCATGGCACCCTGGACCAGGCACTGCCGTATGCGTTGGCGACGCGGGCCCATGAGGTGTTGGTGGGGCTTGGGTTGAAGCCGGAGTTTCATGGCTATCCGGGGATGAACCACACGGTCAGTGAGGCGGAAGTGCAGGACTTGAAGGCGTGGCTGGAAACGAATTTGAAGTGAGCGCGCTGAACAAAGGTGGGAGGGGGCTTGCTCCCGATGGCGCAGTGTCAGTGAACAGATTCATTAGCTGATCCACCGCCATCGGGGGCAAGCCCCCTCCCACATTTGATGGGTGTTGTCAGGACTCTTTGTTATTTGCCGCCGGTAATCTGCTTCACCAGCTCTGCATGCCCCTTCGCATCATCGGCCCGCGAAATTGCCTGGATCACCAGCAAGTGGTTGCCGGAGCCGCCGAGGAACGTGGAGTTCAAGGTCTTGCCGCCGCCCTGGGTGGCGGTGCTGTCCACCTGGCGCAGGCCCAGGCCCTTGAAGGTCAGTTTCTTCTCGCTCAGCTTCTTGAAGTCGGGCAGGGCGGCGCTCTGGTCCTTGACGAAGCCGGCCACGGCGCCGTCGAGGAACTGTGGATCGTTATCCTTGATGGTTACCCCGTCGTTACGCACGGTTTCGGCGACGATCACCACACTTTTCGTGGTCTGGTTGGCGTACATCGTGCCTTGGGTATCGGCAGTGCCGTCTTCGGTCTTGCCGGCTGGCAGGGTGTCGGCGGCGTAGGCTTTGGGCAGGTTGAAGCTGAATTTACCGCCCAAGGTGGAGATGGTTTGCGTGGTCGGCTTGGCGGCGGCGTATACGCTGCCGGCGGTAAGCGCGAGGGCCAACAGAATGGCGGTCTTGGTGAACGTGGCCATGAAGCGCTCCAAGGATGAACGAAATTGCGGCACATTCTGTCAGAAAATTCGCAATGTCGTTCACCCTTAGCCTCACACCTTGTCGGACTCTTCCTCAAGTCGATCCATCTCAAACAGTCGCGCCAATTCCGCCCGTGCTTCCTGGGCGGTTTGCATCACTTTGGCCGCATCGTCGTACACCGCGTGCTGGGCGGCGAGCACTTGCAGGTCGTGGTTCTTGAAGCGGGTGATGCGGGCATCGGCCTGGGCCTGGCTCAACCCGAGGCCCACCAGGGTACGGCGACTCATTTCCAGGCTGGAGTAGAACGTCTCGCGAACCGGTGAGGCGTCCAGGTCCACCAGGCGGTGTACGTGTTGGCGGTTACGCGCACGGGCGATGATCTTCATGTGCGGGTAGAGGTTGCGCACCAGTTCGGCGGTCTTGATGTTGATCTCCGGGTCGTCCATGGCGATCACGAAGAACTCCGCCTGGTCGACCTTGGCCGCATGCAGGATCTCCGGGCGCTGCGGATCGCCGTAGAACACCGGCATACCGCCGAAACTGCGCGTCAATTCGATGGTTTCCACCGAGGTGTCGAGGGCGATGAACGAGATGTTTTGCGCGCGCAGGATCCGCGCGACGATCTGGCCCATACGGCCCATGCCGGCGATCACCACACGGGGTGCATCGCTTTCGATAGTGCGGTATTCCTCCGGTACTTCCACCGGCTTGACCTTGGGCTTGAACAGCTTCGGGCACACCAGCAGCAACAGCGGCGTGACGGCCATGGACAGGGTGATGGTCAGCACCAGCACGTCGTAGAGGTGCGGTTCGAACAGGCCTTGGTCGCGGCCGATCTTGAAGACCACAAAGGCGAACTCACCTCCCGCCGCCAGCACCACGCCCAGGCGCAGCGCGCTTTCGCGGTTGAGATCGCCCACCATGCGGCCCACGGCGTACAGCAGCGGCAGCTTCAGGCCGATCAACAGCAGGGTCAGGCCGATCACCACCAGCGGCGAGCTGATCAGCAGGCTGAGGTTGGCGCCCATGCCCACGCTGATAAAGAACAGCCCCAGCAGCAGGCCCTTGAACGGCTCGATCTGGGATTCCAGTTCGTGGCGGTACTCCGAATCCGCCAGCAGCAGGCCGGCGAGGAAGGCGCCGAGGGCCATGGACACGCCCACCAGTTCCATCAACCAGGCGGTGCCGATCACCACCAGCAAGGCCGTGGCGGTGGACACTTCGCGCAGACCGGTCTTGGCGACGATGCGAAACACCGGCCGCAGCAGGTAGCGTCCGCCGATGATCACCACGGCAATACTGCCGAGGATCTGCAGGACGTGTTGCAGACCCTGGGCTTCAGTGGTCGGATGATCGCTGCCGGCCAGCAGCGGCACCATGGCAATCAACGGGATCGCGGCGATGTCCTGGAACAGCAGGATCGCAAACGCCAGGCGCCCGTGGGGCTGGTTCAGCTCCTTGCGCTCGGCCAGGCTTTGCAGGCCAAACGCGGTGGACGACAGCGCCAGGCCAAGGCCGAGCACGATTGCGCTGTTCCACGACTGGCCAAACAGCCACAACGCCACTACGCCCATCACCAGACCGGTGAGCAGTACCTGGGCCAGGCCGACGCCGAACACTGCCTTGCGCATCACCCATAAACGCTTGGGCGACAGTTCCAGGCCGATGATGAACAGCAGCAACACCACGCCCAACTCGGAGAACTGCGCGACGCTTTGCGGGTTACCGATCAGGCCCAGTACGGATGGGCCGATGATCACACCAGCGAACAGATAACCGAGCACCGCCCCCAATTGCAGGCGTTTGGCCAGGGGTACGGTCAGCACGGCGGCGAGCAGGAACACCACGGCTGCTTGTAACAGGTTGCCTTCATGGGGCATTGCGAACTCCAGGATCTTTAAAACCAATCGACAGGCGGGTATTAGAGCGCTTTTTACCTTTCGAAAATTGTATTTTTTGCTGCGTTTGAGTGGACAAGACGCCAGGGTGTGTTTGGCGGCAGGCGGTTCGGGGCCTGTGCATTCACCTCCGTGTTCCGGCGCAACCTGGGGGATTCGCCGGCGCGCTACCTGGCCAAATCAAAGGCTGCGGCGCAGTTCTGATCCTTCGCGACCGCCACGCCGGTCAGGATTCACCGTTCTACAGGCCTCCCTTTGTTATTATCGCCGTCCCTCGTCACCAGGAGTCACCGGCCCATGCAGCACCAGTGGGATGAAATGCACCGCACCCGCAAGCCCACGTTCGTATTGTGCGGCGAGCCTCAGGGTGATGTGCTCAATCTCTATGTTCACGGTTACTCGGCGTTCTTTAACCGGCAACAGCTGGGCAATTTCAAGGAACAACTGGCGGGTATCGAGGGTTCGACCAACCTGATGCTGTTCTGGCCGGCGGGGCATTTCCTGGAAAACCTGTTTGCGCCCTTCAAGGATGTGATCACCGCGATGCTGGGCGGCGGCAGCATCGGTGCTGCGACCGTAGGCGTGGGCAAGGCGATTGCCTATTTTCTCGACCACTACAAAAGCGTCGAGGCGCGGGTGGACGAAGTGGCCAGGAGCTTGCTGCCGGAGCTGGCCAGCTACCTGGAGGGCGAGTCGCTGGAGGTGCGGCGTATCAACCTGATCGGTCATTCCCTGGGGGCGCGGATTCTGGTCAAGAGCCTGCTGGCCAGCCCTGAAACCGCACGGGAACTGCCGCTGGACAACCTGCTGTTGATGGGCGGGGCGATCTGTACGTCCAGCCCTTGGGATGAGGTGTGCGCGCCGCTCAAGGGGCGGGTGATCAATTGCCATTCCAGCAAGGACTGGGCCCTGGCCATGAAGCCGGACACCGAGCGGTGCATCGGCCGGTATGCGATCCCGGTGACGCCGGCGCTCAAGGCCAAGGTCACCAATGTGCACCTGGCCACCTTCGATCACGCCGCCTACTGGCCGCAGTTGCAGACCGTGGTGCAGTACACCGACCTGTTGCATGAGCGGCGCGGCCTGATCCGCTCCGACCAGCGCAGCAGCGAGGTACGCTTTGCCGAAGAGGACACGGACCTGTTTGCTGCGCTGGTGCAGGCGCGGCCGGATGAGTTGAAGTTCCTCGCCGAATTGATGGCGCAAAAGCACAGTGCATCGATTGACGCCACGGTGCGCGAACCGCTCAGGCTCGCCATTGAGCTACAGCGCATGGGCGGCGACAGCTTTATGAACCTGGCCCGGGGCCATGGCGTGAGTTATCGCCGGATCGCCGAAGATGTGGCCCGGCGCCTTGGGATCAAGTTTGATCAGGCCACTGAAACGGTCACGCTGGCCGACCTCGAAGCCCAGGTCGCGGGAACGCTGATCGAGCAGTACAAGGACAAACTCAGCAACGCCGACCGCCAGGTATTCGACGCTGAACTCAAGGCGGCGGCGCAAAAGGAGCAGGGCCTGTTCAATCGTATCGATGTCGGCCGTTCCGCCACTACCGCGTTGAGCGGTACGGCGCTGGCCGGGTTGACCGGGTTTATCCTGCGCCGGGGGGCTGCTTCGGCAATCCCTGTGGTCGGCCAGGCATTGGCGGCGGCGATGCTGCTGGTGAGCGGTGTACGGGCGTTTTCCGGCCCGGCCTATTCGATCACCACGCTGGCGGTGCTGGTGATCGGGGTGATTCGCCAGCGCATGGAGCGTGAAGCCTTGAACCAGGAGATGGACTTGGTGGTGCAGGTGGTGGAGGCGTTTGACCTGCCTCGGGAGACGGTGATGCGCACCGTTGCATCCGACTGATAAGCTGAGCCCCTGTCGAGTGTGTTTGCCTGGGATACCGCGTGAAATTCAGCCTGCCGAAAATCGCTACTGCTCCATTCTGCCCGCCGGAAGTGGCTGGCTCCGTCGTCGTTGACCCCAAGGCGTCGCTCTTCAAGCGCATCCTGATGTTCGCCGGCCCCGGCCTGCTGATCTCCATCGGCTACATGGACCCGGGCAACTGGGCCACGGCCATCGAAGCCGGGTCGCGCTATGGCTATAGCCTGTTGTTCGTGGTGCTGCTGGCCAGCCTGGCGGGGATGGCGGTGCAGTGCCTGTGCTCGCGGTTGGGTATCGCCACCGGCAAGGACCTGGCGCAACTGTGCCGTGAGCGCTACAGCAAACGCTCCGCACGCACCCAGTGGGTGCTGGCGGAAATCTCCATTATCGCCACCGACCTCGCCGAAGTGCTCGGCTGCGCCCTGGCGTTTCACCTGCTGCTGGGGGTTTCCCTGACCACCGGCATTGTCATCACCGCCTTCGATACGCTGTTGGTTCTGGCCCTGCAAAACCGTGGTTTTCGCCGCCTGGAAGCGATCATGCTGGCGTTGGTGGCGACCATCGGCGTGTGTTTCTTTATCGAACTGGTGCTGATCAAGCCTTACTGGCCGGATGTATTCAGTGGTTTCACCCCATCCCTGTCGGCCATCAGCGATGCCGCGCCGTTGTACCTGGCCATCGGTATTCTTGGCGCCACGGTGATGCCCCATAACCTCTACCTGCACAGCTCGATCGTGCAAACTCGCCTGATCGGCAAAGACCTCGCGAGCAAACAGGATGCGGTCAAGCTGGCGCGGATCGACACCATCGGCTCCCTGGCCCTGGCACTGCTGGTCAACGCCGCGATCCTGATACTTGCGGCCTCCGCCTTCTACAAGACGGGGCACACTGAGGTGGTCGAGATCCAGGACGCCTACCGCTTGCTCGACCCACTGGTGGGCGGCGCTTTCGCCAGCATCCTGTTCGGCATCGCCTTGCTGGCGTCCGGGCAAAGCTCGACCTTTACCGGCACCATCGCCGGGCAAGTGATCATGGAGGGTTACCTCAACCTGCGCATCCCCTGCTGGCAACGCCGCCTGATCACCCGTGGGCTGGCACTGATCCCGGCGTTTCTGGGGGTGTGGCTGATGGGCGACCAGGCCATTGGCAAGCTGCTGATCCTCAGCCAGGTGGTGCTCAGCCTGCAACTGCCGTTTGCGTTGTACCCGTTGATCCGCATGACCGGCGACAAGCAACTCATGGGGCCGTTCGTCAATCGGCTGCACACGCGGGTGTTGGCGTGGTTTCTGTTTGCGCTGATCAGTGGAGCCAATGCATGGTTGATTGGGAAGTGGGTGTTCTGAGTTCCCGGATTTCGTCCAGGTCTGCATCGAGTTTTCCAAGGCCGACCTTGATCACCATTTCCCAGAAGGTTGCTGCGCTGACGTAAATCTCGGCGGCATTCTCGATCAGTCGTCGGGCTTTGCTGAATATAGTGGCCCGTTAAATCAGACCGAACCTACTTTTACCACTCGGAAAATTCCTCAGCCGCTCATTGATCCCAGTACGGCACCGTGCCAAAACACTCCACAAAGTAATCAATCACCGTGCGCACCTTCAGCGACAGGCGCCGGCTCCCCGGCCACAACGCCGCAATCTGCTGGGGTTCAAGCGTGGTCGCCACTTCATATTCCGTCAGTACCGCCTGCAAGGTGCCGGCGCGCAGGCCTTCGCCGATCAACCAGGACGGAAACACCACCAGCCCCAGGCCTTGTTCGGCGGCGTGGGTGAGGGTGTCGGCGTGGTTGCCGGTGATCGGACCCTTGACGCTGTAGGGCGTCCAGTCGCCCTGGCCCTTGCGGAAGAACCAACGTTGCTGGCCGGTGATGCCTTTGTAGGCCAGGCACTGGTGGTGGACCAGTTCTTCCGGATGTTGGGGCGTGCCATGCCGGGCCAGGTAGGCGGGGCTGGCGGCGAGGCGAAAGCGCTGGGGTGCGAAGATGCGTGCCTGCATGCTGGAATCGTTGAGCACGCCGATCCGAAACAGCAGGTCGGTGCCGTCTTGCAGCGGGTCGACGAAGGTGTCGGTTTGCTGGATGTCCAGTTGCAGCTTCGGGTAGCGCCGGCACAACTCTCCCAGCCACGGTGACAGGTGACGCTGGCCGAACACCATCGGTGCGTTGATGCGCACCAGGCCGCTGGGTTCGCTTTCCTGTTCCTGTAGGGCCTGGCCGGCGGCTTCCAGTTGTTCGAGCATCAAGCGCGCGTGCCGCCCCAGCAGGCGCCCGGCCTCGGTGGGGCTCACCGCGCGGGTGTGACGATAGAGCAACTGCTGGCCGAGAGCCTGTTCCATCAGCTGGATCTGCCGGGAAATCGAGGAGGGGGCCAGGCCCTCGCGGCGGGCCACTTCAGAAAAACTACCGTGATCCAGCACCGCGACGAACAGGCGCAGCGCCTTGAAGCTCAATTCATTCAAACCCTGCATCGTGTCTCCGTGCTGTGCGTTTTGCGCAAAGGTGTTGTCCGTATGCTCCCATTTATCGCACAGGACGACCACCGGATAATGCGCGTCATCCAATCCTTTGTTGACGTGCAGGTGATGTATGCAAGCAAGCTCCATCGAGGCCGTGGCGCAAGCCTCGCCGAAGAAAAACCTCCTACGGCTGCTGTTGTTGCCGCTGGTGATCCTGGCCGGCATGGGCTTGTCGGTAGAGGCGGGGTTGCTCGGGCCGCTGGGCGTGCAAGTGGGGCACCTGTGGGCAACCTTGAGCATCTTCGGCGTGGGCTCGGCGATTCTGTTTTTGCTGCTGCTGTTCAGCGGCCCGCAAAAGGGGCCGGCACTGTCCGAGCTGCCGCGCTGGCAGTTGATCGGTGGGTTCCTGGGGCCGATGTACGTGGTGGTGCTGACCCTGGCCACGCCGCACATCGGTATTGCGATGACGATGATCGCGATTTTGTCGGGGCAGGTGGGCAAGAGCGTGCTGATCGACCATTTCGGTTGGTTCGGCACCGCGCGCAAACGGGTCAATGGCGAACGCTGGATAGCCCTGGCGTTGATGGTGGTGGCACTTGTTCTGATTGCACGAGGGTAAGGCGATGAATCTGATTCTGTTATTGGTGCTGGTGATTGCGGCCGGTGCGGTGTTGAGTGTGCAGGCGGCGATCAATGGTCGCCTCGGCCAGGCGGTGGGCGTGTTGCGCAGCAGTTTGTTGACCTTTGCGGTCGGCGCGCTCACTACCGCGTTGTTGATTTTCTTCTTCGAACCGGCCCAGTCCGTGAGCCTGCTCGACGTGCCCAAATGGCAATTGACCGGCGCCCTGTTCGGCGTGGTGTACATGATGGTGATGGTCGGCGCCGTGCCGGTGGTCGGCACGGCGGTGGCGACCGTGGCCGTGATCACCGGGCAATTGGGCATGGGCATGCTGATTGATAACTTCGGTTGGCTGGGCAATCCGGCTGTCGAACTGTCGAGCAGCCGCATCCTGGCGATGGTGTGCCTGGCGCTGGCGCTGGTCTTTATGTACCGCAGCAATACGCGTACTGACTGATGGTTTGAACCATCGCCGACAGCGGGCAGTCACTGCTTAAGGTGCCGGCAGTCGCCGCACCGGACGACCATGAAAAAGGAGTCTGACCATGCCAGATCAAACCTGTGCCTGCCCACACTGCAAGTGTGTGCTCGGTGCTGATGCGGTAATGAAGGACGGTAAAGGCTATTGCTGCCAGGGCTGTGCCGAGCACCATGCCCATGGTGAGCCTTGTGCGGCGGCGACGGGGTGCGAGTGCGCCAAGTCCGCTAAAGCCTGAGCGTGGCTAAAGCTGTGGGAGTGGACTTGCTCCCTCCCACATCTGATCTGTTACGTTCTGGCTATTGGGGTTCCAGCTCCAGGCGCAGGCTGTGGTCGGACAAGCGCTGGCTATCTTTCACTACACCGCTGGTTCGGCGGCCTTCCAACGCTAACACTACCGTTTGCGCATCATGCAAATCGTCCGGCAGGGGCTGGAATACCTTCAGCACCAGCCAGCCGGGTTTGTGCTGCAAGCTGACCTGGCACTCGACATGCCTGGCCAGCGGCCCGAACAAGGTGTCGCGCGTGTAGTCGATGCGCGCCTTGCCGTTGATTGAATCCATGGTTATCTCTCCCTGATCAAGCCTGGGCGCGCGCATCCGAGCGGCGCCATTGCACATTGGTAATGCCGAACTTCTCGGCCTGTTCCTGGCTGGTCTTCTTCACCTGCTCGCGGGAAAAACGGCCGATACGGCCTACGCCCGCGTCACAGCTTGCCCAATGCCAGGCTTCGGCGGCATCGAGCTTTTCCAGACGAATAATGAATGACTTGGCTTCGCCATGGAGGCTGTAGTCGATTACAAACAGTTTTGCGTTATTCATTGGCCCATCAACCCTGGTGGTGTAAGCAAGTGATCGCCCACGGCCGCAAAAATTCACTCGGATTGTCGGGCGGTGGTCATTACCATGGCGGCTGACTCCCCATAGATGTGCTTCCCATGGCCCTGGCCGCACCCCCCGATCTCAGTGATCACGCCGTCCCCGTGCAACCCCTGGCACGCACGTACCCGCGTGGCCTGTACGTGGAACCCCATAGCCACGACTGGGGCCAATTGCTCTATGCCATGAGCGGCGTGATGTGGGTCGAGACCCCTCGGGAGGCTCTGGTGGTACCGCCCCAGCGTGCCGTCTGGCTGCCGCCGGGGGTTGAGCACGGGATCCGTGTGGTGTCGGATTTGCAGATGCGCAATATCTATTTGCGCCCGGCCTTGGCGGCGACATTGGACAGCCAGGTGCAGGTGATTGAGGTCGGTGGGCTGCTGCGCGAATTGATCGTCACGCTGGTGGAGCAGGGCGACAGCGGTGACGCGGGGTATTACGACGCGGTAGTCGGCCTGGCCCTGCTGGAATTGCGCCGGGCACGCCGCTCGCAGATCCGTATCGCCATGCCGGTGGAAGCCGATCGCCGGCTGATCAGCGCGTGCCAAGCGGTCATGGCGGCGCCGTCCCTGGAGATTCCTTTCGAGCAGCACGCTGAAGCGGCAGGTGCCAGCGTGCGCACCTTGGCGCGGTTGTTCCAGCACCACTTGGGCATGGGCTTCGCCGAATGGCGCCGCCAGGTGCAATTGGCCACGGCGGTGGCCGAGTTGATCCAGGGGCAGTCGGTCAGCGCTATCGCGCGTTCCCTGGGGTATTCGCCGAGCAGTTTCAGCGACATGTTCCGGCGTGAACTGGGGATGGCGCCTTCTCAGTATGTGAGTTGGCCGAAATCCTGAAGCGTTTGGCCGATGCTGCCGGGGTGGGCTTCCTACACTAAGCCCATCAAATCACCAGGCGCCGCCCCCATGAGTTACCTGATCTCCCTTGCCATTGGCCTCTTTGTCGGCGTGATCTACGGCGCGCTGGACTTCCGCTCGCCCGCACCGCCCGCCATCGCGCTGGTGGGCCTGATGGGCATGCTGCTCGGCGAAAAACTCTGGCCCATGGGACGGCAGTTGGTCAGCGGTTGGTTGTCCTGATTCCTTTTCTCCCTTCGATGGATACTGGTCATGAAAGCACTGCAATTTTCCGCCGCTGGCGACCTCACCGCCCTGGGCTTCGTCGACGTCGCCACGCCGGTGCCGGCCGCCGATGAAGTGCTGGTACAGATCAAGGCCGCGGGCCTCAACCCCAGCGACGTGAAGAACGTACTCGGGCGTTTCCCCTACACCACCGTGCCGCGCATACCGGGCCGCGACTTTGCCGGCGTGGTCGTGCAAGGTCCGCAGGCGTTGGTGGGGCAGGAGGTCTGGGGCACCGGTCGCGACCTGGGCTTTTTCGCCGACGGTTCCCATGCCCAGTACCTCACCGTGTCGGCCAAAGGCGTCGCGCACAAACCTACGCACCTGAGTTTTGCCCAGGCCGCCAGCCTGGGAGTGCCGTACACCACTGCCTGGGATGCGCTGGAGCGCAGTGGCGTGGGCAAAGGCACGCGGTTACTGGTAATCGGCGCTAATGGTGCGGTGGGCAGTGCGGCATTGGCCTTGGCGAACATCCGGGGTGCCCAGGTGTTGGCGGCGGTGCGCAAGGCTGACCAGGTCGAGGTGTTGCAGGGGCAAGGGTTCGACGCGATTGCCTTGGGCACGCCCGAAGCGCTGGGCGCGCAGGTGAATGCGGTGTTCAAGGGCGGCGCCGATGTGATCTTCGACACCACCGGTTTCTGGCTACCGGCGGCCGTGGCAGGCCTGGCGCCGTTCGGTCGCATCGCGATCATTGCCGCGCCGGTGGACGGCCATGTACAACTGCCGGCCTTGGCCCTGTACCGCAAGGGCGGCTCGGTGGTGGGGATCAATTCATTGCTCTACAACTGTGAACAGTGCGCGGTAATGCTGGAGCAGTTCGGGCGTTTCTTCGATGAAGGCCTGCTGCCGTTGCCGACCGGCCTGCGCGAAGTGGCGCTGGCCGATGGCGTGCAGTGCTATGAGGACGTGAATCAAGGCAGTGCGGACAAGATCATCTTGCTGCCTTGACACGTTTCTCTCCGCACTAGGCTTCTGGGACGCCTTTCTCCCATGCCGACCAGTTCTTGAGGATCGCCTGTACCAGCGGGTTACCCGTGCGGTACAGGTTTTCCAGCGCCGGTACGAACCCACCCTGGTCGGCGTATTTGAGCAGGTTGTCCACTTCGCTGTAGCCAGGGTACGGGCGGTCGAAGTCCGATCCGGCACGTACGACGGCCAGGCGCTGGATATCCACTAACCCTTCACGGCTGGCGCGCAGCAGGGCTTCGTAGGTGGAGTTGTCCTCCTGTTGGGTGGTGCAGTACTCGCCTTTGTTATCCGTAAGCAACTTGGTCCACACCTCGGCGCGTTCGCTCAGGCGCGTGCCGGAGAACCAGGTATTGCCCGCCAGGGTGTCGCAGCGGGTGACTTGTGGCGGCTGGTTGGCGGGCGCGGCGGGGTAGTGTTTGCGCCAGGCGGCGGACTCCTTGCTTTCCGTGAGTTCGACTTTGTGCGACAGGGCGAATGCCTTGGCCTGCAGTTTGGGGTTCAGCTCAAACACTTCGGTCTTGTAGTCCAGTGGCGGCTTTTCGTTGGGCCCCTTGGTGTTGATGCCGAGATAGCCGGTCGGCCAATCCTTGGGTGCATCCCGCGAATCCAGCTCCCACTGGGTGCCGAATTCCACCAGGTAGTGGGCCCAGGCGGCGGTGCCGATGGTGCCGTGCTTGGGGCTGATGCCGGCAATCCCGGCGATCAGGAAATAGCTCTGGCGCAGGTCGAACTTGGGCGACAACGCCAGGGCCAGGGTGGACGCGGCGGCGTTGGTCTGGCCCATGCCGGTCACCAGCAGGCACACGTCCCGGGTGTTGCAGCGGATCACCGGGTATTCGGCGGACAGCCCCGGCACGCGCACTTCCTGCTTGAGTTCCAGGCGGTCGATCCAGGTTTGCGCCTCGGGGGCGAACATGGTGATCAGCATCACCTTGGGCTTGATGGGGGCAGCAGAGTCAGCCAGCACCACGTGGGGCAGCAGCGCCAGGCCGACGGCCAGCGAGAGATGGGTAAATGTATTCATCTAATACTCCTTGATCAGAATTGGTAGCCCACGCCGGCGTAATAACCCCAGCCGTCGGAGCGGGCGCGGAAGTTACCCTCGCCGAAGTTCAACTCGCTGCCATCTTCCCAGTTGCCGCCGTTATGAAAATAACGACCGACCAGGGTAAAGCGCAGGTGGGTGAAGGAATACAGCAGCACGTTGGTCGCCACCAGGGCGTTGGCGGTGCGCGCCGGGTTGTCCTTGTGCAGGTCCGAGCCGAAATCGTAGTTGGTGAAACCGATATAGGTCAGCGACGCACCGTTGTCGAACTTGCCGATGGGCACGATGTATTTCATCTGTGCGCGGTAGCCGTCCCAGGAATACTCATTGCTGGCACCGTAGTTTTCCCATTGATAACGCCCGTAGAAGTTCGCCGACAGGTTGACCCGCGAGTGGGTGTCGATGTCTGTGCCGAGGCCGCTGTACAGGGTGTTGGCGCGGTTGGCTTTATTGCTGCCGTGGTCGTAGACCCAGTCGAACGCCACATACCATTCCTTGAATGGGCCGATGGCCAGGCTGCGTCCGGCCAGGTAGTCGATGGAGATACGCGGCTCGTGCTCCATGAAGACCGGCGAGCCATGGTCCCACGCGCCTTTGTCGTTACTGTTGCCGATGCCGAGGATCTTCGGCACGTCGATGTAGCCGTACAACTCGAAGGGCCCCTTGCGGCCGAAGTACTCGTATTCAAGGTAGACATCATCCTGCGGCTTGGGGCCGAAGCTGATGTCTTTGCTGCCGATCAGCGTCAGGTCCTGGTTGAACCACTCCGACAGATAGACGCCTTTTTTTGCCGGGCTGGCTTCAGGGCTCAGGGTTTCGCCCTGTGCTGAGTCATCGACGGGTTTTTCCTGCGCCAAAATGGGTGCGCTGAGTACTCCCGTAACGGCGGCCAGTAGCAAGGAAACACCAAAGCAAGCACGGGGCCTAGAGGTGGGGTGCATTGAAAGTCCCTATTCGTACGCGGTTTGAACCCGGTTCATCGGGTAGCGGTGAACTTGGCTGCCAAGTTCGTACCGCAAACGTTTGCACAGGCTGTACCAACTTTGATCAATGGCTTGAATGCCATGGAAAAAATCTGAATTAATCGACCTTTTGATCAGAAATGACTGGGTGTCATTTTTTCGATGGGGTTGAACAGGTGCATCGCCGTTTCGCGGCGATATTCGCTGGGCGTCTGGTGCATCTCGATCCGAAAGTGCCGGTTGAAGTTGGACAGGTTGGCGTAGCCCACTTCAAAACAAATATCCGCCACCGACATCTCGCTTTGCAGCAATAACCGGCAGGCGCGTTGCACGCGGAATTTGCGCATCAGGTCGATAAACCCATGGCCCGTGTTGCGCTTGAAGAAGCGTGAGAAGCCCGGTTCGCTCATATCCAGTTGCTGGGCGATGACCGAGAGGCGCAGGTCGCCGGTGAGTTCACGCATCAGGTAGTCGAAGGCCTTGTTGATGCGCTCGGCGCTGCGGGCGTCCAGGATCGGTGCGTAACAGGGGCTGGCCAAGGCCTTTACGTGCTGCGCCGGGGCGTTTTTCAGGCAGTCGAGCAGTTGCAGGAACAGGATCAGCCGTTGCAGGCCGTGGGCGCTGCCGACGGCTTCCATCAAGCGCGCAGCCTGCACGGCGGTGTCGCCGCTGAACTCCAGGCCGCGCCGGGCCTGTTCGAACAGCGCGTGCAAGTCGCCGAGCTCCGGCAGCGTGTGGCGCAGGGCGAGGAGGGCGGCGCCGTCGAATTGCAGCACCACGTCGCGGTTAGCCAGGTGTTCGTCGGGGGCCAGTTCGCCGATCCAGTCGTGGGGCAGATCCGGGCCGATCAGCGCGACATGCCCGGCACTGAACGCACCGATATAGTCGCCCGCCACCAACTTGCCGCTGCCCTGGCGGATCAGGTGGATTTCAAATTCGGGGTGGTGGTTCCAGCGCGCCAGCGCGTAAGGGTAGTCGTGTTCGAACCAGCGAAAGCAGTGCTGTGGCTCGGGCAAGATCACCTCCAGCTCGGCGGGTCGGTGTTCGAACAGCTTGGCGCGACTGACGGGCATGGTGATGCCTCTTCTATGGGTGCAATCGCCTCAAAATACGCGGGTTGGCAATACCAGCGCTACCCCCGGTTTCGCCCGGCACTGATACTTTTTTGCTCCCTATGCAGCGGTTAAAAAAGTATCAGCCAGGCATGCGCCAGGCGTTTGTGAGGGCCTGGCCCAAGCTGCTGTAATCGGCCCTCAACAACAAAAACACCAGGTGGAAACCGCTATGTTAAAGCTCCCGCAAGCGTTGTTCCTGCTTTCCGGCCTGGCCTTGGCCATGCCCAGCCAGGCTGCCGACACCGTGACCATCGCTACCGTCAACAACAGCGATATGATCCGCATGCAGCGTTTGTCCAAGGTGTTCGAGCAGCAGCACCCGGACATCCAGCTCAACTGGGTGGTGTTGGAAGAAAACGTGCTGCGCCAGCGCCTCACCACCGACATCGCCACCCAGGGCGGCCAGTTCGACGTGCTCACCATCGGCACCTACGAAACCCCGCTGTGGGGCGCCAAGCACTGGCTGGAGCCGCTGACCCAACTGCCGGCCGATTACGATGCCGATGATATTTTCCCCTCGGTACGCCAGGGCCTGTCGGTCAACGACACCCTGTATGCCCTGCCGTTCTACGGGGAAAGCACCGTCACCTACTACCGCACCGACCTGTTCAAGCAAGCCGGTCTGAGCATGCCCGCGCACCCGACCTGGACCCAGCTCGGTGAATTCGCCGCCCAGCTCACCGCCAAGGACAAGGGCCAGTACGGCATGTGCCTGCGTGGAAAGGCCGGTTGGGGCGAGAACATCGCGCTGCTGAGCACCATGGCCAACGCCTTTGGTGCGCGCTGGTTCGATGAGCAATGGAAGCCGGAATTGACCAGCCCCGAATGGACGGCAGCGGCCAACTTCTACGTCAACACCCTTAAGCAATACGGCCCGCCGGGTGTGTCCAGCAACGGCTTCAACGAAACCCTGGCGCTGTTCAACAGCGGCAAATGTGCGATCTGGGTCGATGCCAGCGTCGCCGGCTCCTTCACCACCGACAAGAGCCAGAGCAAAGTCGCTGACAGCGTAGGCTTCGCCGCAGCCCCCACCGAAGTGACCGACAAGGGATCCTCCTGGCTGTACGCCTGGTCGCTGGCGATCCCGGCCACCTCCCAGCACAAGGACGCCGCCAAGGCCTTTATTGCCTGGGCTACGTCCAAGGACTACATCCAGCTGGTCGCCGATAAAGAAGGCATCACCAACGTACCGCCTGGTACCCGCCAGTCCACCTACAGCGCGGCGTACCTCAAGGCCGCACCGTTTGCCCAAGTGACCCTGGAGATGATGCAGCACGCCGACCCCGCGCACCCGTCGGCCAAACCCGTGCCGTACGTGGGCATCCAGTACGTGACCATCCCGGAGTTCCAGGCCATCGGCACGTCCGTCGGCAAACTGTTCTCGGCGGCGCTGACGGGCGGCATGTCGGTTGAGCAGGCGCTGCTCCAGGCGCAGTCAACCACCGAGCGCGAAATGAAACGCGCCGGCTATCCCAAATAATATTCAAAGGACACATGCCTGATGAAACGACTCGAAGGTAAGAGCGCGCTGATCACTGGATCGGCGCGCGGGATTGGCCGCGCGTTTGCCCAGGCCTATATCCATGAAGGCGCGACCGTCGCCATCGCCGACATCAACCTGCAGCGGGCCCGGGAAACCGCCGCCGAGCTTGGCCCACAGGCCTACGCGGTAGCGATGGACGTCACCGACCAGGCCTCCATCGACAGCGCGATTGCTGCGGTGGTCGCCCAGGCCGGCAAGCTCGACATTCTGGTCAACAACGCGGCGCTGTTCGACCTGGCACCTATCGTCGAGATCACCCGCGACAGCTTTGATCGGTTGTTCTCGATCAACGTCGCCGGCACGCTGTTCACCCTGCAAGCCGCCGCCCGGCAGATGATCAGCCAGGGCCACGGCGGCAAGATCATCAACATGGCCAGCCAGGCCGGGCGGCGTGGCGAGCCGTTGGTGGCGATCTACTGCGCGACCAAGGCGGCAGTGATCAGCCTCACGCAATCGGCGGGGCTCAACCTGATCAAGCAGGGCATCAACGTCAACGCCATCGCCCCGGGCGTGGTGGATGGAGAGCATTGGGACGGGGTGGATGCGCTGTTCGCCAGGCATGAGGGGCTGGCGCCTGGCGAGAAGAAGCGGCGGGTGGGGGCCGAGGTGCCGTTTGGGCGGATGGGGACGGCCGAGGATTTGACCGGGATGGCGATCTTCCTGGCGTCGAAGGAGGCTGATTATGTGGTGGCCCAGACCTACAACGTCGACGGCGGCAACTGGATGAACTAAGTCATACCCCAATCAAAACTGTGGGAGGGGGCTTGCTCCCGATGGCAGTGTGACAGTCAGTACATGTATAGACTGATCCACCGCTATCGGGAGCGAGCCCCCTCCCACATTTGAAGGTCATCGTTCTTGAAAAGGGTGCTTAGTCGGCAAAACTGCGATCAAAGAAGTAAACCGCCCCAGGCTTCAGATTCTCCAGCGTCGCCTGGGGCCTGCCGCCTTCACCCTGTTTCTTGCGCCCGGTCTCGCGCAAATATCCAGCCTCCATCAGCTTCATCAAGCGCTGGCGAATACTGGTCTTGAGCACTGGCCGCTCCAGCACCAGGGAAAAGATCGTGGTCGCCTCCGGCGCGCTGAACTCATCGCCCAGGAACATCAGCGGCAAGCTGCTGTACAGCGACTTGGAAAACAGACGCTCCTGCACAGCCGCGACAATACTGTTGTGGTCGAACGGCAACTTGGTAGTGCCATCGGCCACCGCCTTCAGCGGGAACCAGCCTTGATGCTCACTCGGCGCCACCTCATCCGCGACGATCGCCAGGTAGTACGTGGACGACGACCAGCAGCGCGGATCACGAAATGCATCGCCCACCGTGCCCACTTGCTCACTCCAGGCCAGCTCCAGACCGACCTTGCTGCTGGCGCGCAAGCGCTCCACGGCGTCCTGGAGGCTCAGATCTTGCACGCCGCCATTCACCACTACGCCCGGCAGCGCCCAATGCCCGGCGAAGGGCTCGGCTTCGCGCTTGTTAAGCAACAACTTGAGTTCCCCGGCGGCGCGGCAGTAGCACAGCACACACAGGTCGACGGTATGGAGGTAGGGGCTAAGGGGCATGTGACGTCCTTCTGAACAGCGGTGGGGCACAGTTTAACGGATCGAACAGATATGTCATGTACCTGCGTCATGATAGATAAATAAATGTTTCTTGCAATGAAAGTACATGACGTGTACTTTTATTTCCAGGCCACAGGAGAACCGCCATGACTCTCGCGAAAACTGCCATTGCTTCATTTGACGTCGATGCCCAGAAGAGCTTCACGCCGCTGTGCCCCAACGAGTTGCCGGTGGCCGGCGGTGACCAGATCGGTGCCGAACTCAACTACATGGCCAGCCTTGCCGGCCACCGCGTCGGCAGCAAGGACGCCCACACCCCGCACGCGCCCTGGGTAGTCACGCAGCACAGCGAGATGCTCCAGCCCACCGGCCTGGCCCACGCCGATGTGACCTGGGTCAGTCACTGCGTGCCGGGCACCGAAGGCTTTACCTTGCTCGACGAATTGCCTACGCCCTATGACTACGACTACTTCATCTGGAAGGGCGTCGAACCCGACCTGCACCCCTATGGCGCCTGCTATCACGACCTGCACGACAAACTCTCTACCGGCGTGATCGAGTACCTCAAGGCCCAGGGCGTCAGTCGCGTGATCGTCGGCGGCCTGGCCCTGGACTACTGCGTCAAGACCACCGCCTTGCAACTGCTCAAGGCCGGCCTGGAGGTGGTCCTGCACCTGCCGGCGTGCCGGGGGATCAGCGAGGAGGGCGGCGTACAGGCCGTCAATGAGTTGCTCAAGGCCGGTGCCGGCATCAGCCGCACCCGCGAAGAACTGGCCGCGATGGCCACGCGCTAAGGAGATACACCATGGAAAGTGCCTACGACTACGAAGCCCCGGTGATTCAGGGCTTGCTCGACACCGACTACTACACCTTCACCATGATGCAGGCGGTCTTGCACCAGCACCCGAATGTCGATGTGGAATACAACTTCATCGTGCGCTCCAAGGAAAAACTCGCCCACCTGATTCCCGAACTGCGCGCTGAGCTTGAGAAAATGGCCGACCTGCAGATGCGCGAGGGCGAGCTGCGCTTTCTGTTCAACCCGCGCTTTCGCGAATACCTGACTCCCGACTACGAGCGCTTCCTCGGCCTGTTCCGTTTCAACCTGCGCTATATCCACGTCAGCGAAGTCGACGGCCAACTGAACATCCGCGTGGTCGGGCCGATGCTGCACTGCATCATGTTCGAGCAACCGGTGCTGGCGCTGGTCAGCGAGCTGCGCAACCGCGACAAATACCCCGACGTGAGCCTGGAAGACGTCACCCGCAAGCTCTACCAGAAGTTCGACTGGCTGGAAAAAAACCTCAGCCGCGACGAGTTGGCCGACCTGCGCGTCTCCGATTTTTCGACCCGCCGGCGCCTGTCGTTCAAGGCCCAGCGTGAAGTGGTGGACATCATGCGTCGCGACTTCCCCGGCCAGTTCGTCGGCACCAGCAATGCGCACCTGGCCTACGAATTCGACCTGCCGCTGATCGGCACCATGGCTCACCAGTGGATGATGGTGCACCAGCAACTGGGGCGGTTGCGCGAAAGCCAGAACGCCGGCCTGGAAAACTGGGTGCGTGAATACCGCGGCCGCCTGGGCATTGCCTTGACCGACACCATCAGCACCGACTTTTTCCTCAAGGACTTCGACCTGTACTTTGCCAAGCTCTACGACGGCCTGCGCCAGGACTCCGGCGACCCCATCGCCTGGGCCGACAAGGTGCTGGCTCGCTACAAACAGCTGGGCATCGACCCGATGACCAAGGACCTGATGTTCTCCGATGGCCTGAACTTCGAAAAATGCCTGCCGATCCTGCGGCACATCCGTGGCAAGGCCAAGTTCGGATTCGGCATGGGCACCAGCCTGGCGTGCGATGTGGAAGGCGTCGAGCCGCTGAGCATCGTCATGAAGCTGGTGCGCGTACACGGCGAACCGGTAGTGAAATTCTCCGATGACCCGGTGAAGAACGTCTGCGAAGACCCCTCGTTTTTGCAGTACGCGGCGAAGGTATTCAATGTCGGCAACGTGGAGGTGTGACATGCAAGAACGTATCGCGCAGGAACTCAATATTGATCGGCGCCTGGTCAAGGGCGGTGAGGCCCGGGAAATCCAACGGCGCATCGACTTCATCAAGAGCACCTTGCGCCAGTCAGGCTGCAAGGCCCTGGTGCTGGGCATCAGCGGCGGCGTCGATTCCCTCACCGCCGGCCGCCTGTGCCAACGGGCAGTGGAGCAGCTACGCGCCGAGGACTACGCCGCGCGCTTTATCGCCATGCGCCTGCCCTACAAGGCCCAGGCCGATGAGAGCGACGCCCAGGCCTCGCTGGATTTCATCACCCCGGACCACATCGACACCCTGAACATCGCCGCCAGCGTCGACGGCCTGATGGCCAGCCTCAACGCCACCGAGGCCAGTGCCGCCCAGGTCGACTTCATCAAAGGCAACGTCAAGGCCCGCACCCGCATGATCGCCCAGTACGCCGTGGCCAACCTGCACAACGGCCTGGTCGTCGGCACCGACCATGGCGCCGAAGCGCTGATGGGGTTCTTCACCAAATTCGGCGACGGCGCGTGCGACCTGGCACCGCTGTCGGGCCTGACCAAGACCCAGGTGCGCCTGTTGGCCAGTGCCCTTGGGGCCCCGACGAAGCTGGTGCACAAGCAGCCCACTGCCGACCTCGAAGAACTGGCGCCGGGCAAGCTGGATGAACAGGCTTATGGCTGCACGTACGAAGAGATTGATGCGTACCTGATGGGCGAGCCGGTGAGTGAGCGGGTGCGGGCGATTGTTGAGGGGGCGTACAGCAAGACAGCGCACAAGCGGGCGCTGCCTGTTGTGCCTACAGCTTGATATTTTCGCGAATGTTCCAGCCGAACCTGATTGGCCCGCCATCTTTTCCGCCATCGGCTTTCTGCGGCTGGTAACTGACTTCAACCTTGGCGAAGTTAAGACTGATTTCCTCCGTGAGTACGTCATTGGTTGCCGCTGCACGCGTGTCGTAAGTGGCAACCATGACTTCCTTCAACGTGATCACCAGATACTCCACGTTGCTGTCGCCTCCAGCCTTGCGCACCACGATACGGGCTTCGGGGTAATGCTTGCCGGTGGCACAGGCCATCATCAGGTTTGGCGTGGATTTATCCAGGGCCTTTTCAATCGCGATATTCGCCATGTTGACCTTGCCGGCCCCGCCACCCGTGCCGCTGTGCATGGAGCCAGACTGGGACAGGCTCCAGCCCCAGCGGGTTATATCGATTTCATCCCGATGCGCCTGGTCCCTGGACTCGCCCTTGATATCTCCCAGCTTCAAAAACATATCGGTTGCCATATTCGCTCCTTGTCTGATCGTTCGCCGGTAGTGGCGCGGGGCGTACTTTTCCCATTCCCAGGATTGACTACAAGACGCTGAGGCCAGATCGGGAAGTGCCTGTCTTAAAAAAGGAAACCTTCCTACATTCCTCGCGGATATTGATTCTTTACGCTCTGCGCTCTTGTGAATTCAGGAGTAAAGGAATGACTACCAGCGTATTGAAGGACGGTTTCCCCAAGGCCCACCTCACCACCCGTGAGCGGGTAGAAAGCAGCATTGATCTGCGTCGACTGTTTGCTGTGATCGACGCTGATCCGGCGATTGCCGGGGCAGGCGTGGTTTACCTCGACGCCCAGTTGAGGCCGGTGACCTTGCGTGAGTTTCAACCGATTTGCAGTGTGTTGCCCAAACGCGTGATTTTGCGCGAGATGCCGAGTTCGATGGCGCGCTTGGATTTTGTGCGGCAGTTGGAGCATGAGCCGCGAGAGTCGCAGCTTGTATTCGAGGCGATCAATGCGTCGTTGTCTTGCGGGGCAGCAGTGCTGGGTTGGATTGTTGTGCTGAGTGGCTCGGTGGCGATTCCATTTACAGCGGGAGTCAGCAGTTTTGTCGTTGCAGCGGGCGTCTCTGCGGCAATTGCCAGTTCTGCTCAATGTGTGATCGGGGCGGTTAGAACCTACAACGAACAATTCCGTCCGGCCGAAAACGATCATATGGATGATTCCGGCTGGTACAACACTGTTTCTCCGATACTTGATGGCGTTTCGCTTATAGGCATTGGCACGAGTACGTTGACTACGGTGCGACTGCTGAAAGCTAGTAAGAAATCATTGGGTAAAAGTTGGTATGAACTCTTGAGAGGTCTGACACGCCAAGAACGCAAAAAACTGACCAATGAACTGTTGAACCTGAGAGACCCTAGTTTGACCGCCAAGATACTCAAGTTAAAGCAGCGCGCGAGGGGGCTGCCGAAGAGTTACAGTTCCGAGCAAATTCGTCATGCCACTTTGACCCAATTAAAAGATGTTTTGGGAGGGGTCTTGGGCTTGGCTGGGAGTTACCGAAATGGTCACGTTGGAAGTGCAACGACGATTGGAGTTGGTTTGTACGAGGAGATTGCAGAGTGAATGAGTCACTTATTAGCTTTCTTAGGCGTTACTTTCCGGTATTCATGGGCACGATATTCATGGCTATCTTCTCAACGGCAATGGTGACTGTTCTGGTTGACGAAATCTATTTGCTCGAGCTTGGCCAGCCACTGAGAACTGAATTGTCTGGTTGGGGATTATTGTCGCTGACGTTTTTTTTTGGCTTTGCCAATTTTATGATTGCGAGAGGGCGCCTATGGGCAGCTAGTTTGTTAGTGGGCTATTTCGCTTTCTGCCTGATGCTAGTGATATCAACGATTCAACACCGCCCGCATGCCGTGGCGTTGTCTTTAGGCGTGGTGTTTCCCCTCCTGGGGTTACTTCTGCTCACTACTGACCGTCATCGAGAAATGCGGCAGAAATTGTTTGAAATCCGCATTCAGCGGAATGCGGTGAGAGCGATCTATAAAAAAAATTCCAATACATTCAAAACCAAGCAACGGAGTGCAAAGTAAGAGTAGCTCCCACGTCAACCACGTGGGAGTGACCGCTATGCCAGTCTACCGCTCAATCGACCGACTCCACCGCGCATTCCACTCCGGCCGTGCCTGGTTCACCTGGTCCCAATCAATCGAAATCGCCGTCTGTAAATACCCCTGCATCGCTTCCACCCGTGCACGGGTTTTGTCGGTGGTTGGTGTGGTGGGGTTCGACGGGATCTGGTCGCCTTCTTCCAGTGCCGGGGCCTGGGCCTCGGCGGTCAGCAAGAAGGCGGCGAGTTTCTGTGCCAGTTCTGGCTGGTCATTGCGCGCTATCACGCATTCGGCCACGTTGAGCACCACCGCGCCTTCCTTGGGTTGTGCATATTCCATTGGCACGCCCAGCAGTTTCTGGGTGGCGACCTGGGTCGGGGTGAGGGGGAAGATCGCGGCTTCGTCGGTCTGGACCATCTCGGAGATCTTCGCCGAGCTGGCGATGTATTCCAGCACGTTGGGGCCGACGGTTTTTGGCCAGGCCTTGAAACCAGGCTCCACGTTGGTTTCGTCGCCGCCTTGCAAGCGGTTGAACATCAGGAAACCGTGCAGGCCGAAGGTGGAGGAAGCCAGGGACTGGAATACCACTTTTTCCTTGAAGCGTGGGTCAGCCAGGTCCATCCACGAGGTCGGCGCGGCCCAGCCTTTCTCCTTGAACATCTTGGCGTTGTAGCCCAGGCCGGTGACGCCCAGGGTCACGGCCACGGCTTCATCCTTGATCTTCGCCTTGGCCGGGATCTGCGCCAGGGGCGGGCTTGGCGCCAGTTTTTCGCACAGACCCATGGAGATGGCGCGGTACATGATGCCGTCGTCGAGGAACATCACATGCATCTGCGGGTTGTCTTTGTTGGCCTGGACCTTGGCGAGGATGTCCGACGAGGTGCCGGGCACGATCACCACCTTGACGTTATTGGCCTTTTCGAACGCGGGCAGCACCTTGTCGGCGTACACCCGTTCCATGGTGCCGCCGTTCATGCCCAGGTAAAGCGTCGGCGCGGCGTGGGCGGTGGAAGCGAGCAACGCGAGGGACAAGCAGGACAGCGCGATACGTGTGTTCATGGATGTTTTTCCTCTCAGGCTTGGAAACGACGGATGGAAAACGCTTCGATGGGTTGGCGGCTGGCCCCGTGGCAGACGATCTCTGCCAGGGCTTCACCGACCGCGGGGCCGAGCTGGAACCCTGCGCCGGCAAAGCCGAAACCGTGGAGCAAGCCCGGTTGGGTGCTGCTGGGGCCGATCACCGGTTCATGATCGGGTAGGTAACCTTCGGTGCCGCTCCAGGTGCGAATCGCCTGGGCACCCTTGAGAAACGGGTACAGCTCGCCGGCATTGCGCAGGATCTCCAGCACTGCCGCTTGCCCGGGCCGCGCCTGTCGGGAGCCGAGGGCAAAGCCGCGACCGCCGCCAAGGATGCAATTACCCCGGGCCACCTGCCGTGCGTAAATGCCGCCGCCTTCGACACCGGTGCTCACGTTCATCACCACCGGCAGCGGTTCGGTGACCAACATTGCCGGGTGCGCGGACATGATCGGCACCGGCTCGCCAAATCGGGCGGCGAGGGTGCCGGCCCAGGCGCCGGCGCAGTTCAATAACCAGGGTGCGTGCAGGTGCAGGCCATTGGCGCAGTGCACTTGGAATTGATGACTGTCATGTTCGATTCGCACCACTTCGGTCTGCTCGTATACCGATGCGCCAAGGCGTTGCGCGGCACGGGCGAAAGCGGGCGAGACCAGGCGTGGGTTGGCGTGGCCGTCTTCGGGGCACAGGGATGCGCCCACCGCGATATCGCCGACCCAGGGGAAACGTGCGCGCAGTTCGGCGTAATCAAGCAACTGCAAGCCCAGGCCAAAGCCTCGGGTTTGCTCGGCATACGCCTGCAACGCGGCGAAATCCCCATGACTGCGCGCCAGTTTCAGATGGCCGCAGCGCACGTATTCGCCATCGATACCGATCAAACCCGGCAAGTCGGCCCACAACTGATGGGCGCGCTGCGACAGCGGCAACTGATGCAACGGCCGACCCTGGCGCCGGACGCCGCCATAATTCACGCCGCTGGAGTGCGAGCCACAAAAGTCCCGCTCTACCAGGGCCACGCGCTGGCCTTTCTGCGCCAGCATCAAGGCCGCCGAAGCACCGACGATCCCAC
Organism: Pseudomonas grimontii; assembly: GCF_007858185.1. GTDB lineage: Bacteria > Pseudomonadota > Gammaproteobacteria > Pseudomonadales > Pseudomonadaceae > Aquipseudomonas > Aquipseudomonas grimontii. The sequence goes on from NZ_VFES01000007.1 coordinate 52,284, forward strand.
CGCCCAACACGATGACGTCGATCATGGCTGCACCTCCACGCCAAACGGCAGCGGCTTGATCGGTGCCTGGCCACGCAAGCGGCCGACGTTTTCAATCCCGCGACCACTGCGCTCAGCGACTATTTCCGCCGCCGCCAGCCCGCACATGCGGCCCTGGCAGCGCCCCATGCCGACCCGGCAATGGGCCTTGACCCGGTTGATCTCCCAGTGGCCTTCATCCACCACGGCGCGTATATCGCCGACGCTGACTTCTTCACAGCGGCACACAATCAATTCATCCGGTGCCTGCGCCGCCCAGTCTTCAGGGAAGGGGAACGCCGTTTCCAAACCCTGGCGAAAGCGCTGGATGCCTGCCAATTGCTGCTCCAGCACAGCGGGGCGGCGATGATCGATAGCCACGCCCGCATCTTCCAGCACCGCCAACGCCGCCCGCTCGCCGGCCATCTGCGCGGCATCCGCGCCCATGATCCCGGCACCGTCACCTGCCAGGTACACGCCTTCGAGGCTGCTGCGCCCAGTACTGTCCCGTCGCGGTAACCAGGCACGGTTCAAGGCATTCCATTCAAATTCACAGCCGAGCAGATCCGCCAGTTGAGTTTCGCTGCGAAGGGCATGGGCGAAGGCCACGGCGTCACAGGCCAAACCCTGCGTATCCCAACGAATACCGCTGACCCGCTGTTCACCCTCGATCTGCCGGAGCGTCACGCCTTGATGCACAGCAACCCCATGGGCGCTCAGCCAGGCGCGGTAATACAGGCCCTTGGCCAATGTCGCCGGTTGCCCGAGCAGCGCCGGCAACGCACGGCACTGCGCACTGAACGGCGCGCTGTCGAGCACTGCCACCACCTTGGCCCCGGCCTTCGCGTACTGATAGGCCACCAGGTACAGCAACGGCCCGCTGCCACAAAACGCCACGCGCTCGCCGATGGCGCAGCCCTGATACTTCAAGGCAATTTGCGCCGCACCCAGGCTGTAGACGCCGGGCAAGGTCCAGCCCGGTACCGGCAGGATGCGGTCGGTGGCGCCGGTGGCGACGATAATCCGCGAATACTCGACGCTCTCGGCACGGCCGTTATTGAGCATATCCAGGCGACTGTCCTCGGCATTCCACACCAAGGTTTGCGGCCGGTAGTCGATCAACGGCGCCAACTCATCCAGGGTACGGTGCACGGCTTCAGCCTTACTGGCCTCAAAACCGTATACCTGCTTGGCCGTACGCTGGAATCCCAAGGGTTGGCGGCGATAAATCTGCCCACCGCCGCGCAGGCTTTCATCCACTAGGCAAGCCTGCATGCCATGGTCGAGCAGGGTACGCGCCGCGCTGATTCCCGCTGGGCCGGCGCCCACAATCACGACCGGCTTCATGCTTGGCGCCCCGGTTCGCGGCTGATCGCCAGGCCTTCTTCAAGCAGCGTCGAACAGGCACGCACACGGTGCCCATCCGCCAGCCGCACCCAGCAATCCTGGCAGGCGCCCATCAGGCAGAACCCGGCACGGCGTTCGGCGCTGAAATCGCTGCCGCGCAGGTGCTCGGCGCAGGTCAGTATGGCGGTCAGCAGGGTGTCGCCGAGCAAGCCGGTGGCCGGTTGCCCGTCGAGGGTGAAGGCCAGGGCAGGGCGCTCGGTTTCGGCCAATCGTTTGAACAAGGCCATCAATGTTTCCCCACCAGTACGCGGTCCAGGCCGTAGACGCGGTCGAGCAGAATCATGGTCGCCGCCGTCAGCGCGATCACCAGCGCCGAGACCGCCGCCATCATCGGGTCGATGGACTCGGTGGCGTACACATACATGCGCACCGGCAGCGTTTGCGTGGCCGGCGAGCTGACAAAGATCGACAGCGTCACTTCGTCGAAACTGTTGATGAACGCCAGCAACCAGCCCCCGGCCACACCGGGCAAAATCATCGGCAGGGTGATCCGGCGAAACAGCGTAAAGCGCCCGGCACCGAGGGATTCGGCTGCTTGCTCGGCACTGCGATCAATGCCGATCGCCGCCGCCAAGACAAGGCGCAGCACATACGGCGTGATGATCACCACATGCGCCAGCATCAACCAGGTAAAGCTGCCATTCACCCCCATCAGCGCAAACAGGCGCAGCATCGCCACCCCCAGCACCAGGTGCGGGATGATGATCGGCGACAGGAATAAGGCGCTGAAGAAGTTGCGGCCGGGGAACTGATAGCGACTGATCGCCAACGCCGCCGGCACCGCAATCAGCGTCGCCAAGGTGGCGGCGGTGAAGGCCAGGATCAGGCTGTTATAAAACGCCTGGATAAAGTCGGCCCGCTCGAACACTGCGCGAAACCAGCGCAACGAGAAGCCGGAGGTGGGCAGGCTCAAGGTATTTTCCGGGGTGAACGCCACCAGGCACACCACCACCAGCGGCGCCATCATGAACAGCACCACCACACCATGGAAACCGAGGGCCAAAGGACCGTTTCTGGACATGCGCTTAAACCCCCAGTGACTTTTTGTAGCGGCTCTCGAGCAGGCGGTTCCAGCTCAGCATGATCAGCAGATTGACCAACAGCAGCACCACCGCGATGGTGGCGCCCATGGGCCAGTTGAGTTCCGAGAGGTACTGGTCGTACACCACGGTGGCGACCATTTTCAGGCGTCGCCCGCCGAGCAGGCCGGGAATCGCAAATGAGCTGGCGGCCAGACCGAACACGATCAAGGTGCCCGACAGCACGCCTGGCATGACCTGGGGCAACACGATTTTGCGCATCACCGTCGCCTGGCTCGCACCCAGCGACAACGCCGCTTGTTCGGCTGACGGGTCAAGCTTTTGCAGGGAGGTCCACACCGGAATGATCATGAACGGCAGCATCACGTGTACCAGCGCGATAATCACTGCGAACGGCGTATACAGCAGCTTCACCGAGCGCCCACCGAGCGTCTGGATTACCTGGTTCACCAGGCCGTCGGCGCCGAGCAGCAGGCTCCAGCCGAAGGCGCGCACCACCACCGAAATCAGCAGCGGCGTGAGAATCAGGATCAGGAAGATCGAGCGCCAGGGCGTGCCCATGCGGCTGAGGATGTAGGCCTCGGGCACGCCGATCACCACACACAGCAGGGTCACCAGCGCGCTGATCCAGAAGGTGCGCCAGAAGATCTCGTAAAAGTAAGAATCGCTGAACAACGACAGGTAATGGGCCAAGGTCCATTCGTCGGCCTTCACCCCCACCTGATAGTCGAATACGTTGAACGACAGCACCAGGGTCAGGCCCAGTGGCAGGATCAACAGGCCAGCAAACAGCACCAGCGCTGGCAGCGAGAGCCAGTAACCCCGGCTCATGCGCGCACCTCATCCGCTGCCAGCACCCGCAGCAGCCCGGCTTGCCAGTCCAGGCCGACCGCTGTGCCGTTGCCCAGCGGTGCGCTGCCGTCATTGCTGCGCACCACGGTGATTTCGCCGAGGTGGGTGTGGACGCGGTACAACCATTGGCTGCCGAAGAAATAGCGATCAAGCAGCGTGCCTTGCAGGCGACCCAAACCTGCGTCCACCAGGCTGATTTTTTCCGGGCGCAGGCTCAGCGTCAGCTCGCCGTCGCCGCTTTCGTGGCGTACTTGCGGGATACCGAGCGCGTCGTAGTCGCCCGGCAGCAGGTTGGCCTTGCCGACGAAATCCGAGATGAAACGGGTGCGCGGGTATTCGTAGAGCTTGTACGGCGCATCGATCTGGGTCACGCGCCCGGCCTGCATCACCACCACGCGGTCGCTGATGGACAGTGCCTCGGCCTGGTCGTGGGTGACCATCAAGGTGGTGATGCCCACGGCGCACTGGATGCGGCGAATCTCGAACTGCATCTCTTCGCGCAGGTTGGCGTCCAGATTCGACAGCGGCTCATCCAGCAGCAGCACTGGCGGTTCGATCACCAGGGCGCGAGCCAGGGCCACGCGCTGGCGTTGGCCGCCTGACAATTCCCGTGGGTAGCGCTCTGCATGGGGGACCAGGCGTACGAGGTCGAGCACGGTCTTGACCTTGGCGGCGATCTCGGCTGCTGGCACTTTGCGCATCTTCAGGCCGAAGGCGACGTTGTCGCGCACACTCATGTGCGGGAACAGCGCATAGCTTTGGAACACCACGCCCAAGCCGCGGCTGGCGGGTTTGGCGTGGGTGATGTCGCGGCCGTCGAGCAGGATTTGCCCGCCGCTCACGTCAACGAAGCCGGCGATCATTTGCAGGGTGGTGGTTTTGCCGCAGCCCGAGGGGCCGAGCAGGGAAACGAACTCGCCTTTTTCCACTGCAAGGTCCGTGGCGACCACCGCGTCGACGGCGCCGTAGCGTTTGCTCAAGGCGTTGAGTTGGAGAAATGCCATGTCTGCGTTCCACCTTTTTTGAGTCGCGTCGAAACGCGCTTTTTTGTTTTGGGCAGATGCGAAAAGGGTAATGCGGGTGCGTTGGCGCTCGATCTTGGTCGGCTGCCGTTAGTTGTTCATTTCGCCCCTGTGGACGCAGATTAGGACGAAGACTAGGATGGGCGAAAGGCAGAATTTCACTGAATGGACTACTATTTTCAGTTTTATTCATTCACCAGAATTTAGGGCGAGATTATGCGTTATGGATTCCACTGAGCGGAATGAAACAGGTAGGGAAGTCGGGGCTGGCGGGGTGTCTCGCCTGTTCGCGTTGCTGCGGACCTTGGGGGAGGTGCCCGAAGGGGGGGAACGTGTCACCCAACTCGCGCAACAGGTCGGGTTGTCCCAGCCCACCACCCACCGCCTCCTGCGCAGCCTGATGGACGAAGGTATGGTCGAGCAGGACGCGCGCAGCAAACGCTATCGCCTGAGCCTGGAGTTCTTCGCCCTGGCGGCCAACGCGGGCAAGACCGGCAACCTGCGTGACCTGGTGCGGCCGAGCCTGTTGCGCCTGAGTGCGTCACTGGGTGATTCGCTGTTCCTGCTGGCGCGCAGCGGCTTCGATGCCATTTGCCTGGACCGCAGCGAAGGCCCGTACCCGATCCGCACCTTTACCGGCGATATCGGCGGGCGCGTGGCGCTGGGTGTGGGACAGGGCAGCCTGGCGATCCTGGCGTTTTTGCCGGAGGAAGAGCGCGAAACGGTGATCCGCTACAACCTGCCGCGGCTCAAGGACTTCCACCTGTACGACGAAGTGCTGCTGCGCTCGGAGGTAGAGAACGTACGCACCCTGGGCTATGCGGCGCGTAATACCGGGGTGCTGGAGGGCATGGCGGGGTTGGCGGTGCCGATTTTGAATCGGGACGGGCATGCAGTGGCGGCGTTGAGTGTGGCGACCATCAGCGACCGGCTGGGACCGAGCCGGTTGCCAATGGTGGTGGAGTTGCTCAAGCGCGAAGCGGCGGCGATCGGGCCGCGGATCAATCCGTTTGATCCGACCTTGCGCCGGCCTTCGCAAACCTTCGGCGGGTAACGATCCTTTCCACATTCGATCTTCATGGGGCTCGGGGCGAGCGCGGGATGGCGGTCCATAGATCATGCAAAGCCCAGGAAGATCGGATCCAATTACGGTATAACCCTCGGACGCTTTAGTTCTCCGAGGCCCCGTTTTTCATGCAAAGCCCTGTGCAACGCCCGCTGTGGCAGATCTACCTGATCTTTCTGGCACCGATGGTGCTGTCCAACTTCCTGCAAAGCTTTTCCGGCACCCTCAACGGCATTTATGTCGGGCAAATGCTCGGCACCCAGGCGTTGGCGGCAGTGTCGGGGATGTTTCCCATCGTGTTTTTCTTTATTGCCCTGGTGATCGGCCTGGGGGCGGGCGCCTCGGTGCTGATCGGCCAGGCCTGGGGCGCCCAGGAAACCGGGATGGTCAAGGCGATTACCGGTGCCACCCTGACCCTCGGCGCACTGGTGGGCCTGATCGCAGCGGTGCTGGGCAGTCTGTTTGCGCGCCCGGCCTTGCAGGCCTTGGGCACACCTGCGGATGTGCTCGACGATGCCGTGGGCTACGCCCAGATGATGATGTTGATCATGCCGCTGTTGCTGGTATTTATCCTCTACACCCAACTGTTGCGTGGTGTCAGCGACACCATTTCGCCGTTGCTGGCACTGATGGTCTCGACCCTGGTCGGCCTGCTGTTGACCCCGGCGCTGATTCGCGGCTGGATCGGTCTGCCGCCCCTGGGTATCCAGAGCGCGGTGTACGCAGGCCTGGTGGGGAATGCTTCGGCGATGCTGTTTCTGATCCTGCGCCTGCGCCATAAAAACCATGTGATGGCGCCGGATCGCGAACTGCTCGCGGCCTTACGCCTGGACCGCGTCATCCTCGGCAAAGTCCTGCGCATCGGCTTGCCTACTGGCCTACAGATGGTGGTGTTGTCGCTGTCGGAGTTGGTCATCCTTGCCTTGGTCAATGGCCACGGTTCCCAGGCCACGGCGGCCTATGGGGCGGTGACGCAGATCGTCAACTACGTGCAATTCCCGGCGCTGTCGATCGCCATCACCGCCTCGATCCTCGGCGCCCAGGCGATTGGTGCCGGGCGCCTGGAGCGCATCGGGCCGATCCTGCGCACCGGGCTGTTGATCAATACCTGCCTGACCGGAGGCCTGATCGTGCTGGGCTATTTGTTGTCCCACTGGTTGCTCGGGTTGTTCATCACCGATGACGCCGCGCGAGTGAATGCCGAACACCTGCTGCACATCATGTTGTGGAGCATCCTCGTATTCGGCTTCCAGGCCGTGATCGGCGGGATCATGCGTGCCAGCGGCGTGGTGCTGATGCCGGTGGTGATTTCGATCTTCTGCGTGCTGTGTGTTGAGCTGCCGATGGCATACCTGCTGAATGCGCATTTCGGCCTGGAAGGCGTCTGGATGGCGTTCCCGGTGACGTACCTGGCGATGCTGGGCTTGCAGACTGCGTATTACCGGTTGGTGTGGCGGCATAAGCAGATCAAGCGGTTGGTGTGATAAAAGGATGCGCAATTTAAGGACAGAAGACGTTTAAGTCATGGCAAACCCTTACGCCGAGTTGTTCCAGGTCCCCGGTGCCCGGGCCTTCGTATTGGCCGGCATGCTGGCGCGCATGCCGGTGTCCATGGCCGGTATTGGCCTGATCACCATGCTCTCCCAGGTGCACGGCGGCTATGGCCTGGCCGGATCGGTGGCGGCGGTGTTCGCCCTGGCCACGGCGTTTTGCGCGCCGCAGGTGTCACGGTTGGTGGACCGCTACAGCCAAGGCCGGGTGCTGCCGATTGCCGCCTTGATAGGCGGCGGGGCGCTGCTGATGCTGTTGCTGTGCACGCGGTTGCAGGCGCCGACCTGGACGTTGTTCCTGTTTGCTGCCCTGGCGGGCTGCATGCCGAATATGTCAGCCATGGTGCGGGCGCGCTGGACCGAGCTGTACCGGGGTCAGCCCAAACTGCAGACCGCATTCGCCTTGGAATCGGTGCTGGATGAGGTGTGCTTCATCATCGGCCCACCGATTTCGGTGGGCTTGAGCGTGGTGCTGTTCCCCGAAGCCGGGCCTCTGGTGGCCGCGCTGCTGCTGGCGGTTGGCGTTACCACGTTTGTGCTGCAACGTGCGACCGAACCACCGGTGCATGAGCATCACGCTCACCATCGGGGCTGGCTGATCGCCTCACCGTCGGTGCTGATCCTGATGATCCTGCTGCTGGCCATGGGGGTGATCGTGGGGGTGGTGGATGTGGTCAGCGTGGCCTTTGCCCAGCACCAGGGCCAGCCGGCGGCGGCAAGCATCGTGCTCTCGGTGTACGCCATCGGTTCGTGCCTGGCAGGCTTGGCCTTTGGCACCCTCAAGCTGAAGGCGCCGTTACCCCGGCAGTTCCTGTTCTGCGGCGTGGCCACGGCGCTGACCACCTTGCCGTTGCTGCTGGTCACCCACATTCCGGGCCTGGCGGTGGCGATCTTCATTTCCGGACTGTTCTTTGCCCCCACCCTGATCGTGTCGATGGCCCTGGTGGAAAAGATCGTGCCCGCGAGCCGCCTGACCGAGGGTATGACCTGGCTGATCACCGGCCTGAGCATCGGCGTGGCCATCGGTGCCGCCAGCTCCGGCTGGATGATCGACCATTTTGGTGCCGCCAGCGGATTCTGGGTGGCGCTGGCGGCGGGGGCGGTGGTGATGGGATCAGCGGTACTGGGCTATCGGCGGTTGGGTTGAGCGTCACAACCCACAATGAAACGTCAGCCAATCACGGGTCAGGAGTCCGCTCGGTGATGTTGCAGGAATTCGTTCAGCGCCTGGCGCGTCAAGTCGTTCAGGGTCACCTTTTTACGTGTCGCTTCAAGGGCGACGGCAAGATGAAGGTCGTGGCCGACCCGCACGTTAAAAGAGCCTTTGCACGGCTTCTCCGGTGTTTGCCCAAGGGCCTGGCAGGTAGTGAGGTAGTCGTCCACAGCTTCGCGAAATGCAGCGTCCAGTTCGGCGACGGTTTTGCCTTCGTAGCTCACCAGTGCCTTGATGAACAGGATCTTGCCGAACAGGCAGTTGTCTTCGAGGCTGGCTTCGATAGAGCCGATGTAGCCATTGTGTTTCAGTTGGTTGTTCACTGAATCAGTTCTCCTGATTTCAATTGTTCGATGATCTGGCGCCGAATGTAGTGTTTGAGTTCGTTGCCGGGATGAGGCTTGTGCAAAGTGATCATTGTGCTCGGATCGCCGATGTCGAACTTGACGCGGCTTCCAGCCCCCTCAATCTGTGTGTAGCCAAGACGACGCAGCAGCGTGACGAGCTCTGGCCAGGTAAATGCCATCTGCTCGTTGAGCAATTTGGCGAGCAGCTTTTCATTTTTGGACCCGGCGTTCCCTGCGTGTAACTAAATGTAGTTGCAAAAAAGTGGTGTTCGTCAATGCTAGCTGGGGTTTGTGTGTCTTTCCCGGGGATTGATGTAACCCCTGATGACAGCTCGCTCTACGCCGCCCATCCCCCGCTAATTTTTCCCTCTCCGGTTCGTTTTATAGGGACGACGTGCCTTTGTGCTTCCTGCCTATTGCTCCGGACTCCAACAAATGAATGCTGAAGACTCCTTGAAACTTGCTCGCCGGTTTATCGGGTTGCCCCTGGAAAAACGCCAGCTGTTCCTGCAGGCATTGCAGAAAGAAGGGGTGGATTTTTCGCGGTTTCCGATTCCGGCCGGCGTGGAGGCGGAGGACCGCCAGGCGCTGTCCTACGCGCAACAGCGCATGTGGTTTCTGTGGCAATTGGACCCGAGCAGCGGCGCCTACAATCTGCCGGGCGCCGTGCGGCTCAAAGGCGCGCTGAACCTTGGCGCCATGGAGCAGGCGTTCGCCAGCCTGGTGGCTCGGCACGAAACCCTGCGCACGGTGTTCCAGCGCCAGGCCGATGAACGCTTGATGCAGGTCGCCGTAGCGCCGTCGTTGGCCATTGACCAGCTCGATCTAACGAGGTTGGCCCCGGCCGAACGCGAGCACGCCGTCAACGACGCGGCCACCCGCCAATCGTTGTTGCCGTTCGACCTCGAGCACGGCCCGCTGCTGCGCGTGCAACTGCTCAAGCTCGATGCCCAGGAGCACGTGCTGCTGCTGACCCTGCACCATATCGTCTCCGATGGCTGGTCGATGAACGTGCTGATCGACGAGTTCATCCGTTTTTACGACGCCCACGAGCGCAACGAAGCGGCGAAATTGCCGGCGCTGCCGATCCAGTACAGCGACTACGCCTTGTGGCAGCGCCGCTGGCTGGAAGCGGGGGAGCAGGCCCGTCAATTGGAATACTGGCAGGCGCGCCTGGGGGATGAGCACCCGGTGCTGGAACTGCCAACGGACCGCCCGCGCCCAGCCATGCCCAGCTATCAGGGCACCCGCCACAACTTCGCGATTGACCCGGTGCTGGCCGCGCAGTTGCGCACCTGCGCGCAACAGCACAACGTCACCCTGTTCATGCTGCTGCTCGGCGCCTTCAATGTGTTGCTGCATCGCTACACCGGCCAGGGCGATATCCGCGTCGGCGTGCCGATTGCCAACCGTAACCGCAGTGAAGTCGAAGGGTTGATCGGGTTCTTCGTCAACACCCAGGTACTGCGCACCGAACTGACCGGGCAAACCCGCGTTGGCGAGTTGCTGCAAGGCATCCGGGAGCACGCCCTCGGCGCCCAGGCTCATCAGGAATTGCCGTTCGAGCGCCTGGTGGAAGCCCTCAAAGTCGAGCGCAGCCTCAGCCATACGCCGCTGTTCCAGGTGATGTACAACCATCAGCCGGTGGTGGCCGATATAGCATCGGTCAGCACCGCCTCCGGCCTGGAACTGGCCTTGGTGGAATGGCAAGGCCGCACTACCCAGTTCGACCTGACGCTCGACACCTATGAAAAATCCGGCACCCTGCACGCCGCGCTGACCTACGCCAATGACGTGTTCGACGCGGCGTCCATCGCGCGAATGGCACGCCACTGGATCAGCCTGTTGCAGGCCATGGTCGCCGATGGCGAACAGCGCATCGGCGAGTTGCCGATGCTGGCCGCCGAAGACCTGCACACAGTGGTCAACGCCTGGAACCAGACCGCGCAGGCGTATCCGACCGAGCGCGGCATACATCAGTTGATCGAAGACCAGGTCCGGGCCACGCCTGATGCGCCGGCGTTGCTGTTCGGTGCTGTCACGCTGACCTACGCCCAGCTCGACGCCCGTGCCAACCAGTTGGCCCATGCCTTGCGCGAACAGGGTGTTGGTCCCGATGCGTTGGTGGGGATCTGCGTCGAACGTTCGGTGGAAATGGTCATCGGCCTGCTGGCCATTCTCAAGGCCGGCGGCGCCTATGTCCCGCTCGACCCCGAATACCCCCAGGAACGCCTGGCCTACATGATCGAAGACAGCGGCATCCAGCTGCTGCTCAGCCAGCACAGCCTGCTGCCGCTGCTGCCTGTCGAAGGCATCCGGGTGATGCTCCTCGACCAGGCGCCAGGCTGGCTCGACGGTTACAGCGTTGCAGCGCCCGTGGTCGACATCCATGCGCTGAACCTCGCCTATGTGATCTACACCTCCGGCTCCACCGGCAAGCCCAAGGGCGCCGGCAACAGCCATCGCGCACTGGTCAATCGCCTGTGCTGGATGCAGCAGGCCTACGGCCTCGATGCCAGTGACGCGGTGCTGCAGAAAACCCCGTTCAGCTTTGACGTGTCGGTGTGGGAGTTCTTCTGGCCGCTGATGACCGGCGCCCGCCTGGTGGTTGCAGCCCCTGGCGAACACCGCGAGCCGGCGCGGCTGATCGCGACCATCGGCGAGCACGCGATCACCACCTTGCACTTCGTGCCGTCGATGCTCCAGGCGTTTATCCATGAGCCGGGCGTGCAGGCCTGCGTAAGCCTCAAGCGCATCGTGTGCAGCGGCGAAGCCTTGCCCCTGGACGCGCAATTGCAAGTGTTCGCCAAGCTGCCCCAGGCCGGTTTGTTCAACCTCTACGGCCCGACGGAAGCGGCCATCGACGTGACCCACTGGACTTGCATCGATGAAGGCCGTGACAGCGTGCCGATTGGCCGTCCGATTGCCAACCTCGGCACCTACGTGCTCGATGCGCAGCTCAACCCGGTGCCTGCCGGCGTGTCCGGCGAGCTGTACCTGGGCGGCACCGGCCTGGCGCGCAGTTATCATCGCCGTCCGGCGCTGACCGCCGAACGTTTTGTACCCAGCCCCTTCGGTGACGGCGCGCGCCTGTACCGCACCGGCGACCGCGTGCGCCAGCGTGACGACGGTGTGATCGACTACCTTGGCCGCCTCGACCACCAGGTCAAGCTGCGCGGGCTGCGCATAGAACTGGGCGAAATCGAGACGCGGTTGATGCAGCACCCAGGCGTGCGTGAGGCGGTGGTGCTGGTACACGGCGGCAAGCAATTGGTGGCCTATCTGGTGCTGGAGGGCGAGGCGCCCACCGACCTCAAGGCCTGGCTGCTCAGCAGTCTGCCGGAATACATGGTGCCGACCCATATGGTGCACCTGGCCAAGCTGCCGGTGACCGCCAACGGCAAGCTCGACCGCAAAGCCCTGCCAGTGCCCGATACGGCGCCGCAACAGGCGTATGTCGCTGCGGAAAATACCCTGCAAAAAGCCCTGGCGGCGATCTGGCGCGATGTGCTCGGCGTCGAGCAGGTCGGCCTGGACGACAACTTTTTCGAGCTGGGCGGCGACTCGATCATCTCCATCCAGGTGGTCAGCCGCGCGCGCCAGGCGGGGATTCGCCTCAGCCCGCGCGACCTGTTCCAGTACCAGAGCGTGCGCAGCCTGGCGTTGGTGGCAAGCTTCGAGCAAGCCAGCGTTATCGACCAAGGCCCCGCCAGCGGCGAGGTGATCCTGACGCCGGTGCAGCAAGGCTTTTTCGCCCAGGCGGTCCCCGCGCGTCAGCACTGGAACCAATCGTTGCTGTTGACCCCGCGCGAGCTGTTGGAACCGGCACGCCTGGAAGCCGCCCTGACCCAGGTGATCAACCATCACGACGCCTTGCGCCTGCGTTTTGTGCAGCGGGCCGACGCTTGGCAGCAAGACTATGCCGCGCCAGTCACCGAGCCGGGCCTGTGGCAAACCCACGCCAGCAGCGACGATGAGCTGGCGGCGCTGTGCGATGAGGCCCAGCGCAGCCTCGACCTCGAGCAAGGCCCGCTGCTGCGTGCCGCGTTGGTGAGCATGGCCGATGGCAGCCAGCGCCTGCTGCTGGTGATCCATCACCTGGTGGTCGATGGCGTGTCCTGGCGCATCGTTCTGGAAGACCTGCAACAGGCTTACCACAAGGCATCGTTGCCGGCCAAAACCAGCGCCTATCAGCTGTGGGCCGAACAGTTGCAAGCCCATGCCCGCACGCTGGACCACCAGTTGGCGTACTGGCAGGCACAGTCGATGGACACGGACTTGCCGTGCGACAACCCCCACGGCGGCCTGCAAAACCGCTTGGGCAGCAAGCTCGAAATCCGCCTTGATGCCGAACACACCCGTCAACTGCTCCAGGACGCACCGGCGGCCTACCGCACCCAGGTCAACGACCTGTTGCTCACGGCCCTGGCGCGCGTGGTCAGCCGCTGGAGCGGCCAGAACGCCGCACTGATCCAACTGGAAGGCCATGGCCGCGAAGACCTGTTCGACAGCGTCGACCTGACCCGCACCGTGGGCTGGTTCACCAGCCTGTTCCCGGTGCGCCTGCACGCCGACGGCGAGCTGTCGGCCGCGATCAAGTCGGTCAAGGAGCAACTGCGCGCCGTGCCCGCCAAAGGTATCGGCTATGGCCTGCTGCGCTACCTCGGCCCGCCTGCGGCCCGCGAAGCCTTGGCGAACCTGGCCGCGCCACGCATCACCTTCAACTACCTGGGCCAGTTCGACCGTCAGTTCAACGAGTCCGCGCTGTTTGTTCCGGCCCCCCATGGCAGCGGTCAGGCTCAGGATGCCGAGGCTCCGCTGGCCAACTGGCTGACGGTCGAAGGGCAGGTGTACGGCGGTGAACTGGCGCTGCAATGGGGCTTCAGCCGCGAGATGTTCGAGGCGTCGACGGTGCAGCAGTTGGCGGATGACTACGCGGCAGAGCTCAAGGCCTTGATTGAGCATTGCCGAGCCACCCCGGCAGGGCAGGTTACCCCTTCGGACTTCCCGCTGGCCCGCTTGACCCAACAGCAACTGGATGCGTTGCCCGTGGCGGGGCCGGCGATTGCCGATCTTTATCCGCTGTCGCCGATGCAGCAGGGCATGTTGTTCCATACCCTCTACGAACCAGAAGCCCAGGCGTACATCAACCAGTTGCGCCTGGATATCGACGGCCTCGACCTGTTGGCTTTCGGCCGCGCCTGGCAGGCTGCACTGGACCGCCATGACATCCTGCGCAGCAGCTTCCACTGGCTGGGCCTGGACAGTGCGCATCAAGTGATCCAGCGTCAGGTCGACGTGCAGTTGCACGTGATCGAAGACATCGATGCCGACTTCGATGCGCTTGCCGAGGCTGAACGCGAGAAGGGCTTCGCGCTCAATGCTGCGCCGCTGTTTCGCCTGATGCTGGTGCGGGGTGCGGGTAACGCCTGGCACCTGATCTTCACCAGCCACCACATCCTTATGGACGGCTGGAGTAACGCCCAGTTGCTGGGTGAAGTCCTCGCCCACTATGCCGGCCAGGCCTTGCCCGCGCCGCTGGGGCAGTTCCGCGATTACCTGGGCTGGCTGCAACAGCAAGCCTCGGGTGAGACGTTCTGGAAAGCCGCCCTGGCGCCGTTGCAAACACCTACCTTGCTCGCGCAAGCGCTGCGCGCGCCGGGCGATGGCATGGGCACGGCTGAGCATCAATTGATCCTCGAGGGCGAGTTCACACAGGCTCTCGGCGAGTTCGCCCGTCGCCAGAAAATCACCCTCAATACCGTGCTGCAAGGGGCGTGGAGCCTGTTGCTGCAGCGCTACACCGGTCAGGATTGCGTGGCCTTCGGCGCCACCGTCGCCGGGCGTTCGGCACCGCTGCCGGGGATCGAGCAGCAACTGGGCCTGTTTATCAACACGTTGCCCATCGTCAGTACGCCTTCCCCAGCCCAACCGGCGGCCCAATGGCTCAACGAGTTGCAAGCCCTGAATCTCGGCCTGCGCGACCATGAGCATGTGCCGCTGTACGACATCCAGGGGTGGGCCGGCCAGCAGGGCGCATTGTTCGACACCTTGCTGGTGTTCGAAAACTTCCCGGTGGCCGAGGCCCTGAAGCAGGGCGCGCCCGCGGGCCTGACGTTTGGCCGTATGCACAACCATGAACGCACCCATTACCCGCTGACCCTGGGCATTGAGTTGGGGGCCAGCCTGCGTCTGGAGTTCAGTTACGATCGGGCCCGCTTCAGCGCTGAACAGGTCGCCCGCTTGAGCGCCAACCTGCACCACCTGCTGGTGCAGTTGCTCACCGATGCCCAGGCGCCGCTTGGCAACCTGCAATTGCTTGACGCCACCGCACAATGCGACGTGCTTGCCCTCAGCCAATCACCGGGCGCGGCCCAACGCCAGTCGCGCGTGCACCAACGCATCGCGGCCCAGGCCGCTGCCACACCGCATGCGCTGGCAGTACAGGCTGGCGAAGCACGCTTGAGCTATGCCCAGCTCAATGACCGTGCCAATCGGCTTGCCCATCGTCTGCTGGCGCTGGGCGTGGGCCCGGGCCAGCGCGTGGGCCTGGCGTCGCGGCGCGGCCCGCAACTGATCGTCAGCCTGCTCGCCGTGCTCAAAAGCGGCGCGGCCTATGTGCCCCTCGACCCGAACTATCCCGCCGACCGCCTGGCCTACATGCTGGCGGACAGCCGCCTGGACCTGTTGCTCAGCGAAACCGGGTTACTGGCCGACCTGCCGCTGCCGCAAGGGCTGGCCCGCCTGGACTTCACCGCCTCCGGTACAGAGCTGGCCGGCTACCCTGCCAGCAACCCACTCACCCACGCTGCGGCTGCCGATCTGGCGTACGTGATCTACACCTCGGGTTCCACCGGCCAACCCAAGGGCGTGGCCATCGACCATGCGGCCCTCGGCCAATTCTGCGACAGCGCCGAGGTCTACAGCCAACTGTGTGCAGAGGACCGCGTGCTGCAGTTCGCGACCTTCAGTTTCGACGGCTTTGTCGAGCAGTGCTACCCGCCGCTGTGTGTGGGCGCCGCGTTGATCATGCGTGGCGATGAACTGTGGGATGCCGGCCAATTGGCGCGGGAAATTGTCGAGCAGGGCGTGACCCTGGCTGACTTGCCGGCGGCCTACTGGTACCTGCTGGCCAAGGAGTGCGCGGCCGATGGTCGCGCCCTGGGCAACCTGCGCCAGGTGCATGTGGGCGGCGAGGCCATGTCGGTGGAAGGGCTGCGCGCCTGGCACGCAGCCGGCCTGGGCGGCGTGCGCCTGGTCAACACCTACGGGCCGACCGAGGCCACCGTGGTGTCCAGCGTGCATGACTGCCAACTGGCGGATGCCAGTGATGCGTTCGGCGTGCCGATTGGCCGGGCGATCGCTGGCCGCTCGCTGTACGTACTCGACAGCGGCTTCGAGCTGTTGGCCACCGAGGGCGTTGGCGAACTGTGCATCGGCGCCGAGTTCGGCCTGGCCCAGCGTTACTTCGACCGCCCGGCGTTGACCGCCGAGCGCTTACTCCCGGACCCGTTTTCGGCGGTGCCCGGTGCGCGGCTCTACCGCAGTGGCGACCTGGCCCGTTACAACGAGGCGGGCGCCCTGGAGTACGTGGGGCGTATCGACCATCAGGTGAAGATTCGCGGGTTCCGTATCGAAATGGGCGAAATCGAGGCCAGCCTGCAAGCCCTGCCGGGGGTGCGCGAAGCTGCCGTCGTTGCGCAGCCGAGCGCCACCGGCACGCAGTTGGTGGCGTACGTGGTCGCGGCCCACGGCCAGCCACTGGATACCCAGGCGCTGGCGGCGGCCTTGCGCGAGTCCTTGCCGGACTACATGGTGCCGGGTCATTGGCTGGTGCTCGATGCCTTGCCGTTGAACAACAACGGCAAGCTTGACCGCCGCGCGCTGCCGATGCCGGACCTGAGCCAGGCGCGGCAGGCCTACCGCGCTCCTCAAAGCCCGCTGCACATGCAGTTGGCGGCGATCTGGCAAGCGGTATTGCACGTCGAGCAGGTGGGGCTCGATGACCATTTCTTCGAGCGCGGCGGGCATTCGTTGCTGGCCACTCAGGTGATCTCCCGCGTGCGTCACGACCTCCAGCTGGAAGTGCCGTTGCGAGCGTTGTTCGAGCAACCGACGCTGGAAGCGTTCGCGGCGGCCTGCGCAGGTGTGCAGGCCGGCACTGCAAGGCCGATGGTGGCGGTGGGGCGTGATCGGCCACTGGCACTGTCCTTCGCCCAGGAACGCCAATGGTTCCTTTGGCAACTGGACCCCGGCAGCGCCGCCTATCACGTACCCACCGCATTGCACCTGCGCGGTGAGCTGGATATCCCGGCACTGGAGCACGCGTTCCAGGCCCTGGTGCAACGCCATGAACCATTGCGGACCACCTTCGTGGAAGAGGCTGAGCACACCTGGCAGGTCATCCAGCCAAGCCTGGCGATGCTGATCCAACGCCAGCAGGTGCATGACTCGGCCATCGAGCAGGCGGTCGCGCAAGAAATCCAACGCCCGTTCGACCTGCTCAACGGCCCGCTGATGCGCGTCATGCTGCTGGAGATCACGGCCGCGCACCATGTGCTGGTGATCACCCAGCACCACATCATCTCCGACGGCTGGTCGATGCAAGTGATGGTCGATGAGTTGCTGGCGCTGTATCAAGGCCAGGCGCCGTTGCCGGCATTACCGATCCAGTACGCCGACTATGCCGTGTGGCAACGCGATTGGATGGCGGCCGGGGAGAAACAACGCCAACTCGATTACTGGCGTGCACGCCTGGGCACCGAACACGCGGTGCTGGAACTGCCCCTGGACCACCCGCGCCCGGCGGTGCAAAGCCATCGGGGTGCGCGTCGGCGGGTACACCTGGACAACGCCCTGGTGGCCGAACTCAAGGCGCTCGCCCAGCGCCAGGACGTGACCTTGTTCATGCTCCTGCTGGCGTCGTTCCAGACTTTGCTACACCGCTACAGCGGCCAGGCCGAGATCCGTGTCGGGGTGCCGATCGCCAACCGTAATCGCCTGGAAACCGAGCGTCTGGTTGGCTTCTTCGTCAACACCCAGGTGCTCCAGGCCGACCTGCACGGGCAGATGCCCTTCGAGCAGTTGCTGGCCCAGGTCAAGCAGCGTGCCCTGGAGGCCCAGGCCCATCAGGACTTGCCGTTCGAACAACTGGTGGAAGCGCTGCAACCGGAACGCAGCCTCAGCCATAACCCGTTGTTCCAGGTGATGTTCAATCACCAGGACAACCTGCGCGCCGGTCCGGTGCAACTGCCTGGCCTGGATCTGCAGCCGGTGGATTGGGCCGGTCACACGACCCAGTTCGACCTCAACCTGGAAACCGAGGAGTCCGTCGACGGCCTTTGGGCATCTCTGACCTACGCCACCGACCTGTTCGACGCCGCCACCCTGGAGCGCCTGGCCGTGCACTGGCAGAACCTGCTGCGCGCAGTGGTCAACGATGCCTCCCAGGCCCTGGACGAGCTGGCGATGCTCAGCACGACGCAATGGCAGCAGATGGTCGAAGACTGGAACCACACGACCGTCGATTACCCGCGCGAGTGCTGTGTTCACCAGTTGTTCGAAGCGCAAGCCCTGGCACAGCCGCACGCCATCGCGCTGCACTTCAACGGCGAGGTCGTGCGCTACAGCGAACTCAATCGCCGCGCCAACCGCCTGGCCCATCGCCTGATCGCGGCGGGCGTCGGCCCGGACGTGCGGGTGGCGGTGCATGTGGAGCGTTCCCTGCACATGGTGGTCGGCCTGCTTGCGACCCTCAAGGCCGGTGGCGCCTACGTGCCGCTGGACCCGCAATTCCCGGCGGATCGCCTGGCGTTCATGCTCGAAGACAGCCGCGCCCAGGTGCTGTTGACTCAGTCGCCGCTGATCGGGCGCCTGGTGCAACCGCAAGGCCTGCAGGTGCTTTTGGTCGAGGACACCGGCGGTGACGAACACAATCCGCAGGTCAGCGTCACGCCACAACACCTGGCCTATGTGATCTACACCTCCGGCTCCACCGGCAAGCCCAAGGGCGTGATGGTGCCGCACCAGGCGCTGTGCAGCTTTACCTGCGGCATGGCCGGCACCCTGGACATCGGCGCGCAGGCGCGGGTGCTGTCGCTGACGACATTCTCGTTCGACATCTTTGCCCTGGAGCTGTACGTGCCGCTGACAGTTGGCGCCACTGTGCTGCTGAGCGGCCAGGAACTGGCGCTCGACCCGGAGGCGATAATCGACCTGGTCGTCGCCCAATCCGCCAGCGTGCTGCAAGCCACGCCGTCCACCTGGCGCATGCTGCTGGAAAGCCCGCGTGCCGACCTGCTGCGCGGCATCAAGTGCCTGTGTGGCGGCGAAGCGCTGCCAGCCGACCTGGCCCAGCGCATGCTCGACCTGCAAGGCCCGGTGTGGAACCTCTATGGTCCCACCGAAACCACCATTTGGTCGGCGGCTCATCGTCTGCTGGAGGCGCAACCTTTGGTTGGGCGACCGATCGCCAACACCGCGTTGTTCATCCTCAATGCCGGGCTCAGCCCATGCCCGTTGGGCGCGGCCGGTGAACTGCTGATCGGCGGCGTCGGCCTGGCGCGCGGCTACCATGCGCGTCCAGCCCTCACCGCCGAACGTTTCGTGCCCAACCCTTACGGCGCGCCGGGCGAGCGCCTGTACCGCAGCGGCGACTTGGCACGCTACCGTGCCGACGGCGTGGTGGAGTACATCGGCCGGGTCGACCATCAGGTCAAGGTGCGCGGTTTCCGTATCGAGCTGGGCGAAATCGAAGCCTGCCTGCGCGAGCATGAAGGTGTTCGCGAAGCCGTGGTGCTGGCCGACAACGACCGCTTGATCGCCTACCTGGTGACGTCTGCGGCACAGCCGGCGCAAGCCTACACAGCGGCCTTGCGTGAGCGTCTGCCGGACTACATGGTGCCGGCGCACCTGATGTTCCTCGATAGCCTGCCCTTGACCCCCAACGGCAAGCTCGACCGCAAGGCCTTGCCCAAGGTCGATACCCGCCTGTTGCTGAAAAGCCATGTGGCCGCCGTCACCCCGCGCGAACAACAGGTCGCGGCGATCTGGTCCGAGGTGCTGGGCGTACCCCAGGTCGGCCTCGACGACCACTTCTTCGAGCTGGGCGGGCATTCGCTGCTGGCCACGCGGGTGGTATCGCGGGTACGCCAGGCACTGGCGCTTGAAGTGGCGCTCAAGACCCTGTTTGAACACCCGTTGCTGGGTGACTTCGTGGTGGCCCTGGGCGAGGAGGGCGTGGTCGCGCCGGCGCTGCTCAAGGCCGATCGCAGCCAGCCGTTGCCGCTGTCGTATGCCCAGGAACGCCAATGGTTCCTGTGGCAACTCGACCCGCAAAGCGCCGCGTACCACATCCCCAGCGCCCTGCGTTTGACAGGCCCGTTGGACCTGGCGGCGCTGCAACGCAGCTTCGACACCTTGCTGGCACGCCATGAAAGCCTGCGCACCCATGTGCGCCAGGACGCCGCCGGTACGGTCCAAGTGATTGAAGACTCGGGCCTGATTGAAATCGATCTGGTCGACACCGATGAAGCTGGCCTCAAGGCACGGGTGGCTGACATCGTTGCGCAGCCATTCGACCTGCTGCGCGGGCCGTTGCTGCGCGCCCAGCTGCTGCGCCTGGCCGAGGATGAGCATGTGCTGGTGCTGGTGCAGCACCACATCGTCTCCGATGGCTGGTCGATGCAACTGATGGTCGAGGAGCTGGTGCAACTGTACGCCGCCTTCAGCCACGGGCAGACGCCAGCCCTGCCGGCCTTGCCGATCCAGTACGCCGACTATGCCGTGTGGCAGCGCCAATGGATGGAGGCGGGAGAGAAGGCCCGTCAACTGGCCTACTGGCGTGAACAGTTGGGTGGCGTGCAGCCGGTGCTGGAATTGCCTTTCGACTACCTGCGCCCGGCCCTGCAAAGCCATCGTGGCGCACGCCTGGGTATCGAGTTGCAACCGCAGCTCTTGGCCGGTTTGCGGCGCCTGGCGCAGGGCGCGGGAGTGACGTTGCCGATGGTACTGCTGGCGTCCTACCAGGCGTTGCTGCACCGCTACAGCGGCCAGGAAGACGTGCGCATCGGGGTGCCGATTGCCAACCGCAATCGCCTGGAAACCGAGGGGCTGATCGGTTTCTTCGTCAATACCCAGGTGCTCAAGGCCGATATCCATGGGCAGATGAGCGTTGTGCAACTGCTGCAACAGGTACGCCAACGTTCCCTCGAAGCCCAGGCCCACCAGGACCTGCCGTTCGAGCAACTGGTAGAAGCGTTGCAGCCCGAGCGCAGCATGAGCCTGAGCCCACTGTTCCAGGTGATGTTCAACCATCGCGTGACCTCGGCAGCCAATCACCTGCAGCGCCTCACCGAATTGGACGTCGAGGTGCTGAGCTGGGATGAAGGCGTGGCCCAGTTCGACCTGGCACTGGATGTGGAGGAAAGCCAGGCGACCCTGCGTGCATCCCTGGGCTACGCCACCGATCTGTTTGCCCCAGCCACTATTGAGCGCATGGCCGGCCACTGGCAAAACCTGTTGCAGGCGATGGTTGCCGACCCACAGCAACCCATCAGCCAACTCAACCTGCTGGGCCAGGATGAGCAACGACACATCCTGCAGCTGTGGAACCAGACCGACGCGGGCTTCAGCGCCGAGCGGCTGGTGCATGAGCGGGTGGCCGACCGTGCCCGGGAAAACCCGCACGCGGTGGCGGTGAAGTTCGACGCGCAAACCCTCAGCTACGGCGAGCTGGACCGCCAGGCCAACCGCCTGGCCCATGCCCTGATCGCCCGTGGCGTCGGCCCGGAAGTGCGTGTGGCGATCGCCATGCCGCGCAGCGCCGAGAGCATGGTGGCGTTCCTGGCGGTGATGAAGGCCGGTGGCGTGTATGTGCCGCTGGATATCGAGTACCCGCGTGATCGCCTGCTGTACATGATGCAGGACAGCCGCGCGCAGTTGCTGCTGACCCACACCAGTGCCTTGCAGCAACTGCCGATCCCCGAAGGCCTGGACAGCCTGGCGATTGATCGCACCGAGCAATGGGCCGATTACGGCGACACTGCGCCGGATGTAAAACTGGACGGCGACAACCTCGCCTACGTGATCTACACCTCGGGATCCACCGGCATGCCCAAGGGCGTGGCGGTGTCCCATGGGCCGTTGGTGGCGCACATCATTGCTACTGGCGAGCGTTATGAAACGTCGCCGGCCGATTGCGAACTGCACTTCATGTCGTTCGCCTTCGACGGTTCCCACGAAGGCTGGATGCACCCGCTGATCAATGGCGCCAGCGTGCTGATCCGAGACGACAGCCTGTGGCTGCCCGAGTACACCTACGAGCAGATGCACCGTCACAACGTGACCATGGCGGTGTTCCCTCCGGTGTACCTGCAACAGCTGGCCGAGCATGCCGAGCGTGGCGGCAACCCGCCGAAGGTTCGGGTCTACTGCTTCGGTGGTGATGCTGTCGCCCAGGCCAGCTACGACCTGGCCTGGCGCGCGCTCAAGCCGACCTACCTGTTCAACGGCTACGGCCCGACCGAAACCGTGGTCACGCCGCTGCTGTGGAAAGCCCGTCGAGGCGATCCATGCGGCGCCGTCTACGCCCCGATTGGCACGTTGCTGGGCAACCGCAGCGGCTACGTGCTGGACGCGCAACTCAACCTGCAACCCATCGGCGTCGCCGGCGAGTTGTACTTGGGCGGCGAGGGCGTGGCCCGCGGTTACCTGGAGCGCCCGGCACTGACCGCCGAACGCTTCGTGCCGGACCCGTTCGGTAAACCGGGCAGCCGCGTGTATCGCAGCGGCGACCTGACCCGTGGCCGTCCGGATGGCGTGGTGGATTACCTCGGTCGCGTCGACCATCAGGTGAAAATCCGTGGCTTCCGTATCGAACTGGGTGAGATCGAAGCGCGCTTGCGTGAGCAGGACAACGTCGGTGAAACCGTGGTGGTGGCCCAGGAAGGCCCGACCGGCAAGCAACTGGTGGCCTACGTGGTGCCGGCGGATGCGAGCCAGGTCAACGAAGCCGAGTTGCGCGACCACCTGCGCCGTGCACTGAAAACCCGCCTGCCGGATTACATGGTGCCGACGTACTTCATGTTCCTCGCGCAAATGCCGCTGACCCCCAACGGCAAGCTCGACCGCAAGGGCCTGCCGCAACCGGACGCCAGCCTGCTGCAACAGGCCTATGTGGCCCCTGAAACCGAGCTTGAACAGAAGATTGCCGCGATCTGGGCCGAGGTATTGCGCCTGCCGCAAGTGGGCCTGAACGACAACTTCTTCGAAGTCGGCGGCCACTCGTTGCTGGCGATCCAGATCACCACGCGGGTCCAGGCCGAACTGGGCCTGGAAGTGCCGTTGGTGGAAGTGTTCCAGACCGAAACGCTGCGCGCCTATGTCCAGGCCGCAGCCACCTTCCGCGCAGGCACTGCGGAAGATTTTGATGACCTTCGTGACTTTTTGAGCGAACTAGAGGCGATTTGACCCATGCTTTCCAACCCTAATATCGATCTGGTTTCGCGCTTTCTTCGTCTGCCTCTGGAACAGCGCCAGCAGTTTTACCAGCGCCTGCAAAGCCGGGGCATGAGCTTCGCCCAGCTGCCGATTGCCTCGATCCGCGAGGACGGCCAGATGCTGCCGTTGTCCTACGCCCAGGAGCGCCAGTGGTTTCTCTGGCAACTGGACCCGGAAAGCGCCACTTACCATATTCCCGGCGCACTGCGTTTGCAGGGCCGACTGGACCTGGCGGCGCTGCAACGCGCGTTCGACAGCCTGCTGGCCCGCCATGAAAGCCTGCGCACACGCCTGGTACAGGACGGCGAGCGCCTGCTGCAAAACGTAGCGACTGAGGCGCGCATCGAGATACGCCAGGACGTTGCCGACGAGCAGCAATTGATGGCGCGCGTCGAAGCTGAGATAGCCCGGCCTTTCGATTTGCAGGCGGGGCCGCTGTTGCGCGTGACCTTGCTGCAATTGGCCGAAGACGAGCATGTGCTGGTGATGGTGCAGCACCACATCATTTCCGATGGCTGGTCGATGCAGGTCATGGTCGAGGAACTGGTGCAGTTCTACGCCGCGCACAGCCAAGGCCAGGATGTGCAACTGCCGGGCTTGCCGATCCACTACGCCGACTACGCGCTGTGGCAGCGCAGCTGGATGGAGGCCGGGGAGAAGGTCCGTCAATTGGCCTACTGGCAGGACCTGCTGGGCGGTGAGCAACCGGTGCTGGAATTACCCCTAGACCATCCGCGCCCGGCGCAGCAAAGCCATCGCGGCGCCAGCTTGCAGGTGCATCTGCCGGCGGACCTGGTGGCTGGTATCAAGCGCCTGGCCCAGCAAGAGGGCGTAACCCCGTTCATGCTGTTGCTGGCCTCGTTCCAGACCCTGCTGTTTCGCTACAGCGGCCAGTCGGACATCCGCATCGGCGTGCCGAATGCCAACCGCAACCGCGTGGAAACCGAGCGGCTGATCGGCTTTTTCGTCAACACCCAAGTGCTCAAGGCCGACCTTGACGGGCAGATGAGCTTTGCCGAACTGCTGCAACTGGCCAAGCGCCGCTCCCTGGAAGCCCAGGCGCACCAAGACTTGCCGTTTGAACAACTGGTGGTGGCGCTGCAACCTGAGCGCAGCCTGAGCCATAACCCGCTGTTCCAAGTGATGTTCAACCACCAGACCGACGCTCAGGGCGGACGCGATGGCCAGCAATTACCCGGCCTGCGGGTGGCGGAGCTGGATTGGGAAAGCCAGACCACGCATTTCGACCTGAGCCTGGACACCCATGAGTCCGCCGAAGGCCTCTGGGCGGCGCTGACCTATGCCACCGACCTGTTCGAAAGCGCAACCATCGAACGCTTGGCGCAGCATTGGCAGAACCTGCTCCAGGCGGCAGTGAGTGCGCCACGCAGCCGTCTTTGCGCGCTGTCGATGCTCGATGCATCCGAACAACAGCGGATGCTCAAGGACTGGAATGCCCCCGCCACCGTCGCGGCACCGCACGGCGTGCACCAGTTGTTCGAGGCCCAGGCCCGCGAACATCCGGCGCGCCAGGCGCTGGCCTTGGATGACCAAACGCTCAGCTACGGTGAACTGAACCGCCAGGCCAATCGCCTGGCACACTACCTGATCGCCCAGGGCGTAGGCCCGGAAGTGCTGGTGGGGATCGCGGTCGAGCGCTCCTTTGCCATGGTGGTCAGCCTGTTGGCGGTGCTCAAGGCGGGTGGTGCCTACGTGCCGCTTGACCCTGAATACCCGCGTGAACGCCTGGTGCATATGCTCGATGACAGTGGCGTGCATCTGGTATTGACCCAATCCCACCTGCGCGATCGCTTGCCATTGCCGGCAGATCTGACGGCGCTGGACATCGACCTGGCCGACGCGCAGTTGGCGCAGTGTGCCGAGCACAACCCGCCTACCGCGTTCGATCCCCGCAACCTGGCGTACGTCATCTACACCTCCGGCTCCACCGGCAAGCCAAAAGGCGTTGCCATCAGCCATGCGGCATTGAGCGAATTCGCCGGTATCGCGGCCGAGTATTCGCGCCTGGTCGCGGACGACCGCGTACTGCAGTTCGCGACCCTTAACTTCGATGGCTTTGTCGAGCAGCTGTACCCGGCCCTGACCTTGGGCGCGACGGTCGTGTTGCGCGGGCCGCAGTTGTGGGACGGCGCGGACCTGTACCGGCAGATTATCGACCAAGGCATCACCCTGGCCGACTTGCCCACGGCCTATTGGAAACTGTTCCTGCAGGATTGCCTGGCAGCGGGGCCACGGCCTTATGGCGCATTGCGCCAGGTGCATATCGGCGGCGAAGCGATGCCGCCGGATGGCCCGGTGCTGTGGCGGCGCGCGGGGTTGGGGCATGTACGCCTGCTCAATACCTACGGGCCGACCGAGGCCACGGTGGTGTCCAGCGTGCTCGATTGCAGCGATGACAACGCCGTGATTGGCGCGACGGCCAGCCCGATTGGCCGCGCGTTGCCGGGGCGCGGCCTGTATGTGTTGGACCGTGACCTTAACCTGTTGCCGGTTGGTGCCGTGGGTGAGCTGTACATTGCCAGTGCCAGTGGCCTGGCCCGTGATTACCTGCAACGCCCGAGCCTGACTGCCGAACGTTTTGTCGCCGACCCGTTCAGCACCCTGGGCGAGCGTCTTTACCGCACCGGTGACCTGGCACGTTATCGCGCCGACGGGGTGATCGAATATGTCGGTCGCGTCGACCATCAGGTCAAAATCCGCGGTTTCCGTATCGAGTTGGGTGAGATCGAAGCGCTGCTGTTGGCCCAGGAGGCGGTGCGCGAAGCCTTCCTGCTGGCCGCCGACAACCAGTTGGTGGCCTACCTCGTACCGGCCCAGCCGTTGTCCGCGGCGGAACATGCTGCGGCGGGCGAAACGCTCAAGGCCACCTTGCGTGAGCAACTGCCCGATTACATGGTGCCTGCGCACCTGATCTTCCTCGACCGCATGCCGTTGAACCCCAACGGCAAGCTTGACCGCCAGGCGCTGCCCAAACCCGATGGCAGCGCGGTGCAACAGGCCTGGCAGGCACCGGTTACGCCACGGCAACAGCAGGTTGCGGCGATCTGGGCCGATATTCTTGGCGTCGAGCGTGTGGGCCTGACCCATCACTTCTTCGAACTGGGCGGGCATTCACTGCTGGCCATGCAAGTGGTCTCGCGCATTCGCCAGGCATTGAAGCTCGAAGTGCCGCTCAAGTTGCTGTTCGAACAGCCGCGCCTGGATGGGTTTGTCGCCGCACTGGCAACCCGGGACCCAGGCGCACCGACCGCGCCCGCGCTGTTGCCGGTAGGGCGGGACCAGCCGTTGCCGCTGTCCTACGCCCAGGAGCGCCAGTGGTTTTTGTGGCAACTGGAGCCGCAAAGCGCCGCGTACCACATCCCCAGCGCCTTGCGTTTGAAAGGGCAGCTTGACTTGGGTGCACTGCAACGCAGTTTCGATACCTTGCTGGCTCGGCATGAAAGCCTGCGCACCCATTTGCGCCAGGAGCGCGACCGCACGGTTCAAATAATTTCACCGCAGGTGTCGTTGCAGATAGCGCACGCCGAGGTGCATGAAGCGCAGCTCAAGGCGCGGGTCGAGGCCGAAATAGCCCAACCCTTCAATCTGGAACAAGGGCCTTTGCTGCGGGTTTCGTTGCTGCGCATCGCCGCTGATGAACATGTACTGGTATTGGTGCAGCATCACATCGTGTCCGATGGCTGGTCGATGCAGCTGATGGTTGAAGAGCTGGTGCAACTGTATGCGGCCTACAGCCAGGGACAGGTGTTGCAATGGCCGGCGCTGCCGATTCAGTACGCCGACTACGCCGTATGGCAGCGCAGCTGGATGGAGGCGGGCGAGAAGGCCCGTCAACTGGCGTATTGGCGCGACATGCTCGGCGGTGAACAGAGCGTGTTGGCGTTGCCGTTCGATCACCCGCGTCCGGCTGTGCAAAGCCATCGTGGCGCGCGCCTGGCATTCGAACTGCCCGGCGCGTTGACCCAAGGCCTCAAGGCCCTGGCCAAGCAGCAGGACGTGACTTTGTTCATGTTGCTATTGGCCTCGTTCCAGACGCTGCTGCACCGCTACAGTGGCCAGGAAGAGATCCGTGTCGGGGTGCCGATCGCCAACCGCAATCGCAGCGAGACCGAGCGTCTGATCGGCTTCTTCGTCAACACTCAGGTGCTCAAGGCCGATCTCCATGGCCAGATGAGCGTCGAACAGCTGTTGCAACAGGCCCGGCAACGGGCGCTGGACGCCCAGGCCCACCAGGACCTGCCCTTCGAACAACTGGTGGAAGCGCTGCAACCCGAGCGCAGCCTGAGCCACAACCCGTTGTTCCAAGTAATGTTCAACCACCAGACCGACGTGGGCCAGGCTCAGGTTCAGCAGCAACTGCCGAATCTTTCGGTAGAAGGGCAGGAATGGGAAAGCAAGACGGCGCATTTCGACCTGGACTTGGATATCCAGGAGTCCACCGAAGGTATCTGGGCCACGCTCGGCTATGCCCAGGACCTGTTTGAGGCCAGTACCGTGCAACGCATGGCGCGACACTGGCAGAACCTGTTGCAAGGCATGGTTGCCGACCCACGGCAGAATCTCAGCCACTTAAACCTGATGGACAACGCCGAACGGCAACAGATCCTTCAACTGTGGAACCAGAGCGCCGCAGGTTTTTCGGTCAAGCGTCTGGTTCACGAGTTGGTGGCCGACCGCGCCGGGGAAACCCCCGAGGCGGTGGCGGTGAAATTTGGCGAGCAACAGCTGACTTACGGCGAGCTGGACCGCCAGGCCAATCGCCTGGCCCATGCGTTGATCGCCCGTGGCGTCGGCCCCGAAGTGCGCGTGGCGATTGCCATGCCGCGCAGCGCCGAGAGCATGGTGGCGTTCCTGGCGGTGATGAAAGCCGGTGGCGTGTATGTGCCTCTGGATATCGAGTACCCGCGTGATCGCCTGCTGTACATGATGCAGGACAGCCGTGCCCGATTGCTGTTGACCCATTCGACGGTGCAACAGCGCTTGCCGATTCCAGACGGCCTGGAAGCCCTTGCCGTGGACCAGACGCAAGCCTGGTCCGCTAACGACGACAGCGCACCCGAGGTGGCGCTGGACGGCGACAACCTCGCCTACGTGATCTACACCTCCGGCTCCACCGGCCTGCCCAAGGGCGTGGCGGTCTCCCATGGCCCGTTGGTGGCGCACATCATCGCCACCGGCGAGCGCTATGAAACGTCGCCGGCCGATTGCGAACTGCACTTCATGTCGTTCGCCTTCGACGGCGCCCACGAAGGCTGGATGCACCCGCTGATCAACGGCGCCAGCGTGCTGATCCGTGACGACAGCCTGTGGCTGCCCGAGTACACCTACGAGCAGATGCACCGTCACAACGTGACCATGGCCGTGTTCCCGCCGGTGTACCTGCAACAACTGGCCGAACATGCCGAGCGTGACGGCAACCCTCCGAAGGTTCGGGTCTACTGCTTCGGCGGTGATGCTGTCGCCCAGGCCAGCTACGACCTGGCATGGCGCGCGCTCAAGCCGACCTACCTGTTCAATGGCTACGGCCCGACGGAAACCGTGGTCACACCGCTGCTGTGGAAGGCCCGCAAGGGCGATCCATGCGGTGCCGTCTACGCACCAATCGGTACGTTGCTGGGCAACCGCAGCGGCTACGTGCTGGACGCGCAACTCAACCTGCAACCCATCGGCGTCGCCGGCGAGTTGTACTTGGGCGGCGAGGGCGTGGCCCGCGGTTACCTGGAACGTCCGGCACTGACCGCCGAACGCTTCGTGCCGGACCCGTTCGGTAAACCTGGCTGCCGCGTGTATCGCAGCGGCGACCTGACCCGTGGCCGTCCGGATGGCGTGGTGGATTACCTCGGTCGCGTCGACCATCAGGTGAAAATCCGTGGCTTCCGTATCGAACTGGGCGAGATCGAAGCGCGCTTGCGCGAGCAGGACAGTGTCGGCGAAACCGTGGTGGTGGCCCAGGAAGGGCCGAGCGGCAAGCAACTTGTCGCCTATGTAGTGCCGCTCGACCCGTTGCTGATCGACGACGCAGTGGCGCAGTCGACCTGCCGCGAAGCTCTGCGCCGCGCCCTGAAAACCCGCTTGCCGGACTATATGGTGCCCACGCACCTGATGTTCCTTGAGCGCATGCCGCTGACGCCGAACGGCAAGCTTGACCGCAAGGGCCTGCCGCGCCCGGATGTCAGCCAGATGCAGCAGGTGTACGTGGCGCCGCAGAGTGAGCTAGAGCAGAAGATCGCCGCGATCTGGTCCGACGTGCTGCGTCTGCCACGTGTTGGTTTGCACGATAACTTCTTCGAATTGGGCGGTGACTCGATCATCTCGATCCAGGTGGTCAGCCGTGCCCGCCAGGCCAGTGTGCGCTTCACGCCCAAGGATCTGTTCCAGCACCAGACGGTCCAGAGCCTGGCGGCCGTGGCCCGGGAAGGCGAGGGCGCGGTGGTGCTGGATCAGTCGGCATTGACCGGCGAGTTGTTGTTGCTGCCCGTCCAGCAGGCGTTTTTCGCCGATGACATCCCCCAGCGTCACCACTGGAACCAGTCGGTGGTGCTACAGCCACACCAGGCGTTGCAGGCGCCGCTGCTGGTGGCGGCGCTGCAAGCCTTGATCGTGCATCACGACGCCCTGCGCATCGGTTTCGTCCAGGGCGCGGCAGGCTGGAGCGCGGCGTATCGCGGGCCGCAGCAGCATCAGGCCGAGCATGTCCTGTGGCAGACCACCTTGAATGCGGTCGAAGAGTTGGAGGCCCTGGGTGAGGAAGCCCAGCGTAGCCTCGACCTGAGCGAAGGGCCGCTGCTGCGTGCAGTGCTCGTCGACCTGGCCGACGGCTCTCAGCGCTTGCTGCTGGTGATTCATCACTTGGTGGTGGACGGCGTATCCTGGCGCATCCTGCTGGAAGACCTGCAAACGGCTTACCGCCAACTTGCCCAAGGTGCCACGGTCGTGTTGCCCGCCAAGACCAGCGCGACCCGGGCGTGGGCCGAGCGTCTGCAAACCTATGCACGCAGCGCCGCACTGGCGCAGGAATTGGCCTGGTGGCAGGCGCAGTTGCAAGGCAGCCCCACCGGCCTGCCGGGGGCCGATCCACAGGCCAGCTTGAGCAACCGGCATGCGCTAAGCGTGACCACTCATCTGGATCAGGTCTTCACGCGGCGTCTATTGCAGGACGCCCCCAGTGCTTATCGCACCCAGATCAATGACCTGTTGCTGACCGCACTGGCGCGCGTCGTTGTGCGCTGGACCGGTGACGCGTCGATGTTGATCCGCCTGGAAGGCCATGGCCGTGAAGATCTGTTCGACGAGATCGACCTGACCCGTACCGTCGGCTGGTTCACCAGCCTCTACCCGGTGAAGCTGGTGCCGACCGATTCGCTGGCCGGCTCCCTCAAGCAGATCAAGGAGCAGCTGCGTGCGATTCCCGACAAGGGCCTGGGCTTTGGTGCCCTGCGTTACCTGGGGAGTGCCGAGGCTCAACAGGCCCTGAGTGAACTGCCGCGCCCACGCATCACCTTCAACTACCTGGGGCAATTCGACGGCAGTTTTGACGGCGGCGAACAAGAAGGCTTGTTCGTCCCCTCCGGTGATGGCAGTGGTGCCGAACAAGGTGCCGAGGCACCGCTGGGCAACTGGTTGGAAATCAACGGCCAGGTCTACGCGGGCGAATTGAAGTTGAACTGGAGCTTCAGCCAGCAGATGTTCGATGAGGCGACCGTACAACGCCTGGCGGATGACTACGCCGCGGAACTCAAGACGTTGATCGAGCACTGTGGTGTCAACCAGGGTGTCACGCCTTCGGACTTCCCGCTGGCGCGCCTGTCCCAGGCGCAACTGGACAGCTTGCCGGTGACGGTGGCTGACATCGAAGACGTTTACCCGCTGTCGCCGATGCAGCAAGGCATGCTGTTCCAATCGCTGTACGGCGAAGGCTCGGGTGACTACATCAACCAGATGCGCATCGATGTCGAGGGCCTGGATGTACCGCGCTTCCGCCAGGCCTGGCAGGCGGCGGTCGACAGCCATGAGATCCTGCGCAGCGGTTTTCTCTGGCAGACCGAGCTTGAGCAGCCGTTGCAGGTGGTCTACAAGCAGATGCGCATGCCGTTCGCCGAGCTGGACTGGCAAGATCGGCCCGGCAGCAGTGCGGCACTCGATAGCCTGGCCGAGTCGGCGCGGGCCCAGGGGTTCGTGCTGGAACAGGCGCCGTTGCTGAGCCTGACGGTGGTCCGTACGGGGGCGTCCCGTTATCACTTGATCTACACCAACCACCACATCTTGATGGACGGCTGGAGTGGTTCGCAGTTGTTTGGCGAGGTGTTGCAACATTACGCCGGTGAACCGTTGCGTGCGCCCATCGGGCGTTACCGCGATTACATTGCCTGGCTGCAGGCACAGGACAAGTCGGTCAGCGAGGCATTCTGGAAAGAGCAACTGCTCAACCTGCAAGAGCCAACCCGCCTGGCCCGTGGCCTACAGGCTGCGCACAGCGAGGCGCTGGCCGTCAACGGCGAGCATCGTCTGAACCTCGACGCCAGCCAGACCGCTCAGCTCAAGGCCTTCGCCCAGCGCAATAAAG
The DNA here is from genome assembly GCF_007858185.1 of Pseudomonas grimontii. Taxonomy (GTDB): domain Bacteria; phylum Pseudomonadota; class Gammaproteobacteria; order Pseudomonadales; family Pseudomonadaceae; genus Aquipseudomonas; species Aquipseudomonas grimontii. The sequence goes on from NZ_VFES01000007.1 coordinate 83,882, forward strand.
TCACCCTCAATACGCTGGTGCAAAGCGCCTGGCTGCTGCTGTTGCAGCATCACACCGGGCAGTCCACTGTGGCGTTCGGCGCCACCGTGGCAGGCCGTCCGGCGCAATTGCGCGGTATCGAACAACAGGTCGGTCTGTTCATCAACACCTTGCCCGTCGTGGCCACGCCGGATGCACAGATGACGGTCAGCCAGTGGCTGCAGCAGATCCAGGCGCAGAACGTGCGCTTGCGTGAGCAGGAGCATACGCCGCTGTTCGAGATCCAGCGTTGGGCCGGGTTGGGTGGCGAGGCGCTGTTCGACAGCATTCTGGTGTTTGAGAACTACCCGGTGTCCGAAGCGCTGGAGCAGGGCGCACCTTCGGGGCTCACGTTTGGCGCCGTCCACAGCCTGGAGCAAACCCACTATCCGTTGACCGTTTTGCTGGGCATCGGAGACACCTTGGGCCTGGAGTTCAATTATGACCGCCAGGCATTCAGCGCGGCGCATATCGAACGGTTGGCCGAGCACTTCCAGCAGGTGTTGCAGGCATTGGCAGTGGACGGCGCACAGCGTCTGGCAACGTTGCCTTCGCTGGCCAGTTCCGAGCGCGAAACGGTCCTGCATGCCTGGAACGCCACGGCCACGGACTACCCGCTGCACCTCGCGGTGCATCAGCTGATCGAAGCCCAGGTGGTGCGCACGCCGGACGCACCGGCGCTGGTATTCGCCGGGCAGGTGTTGAGTTACGCCGCGCTTAACCGTCGGGCAAACCGCCTGGCGCATCGCCTGATGGCGGCCGGCGTTGGGCCGGATGTCCTCGTGGGGCTGGCGGTTGAGCGTTCGATTGAAATGGTCGTTGGCCTGCTGGCGGTACTCAAGGCAGGTGGCGCTTATGTGCCGCTGGACCCGGAATACCCCCGCGATCGATTGGCCTACATGCTGCAAGACAGCGACGTGAAGCTGTTGTTGACCCAGGCGCATTTGCTGGAGCAACTGCCGATTCCAACGGGCTTGCATAGCCTGGTGCTGGAGCAGGGCGATGAGTGGTTGCAGGCCTACGCCGAGCAGAATCCGCAGGTCACCGTCGATGGCGAAAACCTCGCCTATGTGATCTACACCTCGGGCTCCACGGGCCAACCCAAAGGCGCGGGTAACCGCCATTCGGCGCTGACCAACCGGCTGTGCTGGATGCAGCAGGCGTATGGCCTGGAGGGCAGTGATACGGTCTTGCAGAAGACACCGTTCAGTTTCGACGTGTCGGTGTGGGAGTTCTTCTGGCCGTTGATAACCGGCGCGCGCCTGGTGGTGGCAGCGCCGGGCGACCATCGTGATCCGGCCAGGCTGGTGAGCCTGATCAACGCCGAGCAAGTCACGACGTTGCACTTTGTGCCGTCCATGCTCCAGGCCTTCTTGCAGGATGCCGGCGTCGGCGCCTGTCACAGCCTTCAGCGCATTGTGTGCAGCGGTGAGGCGCTGCCTGTGGATGCCCAGCAACGGGTGTTCGCCAAGCTGCCACATGCCGGTTTGTACAACCTGTATGGGCCGACCGAAGCGGCAATCGACGTGACCCACTGGACCTGCGTCGACGAAGGGCGTGACGCCGTGCCGATTGGTCGGCCGATCGCCAACCTGGGCTGCTACGTATTGGACGGCAACCTGGAACCGGCACCCGTTGGTGTGTTGGGTGAACTTTATCTGGGCGGCGTCGGCCTGGCGCGCGGTTATCACCGTAGGCCGGCGCTGACCGCCGAACGCTTTGTGACCGATCCGTTCGGCAGTGGCATCCGTTTGTATCGCACCGGAGACCTGGCGCGCTATCGCGACAATGGGGTGATCGAGTACGCCGGGCGCATCGATCACCAGGTCAAGCTGCGTGGCTTGCGCATCGAATTGGGTGAAATCGAGGCCCGCCTGCTGGAGCACGCGTGTGTGCGTGAAGCGGCGGTGCTCGCCGTGGACGGCACGCACCTGGTGGGCTACCTGGTGCTGCAGGCGCCGAGCGAGGATTGGAAAGCACAGGTGACGATGCACCTGGCGGCGCAGTTGCCGGACTACATGGTGCCGGCGCAGTGGGTGGTGTTGACACAGATGCCGCTGAGCCCCAATGGCAAGCTGGACCGCAAGGCGTTGCCTAAACCGGAGGCGCAAGGTGCAGGCGCGTATCAGGCCCCGCAAAGCGCTATCGAGCAGCAGGTCGCGGCGATCTGGCGTGATGTCCTCGGTGTCGAGCGCGTAGGGCTGAACGACAACTTCTTCGAGTTGGGCGGTCACTCCTTGCTGGTGCTGATGCTCAAGGAGCGTATCCGTAAAGTCAGCGGTGTCGGCTTGTCCGTCAGCCAGTTGATGCTTAACCCGACGGTACGTGGCCAGGTCAACTGCCTGCAGGGCGACGCGCGCAGCTCGTTGATCGTCAAGCTCAACAGCCAGACCGAAGGCACGCCGTTGTTCATGTTCCACCCAAGCTTCGGTTCGGTGCATTGCTACACCGCGATTGCCCTCGCGCTTCGGGAGCAGCGTCCGGTGTTCGGGGTGATCTGTCGTGCGTTGACAGAGGAGGGGGCAGAGGTGCCCGAATGGCAAGCCATGGTCGAGGATTACGCCGAGCAACTCCTGTTGGCCCAGCCCCAAGGCGCCTTCCGCCTGGCAGGCTGGTCGTTGGGTGGCAACCTGGCGATGGAAGTGGCCTACGTGCTGGAACAAGCGGGACGCGACGTCGAGTTTGTCGGCTGGATCGACTCCGCGCCGCCGCAGTGGCTCACGCCTTATTGGCAGGCGGTCGTCACCGAGGATGACCGTGAGGTCTCGGCGAACGAGCGGCGTGCGGCCTTGTTGGGCGTGATGTTCCCGGCGTTTGCCGAGCGGATTCAGGCGGCCTGGCAGCAATGCCAGCGCGATGCCCAAGACGAAGCGGGGCAATGGCAAGGATTTATCGCCTGGGCCGAGCAGACCCTGGGCGACGCCTTTACCGGTATCAAGGACGAGTTGCTGCGTGGCAATGAGGCGCAGATTTCCTGGGAGGTCGATCGCGCGCTCAGTGAGCGTCTATCGGCGGCGGACTTCAAGCAGATCAAGGCCCCGGTCAGTTGCTGGTGGGCGTCCATGAGCCGCGCCGGGCAGTTCAAGGACCTAATCGAGCAGCACATGGCAAGCACCCTTGTTCAGGGGCGGATCGAGCGTTCAGTGGTGATCGAGACTGATCACGACGGGATCATCGACAGTGCCGAGTTCATCCGTAGCCTGGTGGCCGCCATGGAATAACACCTCAAATGATGAACACTGAACCTGTGGCGAGGGGGCAAGCTCCCTCGCGACAGGGGAGGGCGGGGCACAAAAAAGCCCGATGAAAGCAGCGCTTCCATCGGGCTTTTGGTTGATCGCCGCCAGGGCGATCAAGGCATCACATCAGAAGTCCCAGCGGGTGCTGAACATCACGTTGCGCGGCTCACCGTAGGCAGCCGAGTTATAGAAGCCCACGTTGGTGTAGTAGGACTTGTCGAAGATGTTGTTGAAGTTGACAGTCGCCGAGAGGTTCTTGGTGACCTGGTAGCGGGTCATCAAGTCCACCAGCCAATAGGACTCCTGGGTGATGTCCTGGTTGGTGTTGAGCTGCGAGTTGTAGATTTCATTCCAACCCTTGCTCTGCCAGCGCAGGCCGCCACCGATGGTGAACTTGTCGAGGTCGCCCTTGAGTTTGTAGGTGGTGTTCAGGTTGACCTGGTGCTCAGGTTCGAAGGTGGAGATCTTCTTGTCGTCTGCGTCCCGCACGATCTTGTGGGTGTAACCGCCTTGCACTTGCCAGCCGGGCGCCAGCTCACCTGAGATTTCTGCTTCGTAACCCTTGGTGACGGCCTTGGAGCTCTTGAACGCATAGTTTTGCGGGGAAGGAGTCTGGTTGTTATAGGCATCGTCCGGGATGGCACGGTTGTCTTCATGCACTTCGAAGTAGGCAATGCTGGTGTTCAAGCGACCGTCGAGAAACTCGCCCTTCAGGCCCAGCTCGTAGTTTTGGCCTTCGTCCGGTTCCAGCAACGTCTGGTTGCGGTCTTTGTACGTGCTTTCCTGGGGTTGGAAGATATCGGTGTAGCTGGTGTACACCGAGAGATTGTCGTTCAGGTCGTAGATCACGCCGGCATACGGCACGAACCGGCCGGTTTCCTTGTAGGAAGGGTTGATACCGGTGACGTGGTAGTTGGCGACGCGCCCACCGAGGATTACGTGCAGGTCATCCATCACGTTCAAACGTGTGGTCATGTAGTAGCCGGTCTGGCGGATGGTATCGTCGATGTATTGTTGGGCAGGGCCGTAGATCGGCTTGGCGATGTGGCCATTCCAGTTATAGAAATCGACTTTGTTGCCACCTGGCCATTCCGGCGACCAGTACCCCTTGCCTTGCCAACGCGACGTGCCGATCGAGCCGCCTACCACCAGTTCATGCTCGCGGCCGAACAGGCTGAAAGGCCCGGTGGCGTAGAGGTCGGCCGAAGTGCTTTTGGTTTCACCGGTGTATTTCTGACCGTTAATCTCGGCGGTGCCATCGGCTGCCGGCTGGACAAACTGGATCGAACCGAGGTCGGCATGGTAGCTGTTGATCTTGTGGTCGAGCTGGAATTTAGTGACCCAGCCGTAACCCATATCATGCTCAAGCATGGCAAAGGCGGTGCGGGTGTTCTGTTCCCAGGAACTCCAGGTGGCGCCGTTGTTATAGGAGCGTGGCATCTTGTTGATGCTGCCGTTGGAGTTGACCAACGGGAACGAACCGGACCAGCTGGAGCCTTTTGGAGTGTTGTCCTGATAGTCGAAGCCGACGGTCAACATGGTGTCGGGTGACAGGTCGAACTCGGTAATGCCGTAGTAGGTTTCGGTCTTGCGCGAGTAGTGGTCCATGAAGGACTTTTTGTCCTGGTACGCCGCCACTGCACGGCCCCGGACATTGCCGCTGTCGGTCAACGGGCCGCTCACATCCACTTCGCTGCGATAGTTGTCCCAGGAGCCGGCCCCCAATTGCACATGGCCCTTGAATTCCGACGTCGGCTTCTTGCGGATCAAGTTGATGGTCGCGCCCAGGGAGCCGGCGCCGTTGAGCAGGCCGGTGGCACCCTTGAGCACTTCGACGCGGTCATAGATCGCCATGTCGCTCAGGGTGTTCCCCGCCGAGTAGCCGACGTTGCGCACGGTGGACGGAATACCGTCGTACTGGAAACTGTTGACCGAGAATCCACGCGAGTAATAGTTGGTACGGTCGGTGTCATAGGCCGATACGGTGATGCCAGGCGTGTGGCGCATCACGTCATCGACGCTGTTGAGGCCGAAGTCCTCGATATGTTGGCGGGTAATCACCGTGATCGACTGTGGGGTTTCCCGCGGGGTCAGGGTCAGCCGCGTGGCCGTGGCAATGGTGCCCGGCGTGTAGGAGCCGGAGCCCTCGGTGATGTTGCCCAGCACGTTGCCGGTCACTTGGGTCGGACTCAATTCCAGCCCGGCGGACGCGCCGGTGGCGGTAACGGTCAGCGCGTTGCCACTGAGGCTGTGGGTGGTTGAAGTGCCTGCCAGCAAGGTGTTGATCGCCTGCTGCGGATCCAGTTTACCTTTGATCGCAGTGCTGTTTTTTCCTGCTACGTCGGTCGGGCTGTACAGCACCTGCAGGTTGGCCTGGCGGCCGAATTCCTGCAGTGCACTCCCCAGTGCCTGTGCCGGAATATCCAACTCGATCTCCTGTGCCTGCACATAGCCGGCAACCGGCAGCGATACCGCAAGGGCAAGCGCACTCGGCAGGAGGTTGATGTTCAGGGCCCTGGTTAGCGCTTTGCTCAGTGGGCTGAGACCGAGTCGTGCTGACATGGATGGTTTCTCTTCTATGTGTTAAGTGGGAAAATTTTAATATTTATTGAGGTTGGTTCTCATTACCACTAGTGAGACGTTTCTATTTCGGAAAACCGGAAAAGAAAATTTCATGCGGGCTCCATTTCGTGCACCACCTGGCCGGCGCGCAGCCGTACGAGCTGATCGGCGATGTCGAAATAACGGTCGTCATGGCTGATCACGATGATGGTTTTGCCCAGGCGCTTGAGGTCCGGCAGCAGTTCGGTATAGAAAATTCGGCGGAAGGCCGGGTCCTGGTCGGCGGCCCATTCGTCGAACACCAGCACCGGGCGTTCCTCCAACCACGCGTTGACCAGTGCCAGGCGCTTGCGCTGGCCGGTTGACAGGTCGGTGGTGCTGAATACGCCGTCCTTGACGCTGACCTTGTGTGCGATCTCCAGGCGTTCCAGGTATTTAGTAGCGCTGTCCAGTGACTGGGTGGCGCTGCCCTGGACGAGGTCGTCGAACAGGTAGTAGTCGGCGAATACCGTGGTGAACAATTGGCGATAGTCATCGCGCTCGGAGTCGGTCACGGCCTCGCCGTTGAGCAGGATTTCGCCTGACTGCGGCGGGTAGAGCCCCAGCAGCAGTTTGATCAGCGTGGTCTTGCCACTGCCGTTTTCGCCGACGATAAATACGATGTCGCCTTGGGCAATGCTCAGGTTGATCGGCCCCAGGTGAAACGGCTCGCTGCCTTCCACGGCCGGTGGGCTGTAGCTCACGTTTCGCAGTTCCAGGCTGTTGACGATCGGTGTCGGCGCCTCGCTGTCATCCATCAGCAGGTGCGGTTCAGGAGAGGAGAAGCGCTCCGACAACTCGCTGATACGCCCGAAGGCAATCTTCGCCTTGCCCACCACGGGCAGGTAACCCAGTAGGTGTTCCAGCGGGCCTTTCATGTACAACAGCACCAGCACGAAGCCGGTGATCACGGTCGGGTCCGGGTTCGGGTTATAGGCCTGCATCGCCAGGGCCAGGCCGATGACGACGAAGAACAGCATCGAGCCGAAGGTCTTGGCGAGGATGTAGATGTTGACCGAACGCACCTGAATATCGCTGATGCGGTCCGCCGTTACCTGGATACGGTAGGTGTTCATGCGAAAGCGTCGTGGCCGATGCATGCGCAGTTCCTTGGCGCCGGACGCGATGGCGTTGTAATAACGCTGCAATTCGTCTTCATGGCTGCGTGCCAGGTCGAAGCCTTGGATACCTTTGCCGCCGGCGATGAACTGCACGGCGCTGCCAATCACAATGGCGACGACCATCATCAGGAACATCGGCACCGACAGGTACGCCAGGTAGCCCAGGCAGCCCAGCGTCACCGTGGCGGCAATGGCCAAGGGCGTGAACGCGAAGGAGAAGTCGCTGATGGTGTCGACATCGTGGGTCAGCACCGGGATCAGTCGATGGGAGCGGTAGCGCTCGATTTGCCCGATGGGCGCCGACAGCACCTTTTCACCCAGGTCTTTGCGCAGGGCGGCAATGATCCGCTGGCCGACGTAGTTGGTGCCGATGTCGGAAATGATCGAGCTGACCAGCGCCAGCACGCACAAGGCTGCAAAGGTCAGGATCACGCCCTGGGTCATGCCTTGTGGCGAGTGCAGGGCATTGTTGATCGTCGCCAGCAACAGCGTGATGGCCAGGCCACCCGCCATGCCCAGGGCGATGGAGACCGTCACGATGGTGCGAAACGGCCTGAGCAGTGCGAGCAAACCGTTGAAGGCGCCGCGCTTGGGGTCGGTCATAAGTACTTCCCGGAAAGTGAAAAAGAGGGGGCTGGGCACACAGACCCTTACCCATGACAAACGAAGTGTTGGCGCGACGATTTAGCTCGGTGTGCCCGGCGGTGCGGTTGGTGGATAAATTGACCGGCATCTGGTTCGTTCTTGTGGTGTAGGCGCACGCGTATTGGCGCGTGCCTGATCTATCCAGCGAGAGCGAAACAATGACGAAAAAGAATCTGGTGTACGTGTGGTCCCTGCGCAATGCCGCTGCCGATAAGGCCGGCCAGCCAGTGGCCTACAAGGACCACGAGCGCTACATGAAATCGGTGCTGGAGTTTCTGGTGGGATCGCTCAACGACACGTCCCTGGGCGACGCCTACAACCTGGTGGGCGTGGTGTATGACGACGATGAGCAGAACCCGCGCGACCAGCAGTTGGTGGCCGACTATGGGTTTGCCTATAAACCGGGGCGCCAGTGGCTTTATCCGGCGGACTTGCAGGTGCAGGGCCACCTGGTCAACGACCTGCTGTTGAGCGTGCCGTCCACCTATCGCCGCCTGCCACGGGGCAGCGCCGAGCATATCGCCGGCAAGCAGGACTTCGAACGCCGCCTGCATGACACGCTGGTGGAATTGAAGGCCGATATTGTGGTGCTGGACGGCCTGCTGGTGATCCTGGACGAGCTGGTGCGCCCCGGTGCGCCGTTTGCCCGTAGGATCATGAACATTCACCCCGGTATCACCCGTATCGAATCGCCTTACGAGCGCCGTGGGGCCTATGCGACCTGGAATGCGCTGTACGGTGCGCGTGGGTTGACGGTTACGGATTGGGTGACCAAGGCCACCACGCCATCCGAGCCGCTGTACCTGACCGGCGCCTCCTTCCACTACGTGGACAACGGCATCGACTCCGGCGAGGTGTTCCACGACGTACTCAAGACCGAGATCTCGCCGGACGACACCATCCTCGAACTGCGCTGGAACAACTTCAACAACAGCCTGTTCCCGGCGCTGCATGAAGGTTTGGAGTTGTTGGCGCAGAAGGGGGTCTAAGCCGCGCACGATTTGACTGTGGGAGGGGGCTTGCTCCCGATGACGGAGTATCAGTCAATGGCGATGTCGACTGCCGCACCCCATCGGGAGCAAGCCCCCTCCCACATTAAATCCCGTCAGCTTTAGAGATCGCGCACTACCCTGAAGCCAATCCAATCCCCCCGCGTTTGCGGGTAGATGTTGTTGCGGTTGCCCGAGCGTGAAAACACCGGCGCTTCGCCCCAGTCATTGCCACGAATCTGGTAACCCTCGCAGTTCGGCTCCATCCACGCGCTGCCATCCGTCGGTGCGCCGACATAGTTGGGGTGCTCGCAGTCGGCCACCCGCTCATAGACATTGCCATGCATGTCGTACATGCCAAACGCATTCGGCGGGTAGCTGCCTACCGGCGAAGAATAGCTGTACCCGTCCGCCGGCCCGTAGGTGTTGGCATGCTCGGCGATGCTGTAGCCCTTGCCCTCGTCGAACGGGAACGGGAATGGCCCGGTGGAGCCGGCGCGCGCGGCGTATTCGCGCTGGGCTTCGCTGACCATGTGGTACTGCTGGCCGGTCTTTTTCGACAGCCATGCCACGTAGTTCTTGATGTCGTCCATGTCCATGCACACTGCCGGCTGGCGCGGGCCCTGGGGGTAGCGCGGCTTGCTGGCGATGCATTCGCGGCCGGGGCGGGTGTCGCCGTCGGCGATCTTCACGCCGGTCTGGCGGATATAGCTGTCCCATTCGCCGGCGGTGATCTGGAAGCGGCTCATGGCGAACGGCTTGGCGAAGGTCACGTCATGCATCGGGCCTTCGTCCGGCTCGCGGCCGACTTCATCTTCCGGCGTGCCCATGGTGAACGTGCCCGCTGGCAGTACCACCATTTCCGGGCAGTCCTTGCAGTCCTTGAACACTTTGCCCGGTTGCGGTGCGGCAGCCTGGGCCAGGCCTGGCAGCAGCGCGCCGCACAGGGCGGTCAACGCCAGGGCCGTCAGGGGTTTGAGTCGAAATGGAGTCATGTAGGCCTCGCGTGCAAAGGGGAAAGGAGGGTCACAACCGCTGGCTGAGCAGGGTCATGAAGCGCTGGATTTCGTCGGTGTTGTTGAGCAGGCCGGGTGCTGTGCGGATTACGGGGCCGACATCGCGGTCCACCGCGTCGATCACCACGCGGTTTTTCTGCAGGTAGGCCGCCACCGCATCACTGTCCTGGTCCTTGACCCGGAAGAAGGTAAAGCCTGCGGACAGTTCGCGGCTGCGCGGCGTGACCAGTTCGATCCGCGGATGCGCCAGCAACTGGTCCTTGAGTTCGGCGTTCAGCGCATGGATGCGCGCCTGCACCGGTGCCTTGCCCAGTTGCAAATGCAGCTTGAAGGCCTCATCCGCCGCCCAGCGATGCTCGAAGGCGTGATAGCCGCCGGGGGTCATGATGGTGGCGAAGTCCTTGTCTTCGGAGAAGGTCGGCACCATGGGTGTGACGTACTTGTTTTCGGGGTTGCGCGCGCAGACCAGCCCGGTGCCGCGCGGACCGAACATCCATTTGTGGGTGCCGGCGATAAAGAAGTCGCAGTGCATGTCGGGGAAGTCGAGGTTTTCCACGCCGAAACCATGCACGCCGTCCACCACATAGAGCATGCGGTCCTTGTCGTCGCGGTTGCGGTTGTGCTCATCCACCAGCTTGCCGATCTCGCCGATGGGCAGTTTCACACCGCTGCCGGACTGGACCCAGGTCATGCCCAGCACGCGGGTGTTGGGGCGGATATTGCGCTGGATGTTTCCCAAGAGTTCGTCGGCAGAGACCTGGCTGGCACGCTCGAACAGTGTGATCCGGCGTACCTGGGTGCCTTCCTTGAGCACGCGAAAATCCAGCACGTTCTGGGTGGCGTAATGCTCATGCACGGTGGTGAGGATTTCCTGGTCCGGGCGCACCTTGAGCCCGCCATAGATCATCGCCAAGCCTTCGGAGGTGCTGCCGGTGAGGGCGATCTGCGGCGGGGTGGCCTTGAGGTAGCGGCCGGCCCACTCGCGTACCTGGCCTTCGCGTTTCCAGGTTTCCTCCCGGTCCCAGTCCATGGCGAGCCCTGGGTTGCGGTCAATCTGCAGGCGGTAACGCTCAATGGCTTCGCGCACCGGCCTGGGGTGCGAAGCCACCAGGAAATTGGAGAAGTGCAGGTAATCCGGATCCTGGTTGAACAACTGCTTGAACCCCGTCCATGGGTCATCCGTTGTGTTGGCAGCCAGTGCTTGCGGGAGGCGTGCAGCGCCCAATGGCAGGCTGGCGGCGAATACCCCTGCCTGCTTGAGAAACGTACGACGGTCGGTCATGGACTTGCTTCTAGGTGATTAGCGGTTGGCCAAGGGCTTGGCGGCTTTTTGTACCTGGTCCCAGACCCGCAGGAAGTTGCCTCCCCACAGCTTGGCGATGTCGGCTTCGGAGTAGCCGCGCTGGATCAGTTCGGCGGTGACGTTGCGGATTTCGCCGACGTTGTTCCAGCCGTCGAGGCCGCCTCCGTCGTTGAAGTCCGAAGCGATGCCGACGTGATCGATACCGATCTTGCGCACGGTGTAGTCGACGGCGTCGCCCCAGTCCTTGAGCGTGGCCTTGGGCTCTTCTTCAAGAATGCCGTACAGCCCCTGGGCGTACTGGCCGAACTTCTGTTCCGGCCATGCCGCGATGATTGCGTCCCCCGGCATCAGGGCCATGGCCAGGTTGGGCAAGGGCGGCAGGTCGAAACGCGCCCGCAGGATATTGAGCTTGTCCTGGGTCGGCTGGCTCAGGGGGCGTATATAGGCGGGGAAGCCCACCACCTGCACCACGCCGCCGCTGTTCTTGATCAACTGCAGCTCCTTGTCGCTGAGGTTGCGCGGGATGTCGACCGATGCGCGCGGTGCCGAGTGGGACGCCACCATCGGCGTGCGACTCAGTTGCGCGACTTGCGCCAATGCCTTGGTCGACATCTGCGACACATCAATGATCACCCCCAGGTCATTGAGGCGATGCACGGCCTGCTTGCCGATGTCCGACAGGCCTTCGAGCGCGTCGGTGGAGTCATTGAAAAACGGCAGCGGGCGTGATGAGTCGGACCAGGCGTTATTGCCGATATAACTGAAGCCGAACATGCGCATGCCGCGTGCCGCCCACAGGTCCAGCTGATTCAGGTCATTGCCCAGTGGGTAGGCGTTGAGCATGCTGATAAAGATCGCGAACTTGCCTTCGCCATGCAGGCGCCGAAAGTCATCCGGCGTATAGGCGATCCCGACTTGGTTGGGGAAATCACGCACCATGCCGGAGATGATCTTGTAGCGCACTTCCTGCTCGTGGCGTGCTTCCTCGACAAAGCCGTCAGTGGGCTTGTGCGGCGCGTTGGGGCCATTCCAGATTTCCGGCCAGCCGAAAATCGTCAGGGCTGCGCCAGACAAGCGCCCGCGTGCCGCCTTGACCAGGTCGAACTGGCCGCTGCCGTCCTTATCCGCCTCGTTGCCGGCGGTGCCGAAGTCCATGGGGACAGTGATATGGCTGTCGAACGACAGCAGGCGGTCCTGCATTTCATTGGCCTGCTTGATCACTGCCAGCGGGTAGCCGGCATTGCCCTTGAACCAATGATCCCAGGCCAGGAAGCCTGCGCCGGCACCGATGGCCAGTGCCAGCGGCAAGCCGATGTACAGCGCCTTTTTCGAACGTGGTTTTGTCATTGCCATCTCAGTCAGTTGAGGCCTTCGCTATCAGGGAAGAACGAGTGATGGGCGGGGAAATTTAGGCGCCGGTAGCGGTGCGGTAAATTTCCCCGGCCTGCAAACGTTCTAGCTCTGATAAAGCCGTTTCCTAAGGTAGACAATGACCATCTCTCGACGTGGGTTCATCGCAGGCCTGGCGCTGACCGGCGCGGCTGTGCCGGCCGCCTTTTATGCCCATCGCGAGTTGACGCGAGAAGAAGAATTGCCCATCACCCCCGGCGAAGCCACGGTGGACCTGGCCGACACCGCCGGGCAGCATTTGGCCAACACCTTGCGCGGGGTGTGGAGCCTGCGCCTGGAAGGCCGCGACGCCGGCCTCAAGGGCTTGCCAGTGCAAGGCCTGGAGCTGCTGCTCGACATCGCCCCCCGTGGCCGTGGCCTGCGCGGCTACCTGGACACCGCTGCCAACCTGCGCGGCGAAGGCGAACCGCGCTACCGCGTGCTCGGTGACCTGCTGACGGGCGAGGGCGCCTTGCTCTACTGGCGCCTGATCGACCGCGACGCGCTCGACGGCAGGCCCGCCTATGAGTTCAAGATGACCCTCGATGAAGTCTGGGCCGACTTCGGCAATGCCGGCAGCGGCACCCTCAGCGGGCAAATCCTCGACCTGGATCGACCCCTGGCCCTGACCGAGCGCGACCACCGCTTCATCGCCCACAAACAGCTGTTTCCCGAAGCCCGCCAACGCATCGGCCTCAACCCGACCCTGCTGGCCTGGCTGATTGCTCCTGAGCACCGCCTGTTTCACCAGCTATGGCACGCCACCCGTGACCAGTGGCACAAACTCTCCGAAGCAAAACGCGACGCCCTGCGCGGCATCGGCTGGCAACCCGGCCCGCGCGGCAAGGAGCGCGACGCCCGTGGCAAGCTCAAAGACCGCAACGGTTCGGGCATCGACTTCTTCTTCATGCACCGCCATATGCTCGGCACCGCGCGATCCATGCAGGACTTGCCCTCGTGGCCAGCATTCCCCGAACCGCAACCGGCGCTGGAACGCGATCGCCTGGGCTTCCTGCGTTACTTCGACAACCACGACGGCTTCGCGCTGCCGCCCACCTGGTCGGAGCCGGATGACAGCGAGTACACCCAGTGGGTCGCCGACATCAAGGCCGCCGAGACTTACCACAGCAACTTCCAGGTCTGGGAATCCCAATACCGCGACCCGCGCTACCTGGCCAAACGCACCCTGGGCCAACTGGGTTCGGAAATGGAACTGGGCCTGCACGACTGGTTGCACATGCGCTGGGCCTCGGTGCCCCGCGACCCGTCCAACGGCGCCCCGGTGCCCCTGGCCCGCGACCCGGCAGACTTTGCTGCGCGCTGGTACGCGGCCGAAAACGACTTCCTCGGCGACCCGTTTTCATCCCACGTAAACCCGGTGTTCTGGCACTTCCACGGCTGGATCGACGACCGCATAGAAGACTGGTACCGCGCCCACGAACGCTTCAACCCCGGCGAAGTCAGCCGCCTGGAAGTCAACGGCGTGGCCTGGTTCGCAACGGGACGCTGGGTCGAAGTCGGCGACCCCTGGCTGGGCCCGGACACCCATGGTTGCAGCACCACCCCGGGGTTGCAGATGGGCCGGTCGATGGAGATGGACCCGGAGACCATGAAGCTCGCATTGCGCATCACCTTCGGTGCCGAGGATGACGCGCTGCTGGGCTTGTTCAAGCGCGTGCCGAAGCGGCCTTGGTATGCGCGGCATTTGAAGGTGAAGGCGCGAGAGGCTTGAGCGTTTGGCGCCAGATTTCAAGTTTTACGATGTGAAAGGGTGGCGGTGGGGGAATAATCTGCGGCTGCCTGATTCAACTTTGTAGGTTTTTATTTCCCCCCCCCCCCCTCTGACCGGTGTGTTTATCTATTCCTTCTTGATCTTTTTACATCTATGAACTTGACGACTATAGATGTAAGAGAATTCTTTTGTGTCTTTAAGGTCTGCAAACTCTGACCTTGTTTTTATCAGGCTTCTGCGAGTTTTCTTAGAGGTTTCTGACAGTACATTCGTACCGTGAAATTTAAACATTAAATATAAATTGGAAGAGCTATAATCCGGGCGATTTGTGGGAAATATCCCCAAAGTGTCGCGGAAAGCTCTCGGCCGTGATTTGGGGGATGGTAAAAATTGCCGGCGATACTTCATTCTAATTAGGAAGGAATCGCCACATGTCGCGTAGCGCTTTGGCTTCTCCAGAAAGGAGTCTATGTACCGGTAGATTCCAGTCTTAATTTTCTCCGGTGGCTTAAGTGCTGTTGGAAAGACTATGGATGGGGTTATGACTTTAAGCAGTTTCCAAAATGAAGTACCCAAGGCCAGGGTTAACATCAAACTCGACCTGCATACCGGCGGGGCGCAGAAAAAAGTCGAACTGCCTTTGAAACTGATGGTGATGGGCGACTACAGCAACGGCAAAGAGCAGCGCCCGCTTTCGGAGCGAGGCAAGGTCAATATCAATAAAAACAACGTTGACAGCGTTTTGGCTGACTTCTCGCCAGGCCTGAAGCTCGCAGTGCCTAACACCCTGAGCGACGATGCATCTGACACCCCTGTCGAGCTCAGCTTTCAGCGCATGAAGGACTTTGAACCCGAGCAGGTAGCGCGGCAGATTCCGCAACTGCGTGCGCTGTTGGCTATGCGCAACCTGTTGCGCGATCTCAAATCGAACCTGCTGGATAACGTGACCTTCCGTCATGAGTTAGAGCGCATTCTCAAAGATGACGCCCTGAGTGATGAACTACGAGCTGAGTTGGCCGCCTTGGCGCCTGAAGCACGTTAATTTAACTCGATTTTTCAAAGGGAAGTTCCGTTATGGTCGTAGAAAACCCCAGCGAGCAACCGCGCGGTACCACCGTATTATCTGAACAGTACAGTGGTGTTTATGGCGCATTGTTTAACAAGATCAATCTGAGCCCGATAGCAAAGTTGGGTGGTATAGAAGTTTTTCAAAACGCTGAGGCGTTGTCTGAGGTGTCGGCCGATGAGCGGGTGACTGCAGCGGTCAGTGTGTTTTTAAAGTTGCTTAAACAATCGCCGCAAAAAGTCGAGCGCTTGGATAAAGTCCTGCTGGACGAACATATTGCCTCATTGGACATGCAGATCAGCCGTCAGCTCGACGCGGTCATGCACCATCCGGACTTCCAGCGCGTCGAGTCGACCTGGCGCGGTGTGAAGTCGCTGATTGATCAGACGGATTTCCGTCAAAACGTGCGCATCGAGTTGCTGGATATCAGCAAAGATCACCTGGTGCAGGATTTCGAGGACGCACCGGAAATCGCCCAGAGTGGTTTGTACCTGCACACTTACACTCAGGAGTACGACACGCCTGGCGGTGAGCCGATCGCAGCCGCTATCTCCAACTATGAATTCGACCGAAGCCCTCAGGACATCGCGCTGCTGCGCAACATTTCGAAAGTTTCCGCCGCCGCACATATGCCGTTCGTGGGCGCCGTCGGGCCAGCCTTCTTCGGCAAAGAGTCCATGGAGGAGGTTGCCGCGATCAAAGACATCGGCAACTATTTTGACCGGGCTGAATACATCAAATGGAAGTCGTTCCGCGACAGTGACGATGCACGTTACATCGGTCTGACCATGCCACGTGTCCTTGGGCGCTTGCCCTATGGGCCCGACACCGTTCCGGTACGCAATTTCAACTACATCGAAAGCGTCAAGGGGCCGGACCACGGCAAATACCTGTGGACCAATGCTTCGTTTGCGTTTGCGGCCAACATGGTCAAGAGCTTCATCGCCAATGGTTGGTGCGTGCAAATCCGTGGGCCGCAGTCTGGGGGCGCGGTCACTGAGCTACCCATCCACCTGTACGACCTGGGCACCGGCAATCAGGTCAAGATCCCCTCCGAAGTCATGATTCCGGAAACCCGTGAGTTTGAATTCGCCAACCTCGGCTTCATTCCGCTTTCTTACTACAAGAACCGCGACTATGCGTGTTTTTTCTCGGCCAACTCCGCTCAGAAACCGGCGCTGTACGACACGCCCGACGCTACCGCCAACAGTCGAATCAACGCACGTCTGCCTTACATCTTTCTGCTTTCACGCATCGCCCACTACCTGAAGCTGATCCAGCGCGAAAACATCGGCACCACCAAGGACCGTCGCTTGCTGGAACTCGAACTGAACAAGTGGATTGGCGGGCTGGTCACCGAGATGACTGACCCAGGCGATGATTTGCAGGCCTCGCACCCTCTGCGCGATGCCAAGGTGACGGTCGAAGACATTGAGGACAATCCGGGTTTCTTCCGCGTCAAGTTGTACGCCGTGCCGCACTTCCAGGTCGAGGGTATGGACGTGAATCTTTCGCTGGTTTCGCAGATGCCCAAGGCCAAAGCCTGACTCAATCGTAGGGAAACGATGTCATGAAAATCGATCGCCCTCTATGGGCCGCCGGAGCATTGCTGTCGCCTCAGCAATTTCAACAGCAGACGCGTTACGAAGCTTGGGCCAACGACCAACTCGCTCTACTGACCTGGGTGCACCCGTGGGGTGTCCAGGCTGCGGAGTTTGATCCGGATGCCTTGCGATTGGGTAAGCTCAAGGCGACTCGATTGTGTGTGCGAATGCCCGACGGCACATGGGTCGACACCGAATGCATGGATCGGCTCCCTCCCGCGTTGGAACTGGCGCACCTGCTGACCGATGATGTGCAGGACGTGACGTTGCAATTGGCCTTGCCACTGGAGCAAGCCAACGGCAACAACTGCGTGTTTGAAGGCGACAGAGCAGATCGGCCAACCCGTTATCGCCAGGACTGGCGCCAGGTCCAGGATATCTACGCAGACGAGACGCAGTCGATTGGCGTGCTGGAACACGCGCTGAGCCTGCGCCTGCACGTTGACGACAACGCAGACTACATAACCTGTCCGGTCGCACGTCTGGTGCGGGATGGGAAGGGCGCCTGGAGCCTTGACCCCAGCTACGTACCGCCATTGCTCAGCTTCGCCGCGCATTCTGGGCTGTTGAACCAACTGGACAACCTGTTGACGCAATTGGCCGCCAAGCGGCAACGGCTCATGGGCATGCGACGGGAAAGCAATCAGCGCATGGCCGACTTTGCCGTGGCCGATGTTTCGCTGTTCTGGCTGCTGAATGCCTTGAACACCTATCAGCCGGTACTCGCGGATCTGCGGGCGTTTCCCACACGGCATCCCGAGCATGTCTATCAAGTCTTGATCAAACTGGCAGGCGGACTGCTGACGTTTTCATTGGAACACGATATCGACGAAATTCCGTCGTATCGGCATGCGCATTTGGAGGCCGTATTCCCGCCGTTAATGCACAGCATTTCCCGTTTGCTGGAGACCAGCCTGCCGTCGCGGGTCATTGCTTTGCTGCTGGAGGAAAAGGGGGCCAACCGCTGGCAGATCACGCTGAATGACCATCGCCTGCGCGAACGCGATGGTGCCGATTTCTACCTGTCGGTGCGCTGTCGAGTCCCGGCTGCGCAGTTGCAGGACCAGTTCCCACGGCTGTGCAAGATCGGCACGCCCGATGCTGTCAATTACCTGGTCAATGCGGCACTCCACGGAGTGCCGTTGCAGGCGCTGAGCCATGTGCCGGCGGCGATTCCGTTGCGCCTGGAAAATCAATACTTCGCGCTCGATCTCGGTCATGCCAGCGGACAGGCAATGCTGGACGAAGGCGTTTGCGCTTTCTACGTCCCCAGCACATTGGTTGACGTCAAGCTTGAACTGTTTGCGGTGCTGCGCTCATGAAATTGACGCCGTCCAAAGAACCAGACACGGATATCGATGCACTGTTGCAGGACACCTACCTGCTGGTGGTTGAGTTGCGCCAGGGCGCCTCGGTGCACAGCAGCCGGGAGCTGGAGCAGCTTTGCACAGGGCAAGTGGAGCAAGTGCGCCAGCAGCTCAAGCGGGCGGGCTTGGATCAACGCAGCATCGATCACATCAGCCACGCGCAATGTGCGTTGCTCGACGAGACGGTGCTGACCTACGCCGGCGATGATGCGCGGGCATCCTGGGCCAGCGAACCGTTGCAGGCCAAGTTTTTCAACCGCCACCAAGCGGGTGAGTTTTTGTATGAAGACATACGCGAAGTGCTGCGCGGGCCGGCGCCTGATCGGCATGTGCTGACTGCATTTCAGCGGGTACTGATGCTGGGCTTTCGCGGGCGCTACCGCGATCTGGGCGATCCTGAACGTGAGCAATTGCTGGTTGCCCTTGCCGCGCGGGTCACACCGCTCAAGGTCAGCCATGGCGTTGTTACCCAGGCGGGTGGCGACTGGGTTGCCGGCCTGTCGTGGCTGCGCGCACCGCTGATCCATATCCTGGCGATGGGCCTGTTGCTTGCGGCGACAGGGTGGGGATTGGATCACCTGTTGAGCGATGCGCTTGCCTCGCTCATGCCTGATCAAGGGTGATGGGACGATGACCTTCAACTTGCATCGAATCCTGTCCCTGTGGGCGGGCGTACTGGTCGTCGCCCTACTGGTCATCATTCCGCTCGCTCTGTGGGTGCGTGTCCTTGGGGTGTTGATCGCGGTGTGTTGTGTTGCATGGGCCTGGGTATCGCTGAACCGCCGGGCCGAGCGCCTGCTTGGGTCGGTCAGGTTGGCCGAGAACCTGTCTTTACCTGCAGCGTTGTTTCGTCACCCTGTGGTGCTGGTCTGCGGAGACAGCCTGGAAGGTCTGTTCGGTGAGATTCCGGCCGAGCAGTTGGCCCTGCGTGTTACGGCCTCGGGTTGCTATGTGCGCGTCCCGAACGTGGCGCAACTACCAGCCGTCACCGAGACGCTTTTGGCCCTGCGGCCGGGTTGGGCCGGGCAACTGGGCGTGATGTTCATCGTCAATCCAGGTGCACACAGTGACAGCGCCGTCCTCGCCGGTCAGGTGCGTGCCTTCAGCCATCAGCTTGCCGTGGTGCGCAAGCGCGACGTTGCGCTGCCGCTGTTGCTGATGAGCTACCTGCAAACCCAGCAGGGTGAAGAGCCTTGGTTCTGTTGGAACAACGGCCAGGCCGAGACCCGTGTCCGTGATGCGGGTGCATGTGTCGGTTTGGCTGAGTGGCAACGGCAGACTGCTGACTTGCCCCTACAGGCCGTGCGGATGCAGGCGAGCATACAGCTGAACAGTGTCGTGGCCTGGCTGCATGAAGCGGTGCTGCCACACCTGGTGATTCGTAACACGCGCAGCCCCTTGGCAACCCTCTGTGCGGTCAAGCTGGCGGCGGCGCTGCCTCAGGCTGTCTCGGGAAACCTATGGCAGCAATGGTTGCGCGGCAAGGTCGCATTGGCTGATGACCGGCAGGTGGCAACGGGCGCGCGGTTGCCATTCCCCGACCCTTTGCTCAACCTGCTTGCACTCCGCCCGCGGCGTACCCCACTGCAACACGCAAGCCTCATGGCGCTCTGGTTGTTCACCGGCGCAGGTGTCATCGCGCTCGCCAGCTCTGCCTGGCAGAACACCTTATTGGCGCGCCAGGTCAGTGACGACCTGCGGCGCTATTCGGCTATCCCCCAGCCCAACCAGCGTAATCAGCGTGAGTTTCTTTGGCGTGAAAACGCTGTGAGCGTGCTCCGTCAGCACGCCCAGCGTCTGGACGCTTATTACCGACACGGCGCGCCCCTGGCCTTTGGCTTGGGCCTGTATCGCGGCGAACGCCTGCGCGCGCCGCTCCATGCCGTGTTGGCCGCTCACAGTGAGCCGCCACCGGCAGTCATGCCCGAGCCGGTCGCCAGTGCAGTGCGGCTAGATAGCCTGTCACTGTTTGCTCCCGGCAGTGCCCAGCTTAAACCGGGTTCGACCCACGTCCTGATCAAAGCGCTGGTCGACATCAAGGCCCAGCCAGGCTGGCTGATCGTTATCGCGGGGCATACCGATGCCACCGGAGATAGCAAAAAAAACCTACGGCTCTCCCACGCTCGTGCCGCCGCCGTGCATGCCTGGATGCAACACATGGGGCGCATCCCTGCCAGCTGCTTTGCGGTGCACGGATTCGGCGCCAGCTTCCCGATTGCGAGTAATGACACCGAGGCGGGGCGTGCCGCCAATCGCCGCGTCGATATCCGTCTGGTACCGGAGACGGGGGCCTGCGAGCTCTCCCGCCCTGGGCTGGACAGACAACCCCCTGTCGCATCCCGCGACGTTTAAATTTCCGAGAAAAGGAGCTTCACATGGCAATTCCCGTTTACCTCTGGCTGCAAGACGATGGTGGTGCCGAAATCAAAGGTTCGGTGAATGTCGATAAGCGTGTGGGCAGTATCGAGGTGGTCGCCCAGGACCACAGCCTGTACATCCCCACCGACAACAACACCGGAAAGTTGACCGGCGCGCGGGTTCACACCCCATTTCTGTTCTCCAAGGAAATCGATGCATCCAGTCCCTACCTCTACAAGGCGGTGACCACCGGGCAGACCCTCAAGAGTGCCGAGTTCAAGTGGTACCGCATCGACGATGCAGGGCAGGAAGTCGAGTACTTCATCACCAAGCTGGAAAACGTCAAGGTGGTGAAAGTCGCGCCGAAAATGCACGACGTCAAAGACTCCAGCAAAGAGAAGCACAACCACCTGGAACAGATTGAGTTGCGCTACGAGAAGGTCACCTGGACCTACAAGGACGGCAACATCATTCACTCCGATTCCTGGAATGAACGCCAAAGCGCTTGATGCATTTGGAGCCGCAGGCGGGTTTTCGCCTGCCGGCTCCCGGTGTGCTGGGTTGAGCGTCCGTTCGCGGGCGTTCAGCCAATCACATCGAGTTGAAAACCCATTCACCTAGCCCTTCGAACAAGGACGCAACCGTATGGCACCGAATTCCACCCGCTTGCTTCGCCGTCTCAACCCCTATTGCGCACAGGCGTTAAGTGCGGCGGCTTCGTTGTGCCAGAACCGTGCACATGCGCAGATCACCATTGAGCACTGGCTGCTCAAGTTGCTGGGGCAGGGCGACGGTGACCTGACCGTGATTGCGCGTCGTTACGAGTGGAATCTGGAGACGCTGTGGTACGGGTTGCTGGAGCACATCGATCAGTTGCCCCACAGCGTGCAAAGCAAGCCGCAGTTGTCGGAGCCGCTGCAGCAACTGATCAAAAATGCCTGGATGCTTGCCTCGCTGGACGACAACAACGACAGCCTGCGCTCCGTACACCTTTTGAGCGCGCTGATGGAAACGCCGGGCCTGCTGGCGTGTGAAGCCGCGTGGCCGCTGCTCAGCCTCAGTCAGGTGCAGTTGCAGCGTCTCGCGGCACTGTTGGATCAAACATCCGAAGAGCGTCCAGAGACGCAAGCGTCTGTTCCATCAGGCAGTGCCGCCGAACCTTCCAGTGAACTCGCCATGCTCCCATCCGGCGTCAGCCAGGAGGATGCGTTGCTGGCTGTGTTGGACAGATTCACCCACGACCTCACCGCGCAGGCGGCGCAAGGGCAGATCGACCCGGTATTTGGCCGCGACGACGAAATTCGCCAGGTTATCGACATCCTCAGCCGCCGACGCAAGAACAATCCGATCCTGGTGGGGGATCCCGGCGTCGGCAAAACCGCACTGGTTGAAGGCTTGGCCCTGAACATTGCCCAAGGCAAGGTGCCGGACAGCCTCAAATCGGTCTGTGTGCGCACCCTGGACCTGGGCTTGTTACAAGCTGGGGCAGGGGTTAAGGGTGAATTCGAACAACGCCTGAAAAACGTGATCGACGCCGTACAGCAATCCGAAAAACCGGTGCTGTTGTTTATCGATGAGGCCCATACCCTGATCGGCGCCGGCAACCAGGCCGGCGGTGCCGATGCGGCCAACCTGCTCAAGCCGGCCCTGGCCCGTGGTGAATTGCGCACCATCGCCGCGACCACCTGGAGCGAATACAAACAGTATTTCGAGCGCGATGCCGCCCTGGAACGGCGCTTCCAACGGGTCAAGGTCGATGAGCCGGATGACACTAATGCGTGCCTGATGCTGCGAGGCCTCAAGGCGCGCTACGCCATCCATCACGGCGTGCATATCCAGGATACGGCGGTGCAGGCTGCGGTCAGCCTGTCGCGACGCTACCTGAGCGGTCGGCAACTGCCCGACAAAGCGGTCGACCTGCTGGACACCGCCAGTGCCCGCGTGCGCATGAGCCTGGACTGTGAGCCGCAGGTACTGACCCGCCTGAGCGCCCGGCAAATGGCCCTGGAACTGGAGGGCCAAGCGCTGGAACAGGATCAGCGACTGGGCGGCCAGGAGGCCGATGATCGCCTGACGGTGATAGCCGCCCAACACGCCGATTTGCAACGGCAGTCCCTCGATCTGGAACAGCAATATCGACAGGAACTTGACCTCACTCACCAACTGATTGATGCGCGCCAGGCACAGCCACCGCAGCGCGAGACCTGCGCGCAACTGCAACGGCAGTTGGGCGACATCCAGGGCAAACAACCGCTGCTGTCGCTGGATGTGGACGCGCGCAGCGTGGCGGAAGTCATCGCCGACTGGACCGGTGTGCCGCTGGGCAGCCTGCTCAAGGACGAGCAGGCCAACCTGCTGATGCTGGAACAGCAATTGGCGGCGCGCGTTATTGGCCAGGCGTCGGCACTGAACGCCATGTCCCAGCGCCTGCGTGCGGCCAAAACCGGGCTTACCGATGACAAGGCGCCGCTAGGAGTGTTCCTGCTGGTTGGTACCAGTGGCGTAGGCAAGACCGAAACAGCCCTGGCCCTGGCCGACAGCCTGTTCGGTGGCGAAAAATCGCTGATCACCCTCAACTTTTCCGAGTACCAGGAAGCCCACACCGTCAGCCAGCTCAAAGGCTCGCCACCCGGCTACGTCGGCTACGGCCAAGGCGGAGTTTTAACCGAAGCGGTGCGCCAACGGCCCTACAGCGTTGTGCTGCTCGACGAAGTGGAAAAGGCTCATCGCGACGTGCTCAATCTGTTTTATCAGGTCTTTGATCGCGGCTTTATGCGCGACGGTGAAGGCCGCGAGATCGACTTTCGCAACACCGTCATTCTGATGACCTCCAACCTCGGCAGCGACCTGCTGCACACCTGTGTGCAGGAGCAACCCGACGCATCGGACAGCGTGCTGCACGAACAGCTGCGGCCGATCCTGCTCGACCACTTCCAGCCGGCGCTGCTGGCACGCTTTCAGACCCTCATCTATCGCCCGCTGCAAGCCGATGCACTCAAGCGCATCGTGGCCATCAAGCTGGCCCAGGTCGCCAAACGCCTGCAACGCCATTACGGCCTCGATTGCCAGATCGACGACGCCCTGAATGACGCGCTGGTTGCCGCCTGCCTGCTGCCCGACTCGGGCGCACGCAACATCGACAGCCTGCTCAACGAACAGATCCTTCCGGTACTCAGCCAACAACTGTTGGAGCGTCGAGCCGCGCAGCAGCGCACCTATCGCGTGCGCCTCGGTTATAGCGCCGATGACGGTATCAGCCTGCACTTCGACGATGTTCAAGACACGGTTCAGTCCGTCGCCTCGGAGGTGTGAACATGCTGACTTTCTTCGATCACAGCCGACACACCCTGAGCGTTCACAACGTCAACGCCCACCTTGACGTCCTGGCCTTCGAAGGCCAGGAACGCCTAAGCGAACCCTTCGCCTATCACATCGAATTCACCAGCACCGAACGCGACCTCGCCGCCGAAACCCTGCTCGGTAAAGACGCCCGTTTCAGCCTGCACGCCCCGCCGAAAAAGCTGCCCCTGTTAGGTTTGCCGCCACCCCCCATCAAACCCCTGCGCACCCTGCATGGTGTGGTCACCCGCTTCAAGCGCCAGTCCGGCTCCAACGACCAGGCCAGTTATGCAATCACCATGCAACCACGCCTGGCCCTGCTCGCGCGCGGTCGCCAGTTCCGCATCTACCAGCACCAATCGGTGCCGCAGATCGTCGAAAGCATCCTGCGCAGCCGCCACGCCTTTGAAGGCCAGGACTTTCTCTTCAGCCTCAAACGCGACTACCCCAAGCGCGAACAGGTCATGCAATACGGCGAAAGCGACCTGGCTTTCATCACCCGCCTGCTGGCCGAGGTGGGCATCTGGTACCGCTTCACCAGCGACGAGCGCCTGCGCATTGACGTGGTCGAATTTTGCGACGATCAACGCCTCTACCAGTTCAACGTCGAACTGCCATACCGCCCGCAATCCGGCCTCAGCAGCAGCGACCAGGACTGCGTGTGGCACCTGCAATCGAACCATCAGGTGGTCGAGCAACAGGTACATTTTCGCGCCTACCACCACCGCGAAGTCCATGCGCACCTGAGCGGCGACATCGACCAGACCCGCGGCGCCAAAACCACCTACGGCGAGGCCTACCACTACGCCGAACCCTACACCGCCCTCGGCGACCGACTGGATCAGGACGAAGACCTGCTCAGCGAAAGCGGCTACTTCTACGCGCGCCTGCGCCACGAACGCTACCTCAACGATCAGACCCAACTCAACGGCATCACCAGCAGCGCCACCCTGGCGCCGGGCCAGGTACTCAACGTCAGCGGCGGCGCGCCCCACGCTTTTACACCTGGAGCGGTGATCACCGGCCTCACAACCACCGCCGCCCGTGACAGCAGTTTCATCGCCACCTTCGAGGCTATCCCCTATTCGGAAAGCGTGTGCTTTCGTCCAGAGCTCAAGAACAAACCCCTGATCGCCGGCAGTATCCCCGCCCGCGTCACCAGCAACCTGGCCAACGACCCCTACGCCAATATCGACCTGGAGGGGCGCTACCGGGTGAGTTTCCTGTTCGATCGCGACACGTGGACGCTGGGTCAAGAAAGCCTCTGGCTACGCCTCGCCCGACCCTACGCCGGCGACACCCACGGCCTGCACCTGCCGCTGATTGCCGGCACCGAAGTGGCGGTGGCCTTCGAACAAGGCGACCCCGACCGCCCCTACATCGCCCACGCCCTGCACGACAGCCAGCACGTCGACCACGTGACCTTGCGCAACTACAAACGCAACGTCCTGCGCACCCCGGCGAACAACAAGCTGCGCATGGACGACACGCGGGGGCAGGAGCACGTCAAGCTGAGTACCGAGCACAGTGGCAAGAGTCAGCTGAATCTTGGGCATCTGGTGGATGGCAAGAAGAAAAAGCGCGGGGAAGGGTTTGAGTTGCGCACCGATGGTTGGGGCGCGATTCGGGGGGGCAAGGGCTTGTTTATCAGTGCTGATGAACAGGCGAAAGCCATGGGTGATGTACTGAACATGGAGCCGGCCAATGCCCTCGTCCAAGGTGCGAAAGCACAGCTGGCCGAATGGCAGACAATTGCCCAGGCCCACCACAGCCGCCGCCCCAACACCGAGGGCCTGGACCAGTTTCAGGCCGATGCAAAAGATTTGCGCGCTCCGGCCATGCTGCTCAGCGCTCCCAACGGCATTGGCGCGGTGACGCCTGCGAGCCTGCTGCTCAAAAGCGGTGAAGCGCTCTACGTGCAAAGTGACGACGAGATCAACCTGGCCGCTGCCGAACGCCTGTCTATACACGCGAACCAGGCCATCTCGCTATTGGCCCAGCAAGAAGGCATGCGCCTGGTTTCCGGAAAGGGCCCCCTGGAAATCGAATCCCACGGCGACGTGATGAAGCTGATCGCCCAGCACGATATCGCCCTGCAGACCGTGCAAGGTCACCTGCAATTGACGGCCAAGAAGGGCATCACCCTGGGGTGTGGTGGGGGTTACATCCGCATTACAGCCAGTGGCGCCATCGATATCCATAGCCCCGGCCAGCTCAACCTCAAGGGGCAGCACGTCTGGGAGAAACCGGCGAGCCAGGGTTTTCCGATGCCTGAATTACCGCGGTCGGTCTGTCAGGAGTGCCTTGAACGGGCGCGCAACAAGGCCGCCGGTTTACTGATGCGCGAAGATTGAGAGGGGAGCATGAAGATGGCAACGCCAACAGAATGGCAAGAACAGATCGAGCGGGTAGGTGCCAGAGTCGGCATACAACACGTTGACGTATTGCTCGACCAAACCGCCTGGGACAACTGCGCTATCCCTGCGATGAAAATGCTGAGACCAGACGTTCCATGGTTCTCATTGTTCAGCGGCACGCCGGAAGAAAAACTCCTGGAACAGGCGCCTTTGTTAATGCGCTTGGATCTTGCGCAGTGGAAACATAAAGCCTGGTTTGAAGAGCTGATAACCCAGTGCGCCACCGATGCTCGCTTGCTGGTGCTGATCTCACCGTTATCGTTTGATGCCCTGAGCCGTGCTCTACAAGTCCTCTTGCAAATCAAGTGGGGTGGTCAGGCGGGTCTGTTGCGCTATTACGACCCGCGCATCTTTCCGTTGTTAATGAACCGGATCCTCACGCAGGAGCAGCGCGCCGAATATTTGAGGCTCGCGAGCTATTGGGGCTGGCTGGACAGGGACGAACAGCCGCATTGGCTGCAAGGTAACTGCCAGATGCACGAGGAGCATGTTCAAGTTGGCTCGGCCATGGACCTCAGTGATCAGCAATGCGATTTGATCGGTTGTATTAGTGAGGCGCAGAACCTGCTGGTGGGCGGGAATTTTGATCACTTGGAAACAAACCAGGAGTCAAGTTTCGCCACGTTGTTCGCGTTTGTCGTGCAAGCAAATGAGGACAATTATTTTGGTGATTTAACTGAATACGTAAGGGGGGGATTGTGAGATTCAAATCCATACCATCGGATACACAGCGTATTCGGAATGCTGAATTCTTTTCCAGACGAGAAGTGGGTGTGCTTAAACGGTTGGCGTTGATCATATTGTTTGGCCTGCTAACCACTGTTGCTGGCTGCGGAACACTCATGGAACGAGGTGAGCAGTCTAAATCTTATGGGCAGTCGGGCTATTACTATCTCGGCGTTCAATATGACTGGCGGCTGCTGACATTGAAGGGGCGCGGTGGCTACGACTATACCCCCATGTTTTGTTATCTAAGCGTGGTGTGCCCTTTTGCTACTGTGCTCAGCATGCCGGCAGATTTTGTGGTCGATACCGTGATGCTGTATAGCGACCATCAAAACAAACTTGCATGGGAGCGGGAACTCAATAGTTATTTTCGCGATAAGTATTGCCGCAACGAGGGTGGCCCGGATGAGGCCGAACTCAGGAAGTTGGACCTTGATGTGTCGTTCTGTTCGGGTGGAAGTAATTACCAGTTGTGAGGCGATGCAACGTACAGGTGCGATAAATTTTCTTGCGCAGCGGAGGTTTCAGGTTATGGGTTTATCAATAAGAAGGATGCTGTTGCGAAGCCTATACGGTTTTTTTGGAGTGTCGTTACTCGGATGTTCCTCTGCCGATAATGAAATGGCGGCAGGGAATATACGGGCAGTTAACCACACGTTGGGTGCAATTAATTGGTTTTCGGTCAATGGCTATAGGGCGCATGGTGGTGGGGGAAGTTCATGCTGCATTGTTATGCCGATTAAATGGCGGCCTGGGTTGAAAGCCAATATCGAGTGGGAGGTTGACCCGGATCCTTTTGCTAAAATAAAACGAAAAACAATAGAGTATGGATTTGATGAAGAAGCATGGGTTGAACATGAGGGGCGGTTTCAACGCCATAGCACTGCAGTGGATATTCCAGAGTGGTCAGGTACTGAGTCTTGTGGTTTGAAAGTACATTTTTTGGTCTGTAATCAAATCAAGGTTACAACTTCTTGCTGGGGTTATGGCTCGCCCAATAATCCTATCAAGGAACCTCTCGATATGAAGGAGCCAGACGTATGTCCTAAGTAAGAGCTGGTTCGACTCAAAAATAGGTTGGTCGATATGTTTGGCTGCTTTGTAGGATGCATGAGAGTGAAGTTTGAATAGGCATTTTTTATCGTGTCTGCATTGACTCAAGGGGTTGCAGGTTGTGAAATTAATAATGATGAGAATACTAAGGCGAGGTGTGTACGCCTTTTTTGGACTGGCGTTGTTTGGATGTTCTTCTGCCGATAATGAAATGGCGGGTGGGAATATACAGGCGGTTAATCATACATTGAATGGGATCAACTGGTTGTCGGTGAATGGTTATAGGGCCGATGGGGGTGGAGGGCGATCCTGTTGCATCAGCATGCCGATTAAGTGGCGGCCTGGGTTAAAAGCCAATATCGAGTGGGAGGTTGATCCGGATCCTTTTGCATATTCAAAATGGCCCCCGTTAGGAACGGATGGTTATCGAGCCGCTCAAGCTAAACACAAAGATAATTATCGGCGTAATAAAGTTGTAGTTGATATTCCTGAGTGGTCAGGTACTGAGTCTTGTGGTTTAAAAGTGCATTTTTTGGTTTGTAGTCAGATTAAGGTCACCACTTCTTGCTGGGGGTATGGGTCACCCAATAATCCGATCAAAGAACCTCTTGAGATGAAGGAGCCCTCTGTATGTCCACAATAAAAAAAGAGAGAAATGATAATGTTTGGGGGCCTCCAGATTTTCCATTGGAAGGCCGTTTTTCGACAAAAATATCGGACGTTTCTGATAACTATAAAAAACAAACCTTTGAGGAGGATTTTTTTCGTCAAGGTGTCAATGCAAGAGGGCAAAAGCGGCATTCTGAATGTTGCCATAGCTTGCACATTAGTCTGTTTTTTGATGGTACTAATAATAATGAAGATAACGACACCAAGAAAAATCACCCTAGCAATATCGCTAAGCTGTTCCATGCATCGCTGAGAGGTAGAAATGCAGAGAAATGCGGTTATTTTTCTTATTACATGCCAGGTGTCGGCACCCCGTTTCCTGAAATTGGCGAGTTGGACTACAGCGAAAGTGGGCTTCAATATGCAACAGGAGGTGAAGATCGCATCAATTGGGCATTGGTGCAGGTAGCCAGCGCACTGTCATTTGCACTTAACAATAAAAAAGAAATAGATAACGCCGTTGCCAAAACCATGGTCGACGCCATGAGCACCTGGAAGGCTCCGCTGATGAGTGCGCTGGGGCGGGGTAATCGCCGACGGACGATAAACAGTTTTTTAGCCACGTTGCAGGGCAAAACGGAGTTTGCCAAGCCTCGCGTGTTGGGCGTCAAACTGTTTGTGTATGGCTTTTCACGGGGAGCAGCCGAAGCCCGTACCTTTGTGACCTGGTTGAGCCAGTTGTTCGACACCCCGCCTGGAGCAACGCTGCCCGAGCAAAGCCTGATCGGCTTGCCCGTCAGCGTCGAGTTTCTCGGCGTACTGGACACCGTGGCCTCGGTGGGCATTGCCCATGCGGCACCTTTTTTTGCCGGGCATATGGATTGGGCTGACGACAGCCAGTTGCTGCCGGATGCGCAGCGTTTTCCGAAGCTGGTCAAGTGTTGTCGGCATTTTGTCGCGGGCTTTGAGCAGCGCTCGTGTTTCCCGTTGGACTCTATCCGTAACGAGGACGGTAGCTACCCGGAAAATACTTATGAAGTGGTCTACCCCGGCGTACATTCTGACGTGGGCGGCGGATACCCGAAGAATGATCAGGGTAAAGCCCGTGGCGGTACCCAAGAGTTGGTTTCTCAGATTGCCCTACATGATTTGTATGCCGCTGCTTTTGCGGCGGGTGCGCCGTTGCAGGTACCTGAGGCCGTATTGCCGAAGACGCTGCTTACTCAGCGGCTATGGCGCGTTATGTCTGAGGCGACTAATACGGAATTTGATATCAGCCCCCTCATAATCGAACGCTTCAACGCCTGGCGAAACAAAACCCTCCCAAACATCGCCGCCGACAAATCAACCAGCACACCCGCTTGGGAGTACACCCCGCAACGTCTCAACACCACTGTAGAAGAAACCCTGGCCGATCAACTGGGTTGGATCACGGGCTGGCGCATTGGTCGTTATGTCAATGACGAGCAAGATGACGACGACAGTTTCAAGCGCCAGCCATTCTTCACCCAGGCCAACGAGGCGGCGCCTTACCGGCAAGATCATGACCGCAAGCAATATGAAAAAACCAAGGTAAACGCTGCAAAAGCACGCGTGACTAACCCTCAGTTCCCCGGCCCACCGATCTATGAACCCCAGATCGACCAGACCCAGCTCAGCCAGGCCGCGGCTGAGTTCAAGTCTGATTACCTGGGCAGGAAACGTGAGCAAACCAGCCTGGCCGGCACCGTCACCGATGTGTGGCTGCGCGATGCGGTCTATCTGCTCAATGAGGATGATGAAGCCAAGGATCACGCGGCCCTCAGCGCAGAGGGCAAGCGCCGCAGCGGGCAGCTGTTCCGTGACAGCCAAGGCACGCCCAGTGCTGATCCCGATATGGCCTTGCTGGTGGCGTTGTTCGATGACCAGGTACACGACTCACGTGCATGGTTCATGTACGACACACTGAAAACCCGGGAGATGTGGGCGGGTTACTTCTTTTATCGCATGACCTATTTCGGCAACGACAACAGTCGGGATCTCTCGCCAGTGGTGGTGGCCGGCCGGGTGCTGGGTGTGGCGATGCTGGCCGGGGCGACGGTATACGGTATCAAGCGAAAAGGCGTGGCGGGTGGGCTGGGTGGGTTGGCTGTCGCTATCGGCGGGGCGACCATCGGTTATCAGGTCATCGACAAGGCACGCGGCGTGGTGCTGCCATTCTTGCCGGGCGCCGAGCAACTCCTGCAACCAACCGCGCATGTGGGTCAGGTGGCGGCCGAGCTCAAACGCCAGATTGCACAGGATGATTACCTGCAACGCATCGAGCAGACCAGCGCCATGTTGCGCAAGGCCGGCAGTTTGTTCGAATTCGATGGTGGGGTGATCTGATGCTGCCTCTCGTACGCGTGGGTGACGCACTGCAGCCCTTTGGTGGCGAAGTCCTGGAAGGGCACTACGAGGCCTTCGGTAAACCGGTGGCCTGTGTGGATGATCAAGCCCGCTGCAATCTGCATGGCATGACCCACATCGCCGAAGGCACTTCAGGTTCCACCATGGACGGCAAACCGGTGGCGCTGCACGGTCATCGTTGCGCCTGTGGTTGCGAGTTGGTCAGCAGCCTGTCGGCCAGCTCGATGATTGTTGCGCCATGAACCGTCCCCCTGGGTATCCAGATTTTATCGAGCCGGGCGAGCCACGCTGGCGCCGTTGGTGGCTCGGGTTCGGGCTGCTGTTTGGCTTGCAAACGGTGGTATTGCTGATGCTATGGCCCCATGAACAACCCAGTTTACAACGGTGGCTTTGGAGTGCGGTGCTGCCGCTGGGCTGGGCACTGGTGTTGGCGTTGCGCGTACTGGCGTGGCAGATCGAACTGTTCAATCGCAAGGTGTACTTGCGCACACGGCAAGCGGCTGCCGAGGTGTGGTGGCGGCGACGTTGCCTGGGGTTGCCGGTGCAGGATGTGGTGTTGCTGGGGCCGGCAGGCGACGTGCAAACCCATTACCTGAACATGATGAGCGACCTCCCGCTGGCGATCCCTTCGGCGCTACCCGGTACTACGCAGCCGCTGTTGCGTTGCCCCTTGTCGTTGAGCTTGACCACCGCGCGTGAGCCTGCGCTGGCGAGGCATCTCGCGCGTTTAACCTTGGCACTCCCGAACCGGTCGGAGTGTTGGCCGCAGTTGCGGGCGATTGCCTGGGTAGGGGATGAGAGCAGCCATGCCGCGTTCGTGGAGACGTTGGCCCGTGCGGAAGTGGCATTGCCTGAGGCGCGTTTGCCCTTGCACAACCTGGCTGATCTGGATGACCTGATCGATACCTTCTACCGCGATTTTCGTGGCGAGAACGACTGGCTGTTGTGCGCCGGAGTGGCGTCGGTGGCGCACGCCGAAGAGGGAGATCTACCAGGGGAGGCGGGTTTTGCCTGGCGGGTAAGTTGGCAGGGGCGGCAGTTGTTGCATCGTGGTGAATACCTGGCAAGCGAGTCGCCCGCCGAGGTGTGCGCGCAGGTGCAGCGTTATGCGGCGTTGGATGCACCGCCGACTCATTGCCTGGCCTTGGATAGCACCAGCCAGCAAGGATTTTTGGCAGGCGGCTGGTCGGCGGTCGAGCATCAGTTGGCTGGGCAATGGGGCGTGCTGGCGGATCTGGCGCCGTTTATCGGGATGTCCCTGGCATTGCTGCAGGCAGGGGAGGCGGGTCAGCCATGTGGTTGGCTGAGCCAGGATGGAAACAAGCGATTAGCGATGGGAGTGGCGATGCCTTATGGCAAACATTAAGGACGTGGGAAAGGGCTCTTTGGTGCGCGTAGCATTGGGCTATTTGCTGATCATGACGCTCCTGGTGCTGCTGGGAGCTCTGCTCTATGACTTGTGTAGCGGTTACCTGGGCTGGCCGAAGATTTCGATCAAGCGGTTAGCGATGTTGAGCTTGGGGGTGTGGTTTGCACTCTGCTGGTTCTGCCCGGTTATCCTGCTGGCCTGGGACCGTTTGGCGGTTCGCCAGGCGCTGCGGCTGGTGAGTCTGGCCGTTGAAGTACCGACCCCGCCAGTGAGCCCATCCAAATCGCCAGATGCATCAGTGGTAGGCAAGCTGCGCGTCCATTTGCGTCGTCGCCACGGCCTCTTCTGGCGCCACAAAACCCGCCTGCTACTGGTCATCGGCGAACCCACCGAAATCGAAGCCCTCGCCCCAACCTTGACCAAGCTCTTCTGGCTGGAAGGCCAAGGCACCGTCCTGCTCTGGGGCGGCAGTGCCCAGGCGGCGTTGGATCAATCATTCTCCGAACAATGGAAAGGCCTGAGCCGCTGGCGTGCGTTGGACGGCGTGGTCTGGGCGCTGAACAAAACCCAAGTCGCCGACGATGCCGCGATGGGCGCGGGTGTGCATCGGTTGCAAAGCCTGGCCAACCGTCTTGGCTGGCAGTTGCCTTTGCACCTGTGGCAGGTCTGCGACAGCCCATGGCACCAGGCAGGCCGTCAGGCGCAACCGGTCGGTTGCCAATTGCCCGCGCGCTTTACGGCAGCCGTCTTGGAAACCGCTCTGACGCGTTTACTGGAGCCTTTGCGCCGCGAGGGCCTGGCGCAGATGAACGCGGTCATGACCCATGACTTCCTGCTGCGCCTGTCGCGGGATCTGCAAGGCGAGGGCATTGCGCGTTGGCGTCACACCCTGGCGCCCCTGGCTGGCGAGTTTGCCGCTGGGGTGCCGTTGCGTGGGGTGTGGTTCAGTCTGCCGGTGCTGCCGATCAAAAACATGCCCGAACATTTCTGGCCGGTTGATGCTGCCTGGCAGGGTGTTCTCGATGACAAGCCCCTCAACCAGCGTCGATTCGGCTGGAGTGCGCCCCGCATCGGCTACGCGCTGGCCCTCGGTTTGGCCATGCTCTGGAGCGCAGGGCTGCTGCTGTCTTTCATCAGCAACCGTGCGCAGATCCAACAGGTGCACGCTTCAATTGAGGCGTTGCAGCACGCTTCCCACGCGGACGAACAGCTCCAAGCCCTCAACGAACTGGTCCACGAATTAGCGCGCCTGGATGACCGCGTCCAACACGGTGCGCCGTGGTACCAGCGCTTCGGCCTGAATCAAAACCCGGCGCTGCTGGACACGGTGTGGCCGCGCTACGTCGAGGCCAACAACCGCCTGATCCGCGACCCGGCCGCCGCCCAGCTTCATCAGCAACTCAACGCGCTGGTCAAACTGCAACCGGACCATCCCGAGCGTGCCGAACGCGCCCGGCAGACCTACGATCAGCTCAAGGCCTACCTGATGCTGGCCCGTCCGGACAAAACCGATGCCACGCTCCTGGTCAAAACCCTGGGCAACGTCGAAGCCTCCCGCCCAGGTGTAGCGCCGGGCCTCTGGCAAACCTTGGCGCCCACGCTTTGGCAGTTCTATGGCGAACACCTGGCCGCCAACCCCGTCTGGCGCATCGAGCCCGATGCGCGGCTGGTCGCGCAAGTGCGGCAGGTCCTGCTCGGCCAACTGGGCCAGCGTAATGCCGAGGCCAACCTGTACCAACAGTTGCTCGATGACACCGCCAATCACTACCCGGCCCTGGACCTGCAGCAACTGGTCGGCGACACCGATGCCTTTGCACTGTTTTCCAGCGACGCCAGCGTGCCCGGCGTCTTCACCCGTCAGGCCTGGGAGGGTCAGGTTCGCCAAGCCATCGATGACATCGCCGACGCCCGCCGCGAGGAAATCGACTGGGTACTCAGCGACAAACCCGGCGACATCGACACCCGATTGAGCCCGGACCAGCTTCGCGAAAGGCTAACCGAGCGCTACTTTCAGGACTACGCTAGCGCCTGGCTGGACCTGCTCAACAGCCTGCGCTGGCAGCCGGCCGCGAGTCTTGACGAGTCAATCGACCAACTGACGCTGATAAGCGATGCGCGTCAATCGCCGCTGATCGCGCTGATGAATACCGTGGCCTATCAAGCCCAGGCCGGCACTCGACCCCAGGCCTTGGCCGACTCGCTGGTGAGGTCCGCGCAAAAGCTGATCGACCAGGACAACATTCCGGTGCACGAACCTAAGGGCCCGCTGGATCCGACCTTCGGCCCACTGTTGGCACTGCTGGACAAGAACAACAACGACGACCTGAGCCTCCAGGCCTTCCTCACCCGGGTGACACGGGTACGTTTAAAACTCCAGCAAGTCAGCACCGCCGCCGACCCGCTGGAAATGACCCAGGCCCTGGCGCAAACCGTGTTTCAAGGCCGCCGTATCGACCTCACCGACACCCAGGCCTACGGCAGCCTGCTGGCCGCCAGTTTGGGCGCGCAGTGGAGCGGGGCGGCGCAGACGCTGTTCGTGCAGCCATTGGAGCAGGCCTGGCAGCGGGTGTTGCAACCGTCCGCTGCCGGCCTGAACAGCCAGTGGCAGCGCTCCATCGTCAGCCAGTGGGACGCGGCCTTCGCCAGCCGCTACCCGTTTGCGGCCACGGCCAGCGACGCGTCGTTGCCGATGTTGGGGCAGATGATCCGCGCGGATTCCGGGCGCATCGAGCAGTTTCTACAGCGGCAATTGAGCGGCGTGTTGCGCAAGGAAGGCCGCCAGTGGGTCGCCGATCCACGCCACAGTCAGGGCCTGCGCTTCAACCCGCAGTTTCTCAGCGCCATCAACCAACTCAGCGACCTCGCCGATGTGCTCTACACCGACGGCGGCATGGGGCTGAGTTTCGAGCTGCAAGGCAAAGCCGTGCGCGATGTGGTGCAGACCACCTTCATCCTCAACGGCGAGCGGCATCAGTACTTCAACCAGAAGGAAAGCTGGCAGCGCTTCCACTGGCCGGGCCACAGCGACTACCCCGGGGTGAGCCTGAGCTGGACCAGCGTGCGGGCCGGCGAGCGTTTGTTTGGCGACTACCCCGGCACCTGGGGCCTGATCCGCTGGCTGGAAAACGCCCAGGTCGCGCCGTTGGACGATGGTCACAGCCGTTATCGCCTGCTGCTCAAGGCGCCGGATGGCTTGAACCTGACCTGGCACCTGCGCACGGAATTGGATGCGGGACCGTTGGCGTTGCTCAAGTTGAGGGGCTTCAAGTTGCCGCAACAGATATTCCTCAACGAGCACGACACCCAAGCAGCCTTTGCACAAAATGGAAGTTCCCAATGAGCCTGCACACCTTGATCACCCGATGCCTCGGCACCCGCGATGCACTCTGCGTCGCCCACGAACAGGCCGACCACTGGCAACCCTGGCTGCAACCCATCAGCGCCGATTTCCCCGTCGGCGAAGACCCCGGTTACGACGATGACTTCCAGCGCATGCGCGAAGAGGTCAGCAAGCTCTCCGGTGCCGATGCCGGGCAGGTCGCCCACCTGGCGCAGAAACTGCTCATCCACACCTGTAAGGACTTGCGCGTCGCCACTTACTACCTTTGGGCGCGCTTGCACAAGGAGGGCGAAGTCGGGTTGGCCGATGGCCTTAGCCTGCTGGCGGCGTTGATTGAGCGCTTTGCCGAAGCGGTGCTGCCTGCCCGGCCCCAAAGCCGCAAGATGGCCCTGGAGTGGTTGGCCAGCAGCAAGGTGCTGGACACACTGCTGCTGTACCCGGAGGTGGTCAAGGCCGAAGCCGAGCGCACCGCTGCGGCGCTTGCCTGGCTTGAGCGTGGGCTGAGTACGTGGCCTCAGGCGCAGCGGCCGAACCTGGAACCGCTGTATGCGGCCTTGTCCGCGCGGCTGGCACAGTCCGGCGGGATGGAGGCACTGGTGCCGCAGAACACCGCCAGCCACGAGTCGTCAATGCAAGCCAATGCATCGCCCGTCACGCCGATCAAGTCCGGGCGCGACCTGCTGGACAGCGGTCGGGCCTTGGCTGTTTACCTGCGCGAGCAACCCTTGGGGTGGCTGGCGGCGCACCGTCTGATGAAGAGCTTGCGCTGGGACACGGTGCATCAAACACCGCCTCAAGAGGCAAACAACCACACGCGCCTGGCACCGCCAAGGGGTGAGTATCGGGCACAGCTCAAGCGGTTGTACCTGCAACAGAACTGGACGGAGTTGCTCGATCAGGTTGAGCGGATCTATGCCGAAGGGGTGAACCATTTCTGGCTGGACCTGCAATGGTACCTGTATCAGGCCTTGAGCAAACAACCCGCGCCCCAGGACCGCTGGGCCGATATTGCCAAGCGTGACCTGGGCATGTTTCTCGAACGCCTGCCGGGGCTGGAGATGTTGTGTTGGAGCGACGGTAGCCCTTTCGCCGACGAAACCACCCGCGAATGGATCGGCCAGCACGTCAGCGGCAACCAACCCCAGCAGTGGCTGCCCGTCACGTCGGTGACTGCTGCTGCAGACGACGGCGACGTCCTGTCGCTGGAAGGCGAGGCCATCGCCCAGGCGGACAGCGACGGCGTGGATCAGGCGCTCGCCTGGCTGGCCGCACGCCCCGGTATCCACACTGGTCGCCAACGCTGGCTGCTGCGTCTGCTGATGGCGCGGGTGGCCGAACAGTATGGCAAGAGCGACCTGGCCATCCACCTGCTTGGGGAGCTGGACGCCGCCGCGCAACGCCAGGCCTTGGCCGAATGGGAGCCCGAGCTGAATTTCGAGGTCAAGGCGCGCCTGCTCAAGCTCTTGCGGGTGAAAGCCCAGCGCAACGACGCGGACAAACCCTCCCTGGCGCGGCGCATGGAAACCTTGCTGGCGTCACTGGTGGCCATCGACCCGGTACGCGCCGCAGTGCTCTGCGGCTAACCCTCATACACCAGGAGTTTTTCTGTGAGCATGGACAATTTGACGCTGCACTACTTCGACGCCGAAATGCGCTACCTGCGCGAGGCCGGCAAGGAGTTCGCAGAGGCGTTCCCGGACCGGGCCGCGCAGCTCAACCTCGACAAGCCAGGCGCGCAGGACCCGTATGTGGAGCGCCTGTTCGAAGGCTTCGCGTTCCTGATGGGGCGCCTGCGGGAGAAACTCGACGATGATCTGCCGGAGCTGACCGAAGGGCTGGTCAGCCTGCTATGGCCGCACTACCTGCGCACCATCCCGTCGCTGTCGGTGGTCGAGCTGGAACCGGAACTGGCGCAGATGAAAGGCAGCGAGTTGATCGCCCAGGGTTTTGAAGTGCTGTCGCAACCCATCGGGCCACAACGCACCCGTTGCCGCTACACCACCACCCAGGATCTGATCCTGCGGCCGTTGGCGCTGGCCTCGGTTGGACGGGACTTCGAACCGGACGGTCGCTCTGTGTTGCGCCTGCGCTTTGCCTGCGGAGCATTGACTGACTGGAGCGAGATCGACCTCAGCCGCCTGCCTCTGTACCTGAATGCCGATGCGCCCCTGGCCAGTGCATTGCATCAGGCGCTGACTCTCAACACCCAGACGTTGTATGTGCGCTGGGCCGGCCAGACCGAACGCCAGCCATTCAGCGGGCATTTTGCACCCAAGGGTTTTGGTGAAGAGGACCGGCTGTGGCCCAAGGGTGACAGCGCTTTCAGCGGTTATCAGCTATTGCTGGAGTATTTCAGCTTCCGCGAAAAATTCATGTTCGTGACCCTGTGTGGTTTGGAGCAATTGAAGCCTGTTCCCGGCATTGACTGGTTTGAGCTGGAGGTGGTGTTGCGTGAACCCTGGCCCTCTGTCTTCGACTTGACCCGCGAGCATATTCGCCTGCACACCGTGCCAGTGATCAACCTGTTCCCGCTGGAGGCTGACCCGTTGAGCCTGGTGCCGTTGCAAACCGACTACCTGCTGCGCCCCATGCGCTTGCAGGACGGGCATATGGAGATCTATTCCGTTGACCGCGTGACTGCATCGAGAAACGGCGAGCGCCAGGACTACGTGCCGTTCACCAGCTTTCGCCACAAGGGCGGCATGCTGCGCGATGAGGCGCCGGAACGTTACTTCCATACGCGTCTGAAGCGCGCGGCGAATGGCTTGCATGACACCTGGTTGATCCTGGGGGGCGAGGGCTTCGACAAAGACCGCTTGCTTGCGCAGGAAAACCTGTCGTTGCGACTGACCGGTACTCACGGTCAGCTACCGCGCAAGGCGCTGCAAAGCACGATGCTCGATACCGCGGTGCAGTCCACTCAAGCCTCTTTGCGCGTGCGTAACCTGTGCGCACCGACCTTGCCCTGTTACCCGCCGAGCCGCGACCGCTTTCACTGGCGGGTACTCAGCCACCTGGGGTCGAATTTCCTGCCGATGCTGGGCGATGCCGAAGTACTGAGAGGGACGCTCGCACTCTATGACTGGACTGACAGCGAGCTCAATCGTCGTCGCCTGGCCGCGATTGTCGAGGTCAGGCATCACCTGGTTCAGCGTTTCGAAAAAGGCTTCTTGCTGCGCGGGGTGGATATCGAAATCACCCTGGACGCCAATGGCTTTTCAGGGGAGGGCGACATCAGCCTGTTCGGCGAAATGCTCAACCGTTTCTTTGCGCTGTATGCCGACATTCATGTGTACACCCAGCTCACGCTGATTCTGCAACCTACTGGAAAGTGCCTGCGATGGAACGAGAACCACAGTCAGCGTATTCCCGGCTGAAAGCCGTCGGTTTGCTGGGCGCCCTGCAGCCGCAAGTGGCCGAGGCCAATCTGTACCGGTTTTGCCAGCTGTTGGAACAGGCCTTACCCGGGCATCCGCCTTTGGGCAGCACTGCGCACCCCGCCGATGATGCCGTGCGCTTTCGGCCCGATCCAGGCATGGGGTTTCCGGCCAGCGAGTTGAAGTCGATCGAAACCGATGAGGCGCGCCCGGAGCGTCCGGCGACGGTACGCACTCGTCTGCTCGGTTTGTACGGGGTCGACTCGCCGATGCCGACGGTGTTTCTGGATGACATCACGCAACGTCGCGAAGGGCATGCAGCGTTGGAAGCCTTCCTGGATATGTTCAATCATCGGATTTTCACTCAGCTTTACCGGATCTGGCGCAAGTACTCCTACCCGGCAACGTTCGAGGCCGGTGGTACCGACGCGACTTCGCAATGCCTATTGGGCCTGATCGGCCTGGGCATTCCGGGCACTGCCCGGCAGGTGGCCACGCCGGTCTCGCGTTTTCTGGCCTTGCTCAGTGTGATGCGCCTGCCCACGCGTAACGCCGAAGGCATCCTGGCGCTGGTCAAATTGCTGGCCCCTGAGACCCAGGCGCAGGTGACTGGGCATTGGCCGCAGCGCATTGCGTTGGCGCACCCGGCCAGTCTTTCCCGGCAACGTCCCGTGAGCTTGTCCCAGGGCACGCCGCTGGGCTGCGTCGGCCAGGACGCCAACAGCCAGTTGCGCCTGATGCTCTATACCGACGACACCCGGCAAGCTCGTGGCTGGCTTCCCGATGGCGAGTTGCACCGCGATTTGCTGGTGCTGCTGCGCGTTTACCTGGGGTGGCGTTGCACCGCGAAACTGCAGCTGTCGTTGCCGGTGCGCAGCCTGCCTGTACCGGTACTGGGGCACGCGCCAGTCCGGCTCGGCATGACCGCTGTCCTCGGCTTGGGCGGCGATGCCTGGCGGGTGGTGGAGGGCGACACCCTCACGATCAACCTCGGCCGCTACCAGGGCCTTTCGATTAATCCCCGAAACAGGGAGACACAGCATGTCGCGTACCGTTTTTAAGTTATTGATGTGGGTGGCGACCGCACTGCCGCTCGCGGGTTGTGGCTTGGCCCAGACCGTGGCGGACGGCGCGGCGTCCACCACGAAAGCAATCTTCTACAAGCAGGTCAAAATCCTGCACCTGGATTTAAGCGCGCGCACGGCTCTGAACACCCAGGCCACCGACATGAGCGCGTTTTCGGTACCGACCTTGATCCGGGTTTACCAACTGCGCGACAACAAGACGGTGGAGCTGGCGACCTATGAAGGGTTGCTGGGCGATGACGATCAACTGCTGGCGAGCGCGTTGCTGGACAAACGCTCGGTGGTGGTGAAACCGCAGGAGGGTGCGCAACTGAATGTGCCCATGGACAAGGATGCGCAGTTCGTCACGGTGGTGGCCTTGTTCCGCAACCCCGATACTCGGCTGAACACGTGGCGTCTGACCTTGGCGCGTGACGACCTGGACCCGGATCGGGCGCGGGTGATCGAACTGGGAGACAGCCGCCTGACTCTGCGGCCCCTGGCGAAGGAATGAGTCATGACCGAGAAGAATCCTTCACTCTACGAAATGCTGCTGCAGAACTTTGAGGGTGAGCTGGAGCTGCATCGCGTCAGCGAGGAGGACCAGCACACCCTGTCCGTGCTGGACAACTTGCAACGCATCCTCAACAGCCGCGCGGGCGCGCTTAGCCATCTACCGGATTACGGGCTGCCGGACATGGGCCTGATCCTGCAAGGTCTTCCCGCCACGGCCCATGGCTTGATCAGCACCATGACCGCCACCTTGCTCAGGTACGAACCGCGTCTGGCGGCGGTGGCCATCGAACTGCTGCCCCAGACCCTGCCGGGGCATCTGGAATATGCCCTGGACGTGCAATTGAAAGATGGGCAACGGGTGAACTTCGGTACCACGCTGGGCCCCGAGGGCAAGGTGCTGGTGCGCCACTTGAAGCAGCAACAGTACCTGTCCATGCCTTGAACCGATAACGGAAGGGAAACCCGATGACGACAGTGTTTGAAATGCGTATTCAAGTCGGCGGTGATCCGCGCGGTTTCAGCGAGTTCATGGCCTTGCGCAATGAGTTGGCCAAGCTTAGCCATCCCGCCTGCCCGGATGTGGATTGGGTGCAGGTCGAACAATGGTGCTTGAGGCTGTTCGAGCAGAATGGCGCAGACCTGCAGACCGCGTGCGTTTACACCCTGGCGTGTGCCCAACGCCACGGCGTGGAAGGGATGGCCCAAGGCGTTGCACTCATCGAGGCGCTTGCCAGCGAATGGTCACACGTATGGCCTCCAATGGAATCCACGCGTCTGGACTTGTTGGGGTGGCTGTTCGATCAACTGCAGGTGTTGCTGCGCCGCGCGCCAATTCTGGCGTACAGCGGTCCCGTGCTGGCTCAACTGCACACCGCGTTGGCCAGGTTGCGAGCGCGCTTGTTGCCTCACGGTCCGTTGCTGATACTCCAGGCGTTGCGACAACAGGTCGGCCTTCGCTTGGAACAGCTTTGTTCATCCAGCGAAACGCTGCCGGTGCCGTTGAGGGTGATGGCTCCGGCATGGGTGACACCTGTCGTGATCCTGCCACCCCCTGAAACGCAACCGCGACGGCATCGTCGGGTGCTGTGGCTTTCAGTCGTGGGGCTTAGCGTTGCCTTGTTTGCGGGGATCGGTTGGCGAGCGTGGTGGGTGATTCCAGACCGTGAAATCCTCCTGCCTGAACCGGTGCGACTGGACAGCCTGTCGCTGTTCGATGCTGGCAGCGCAATGCTGAAACCGGATTCGACCAAGGTGTTGATCAATGCCCTGGTCGGCATCAAGGCGCAACCGGGCTGGCTGATCGTTATTGCCGGGCATACCGATGCCACCGGCTCTGTGGAGCAGAACCTGGCTCTGTCCCACGCCCGAGCTTCTGCGGTACGCGACTGGATGCAACGCATGGGCAGCATTGCCGACAGTTGCTTTGCCGTGCAGGGGTTTGCGGCCAATCAGCCACTCGCCAGCAATGGCACAGAGGCAGGACGTGCGGCCAACCGCCGTGTTGATATTCATCTGGTGCCGCAGGTCGGGGCGTGTGAAAACGTCACATTGGCTGCGCAATGAATTGAACTCTCCCAGTTGCCTCTTTCGTTGATCGGCAGTGTGCCCGTGTGGGAGAGGACAACCCCGAACCTGAGCCTTATCTTGCGGCATGTACCGCCATCACCGTTTGGCGTGGCACGACGCCGGTGCACTTGGCCAACGCTTGCTGCACGTCTGCCAACAGGTCGGCAACGTCCTCAAGCCCGACCGATAAACGCACCAGCCCTTCGCTGATGCCATGGTGCGCGCGTTCTTCAGGGGTGTAGGTGCTATGGGTCATGCTCGCCGGGTGCTGGGCCAGTGACTCGGCGTCGCCCAGGCTGACGGCGCGGGTGAACAGTTTGAGGGCATTCATGAAGCGTCGACCGGTGTCGATCCCGCCCTTGAGTTCGAAGGCGATCATGCCGCCGGCCTGGCTCATCTGCCGCGCCGCCAATTCGTATTGCGCGAAGCTGCGCAGCCCCGGATACGTCACCCACTCCACGGCCGCATGCGCCTGTAGGGCTTCGGCCACGGCCTGGGCGTTGCTGCAATGGCGGTCCATGCGCAGGGCCAGGGTCTTGAGGCCGCGCATCAACAGCGAAGCGTCCTGGGGCGACATCACCGCACCGGTCAAGTCCTTGAGGCCTTGCAGGCGAATGCGCTGGGCCAGGGCCTGGTTGCTGACGGCAATACCGGCGGTGATGTCGCCATGACCGCTGAGGTATTTGGTGGCCGAGTGCACCACCACATCGGCGCCCAGTTCCAGGGGACGTTGCAGGTAAGGCGTGCAGTAGGTGTTATCGACCACCACGGTGACGTTCGGCTGTTGATGGGCGAGGGCGGCCACGGCGGCGATGTCCACCAGTTGCAGGTTGGGGTTGGCCGGGGTCTCGCAGTAGATCATGCGGGTGGCGGGGCTGAGCGCCGCTTGCAGGGCGGCCAGGTCGGTGAGGTCGACGTGGCGCACCTTGATGCCGAACTCGCCGATACCGTGATGCAGCAGGGCGAAGGTGCAGCCGTAGAGCGTCTGGCTGACGATCACCTCATCGCCTGGGCGCAGCAGGGTCCAGAATGTCGCGGCAATCGCGCCCATGCCGGAACTGAACGCTACCGCTGCCTCGCCGTTTTCCAGGGTGGCCATGCGTGATTCCAGGAGCGCCAGGGTCGGGTTGGAAATGCGCGTATAGAAATGACCGCTGGCCTCACCGGCAAAACAGGCGGCGCCGTATTCGGCAGTGGGGAACGCAAAGGTGGCCGACAGGTAGATCGGCGGCACGAGCGCGCCATGGTGGTCCTTGGGGTCGTAGCCGTGGTGGATGGCACGGGTGGAAAAGCCGAATGCAGTGTGTTTATTGTTCATGTCGGGCGCTCCTTATTTCCTACAATGCTATGCTTATAATCACGGCTGGATGTTCCAAACTTTGCCGACAAATTCCCTGTCCCGGGATGAAAAAACACTAAAAACAATGAATAGAGGCAAAACATGCCCGTCACGCTGGATCGC
The DNA here is from genome assembly GCF_007858185.1 of Pseudomonas grimontii. GTDB lineage: Bacteria > Pseudomonadota > Gammaproteobacteria > Pseudomonadales > Pseudomonadaceae > Aquipseudomonas > Aquipseudomonas grimontii. The sequence continues at coordinate 127,556 of NZ_VFES01000007.1, forward strand.
ACCGACAAAGCGTTATTAAACGCCCTGCAAGGCAATGCCCGTTTAACCGTGGCCGAGCTGGCCGACCGCGTGTCCCTGACCACTTCACCGTGCTGGCGACGGGTCAGGAACCTGGAGGAAAGCGGGGTGATCAGCGGCTACCAGGCGATCCTCTCGCCCAAGGCGCTGGGGTATGGGGTGACGGCGTTTGTCAGCATCATGATGGAGAGCCACACCCAGGAAATCGCCCGGGCGTTCGAGCAACGCTTATTGGATATTCCGGAAATCGTGGCGTGTCATAACGTATCGGGGCGCTATGACTTTCTGCTGGAAGTGGTGGCGAAGGACCTGGAGTCGTTCGGCGAGTTTGCGCGGGAGGTGTTGCAGACGCTGCCGTGCGTCAAGGAGATCTATTCGAGTTTTTCCTATAAATCGGTGAGGCCGTTGCGGGTGATTCCATTGCCGGGTTGATCGCACACCGCTCCATTGGTCACCTGTTCTTCCCCGCAATTGGCTATTTCTCCCCTACGGCCCGGTGGCTAACCTAGCCACCACTTCCCACCGTTCCGGAGTTCCTCATGCAAGCCCGTACCGATTTCTACACTGCTTCCCCAGACGCCATGAAAGCCATGCTCGCCCTGGAAGCCGCCGTCGGCAAACTCTCCATCGAGCTGCCACTGCTGGAACTGATACGCCTGCGTGTGTCGCAGATCAACGGCTGTGCGTTCTGCCTGGACATGCATACCGCCGATGCCCGCAAGGGCGGCGAGACCGAGCGTCGCCTTTACACCCTGTCGGCCTGGCGCGAAACGCCGTTCTTCACCCCGCGTGAACGCGCGGCATTGGCCTGGGCCGAGAGCCTGACGCTGCTGAGCCAGACCCTCGCGCCGGACGCAGACTTCACGGCGCTCGCCGCCGAGTTCAGCCCCCAGGAGCAAGTCGACCTGAGCGTGGCCATCGCCACCATCAACAGCTGGAATCGCCTCGCGGTAGGGTTTCGCAAGATGCCTAAATAAGAAGGTTGAAGACGGCTCTTTGTGGCGAGCGGGCTTGTCCCGCGTTGGGCTGCGCAGCAGCCCCAAAAACAGGTGCAGAGGAGTGCCTGATACACCCCTCATTCGTCTTTATCAGGGGCGCTTCGCACCCCAACGCGGGACAAGCCCGCTCGCCACAGAGGTCCCAGTTTGCTGCGCGACAGCGCTACTTCGAAGAGGTAGTGGGACCTCCCTCTCCACAGGGGTAAGTGTCAGAAGTTCACCGAAGCACTCAGGCGCGCCGTCAGTGGCGCGCCCTGGAACAGATAGTCATCGCCCATGTACTCGCCCGCGTCGCGCCAGTAGCGCTTGTCGAACAGGTTGTCGACGCTCAGGCGGAACACCGTCTCGTAGCCGTCGACCTTGGTGGTGTAGCGGCTGCCGACGTTGACCACCGCATAATCTCCCACCTCCACATTGCCGCTGCGGTTGGCGTACTTCTTGGCGCTGTATTGCACGCCGCCGAGCACGGCTAATCCATTCACCCACGGCAACGCATAATCGGCGTACACACTGGCGCGCAGCTTGGGCACGTTGATCGCCTGGTGCGCTTCGTATTCCGGCGTGCCGCTGCCGTTCACCCGTGCACGAATCGCCGCCACGCTGGTGGAAATCTGCAGGCGGTCGGTGGCCCAGCCGTTGGCCGACAGTTCCACGCCGGTGTTCTTCTGCTCGCCCTGTTGCACATAGGTGAAGGCACCGGGGCCCTCCGGCTTGGCGTACTGGTAGGCCTGGCGCGTCTGGAACACAGCGGCGGCGAAGCTGATGCGGCGCCAGTCGTATTTCACCCCGGCTTCGATTTGCCGCGAGGTGGTCGGGGCCAGGGTTTCATCGGCGTTGCTCGCAAACCACGGTGCGGTGCCGCCCAGGGACAGGCCTTTGCTGTAGCTGGTGTACAGCGAGATGTTTTCCACCGGTTTGTAGATCAATGCCGCCTGGGGCAGGAACACGTATTGCTGGGTATGGCGGGCCTGGTCGCCCGTGACGCCGTCGAAGGCTTTTTCATCCAGGCGCACTTCGCGACCGCCGAGGATGGTTTGCCATTGCTCGTTGAAGCGGATGCGGTCGGTGACGAACAGGCCGTACTGGCGGCTGTCGAGGGTGCGATGGCTGTCGTTCAACGGTTTGTCGGTGGGCGTGAACGTCGGCGCATCATCGTCGATATTGGTCGTGCCGATGTACTCGTTGACGGCCTTGCGCTTGTCGATCACCCGGCGAAATGCGCTGGTGCCGAAGGTCAGTTCATGGCCGATGCCTGCGGTGTCGAACAAGCCGGTCATCGCCGCCTGGACTTCATCGTCACGTCGGGTGTCGTCGGGGCTGCGGTAGTCGTAGACGTCGTAGTTGCCTTCGGGCGTGAAGTGGTTGCCGACCCCGCTGGTGTCGCCGCCCCAGGCAAACGAACTGTAGTCATCGATCACCACCTTGCTGCGCGCGGCGCTGACGCTGCCTTTCCACTGGTCGCTGAAGCGGTATTCGAACCGGCCGTTGAGGTTCAACGCGTCGATGCCGACTTGCTTGGAACCGCTCTGGTGGCCCAGCAGTTTTTTCGGCGAGGCGCCGTTGGGCACCTCGGTGCCGCCCAGCAACTGGTAGCCCGGCACCGAGCGTTGTTGCTTGTTCTGGTATTCCGCGTCGAGTTGCAGCACGGCGTCGGGGCTGATGTTCCAGTCGAAGGCCAGGGACACAAAATCGCGCTGGCCGTTGGCGTGCTCCACATAGGAATTGAGGTCTTCATGGGCGACGTTGGCGCGCAGGCCGAATTGCTGCTCGCTGCCAAACCAGCCGCCGACGTCGGTGGCGATATAGCCGCTGCCGCGGTCATCGGTGGACACCGTCACCGAGCGCACATCCTCCGGGCGCTTGGTCACGTAGTTGATCACGCCGCTGGGCTCGGAAATCCCGCTCTGCAAACCGGCCAGGCCCTTGAGCACTTCCACTTGCTGCTTGTTTTCCAGGGCGACGTTCTGCTCGCCGGTGATGGTGCGCCCGTTGATCTTGTAGCTGCTCGCCGCATTCAGCGAGAAGCCGCGCACCACGAAATTTTCGTAGTAGCCGATGGGCGCGTAGCTGTCGCCCACCGAGGCGTCGTTGCGCAGCACTTCACTGAGCAGGCGTGCTTGCTGGTCCTTGAGCATGGCGGCGTTGATCACCGTGATCGAGGCCGGAGTGTCCAGCAGCGGCGCCTCATTGAAGCCGCCGACCGAGGCGGTGTCTGCGCGATAGCCGGACTCGTCCTGGCCCTGGACCTGCACCGCCGGCAGTTCGACCTGCGCCGCCCAACTGTTGCCGATACCGCCGCTGAGCAGCAGGCCGAGAGCGAAACGTGTACTGACGACGGGACGAAAACGCAAAACCATGGGGCAGGGCCTTAAAGCGCAGGGCGAGGGGCGCATAAGCTAGGCATAACGGCCAGGTTTTACAAGCGTCCGGTACGGGGGCGTGCGCTGAGACAGGGCGTCTCAACGCCTACGCCAAACCCTTTGCGCCTCGACAGCCCGTGCAGGCACCTGCGATAGACAACGCTCTCTCATCGTTGCAGGAGATCATCATGAGTATCGCTGGAAAAGTTGCGCTGGTGACCGGCGCGGGGCAGGGCATTGGTCGGGCCATCGCCCTGCGCCTGGCACAGGACGGTGCCGACATCGCCCTGGTCGACATCAATGGCGCCAAGCTGGAAGCCGTGGCCGCCGAAGTCGTGGCCCTCGGGCGCAAGGCCTCGGTGTTTATCGCCGACGTGTCCAAGCGCGACCAGGTGGTGGCGGCGGTCGAGCATGCATATCAGACCCTTGGTGGCTTCGACATCATCGTCAACAACGCCGGGGTCGCGCAGATCGACTCGCTGCTGGACGTCAGCCCGGAACAGGTCGAGCGTACCCTGGGTATCAACGTGCAGGGCGTGTTGTGGGGCATCCAGGCCGCCGGCAATAAGTTCAAGGCGCTCAAGCAGAAGGGCAAGATCATCAATGCCTGCTCCATTGCCGGCCATGAAGGTTTTGCGCTGCTGGGCGTGTACTCGGCCACCAAGTTTGCCGTGCGGGCCTTGACCCAGGTGGCGGCCAAGGAACTGGCGAGTGCGGGGATCACGGTCAATGCCTACTGTCCGGGCGTGGTGGGCACCGACATGTGGGTGGAGATCGACAAGCGCATGGCCGAGATTACTGGCGCCGAAGTAGGGGCGACGTATAAGAAGTATGTGGATGGGATTGCCTTGGGGCGGGCGGAAACGCCGGAGGATGTGGCGGGGTTGGTGGCCTACCTGGCCGGGCCGGATGCGGATTATATGACCGGGCAGGCACCGTTGATCGATGGCGGGCTGGTTTATCGCTGATCTCCCAAGGCCTACGGTGTTAAATGTGGGAGGGGCGGTGCGACGATTCGACTTGCACCACCTTATCCAACACCGCGCAAATCCGTAGCAGCTGCCGAGCGCAAGCGAGGCTGCGTCGGCCGCGCCTCGAGCCTGAATCGGCAGCGCGCCTGACGCAGCCTCGCCAAGGCTCGACAGTTGCTACGCACTATTCTATTGAAGTTGTGTAGATACCCGATGCTTATCGGGTGCAAGTCGAATCGTCGCACCGCCCCTCCCACATTGTTGACCCCCGTTGTGTCAGTGCTTGCCGGGCATGTCGATGCCCAGTTGGTTGACTCGGCGGTATAGGGTGGCTCGGGAAATGCCCAACGCCTGCGCCGTCGGCAACGGCTTCCAGCGATGCCGGATCAATGCGTCCAGCACCACCTGCCGCTCCGGGCTGACGCTGTGCTCGGTCAGCGCCTCGACCTGTTCGCCGCGTACTTCAATCGGCAAGTCCGCCAGCTGAATCGTGCCGCCTTCACACACGGCACAGGCATACGCCAGCGTGTGGTGCAGTTGGCGCACATTGCCCGGCCAGGCATAGCCCAGCAGCCGTTCCAGCGCGGCCTGGCCGATGCCCACTGGGACGCCGCTGCCGCGTGCTTGCTGCTCCACCAGCCGGTTGATCAACGCCAGCTTGTCGCTGCGCTCGCGCAGCGGCGGCAGGCAGAAGCGGGCGCAGCCGAGGCGGAAGTACAGGTCTTCGCGAAAGCGTCCGTCGCTGACCAGCGCGGCCAGGTCGCGGTGGCTGGCGCAGATCACCTGGATGTCCACCGTGCGGGTTTTGGCCCCGCCCAGGGGCGCGACCTCACCCTCGGCCATCACCCGCAGCAGGCGCGTCTGTAGCGCCAGCGGCATATCGCCGATTTCATCGAGGAACAACGTGCCGCCATCGGCCTGCACCAACAGCCCCGGCATGCCTTTGCTGGACGCACCGGTAAAGGCCCCGGCGACGTAGCCGAACAGCTCGCTTTCAATCAGGTTCTCGGGGATCGCCGCGCAGTTCACCGCGACAAAGGGCCCGGTTCGCCGCGCGCTGCGTTCGTGCAGTTGGCGGGCGAACACTTCCTTGCCAGCGCCGGTTTCGCCCTGCACCAGTACCGGCAGGTTGCGGTCCTTGACGCGCACGGCCAGGCGCAGGTGTTCTTCCACCCGAGCGTCGACCTGGGTGTGCGCTGCGGGCCGCGCCGGTTTGCGTCGCGGGGTGTTGACCCGCACGTGCAATACGCCAGGCTCGCCCAGCCATTGCAGGTGTTGGGTCGATTGATCCGTGGCCGAGCGCAACGCATCCAGGTCGAACACTTCGCCGATATGCTCCGGCACCTGGCCGAAACGCCGGCGCAGGGCCTGGCGCGCCTTGCTGTTCAGCGCGTGCAGGCGCCCGTCCTGGTCCCAGGCCAGCAGCAGGTCGGGCTGGCTGTCTACGTAACCCGGTGTGCTGTGGGCCTGGAGCACCCAGTGCTCGCGGGCGCTGTGCATGAAGAAGGCGTTTTCGATGGCTTGCGCACTCTGCGCCACCATCTGCCGCACCAAGTGCTGGCTGCGCCGGTCATCCGGGGATTTGAGCGCCGAGGCATCCATCACGCCCAGCAGGTTGCCCTGGGGGTCGAAGATCGGTGCGGCGGAGCAGGTCAGGCTGATAAAGGCGGCGCGGAAGTGGTCGCGCTTGTGTACGGTCACCGCGGCCTTGCTGGTCAGTACCGTGGCCACGCCGCAGGTGCCTTCCTCGGCTTCCGACCAACAGGTGCCGAGGTACAGGCCGGCTTTGCGGCAGTCGTTGCGAATGGCGGTGTCGACGCGGTGGTCGATGGTCTGGCCCTGGGCGTCGGTGAGCATTACGCAGTAGTCGGCGTGGCGCACCCGGTGGTGCAGTTGCCCGACTTCCTCGCTGGCGATGCGCATGAACAGTTCGGCGCGCTCGCGGCATTCCTTGAGCAAGGGTTCGGTGAGGATGCGGGGCCCCTGCAGCGAGCCGGGGTCGAGGTGGTGTTGCTCCATGGAGCGCCGCCATGAATCGAAAATCAGCGACGGCACCGGCGCCTGGGGCAGGCGATCGGCATTGCGGACCACGCGACTGACGCAGTCGACGTGTTCCCTGGAGTTCGCGGCGAACATAAGGCCTCCGGTTCTCGATCTTTGTTGTTATGCCCGCCATTAAGCGCCCATGGGCGTCGACGGACAAGGCTGGCCTGACCAACTGCCGGGGCTGAGACGCAGCGTCTCAATTTGCCTGAGACGCCGCCTGCACAGTGCAATGCCGGGTCTCATTCTGCGCTGGCATCGCGCAGCGGCACAACGGTGCGGCACTGCTCTGGGTCAAGGCTTTGCCAGGTTTTTGTGCGCCTTGGCACAGCCTGTGCTGAAGCGCTTACAGCTGGCCGCAGCCAGCCTTTTGTGTGTCGAGACAACCTGGAGAACAACAAGATGTCCACTCACCTGTCCACCGATCAATTGCTGCATGCCTACACCGTGATGCGCACCATCCGTGATTTCGAAGAACGCCTGCATGTGGAGTTCGCCACCGGCGAGATCCCCGGTTTCGTGCACCTGTATGCCGGCCAGGAAGCCAGCGCAGCGGGGGTGATGGCCCACCTCAACGATGAGGATTGCATCGCCTCCAACCACCGTGGTCATGGCCATTGCATCGCCAAGGGCGTGGATGTGTTCGGCATGATGGCCGAGATCTACGGCAAGAAAACCGGCGTGTGCGGCGGCAAGGGCGGCTCCATGCACATCGCCGACCAGGAGAAGGGCATGCTCGGCGCCAATGGCATTGTCGGTGCCGGTGCGCCGTTGGCGGCAGGCGCTGCGCTGGCCTCCAAGCTCAAAGGCAGCCAGGGCGTGGCCGTGGCGTTCTTCGGCGACGGTGGTTCCAACGAGGGCGCGGTGTTCGAGGCGATGAACCTGGCGTCGATCATGAAGCTGCCGTGCCTGTTCGTCGCCGAAAACAACGGCTATGCCGAGGCCACCGGTTCCGGCTGGTCGGTGGCGTGTAAGGACATTGCCGAACGGGCGGTGGGCTTTGGCATGCCGGGGGTGATTGTCGATGGCAATGATTTCTTCGCCGTGCACGCCGCGCTGGGCGTGGCCGTGGAGCGTGCGCGCAAAGGCGACGGACCGACCTTGGTGGAAGTCAAGCTGAGTCGCTTCTACGGCCACTTCGAAGGCGATGCACAAACCTATCGCGGCCCGGATGAAGTGAAGAACCTGCGCGAGTCCCACGACTGCCTCGCGCTGTTCCGCCAGCGCTGCAATGCCGAAGGCTGGCTCGATGCCGCGCAGTTCGAACGTATCGACGGCGAGGTCGCGCAGTTGATCGACGACGCCGTGCGCCTGGCCAAGTCCGATCCCAAGCCCCAGGCCGCCGACCTGCTCAGTGATGTCTACGTCGCCTACCGCTAATAACAACAAGACTCGGAGAGAATCTCATGGCTCGCAAAATCAGCTATCAGCAGGCAATCAACGAAGCCCTGGCCCAGGAAATGCGCCGGGACCAGAGTGTGTTCATCATCGGCCAGGACGTCTCCGGCGGCACCGGTTCGCCCGGCGAGCAGGACGCCTGGGGCGGTGTGCTCGGCGTGACCAAGGGCCTGTACCCGGAGTTTCCAGACCGGGTACTCGATGCGCCTTTGTCCGAAGTCGGCTATGTCGGCATGGCCGTCGGCGCCGCCACCCGTGGCATGCGCCCGGTGTGCGAATTGATGTTCGTCGACTTTATCGGCTGCTGCCTCGACCAGTTGCTCAACCAGGCCGCCAAGTTTCGCTACATGTTCGGCGGCAAGACCACCACGCCGCTGGTGGTGCGCGCCATGTACGGCGCCGGTCTGCGCGCGGCGGCCCAGCATTCGCAGATGCTCACCTCGATGTGGACGCACATTCCCGGCCTCAAGGTGGTGTGCCCGGCCACGCCGTATGACGCCAAGGGCATGTTGATCCAGGCGATCCGCGACAACGACCCGGTGATCTTCCTCGAACACAAGATGCTCTACAGCCTGCAGGGCGAAGTGCCGGAAGAGCTGTACACCGTGCCGTTCGGCGAAGCCAACTTTGTGCGCGAAGGCCGCGACGTGACCCTGGTGACCTACGGGCGCATGGTGCATATCGCCCTGGAAGCCGCCGCCAACCTGGCGCGCCAGGGCATCGACTGTGAGGTGCTGGACCTGCGCACCACCAGCCCGTTGGACGAAGACAGCATCCTCGAGAGCGTGGAGAAAACCGGGCGCCTGGTGGTGATCGACGAGTCCAACCCGCGTTGTTCCATCGCCACCGACATCAGTGCGTTGGTGGCCCAACAGGGCTTCTCGTTCCTGCGCGCGCCGATCGAGATGGTCACCGCGCCGCACACGCCGGTGCCGTTTTCCGATGCCCTGGAAGACCTGTACATCCCCAACGCCGCGAAGATCGAGGCCGCCGTGCTGAAGATCGCCGACAAGAGGAACGCCGCATGATCCATACCTTGACCATGCCCAAGTGGGGGCTGTCGATGACCGAAGGTCGCATCGATGTCTGGCTCAAGCAGCCCGGCGACCGGGTGGAGAAGGGCGAGGAAGTGCTGGACGTGGAGACCGACAAGATCTCCAGCAGTGTCGAGGCGCCCTTCAGCGGCGTGTTGCGCCGCGTGCTGGCGCTGAGCGACGAGACCTTGCCGGTGGGCGCGTTGCTGGGGGTCGTGGTGGACGGTGAGGCCAGCGAAGAAGAGATCGATGCGGTGATCGAAAGCTTCAACGCCGGGTTCGTCTCCAGCAGCGCCGAAGCCGAAGCCAGCGGGCCGAGTGCGCAGAAGGTCGAGGTGGGCGGGCGTTTGTTGCGTTATCTCGACCTGGGCGAGGGCGGTACGCCGCTGGTGCTGGTGCATGGTTTTGGCGGCGACTTGAACAACTGGCTGTTCAACCAACCGGCCCTGGCCGCCGAGCGCCGGGTGATCGCCCTGGACCTGCCGGGGCATGGCGAGTCGGGCAAGTACCTGCAAACGGGTGACGCCGAGGAACTGAGCCAGGCCGTGCTGGCCTTTCTCGATCACCTCAAGCTCGACCGCGTGCACCTGGCCGGGCACTCCATGGGCGGGTTGGTCAGCCTGACGGTCGCCCGTCAGGCACCGGCGCGCGTTGCCTCGCTGACCCTGATCGCCAGCGCCGGTCTGGGGGCGGACATCAATGGCGATTACCTGCATGGCTTTGCCGAGGCCAATAACCGTAACGCGCTCAAGCCGCAACTGGTGCAACTGTTCAGCGACCCGGCGCTGGTGACGCGGCAGATGCTTGAGGACATGCTCAAGTTCAAGCGGTTGGAAGGGGTGGACCAGGCGCTTCGTCAGCTCAATGCCCAGTTGTTTGAAGGTGGGCGCCAGCGCCTGGATTTGCGCAACGTAGTAGGCCAGCAACCGAGTCTGGTGATTTGGGGCAGTGACGATGCCATCATCCCGGTGCGGCATGCCCAGGGGTTGGAGGCCCAGGTGGAGATATTGCCGGGGCAGGGGCATATGGTGCAGTTGGAAGCGGCGGAGCGGGTTAACCAACTCATGGCAGCCTTCCTCAAATCCCAGCCTTGAAATGCAATTCAATGTGGGAGGGGGCTTGCCCCCGATTGCAGTGTGTCAGTCCCAGGACATTGACTGAACCAACGCTATCGGGGGCAAGCCCCCTCCCACAGTTTTGAATGCATTTCAGAGTGAGTGCTTTAGGGTTTCGCTGGGCAGTTCCTTGAACAATGCTCGATAGCTGTTAGAGAACCGCCCCAAATGCCAGAACGACCAGTTCATCGCCACTTCGGCCACGGTCGTTCCGGTACTGCCCAGCAACTCACGCCGTGCGCCGTTCAAGCGGCGCATGCGCAACCACTGCGCCGGGCTCATCCCGGTGTAGGTCTTGAAGCCTTGCTGTAACTGACGCAACGGCACACCGGCGATCCGGGCCAGTTCCAACAGGTTGACGGTTTCGTCCGGCGCATCCGCCGCCCACTCGCCTATGCGTGCCATCAACAAGCGCTCTTCGCTGCGCCGCTGCAATGAACTGCGGTCCAGGCACACGCAGGCGTTGTCGAGGATGAACAGGCAATCGTCGAGCAACTGCTGGGTCAGGGCGTCGCGGCTGATCGGGTCGGTCAAGGTCGACAAGCGCGTCAGCGTGCCACTCAGCCAGCGGCTGAACAGCGCGTTCTGCTGGCAGGTCAGCGGCGCCATGAACAGGCCTTCCAGCGTCTGCACATCCAGGCCGTGGCGCTGCACGAATTGCGGCCCGAACACCACCGCCACCTCGCGATAGTTTTCCGGTGTGATCCAGGTGTTGCGGCTTTCGCCATTGAGCAGGTACAGCGCGTTGTCGCTGCCATCGAAACAGAATGCCAACGCGCCCGGCGGTGCGTTGAAGTGCTGCTCCACGCGGGTGTTCATGCTCTCTTCGTAGACCTCGACACCTTGCAGGTCGAGGTAGCGGATGCGCCCGGCGAAATGCCCGGGGGACATCTGCTGGTACTGCTGCACCCATCCGGGTGTCGCACTGCATTGGGCGGCCACATCACCGGTGGTGAAGGCCTGTACGCGCAAAGCGGTTGCCTGTGTCATGGGTGATCCGTGCGCACTCTATTGGTGCGTTGTGCTGCGTGCAAAGTGGATAGATGCCTCGGTGAGGCTGGCCCAAGATAGACCTCAATGCGCCGCAAGTACAAGGCGGCGCAGTACCCAACCCATGACGAGGTCCTTATGAACGCCCCCTTCGATCAGCTGTCCGCCTGGCTGAAAGAACACAAGATTACCGAAGTCGAATGCGTGATCAGTGATTTGACTGGCATCGCACGCGGCAAGATTGCGCCCACCAACAAGTTCCTGCATGAGCGAGGCATGCGCCTGCCGGAAAGTGTGTTGCTGCAAACGGTAACCGGGGACTTTGTCGACGACGAGATCTACTACGACCTGCTGGACCCGGCCGACATCGACATGATCTGCCGTCCAGTGGCCAACGCGACCTACGTGGTGCCGTGGGCCATCGAGCCCACCGCGATTGTGATCCACGACACCTTCGACAAGCACGGCAACCCCATCGAACTGTCGCCGCGCAACGTGCTGAAGAAAGTCCTGCAGCTCTACACCGACCAAGGCTGGCAGCCGATTGTCGCGCCGGAAATGGAGTTCTACCTGACCCAGCGCTGCGAAGACCCGGACCTGCCGCTGAAAACCCCGATTGGCCGCTCCGGGCGTGCCGAAACCGGGCGCCAGTCGTTCTCCATCGATGCCGCCAACGAGTTCGACCCGCTGTTCGAAGACGTCTATGACTGGTGCGAAGCCCAGGGCCTGGACCTCGACACGCTGATCCACGAAGACGGGCCGGCGCAGATGGAAATCAACTTCCGTCACGGCGATGCCCTCGACCTGGCCGACCAGATCACCGTGTTCAAGCGCACCCTGCGCGAAGCCGCGCTCAAGCACAACGTGGCCGCCACCTTCATGGCCAAGCCGGTGGCCGACGAGCCCGGCAGCGCCATGCACCTGCACCAGAGCGTGGTGGAGATCGCCACGGGCAAGCCGGTGTTTGTCGACGCCGACGGCAAGATGAGCCCGCTGTTCCTGCACCATATCGGCGGCCTGCAGAAGTACATCCCCAAGCTGCTGCCGATGTTTGCCCCCAACGTGAATTCGTTCCGCCGCTTCCTGCCGGACACCTCGGCGCCGGTCAACGTGGAGTGGGGCGAAGAAAACCGCACGGTCGGCCTGCGCGTGCCCACCTCGAGCCCGGATGCGATGCGCGTGGAAAACCGCCTGCCGGGCGCCGATGCCAATCCTTACCTGGCGATTGCCGCTAGTCTGCTGTGTGGCTACCTGGGCATGATCGAGCAGATCGAACCCAGCGCCCCGGTAGAAGGACGCGCGTATGAGCGCCGCAACCTGCGCCTGCCGTTCACCCTCGAAGACGCCCTGGCGCGGATGGAGGACTGCGACACGGTCAAGCAGTACCTGGGCGACAAGTTCGTGCGCGGCTACGTCGCGGTCAAGCGCGCCGAGCATGAAAATTTCAAGCGGGTCATCAGTTCCTGGGAGCGTGAGTTCCTGCTGTTGAGCGTCTAAAAAAAACCAAAGGGGTGTCGATATGCGTCTTGTGAACAAGCTTTTACCGCTGGCCCTGGTGGCCGCGTTCAGCAGTGCCGGCCAAGCCGCGCCGACGGTGAGCGTCTACAACTGGACCGACTACATCGGTGAGACCACCCTGGCGGATTTCCAGGCCGCAACCTCGATCAAGGTGATCTATGACGTGTTCGACTCCAACGAAACCCTGGAGGGCAAGTTGCTCGCCGGCCGCACCGGTTATGACGTGGTGGTGCCGTCCAATCACTTCCTGGCGCGTCAGGTAAAGGCCGGCGCATTCCTCAAGCTCGACCGCGCGCAGTTGCCCAACTTCAAGAACCTCGACCCCAAGCTGCTCAAGCTGTTGGAGAAAAACGACCCCGGCAATGCGCACTCGGTGCCGTACCTGTGGGGTACCAACGGCATCGGTTATAACGTCGACAAGGTCAAGCAAGTGTTGGGCATCGACCATATCGATTCATGGGCGGTGCTGTTCGAGCCGGAGAACATCAAGAAGCTCAACCAGTGCGGCGTGGCCTTCCTCGACTCGGCGGATGAGCTGTTCCCGGCGATCCTCAACTACATGGGCAAGGACCCGAGCAGCGAGAACCCCAAGGACTACCAGGAAGCTGAAGCCAAGCTGCTGACCCTGCGGCCGTACATCACCTACTTCCATTCCTCCAAGTACATTTCGGACCTGGCCAACGGCAATATTTGCGTGGCGTTCGGCTATTCCGGCGATGTGTTCCAGGCCGCCAACCGTGCCAAGGAAGCCAAGAACGGCGTGAACATCGCTTACTCGATTCCCAAGGAAGGCTCCAACCTGTGGTTCGACCTGCTGGCCATTCCGGCCGATGCGAGTAACCCGAAAGAGGCCCATGCCTTTATCAACTACCTGCTCGACCCTGAAGTGATCGCCAAGGTCAGCGCCTCGGTCGGTTACGCCAACGCCAACCCGGCGGCCCAGGCGTTCATGGACCCGGAACTGGTGAACAACCCTGAGGTGTATCCATCCCAGGCCGTGCTCGACAAACTCTATATTTCCACCACGCCCACCCCGGCGACCATGCGCCTGATGACGCGCGCCTGGAGCAAAGTGAAGACCAACAAATGATCCAGGCCAGTGACCACGCGCGTTCCTACTACCTCGCGTCCGCGAATGCCCTGCCGGAGCGTCCGTCACTGGGCGCCGACCTGAGCGCCGATGTGTGTGTGATCGGCGGTGGTTTTACCGGCGTTAACACCGCTATCGAACTGGCCCAGCGCGGGCTCTCGGTGATCCTGCTGGAGGCCCGGCGTATCGGCTGGGGCGCCAGTGGGCGCAACGGTGGGCAGTTGATTCGTGGCATTGGCCACAATGTATCGGGGTTTGCCAAATACGTCGGCGAGGAGGGTGTGCGTTATCTGGAGCGCGCCGGTATCGAGTCGGTGGCACTGGTGGGCGAACGCATTCGCGAGCACCGGATCGACTGCGACTTGCGCTGGGGGTTTGCCGAGCTGGCCAACACCCCGGCGCAGTTCGCCGCCTTCAAGGGTGAGCAGGACAGCCTGGCGCGCTTGGGTTATGCCCATGAGACTCGCCTGGTGGGCCCGCAAGACATCCGCGAAGTGGTGGATTCGACGCAGTATGCCGGCGCGTTGGTGGACATGGGCTCCGGGCATTTGCACCCGCTGAACCTGGTACTTGGCGAGGCACGGCTAGCCGAGTCCCTGGGGGTGCGGATCTTTGAACACACCCAGGTGCTGGAGCTGGTTCACGGCGACACGGTGCAGGTGCGTTGCGCTGGCGGCACGGTGCGGGCCGCCAATCTGGTGCTGGCCTGCAATGCCCATCTGGAAGAACTGGAGCCGCGGCTGAGCGGCAAGGTCCTCCCGGCGGGCAGCTACATCATCGCCACCGAGCCGCTGCCTGAAGACGTCGCCCACGCGTTGATCCCGCAGAACCTGGCGCTGTGCGACCAGAAAGTCGGCCTGGATTACTACCGGCTGTCCGCCGACCGCCGCCTGCTGTTCGGTGGCGCCTGCCATTACTCGGGGCGCGATCCCCAAGACATCGCCGCCTATATGCAGCCGAAGATGCTCAAGGTGTTCCCGCAACTGGCCGACACCGCCATCGAGTTCCAGTGGGGCGGCAAGATCGGCATCACCGCCAACCGTTTTCCGCAGGTCGGGCGGCTGCAGCAGTACCCCAATGTGTACTACGCCCAGGGCTATTCCGGGCATGGATTAAACGTCACTCACTGGTGCGCGCGGCTGCTGGCTGAAGGTATTCATGCGGGTCACAGCAAGGGCCTGGATATTTTCAGCCAGGTGCCGCACATGACCTTTCCGGGCGGCAAGGCGCTGCGGTCGCCGCTGTTGGCGTTGGGGATGTTGTGGTATCGCCTGCGGGAGTTGGTTTAGCCGACTAAGATCTACCTGATACACCACGATCTAAATGTGGGAGCGGGCTTGCTCGCGAAGGCGTCATGTCAGTCAGCTCATGAGTAGCTGATACACCGCATTCGCGAGCAAGCCCGCTCCCACATTTTTGAGCTCCATCAGCCCTTGGGTTCGGTGAGTACCTTGCGGAAGGTTTCTACCAACGGCCGCAAGTTGACCCGATGCCACGCCGCCCACAGCGGTGTGGTGTAGGTCAACCACGGCAACTCCCGCAACACCACACCGGGCGGTGCGTTGCGGCTCAAGCCCTTTTGCACCATGGCCACGCCCAACCCGGACGCCACCAGCCCCAATGCGGTAAACGGCTCACTGGCTTCCATGGGGATCTGCGGGGTGAAACCGGCGCGGATGCAGGCGGCGACAAAGTCATCGGCGGGGTTGGCGCCGGGTTTACGTTGCACGCCGATCCATTGCTGCTCGGCCAGGTGTTCGGGCAGCAAGTGTTTTTTTTGGGCGAGGGGATGATGCTCGGGCAAGGCCAGCAGCATCGGGTCGTCCAGCACTTGCAGGGCGGTCAAGTCCGGGTCGTCGGTTGCCGGGGGCTCGCCCACCAGGGCGATGTCCAGGCTGCGTTGGCGCAGGCCTTCCAGTTGTTCCAGGGAGGGCAAGTTATACAGCTTGATATGCACGGTGGGCCGGTCGTCGCGCAGCACGCGCAGGGCGTTGGGCAACACACCGGCATGCATGGCGTTTTCGATGTAGCCGATGCATAGGCCGCCTTCTTCGCCTCGACCCAGGCGTTTGCCCAATGACTCCAGGCGATTGGCATGGGTCAAAAGCGCCTTGGTTTCGGCGAGAAAGGTCTGGCCATCACGGGTCAGGCGGATGCGTTGCTGGCTGCGCTCGAACAGGGTCAGGCCCAGGCGTTCTTCGAGCTGGGCGATCTGCCGGCTCAGGGGCGACTGGGAGATGTGCAGGCGCTCGGCGGCGCGGCCGACGTGTTCTTCTTCGGCGACCACTTCGAAGTAGCGCAGTTGGCGTAGATCGATCATGTAAGACCTCGCAGGACTTAAGTTCGTCGCAGTATGTCTTGGACGGTCCGATCTAGGCAATCTAGGATCTGCTCAACGGTCACAGCGACCTCTTACCCATTTGAGGATCCACCATGAGCTTGAAAGACAAACTCCCAGGCCAACTCGGCTTTGGCACCGCACCGCTGGGCAACATGTTCCGCGCCATTCCTGAAGACGAAGCCCAGGCCACCGTCGAGGCCGCCTGGAACGCCGGTGTGCGCTACTTCGACACCGCGCCGTTCTACGGCTCAGGCCTCTCGGAAATCCGCCTGGGCCAGTCCCTGTCGCAATACCACCGCGATGACTTTGTGCTCAGCACCAAAGTCGGCCGAGTGATTCTCGACGAAGTCGAAGAAAGCGCCCGCGACCTTGGCGAGAAAAGCGGCGTGTTCGAACACGGTCGCCCGAACAAAATGCTCAACGACTACAGTGCCGACGCCACCCTGCGCTCGATTGAAGACAGCCTGAACCGCCTGCAAACCGATCGCCTGGACATCGTGTGGATTCACGACATTGCCCAGGACTTCTACGGCGACCAGTGGCTGGAATACTTCAACCAGGCTCGTACCGGCGCGTTCAAAGTGCTCACCCGCCTGCGTGAAGAGGGCGTGATCAAGGCCTGGGGCCTGGGCGTGAACCGCGTCGAGCCGTGTGAGCTGACCCTGGACCTGAGCGAGGCGCAACCCGATGGTTTCCTGCTGGCCGGCCGCTACACCCTGCTGGACCACGAGCGTGCCCTGCAACGCCTGATGGACGCCGCCCTGGCGCAGAACG
This sequence comes from Pseudomonas grimontii, assembly GCF_007858185.1. GTDB lineage: Bacteria > Pseudomonadota > Gammaproteobacteria > Pseudomonadales > Pseudomonadaceae > Aquipseudomonas > Aquipseudomonas grimontii. The sequence continues at coordinate 144,206 of NZ_VFES01000007.1, forward strand.
TCGAGATCGTCGTCGGTGGCCCTTACAGTTCGGGCGTCCTGGCCGGTGGCGCACACTTCGAATACCAGCAAGCCAGCCCGGCGATCATCAGCCAGGTCGAGCAGATCAAGACGATTGCCCAGGCATTCGGCGTGAGCGTGAAAGCGGCGGCGCTGCAATTTTCCCTGGCACATCCCGCCGTGGCTGCTGTAATTCCGGGAGCCAGTCGCCCGGGGCGGATTGCCGAAGACGTCGCGGCATTGTCAGAAAAAATCCCCACTGCCTTCTGGCAGGCCCTGCGCGATGCCCGCTTGATTTCGGACCGTGCACCACTGCCACGTTGAATCCAGGAGTTCATGATGAAAATTGATGTAAGTGGAAAAGTAGCCATCGTCACCGGCAGCACCGCCGGCATCGGCCTGGGCATCAGCCAGGCCCTCGCGCAGTCCGGCGCTACCGTGGTGGTGATCGGGCGTGAAGCCGGCAAGGTCGACGATGCGCTGGCGAGCATTCGCCAGGCGGTGCCGGGCGCCGACCTGCGCGGGTTGGTGGCGGATCTTGGCACGGCCGAAGGCGCCGAAAAGCTGTTCGCCGCCGAACCTCACGCCGACATCCTGGTCAACAACCTGGGCATCTTCAACGCTGTGGATTTCTTCGACGCCCCGGACAGCGAGTGGACGCGCTTCTATGAGGTCAATGTGATCTCCGGCGTGCGCCTGGCGCGGCATTACGTGCCGGGCATGGTCGGGCAGGGTTGGGGCCGAGTGATTTTCCTGTCATCGGAGTCCGGCGTGGCGACACCGGCGGACATGATCAACTACGGCGTGACCAAAAGCGCCAACCTGGCGGTGTCCCATGGCCTGGCCAAGCGCCTCGCGGGCACAGGGGTGACGGTGAATGCTGTGCTGCCAGGCCCGACGTTTACCGACGGCCTGGAGCAGATGCTCAAGGACGCCACGGCCAAGTCCGGACGCAGTGCGCGGGACGAGGCCGATGTGTTTGTGCGCAATGCGCGGCCCACATCGATCATCCAGCGTGCGGCGAATGTGGAGGAAGTGGCGAACCTGGTGGCGTACATTGCTTCACCCTTGTCTTCGGCCACCACCGGTGCCGCGTTGCGGGTCGATGGTGGTGTCGTCGACAGCATGGCGATCTGAATTCTTTTTATTGTGTGGAGTATTTATCGTGGCAACAGCCTCTTGCGTGATTGAAATCCCTGTGTCGGCCGATCAGGTCTGGCAATTGGTCGGCGGCTTCAACAGCCTGCCTGATTGGCTGCCGCTGATCGTCAAGAGCGAGCCCGGCGAAGGCGGGCGTGTGCGTCACCTGGAAACCGCCGACGGTGGCGTGGTGGTAGAGCGTTTGCAGACCTTCGATAACGTCGGGCGTACTTACAGCTACACCATTGAAGAGTCGCCGTTTCCGGTGAGTGCGTACCTGTCCACGTTGCAGGTTGAGGCGCTGACGGAGTCGTCGGCGAAGGTGACATGGTCCGGTGTGTTTACCCCGGCGGCGGGTACGACGGAGGCGGCGGTGGAAGAGCTGTTTGCCGGTGTATACAGCGGCGGCCTGGAAGCGTTGCGCGCGAACTTCCCGGCCTGATCCGATCTACCAGGCAATGCAAGATTAATGTGGGAGGAGCGGTGCGACGATTCGACTTGCCGCCTCCCACCGTTTGACCTCACTGGCTGATGGATCAGGCCTCGGGCATCAGTTGCTGGCGACACTCCAGGATCAGGCGCGCTCCGCCTTGCTCGCTGGTGCCGACTTCCAACCTGAACCCATGCAGGTTGATGATCGCCGCGACGATCGACAAGCCCAACCCGAACCCGCCTTGCTGGTCGCCTTCATCCACCCGATAAAAGCGCTGGAACACCGCATCGCGTTCCGCCGGCGGTATGCCGGGCCCGGAGTCGTGCACTTCGATGCGCGTGCTGCCGGCATCGTTGAGCCCTCGCAGGATCACTTCGCCGCCCGGCGGGGAGAACTTGATGGAGTTGCTCAGCAGGTTGGACAGGGCTTCGAACAACAGGGCGCGGTCGCCGGTGATCCACGGCAGGGACTCCGGGGTTTCCAGGCGCAGCTGCAATTCGCCTTCTTCGGCCAGGGGCAGGTAGAAGTCGTGTAACTCGCGCAGCAGTGGCAGCGGGTCCATAACCAGGAAACCGGAACGGCGCTGGTGGTCTTCCAGTTCGGAGATGCGCAGCAGCCCGCGAAAGCGCGCCATCAGGGTGTCGGTCTCGGCGATTGCGTCGTCCAGTTTCACCGCGTAGCCGGAGTCCTGCTCGGCCTCCTGCCGGATGCGGTAGAGCTGCGCACGCAGGCGGGTCAGAGGGGTGCGCAGGTCGTGGGCGATGTTGTCGCAGACGCCTTTGACCTCGTTCATCAGCTTTTCGATGCGGTCGAGCATGGCGTTGACGATGGCGGCGAGCATGTCCAGTTCGTCACGCCGGTTGGACAGCGGCAAACGGTGGGTGAGGTCGCCGGCGACGATGGCTTCGGCGCTGGCCTGGATCCCGCGAATCCGGCGCAGCGGGCGGCGGCGTAACAGATGCCAGCCGGCGGCGCCGGGGATAATCGTCAGGGACAGCGCCCACAGCAGCGCATGCCAGATGATCCGCGTCACACCGAACAGCGAGCCGTTGGCGCGCACCAGCACCAGCCAGCGGCCGTCGTCGGTGTGGGTGGCGACGGCGTCGCAGCTGTCCTTGGGCAGCTTGGGGTCGTCGGAGTCGACGCAGTTGGCCAGGGCGTGGATCTTGCCGTCCAGCGGCAGGTCGGGCGGGATCGCGCGGATCGGCCCGCTCAAGGGGCGGAATTGCTCATCGAACAGGCCGTAGGCGTCCACGCCCTTCATGTCAAAGGTCATGCTGGTGGTCAATGCTTCCACCAGTTCTTCGCCGTCGAAGCGCTGGAACAGGTGCTGGCGCTGCATCAGGGAATGGCGCGACAGATCGCTCAGGTAACCCGACACCTCGTAATACAGCACCCCCATGAGAATGCAGCTCCAGGCCACGAACAACGAACTGTAGAGCGCCAGCAAGCGGCTGCTGGAAGAGCGCCAGCCCTTAGAGGGGTTCAGCAATGACATAACCGGAACCTCGTACCGTGCGGATCAGCGGCGTGAGGCCCGGTGGATCGATTTTCTTGCGCAGACGGCCGATATGCACGTCGATCAGGTTGGTGCCCGGGTCGAAGTGATAACCCCAGACTTCCTCGAAGATCATCATCCGCGACAGGATCTGCCCGGTGTTGCGCATCAGGAATTCCAGCAGTTTGTATTCGGTGGGCAGCAGGCTCAGCGGCTGCTCGGCGCGGCTGGCTTCACGGCTGATCAGGTTGATTTCCAGGTCGGCCACGCGCAGCGCGGTCTCGAACTCCTTGACCGTGCTTTTACGGCGCAGCAGCACCTCGACGCGGGCGGCCATTTCGTCGGAGGCGAAGGGCTTGGTGAGGTAGTCATCCCCCCCGGCGCGCAGGCCGCGCACGCGCTCGTCGACATCGGAGAGGGCGCTGATCATCAGGATCGGCGTCGACACGCCGATGGTGCGCAGGGTGGTAACGATGGCCAGGCCGTCGAGCTCCGGCAGCATGCGGTCGAGGGTGATCAGATCGTAATCACCACTCACGGCGCGGACCAGGCCTTCGCGGCCGTTGTCCACCCAATCTACGTCCAGTCCATGGCTACTCAGCTCGGCGACGATCTCGCGGGCCGTTACGGCGTCATCCTCGATGGTCAAAATGCGGGTCATAGGATTACCTGGTGAGCGATTCACACTAGAAGTACGGGCATTTTGCCAACAAATGGCTGAACGCTTCCTAAATAAAACTTCATCTAGGCCCAGACACCTATTTCATGACGAACAACGGTCGTGTGGGAGCGGGCTTGTCGAATCGTCGCACCGCCCGCGTTGGGCTGCGAAGCAGCCCCAAAACCAGCCTCTACAGAGTGTCTGATACACCGCGTTCTTCTTTACTGGGGCAGCTACGCAGCCCAACGCGGGACAAGCCCGCTCGCCACAACAGCCCTATCTGCCGGGCGTTCAGCGTTGAGCCAAAGTTGTGTAGTCACCCCCGGTAACCACGATGCGAAGCGAGCCGCCCTTGATCTTGCTTTTGATCTTGATCTCAGGCGCCCCGTTAAACCACGCTGGCCGGAATTCGATAGTGATTTGGGGGGTAAACCGGCAGGGATGCCGGTTTAGCCGCCCCGCGCCATGGATGGCGCGTGGCGGCGGCCCCCCAAATCACTGTCGGATTACGGGCACACCGAGCCTGGGCGAGGTGCCGAGTGGTGGGGCGAAGCGTTTTGCTTACTTTTGCGCTGTTCAAAAGTGAGCCGCCGTAAGGGCGGAACCCATAGCCGCCGTTACCGCAGCAACGGATATGTACTCGGTCTGATCCAACATCTTGGTCGGCCCAGAGGCCCCATCGGGAGCAAGCCCCCTCCCACAGGGAATGCATAACGCCCGCCTGCAACAATCATTTCTTGCAAGTTGCATGGTTTAGGCAAGTTCAATTTACTTAACTTGTTGAAATAAAAAGGATTTAATTTTCAGCGCGACTGGCATGCTGCCTGCACTGTCCCTTTTGAGACTTGTAACACTATTTTTCCTGCCGGGAGCACCACAACAATGATTACATCCTCATCCACACTGCAAGAGTCGAGTACGCTCTCCGGGGTTTCCTGGGGGGCGATTTTTGCCGGGGCCGCTGCGGCGGCTGCATTGTCGCTGATTCTGGTATTGCTGGGCTTCGGCCTGGGTTTTTCGGCGGTGTCGCCGTGGGCCGACAGTGGTATCAGCGCCAAGGGGCTTGGCATTTCCACGATTATCTGGCTGGCCTTTACCCAGATCGTCGCGTCCGGGCTGGGCGGTTATATCGCCGGCCGGTTGCGGGTGAAGTGGGCCAATATGCACGGCGATGAGGTGTATTTTCGCGACACCGCCCATGGTTTCCTGGCCTGGGCGGTCGCCACGCTGATCACTGCCGTGCTGGTGGTCGGTTCGGTCAGCAGTGTCGTGAGCGGTGGTGTGAAAGCCGGTGCCAGCGTGGCAGCGGGCGCGGCCAGCGGTATCACTCAAGCCGCGGGCAGTGCCGCGAAAGGCGTTAACGGCGGCGACTTTGACTATTACGTCGACAGCCTGTTTCGTGATGATCGCCCGGTCGCCGTCAGTGATGACGCTGCCCATGGCGTGGTAGCACGCATCTTCACCCGCACCCTGAGCAATGACGGCCAACTCGCCGCTGAAGACCGTGCCTACCTGGCCCAGTTGATCAGCCAGCGCACCAACCTCAGCCAGGCGGATGCCGAAGCGCGTATCGACAAAGTCTACGGCGACGCGCGTAAAGCGATCGAAGACGCCAAGCTCAAAGCCAGGCAAGCCGCTGATACCGCCGCCAAAGTCGCTGCCTATACCTCGCTGTGGACCTTTGTCGCACTGTTGATTGGCGCCTTCTTTGCCAGCTTCGCTGCGACCTTTGGTGGCCGTCGCCGCGATGCCGTGGTGTACGTCGAAACCGAAACCTACGTTCGTTAATTCAAGGAGAACACCATGCGCTCATTACTTCTGTGGTTCCTCGGCGTGCCGATCCCGGTGATCATCCTGATTGCAATTTTCATGCACTGATCCCGGGCCTATCTTGGTCCATTGTGGGAGGGGGCTTGCTCCCGATAGCGGTGTATCAGTTGATGTTGCTGTCGACTGACACTCCGCTATCGGGGGCAAGCCCCCTCCCACATTTGATCTGCGGGGTTTGATAGTCAGTCGTCGAACCCGACCTGCTCGTGAATCTCGTCCACCTTCAACTCCAACCGATACGCCACCGCAATAAACAACGCCTGGCACAGGCACAAGGTGGCGCTCAACGAGCGGAAGGCAAACGACGAACCTTCATTCACCAACAGCACCGCGTTGGCCCGCTTGGCCAGGGGCGACAGGTTGCTGTCGGTGATGATCAGGGTCTTGGCCTGATGGTGCTGGGCGATCCGCAGGCAGTGCTGGGTCTCTTTGCCGTAGGGCGTGAAGCTGATGGCGATCACCAGGTCATTGGCACGTACGCTGCGCATCTGCTCGCGATAGCTGCCGCCCAGGCCTGAGATCAGGTGAATACGTTTGTTGGTGTGCTGCAGGTTATAGACCAGGTAATCGGCCACCGCGAACGAACGGCGCACGCCGACCACGTAGATATTGTCGGCGTTGACCACCAGGTCGACGGCTTTTTCAAACGCCACATCATCCAGCTCCAGCCCCAGGCGCTCGATACCCGACAGGGTCGCGTTGACACACTCGCGGGCCAGGTCGCCGCCGCTGGCTTTCTGCGACTTGTTGGCGATCATGCTGCGAATGCGCTGCTGGTAGTTCTGCACCGGTGTGGTCTTGTGGGTGTAGGCCTCGCGAAACAACGCCTGCATTTCACTGAACCCACTGAAGCCGAAACGCTGGGAAAACCGCACGATCGCCGAGGGGTGGACTTCGCATTCGCGGGCGATGTCGCTGATGCGGTCGACCATGATCCGGTCGCTCTGCTGGCTCATGTAGCTGGCGATGCGCTTGAGTTGGCGTGGCAGGCTTTCGTATTCGTCGGTGATCAGCTGCAACAGGCGCTCGGCATTGATCGGAGGGCTGGCGATAGTGTCTTCCAGGGTGGTCTCGGGATCGGTGCGGGACATGGGCAATCCTTCTGGCGTGTTCGTCTGATGCGCTGATGGGTGGCGCAAGTCTACAGGGTAGGCGTAAAAAAATACCCCGGCATCACGGCCGCCGTGGCCTGCTGAAACGATGCACGGGGCTGGTGTGCCATTATGCCGGCTTATTGGAAAAAATATTCCACTAAAAATAATTCTGGAATAAATATTGATTGCGGCCGCCGGACGTTCTAGTCTGCTCCCACCAAGAGCGTTTGCCGTCGCCACGGCGGCACAACGCAGGCTGATAAAAATAACAGGAGCCAGCATGGGCCAGACTCGTTTTGCCAGTGGGCGTCAATTGGATCTGATTTGCCTCGGGCGCCTGGGCGTCGACCTCTACGCACAGCAAGTAGGTGCGCGGCTTGAGGACGTGTCCAGCTTCGCCAAATACCTCGGCGGTTCCTCCGCCAATATCGCTTTCGGCACTGCCAGGCTGGGGCTCAAGTCGGCGATGTTGAGCCGGGTGGGGGACGACCACATGGGGCGTTTCCTGGTGGAATCCCTGGCCCGCGAGGGCTGTGATGTCAGCGGCATCAAGGTCGACCCGGAACGCCTCACCGCCATGGTGCTGCTGGGCCTCAAGGACCGCGAGACCTTCCCGTTGGTGTTCTACCGCGAAAACTGCGCCGACATGGCCCTGCGCGCCGAAGACGTCGACGAAGCCTTTATTGCCTCGAGCAAAGCCTTGCTGATCACCGGCACGCATTTCTCCACGGACGGCGTGTACAAGGCCAGCATCCAGGCCCTGGACTATGCGGCCAAACACAACGTCAAGCGCGTGCTGGATATCGACTATCGCCCGGTGTTGTGGGGCCTGGCGGGTAAGGCTGACGGCGAAACCCGTTTTGTCGCCGACCAGAATGTCAGCCAGCATGTGCAGAACATCCTGCCGCGTTTCGACCTGATCGTCGGCACCGAAGAAGAATTCCTGATCGCCGGCGGCAGCGAGGATCTGCTCACCGCCTTGCGCACCGTGCGTGAACTGACCCCGGCAACCCTGGTGGTCAAGCTCGGCCCGCAAGGCTGCACGGTGATTCACGGCGCGATCCCGGCGCGGCTGGAAGAGGGCGCCATCTACCCGGGCGTACGGGTTGAAGTGCTTAACGTGCTGGGTGCCGGCGATGCCTTTATGTCGGGCTTCCTCAGCGGCTGGATCAATGACGCCAGCGATGAGCGTTGCAGCCAGTTGGCCAATGCCTGCGGTGGTCTCGTCGTGTCGCGCCACGCCTGTGCGCCGGCCATGCCGACGCCTGCCGAGCTGGATTACCTGTTCAGCAGCCCGGTGCCGATCACCCGGCCTGACCAGGACGCGACCCTGCAACGCCTGCACCGCGTCACGGTGCCGCGCAAGGCGTGGAAACAGCTGTTCATCTTTGCCTTCGATCACCGCTGGCAACTGGTGGACCTGGCGCAACGCGGCGGCCAGGACCTGACCCGCATCAGTGCGATCAAGCAGCTGTTTATCCAGGCCATCGAACGCGTGGAGAAAAAGCTCGCCGAGCAGGGCGTCGAGGCCGATGTGGGCCTGTTGGCCGACCAGCGCTTCGGCCAGGACGCGCTCAATGCCGCCAGCGGTCGTGGCTGGTGGATCGCGCGCCCGGTGGAGGTGCAGAACTCGCGGCCGCTGGCGTTCGAACATGGTCGTTCGATCGGCAGCAACCTGATTGCCTGGCCCCAGGAGCAAATCATCAAGTGCCTGGTGCAGTTCCATCCCGACGATGAGCCGTTGCTGCGCCTGGAACAGGAAGCGCAGCTCAAGGCGGTGTACGAGGCTTCGGTGGTCAGCGGCCATGAGTTGCTGCTGGAAGTCATCCCGCCCAAGGATCATCCGTCCACTTACCCGGACGTGCTCTACCGCAGCCTCAAGCGCCTGTACAACCTGGGTATCTACCCGGCGTGGTGGAAGATCGAGGCGCAGTCGGCCGAAGACTGGAAAAAGCTCGACGAACTGATCCAGGAACGCGACCCCTACTGCCGTGGCGTAGTGTTGCTGGGCCTGAATGCCTCGGCCGAATGCCTGGCCGCCGGTTTCCAGCAGGCCGGCCAGAGCAGCACCTGCCGTGGGTTTGCCGTGGGCCGCACGATCTTCCAGGAACCGAGCCGTTTGTGGATGGCGGGGGAGATTGATGATGAGACGTTGATCCGGCAGGTACAGGCGACCTTTGAGCAGTTGATCAACGCCTGGCGCAGTGCCCGAGGCTAAACCCAGCTCTAAATTTGAAATGCAATCCAATGTGGGAGGGGCGGTGCGACGATTCGACTTGCCCCCGATGGCGGTGGTGCAGTTACAGAAGTGTTGCCTGACACTCCGCTATCGGGAGCAAGCCCCCTCCCACATAAAGCAGAAAGCAGATCTCAGTGATACCTGAAAATAATAAAGGTGCAGCCATGCCCGCAATCCGAATTGGCATCAACCCGATCTCCTGGAGCAACGACGACCTTCCGGCCCTTGGCGGTGAAACCCCGCTGAGCACCGCCCTGAGCGAAGGCAAGGAAATCGGCTACGAAGGTTTCGAGCTCAACGGCAAATTCCCCAAGGACGCCAAGGGCGTCGGCGACGTCCTGCGTCCCTACGACCTGGCGCTGGTCTCCGGCTGGTACTCCAGCCGTCTGGCCCGCCGCTCGGTGGCTGAAGAAATCGAGGCCATCGCCGGCCATGTCGAACTGCTGAAACAAAACGGCGCCAAGGTGCTGGTGTACGGCGAGGTGGCCGATTCGATCCAGGGCTCGCGCATTCGCCTGATCGAGCGCCCGCGTTTCCACAGTGAACAGGCCTGGCAGGACTACGCCGACAAACTTACCGAGCTGGCGCGTTTCACCCTGTCCCAGGGCGTGCGCCTGGCCTACCACCATCATATGGGCGCCTACGTCGAATCCCCGCAGGACATCGACGAGTTGATGCGTCGTACCGGGCCGGAAGTCGGTCTGCTGTTCGATTCGGGCCACTGCTACATGGGCGGCGGCGAACCCATCGAGGTGCTGCGCAAGCATATCGACCGCGTCTGCCATGTGCATTTCAAGGACGTGCGCAAAGCCGTGGTGCAACTGGCGCGCAACCAGATGTGGAGCTTCCCCGATTGCATCGTCAACGGCACCTTCACCGTGCCCGGCGACGGCGATATTAATTTTGCCGAGTTGCTCGATGTGCTGCTGGCCGCGAAATACGCGGGCTGGCTGGTGGTGGAGGCCGAGCAGGACCCGGCCGTGGCGCCCAGTTATGTCTATGCAAAAAAGGGTTATGACACGTTGCGTGCGCTTCTCAACGAGAGGACCAAACAATGAGCTTGCTGGTAAAGAGCAGTAAACGTGGGCAAACCATGGTCGCCCTGGAAGAGGGCCGTCTGGAATACGTAGGCTTTGCCGCCTACCGGTTGAGCCTCGGCGAGACATTGCCGGTGACGGCCGGTGATAAAGAGCTGTGCCTGGTGCTGCTGAGCGGGCGGGTGAATATCGAAGGTGAGGGCTTCAACTGGCAGAACCTTGGTGATCGCCAGTCGGTGTTCGAGGACAAATCGCCGTTCGCCGCGTATCTGCCGCCGGGGACCGACGCCCAGGTCACCGCATTGAGCGACGTGCAGATTGCCGTCTGCGCCGCGCCGGGTGCGCCGGGTTTCGAGCCACGCCTGATCCGCCCCGAACACTGCAAGCGCAGCGTACGCGGCAAAGGCGCCAACACCCGTTACGTGTGTGACATCCTGCCGGATACCGACCCGGCTCATTCGCTGCTGGTGGTGGAGGTGCGCACGCCGTCCGGGCATTCGTCGAGCTACCCGCCGCACAAGCACGACACCGATGACCTGCCGCACCAGAGCTTTCTTGAAGAGACCTACTACCACCAGATCAACCCGCCCCAGGGCTTTGTGTTCCAGCGCGTGTACACCGACGACCGCAGCATCGACCAGGCCATGGCCGTGGAAAACAGCGACCTGGTGGTGGTGCCCAAGGGCTATCACCCGGTCAGCGTGCCGTATGGCTACGAGTCTTATTACCTGAACGTGATGGCCGGCCCCAAGCGCGCCTGGCATTTCCACAACGACCCGCAGCACAGTTGGTTGCTGGACCTTTAAACGGTTTTGGACGGAGAACAACAATGAAGTCGCCTCTACGCTTTGCCCTTAACCGTATGGTTGCGCCCAACCTGTCCCTGCCGGACTTCATCCAGCTGGCCGTGGCCTTGAAGTGCGATGCTATCGAGATTCGCAACGACCTCAAGGATCGTCAGATCGAATACGGCACTCCGGCCAGCCGCGTGCGCGAATTGTGCGTGGCGCAGGGCATCACGGTGCTGTCGATCAACGCGCTGTACCCCTTTGATGTGTGGAATGACGAGCGCCGTGCCCAGGCGATAGAACTCGCCACCTATGCCCGTGAATGCGGTGCGCAAGGTGTGGTGATGTGCCCGTTCAATGAGCCCGGCGACACCCGCAACGAAGCCCAGCGTGCCGCCGGTTTGCGCACCGCGTTGAGCGAGCTGGCGCCGATCCTGCGCGAGTACGGGATTCTCGGTTTTATCGAGCCCCTGGGCTTTGAGGAATGCGCCATGCGCCGCAAGCGCGTGGCGGTGGACGCGATCCAGTCCATCGGCGGCCTGGATGTGTTCCGCCTGGTGCACGACACCTTCCACCACCACCTCGCCAGCGAGCATGAGTTCTTCCCGGAACTGACCGGGCTGGTGCATATCTCCGGCGTGGAAGATGCCCAGGTGCCGCTCAATTCGATCCGCGACGGCCACCGCGTGCTGGTGGGCGAGGGCGATATCCTCGGCAATGCCGCGCAGATCGACACCTTGCTCAGCAGCGGTTACAGCGGCTACCTGTCGTTCGAACCGTTTGCCGAGAGCGTGCACGCGATGGCGGATATCCGGCAGGCCTTGGGGGCAAGCATCGCCCACCTGCAGAAACGATAAGGGGCGCGACATGACCACCACCCGATTGACCATGGCCCAGGCCCTGGTGAAGTTTTTGGACAACCAGTACATCGAAGTCGATGGCGTGCAGAGCAAGTTCGTTGCCGGCGTGTTCACCATTTTTGGCCACGGCAACGTGCTGGGCCTGGGCCAGGCGCTGGAGCAGGACAGCGGCGACCTGGTGGTGCATCAGGGCCGTAATGAGCAGGGCATGGCCCACGCTGCCATCGGTTTTGCCAAGCAGCACCTGCGCCGCAAGATCTACGCGTGCACCGCCTCCGTCGGCCCAGGCGCGGCGAATATGCTGACCGCAGCGGCGACCGCCACCGCCAACCGTATCCCGTTGCTGTTGTTGCCCGGCGATGTCTACGCCAGCCGCCAGCCCGACCCGGTGTTGCAGCAGATCGAGCAGTTCCACGACCTGAGCATCAGCACCAACGATGCCTTCCGTTCCGTGAGCAAGTATTGGGACCGTATCAACCGCCCCGAGCAGTTGATGACGGCGGCGATTCACGCCATGCGCGTGCTCACCGATCCTGCCGAAACCGGCGCGGTGACCCTGGCGCTGCCCCAGGACGTGCAGGCCGAAGCCTGGGACTACCCCGATTACTTCCTGCAAAAACGTGTGCACCGTATCGACCGCCGCCCGGCCACCGCCGCGATGATCGGCGATGCGTTGGGCGCTTTCCGGGGCAAGCGCAAACCGCTGATCATCTGCGGTGGCGGCGTGAAGTACTCCGGTGCGAATGCCGCGTTACAAGCCTTTGCCGAGCGTTTTGACATTCCCTTCGCCGAAACCCAGGCGGGCAAGAGTGCGGTGGTCTCCAGCCATCCGCTGAACGTGGGCGGTATCGGTGAAACCGGCTGCCTGGCCGCCAACCTGCTGGCACCCGAGGCCGACCTGATCATCGGTATCGGCACCCGCTATACCGACTTCACCACCTCGTCGAAATCGCTGTTCAAGCATGCCGAGGTGAAGTTTCTCAACCTCAATATCAGCCCCTGCGACGCCTTGAAGCTCGACGGCGTGCAAGTGTTGGCCGACGCCAAGGTTGCCCTCGAAGCGCTGGCCGATGCCCTTGGTGATTACCGCTCCGGCTGGGGCGAGCAAATCGCCGACGCCAAGGCGCAACTGGACGCCGAAGTGGACCGTGTGCATCAGGTCGAATACCACGGCGATGATTTCGTGCCTGAGGTCGACGACCACCTGGACCGCGCCGTGCTGCGTGAATTCATCGAACTGACCGGCTCGTGCCTGACCCAGAGCCGCGTGCTCGGCGTACTCAACGAACGCCTGGCCGACGACGCGATCATTGTCGCCGCGGCCGGCAGCCTGCCCGGCGACTTGCAGCGCGCCTGGCGCAGCAAGGGCGTCAACACCTACCACGTCGAGTACGGCTATTCGTGCATGGGCTATGAGATCAACGCCGCCCTCGGCGTGAAGCTCGCCGAGCCGACCAAGGAGGTTTACGCCCTGGTCGGCGATGGCTCCTACATGATGCTGCACTCGGAGCTGGCCACCTCGATCCAGGAGCGGCGCAAGATCAACGTGGTGCTGCTCGACAACATGGCCTTTGGCTGCATCAACAATTTGCAGATCGGCAATGGCATGGACAGCTTCGGCACCGAATTCCGCTACCGCAACCCCGAGAGCGGCAAGCTCGACGGCGGCCTGGTGCCGGTGGATTTCGCCATGAGCGCCGCGGCTTACGGCTGCAAGACCTACAAGGTCAGCAGCGTGGAACAGCTGGAAGCGGCCCTGGCCGATGCGCGCACGCAAAGCGTCTCGACCCTGATCGACATCAAGGTCCTGCCCAAGACCATGGTCCACGGCTACCTGTCATGGTGGCGGGTGGGGGTGGCGCAGGTGTCCACCAGCGAACGCACCAACGCCGCCGCGAAGAAACTCAATGAGCACCTGGCCAAGGCCCGGCAGTACTAATAACAAGAGGAGCGTTTGTATGTCTTTGCTTTCTAATTCACTGCGGTTAGGTGTGATCGGTACCGGCGCCATCGGCCGCGATCATATTCGTCGTTGCAGCCAGACCTTGCTCAACAGCCAGGTGGTGGCCGTAACCGACATCAACCTTGAGCAGGCCGCCAAGGTGGTCGCGGAGTTGAAGCTGGACGCCGAGGTGTACCCGGATGGCCATGCGCTGATCAACTCGCCACAGGTCGAGGCGATCCTGGTCACGTCCTGGGGCCCGAGCCACGAGGAATTCGTGCTCGCCGCTATCGCTGCCGGCAAACCGGTGTTCTGTGAGAAGCCTCTGGCGGTGACGGCCGAAGGCTGCCGCAAGATCGTCGACGCCGAAGTGGCTTACGGCAAGCGCCTGGTGCAAGTCGGCTTTATGCGCCCTTATGACGAAGGTTATCGCGCCCTCAAGGCCGTGATCGACAGCGGCCAGATCGGCGAGCCGTTGATGCTGCACTGCGCGCACCGTAACCCGACGGTGGGCGAGAACTACAAGACCGACATGGCGATTACCGACACCCTGATCCACGAGCTGGATGTATTGCGCTGGCTGCTCAACGACGACTACGTATCGGTGCAGGTGGTGTTCCCGCGCAAGACCAGCAAGGCCCTGGCCCACCTGCGTGACCCGCAGATCGTGCTGCTGGAGACCGCCAAGGGCACTCGTATCGATGTGGAAGTATTTGTGAACTGCCAGTACGGCTACGACATCCAGTGCGAAGTGGTGGGGGAGACCGGCATCGCCAAATTGCCGGAGCCGTCCCAGGTGCAGATGCGCAGTGGGGCCAAGCTGTCGAATGCGATCCTGATGGATTGGAAGGACCGCTTTATCGGCGCCTATGACGTGGAGTTGCAGGCGTTTATCGATAGCGTGCGCGCCGGGCAGGTTGGCGGGCCGTCGGCGTGGGATGGTTTTGCGGCGGCAGTGGCGGCGGATGCGTGTATTGAAGCGCAGGGCAGTGAGCAGATTGTGAAGGTGAGCTTGCCGGATCGTCCGCACTTTTACGGCTGATCGCAAATCCACAGGTGGAATGCAGTCAGTGTGGGAGGGGGCTTGCCCCCGATGACAGTGTGTCAGTTATAGATGAATCCACTGACACTCCCTCATCGGGGGCAAGCCCCCTCCCACAGTTGACTCGGTTTCCACTTCAAAGAAGGAGTGAGTCATGCGAATTGGACTAGTCGGCTATGGCCACGGAGGGCGCTTTTTTCATGCGCCGCTGATTGCAACCTTGCCGGGTGCGACGTTTGTCGGCGTGGTGACGCGCTCACCCGAGCGCCGCCAGCAATTGAGTACCGATCTACCAGGTGTGAAGGCCTTTGACAGCATCGGCCAGATCGTTGAAGCCGGTGTTGATGCCCTGGTCATTTCCACCACCCTCAAGGGCCGCCCGGCGCTGGTGCTGGAAGCCATCGAACACGGTTTGGCGGTGGTCAGCGATAAACCCTTCGCGGCCAACGCCGAACAGGCCCAGGCGCTGATCACTGCCGCCGAGCGCCATGAGGTGTTGCTCAGCGTCTACCAGAACCGGCGCTGGGACTCGGACTACCTGACCCTGCGCAAATTGATCGACGCCGGCGCCTTGGGTGAGATCACTCGGTTTGAATCCCGCGTCGAGCGCTACAGCCCGCAGGCCGTCGGCAATGCCAGCGGTGGCGGCTGGTTGCGCGATCTGGGCAGCCACCTGGTGGACCAGGCGCTGCAACTGTTCGGCCCGGTGGACCGGGTCTTTGCGCAGCTACAGTTCACCCCTGAATACCCGAACCTCGACCACGGCTTCTTCGTCTCCCTGACCCACGCCAACGGGGTGGTTTCCCATTTGTGGGGCAACGCCCTGCAGAACAGCCAGGCCCCGCGTTTTCGCGTCAGTGGCACCTTGGGTTGCTACACCGTGGACGGGCTGGATGGCCAGGAAGAAGCGCTGATGGCCGGCAAGTCGCCGAAAACCGAAGGCGAGCACTGGGGCGCAGAAGAACATCGCCGCTGGGGCTGGTTTGAACAAGGGCCGGAACGTGAGCGTGTGCCGTCGGAGAAGGGCTGCTGGACCCAGTTCTATCGCCAGTTGCAAGCGGCGGTGCAAGGGCAGGGACCGTTGCCCGTGGACGCGTATGACGCGCTGGAAACCACGCGTATATTGGACGCCGCACGCCTCAGCGCCGAGCGCCAGCAGGTGGTTTCAACAAAAATAGAATAAAATTCTAAAACAGGTTGATATGGAAATTATTTTCCAATAAAGTCTTTTCCAGGTTGCATACAGTACGTTCGGACTCGATTCGGGCGACTCAACAAAAACAAGATCAAAAACAACCAGGTACCGTCAGATGAAAATCTTCAACGCTGTACTGCGAGTTTTACGCCCTGCCCACACGCCGCGCGATCTGCCCCGCGCCCGGCCGTTCTACTTCTCCTTCCTTAATGTGCTGTGCGTCGAAAACCAAGGCGCGCTGGTCTGCTGCATTCCAGGCGCACCGGTCGTACGACTGCCCACCGAGCTCTGATAAACGCAACGTCCAAAAAACCAACAAGAAAGTGGAGACAGACCGTTCATGAAGACCCCGATCCGTTTTACCGCGCTGGCTTTATCCATGATGCTGGCCAGCGGTTTTGCCAGCGCCGCCGACATCAAGGTCGGCGTGAGCATGTCCGCGTTCGATGACACCTTCCTCACTTACCTGCGCGAAGACATGGACAAGCAAGCCAAGTCCTATCCCAAGGGGGACGGCGTGCAGCTGCAGTTCGAAGACGCCCGCGCCGATGTGGTCAAGCAACTGAGCCAGGTCGAGAACTTTATCAGCCAGAAAGTCGACGCCATCATCGTCAACCCGGTCGACACTGCTTCCACCAAGAACATCATCAATGCCGCGACCAAGGCGGGCATCCCGCTGGTGTTCGTCAACCGTCGCCCCGACCAGAAGGACTTGCCCAAGGACGTAGTGGCCGTGACCTCCGATGACGTCGAGGCCGGCAAGCTGCAAATGCAGTACATTGCTGAGAAACTCGGCGGCAAGGGCAAGATCGTGATCCTGCTGGGCGACCTGGCGAACAACTCCACGACCAACCGCACCAAGGGCGTGAAGGAAGTCCTGGCCAAGTACCCGGACATCAAGATCGAACAGGAACAGACCGGCATCTGGCTGCGGGACAAGGGCATGACCCTGGTCAACGACTGGCTGACCCAAGGCCGCGAGTTCAATGCGGTGTTGGCCAACAACGATGAGATGGCGATCGGCGCGTCCATGGCGCTGAAATCGGCCGGCAAGGAAAAGGGCAGTGTGCTGATCGCGGGGGTCGACGGTACGCCGGACGGCTTGAATGCGATCACCAAGGGTGACATGGCCGCCTCCGCGTTCCAGGACGCCAAGGGCCAGGCCGTAGGGTCGGTGGAAGCGGCGCGCAAGATGGCCAGGAACGAGCCGGTCGAGCAGAACGTGATCATCCCGTTCCAGCTGATCACTCCGGAAAACGTCGCCAAGTTCAAGTAGCCCTGACATAACAACAATGAACCGGCAGGGCGGTCGTGCTCGCCCTGCTGATGGAGTACCGTCTTATGCTCGCTCAAGCCGCTGTCTCGCAGCCACCTGGTATCCAGCCGTTGCCGCTGGACGAACCCTACCTGTTGGAAATCGTCAACATCAGCAAAGGTTTTCCCGGCGTCGTGGCCCTGGCCGACGTACAACTGCGTGTGCGCCCCGGCACGGTGCTGGCGCTGATGGGCGAGAACGGTGCGGGCAAGTCGACCTTGATGAAAATCATCGCCGGCATCTACCAGCCCGACGCCGGTGAAATCCGCCTGCGCGGCAAGCCCATCGTGTTTGAGACACCGCTGGCGGCGCAGAAGGCCGGGATCGCGATGATCCACCAGGAACTCAACCTGATGCCGCATATGAGCATCGCCGAGAATATCTGGATCGGCCGCGAGCAGCTCAACAGCCTGCACATGGTCAGCCACCGCGAAATGCACCGTTGCACTGCCGAGTTGCTGGCGCGCCTGCGCATCAACCTGGACCCCGAGGAGCACGTGGGTAACCTGAGCATCGCCGAACGGCAGATGGTCGAGATTGCCAAGGCCGTGTCCTACGACTCCGACATCCTGATCATGGATGAGCCGACCTCGGCCATTACCGACAAGGAAGTGGCCCACCTGTTTTCGATCATTGCCGACCTCAAGGCCCAGGGCAAAGGCATCGTCTACATTACGCACAAAATGAACGAAGTGTTCGCCATCGCCGATGAAGTGGCGGTGTTTCGCGACGGTCAGTACATCGGCCTGCAACGCGCCGACAGCATGAACAGTGACAGCCTGATCTCGATGATGGTGGGCCGTGAACTCAGCCAGTTGTTCCCGGTGCGCGAGACGCCCATCGGCGAGCTGCTGCTGTCGGTGCGTGATCTGAGCCTTGACGGCGTGTTCAAGGGCGTGTCGTTCGACCTGCATGCCGGTGAGATCCTCGGCATCGCCGGGCTGATGGGCTCGGGGCGCACCAACGTGGCGGAAACCATTTTCGGCATCACCCCCAGCAGCGGTGGGCAGATCACCCTGGATGGCGAGGCGGTGCGCATCAGCGACCCGCACATGGCCATCGAAAAAGGCTTTGCGCTGTTGACCGAGGACCGCAAGCTCAGCGGCCTGTTCCCCTGCCTGTCGGTGCTGGAAAACATGGAAATGGCCGTGCTGCCGCACTATTCGGGCAACGGTTTTATCCAACAGAAAGCGCTGCGCGCCCTGTGCGAGGACATGTGCAAGAAACTGCGGGTGAAGACGCCGTCCCTGGAGCAGTGCATCGACACCTTGTCCGGCGGCAACCAGCAGAAAGCCTTGCTGGCGCGCTGGTTGATGACCAACCCACGCTTGCTGATTCTCGATGAGCCAACCCGGGGCATCGACGTGGGGGCCAAGGCCGAGATCTATCGCTTGATCTCCTTCCTCGCCAGCGAAGGCATGGCGGTGATCATGATTTCCTCCGAGCTGCCTGAAGTGCTGGGCATGAGCGACCGGGTGATGGTGATGCACGAAGGCGAACTGATGGGCACCCTGGACCGTGCGGATGCGACCCAGGAAAAAGTCATGCAGCTGGCCTCCGGTATGACCGCAGTCCACTGACGAACAGCCGCGCGGGCCTGCGGTTGGCCCGCGCCATAGAATAAGAAGGTGATTGGCTATGAACGCAATAACAGACAACAAGCCTGCCACGGCACCGGTCAAGCACCGTCGACGCTTGCCCACCGAGCTGAGCATCTTCCTGGTGCTGATCGGTATCGGCCTGGTGTTTGAATTGTTCGGCTGGATCGTGCGTGACCAGAGCTTCCTGATGAACTCCCAGCGCCTGGTGCTGATGATCCTGCAAGTGTCGATCATCGGCCTGCTGGCGATCGGGGTGACCCAGGTGATCATTACCACGGGGATCGACCTGTCTTCGGGCTCGGTGCTGGCGCTGTCGGCGATGATCGCCGCCAGTTTGGCGCAAACCTCCGACTTTTCACGGGCGGTGTTCCCGTCGCTGACGGACTTGCCGGTGTGGATTCCGGTGGCGATGGGGTTGGGTGTGGGGCTGCTGGCGGGGGCGATCAACGGCAGCATCATCGCCGTCACCGGTATCCCGCCGTTTATCGCGACCCTGGGCATGATGGTCTCGGCCCGCGGCCTGGCGCGCTACTACACCGAAGGCCAGCCGGTGAGCATGCTCTCGGATTCGTGCACGGCCATCGGTCATGGCGCGATGCCGGTGATCATCTTCCTGGTGGTGGCAGTGATCTTCCATATTGCCCTGCGCTACACCAAGTACGGCAAGTACACCTACGCCATCGGCGGCAATATGCAGGCGGCGCGCACGTCGGGGATCAACGTCAAGCGTCACTTGATCATCGTCTACAGCATTGCCGGGTTGCTCGCAGGCCTGGCCGGCGTGGTGGCCTCGGCACGCGCCGCCACCGGCCAGGCGGGCATGGGCATGTCTTATGAGCTGGATGCGATTGCCGCCGCGGTAATCGGCGGCACCAGCCTGGCGGGCGGGGTAGGGCGCATCACCGGCACCGTGATCGGCGCGCTGATCCTTGGGGTGATGGCCAGCGGGTTTACCTTTGTCGGGGTGGACGCGTATATCCAGGACATCATCAAGGGCCTGATCATCGTGGTGGCGGTGGTGATCGACCAATATCGCAACAAGCGCAAGCTCAAGCGCTGAGCTTCAAGTTGCAAGCTGCAAGTCCGATGAGCTCTACAGCTTGTCGCTTGCAGCCTGCGGCTTATAGCTGCTGTACGAACTTTCCTGCTATAAACGCACTCCGATGACCATTCGCCAAGCCCGTCCTGGTGCCTTTGGGGGTTATATCGGAAAAAATGCCTGTCATTTCAGTTGCTGTGCCCTCAAGTCGGCCTTAGACTGCCGCCCCTCGTAAATTGAGTGCCGGGTGGCGCTTGGAATGGATGGCGCCTTTCCGAGACCTGAAGAGGTCGACCGGAATGCTCCCTTATTCGCCTTAATGCACGTATTTTTTATAGAGAAATCAATGACAAAGGAAAAGTTGCTGGCGATGCCGGCGGATGACTACATGAATGCCGAACAGCACGCTTTTTTCGAGAAGCTGCTGCAAGACATGAAAGTGGAACACCACGAGCGCATTGAACAGAACCGTATCGCCATTGAAAGCCTGGATACCCCGGCTGACCCTGCCGACGCCGCTTCCGTGGAAGAAGAGCGCACCTGGCTGGTAAATGCCATCGACCGCGACCAGCGCATGCTGCCGCAGCTTGAGCGTGCACTGGAACGCATCAAGGAAGACTCCTTCGGCTGGTGCGATGACAGCGGCGAGCCTATCGGCCTCAAGCGCCTGCTGATCAGCCCTACCACCAAGTACTGCATCGAAGCGCAAGAGCGCCACGAGCAGATCGACAAGCACCAGCGCCAAGCCTGATGCGCTGAAGCTGGGGGATCGCCTGAGTGGTCCCCCGGAGAAATACCCGTTACACCCCGTCTATTGATCTGCTGCAAGCTACCCCACTAAAGGCCCATGGATAATGGCTCGATAGTGGCGTTTAATGCAGGGACAATAATGACAAGCAGTGGGGTAACGAAGATGGCTGGAGACGGAGCTCTGATGGGCGCAGCAGTGCCACCGCAACCGGTGGTACGCGGGTTGCCCGGCTGGTTGATGCCGCTTCTGCAGAGCGCCGCACTGGTGTTGGTCCTGCTGGGCCTGGCGTTTGCCAGCTTGCCGCTATACCTCTGCCTGCCACTGGCCTTGCTGGTGATCTGGCTGCCCCGCCTGAAAAAAGCCACCGCCGGCACCGCGCCGTCCGAAGCCGTCGATGCGATTGGCGACCTGACCCGCGATCTTTCCTATACCACCAGCCATAACGCCCTTTCGGCGGCAGGCGTGGCCTATTCGGTCAAGCAACTGGCGGCACGTGTGCAGTCGCAGTTGAGTGCGGCCAAGCAGATTGTCAGCAGCGCCGAAGTGATGATCGACACTGAAAAAGTCACCTCCCAACTGAGCCGTCAAGCCCTGGGCGCGGCCAGCCAGGCGCACCAGCGCAGCACCGAGGGCCGCGAAGTGCTGGCCCTGTCGATCACCCGCATGCACCAGCTCAGCCAGCGCGCCAATGCCAGCCGCGAGCTGATCGAAGCCTTGAGCCAGCGCAGCGAAGAAATTCAGCGCGTGACCTTGGTGATCCAGTCCATCGCCAGCCAGACCAACTTGCTGGCGCTTAACGCCGCGATTGAAGCAGCGCGCGCTGGCGAGCACGGGCGCGGGTTTGCCGTGGTGGCCGATGAAGTGCGCGGGCTGGCCGGGCGTACGGCCACCGCCACCGAGGAAGTCGGGGTGATGGTTGCGGATATACAGCAACGCACCGCCCAGGTGGTGGAACAAATTCGCCAGCTATCGGCGGACCTGAACACCGGCGTCGAGCAGGTGGAAAACGCTGGCGAACACCTGCACAGCATCGCCAGCCTGGCAGCGGATGTGGAAGGGCAGGTCAATGAGATCGCCCAGGGCGCCGACACCAATCGCGCCCAGCTCGACAGCCTGTTCCATGCCGTGGAACAGATGCGCAGCGACCTGGACGTGAGCGACCGGCAAACGCGGCAATTGGCTGAGGCCGCCGTGCAAATGGAAGGGCAGGCCGAAACCATCAGCGAGCGCCTCGCCGAAGTGGGCCTGGATGACTATCACCAGCGTGTCTACGACCTGGCCCGCGAAGGCGCCAGCCGCATTGCCGCGCAGTTCGAGGCGGACGTGCAGCAAAACCGCATCAGCCTGGACGATTTGTTCGACCGCAGCTACACCCCGATCCCGAATACCAGCCCGAGCAAGTACCACACGCGATTTGACGGCTACACCGATCAGGTGTTGCCGGCGATTCAAGAAGCACTGCTGCCTCGGCATGAAGGCTTGG
This sequence comes from Pseudomonas grimontii, assembly GCF_007858185.1. Taxonomy (GTDB): domain Bacteria; phylum Pseudomonadota; class Gammaproteobacteria; order Pseudomonadales; family Pseudomonadaceae; genus Aquipseudomonas; species Aquipseudomonas grimontii. Next base: position 166,153 of record NZ_VFES01000007.1, read on the forward strand.
TGTTTGCCATTGCCTGCACGCCCCAGGGGTATGTGCCGACGCACAACAAGGCGTTTTCCCAGGCGCTGACCGGTGATCCCCAGGTCGACGCGGTGCAGAACCGCACCAAGCGCAAGTTCGATGACCGCACCGGGATCCGTTGCGGCAGCCACCAGCAAGCGGTGTTATTGCAGACCTACACCCGTGATACCGGCGAGTTGATGCACGACTTGTCGGTGCCGATCATGGTCCGGGGGCGACATTGGGGTGGCTTGCGCCTGGGGTACAAGCCGGAAGGCGCTAAGGCCGCGCGCTAGGGATTGTTGCTGCCTGTGCATTCACCAGCCGGGAAGCGGCTGGGAAATACCAGGCTGCCTGGCAAGCGCTATTGCGCCTGTTACGGTCAGGCAGCCGGTATTGAGTGGATTACTGCGGTTGATGCAAACGCTGGTTCAGCTCATCCACCGCCATGGCCCAATCGGCGTCCTCACGCAGCTCTTCCTTGAGAAACTGAGCCTGTTGCGGCGTCCAGAACGGCGCGTCGATCAACTTCACATCGTCACTCAGCGGGTGCGCGACAATGAAGGCGTCGATAGCTTCGGGTGTTGAGTCCAGGCCCAGTTGTTCAAATAACGTTTCGAGTGTAGGTATTGGCGCATCCATGTCAGTCTCCGTGCGGGTTTCAGGATCGTTATGCATGGGAGGCTTGTGGCGCGGTAGAGTTCGATCGGATTGTCAGGAGGTCAGTGCCCCTGAATCCACTGCAGTCTTGAGGGCCTGGGCGGATTCTCTTCCAGCGCTGGCGGCGGTATCGAGCGTCTTGAACCAACGGTCTTTTTCCACCTGGTGCGTGGTGACGGTGGTCAACGGTGGCTTGGCGCGCATCACGATCACTGCTTGAAACTCACCGTCTACTTCCCTTGCGTCGCCATGGATGAAAAATTCGCCAATATCAAATTCCGTCACGTATAGCCTTCCCTTCGAGGTAACTAACTGCACTGATGAAACCTGGCCCCTGCGGGGCAAATTTCGATGGACGGGCCAGTATGGCAGTTGTTGAAGGACGGCGGCGCAGTAAAGTCATCCGGGTGACGAAACTATCCCGCGGTGCAGTGAGGCTTCCAGCCGCTTGGCCAGTTCGCAGGCCTCGATGTGGTCGCTGCGAAAGCCTTTGACCCTGCCACTGGTGACTTCGCGGATATGGAAGAAGTTTCTTCCGGCGGGCACAACTTGGTAAAGAACGGAATTGGGGTACCCGTTGGGACTGCTCAAGCAGTAGTATTGGCGTTCGTCCTGACGTGATGAGCGAGTGCGGGAAGACGTGGTAGCGTCGTATTGGCGTCGTTGCATGGTCGGCTCCTGTCGATCGATCTTGTTGACCCACCAGCAGCGTTACAGGTGGTTTTGACCCGTGTTGCTGTTTTAGTATTGTCGTCGGCAATCGGCGTCTGGTTCCACGCCGAGGTGTTTTTGTTTGTATGAGTTGTCGGAAACTGCGTTTTTAATAGTGTTATTCTCTGAAGCGGGTCGACCGGTATTCTCTGGTTATTAAACCTGTGATCTCCTGCGATACCTGATGTCCCTGCGCAAGGCCCATCGTGCATGCCTGTCCGGGGCTTTTGGGTGCAGCAACGGGGTCTTCTTCAGTTTTTCTATGAATGTGTTGTGTGATCGTGCCGATATGGCCGTTTCTTTGTGCTGCCCGCTCTGGCGGACAGTGCTCTTTTCGATGTGGGGGCGTTTCCTTGGCAGTCAGTAATCTGGATATGCACGCGTTGTTCGTGCTGGGTGATTTGCGCGCAAAGTTGGTCAAGCAGTTTCAATCCCGTTTTGTTTACATCACTGAGCAGACGCCGGAAGGCATCTACATCGCCGAAATCGATACCGAGGCGGCAATGGTTGTGGATGACAAACCCCGTTTGGAGCTCAAGGTGGGCGACCATTTCCGTGCTGCGGTATTGCCCAGCCGCGAAGGTGGCAAGTTCGAACTCAAGTTCCGCGACATCAAGTTGACCGTGTATGGCTTGGGCGACTACGCCTTTGTGTCTTCGACCGAGGGCCAGGGCATCGTGTTCAAGGAAGGTCACAGCGTGATGCTGGTGTTTGCCGCCAATGAACAACTGCAGGAAGGCCTGACCAAGACCCTCAAGGCCGTGACCGGCAAGGCCGCCAAATGGCGCAAGGGTGAGCTGGTGACGTTCAAGGCCAGTGAGTAATCGGTACATACTGTGAACATCTCCTATCTCCCGGAACCTCTACTACAGTTGAGTTGACTTAACTATTCAGAGGCTTCGCGCATAGACAGCAAAGCCGTTCGTTGTTGCTGCGACATCGCGAGGTGCAAGGGCATGAAAGGATTGAGATCGCTGTTGGCTGCATCGCTGACGACCCTGACGTTATCAGTGGCTTCGCTGACAGTTTCAGCCGCGCAAGCGCCGGTGCACTTTGCCGATCTGAACTGGGAAAGCGGCAGCCTGATCACCGAAATACTGCGGGTCATCGTCGAGAAGGGCTACGACTTGCCCACCGACACCTTGCCCGGTACCACCATCACCCTGGAAACCGCCCTGGCCAAGAACGACATCCAGGTTATCGGTGAAGAGTGGGCCGGCCGCAGCCCGGTGTGGGTCAAGGCCGAGGCCGAAGGCAAGGTGGTGGGCCTGGGCGATACGGTCAAAGGCGCCACCGAAGGTTGGTGGGTGCCGGAATATGTGGTCAAGGGCGATCCCGCCAAAGGCATCAAGCCCCTGGCGCCGGACCTCAAGAGCGTGAAGGACCTGGCGCGCTACAAGGACGTATTCAAGGACCCGGAATCCCCAGGCAAGGGGCGTTTCCTCAACAGCCCCATCGGCTGGACCTCGGAAGTGGTCAACAAGCAGAAGCTCAAGGCCTACGGCCTGGACGACAGCTACGTGAATTTCCGCAGTGGTTCGGGGGCTGCACTGGATGCCGAAATTGCCTCGTCCATCCGTCGCGGCAAACCGGTGTTGTTCTACTACTGGTCGCCCACGCCATTGATGGGGCGCTACAAGTTGATCCAGCTGGAAGAGCCACCGTTTGATGCCGAGGCCTGGAAGACCCTGACGGATGCGGATAACCCCGATCCGAAGCCTACGCGGTCGTTGGCATCCAAGCTGAGTATTGGCGTGTCCACGCCGTTCCAGAAGGAACATCCGCAGATTGCCGAGTTTTTCGAGAAGGTCGAGTTTCCGATCGAACCGCTGAATAAAGCCCTGGCGAGCATGAGCGAGAATCACACCGCGCCCCGGGATGTGGCCCAGGCGTTCCTCAAGGAACATCCTGAGGTGTGGAAGGCATGGTTGACGGACGATGTGGCGCAGAAGGTCGAAGCCAGCCTGAAGTAAGCACGGAGCTTATTGCCGAGTTGCGTTCAAAAATAATGTGTGGGCTTGCTCCCGGTGGCGGTGGTTCAGTAATAGCTGCATCAACTGACACTGCCTTATCGGGGGCAAGCCCCCTCCCACATTTGGATCGGCGTACATCCGTCAGCCCAGCTTCAGAACTGCAACCAAAAAGCATCAGCGGGACCCATGCTGAGACGACGTTGTTGCGGCCCTACGCGGTCAAAACTGTGGGAGGGGGCTTGCCCCCGATGGCGGTGGCGCAGTGCCAGATGTGTTACTGCTGATACACCGCTATCGGGAGCAAGCCCCCTCCCACATTGGTTTGTATTGCAGGGTTAGAACTGGATTTGCACCGCCAGCTCAAACGTCCGTGGCGATCCCAGGTAATACGCCGGCGACACATGGGCAAACTCGGCATACGAACGCCTTGGACCGCGTCGGCAGGCTCTCATCGGTGGAGTTGACGGCTGGGGCGCTTGGGTACGCGGGTCGACGGTGCAGCACTGCCCGCCGATGCCATTGAGCTGCGCCCCCACCCTCTGCCCGTGACCGATACTGCAGGCGAACACATTGAACAGGACGCAGCAATCATCCAGGCAACGAGCGAGCGGTCGGCACGGGCGATTTTCATGGGGCGGCGCTTTACCATCAGCCGCCGACGAAATGCCTGCAAAAAATCTCAGGGCGACTATCCTGTTTCGCACCTTTTAGGGAGAACCCGCCATGAGCTTTGTCATCGCACGATGGATCGTCGGCGTTTTTACCTGCATCAGCATGGTGCACCTGTACTGGGCCGCCGGCGGCAAACTCGGCAGCCTCGCCGCCATCCCCCAACTGCCCGGCGAATTCGCCAGCGGGCCACGCCCTGCGTTCAAGCCTTCGGCGCTAGGTACCTTTTTGGTGGCGATGGGCTTGGTGGCGATTGCACTGCTGGTCTGCCTGCGGGCCGGGCTGTACTTCTCGGCGGTCTCCCATGCGGCGTTGCAATGGGGGATCAGCGCGATTGCCGTGGTGATGTTTGCCAGGGCGATTGGGGATTCGGAATTGGTGGGGTTTTTCAAGAAGGTCGGCGGGTCACGGTTTGCGCGGTTGGATACGTGGTTTTATTCGCCGTTGTGTTTGGTGTTGGGGGTGGGGTTGTTGGTGGTGGCGTGGGGTTAATGAGGGGAAGGCCTGATCACTTTGTCTCAGGCCGAGAATCAAGGGTGCTTGAAGTATAAATTGGACATGGAACTGGTGATCTTCCTGGCTTTCCCCTTCTTCAGGTACTCGCTGAACTCAAGTTCTAAAGACTCTTTATTAGTGTGTTTTTTGTACTTGTGTGGTACTTCACATGCGTACATATACAGCCTCCAAGAGCCGAAGCCGTCGATCCGTTCACCTGGACCGTAATCAAAGTCGACACATATTTCAGATAGATAAACACTGCAACCAATCCCATGCAGCTCGTAGGTTACGTCGTCTGTGACTGAGTCGAGTTGCGGGATCGTTTTTGAGCGCCATAGCCTGAGAATGTTTTTGGTTCCAAATGCTTGTTCAAGCAAGTCTGTCGCTTTTTTACTTGCGTTAAATACTCGGTTATCAAATTTTCCAGGGTCTGGGTTTTCATCGTCTTGGCCTATCACCGCCTTGCACCCGCACCTGATAGTGCCCGCCAGCGGCGCAGTGGTGTGAGCCCTTGCCATGCTCATCCAGCATGACCCACGCGCAACACCCGATCCATCCCCAGCAACGACGGCATATCCGCCGCATGGCTCACCGAATCCAGCGCCCGCGAATACCAGGCGCCCATCTGCTGGCGATAGGTCACCAGGCTCTGATGAAAGCCATCCAGCTCATGTTCGATAGAGGCAATGTGGGAAGCGTGGGTCATCCGTGACGTCTCGGCAGAGGGCAAGGCGTCGGAGTCTGCCGCAGTAAAAAGCGGCTGGATGAACGGCGGGGAAAATCAGAAAGGGCTGACCACCGTCAGGAAAAAAACCGCGAAAAACCAACCTGAAGGGCTACATAAAAAAGCGCTCCAACCGATTGCAGTACACCGCTCAAATAAAAACTGCTCTCATCCTTGCCCGATTTCCCGACCTGGCCGTCATGGTTAATAGAACCTCTATTACGCAGGATTTCCCATGTCGCGCCTTGCTCGTCCCTTGCACCCACTGGCCTTGTCAGTGGCGCTGGCTTTTGCCGCCGTGCCGTTGATGAATGTTCAATCCGCCTTTGCCGAAGAAAGCAGCAGCGCTGTACGGCGCTTTCAGATTCCGGCCGGTGACTTGAGCCAGGCGCTCAATAGCCTGGCCGAGCAGGCGGGCCTGGTATTGGCGTTTGATGCGAGCCTGACACGCGGCAAACGCAGCAACGGCTTGAGCGGGCAATACGCCACCGATGTGGCGCTGACCCAGTTGCTCGCCGGCAGCGGCCTGCAGGCGCTGAAGATCTCTGCCGACCGCTACCGTCTGGAAGCCCTCCCGGATAACGGCGGCGCGATGGAGCTGCAGGCCACCACCATCAGCGGTGCCTACCAGGCCGAAAGCCCCACCGGGCCGGTCGCCGGTTATGTGGCTACCCGCAGTTTGTCGGGCACCAAGACCGATACCGCGCTGATCGAAACCCCGCAGTCGATTTCCATCGTCACCAAAGACCAGATGCGCGCGCAGAACGCCGAGAGCCTCAACCAGATTCTGCGCTACAGCGCTGCGGTCATCCCGGAAACCCGCGGCGCCACCGCTTCGCGCCTCGACCAACTGACCATTCGTGGTTTTGCCCCGGCCACTTACCTGGACGGCCTGCGCATGCCGTCGAGCCGTGACGCGTTGCCGCAAAAAGATGCCTTCGACCTGGAGCGCGTCGAAGTGCTGCGCGGCCCGGCTTCGGTGCTGTACGGGCAGGGCACGCCGAGCGGGGTGATCAATATGGTCAGCAAGCGGCCGATGGATACGCCGTTCCATGAAGTGGGCGTGGAGTACGGCACCTTCAACAAGAAACGCACCACCTTCGACCTTAGCGGGCCGATTGACGATCAGGGCGTTTATTCCTACCGGGTCGCGGGGCTTTTCGACGATGCCAATGGCCAGGTCGAACACACCGAAACCCGTCGCCAGTCGCTGTCCACGGCCTTCACCTGGCGGCCGGATGACGCTACCTCGCTGACCTTGCTCGGGCATTTTCAGAAGGATCCGAAGGGCGCGTCCTATGGTTCGATGCCGGCCTGGGGCTCGGTATTGCACAGCCCGACCGGGCGCAGCATCGATGTGGACTTTTATGATGGCGAAAAGAACTTCGAGAAAAGCGATCGCGAGTACTACTCCATCGGCTGGGCTTTCGAGCATCACTTCAACGATGTGTGGACCGTGCGCCAGAACGCGCGTTATTTGCGCAGCGAAGGGCGCTATCGCAGCCTCTACAGCAACTACCTGATGACGGACTATCGCACCATTCGCCGCTCCACCATCGCCAGTGACGTCGACATGAATGCCTATACCCTCGACAACCAGGTGCAGGCCAAATTCGACACTGGCCCACTGCAACACACCTTGCTGATGGGGCTCGACTACCAGAACACCAGCACCGATACCCTGTTGGGCTCAGGGACCTATACCGCCGGGCCGACCCTGGATATTTTCAATCCGGTCTATGGCGCGGCCGTGCCGGTACCGGCGTACACCACCGACGGTACGTCGCGCAGCGAACAAACCGGCGTGTACCTGCAAGAGCAGATGAAGTGGGACAAATGGGTGCTGTTGCTGGGCGGTCGTTATGACTGGGCCAGCACCGACAGCACCACCAAGACCCTGCGCACCGGGGCCAAGAGCCAATCCTCCCTGGACAGCAAGGCCTTTACCGGGCGTATTGGCCTGGTCTATCTCTTCGATAATGGCCTGGCGCCGTATGCCAGCTATGCGGAGTCATTCAACCCGCAGTCGGGCACCGGTTACGGCGGTTCGGTATTCAAGCCGACCGAAGGCAAGCAGTATGAAATCGGCATCAAGTACCAGCCGCCGGGCAGTAACAGCTTTATCACGGCGGCGATCTTCGACCTGCGCCAGACCAACGTCCTCACCACCGACCCGGACCCCACCCACCTGTGCGGCAGCGGTCGCTGCCAGAGCCAGGACGGCGAAGTGCAATCCCGTGGTTTTGAGCTGGAAGGCAAGGCCAGCCTCAACGACAACCTGGACATCACGGCGGCCTATGCCTACCTGGATAACCGCATCAGCAAGTCGAATAACACCGTGCGTTATGCGCCCATCAGCGATATCGGCGTAGGCCCGGCCATCAACGCCGAGGGCACTACCACCTACGCAGTACCGCGCCACACAGCTTCGGCGTGGGCTGACTACACCTTCCATGATGGCAACCTCAAGGGCTTCGGTGCCGGCGCCGGTGCGCGTTATGTCGGCTCGTCTTGGGGCGATACCGCCAACACCCTGAAGGTGCCGGGCTACACCTTGTTCGATGCGGCGGTGCACTACGACATCCCGAACATCGCCAACCTCAAGGACAACCTGCGCCTGGCCCTGAACGCCACCAACCTGGCGAATAAAGAGTATGTCGCGTCGTGCTATTCCTACTCGTGGTGCTGGTATGGCTCGCAGCGCACGGTGCAGGCGAGTGCGACCTATCAGTGGTGATGGCACGCCGATAAGGCAATTTAATGGCCCCCCTGTAACAGAATCCTCGCCAGAATCGCTTTTATTTTCAGGTGGTTAGGTGAGGAAGCAAATGCGCACTGTTGGAATCATGCTGATCGCCTGCTCCCTGGCCGGTGGCGCGGCTGCCGTGCAGGCACGGGAGCTGCGCGAGGGTGACAAGTACATGTGCAGTTGGGGTGCCGGCACGGCCGCCAGGGCCCAGGAGCTCAAGCTGTCGGGGGTGTCGTTGTACGCCGCGCGGCAGAAGATCCAGACCATCAAGTTCAATAAATCCTGGATGCGCATGATGGCCATGGGCATCACCGAGCAGACGTATGACAGTCGTTCACGGCTCAAGCCCGAAGCGATTCGCCAGAGTTTCTATCAGGATTGCGTGCGCTACAAAGTGGCACGCAAATGATCGACCCGCCTGCTTAGCGCGTCAGCGGCGAGCTGGCATCTTCCTGGAAATACGCCTTTGCCGTTTCAATGAACCGCCGATTGGCCTGGGACAAGTATTCACTGGCTCGCCAGCACAGGTTGAAGTGCATGAATTGCGCGGGTTCGAAGGACACACCGACGAGCCCGGATTCCTGCTCCTGCACCGAACGCAGCAGGGTGGAAAGCCCCATTGCGTTGCGGGTGGCGGCAATCACCAGCGGGACGAAATTGCTTTCCAGGGCGATGTTGAAACGCACGCGGGCCTGGCTGCAAAAGGCATCCAGCAGGTGGCGTTGCAGGAAGGTGTTATCGAAGACCAGCATGGGCTCATGCTGCAAGCGCTCAGCCGGGATCGAGGAGGCCCCGGCCAGCGGATGCTGTTCGTGCATGCACAACACCATCTCATCGCTGCCGAGCAGCACCGACTCCCAGTCCGGGTCAACCCGTCGCGACTCCAGCAATGCCACATCAATCTGCCGTGTGGCCAGGCGTTCGCTGATGTCATCGGCACTGCCTTCCACCACATGCATGGCAATGCCGGGATAGCGCGCGCGAAATTGCATCAGCAGTTCGGGAATATGGCGGATGCCGTACATGGGCGGCACGCCGACGCGGATCTCGCCGCTGTGCAGTTGAGTCAGGTCCTGCAGTTCACGACGGGCACCGGCCAAACCTTCCAGGCAGGCCTCGGCGCGCGTCAGGAACAATTGGCCTTCGGCCGTCACGCTGATTTGCCGCGTAGCGCGGTTGAACAGGGCGACCCCCAGTTCCTCTTCCAGCCGGCCGACCGCCATGCTCAGTGCCGGTTGCGCCACATGCAGCGCCTGCGCGGCCTTGGTGAAGCTGCCTTGGCGGGCGATCTCGACGCAGTATGCCAGCGCTTTTAGATTCATACGGTCTCGCATAACAAAGAGTGATGATTTTATTCACAAATGGATATTTTCTGTGATGATGGCAAGTCTATAACCTGTCGGCATTCTTCTCCATGCCGGGTTCACCACCATGCTCAACCTTCGCCAGTATTGGCTCCTGACCCTCATCATCGGCGCCTTGGGCGGCGGCATTGCCAGTTGGGCGGGGTGGCCGTTGCCCTGGGTGATTGGCTCCCTCGTCGCCGTCATGCTGAGCCGATGCGCCGGCGCGTGGGTGCCGGAAGTGCCGGAAGTGCCGTATGGGCGCAAGATCGGACAACTGATCGTGGCAGTGGCCATCGGCTGTCATTTCACCCTGCCGGTGATGCAGCAAGTGGCGACCCATCTTGGCCTGATCGTATCGGCAGTGATGCTGACGCTGGTGCTGGCCTTGGGTTCGATACTGATCCTGCATCGCTGGGGCGTTTCGTTCGGCACGGCGTTCTTCGCCTTGATGCCGGCCAACTCCACCGAGATGGTGCACCTGGGGCGTCAGCGTCAGGCGGACACGTCGTTTATCGCGGCGGCCCATAGCATTCGGTTGCTGCTGATCCTGCTGGCGGTGCCGGCTGTCGCCACCTTTGGGATGCCGCAGGTGGCTGTTCATGCGCCGTTGCCGGTGATCTGGCCCTGGCTGGTGTTCATCCTGGCGATGAGTTGGCTGGCAGCCCTGGGGTTCCAGCGCTGCAAACTGCCCAACCCGTGGACGTTCGGACCGTTCCTGATCTGCGCGGTGGGGGTAGGCTGCAATAACCTGTCGATGAGCATGCCGGGCTGGCTCAGTGGCAGTGGCCAGTTGTTGATCGGCTGTGCGCTGGGTGTCGCGTTCGACCGCAGTTTTTTCCTGCGGGCGCCGGGGTTTCTGTTGAAGGTGTTGCTGTTGTTGGCGGGTTCGGGAATTGCCACGGCCCTCGCCGCGTGGGGCCTCGGCACCTGGCTGGGCACGCCGTGGCTGTCGCTGGCCCTGGGCATGATGCCCGGCAGCGCGCCGGAGATGAGCCTGACCGCCGAGGCCCTGGGCCTGGCAGTGACGCTGGTGACCGCGATGCAGGTGATCCGCATGCTGTTGATCCAGGCGGCGTGCCTGCCTTTGTATCGCTTGCTGGGGCGGACACCGTCGCAGAAGGAGGTACTTGGGATGAAACCGGCGTCGTTGTAGTTCCTGCCATTTTACAAATCCATGACAAACCCTATGTTTCTATTTGCATACAATCGCTGACTTCGACGCAAATAGAGCAGGGCGCGCAGGATCATGCACCAGCCAGAACACTCATCGCCCACCAGCTTGCGCTTCCTCGCGGTCGGCGTGCTGTGCGTCGCGGTGGTGCTGGGGGGCTATTTCGTGCAACTCAACGCCAAGGCGGATCGCCAGCGCGAAGAAGCGGCCGAGCGTTTGGCACTTTGCCAGCAGATTGAGCGAGTCGCCAGTGTGGCCACATCCGGTGGCCTCGAACTTCGCGATACCTGCAAGCAATTGAGGGCGAACGGGTCGAAGAGTGTCATGCCGCCTTAACTAATAACCCTTTTTTATAAGTGGAAATATCGACGGTAGTTGCACCAAAAAGTGGCACTTATATCCGTCGCCACCTTAAAAAACATGTGGTTATTGAAGGACTTACACCGCTTTTAATCCGACGAAAGGATATAAAATTTTCTTGTTACAGCTTTTTACACTCGTTACTATAGCCGGGCGTTCACCTCCCACGGTTTATGCATTTTTAAATCCCAAGTTTCCATCAGCTACTTGGGATTTTTTTTGCCTGCGATTTGACCCGCGTCAAACTTCCCCGTCTGCAAACTCTGCGCGCATTCGCCCGTTGCGTTTGGCCTGGTAGAGCAACGTGTCGACATCTTCGACAAAACCCAGCATCGGGCTGTCGGGTTTGACGATGCGCGTACCCACGCCAAGGCTCAGGGTCAGCAGGTTGGATACCGCTGAAAAGCCATGTTCGATCTGCGGGCCGATATAGCTGAAGGTCATGCTCTGCCAGTCGATACGCCAGGGGATGGCTTTGGTCGACTCCAGCAGTGTCCGGTATACATCGCTGTCGGGCTGGCTCGGAGGGTCGATACTCATGGTGGGCGGCTTGAATGATGGCTAATTGCCCATGGTGTTGTGTGATCAACGGCGGGAGTCAAGTGCTTGCCAAGGCAGCAGACGAGAGGTCGGGGGGCGAGCATTTCGGCGGCCTGCTAGCTATTGACAGCATGGCTTGGCGCATCCAGCGCGCCGTAGTAACGCCAGCAGCAATGACGGTGCTCCGGCACGATTACGCAGCCGCTGAGGCTGACGATCAGCAAAGCCGCAACCAGCAGGGTAAGTCGACGGTACATGGTGTTTCCTCTTGGGTTGACCTGGGTTAATCCTTCAACGTGGCCAGCCGCGAAAATCCGTCGCGATCCTTTCAAACATTTCATCAAGCCCCGCCAGCCCTTGAGCAATACTGGTCTCGACCCCCTGCTGAAAAATCTGCGCAGCCTGCGACGGATTTTTGCGCACGCGCCGTTCAACCCATCAGCAACCTGCACTTTCGCGTGTTGCATGAAGGAGTTGCCATGAGACCCCTGGCCAAATTGCGTTTTGTCTTGCTTGCTCCGCTGGCTCTCGCCGCGCTTGTCAGCACCCCGACTTTTGCCCAGACCGAAATCATCATCCAGCAGGCGCCGCCGCCGCAGCGTGTGGAAATGATCCCGGCCGAGCGCCCCGGGTATGCCTGGGACCGGGGCCACTGGCGTTGGGAAGGGCGCGGTTATGGCTGGGTACCGGGCCACTGGCAGCCAGTCATGCGTCATGCGCGCTGGGAGCCTGGCCATTGGGAAGCCCATGGCCCGAACTGGTACTGGCGCGAAGGGCATTGGATCCGCTGAACCCTGACCCTTGGCCCTGAGAACTGCCCGATTGAAAGACACTGATCCGGACGTTGAGCTGCTGGCGCGTATCGGCAATAACGAACCTGCCGCCGTCAACGAAATGGTGACGCGTAAACTCCCGCGTTTGCTGGCGCTCGCCAGTCGGATCCTGGGGGACGCCGATGAGGCCAAGGACGTGGCTCAGGAAAGCTTCCTGCGTATCTGGCGCCAGGCCGCCAACTGGCGCAGTGGCGAGGCGCGTTTCGACACCTGGTTGCACCGGGTTGCGCTGAACCTGTGCCACGACCGCCTGCGCCGACGCAAGGAACGTCCGTTGAGCGACGAAGAGGCGGTGGAGGTGGCAGACAGCTCGCCATCGCCTGAGGAGCAACTGGAAACCCAGGACCGCAGTGCACGCATGGCCGCCGCGTTGGCGGCCTTGCCCGAACGCCAGCGCGAAGCCATCGTGTTGCAGTACTACCAGGAGCTGTCGAACATCGACGCCGCAGCCCTGATGAATATCAGCGTCGAGGCACTGGAGAGCCTGCTGTCGCGGGCCCGACGCCAGTTGCGCAGCCAACTTGCCGACACACCCGGGCTCGCCCGCCCAGGAAGGGGAAAACCATGACACCCGAACGTTTTGCTTACCTGGCCGACGCCTATGGGGCGGACCTGCGTCGCTGGCCGGATGCTGAACAGGCCACCGCCCAGGCCTTGCTGCGCAGCGGCAATGTGCATGCGCGCGAAGCCTTGCAGCAGGCACGTTGGCTTGACGGCCAGTTGGACAGCCATCAACTGGCATTCATCGACCCGGCATTGGCCCGGCAGATCCGCCAGTCAGCCGCGCTGCCTGGATCGTTCTGGTCGCGTTACGGCCGCTGGCTGTCGCCCGCAGGCCTGGTAAGCGTGGGCATTGCCGGCATCGTCACCGGGATGCTGGTGGCGTCCATGAGCGTGCCGCTGCCGATGTTGTCCTCCGAAGTGCTGCCCAGCGTCTTCGATCAAGGCGACGCGGAAGTCGTCTTCACCGTCAACGCCGAGGAAACCGAGCAATGACAGCCAGATCCCTCAAGCCGTGGTTGCTCGTGTCGGTGTTGCTCAACGTGTTTTTGATCGGAGGCGTAGGCGGTGGCCTTTATCACTGGATGGTCAGCGCCAGACCGGCCGAAGCGGTCGTCAACCAGCACGGTCTGCGTCAAGCCATGTTCAAACTGCCACCCGAACGGCGCAGGGAGCTGCGCCAACTGTTGCGCCACAATCGTGACGACAGCCAGCCGCTGATCATGGCCGGGCGTGAAGCGCGGTTGGGTGTGATCAAGCAATTGGAAGCGCCGAGCCTGGACCGTGAGGCATTGGTGGCAGAGCTGGCCAAGGCACGGGAGGCCGATATGGCCCTTCGGGCGCTGGTCGACAGCACCCTGGCGCAGTTCGCCGGCAACTTGCCCCAGGATGAGCGGCAGAAGCTGGTGGAGGCCTTGTACATGCGCGGGCAGGCAAAGTCGGCAGGCAACAAACCTCGGTCTTGAGCTGCGAGCCGCCAACCCTTAGTTTGAAAAGACTGCACCGCTACGCAGTCCAAAGGCGCTTGGTAAACCAGGATTAATCGACAGCAGGCCGAGCGCGGATTTACAGGCGACGTAGAAAGGATTTGACGATATGGCGGGTCGCGTCGGTAGTGTCAATATCGTCCAAGGAGCCATAGGCGTGCCACTGGCAGTCGACGATCTCGTTCAGTGGCCGTGCATCCGCGATATTCACCACCGAGGCTTCAAACACATGGTGGACGGTGTCGCGGGCCTTCAGCTCCTGCAAGTACAGCAGGCCATCCACGTTCAACCCGGTTTCCTCTTCCAGCTCCCGTTCGGCGGCGCCGACCGGGCGTTCGCCCTGTTCAACCTTGCCGCCCGGCAGCGCCCATTTTGATCTGGCCTTGCGCACGAAGAGGATATGCCCCTCGTGTTCGCAAATGACCGTTGCGCGTATTTTCATCGTCTGTGCCCCCGCAGTGGGATGAATGTCATAAAAGTGTAATGCAATTGTCATGCTAGGTGGTTATGGCACAACGGCGTGGGGATGTGGATACTGCCGGATTGATGAAAACGGACGAGGAAAACAGATGAGCACCGTACGTTGGGGCATGATTGGTTGTGGCAGTGTCACTGAGTTAAAGAGTGGACCCGCTTTCTACAAAGCGCCAGGTTCGGCGCTGGCGGCCGTGATGGGGCGTCGCGAGGACGCCGTGCGCGATTATGCATCACGTCACGGGATTGCCCGTTACTACACCGACGCCCAGGCACTGATCAACGACCCTGAAGTGGACGCCGTGTACATCGCCACGCCGCCCGACAGTCACCTGGAGTACAGCCTGATGGTGGCGGCGGCCGGCAAGCATTGCTGCGTCGAGAAACCGATGTCGCTGAACGCCGAACAGAGCGCGTTGATGCAGCGCACCTTCGAACGTGCCGGGCTGCACCTGTTTGTCTCCTACTACCGGCGCTCGCTGCCGCGCTTCCAGCAAGTGCGCGCGTGGCTGCAGGACGGGCGCATCGGCACGTTACGCCACCTGACCTGGACCCTCTGCAAGCCACCGGCTGCCGAGGATGCCAGCGCCGCCAACTGGCGCACCAACCCGACCATCGCCGGTGGCGGCTACTTTGCCGACCTGGCCAGCCACGGATTTGACCTGTTCCAATACCTGGCCGGGGACATCGTCGAGGTCTCGGGTTTTACTGCACGACAGGCCGCAAGCTATGCGGCCGAGGACGCCGTGACGGCCTGCTGGACGTTCAGTTCGGGCGCGCTGGGCATGGGCTGTTGGAACTTTGTAGCCGACCGCCGTGAGGATCTGGTCGAGTTGATCGGCAGCCGTGGGCGCATCCAGTTCTCGGTGTTCGAGGATCAGCCGCTGCGCCTCGACGGTGAGTTCAACGAGGTGCTGGAGGTGCCGTGCCACGCGCATATCCAGTGGCACCACGTATTGGCCATGAACGCGCATATTCGCGGCGAAGCCGAGCATCCTTCGCTGGCGATCGAGGCGTTGAAGACCGATCGGGTCCTGGACAAGGTGTTGCAACGTAACCCCAACCATCCTGAGTAGTTGCGGTATACCTGGTTTTTTTCAAGGAATACACACATGAAGTACTGGATGATGATGTGGCTGGTGCTGGCCACCAGCGCAGTGGCGGCCCCGCGTAACCAAGGGACGCCTGGGGAATTTGATTTTTATGTGCTGTCGTTGTCATGGTCGCCGACCTTTTGCCTGACGCACCCAAACAACGAACAATGTTCGGGTAAGGGTTACGGCTTCGTGCTGCACGGCTTGTGGCCGCAATACGCGCGGGGAGGGTGGCCGGCGACCTGCGCGCCGCAATCTACGTTGAGCCGTGAAGAGATGGACAAGGGCGCGGCGCTGTTCCCGACGCGCTCGCTGCTCAAGCACGAATGGGCCAAGCACGGCACCTGCAGCGGGCTGGAACCCTTGGCGTACCTGGAGAAAACCGATACGGCGCTGGGCGTAGTCACCATCCCGGCGCAACTGCAACCGTTCAACACGCCGTCGTCGTTGCAGGCCCGCGAGATCGAGGCGCTGTTTCGCGAAAGCAACCCGCGCATGGGCAACCATGGCCTGGCGGTGATCTGCAAAGGCAAGGTGCTGTCGGAAGTGCGCGTGTGCCTGACCAAGGACCTGGCGTTTGCCGGCTGCCCGCGCAGTGTCAAAACCCAGTGCCGTGCGGGCGATATTCGTATTCCCACGCAGCGCTAAGGCAGCATTGCCACGCGGTAGCGTTCGTCAAAGTCCTCGGCCAACTGCGCCAGGCTGACCTTGCCCAGGCGTTTCAGCAGCAATGCCTGGGCTTGTTCGAAGGCATCCGTGAGTGCGGCATTCACCGCCTGTTCCACCAGGCACTCGGGGTGATCGGTGGACAGGCCGATGGCGAATATCGAAGGCGTGCCCAGGGCATTGTGAATGTCCAGCAGAGTGATTTCGCTCAAGGGTTTGCCCAGGCTCCAGCCGCCCTGGTGGCCCTTTTCCGAACGCACATACCCTTTCTCCTTGAGCAACCCCAGGGTGCGTCGCACCACCACTGGGTTGGTGCCGAGCATCTGCGCGATGGTCTCCGATGTGGCGCGTTCTTCATGACGGCCCATATGGATCAGTACGTGGAGCATGCGCGACAGGCGCGTGTCGTTTCTCATCAATCAGCCTCAGGTTGGGTCAGTCGAAAGTATCGTTCGTAACTCGAAAAGTTGCGAGACTCTTGACGGGCTATTTTTATGTAACTTATGGTGTGTCGTGAAAGCCCGCGGATAACCGCGAGCACACAACATGGAGTTACTTTCATGATGTACGACGTGATTATCGTGGGCGGCAGCTATGCCGGCCTGTCTGCGGGCCTGCAATTGGCAAGGGCGCGGCGCCAGGTGTTGGTGATCGATGCGGGGCAGCGACGCAACCGGTTTGCCGCCACGTCCCACGGGTTTCTCGGGCAGGACGGCCAGGCGCCGGAGGTCATTGCGGCCGAAGGGCGCAGCCAGTTGATGGAGTATCCGACGGTCACGTGGGTGCAGGGCAGTGCGGTGCTGGTCAACCAGCCGGTTGAGGGGTTCAGTGTACGCACCGAACATAGCGGTACGTTTCACGCCAGACGCTTGATCCTCGCCACCGGAGTGGTGGATGAACTGCCGGCGGTCGAAGGCTTGAAAGAGCGCTGGGGTACGCGAGTGTTCCATTGTCCCTACTGCCATGGCTATGAACTGGACCAAGGCCGTATTGGCGTCCTGGCCACCTCACCCCTGGCGATGCACCACGCGCTGATGCTGCCGGACTGGGGGCCCACCACCTTGTTCACCAATGGTGTGTTTACCCCGGATGCCGAGCAACAGGCGCAGTTGGACCGACGTGGGGTCATCGTGGAAAGCGCTGGCGTGCGACGTATCAGCGGGGAGCGCGCCGACCTGGAATTGGATGATGGCAGGGTGTTCAAGCTCGACGGGATCTTCACCCTGTCCCGCACGCGCATCAGTCCGTTGGCCGAACAACTGGGCTGTGAATGGGTCGACGGCCCCACCGGGCCTTACCTGCACACCAACGACACTCGCCAGACCTCGGTGCCTGGCGTGTTTGCCTGTGGTGATGCATCCCTCGCCGCCGGGTCCGTTGCGCTGGCCGTGGGCGAGGGCGTGCGCGCCGGGGTGGGCGCACATTTCTCGTTGATCAACGCGTGAAGCCATTGCCGCCGCAGGGGCATTTTGTTCAATACCGCTGCGCGTGGGCCTTATACCGTGGAACCCTGTTTACGCCTCATCATAAAAAGGGAACCGCAATGAGCTTGATCATTTCCATGGCCGCCTTCGCCCTGGCCACATCCATCACGCCGGGACCGGTCAACGTGGTCGCCCTGAGTTCAGGGGCACGCTTCGGTTTTGTCGCCAGCCAGAAGCATGTGTTCGGCGCCGCTGTTGGCTTTACCTTGCTGTTGGTGCTGATCGGCCTGGGGCTGCACGAGGTGCTGCTGCGCTGGCCCATCCTGACCCAGTTGATCCAGTGGGGTGGGGTCGCCTTCCTGCTGTACATGGCCTGGAAACTGGCGGCGGACGACGGCCGGTTGGACGCGGACGGCGCCGCAACTGCGCCGTCGATGCTCTACGGCGCGATCATGCAATGGCTCAACCCCAAGGCCTGGCTGGCTTGTGTGGCGGGCATGGGCTTGTTTGCGGCCGATGGCGACGCGCGGCAAATCTGGTTGTTTGCCAGCCTCTACCTGGTGATCTGCTACGTGTCGGTGGCGTGCTGGGCCTATGCCGGGACCTTTCTGCGCCGCTACCTGGGCAATCCCCAGGGCGTGCGCCTGTTCAACCGCTCAATGGCCGCGTTGCTGGTGGCCAGTGTGGGTTATTTGCTGATGGCTTGAGCACCTCGCGGTATTGCCCTGGGGTGGCGGCAAAATGCTGTTTGAAGGTGCGCTGGAAGTGCGCCTGGTCGGCAAATCCCGCAGCGAGAGCCACATCGGCGATCAACTCGCCATTGCGCAGCCGGGTGCGGGCAAACTGGATGCGCTGGTTGACCAGGAAGGCATGGGGCGTCAGCCCGTAATACTGCTTGAAGGCGCGGATCAGGTACGACGGCGACAGCTCGGCGGCCAGGCAGATGTCTTCGAGTTTCAACGCCTCGGTGCAGTGCACACGGATGTACTCGGCGGCCCGTTCCAGCTTGTGGTTGACCTCGCGCATTGGTGTGGGTGAAGGGTTCAGGCGCTGCTGGACTTCGCTGAAGTAACTCACCAACGCGCTTTGCTTTTGCAGGAGCTCGGCCTGCTCATTCACCAGCATCCGGTACAACGCCAGCAAGCCGCTGTACAGCAGTGGGTCACGGGTATGCGGCGTATTGAAAGCGCGATAACCCTGGTCGGTGCTGAAGCCCAATTGGTACTGCAATTCGGTCAGCCAGGGCGTGTCGAGGTAGAGCATGTGATAGGACCATGGCTGGTCGTGGATAGGGTTGCAGGCATGCACATCGCCCGGGTTCATCAGTACCACGGTGCCGGCGCTGATCAGGAACGTATCGGCGCCGTAAAGGTAATAGCTGCGCCCGGTGGTGATCGCGCCGATGGAAAAATGCTCATGGGCGTGACGGGTATAAGTGACCTTGCGCCCGTCGGCGATGGTGCGCGCTTCGATGAACGGCAGGCGCTCGTCGCGCCAGAAGCGCGGTGCGGCGGGGCACAGGTCGGTCAGCGTCATGGGCACGACTCCAGGGCAATCAAGATCAGTAACGGATCGTTGCACAGACCCTGGCGTTTGTGTAGCCGTTGGCTTGGCAGGGGGGCACGCAGTGATCCGATTGTGCGGCACACCCACGCAGGACGTGGGCGTGCTGATCGCTCAGAGGGGCTCTGGGCACGGCACCAGAAAGGCCGCTTCCAGCAGTTGACGCGTATACGCATGCTGCGGATCAGCAAAGATCGCCTGCGCATCGCCCTGTTCCACCACCTGTCCATGCTTGACCACCATCAACTGGTGACTCAGCGCCTTCACCACCGCCAGGTCATGGCTGATGAACAGGTAGGTCAGGTTGTACTTGGCCTGCAGGCTGCGCAGCAGTTCCACGACCTGGCGTTGTACCGTGCGGTCCAGCGCCGAGGTCGGTTCGTCCAGCAGGATCAGGCGCGGCTTGAGTACCAGCGCGCGGGCGATGGCGATGCGTTGGCGTTGGCCGCCGGAAAATTCGTGGGGGTAGCGATGGCGGGACTCCGGGTCCAGGCCCACCTCCTTGAGCGCCGCGATAATCGCCGCTTCCTGCTCGGCCGGCGTGCCCATTTTGTGAATGCGCAGGCCTTCGCCGACGATCTCGCTGACGCACATGCGTGGGCTCAGGCTGCCGAACGGGTCCTGGAACACCACCTGCATTTCCCGGCGTAACGGGCGCACCTGTTGCTGGGTCAGCTTGTCCAGTTGCTGGCCTTCAAAGCGGATCCCGCCCTTGCTGGCGATCAAGCGCAAGATCGCCAGGCCCAGGGTGGATTTGCCCGAGCCGCTTTCGCCGACGATGCCCAGCGTCTGGCCCTGGGGCAGGCTGAAGTTGATGCCGTCCACCGCCTTGACGTAATCGACGGTGTTGCGCAAAAAACCCTTCTTGATCGGGAACCAGACTTTCAGGTCATCGACTTCCAGCAACGGCGGCCCGACCTCGTTGGTGGCCGGCCCACCGCTGGGTTCCGCCGCCAGCAGTTCCTGGGTGTAAGGGTGCTGGGGCGACTGGAACAGCGTCTCGCATTCCGCCTGCTCGACGATGCAACCTTGCTGCATCACGCACACGCGGTGAGCAATGCGCCGCACCAGGTTCAGGTCATGGCTGATCAACAGCAGGGCCATGCCCAAGCGCGCCTGCAACTCCTTGAGCAGTTCCAGGATCTTCAACTGCACAGTGACATCAAGGGCGGTGGTGGGCTCATCCGCGATCAACAGTTCCGGCTCATTGGCCAGGGCCATGGCGATCATCACCCGCTGGCGCTGGCCGCCCGACAGTTCGTGGGGCAGGGCCTTGAGCCGTTTGTGCGGCTCGGGGATGCCCACCAGTTCCAGCAGTTCAAGCGTGCGCCGGGTCGCGACCTTGCCGGTCAGGCCCTTGTGCAGGCCGAGCACTTCGTTGATCTGCTTTTCGATGCAGTGCAGCGGGTTCAACGAGGTCATCGGCTCCTGGAAGATCATCGCGATGCGGTTGCCGCGAATATGCCGCAGGGTCTTTTCCTTGAGGGTCAGTAGGTCTTGCCCGGAATAGGCGATGGTGCCGGACGGGTGCCGGGCGAGCGGGTAGGGCAGAAGGCGCAGGATCGAGTGCGCGGTCACCGATTTGCCGGAGCCGCTTTCGCCGACCAGGGCCAGGGTTTCGCCGCGCTTGATATCGAAGCTGACGTTGTTGACCACGCGGTGGTGATGCTCGCCCGTGACGAACTCGACGGAGAGGTCGCGGATTTCGATCAGATTGTCCTGATTCATCTCATTTCCTCGGGTCGAAGGCATCGCGAGCGGACTCGCCGATAAACACCAGCAAACTCAACATGATTGCCAGCACGGCAAACGCGCTCATGCCCAGCCAGGGCGCTTGCAGGTTGGATTTGCCCTGGGCCACCAGCTCGCCCAGCGAAGGCGAACCGGCCGGCAGGCCAAAGCCGAGGAAATCCAGGGCAGTCAGGGTGCCGATGGCGCCAGTGAGGATGAACGGCATGAACGTCATGGTCGAGACCATGGCATTGGGCAGGATATGGCGGAACATGATCGCGCCGTTCTGCATCCCCAGGGCCCTGGCCGCGCGCACATATTCGAGGTTGCGCCCGCGCAGGAACTCGGCGCGCACCACATCCACCAGGCTCATCCAGGAAAACAGCAGCATGATCCCCAGCAGCCACCAGAAGTTGGGCTGCACGAAGCTGGCAAGGATGATCAGCAGGTACAGCACCGGCAAGCCGGACCAGATTTCCAGGAAGCGCTGCCCGGCCAGGTCGACCCAGCCGCCATAGAAGCCCTGCAAGGCCCCGGCGATCACGCCGATGATCGAGCTGAGCACGGTCAACGTCAGGGCAAACAGCACCGACACACGGAAGCCATAGATCACCCGCGCGAGCACATCGCGGCCTTGGTCGTCGGTGCCCAGCAGGTTGACGCTCGAAGGCGGCGCGGGAGCCGGTACCTTCAGGTCGTAGTTGATGCTCTGGTAGCTGAACGGGATCGGCGCCCACAAGGTCCAGGCGTCCTTGGCCTTGAGCAGTTCCTGGATATACGGGCTCTTATAGTTGGCCTCCAGCGGGAATTCGCCGCCGAAGGTGGTTTCCGGGTAGCGCTTGAGCGCCGGGAAATACCAGTCGCCGTCGTAGTGCACTGCCAGTGGCTTGTCGTTGGCGATCAGCTCGGCGCCCAGGCTCAGCCCGAACAAAATCAGGAACAGCCACAGCGACCACCAGCCGCGCTTGTTGGCCTTGAACCGCTCGAACCGGCGGCGATTGAGGGGGGACAGGTTCATCTCAATGCTCCCGGCTGGCGAAGTCGATACGCGGATCGACCAGGGTGTAGGTGAGGTCGCCGATGAGTTTCACCACCAGCCCCAGCAGGGTGAAGATAAACAGCGTGCCGAACACCACCGGGTAGTCGCGGTTGATCGCCGCTTCAAAGCTCATCAGGCCCAGGCCGTCGAGGGAGAAGATCACTTCCACCAGCAACGAGCCGGTGAAGAAAATCCCGATGAACGCCGACGGGAACCCGGCGATCACCAGCAGCATCGCGTTACGGAACACATGGCCGTAGAGCACGCGGTGGTTGGTCAGGCCCTTGGCCTTGGCGGTGATCACGTATTGCTTGTTGATCTCGTCGAGAAAGCTGTTTTTGGTCAGCAGCGTCATGGTCGCGAAGTTGCCGATCACCAGTGCGGTGATGGGCAGCGCCAGGTGCCAGAAGTAGTCGAGCACCTTGCCGCCCCAGCTCAACTCATCGAAGTTGTTGGACGTGAGCCCGCGCAAGGGGAACCAATCGAAATAGCTGCCGCCGGCAAACACCACGATCAGCAGGATCGCAAACAGGAACGCCGGGATCGCATAGCCGACGATGATTGCCGAACTGGTCCATACATCGAAGTGGCTGCCGTGTCGCGTGGCCTTGGCGATCCCCAGCGGGATCGACACCAGGTACATGATCAATGTGCTCCATAACCCCAGGGAGATGGACACCGGCATCTTCTCCTTGATCAGGTCGATGACCTTGGCGTCACGGAAGAAGCTGTCGCCGAAATCCAGCCG
Organism: Pseudomonas grimontii; assembly: GCF_007858185.1. Lineage (GTDB taxonomy): Bacteria > Pseudomonadota > Gammaproteobacteria > Pseudomonadales > Pseudomonadaceae > Aquipseudomonas > Aquipseudomonas grimontii. Next base: position 188,613 of record NZ_VFES01000007.1, read on the forward strand.
GGCGTAGTTCTTGACCATGATCCACAAGCGTTCCGGCGCCGACTTGTCAAAGCCGTACATCTTTTCGATTTCCTTGATCAGCGCCGGGTCCAGGCCCTGGGCGCCACGGTAGCTGCTGGAACCGGCCACCGAGACTTCGGCACCGCCGCCGGCAATGCGGCTGGTGGCACCTTCAAAGCCTTCGAGCTTGGCGATCATCTGTTCCACCGGGCCACCGGGGGCGGCCTGGATGATGATGAAGTTGATCAGCAGGATCCCGAACAGTGTCGGGATGATCAGCAACAGGCGGCGAACAATATAGGCCAGCATTTAATCGCCTCCGCTCGCCGGATCGGCGCTCGTGTTTGTGTTCGCGTCTGAGGTGACGGCAGGTTTTACGTTGGGTTTTGCCCACCAGGTGGCGGTGCCCACGTCATAGCGCGGCGGGGTTTTCGGATGGCCGAGATGGTCCCAGTACGCCACGCGGAAGGTCTTGATGTGCCAGTTGGGGATCACGTAGTAGCCGAACTGCAGCACACGGTCCAGGGCCTTGGCATGGGCGATCAGGCTTTTGCGCGAGTCGGCGTCGATCAGTTCTTCCACCAGTTGGTCGACCGCTGGGTCCTTGAGGCCCATGTAGTTGCGGCTGCCGGGCTTGTCGGCGCTGGAAGACTTCCAGAATTCCCGCTGCTCGTTACCCGGCGAGGTGGATTGCGGGAAGCTGCCCACCACCATGTCGAAGTCCCGCGAGCGGATACGGTTGACGAACTGCGAGACGTCCACCCGGCGGATCACCAGGTCGATACCGAGGTCGGCCAGGTTGCGCTTGAAGGGCAGCAGGATGCGTTCGAACTCGGTCTGTGCCAGCAGGAACTCGATGGTCACCGGTTTGCCCGTGGTGTCGACCATCTTGTCGTCGACGATGCGCCAGCCGGCTTCCTGCAGCAGTTGGTAGGCCTCACGCTGCTGGGTGCGGATCATGCCGCTGCCGTCGGTCTTGGCCGGCTCGAAGGCCTGGGTGAAGACTTCGGCCGGGATCTTGTCGCGCAGCGGCTCGAGGATCTTCAGCTCATCCGGGCCAGGCAGGCCGGTGGCGGCCATTTCAGAGTTTTCGAAGTAACTGCGGGTGCGGGTGTAGGCGCCGTTGAACAGCTGTTTGTTGCTCCACTCGAAATCCAGCAACAGGCTGATGGCCTTGCGCACGCGCACGTCCTGGAACATCGCCTTGCGCGTATTGAACACAAAACCTTGCATGCCCGTCGGGTTGCCGTTGGGGATTTCTTCCTTGATCAAGCGACCCTCGGTCACGGCCGGAATGTTGTAGGCGTTGGCCCAGTTCTTGGCGCTGAATTCCAACCAGTAGTCGAACTGCCCGGCCTTCAACGCTTCCAGGGACACGGTGCTGTCGCGGTAGTAGTCGGTGATGCGGTTATCGAAATTGTAGAAACCCTTGGTGATCGGCAGGTCCTTGGCCCAGTAGTCCTTGACCCGCTCGTAGCGGATCATGCGCCCGGCCTTGACCTCGGCCACCTTGTACGGCCCGCTGCCCAGCGGCACCTCCAGGTTGCCCTTGGCGAAGTCCCGCGTGGCCCACCAATGCTTGGGCAGCACCGGCAGTTGCCCGAGGATCAGCGGCAATTCGCGGTTGTTGGTGCGCTTGAACTTGAACAGCACCCGCAGCGGGTCTTCGGCGACCACTTCATCGACATCGGCGTAGTAGGTGCGGTAGATCGGTGAGCCTTCCTTCATCAGTTCCTGGAAGGTGAACACCACGTCTTCGGCGCGGATCGGGTGGCCGTCGTGGAAACGCGCTTCGGGGCGCAGGTAGAAACGTACCCAGCTGTTGTCCGGGGCTTTTTCGATCTTGCCGGCGACCAGGCCATATTCGGTGATGGGTTCGTCCAGGCTCTGCATGGCCAGGGTGTCGTAGATCAGGCTGACATTGTCGGCCGGCACGCCCTTGCTGATAAACGGGTTGAGGCTGTCGAAGCCGCCCATGCTCGACTCGCGGAAGGTGCCGCCCTTGGGCGCATCCGGGTTGACATAGTCGAAGTGCTTGAAGTCGGCGGGGTATTTCGGCGGCTCGTTGTACAGCGTCAGCGCGTGTTGCGGGGCGGCGTGGGCCGTGGTGCACAGCAGCAGGCTGCCGAGCAGTGCGTTGCGCAAATACATCATTGGGCTTTCTCCGAAGCTTTCAGCCACCACGCACTCAGGCCCAGGCTATAGGGCGGCGTGGTGACAAAGGCGAACCGGTTACGGTACGCCAGGCGATGATAGTTGAGGTACCAGTTGGGAATGCTGTAGTGCTGCCACAGCAGCACCCGGTCCAGGGCGCGGCCGGCGGCCAGTTGTTCTTCGCGGGTCTGCGCCGCCAGCAGTTGTTCGAGCAGGTGATCGACGATGGGATTGGCGATGCCCGCATAGTTCTTGCTGCCCTTGATCGCGGCCTGGCTGGAGTGGAAGTACTGCCACTGTTCGAGGCCGGGGCTCAAGGTCTGGTTGAGGGTGATCAGGATCATGTCGAAGTCGAATTGATCCAGGCGTTGCTTGTACTGCGCGCGGTCGACGGTGCGCAGGCGCGCGTCGATGCCGATGCTGATCAGGTTCTCGACATAGGGCTGCAGGATGCGCTCCAGGTTCGGGTTGACCAGCAGGATCTCGAAGCGCAGCGGTTGCCCGTCCTTGTTGAGCAGGCGTTGGCCCGACAACTTCCAGCCGGCTTCGCCGAGCAGCGTAAGGGCATGGCGCAGGGTTTCGCGGGGGATGCCGCGCCCATCGGTCTGGGGCAGGCTGAAGGCTTGGGTAAACAGGTTGGGCGGTAGCTGCTCGCGGTAGGGGGAGAGCATCAGCCATTCATGGCCGGTTGGAACCCCGGTCGCGGCGAATTCGCTGTTGGGGTAGTAGCTGAGCGTGCGTTTGTAGGCGCTGCTGAACAGGGTGCGGTTGGTCCACTCGAAGTCGAACATCAGCCCCAGGGCTTCCCGCACCTTGGTCTGGCCGAAGGTTGGCCGGCGCGTGTTCATGAACAGGCCCTGGCTCTGGGTCGGGATCTGGTGGGCGATCTGCGCCTTGATCACCTCGCCACGGTTGATCGCCGGGAAGTTGTAGCCATTGGCCCAGTTCTTGGCCTGGTGTTCGATGTAAATATCGAACTCGCCGGCCTTGAACGCTTCGAAGGCCACGTCGCTGTCGCGGTAGAACTCCACTTCGACCTTGTCGTAGTTATAGAAGCCCTGGTTGACCGGCAAGTCCTTGCCCCAGTAATCCTTGACCCGTTCGAACACCAACTGGCGCCCTGGAGTGACTTTGCTGATGCGGTACGGCCCGCTGCCCAGGGGCGGTTCGAAGGTGGTTGCCTTGAAGTCGCGGTTTTTCCAATAGTGCTGGGGCAATACCGGCAACTCGCCCAGGCGCAGGATCAGCAACGGGTTGCCGGCGCGCTTGAACACAAAGCGGATGCGGTGACGGTTGAGGATGTCCACCCGCGCCACTTCCTGCAGGTTGGTGCGGTACTGCGGGTGGCCTTCAGTCAGCAGGGTGCGATAGGAAAACGCCACGTCATACGCGGTGATCGGCTTGCCATCATGGAAGCGCGCTTGCGGACGCAGGTTGAACACCACCCAACTGCGGTCCTCGCTGTATTCCACCGACTGGGCAATCAGCCCATAGCTGGAGGTCGGTTCATCGCCGGACGGCGCGTACTGACCGGTGCCGACCATCAACGGCTCATTCAGCTCATTGACGCCGTATTGCAGGAAATTAGGCGTGGAAACCGGGCTTGAGCCCTTGAACGTGTAGGGGTTGAGGGTATCGAAAGTGCCAAATGCCATGACCCGCAAGGTCCCGCCTTTCGGCGCTGCAGGGTTTACCCAATCGAAGTGGGTGAATTTGGCCGGGTACTTGAGCGTGCCGAACTGCGTATAACCGTGGCTCTCGGTAATCGTCGCGTTCGCACCAAAGCTCAAGGCCAGACTTATTAATAGAAGGAGGGGACGCTTCAAGTAAGGGATCCGATCCAGGCGGCTTGGGCTTTATGATCGGTACAGTAACAGCTTGTTCCGGTTGGAAAAAGCTGGTTGGGATGATGTAGATCCAATGTGGGAGGGGGCTTGCCCCCGATAGCGGTGTATCAGCCAGTGAATGTGGTGGCTGACACACTGCTATCGGGGGCAAGCCCCCTCCCACATTGGTTCTCCAGGGTTCTTGAAGCCTTAGCGCGGCCCGGAAACCACCAGCATCTGCCCCGGCTTCAGCGCCTGGCCAGTACGCGGGTTCCAACGCTTGAGATGTTGCATCTCGACGTTGAAGCGCTTGGCGACGATGTACAGCGAATCGCCTTTCTTGACCTTGTACTGCACCGGTTTCTTGCTGTCGGCCTTGGCCACCAGCTTGCGGGTGTCCTGCATCACCAGGGTCTGGCCGACCTTGAGGGCCTGGCCGTTGAGCTTGTTCCAGCGCTGAAGGTCGTGCACGTCGACCTTGTTCGCCTTGGCGATCAGCGTGAGGTTGTCGCCATTGCGCACCTTGTAGCTGCGGGTACGGCCGGCCACCCGTGCGGTCTCAACTTCGTCGAACACCTGCTTTTTCGGGCGCATCGCCAGCAACTCTTCCGGCTTCATCGTCGAAAGAGTGCTGGTGAGCAATTGCGCCTTGGAGCTCGGTACCAGCAGGTGCTGCGGGCCATCCAGGGTGGTGCGTTGCTTGAGCGCCGGGTTGAGCTGGAACAGTTCGTCTTCGTCGATCTCGGCCAGCGCGGCAACCCGTGACAGGTCCATGCTTTGCTTGACTTCAACCACTTCGAAGTACGGCGTGTTGGCAATCGGGTTCAGGTTGACGCCATAGGCCTCGGGGGCCAGCACTACCTGGGACAACGCCAGGAACTTGGGCACGTAGTCCTTGGTTTCCTGGGGCAGGGGCAGGTTCCAGTAGTCGGTGGGCAGGCCAAGCTTCTCGTTGCGCTCGATGGCCCGGCTCACTGTGCCTTCGCCGGCGTTATAGGCAGCCAGGGCCAGCAACCAGTCGCCGTTGAACATGTCGTGCAGACGGGTCAGGTAGTCCAGGGCGGCGGTGGTGGAGGCGGTGATGTCGCGGCGGCCGTCGTAGGCGCGGGTCTGGCGCAGGTTGAAGTAGCGCCCGGTGGAGGGAATGAACTGCCACAAGCCGACCGCATCGCTGCGCGAATAGGCCATCGGGTTGTAGGCACTTTCGATCACTGGCAGCAGCGCCAGCTCCAGGGGCATGTTGCGTTCTTCAAGGCGCTCGACGATGTAATGAATGTAGAGGCTGCCGCGTTCACCGGCGTTCTCCAGGAAGGAGGGGTTGCTGGCGAACCACAGGCGCTGTTGCTCGATGCGCGGGTTAACGCCCACGTTGTCCTGCAATTGAAAGCCCCGGCGCATGCGTTCCCAGACGTCCTGGGGGACTTCAGGGCTGGGTTTCTCCGAGAGCCAGAGGGGTTTTTGCTTGATTTTGGCGGCAAGATTGGGTTTGGGTTGCACGGTGGATTGTGCAGCGAAATTTGTCGATTGGCAGCCCGCCAGTGTTGCGGACACAGCCACCGCCACAGCTTGAGCCAGGCGGGTCAATGCGTCTGAATGGTTGGATTTACGAATAGATGACGACATTGGCTGGAAGTAAGTTCCGGGCAAAAATGTCGGGCGATTCTAGAAAGCGCTTTGGTTCCGGTCAACCATTCAGAAATTACGTATCAGATTGCGTCGTCTTAGAACTTATCTTTCCACGCCCTCAAGCTAGCAAACACCTCGGCCCCAGAGCGGTTGTCGCGGCCATTCCGTTCGTCCGCTTTTTGTTTAACGGATGTTTCAGAGGTGCGCAGGAAGGGGTTGGTGCGCTTTTCCAGGGCCAGGTTGGAAGGCAGTGTTATCTCGCCGCGGGCCCGCAGTTGACGGACGTTTTCCACCCGTTCGGAGATGTCGGTATTCTGCGGTTCCACCGCCTGGGCAAACTTGAGGTTACTTTGTGTGTATTCGTGGGTGCAGTACACCAAGGTGTCGGCGGGCAGGGCGGCCAGGCGCTCGAGGGAGATGTACATCTGCTCCGGCGTGCCTTCGAACAGGCGACCACAGCCGGCGGCGAACAGGGTGTCGCCACAGAACAGCACGCCCTGGTGATAGAAGGCGATATGGCCCAGGGTATGGCCGGGCACGGCATAGACGTCGAAGTTCCAGCCCAGCACGCTGATGCGGTCGTTATCCTGCAGGGCGATGTCCCGCGCCGGGATCGTCTCGTTGGCCGGGCCATACACCTTGGCGTCGGTCACACGCTTGAGTTGCTCGACGCCACCGACATGATCGTGGTGATGGTGGGTGATCAGGATGTCGCTGAGGGTCCACGTCGGGTTTTGCTTGAGCCAGGCCAGTACCGGCGCGGCATCGCCGGGATCGACCACGGCACAACGTTGGGTTTGCTGGTCCTGCAACAACCAGATGTAGTTGTCGGTAAAGGCGGGCAGGGCACTGATCTGTATCATTCTTCGATTCGCCAAGCTGAACACATTGGTGCATCTTAGAACGTCTAGGCGAGTTGGAGAATGCAATGACTGATAAAGCGTTCGCCCAGGCCGATCCTGAGTGGCTGGCCCTGATCAGCGCGGCCCGTGAATGGCTGTCCGGGCCCATCGGGCAATTTCTGCTGGATGAAGAACGGCACATGCTCGAAGACGAGTTGGGCCGTTTCTTTGGCGGCTACCTGGTGCATTACGGCCCGTCGGCCCAGACCCCACCCGCCGCGCCCCAGGTGCAACGCAATGTGCGCCTGGGCGCGCCGTTGCCGGGGGTGGAGATTGTCTGCGAGGAACAGGCATGGCCCTTGAGTGAACACGCCGCGGATGTGGTGGTGTTGCAGCATGGCCTGGATTTCTGCCTGTCGCCCCACGGTTTGCTGCGCGAAGCGGCGAGCAGCGTGCGCCCTGGTGGCCATTTGCTGATTATCGGTATCAACCCGTGGAGCAGTTGGGGCCTGCGCCATGTGTTCGCCCATGATGGCCTGCGCCAGGCGCGCTGCATCTCGCCATCACGGGTGGGGGACTGGCTGAACCTGCTGGGCTTCGCGCTGGAGAAACGCCGCTTCGGGTGCTATCGTCCGCCGCTTGCCTCGGCCAAGTGGCAGGGCCGCCTGGCCGGCTGGGAACGCCGCGCAGGGGCTTGGCAATTGTCGGGTGGCGGCTTCTATTTATTAGTGGCGCGCAAGATTGTGGTCGGCCTGCGGCCGGTGCGCCAGGTGCTGCGCCAGCCCATGGGCAAGCTGGTGCCGATGCCAATGGCCAAGGTCAACCGCAAGCAAAGCGAACCGTAAAACCTTTTTTGATTTCAGACCGAGCAACCGATGACTGACAGCGTAGAACTCTTCACCGATGGCGCCTGCAAGGGCAACCCGGGCCCCGGCGGCTGGGGCGCCTTGCTGGTGTGCAAAGGCGTCGAGAAGGAACTGTGGGGCGGCGAAGCCAACACCACCAACAACCGCATGGAACTGATGGGCGCCATTCGCGGCCTGGAAGAGCTCAAGCGCCGCTGCAACGTGCTGCTGGTGACCGACTCGCAATACGTGATGAAAGGCATCAACGAGTGGATGGTCAACTGGAAGAAGCGCGGTTGGAAGACCGCGGCCAAGGAGCCGGTCAAGAATGCCGACCTGTGGCAATTGCTCGATGAGCAATGCAACCGCCATGACATCACCTGGAAATGGGTGCGCGGGCACATCGGCCACCCGGGTAACGAGCGCGCCGACCAGCTTGCCAATAGAGGCGTGGACGAAGTGCGGGGCTACAAGCAGAGCTGATGCCGGCTCACGTGTTAACATCACGCCCCTGACTCACACCACACTGCACACCACACCGTTGAGAGCTGAACCCTGATGGCCATCCGATCTGTTGTACTCGATACCGAAACCACCGGCATGCCGGTGACCGACGGCCACCGGATCATTGAAATCGGCTGTGTCGAACTCATGGGTCGGCGCCTCACCGGTCGTCACTTCCACGTCTACCTGCAACCGGACCGCGACAGCGACGAAGGCGCCATCGGCGTCCACGGCATCACCGACGAGTTCCTCAAGGGCAAGCCGCGTTTCGCCGAAGTGGCCGATGAGTTCTTCGAATTCATCAACGGCGCCCAGTTGATCATCCATAACGCGGCGTTCGACGTCGGCTTCATCAATAACGAATTTGCCCTGATGGGGCAGACGGATCGCGCGGACATTTCCCAGCACTGCTCGATCCTCGACACCTTGATGATGGCTCGTGAGCGTCATCCGGGCCAGCGCAACAGCCTCGATGCCTTGTGCAAGCGTTATGGCGTCGACAACTCCGGCCGTGAACTCCACGGTGCCTTGCTCGACTCCGAGATTCTCGCCGACGTTTACCTGACCATGACCGGCGGGCAGACCAGCCTGTCCCTGGCCGGGAATGCCTCCGACGGCAGTGGCTCGGCGGAAGGCTCGGGCAACCGCCCTTCGGAAATCCGCCGCCTGCCGGCCGATCGCAAGCCCACGACCATCATCCGCGCCAGCGAGCAGGATATGGCCGAGCATGTGGCGCGCTTGGAAGCCATCGCCAAGTCGGCGGGTGCGCCGGCGTTATGGACCCAGTTAACACAGCAATAGCCCGGCGAGGGTACGATCAAAATGTGGGAGGGGGCTTGCCCCGATAGCGGTGTATCAGCCAATCAACTATGAGCTGACATACCGTCATCGGGAGCAAGCCCCCTCTCACAGTTGATCTCCATAGCTTTCAAAATCTTCATTCGCGTCATCGTCCCCGAGCTTCTACCCTTGAGTGCATAGCCCTCAGGACTACAAGCCCTCATGTACAAAGACCTGAAGTTCCCCGTTCTTATCGTGCACCGCGACATCAAGGCCGACACCGTTGCCGGTGACCGGGTTAGAGGCATCGCCCGAGAGTTGGAACAAGAGGGCTTCAGTATCTTTTCTGCCGTGGACTACGCCGAAGGCCGGTTGGTGGCGTCTACCCATCACGGCCTGGCGTGCATGCTGATCGCCGCCGAAGGCGCCGGTGAGAATACCCACCTGCTGCAAAACATGGTCGAGCTGATCCGCCTGGCACGCCTGCGGGCGCCGAGCCTGCCGATCTTTGCCCTGGGCGAGCAGGTCACCCTGGAAAACGCCCCGGCCGATGCCATGAGCGAACTCAACCAACTGCGCGGCATTCTCTACCTGTTCGAGGACACCGTGCCGTTTCTCGCCCGCCAGGTGGCCCGTGCTGCCCGTACTTACCTCGATGGGCTGTTGCCGCCTTTTTTCAAAGCGCTGGTGCAACACACCGCCGACTCCAATTATTCCTGGCACACCCCTGGTCATGGCGGTGGCGTGGCCTATCGCAAAAGCCCGGTGGGGCAGGCGTTTCACCAGTTCTTCGGGGAAAACACCCTGCGCTCGGATTTGTCGGTGTCGGTGCCCGAGTTGGGCTCGCTGCTGGACCACACCGGGCCCCTGGCCGAAGCCGAGGCCCGTGCCGCGCGCAACTTCGGCGCTGACCATACCTTCTTCGTGATCAACGGCACGTCCACCGCCAACAAGATCGTCTGGCATTCCATGGTGGGCCGCGATGACCTGGTGCTGGTGGACCGCAACTGCCACAAGTCGGTGTTGCATTCGATCATCATGACCGGCGCCATCCCGCTGTACCTGTGCCCGGAACGCAATGAGCTGGGTATCATCGGTCCGATTCCCCTGAGTGAGTTCAGCCCCGCGTCGATCCGCGCCAAGATCGACGCCAGTCCCTTGACCCGTGGCCGGCAACCCAAGGTGAAACTGGCCGTGGTCACCAACTCCACCTATGACGGCCTGTGCTACAACGCCGAGCTGATCAAGCAACAATTGGGCAACAGTGTCGAGGTGCTGCACTTCGACGAGGCCTGGTATGCCTACGCGGCGTTCCACGAGTTCTTTGCCGGGCGCTACGGCATGGGCACCTCGCGTACCCCGGACAGCCCGCTGGTGTTCACCACCCACTCCACCCACAAGCTGCTGGCGGCGTTCAGCCAGGCCTCGATGATCCACGTGCAGGACGGCGGCGCGCGCCAACTGGATCGCGACCGTTTCAATGAAGCCTTCATGATGCATATCTCCACCTCGCCGCAGTACAGCATCATCGCTTCGCTGGACGTAGCCTCGGCGATGATGGAAGGCCCGGCCGGGCGCTCGCTGCTGCAGGAAATGTTCGACGAGGCGCTGAGTTTTCGCCGCGCCCTGGCCAACCTGCGTCAGCATATTGCCGCCGAAGACTGGTGGTTCTCTATCTGGCAGCCGCCATCGGTAGCGGGCATCGACCGCGTCGCCACCGCGGATTGGCTGTTGCAGCCGCAGGATGACTGGCACGGCTTTGGTGACGTGGCCGAAGACTACGTGCTACTGGACCCGATCAAAGTGACCCTGGTAATGCCGGGCCTCACTGCCGGCGGCGCCTTGAGCGATTGTGGGATTCCCGCCGCCGTGGTCAGCAAATTCCTCTGGGAACGTGGGCTGGTGGTGGAAAAGACCGGGTTGTATTCGTTCCTCGTGTTGTTTTCCATGGGCATCACCAAAGGCAAATGGAGTACCTTGCTCACCGAGTTGCTGGAGTTCAAGCGCAGTTACGACGCGAATGTCAGCCTCGCCAGTTGTTTGCCATCGGTGTTTGCCCAGGGCCCGGCGCGTTATCAGGGCCTGGGTTTGCGCGACCTGTGCGATCAATTGCACAGCTGTTACCGCAGCAACGCCACCGCCAAGCACCTCAAGCGCATGTACACGGTGTTGCCGGAAATCGCGATGAAACCGGCCGACGCCTATGACCAATTGGTAAGGGGAGAAGTGGAGGCTGTGTCCATAGACGTCTTGCCAGGACGCATTGCAGCCGTGATGCTGGTGCCTTATCCGCCGGGCATTCCGTTGATCATGCCGGGCGAGCGCTTTACCGAGTCGACGCGGTCGATCATCGACTACCTGGCGTTTGCCCGGACGTTCGATAGCAGTTTCCCCGGTTTTGTTGCCGATGTTCACGGGTTACAACACGAAGATGACGGCAGTGGTCGTTGTTACACCGTCGATTGCATCAAGGGTTAAGGATGTTTATGCAAGCTGTAATGAACCCGAAGTATCCAGGGCTCAGTGTGCGGGTCGCCGACGAGGGCTTCGACGCCTACGTATGGGGTAATGATTTCAGCTTTGAGGTCAACGCCTATGGCGTGCCGGAGATGGGCAAGCGAGTCGATCAATGGCCCGTGGAGCGCATCGTGCCTTACCGCAAGTGTTATGGCATCGACCCGGAAGAGTTCGCCAGTTTCCGCGATGCACCGGACAGTGCGATCTTCATGGCCTACCTGGACGACCGTGCCGTCGGGCATATCGTGGTCAGTACTAATTGGAATGGCTTTGCCCACGTTGACGAACTGGCGGTGGCCTTGCCCGCCCGCCGGCATGGGGTGGCCAAGTCGCTGTTGGATGTGGCGCAGTTCTGGAGCCGCAAGAAAAACCTGCCGGGCATGATGCTCGAAACCCAGAACAACAACCTCGGCGCCTGCCGCTTGTATGAGCGTTGCGGCTATGTGATGGGCGGGATCGACCACCTGCGTTATCGCGGCATCGACCCGCAGACCCGTGAAGTGGCGATTTTCTGGTATCGGTTGTTCAAGACCGAAGCCGAGCGGTTTTAACTCGCCAGCAGGCCTTGGGCCTTTTGCGTGACGATCTCCAGCAGTGCATTCAGCGCAGGGGCAGTCACGCTATCCTTGAGGGTCAGCGCGTACAGGCTGACCATGATCGGCGGCGACACCGGGCATGCATCCAAACCTGCCTCGCGCGCACCAAACGCAGTGAACGGGTCGACAATCGCCAGGCCTTCGCCGGCTTCCACCATGCTGCGCATCATCTGGTAGGTTTGCACTCGCGTCTGCACCACTGGCAGCGGGCGCAGGGCTTGCAGCTTGGCGTCCAGCAGGCGGCTGAGCGGGTCTTGCCCTTCAAGCCCGATCATCGCCTGCCCGGCCAGGTCTTGCAGCGCAATGTACTTCTGCTTGGGCTTGAGCCAGCCATGGGGCGCGAGCAATTGCAATTTGCCTTGGGCCAGCACCGTGCTGTGGATTTGCGGGTGTTCCGGGTCATGCAGGCTCAGGCCCACGTCGGCCTCGTGCAGCAGCAGGCTGCGGACGATTTCCCGGGTCGGCTGGCTCGACAGGTTGCACGGCGTGTCCTGGAACCGTCGACGCAGCAGCGCAATGCTCTGTGGCAGCAGTTGGTTGGCCAGTGGCGGCGTGCACAGGGCGCGCAACGCGGGAGCGTGATGGTGTTTCAAGCGGCTGGCCAGGCGTTGCACCGGTTCCAGGGCTTCGTACACATGAGCGATTTCGGCCTGCAACTCCAGGGTCTCGCGCGTCGCTTGCAAGCGCCCGCGCACACTGGCAAACAGCATGAAGCCCAATTGCTGCTCGGCATCCTTGAGTGCCGCGTCTACCTCGCCCACGGGGAGTTGCAACCATTCGGCGGCGGTGCCGAGGTGTCCGGTCTGCAGGATGGCTTGAATCACTTCGATATGACGTAAACGCATGGCCGGAGTCTATGTGCAGCGCGGTGGGGATTCAATGGTGCGCGCCGTCGTGCGCAAAAAAGACTATGTGGGTCGCCTATGTCGCTGGCGTTCAGCCAGGACCTCACTAGAATGGCTCGTCTGATCATCAACGACCAATGCCGGGTACTCGGCACTTACAACAAAAACAGGTCTGGTCTCGAATGCCTATTCCCTCGATATTCTTCGGGATAACGGCCAAGCAACTCGCGATCCTCGTGATCGTTGGCGGCGCGGCGGCTTATCTCTTCAGCAATCACGACGACAACACGCCGGAAAACCTCGAACTCGAAGCGTTTATTCTTTCCCAGGAACAGGTAGTCGAGCATGTCGGCACGGTGCTGGGTATGACGCTGGTCAAGCAGATGGTGGCGTACCCTGGCTACAATGCGCCGGGTTATAAACGCTTGATGTACGAGGTGGAAGGCGAGCGGGGCAGGTTGATGGTGACGCTCAAGCAGGTGGACGGCGGGCAGGGACTGGAAGTGACGGAGATTCGCAACCCGTGACCGCCCAGCTCAGTCAATGCCGTCAATGGCCAGGACTGAGCAGGTGCGCCCGGGCGATCAAGCTTATGAGGCGAGGGTGGTCTGCGATTCGCGGACGATAATGGTCCCCGACTGGATCAGCTTGAACTCATCGCCTTCCAGTTTTTCTACACGGTCGCCAATGGCCAGCTTGTAGGTGGTGGTGGTTGCCGAGCCAGCCAGGTCGCCTTGCGCCGGGTTGGATTCCTGGAACTCATGCACCGAATACACGCGTCCTTCTGCGTCTCTGGCATGAAACTGTCCGACTAGTACTGCTGCCATCTGTTTAGAACCTCTGGAGATAAACACTCGATATGCGGTGCTATAGACCGTCATAAAGAGGCGGAGTTTACCTATTGAAAAAAAATACTATTCGCTGACATTTTCAGACGGTTCCTACGCATCAAATCGCGGGCCAAACGTCTGGAGGATTATCAAAACCTTCTGGTGAACGCGCTGCGAAGCCTTTATAACTACAAGCTTCCTTAGTCAGACGTCGAGAAACCCAATGAGCAAGGTCTACACGATTGCCGTTCTGGTTGGCAGCTTGAGAAAAGACTCGATCAACCGCAAGGTCGCCCTGGCATTGGCCGAGCTGGCCCCTGCCAACCTGAAGTTGAACATTGTGGAAATTGGCGATTTGCCGCTCTACAACGAGGACATCGACGGGGCATCACCGCCCGCAGCCTACAGTACTTTCCGTCAGCAAGTACGTTCATCCGACGCGGTGTTGTTTGTGACACCGGAGTACAACCGCTCCGTACCCGCACCGTTGAAGAATGCGATTGACGTAGGCTCCCGTCCCTATGGCCAAAGCGCCTGGAGCGGCAAGCCGGGGGCGATCATCAGTGTATCGCCGGGCGCTGTTGGCGGTTTTGGTGCCAACCACCATTTACGCCAGTCCCTGGTGTTCCTCGATGTGCCGTGCATGCAGCAGCCGGAAGCGTACGTGGGCGGTGCGGGCAGCCTGTTCGACGACGCCGGCAAGGTGTCGGAAAAGACCCGGCCATTCCTGCGGGCATTCATTGATGCCTACGGTAAATGGGTAGAAAAACAGAGCGCTTGAATCGGCACTCATTGTCCATTGTGGGAGGGCGCAAGCCCCTCCCACAGTATTGGATCAGCGCAGCCAGTTAGTCCGCGCCAACTCGATCACTTCATCACCACGCCCACTCATCACCGCCTTGAGCATGTACAGGCTGAAGCCCTTGGCTTGTTCCAGCTTGATGCTCGGCGGCATCACCAGCTCCTGGGTGGCCGTCACCACATCCACCAGCACCGGGCCATCATGGGCCAGGGCGCGGCGCAGGGCCGGTTCCAGGTCTTCGGATTGCTCCACGCGAATGCCGAGGATGCCCATGGCGTTGGACATGGCGGCGAAGTCCGGGTTTTTCAGCTCGGTGCCGGCATCCAGATAGCCCGCAGCCTTCATTTCCATGGCGACAAAGCCCAGGGACGAGTTATCGAACACGATCACCTTTACCGGCAATTTCAACTGCGCCAGTGAAATGAAATCCCCCATCAGCATGGCAAACCCGCCGTCGCCGGACATCGAGATCACCTGGCGCCCAGGAAACGCCGCCTGCGCGCCAATCGCCTGGGGCATGGCGTTGGCCATGGAGCCGTGGTTGAACGAGCCAATCAGGCGGCGCTTGCCATTCATTTTCAGGTAGCGCGCGGCCCACACGGTCGGCGAGCCAACGTCGGCGGTAAAGATCGCATCCTCGTTCGCCAGTTCGCTGAGCAAACGTGCCACGTATTGCGGGTGGATCGGCCGGTTGGCCTTCGACGGTTGCGCCAGGTCGTCCAGGCCTTGGCGGGCTTTTTCGTAGTGCTTCAGCGAGGTGTCGAGGAAGCTGCGGTCGGTCTTGCGGGTCAGGCGCGGCAGCAGTGCGTCGATGGTCTCGCCCACATCCGCAGCGATGCCCAGGTCCAGCGTGGCGCGACGGCCCAGGGCCTGTGGGTTGCGGTCGACCTGAATGATCTTGGCGTCTGTCGGGTAGAACTGGCGGTACGGAAAGTCAGTGCCGAGCATGATCAGCGTGTCGCAGTCGAGCATGGCGTGGTAACCGGAGCTGAAGCCGATCAGGCCGGTCATGCCGACATCGAACGGGTTATCCCACTCCACATGCTCCTTGCCGCGCAGGGCATGCACCACCGGCGCCCCCAGCGTGTCGGCCAGGGCCACCACTTGATCGTGGGCACCGGCGCAACCGCTGCCGCAGAGCAGGGTGACCTTCTTGCTACTTTCGAGCATTTGGCTGAGGCGCTGCAGGTCCTGTTCCGCCGGCAAGGTGCGCGGTGCGTGGAGGGCAGGCCAGGGCTTGAGCTTGTCCTCGACTTCCAGCAACGACACGTCCCCCGGAATCACCACCACCGCCACGCCGCGGTTGAGGATCGCCGAACGCATGGCGCGGTGCAGCACGTGGGGCATTTGCTCGGGGTTGGTGACCAGCTCGATAAAGTGGCTGCATTCTTTGAACAGTTCCTGGGGATGGGTCTCCTGGAAGTAGTTCAGGCCGATCTCGGAGGAGGGGATTTGCGCCGCAATCGCCAGCACCGGCACATGGTTGCGATGGCAGTCGAACAGGCCGTTGATCAAGTGCAGGTTGCCCGGCCCGCAACTGCCGGCGCATACGGTCAGTTCGCCAGTGGCTGCAGCTTCGGCCCCGGCAGCGAACGCGGCGACTTCTTCGTGGCGCACGTGCATCCACTCGATGCTGTCCATGGTGCGCAGGGCGTCGGTGAGGCCGTTGAGGCTGTCGCCGGTCAGGCCCCAGATACGCTTGATGCCCGCCTGTTCAAGGGTGGTCGCCAATTGCTGGGCCAGGTTGATTTTCGCCATGAAGAACTCCAATCGTCAGTGAGGTTAAAAACTGCTGATCAATAGGGGACAGTTCGATCACGGCGAATGCTCCGCCTTTAATGTGAAGATTGCGTCATGGACGCGCGGTATTGCCGGGTGCGCCGGGCGATAAACCACTGGTCGCGCACCAGCGCCAGCCACGGTGCTACCTTGGCATCGTGCAAGCGGCCGCGGCTCAGGCGGCGCATCTGGTCACGCACCACGGCCAGGGTGGCGAGAGCGGCCAAGGGTTTGCGCTGCCAATTGATCGGTTTGAGTTGCGGGTTGAGGTCGCGGCCCTCGTGCCAGTGTTTGATCAGTTGCGGTTCCAGGGTGAGGGCGGTGGCAATGCCGGCCATGGCGATGCCGCTGTCCAGTACCTGTTGCACGACCGGCAGGCGGCGAATGCCGCCGGTGACCATCAGCGGCATCTGGGCGATGGTCGCCAGCTCCCTGGCAAACTCCAGGAAGTACGCCTCACGGGCCAGGGTGCGACCATCCCGCGCATCACCTTGCATGGCCGGTGATTCATAGCTGCCTCCGGACAATTCCAGCAGGTCGATGGGCAATGGGTTGAGCAGCTTCACCACCGCACACGCATCGGCCTCTGCAAATCCACCGCGCTGGAAGTCGGCCGAGTTGAGCTTTACCGCGACGCAAAAGGACGGGCTGACGCTGGC
This sequence comes from Pseudomonas grimontii, assembly GCF_007858185.1. GTDB lineage: Bacteria > Pseudomonadota > Gammaproteobacteria > Pseudomonadales > Pseudomonadaceae > Aquipseudomonas > Aquipseudomonas grimontii. Next base: position 205,218 of record NZ_VFES01000007.1, read on the forward strand.
GCGAACCGCATGGATCACCTCCAGCAGCAGCCGCGCCCGGTTCTCCAGCGAGCCACCCCAGCGGTCAGTGCGGTGGTTGCTCAACGGCGAGAGAAACTGGCTGAGCAGATAGCCGTGCGCGCCGTGGATCTGCACCCCGGTGAACCCGGCTTTCTCGGCCAGGCGCGCGCTGGTGGCGAAGCGTTTGATCACGTCTTGAATGTCGTCCTCGGTCATCGCCCTGGGCTTGGCGAACATCTTCGAAAAGCTGCCCAGGTCCAGCGCAATCGCGGAGGGCGCCAGGGCCTGCTGGCCGAGGTTGGCCATGGTTTGGCGCCCCGGATGACTGAGCTGTACCCAGAAGTGGACGCCCTTGTCGCGGGCCACGTTGGCCCATTCGCGAAAGCTGTCCAGATGCTGTTCGTCTTCGAGGGCAACGCCGCCGGGACCGGTCATGGCGCGGCGGTCGACCATCACGTTGCCGGTCAGCAGCAGGCCGGGCGCGCCGTCTGCCCAGGCGGTGTACAGCTGCTTCAGTTCACGGGAAGGCGCTTGATCGGCGTCCGCCATATTCTCTTCCATAGCCGCCTTGGCGATGCGGTTCGCGAGGACCTGGCCATTGGGCAGTTGCAAGGGTTCAAAGGGTGACATGAGTTGACTCCGGAACGGGGGAGGCCTCAGGCTAAGCTTAAAGTTAACTTTAATGTCAAGCAGGTGGTTTGATGAATATTGGTGAGCTGGCAAAGCAGAGTGGGTTGGCGGCGTCGCGTATCCGCTTCTATGAATCCGAGGGGCTGATCAGCCAGGTAGGGCGCCAGGCCAATGGGTATCGGCGCTATGCACCCGATGCCCTGCAAACGCTGCAACTGATTCAGAGCGCACAGCAGGCCGGGTTTACCTTGCAGGAACTCAAGGCGTTAATGCCCGCGCCGGGGGAGCACAAGCGCGAGGAGTTGATCGAGGCCCTGGAGCGCAAGGTGACGCAGATCGAGGCGATGCAGGCGCAGTTGGCTCATAGCAAGGCGCAGTTGCTGGGCGTGATCGAGGCGGTCCGGGCGCAGCCGGAAGGCGTGCCGTGCTCCATGGGGCAGAAGCAAGTGCTGGCGTCGATTAAGGCCGGTGCCTGAAAAAGCGCCGAGTTGCAGAGCAAGCAGATCCAAAGGTATCTACGCAACTGTGTAGCCGCTAAAGCTAACCACGATGCGAAGCGAGCCGCCCTTGATCTTGCTTTAGATCTTGATCTCAGGCGCCCCGTTAAACCACGCTGGCCGGAATTCGATAGTGATTTGGGGGGTAAACCGGCAGGGATGCCGGTTTAGCCGCCCCGCGCCATGGATGGCGCGTGGCGGCGGCCCCCCAAATCACTGTCGGATTACGGGCACACCGAGCCTGGGCGAGGTGCCGAGTGGTGGGGCGAAGCGTTTTTGGTTACTTTTGGCGCTCTTCCAAAAGTGACCCGCTGTAAGAGCGGAACCCTAAGTAGCCGTTACCGCAGCAACGGATATGTACTCATTCCAACCCAAGCACATGGTCGGCCCAGAGGCCGCCATCGGGGGCAAGTCGAATCGTCGCACCGCCCCTCCCACATTTAGCGCGGGGCATCAGTTAGAGAGTCGTCAGCTCCCGAGCCGTCACGGGAGCAAACCCCCACCCCGCATGTGATACTCAGCGACGACGGAACAGCGGCAACGGCTCATCCGTAGCTGCCTGGTACGTCACCGAGAAGTCCTTGAGGCTTTCCAGCGCTTCGTACGGGTCCTTGTCAGCGCGCAAGGCGAAGGCATCGAACCCACAACGGCGCAGGTAGAACAACTGGTCGCGCAACACGTCGCCAATCGCCCGCAGCTCGCCTTTGTAACCGTAGCGGTCACGCAGCAAACGTGCGTTGGAGTAGTTGCGACCGTCGGTGAAGGCCGGGAAGTTCAGGGCGATGACCTGGAAGTGTTCCACGTCCGCACCGATCTCCTCGGCTTCTTCATCGGCGTCCAGCCACACACCCAGGCCGCCGTCACGGGCCTTGAGCGCGTGGCCATGTTCGCGCCACAGGGCCAGCGGCACGATCAGGTCGTCACAGTTGGAAATGCCGTCGAAGCTCGCGTCCTTGGGCAGCAGGTGCCAGGTTTCGTCGAGGACTTCGTTGTTCTTAATGATTCGCTGCATAGACGCGCTCCTTGAACAGGTCAATGCCGATGCGCTGGTAGGTGTCGATGAAACGCTCATCTTCGGTGCGCTGTTCGATGTACACGTCGATCAGCTTGCCGATCACCTCAGGCATGGCTTCCTGGGCGAAGGATGGGCCAAGGATCTTGCCCAGGCTCGCATCGCGGCTGGCGCTGCCACCCAGGGACACTTGGTAGAATTCTTCGCCTTTCTTGTCCACGCCCAGGATGCCGATGTGGCCGACGTGGTGGTGACCACAGGCGTTCATGCAACCGGAAATGTTCAGGTCCAGCTCGCCGATGTCGAACAGGTAGTCCAGGTCGTCGAAACGGCGCTGGATCGATTCGGCAATCGGGATCGACTTGGCGTTGGCCAGGGAGCAGAAGTCGCCGCCCGGGCAGCAGATGATGTCGGTCAACAGGCCGATGTTCGGCGTGGCGAAACCGCCTTCGCGCAGCTCGCCCCACAGGGTGAACAGTTGGCTCTGCTCAACATCCGCAAGGATGATGTTCTGCTCGTGGGAGGTACGCAGCTGGCCGAAGCTGTAGCGCTCGGCCAGGTCGGCGACGGCGTCCAGCTGCTTGTCGGTGATGTCGCCCGGTGCAACACCGGTCGGTTTCAGCGACAGGGTCACCGCCACATAGCCCGGCTTTTTGTGCGCCAGGGTGTTGCGGGTGCGCCAGCGGGCGAAGCCTGGGTGCTGCTGGTCGAGCGCTGCCAACTCGGCGTCCTGATTGTTCAGGGCCTTGTACTCAGGATCGACGAAGTGCTTGGCCACACGGTGCACTTCGGCTTCAGTCAGGGTGGTCTGGCCGCCGCGCAGGTGTTCCATCTCGGCGTCGACTTTCTGGGCGAACACCTCAGGGGTCAGCGCCTTGACCAGGATTTTGATCCGGGCCTTGTATTTGTTGTCACGACGGCCGTAGCGGTTATAGACCCGCAGGATCGCGTCGAGGTAACTCAACAGGTCCTGCCACGGCAGGAACTCGTTGATGAATGCACCCACCACCGGGGTACGGCCGAGGCCGCCACCCACCAGTACACGGAAACCCAGCTCGCCGGCCGCGTTGTACACCGGCTCCAGGCCGATGTCGTGCACTTCGATGGCGGCACGGTCCGAGGTCGAGCCATTGATGGCGATCTTGAACTTGCGCGGCAGGTAGGCGAATTCCGGGTGGAAGGTGGTCCACTGACGGACGATTTCACACCACGGGCGTGGGTCGATCAGCTCGTCGGCGGCAACCCCGGCGAATTGGTCGGTGGTCACGTTGCGCAGGCAGTTACCGCTGGTCTGAATGGCGTGCATCTGCACGGTGGCCAGTTCAGCCAGGATGTCCGGCACATCTTCCAGCGCCGGCCAGTTGAACTGTACGTTCTGGCGGGTGCTGATGTGGGCATAGCCTTTGTCGAAGTCGCGGGCAATCTTGGCCATCATGCGGGTCTGGCGCGAAGTCAGTTGGCCATAAGGCACGGCCACCCGCAGCATCGGCGCAAAGCGCTGAACATAAAGGCCATTTTGCAGGCGCAGAGGGCGGAACTCTTCTTCGCTCAGTTCACCTGCTAGGTAGCGTCGGGTCTGATCACGGAACTGCTTGACGCGGTCCTCGATGATGCGCTGATCGTATTCGTCGTATACGTACATATAGGTCCTGTTCTCGGCAAATCTGCGCGCACGGCCGCGCACTCCCAACGGAGCCGGCGCACGATACCAGTTTGCGTTTATGCGCAAAAGTGATGTTTGAGTATATGCACATAACCAAAATGACTAATGAGAAAGGTTATCGTGATACCCACATTTGTCATGCGGGCAATCGTGAACTTTACTGTGAGCGTGTTTGAGTGCAATCACCTATAAAACCGACAAGAGGCGATGCAATGAGCAATCCGACCAAAGCTCGTAAACCTGACAGTACCGTGGATGCCTGGGCCATTCTGTTCTTGATTATTCTGGTGGTGGGAACCGCCGTATTCTGGGTCAGCCATCAATAAAGGACGTTGATTGAGCCTCGATTGGTTTGGGCATTGCCACTATCATGGCGGCCTATTTTCGAGGCTCAAGCATCCATGTTGAAGGTGTTGATTACGTGTGTCTGGTTGCTGGGATCGACGTATGGGGTGATGGCCCATGCCACCTCGGTGGTGTTTCTCAATCCTGGCATGTCGACGGAAACTTTCTGGGTCAGCTACACGCAATTCATGCAGGCCGCCGCCAAGGACCTCGGCCTGGAATTGCGTGTGCGTTATGGCGAGCGCGATGCCGACAACACACTGCTCCAGGCGCGTGAGGTGCTGCAAGGCAGTCAGCGGCCTGATTACCTGGTACTGGCGAATGAGCAGTACGTTGCGCCGCAGATCCTGCGCATGGCCGAGGGCAGTGGCGTCAAGCTACTGGTGGTGAACAGCGCGCTGACCCCGGATCAGATGCAATTGCTGGGAACCCGCAGTGGCATCCGTTTGATCGGCAGCCTGGTCGCTGACGATGAAGAGGCTGGCTACCTGATGCTCCGCGACTTGCTGCGCCAGCACGGCCCGGTTGCGCCGGGTCAATCCCTCGACCTGTTGGCCTTTTCCGGCGTCAAGACCACGCCGGTTGCGCAATTGCGTGAGCGGGGCATGCGTCGGGCGCTGGCCGAGCATCCCGAGGTGCGCCTGCGTCAGTTGGTCTACGGTGAGTGGAGCCGCGAGCGCGCCTTCGAGCAAGCGACGCAACTGTTCAAGCGCTACCCGCAGACGGCGCTGGTGTGGTCGGCCAGTGATCAGATGGCGTTGGGCGCCATGCAGGCGTTGCAGGACAGTGGACGGTTACCGGGTAAGGACGTGCTGTTCAGCGCGGTCAACAGTTCGCCGGAAATTCTGCAGGCGCGCCTGGAGGGGCGTTTATCGAGCCTGGTCGCCGGGCATTTCACCGTCGGCGGCTGGGCCATGGTGTTGGTCCATGATGATGCCAAAGGCCTGGACATTGGCGCCTATGGTGGGCGCGACCGTCAGTTGGCGTTGTTCCAGTTGATCGATGCCAGCCAGGCGCGGCGCTTGTTGGGGCCGACACCCGCGGTGAATTTTCGCGCACTGTCCGCCCAGGGCAAACCCGTGTCCTATCGCTACCCGTTCAGCCTGCGGCTGTTGCTCCGCTAGACGCCGGCCAGGTGCAGCACCAGCTTGACGATGCCAAACAAGGTCAACGCAAACACGGCAGTGAACAGGATGCCCAGCACCACGAAATGACTGGGCTTGCCATGGGTAAAGTCGCGGGCGCGATTCTTGCCGCTCTGCACGCCAAATGCAGCGGCCACCACGCTGTGGAGCATCTGCCAGAAGGTAGGGGGCTTGTTGTTGGCTGGATCGTCCATACGTCCCTCGACACAAGGTGTGTGAGGGACAGCATAGACAATCCAGGCCGGCTTAGTTGTCGTAACCCAGGTTCGGCGCCAGCCAGCGCTCGGTCACGGCCAGGTCCTGGCCTTTACGCGCGGTGTAGCTGGCCACCTGGTCCTTGTCGACCTTGCCCACGGCAAAGTACTGCGCCTGCGGATGGGCAAAGTACCAGCCACTGACCGCCGCCGCCGGGAACATTGCGTAGTGTTCGGTGAGGAACACACCGCTGCGGCCGGCGTGCATTTCGCGGGCCTCGGGGTCGAGCAGTTGGAACAACTGGGCTTTCTCGGTGTGATCCGGGCACGCCGGGTAACCTGGGGCAGGGCGGATGCCGCTGTATTGCTCCTTGATCAGCGCCTCGTTGTCCAGTTGCTCGTCCTTGGCGTAACCCCAGTGTTCTTTACGCACCTGCTGGTGCAGCCACTCGGCACAGGCCTCGGCCAGGCGGTCGGCCAGGGCCTTGACCATGATCGAGTTGTAGTCGTCACCTGCGTCCTGGTAGGCCTTGGCCACTTCTTCGGCGCCGATGCCGGCGGTGGTGATGAAGCCACCGATGTAGTCGGTCACGCCGCTGTCCTTGGGCGCGACGAAGTCGGCCAGGGAGAAGTTCGGCTTGCCGTCGGTCTTGATGATCTGCTGGCGCAGGTGGTGCAGTTTGGCAATCGGCTGGCCGTCTTCGCCGTAGACTTCCAGGTCATCGTCCTGCACCTGGTTGGTCGGCCAGAAACCGAACACCGCGCGGGCACTGATGAGTTTTTCGTCGATCAGCTTCTTGAGCATTTCCCGGGCGTCGGCGTACAGCGCGGTGGCGGCTTCACCCACCACTTCATCGGTAAGGATGCGCGGGAACTTGCCGGCCAGGTCCCAGGAGATAAAGAACGGGGTCCAGTCGATGTACTCGGCCAAAACGTTGAGGTCGATATTGTCCAGCACTTTGGAACCGGTGAAGGTTGGCTTGACCGGCGTGTAGGTGCTCCAGTCGAACTGCGGCTTCTTGGCGATGGCCGCCGGATAGCTCAGGCGTTCGGTGCGCGCACTGCGGTTGGAGGTGCGCTCACGGACATCGATGTATTCCAGGCGGGTCTTCTCGACGAAGCCGGCCTTCAATTCCTTGGACAGCAGCTGCGTGGCCACGCCCACCGCGCGGGAGGCGTCGGTGACGTAGATCACCGCGTCGTTGCTGTACTTGGGCTCGATCTTCACCGCCGTGTGTGCCTTGGAGGTGGTCGCGCCACCGATCATCAGCGGCAGGTGGAAGTCCTGGCGCTGCATCTCGCGGGCCACATGCACCATCTCGTCCAGGGACGGTGTGATCAGGCCGGACAGCCCGATAATGTCGCACTTCTGCTCCTTGGCCACCTGCAGGATCTTCTCGGCCGGCACCATCACGCCGAGGTCGACAATGTCATAGCCGTTGCAACCGAGCACCACGCCAACGATGTTCTTGCCGATGTCATGCACGTCGCCCTTCACCGTGGCCATCAGGATCTTGCCCTTGGCTTCCGGCTTGTCGCCTTTTTCCAGTTCGATGAACGGGATCAAGTGGGCCACGGCCTGCTTCATTACGCGGGCGGATTTCACCACCTGGGGCAGGAACATCTTGCCGGCGCCGAACAGGTCGCCAACGATGTTCATACCGGACATCAACGGGCCTTCGATCACTTCGATCGGGCGCGCGAACGACTGCCGCGATTCTTCAGTGTCTTCGACGATATGGGTGGTGATGCCCTTGACCAGCGCGTGCTCGAGGCGCTTGTTGACCGGCCAGCCGCGCCATTCCTCGGTCTCGGCTTCTTTTACGCTGCCATCGCCCTTGTACTTGTCGGCGATGGCGAGGAGGGCGTCGGTGCCTTCCGGGGTGCGGTTGAGGACTACATCTTCAACGGCATCGCGCAGCTCGGCCGGGATCTGGTCGTAGATCTCCAACTGGCCGGCGTTGACGATACCCATGGTCAGGCCGTTGCGGATCGCATACAGCAGGAACACCGAGTGGATCGCCTCGCGCACCGGGTTGTTGCCGCGGAACGAGAACGACACGTTGGACACGCCACCGGAGGTCAGCGCATACGGCAGCTCGTCGCGGATGTAGGCGCAGGCGTTGATGAAATCGACGGCGTAGTTGTTGTGTTCTTCAATACCGGTGGCGACCGCGAAGATGTTCGGGTCGAAGATGATGTCTTCCGGCGGAAAGCCGACTTCATTGACCAGGATGTCGTAGGAACGCTTGCAGATTTCCTTCTTGCGCGCTTCGGTGTCGGCCTGGCCGGCTTCGTCGAAGGCCATCACGACCACGGCGGCGCCGTAGCGCTTGCACAGCTTGGCGTGGTGAATGAACTGCTCGACGCCTTCCTTCATGCTGATGGAGTTGACGATGCCCTTGCCCTGGATGCACTTGAGGCCGGCTTCGATCACTTCCCACTTGGAGGAATCGATCATGATCGGTACGCGGGAGATGTCCGGCTCGCCGGCAATCAGATTGAGGAAGGTCACCATGGCCTTCTTCGAATCGAGCATGCCCTCGTCCATGTTGATGTCGATCACCTGGGCGCCGGCTTCCACCTGTTGCAGGGCCACTTCCAGGGCTTCGGTGTAGTTGTCTTCACGGATCAGGCGGGCGAAACGCGCAGAACCGGTGATGTTGGTGCGCTCGCCGACGTTGACGAACAACGAGCTGCGATCAATCGTGAACGGCTCCAGGCCCGACAGGCGGCAGGCCTTGGGGATGTCCGGGATCGGGCGCGGCGCATAACCGGCCACGGCCTTGGCGATGGCTTCGATATGGCCCGGTGTGGTGCCGCAGCAACCGCCGACGATGTTCAGAAAGCCGCTCTGGGCGAATTCTTCGATGACCTTGGCGGTTTCCGATGGCAGCTCGTCGTATTCGCCGAATTCGTTGGGCAGGCCGGCATTGGGGTGCGCGGACACGTGGGTGTTGGCCTTGTTGGACAACTCTTCCAGGTACGGGCGCAGCTCGCTGGCGCCGAGGGCGCAGTTCAGGCCCACGGAAATCGGCTTGGCGTGGGCGACCGAGTTCCAGAAGGCTTCAGTGGTCTGGCCCGAGAGGGTACGGCCGGAGGCGTCGGTGATGGTGCCGGAGATCATGATCGGCAATTCGATGCCAAGCGCTTCGAACACCCCCTGCACGGCGAAGATCGCGGCCTTGGCGTTGAGGGTGTCGAAGATGGTCTCGATCAGGATCAGGTCGGCGCCGCCCTCGATCAGGCCCTTGGTGGCCTCGGTGTAGTTCTCCACCAGTTCATCGAAGGTGACGTTGCGGTAGCCGGGGTTGTTTACATCGGGCGACAGCGAGCAGGTGCGGCTGGTCGGGCCGAGGACGCCAGCAACGAAGCGCGGCTTGGCCGGGTTCTCGGCGGTCTTGGCATCGGCGATCTTGCGCGCCAGGCGGGCGCCTTCGACATTCAGTTCATAGGCCAGCTCTTCCATGCCATAGTCGGCCATGGAGATGCGGGTCGCGTTGAAGGTGTTGGTTTCGAGGATGTCGGCACCGGCATCCAGGTACGCCTTCTCGATCCCGCCAATCACGTCCGGGCGGGTGAGCACCAGCAGGTCGTTGTTGCCCTTGACGTCGCTCGGCCAGTCGGCGAAACGTTTGCCGCGGTAGTCGTGTTCTTCCAGTTTATAGCTCTGGATCATCGTGCCCATGCCGCCGTCGAGGATCAGGATGCGTTCCTTGAGAGCGTGGTGAAGGGCTTGCAGACGAGCGCTACGATCGGACATGGGACTACTCTGGTCAGGCATTACGGAGGGCGTGGATCATAACAAACCTGTGCGGATTTGCGGCATGTCCGGGTTTTGCATGAATATCGCTCATGTTGATGAGGGGTGTGGCCCGGTAGAATCGCCGCCACTTCCATATCGCCTGCATTCAATCGGGACCGGATACATGTCACTTCGTCTTATTGTCAGCGCCGTCCTGGCCTTGATAGCCAGCACTGCCCAGGCAGAAGGTCCCGCCTCGGCGATCTCTTATACCCGCGATATTCAACCGATCTTCACCGAAAAGTGTGTGGCTTGCCATGCGTGCTACGACTCGGCCTGCCAACTGAACCTGGGCAGTGCCGAGGGCGCGGCGCGCGGGGCGAGCAAAGTGCCGGTGTACGACGGGGAGCGCAGCCAGGCGACCAAGCCGACCCGCCTGTTCTATGACGCGTTCGGCAAAGCTGCCTGGCAGCGCGAAGGCTTCAGCTCAGTACTCGACGCCCAAGGCAGCCAGGCTGCGCTGATGGCGCGCATGCTCGAACTCGGTCATCGCCGCGCGCCGTTGCAACCCAACGCCAAGTTGCCAGCTGATATTGTGCTGGGTCTTAACCGCGAGAATATGTGCCCGTTGCCGGGAGAGTTCGACGCTTACGCCGGTGCGCACCCCAATGAGGGCATGCCTCTGGCTGTAACTGGCTTGAGCGACCAGCAATACCAGACGCTGCAACGCTGGCTGGCCTCCGGTGCACCGATTGACGAGCAAGGTGTGGCCCCCAGTGCCCAGGAAGCCGCGCAAGTGCTGCAATGGGAAAACCTGTTCAACGCCCCCGGCGCCCGGGAAAGCCTGGTAGCCCGTTGGCTGTTCGAGCATTTGTTTATTGCGCATCTGTATTTCGAAGGCGGTGAACCGGGGCATTTCTTCCAGTGGGTGCGCTCGCGTACCCCCAGCGGCCAGCCGATTGACCTGATCAACACCCGTCGTCCCAATGACGATCCCGGCACCCGCGTGTACTACCGCCTGTGGCCCGTACAAGGGGTGATCGTCCACAAGACTCACATCACATACCCCCTCAGCGCAGAGAAAATGGCGCGGGTCAAAGCCTTGTTCTACAGCGGTGACTGGCAGGTCAGTGCCTTGCCGGGCTACGGCCCCGGCCGCCGCGCCAACCCTTTCGAGACATTCGAGGCGATTCCCGCCCAGGCGCGCTACCAGTTCATGCTGGATAACGCCGAGTACTTTGTGCGTACCTTTATTCGCGGGCCGGTGTGCCGCGGGCAAATTGCCACGGATGTGATCCGCGACAATTTCTGGGCGTTGTTCCAGGCGCCCGAGCACGACCTGTACATCACCGATGCTCGCTATCGCGGCCAGACCACGCCGTTGCTGGCGATGCCAGGGCAGAATGACGACGTGGGCAGTGTGCTCAGCCTGTGGCTCAAGTACCGCGATAAGCGCAACCAGTACGAAGCGCTGCGGCGAGACAGCTATGCCGAGCTGCCAGCGCCCAGTTGGTCGACGCTATGGGCCGGCAACGACAACGCGCTGTTAAGTATTTTTCGCCACTTTGACAGCGCCTCGGTCAATAAAGGCCTGATCGGTGAAGTCCCGCAGACGATGTGGTTGTTCGACTTTCCGTTGCTCGAACGCACGTATTACCAGTTGGTGGTCAACTTCGATGTGTTTGGCAACGTGTCGCACCAGGCCCAGACCCGGCTGTACTTCGACCTGATCCGCAACGGCGCCGAGCAGAACTTCCTGCGCCTGATGCCGGCCGATAGCCGCGACGCCTTTTTGGACGATTGGTACCAGAACAGCGGCAAGATCAAGCTGTGGCTGGACTACGAGGCTATTGATAACGACAAGCCCACCGGCCTGCATCTGGATGAAAAAGACCCGAAGCGGGACTTTGCCAACCAGTTGCTCACCCGCTACGGCGACCTGAATGCCAGCCCGGACCCGATCAACCGTTGCACCGGGGCGTATTGCTCGCGTGATGGCATCGAGCCCGCGTTGCAGGATGCGGAGCAGGCGCTCAGCCGCCTGACCTCACGCCCGGCGGCGGGGCTCAAGGTGATCGACCAGTTACCCGAAGCCACGGTGCTGCGCGTCGAAACCAGCAGTGGCAAACGTGAGGTCTACAGCCTGCTGCGCAACCGCGCTCACAGTAACGTTGCGTTTTTGCTGGGTGAGGCCTACCGCTATCAGCCGGGCCTGGACACGCTGACCATCTACCCTGGCGTGCTCAGCAGCTACCCGAACTTCATGTTCAATATTCCGGCGCGGGAAGTGCCGGCGTTCGTCGCGCAGATGGAGCAGGCCAAGGACGCCGCGCAGTTCGAGAAAATCGTCGATCACTGGGGTATACGCCGTAGCCATCCGTTGTTCTGGCAGTATTTCCACGATTTGTCCGAGTACATTCGCGAAACCACGCCAGTGGAAGAGGGGGTGCTGGATATGAACCGTTATGAAAACCTCTGACGGGAGCGAGAGTCTTTTCCGACAAAATTACTAGGACTTTGTACCTGCGTAATATTTTGGCGTAAACTGCCGGCAAGCCTGTGAGGAGTTTCCATGACTGCCATAACCATTACCGACGCCGCCCACGATTACCTGGCTGACCTGCTGTCCAAGCAGAACACCCCGGGTATCGGCATCCGCGTCTTTATCACCCAGCCTGGCACCCAGTACGCCGAGACGTGCATTGCCTACTGCAAGCCCGGTGAAGAGAAACCTGAAGACACCGCCCTGGGGCTGAAAAGCTTCACTGCGTATATCGACAACTTCAGCGAAGCCTTCCTGGACGATGCCGTGGTCGACTACGCCACCGACCGTATGGGCGGCCAGTTGACCATCAAGGCGCCCAACGCCAAGGTGCCGAACGTCAACGCCGACAGCCCGGTCAACGAGCGCATCAACTACTACCTGCAAACCGAGATCAACCCGGGGCTCGCCAGCCACGGCGGTCAGGTCAGCTTGATCGACGTCGTCGATGACGGCATTGCCGTGTTGAAGTTCGGCGGCGGCTGCCAGGGCTGTGGCCAGGCGGACGTGACCCTGCGTGAAGGCATCGAGCGGACCCTGCTGGAGCGTATTCCGGAGCTCAAGGGCGTCCGTGACGTGACAGACCACACGCAGAAAGAAAACGCCTACTACTGAGTAAGGTGTTCACTGCGAACAGAAAAAACGGCGCCCGTGAGCGCCGTTTTTTTATTCTTAAATTCAAGTAGTTACACTGTCTATCTAACAAAGAAGATCAAGTTTTGGAGGGGGCTTGCTCCCGATAGCGGTGCCTCAGTCGCCTCATGAGCAGGCTGACACGTCGCCATCGGGGGCAAGCCCCCTCCCACATTTTGATTTTTATTTATTCAGTTAAATCAGTGGGTTGTTGATGAATTGTGAATTAAAAAATCAAATTCGAATGCTGACGCTATCTCCCTGGCAAGGAAGGTCAAATGTGGGAGGGGGCTTGCCCCCGATAGCCATAAGTATCTACACAACTTCAGTAGGATAACGCGCAGCTGTCGAGCCTTGGCGAGGCTGCGTTTGCGGCGCGTCTGACACAACACCAACGCAGCCTCGCCAAGGCTCGACAGCTACGAAAGCCAATCCACATCAAGGCCTCCTCCCGTAGCAGCTGCCGAGCGCAAGCGAGGCTGCGTCAGACGCGCTGCCGATTCAAGCTCGAGTCGCGGCCGACGCAGCCTCGACGGGGCTCGACAGCTGCTACGGGGTTTTACGCGGTGCTGGATAAGACGGTATCTACGCAGGGGGCTCGGCTCAAGATGTGTAGATACCTATGCCCCGATAGCGGCATGTCAGTCGCCTCGTGAGTAGGCTGATGCACCGCCATGGGGGGGGCAATCCCGCCTTCAAGATATTTTATATTTCTTAATTTAAATCAGTGTATTGCTGTGACTTTTTGAAGTGAATAATCAAGATCGATAAAGGTGCGCATGCCCCGCCCGATACAACGAAGACTCACTGAAACTATCACTCGCCAGCACCCGGCCCACCACAATCAGCGCCGTACGCCGGAAGCCCTTGGCGGCGACTTTGTCGGCAATATCGCTGAGGGTGCCGACGGCCCAATCCTGATCCGGCCATGTCGCCCGGTGCACCACCGCAATCGGGCAGTCCGCGCCATAGTGCGGCAGCAGCTCGGCGACAATCTTCTCCAGATGATTGACCCCCAGGTGAATCGCCATGGTCGTGCCATGCCGGGCCAGGCTGTCGAAGTCTTCGCCGGCCGGCATGCTGGTCTTATCGGCGTAGCGGGTCAGGATCACGCTTTGGGCGATGTCCGGCAGGGTCAGTTCGGCCTCCAGCAAGGCTGCACAGGCGGCCACCGCCGTAACGCCGGGAATGATCTGGAAGGGGATGCCCAACTCACGCAAGTAACGGATCTGCTCGCCAATCGCGCCATACAGGCTCGGGTCGCCGGAGTGCACGCGGGCCACATCCTGGCCGTTGGCGTGGGCGCTCTTGATCAGTTCGATGATCTGTTCCAGGTGCAGTTCGGCGCTGTTGACCACCTGTTGCGCCTGATGACCTTCCAGCACCGCCGCCGGCACCAGCGAGCCGGCATAGATGATCACCGGGCAACTGCGGATCAGGCGTTGGCCTTTGACGGTGATCAATTCCGGATCGCCGGGGCCGGCGCCGATGAAGTAGACGGTCATGGAGAATTCCTGTCAAAAAACGGGCGAGCATGAAGATTGCTCATGATCGGGAAGGGCGATTATCGGGATTTTAGCCGGCGCAGGCCAATGCAAAGGTGGCCTGGGCGGTTTTCCGGCGGGTGATCAGCAAGCGGGCAGGACCGCCGCAGAGCTGTTCGGCCAGGGCCAGGGCGGCACTTTCGGCGACGCCGTAACAGCCGGTATGGGCAAACGCGACCGTGGATTTGTGGCTCAGCCGGTCTTCATACGCCGCCAGTTGTGCGGCGCTGAAGCACTGCAATGGCAGATTGAGCAAGCGGGCCAGGGCGAGCACCCCAGGCTCGTCCCGTTTACGGTCAATGCTGGCCAGCGCCGTGACACGCTGGCGCTCGATCCCGCCCTCGGCGAGGGCGGTGTCAAACAGGCCCAGTAGGGTGTCTACATCACAACCCCGCTGGCAGCCCAGGCCGACTACCAGGGTCATGCCGAGTATTGGTCGTCGTGGTTGCGGCGGAACAGCCAGGCACTGATCAGGCCGAGGGCCAGCCAGAACGCCACGTTGGTCAACTGCGAAGCGATCTTGAACTGCGTTTCGAGGGCTTGCGGGGCCAGCATCGAATGGGTTTCCGGCTGCGGCGCGCCGATCACATGCGGCACCACCAGGATCGCCGCGCCCAACACTTTCAGCAGCCAGTTGCGACCAAACACGATCAAGGCAATTCCGGCAGCCGTCGAGGCGGCGGTGCCGATCCACCAGATTTGCCGTTGCGCCAGGTCGGCGGCGGCAGTGCCCGGTAGCTCCGGCGGCAGGCCCAAGGTGGGCGCCAGCACAAAGGTCGCGTAACCGGCCAGGCCCCACAGCAAACCCTGGGCCGTGCGGGTCGGGGCGCGCAGGGTATAGAGGCCGGCGAGCATCAGGGCGAAACCGACGGCGACTACCAGGTTGCCGCCGGTGGTCGACAGCACGCGCTGCCAACCGTCTTCCGGCTCCCAGGCTTCGGCATCGTGGGTGTGCGCGGCGGCGCCAGCGGCGTGCTCGTGCACGACTTCGGTCGCGGCCGGGGCTTTTTCAAAGGTTTCCGCCTGCAGAATCAGCGGGGCGACCCAGAAGCTTTGCAGCAGGGTCAGCAACAGGGCGGCCAGCAAGCCGGTGAATCCTGCGGTTTGCGCAATACGCTTGATCATGTCGGCAGGCCTCAGTGGCACGGGAACGCGGCGCTGTGGCGCGTGTCGTGGGCCGCATTGTGCACCGCCTCGATGTGCGAGAAGCCGGCGAAATACACCAGGCACGCGCCGAGGATCGACGCACCGATGGCGGCGGCCAGGCGTTGGCTGAGGGTGGCGGAGCTGCTGGCGGTGTGCGAGGTGCTGCTGATGATCGACATGGCGCGTCCCTTTCAGGTATCAGGGTGAAACGAGCGCATGCAAACCCCGCGAGCCAGGCACGCAGGGTTTTAACAGCGCCCGCCCACCGCGGGTTTGTTATTGGATGTTATTCGGGCCGGTCTCCGGGCTTGCGAGGGACACTGGGTCTATAAAGCGTCGCCTTCCCATGCCCTACAGGCACAGTGGATCTGACGCTTCACTCGCTTACCGTTGCGGGGGCAGCACCGGACTCGTCATCACGCGATGATTCACCGGTTTCCCGTTTCACCCTGTGAAGGGCACCCGAAACAAGATGTGTAGGAGAGCATGGGCCGGGGACGGTAGTCAAATGCGGCAAGCCCCTGTAGCCTTGCACCTTCGAGGTTCTTCGGCCCAGGCCGAAGCTAAGAAGGGAACGCGGTTCAAGCCGCGGCTGCCCCCGCAACTGTGAAGGGTTTATCTGACTGCCACGCCACTGCCACTGCGGCGGGAAGGCGCAGTCGGCGCCGGTCGCAAGACCCGCAAGCCCCAAGCCAGGAGACCTGCCTCGCTACCGATTTTCCAATTCAACCGGGCGGGGTGATCCGGTGACGAAATCTGCTGCTGCGCGCCGTCGCAGGGCCTATCGTCCCGTATGCCCGCCCCAAAGGGCATCCGATGAAAACACTGGCCAAACTTCCCGTCACCATCGTTACCGGCTTCCTCGGCTCGGGCAAAACCACCTTGCTGCGCCATATGCTCGACAACGCCCAGGGGCGTCGTATTGCGGTGATCGTCAACGAGTTCGGCGAGCTGGGCATCGACGGTGAGATCCTCAAGCAGTGCTCCATCGGTTGCACCGAAGAAGAGGCCAACGGCCGTGTTTACGAGCTGGCCAACGGCTGCCTGTGCTGCACCGTGCAGGAAGAATTCTTCCCGGTGATGCGCGAACTGGTCGCCCGTCGCGGCGACCTCGACCATATCCTCATCGAAACCTCGGGCCTGGCCCTGCCAAAACCCTTGGTACAGGCCTTCCAATGGCCGGAAATCCGCAGCGCCTGCACGGTTGATGCGGTCATCACCGTGGTCGACAGCCCGGCCGTGGCCGCCGGCACCTTCGCCGCGTTCCCGGATCAGGTCGATGCCCAGCGCAAACTCGACCCGAACCTCGACCACGAATCGCCGCTGCACGAGCTGTTTGCCGACCAACTGGCCAGCGCCGACCTGGTGATCCTCAATAAATCCGACCTGATCAGCGCCGAAGACCTGGCCCGTGTACGCCTGGAAGTTGCCGAGGAGCTGCCGCCGGCGGTGAAGGTCATCGAAGCCAGCAGCGGTCGCGTGCCCCTGCACGTGCTGATCGGCTTGGGTGCCGGCTCCGAGGAGCACATCGACGCTCGCCACAGCCATCACGATCATCACCATGAAGGTGAAGACGACCACGATCACGACGCGTTTGATTCGATCTCCATCGACCTGCCCCAAGCCGACGAGGCGCTGCTGCTCGATGCCCTGACTCAGTTGGTGGTTCAGCACGGCATCCTGCGCGTCAAGGGCTTCGCCGCCATCCCGAACAAGCCGATGCGCCTGCTGATCCAGGGCGTGGGCACGCGTTTCGACAAGCACTTCGACCGTGCCTGGGGCGCCGATGAAGCGCGCATCACGCGGCTGGTGCTGATCGGCCAGGAGCTGGACGCGGCGGGCCTCGAAGCGCAACTGCGCGCCGCCCTCAGCGTTTAACCCATGCACCTGCTCAGGACTCAGCCCGGTGGTTTCGTCGCGGACGACAATATTGCCGACCTTGGCCAAACCCCCGCCGAGCTGGTGATCCTGTGCAGCGGCGATTCCAGCCTGGCGCTGCTGGCCGAAGCGGCCCAGCAGTTGCCCGAGGACTACCCCAGCCTGCGCCTGGCCAACCCGATGCAGGTGCAGAACCACGCGTCGGTCGACCTGTATGTGGATGAGGTGCTGCGCCACGCCAAGGTCATCCTGATTTCGCTGCATGGCGGCATCGGTTACTGGCGCTACGGCATCGAGCGTCTGGTGGCGCTGGCCGAGCGCGGCGTCACCCTGATCCTGGTGCCGGGGGATGATCGCCCGGACCCGGAACTCAGCGGCCTGAGCACGGTGAATGCCGAACAGCGCGACCGCCTGTGGCACTTCCTGCGCCAGGGCGGTTTGGGCAATGCCCTGGACTTCTATCGCTGCCTGGCCAGCGCCTACCTGGGGCGTAACTATGCCTGGGCCGAGCCGCAAACCCTGCCGCGCACGGCGATTTATCACCCGCATAAAGCCAATCCTCGCCTCAATGACTGGCAGACGGATTGGCACACGGATTGGCCCGTGGCGGCGGTGCTGTTCTACCGCTCGCACTTGCAGGCGGCCAATACCGGTTTTATCGACGTGTTCTGCCAGCGTTTGCAGGCGGCGGGTCTTAATCCGTTGCCGATGGCGGTGGCCAGCTTGAAAGAACCCGGCTGCCTGACGGTGGTCGAGGACCTGCTGGATGAGGTCGGCGCGGCGGTGATCCTGAACACCACCGGGTTTGCCCAATCCAGCCCCGAAGCCCCACATTTGCGCCCATTTCGCCGCAATATCCCGGTGATCCAGGCGATTTGCGCCCAGGACAACCAGCCAGGCTGGCAGGCCAGCGAGCAAGGCCTTGGCCCTCGCGACCTGGCGATGCACATTGCCTTGCCCGAGTTGGACGGGCGGATTATCAGCCGGCCGATCAGCTTCAAGGATCTGGCCTGGCGCAGCGAGCGCAGCCAGTCGGACGTGGTGTGCTACCGCGCAGCCCCCGAACGCATGGATTTTGTTGCCGAGCTGGCGCGCCGTTGGGTCGAACTGGCGCGGGTGCCGAATGCGGATAAACGCATCGCCCTGATCCTCGCCAATTACCCGACCCGCGACGGCCGCATCGGCAATGGCGTGGGCCTGGACACCCCGGCTGCCGCGCTGAATATCCTGCGTGCCCTGCAAGCCGAAGGTTATCCGGTGCCGGCTCAACTGCCCGCAAGCGGCACTGCGCTGATCCATGACCTGCTCGGCGGCGTCACCAACGATCTTGACAGCCTCGACCTGCGCCCCTGCCATCAAAGCCTCGGCCTGGACGACTACGAAGCGATGTTCAAGCGCTTGCCTGAGCCCAATCGGCAGGCGGTGCTGGCGCGTTGGGGCGCTCCGCATAACGATCCGATGTTCCGCGACGGCCGCCTGATGATCGCCGGCCTGCGCCTGGGCCTGACCTTCGTCGGCATCCAGCCGGCCCGGGGTTACCAGGTAGATGCCAGCGCGGTGTATCACGACCCGGACCTGGTGCCGCCCCATGGCTACCTGGCGTTCTACTTCTGGTTGCGCCACACCTACGGCGCCCATGGCGTGATCCATGTGGGCAAGCACGGCAACCTGGAGTGGCTGCCGGGCAAGGGCGTTGGGCTCTCGGAAAACTGCTGGCCGGATGCGTTGCTGGGGCCGCTGCCGAACATCTACCCGTTTATCGTCAACGACCCGGGCGAGGGCGCCCAGGCCAAGCGGCGCACCCAGGCGGTGATCATCGACCATCTGATGCCGCCGCTGACCCGCGCCGAAACCTACGGCCCGTTGCGAAATCTGGAGCTGTTGGCGGACGAATACTACGAAGCCCAACTGCTCGACCCACGCCGGGCCCGCGAACTGCAAAAAGACATCCTCCAGTTGGTGCGCGAAACCCGTATCGACCAAGAGCTTGAACTGGGCGGCGACGTCGATGCGGCGGTCTGGCTGCCGCGCCTGGACACTTACCTGTGTGACTTGAAGGAATCGCAGATCCGCGACGGCTTGCATATCTTTGGTGAGTCGCCCCAGGGGCGCTTACGTATCGACACCTTGCTGGCCTTGTTGCGCATCCCCCGTGGCGATGGCCGTGGCCCGCAATCGAGCCTGCTGCGCGTGTTGGCCAAAGCCTTCGAATTGGGCTTTGATCCGCTGGACTGCGCCCTGGCCGAGCCGTGGACCGGCCGCCGCCCGGCGGTGTTGCAGAACATCGATACGCAGTTGTGGCGCACCGCCGGGGACACTCGCGAGCGACTTGAGCTGTACGCCGCGCGACTCATCGAGCAGGCATTGGAAGGGCCGCTGGAACAGCTGGAAGAGCCCGGCTGGGAGGATGTGAAGGCGGTGATCGAAAGCCTGCGCATTGTGGTCGCGCCGCGCCTGGATGCCTGCGGCCCGGCGGAAATGCGCGGCTTGCTGGATGCCCTCGGCGGGCGCTTTGTGCCGGCCGGCCCAAGCGGCGCGCCGAGCCGGGGGCGCCTGGATGTGCTGCCGACCGGGCGCAATTTCTTCACCGTCGACGTGCGCAACCTGCCCACTACCACCGCGTGGCGCATCGGCTTCCAGTCGGCCAACCTGATGCTTGAGCGGCACTTGCAGGACCACGGCGACCACCTGCGCCAACTCGGCCTGTCGGTGTGGGGCACGGCCACCATGCGTACCGGTGGCGACGACATCGCCCAGGCCATGGCGCTGATGGGCGTACGGCCGGTGTGGGCCACGGGCAGTCAACGGGTGGATGACTTCGAAATCCTGCCGATCAGCCTGCTGGACCGCCCGCGTGTGGACGTCACGCTACGAGTGTCTGGATTTTTCCGCGATGCGTTCGCCAACCTGATCCGCTTGTTTGACGCAGCGGTGCAAGCGGTGGCGGCCCTGGATGAGCCGGACGACATGAACCCGCTGGCCGCCAAGGTGCGCAGTGAGCGCGCGGCGTTGCAGGCATCCGGCCTCGATGAAGAAGCGGCGGCAAAACAGGCCGGCTGGCGTATTTTCGGGGCCAAGCCGGGTGCCTATGGCGCGGGCGTGCAGGGCGCCATTGACGGGCGCCTGTGGCAAAGCCGCGAGGACTTGGCCGAGGTCTACCTGAACTGGGGCGGCTACGCCTATGGCGGTTCCGATGAAGGCACCGCCGCCCGCATGCAGTTCGCCCAGCGCCTGAGCCAGGTGCAGGCGGTGTTGCAGAACCAGGATAACCGCGAGCACGACCTGCTCGACTCCAACGACTACTACCAGTTCCAGGGCGGCATGCTCGCCGCCGTGGAAACCCTGAGCGGCGACAAGGCCGCCAGCTACCATGGCGACCACAGCCAGCCGGACCTGCCGAGGATTCGCACCTTGAAGGAAGAGCTGAACCGGGTGATCCGTTCCCGCGCCGCCAACCCCAAGTGGATCGAAGGGGTGAAGCGCCATGGTTATAAAGGTGCGTTCGAAATGGCCGCGACCGTGGACAATCTGTTCGCCTTCGATGCCACCACGGAGCTGATTGACGATCATCAATATGCATTGCTCGCCGACGCCTACCTCCTGGACCCCGATACCCGGGCCTTTGTGCAGCAGCACAACCCCGCGGCGCTGCGCGACATGACCGAACGCATGCTGGAGGCCCAGCAGCGAGGCCTGTGGCAGGAACCGGGGGCGTATCGCGAGGCGCTGGAAAACCTGTTGCTGGATATAGAAGAAGACAGTTAGAGCACGAGATAGGGAGCAGTTTTGGCAAGTGGACTTGTTGTGGCAAGCCCGCTCGCCACAGCCACAAGAAGCCCGCTCATGACAGGGTGATTACGTGTACAGCAGAATTTAAAGAGAGACCGGATGACCGATATTCCCCATTTCCCGCTGTCCGCCGTGGTCGGCGCCGACGACCTGAAACTGGCGCTGTGCCTGACCGCCATCGACCCGAAGATCGGTGGCGTGCTGATTGAAGGCCCGCGCGGCATGGCCAAATCCACCCTGGCCCGTGGTCTGGCGGATCTGCTGGCCAGCGGGCAATTCGTCACCTTGCCGCTGGGCGCCACCGAAGAGCGTCTGGTCGGGACCCTGGACCTCGACGCCGCGCTGGGCGAAGGCCGCGCGCAGTTTTCCCCTGGCGTGCTGGCCAAGGCGGACGGTGGCGTGTTGTATGTGGATGAGGTCAACTTGTTGCCCGATCACCTGGTGGACCTGCTGTTGGATGTGGCAGCGAGTGGCACCAACCTGATCGAACGCGACGGCATCTCCCATCGCCATTCGGCGCGCTTTGTGCTGATCGGCACAATGAACCCGGAGGAGGGCGAGTTGCGCCCGCAACTGCTGGACCGTTTCGGTTTCAACGTGGCGCTGGGCGGGCAGACGGTGCCTGCCGAGCGCGGGCAGATCATTCGTCGTCGCCTGGATTTCGACAGTGACCCCGCCGCTTTCTGCACGCAGTGGGCCGAACAGCAGGCGGCGTTACGCGAACGCTGCACCCAGGCGCGGGCGCGGCTGGACAGTATCGAGCTGGATGATCAGGCCTTGGCGCAGATCACCGAGCGTTGCTTCGCCGCAGGGGTCGACGGTTTGCGTGCTGACCTGGTCTGGCTGCGCGGCGCCCGCGCCCATGCGGCGTGGCGGGGCGCGGATAAAATTGCCGAAGAAGACATCGAAGCAGTCGCGGACTTTGCCTTGCGCCACCGTCGCCAGGAGCAATCCCCACCGGCCAGTCCACCCAATCAGGGGCAGGCGCCGAAACCCTCGGACACGTCGCCCGGCCAAGGCCAATGGGGCGATATGCCCGCACCGGCCCTGCCCACAGGCACGCGCCGAGATGTGCCCAGCTGGCCAAAAAAGCCCTAGGCATTCGCCCCCGACCTGACGCGGGGGCGGATGCCCGTCCCAAGGCGGGGCGACTGGACAACGGCAGGCAGGGCAAGGCGCGCAGTGCGCAGCAGGGTTCGATCAACTGGCCGGGCACCTTGCTTGGCGGTCGGCCGCACGCCCGTGAAGACCTGCGCTATCACCTGCGCAGCCGCTCGGCCCATGCGTTGTGGCTGGTGATTGTCGACGCGTCGGCCTCCACTCGGCGGCACCAGGCGTTGAGCGATGCCAAGGGCTTGCTGGCGCAGCTGTTTGATGATGCTTACCGACAGCGCGCACGCATGGCATTGCTGACGGCCAGCGGGCAGTCGCCCAAATGGCAGGTGCAGGGGCTCAAGGCGGCGAAAAGCCTGGCGGGCTGGCTGGATCAGTTGGGCGCGGGCGGTGGTACGCCGTTGCTGGCGGCGCTGACCGAGGCCGGGCATTGGCTGGTGGCGCGACGCAAGCGTTATCCGGCTGAGCAGCAGCGCGTGCTGGTGATCACGGATGGGCGGCTCAAGGACATCGCCGGATTGCCGTTATTGGCGTGTGCGGGGTTGCTGGTGGATATCGAGCGCGGGCCGATCAGGTTGGGGCGCGCCCAGGCGTTGGCGGCTGGGTTGCAGTTGGATTATCGGCATATCGATGAGTTGTAGTGCCGGTGCCGCCGCTATCGGGAGCAAGCCCCCTCCCACATTTTACCGAGTACACCCCTTTTGAATGCGGTCAGTGTGGGAGGGGGCTTGCCCCCGATGAGGCCCTCAATACACCACACGATCTATCCGCCAGCCCCCGGCACATTCGGCCAAAGATCCGCCACCAGGAACAACCGCTCGGCTTCCTCCCAGTCCTCGCCGTTCTGCAGCATGCGCACGAGCAACTGCGCGGGGGCCATCGGATCAAGGTCTGCCAGCCAGGCCTGCATCTGTTCTTCACTCCACACTTCATCCGCCGGGTAATGCGCCGGCGCCAGCCACGCATGCCGGGGTAACGGTTGCCAGCGGCCTGGCGCGCTGCCGCTGACAAACGCCTGCCAATCCCGTTGATGCAACCAGCGCCCACGCAAATGCTGCGGATGGGCGCCGTGGGGCGATTCGGCCAGTCCAGGCCACGGATAGAGCAAATACCCGCCAAGCCATAGGTGCGCGTCAAACTGCTGAATATCCAGGGCCGCCAACACTTCACGGCTTTCCGCCCGCGCTGAAATCGGCAGTTGATGCTGGGCCAGGTGCGCCAGCTTGCGGTCCAGCCGATCATGGCAGCCTGGGCCCAGCCACTGCGCGGTGTCCTGGCCGTCGCCGTCCTGCGGGCCGAGATAGAGCTTGATCGCCAGTTCCAGGTGGTGCACGCCATCGCGGTCGCGCAGCAGCATGTCCAGCTCGCCCAGGGTGTGCCCGGCGCGGCGGATCGGCAGGTTGGCGGCGAGCAGTTCCACGCCCGGCGCATGCTGCACGGCGAACTGCCACAGACGCTCGTAGTACAAGCCCAGGCGCCGCGTGCGTGACAGGCTCAGCCAATGCTGCAAGACGCGGCTGTCCCGGTCGAGTGCGCGCAGCCAGTGTTCCAGGCGTTCGGGCGCCTGCACCCAGTCGCTGCCCGCCAGCGGGTGGCGCTGTGGCCAGGGCGTCTGCGCGAGCATCGGCGGGGCAAGCATCACCCACGCCAAGTCGCGCACCTCGGGGTGGCGCAGTTGGCGGGGCAGGTTGTGCAAATCCGGGAACACAGTCATGGTCCGAGCATAGCCTTTTAACCGTGGCGCAGGTGGCTGAGAACCGTTGTCATCAAGGCTTCACGGCGACAAAGGATTTTGCCTGACGCGGCCTTTCGCCCATAATCGTTTCTTTTTTGCCACACCCCCAATCCCGCAGGAGCCCCATGGAGCAATTTCGCAATATCGGCATCATCGGTCGCCTGGGCAGTACCCAGGTGTTGGACACCGTCCGCCGGCTGAAAAAATTCCTGCTGGAACGCCACCTGCATGTGATCCTCGAAGACACCATCGCCGAAATTCTCCCCGGCCACGGCCTGCAAACTTCCTCGCGCAAGATGCTCGGCGAAGTCTGCGACATGGTCATCGTGGTCGGCGGCGACGGCAGCCTGCTCGGCGCGGCCCGGGCCCTGGCGCGGCATAACGTGCCGGTGCTGGGGATCAACCGCGGCAGCCTGGGATTTCTCACCGATATTCGCCCCGATGAGCTGGAAGTCGAAGTGGCCAAGGTGCTCGACGGCCATTACCTGGTGGAAAACCGCTTCCTGCTGCAGGCCGAAGTGCGCCGCCACGGCGAAGCCATCGGCCAGGGCGATGCGCTCAATGACGTGGTGCTGCACCCAGGCAAATCCACGCGGATGATCGAATTCGAGCTGTATATCGACGGCCAGTTCGTGTGCAGCCAGAAGGCCGACGGCCTGATCGTCGCCACGCCGACCGGCTCCACCGCCTACGCGCTGTCGGCCGGCGGCCCGATCATGCATCCCAAGCTCGATGCCATTGTGATCGTGCCGATGTACCCCCATATGTTGTCCAGCCGGCCGATTGTGGTCGATGGCAACAGTGAGCTGAAAATCGTGGTGTCCAAAGACATGCAGATCTACCCGCAAGTCTCCTGCGACGGGCAGAACCATTTCACCTGCGCCCCCGGTGACACCATCACCGTGAGCAAGAAAGCACAGAAGTTGCGCTTGATCCACCCGCTGGACCACAACTACTACGAAGTGTGCCGCACCAAGTTGGGCTGGGGCAGCCGCTTGGGGGGTGGAGGCGACTGATGCTCGATCCCGCGCGTAGCTACGACCTGATTGGTGACGTGCACGGTTGCGCTCATACCCTTGAGCACTTGCTCGAGCAGTTGGGCTACCACAAGCAGGCCGGCACCTGGCGCCATCCGTCGCGCATGGCGGTGTTCCTCGGCGACATCATCGACCGTGGCCCACGCATTCGTGAGGCGCTGCATATCGTCCACGACATGGCCGAAGCCGGCCAGGCGCTGTGCATCATGGGTAACCACGAGTTCAATGCCCTGGGCTGGGCCACGCCGGCGCCGCCGGGCAGTGGCAAGCAGTTCGTGCGTGAGCACACCCCACGGCATGAGCGCCTGATCCACGAAACCCTGACCCAGTTCGAGCACCACCCGGCCGACTGGCACGACTTCCTCGGCTGGTTCTACGACATGCCGCTGTTTGTCGACGCCGGGCGTTTCCGCGTAGTGCATGCGTGCTGGGACGACGGCTTTATCCAGCCGCTGCGCGCGACGTTCCCGGATGGCTGCATCGACCAGCACTTCCTGCAGGCCGCCGCCGTGCCCGGCAGTTTTGCCTGCAACGCCTTCGACCGCCTGTTGCGCGGCACCGATATGCGCCTGCCGGACGGCCTGACGCTGACCGGTGGCGATGGCCTGACGCGCTCGTTCTTCCGCACCAAGTTCTGGGAAGACGACCCTAAGACCTACGGCGACATCGTATTCCAGCCCGACGCACTGCCGGAGCCGGTGGCGCGCACGCCATTGTCGCCCCATGAAAAAAACTCCCTGCTGCGCTACGGCGCCGACGAACCCTTGCTGTTCGTCGGCCATTACTGGCGCAGCGGCAAACCGGCGCCGATCCGCCCGAACCTGGCGTGCCTGGACTACAGCGCGGTGCTGTATGGCAAGCTGGTGGCGTATCGGCTGGACCAGGAAACCCAACTGGATCCGCGTAAATTCGTATGGGTCGACGTTGAGCGACCCGAGGTGATTGTATGAGTGCCGTGCCTGTATTGCGCTTGCCATTGAGCGTCGACCTGGGCGGCTTCGTGAAGCTGCTGCAACGCATGCAAGTGCCCCATCGCGTCAGCGAGGAAGCCGGCGAGCAGGTGTTGTGGGTTCCCGAGACCATCAGCGACGACGTGCGCGTCTTGTACCAGCGCTTTCCCGCCGGCGATCCGGACCAGCAACTGGATATTCCCGAACAGGCACCCGTCACGCGTCCAGGCTTCGTCCAGCAAGTGCGCCATAGCCCGGTAACGGCGCTGGTGTTGCTGGCGAGCATCATTGTCGGCGCCGTGACCTTGCTCGGTGAAAACCTGCAAGCCATGAGCTGGCTGACCTTCCTGCCGTTCCGGGTGATGGGCGAGTACATCCAGTTCACGCCGTTCGCCGAGATGCTGGCCTCGGGCCAATGGTGGCGGCTGGTCACGCCGATGCTGATCCACTTCGGTATCCTGCACCTGGCCATGAACGGCATGTGGTATTGGGAGCTGGGCCGGCGTATTGAAGTGCGCCAGGGCAGTATCAACCTGCTGGGCCTGACCCTGTTGTTCAGCCTGGTCTCCAACTACGCGCAATATGCGTACGGTGGCCCTGGCCTGTTCGGTGGCTTGTCCGGTGTGCTCTATGGCCTGCTCGGGCATTGCTGGATCTTTCAACTACTCTCGCCCAACCCGGCCTATCGCTTGCCCCGTGGGGTGCTGGTGATGATGCTGGTGTGGCTGGTGCTCTGCCTGTCGGGGCTGGTCTCGATGATCGGTTTCGGCGAAATCGCCAACGCTGCCCATGTCGGCGGCCTGGCCATCGGTTGCCTTACCGGTTTGCTGGGCGGTTTGTATAACCGTCGCAAATCCTCTCTTTGATAAGGAAGAGCCTAATGTCCTCTTTTGCTGAAATGATCGAAAACATCACCCCGGACATCTACGAGAGCCTCAAGCTCGCGGTGGAAATCGGCAAATGGTCCGATGGCCGCAAGCTCACCGCCGAGCAGCGTGAGCTGTCGCTGCAAGCCATGATCGCCTGGGAGATCCAGAACCTGCCGGAAGACCAGCGCACCGGCTACATGGGCCCGCAGGAATGCGAGTCGAAGTCGACCACCGTGCCGAACATCCTGTTCAAGTCGGATGCGCTCCATTGATTGAAATCGGTCGCGGTGCAGTCAGCAAAATGTCGGCGCAACTTGGTGAGCCGACCGTTCAATACGCGTTTCGCCTGGGTGATACCGAGGTGCCGGTCAATCCGTTGATCGGCACCCATGTGCGCCTGGAGTACCTCGGCGCCATCCATTGCAGCCATTGCGGCCGCAAGACCAAGACCAGCTTCAGCCAGGGCTATTGCTACCCGTGCATGACCAAACTGGCCCAGTGTGACCTGTGCATCATGAGCCCCGAGCGTTGCCATTACGACGCCGGCACCTGCCGCGATCCAGGCTGGGGCGAGACATTCTGCATGACCGACCACGTGGTGTACCTGGCCAATTCGTCGGGGATCAAGGTCGGCATTACCCGTGCCACCCAATTGCCGACGCGTTGGCTGGACCAGGGCGCCAGCCAGGCGCTGCCGATCATGCGCGTGGCTACCCGCCAGCAGTCCGGCTTTGTCGAGGATGTGCTGCGCAGCCAAGTGGCGGACAAGACCAATTGGCGTGCGCTGCTCAAGGGCGACGCGGCGGCGGTGGACCTCAAGCAGGTGCGCGACGAGTTGTTCGCCTCTTGTGCCGATGGCCTGCTGCAATTGCAGGAACGCTTTGGCCTGCAGGCCATCCAACCGGTAACCGACATCGAACCGTTGGAAATCCGCTACCCGGTGGAGCAGTATCCGGCCAAGATCGTCAGTTTCAACCTGGACAAGAACCCGATTGCCGAAGGCACGCTGCTGGGGATCAAGGGCCAATACCTGATCTTCGACACCGGCGTTATCAATATTCGTAAGTACACGGCCTACCAGCTCGCCGTGCATCAGTAGAAGGATGCCACCCATGCGCACCGAACAACCGAAGATGATTTACCTGAAGGACTATCAGGCGCCGGACTACCTGATCGAAGAGACGCACCTGACCTTCGAGTTGTTCGAGGACCACAGCCTGGTCCACGCGCAGCTGGTGATGCGCCGTAACCCCGAGCGTGGCGCCGGCCTGCCACCGCTGGTGCTCGACGGCCAGCAGTTGGAGTTGCTGACCGTCAACCTCGGCGACCAGGAACTGACCGAAGCTGACTACCAGTTGACGGACAGCCACCTGACCCTGCACCCGACCCGCGAGACCTTCACGGTCGACACCAGCGTGCGCATCCACCCGGAAACCAACACCGCCCTGGAAGGCCTGTACAAATCCGGCAGTATGTTCTGCACCCAGTGCGAGGCCGAGGGCTTTCGCAAGATCACCTATTACCTCGACCGCCCCGACGTGATGAGTACGTTCACCACCACGGTGATCGCCGAGCAACACCGCTATCCGATCCTGCTCTCCAACGGCAACCCGATCGCCAGCGGTCCTGGCGAAGACGGCCGCCACTGGGCGACCTGGGAAGACCCGTTCAAGAAACCGGCGTACCTGTTCGCTTTGGTGGCCGGTGACCTGTGGTGTGTCGAAGACACCTTCACCACCATGACCAACCGCGAAGTGGCACTGCGCATCTACGTCGAGCCGGAAAATATCGACAAGTGCCAGCACGCTATGACCAGCCTGAAAAAATCCATGCGCTGGGATGAAGAAACCTACGGTCGCGAGTACGACCTCGACATCTTCATGATCGTGGCGGTCAACGATTTCAACATGGGCGCCATGGAGAACAAGGGCCTCAATATCTTCAACTCCAGCGCCGTGCTGGCCCGTGCCGAAACCGCCACCGACGCCGCGCACCAGCGGGTCGAGGCGATCGTCGCCCACGAATACTTCCACAACTGGTCGGGTAACCGCGTGACCTGCCGCGACTGGTTCCAGCTGTCGCTGAAAGAAGGCTTCACCGTGTTCCGTGATTCGGGCTTCTCCGCCGACATGAACTCGGCCACGGTCAAGCGCATCCAGGACGTGGCTTACCTGCGTACCCACCAGTTTGCCGAAGACGCCGGCCCCATGGCCCACGCGGTGCGCCCGGACAGCTTTATCGAGATCTCCAACTTCTACACCCTGACCGTGTACGAAAAGGGCTCGGAAGTGGTCGGCATGATCCATACCTTGCTCGGCGCCGAAGGCTTCCGTAAAGGCAGCGACCTGTACTTCGAACGCCATGACGGCCAGGCCGTGACCTGCGACGACTTCATCAAGGCCATGGAAGACGCCAACGGCGCCGACCTCAGCCAGTTCAAGCGCTGGTACAGCCAGGCCGGCACCCCACGCCTGGCAGTGAGCGAGTCCTACGACGCTTCGGCCAAAACCTACAGCCTGACCTTCCGCCAAAGCTGCCCGGAAACCCCGGACAAAGTTGAAAAGCTGCCGTTCGTGATCCCGGTCGAGCTGGGCCTGCTGGACGGGCAGGGCGCTGGCATTGCCTTGCGCCTCGCCGGTGAAGCGACGGCGGGCACCACGTCCCGCGTGATCTCGGTGACCGAGGCCGAGCAGACCTTCACCTTCGTCGACATCGCCGAACAGCCGCTGCCGTCGCTGCTGCGTGGTTTCTCGGCGCCGGTGAAACTGAGCTTCCCGTACAACCGCGATCAGTTGATGTTCCTGATGCAGCACGACAGCGATGGCTTCAATCGCTGGGATGCGGGCCAGCAGTTGTCGGTGCAGGTGTTGCAGGAACTGATCGTTCAGCATCAGGCGGGCCAGCCGTTGAAGCTGGACCAGCGCCTGATTGATGCCTTGCGTACCGTGTTAAGCGATGAGTCCCTGGATCAGGCCATGGTCGCCGAAATGCTTTCGCTGCCAGGCGAAGCCTACCTGACGGAAATCAGCGAGGTGGCGGATGTGGATGCGATCCACGCCGCCCGTGAGTTTGCGCGCAAGCAACTGGCTGACAACCTGCATGAACCGCTGTGGTTGCGTTACCAGGCCAATCGCGAGTTGTCCAAGCAGACGCCTTATGTCGCTGCGGCCGAGCATTTCGCCCGGCGTGCCTTGCAGAATATTGCGCTGTCGTACCTGATGCTCAGCGGCAAGCCTGAGGTGTTGACGGCCACCCTCGAACAGTTTGACACCAGCGACAACATGACCGAACGCCTGACCGCGCTGGCGGTGCTGGTCAATTCGCCGTTCGAAGCGGAGAAGGCCCAGGCACTGGCGGTGTTTGCCGAGAACTTCAAGGACAACCCGTTGGTCATGGACCAGTGGTTCAGCGTGCAGGCGGGCAGCACATTGCCGGGCGGGCTGGAGCGGGTCAAGGCGTTGATGGAGCACCCGGCGTTCACTCTCAAGAACCCGAACAAGGTGCGTGCGCTGATCGGCGCGTTTGCCGGGCAGAACCTGATCAACTTCCACGCCGCCGACGGTTCGGGCTACCGCTTCCTGGCTGACCTGGTGATCGAGTTGAATGGCTTCAACCCGCAGATCGCTTCGCGCCAGCTGGCGCCGCTGACCCGCTGGCGTAAATACGACAGCGCGCGCCAGGCGTTGATGAAGGCGGAGCTGGAGCGCATTCGTGGCTCGGGTGAGCTGTCGAGCGATGTGTTCGAGGTGGTGAGCAAGAGCCTTGCTTAAGTAAACCACTTCGGTAAAAAAACGGCCTGTTCAGGCCGTTTTTTTTGCCTTTGAGCTTCGGTCGGGGAGCTTTTTTGCTGCTGACGTTTTCTGACAGGAGGCTCTGCTAAGCTGCGGCACTTTTGCTTGTTCGGTGGGATCAACGTGTCACGTACCACTCGTTTACTGACGTTGTTGCAGGCCCTGCGGGGCAAGAAACGCCCGGTGACCGCCGCCGTGCTGGCGGCGCAGCTGGAGGTGTCCGAGCGCACGCTGTACCGCGACATTGCCGAGTTGACCGCCTTGGGCGCGCCGATTTTCGGCGAGGCCGGGGTAGGCTATGTGCTGCGCAGCGGGCTGTTTTTACCGCCGTTGATGCTCAACGCCGAGGAAACCGAAGCCGTGGTGCTGGGCTTGCGTTATGTGGATCAGCGGGGGGATGACGTGTTGAGTCGGGCGGCTGCCAACGCGCTGGCCAAGATTGCCGATGTACTCGACCCTGCGGCGCAGGAAGCCTTACGCAACCCAACGCTATTACCCGGCCCGCCAGGGTTCGGCTACCCGGAAAACCGCGTGCCCCTCAATGTGTTCCGCGAGGCCATTCGTAATCAGTCCAAGCTGCATATCGACTACGCCGATGCCAGCCAGACCCAGAGTCAACGCCTGATCTGGCCGCTGGCGCTGGGTTTTCTGAACGAGGTGCGGGTGATTGTGGCCTGGTGTGAGTTGCGCGGTGCCTACCGCACCTTTCGCACCGACCGTGTGGCAAGTGCGCAAGCCCAGGGTGAACGTTATCCGGGGCGGCGCAGTGACTGGTTGCGGGGCTGGCGTAACCTGATGGAACAGAATGAAACCGGGCGGTTTACTCCTGACAAAAACTGACACACCCCTGGCTTAGCATGGTGCTACAACCACCTGAAAAGGAGCTTTGCCATGTCCCAGCCTGAATTGGCCCCCGCCATCGTCGCCTATATCGCGGCGACCAATGCCCGCGACACCTCGGTCATTGCCCATTGTTTTGCTGACGATGCCAATGTGTTCGATGAAGGCCAGCACCAGGTGGGCACCGCCGCCATTGCACGCTGGATGGAAGACACCGGGCGCCGTTACCAGCCGCGGGTTGAAGTGCTCAATGTGCAGCACCGAACCGGCAAGGTGCTGGTCAGCAATGTGGTCTCCGGCAACTTTCCCGGCAGCCCGCTGGAGTTGCGCTACACCTTTCGCCTGAACGCGCAGGGCAAGATTTCACGGTTGGACATCTCCCTGTAGGTCATAATCGCGGGCATGACTTTCGACTCGCCCCTCGCTGCTTACCAACACGCCATCGCCCAGCAGGGCTTCGTTGCCGACGACGCCCAGCGCCGGGCGGTGGATGCCCTGCAAGCCTGTCATTCAGCCTTGCATCAAGGCCGTTCGCCCGTGACGGGTGTTTACCTGTGGGGGCCGGTGGGCCGTGGCAAGACCTGGTTGATGGATCAGTTCTACCAAAGCCTGCGGGTGCCCGCACGGCGTCAGCATTTTCATCACTTCATGGGGTGGGTGCATCAGCGTCTGTTCCAGCTCACCGGCACCCATGACCCGTTGCAGGCGCTGGCCCGGGAGCTGAGCCGGGACGTACGCGTGCTGTGTTTCGACGAATTGTTTGTCAATGACATCGGTGACGCGATCATCCTCGGCCGGCTGTTCCAGGTCATGTTCGAGGAAGGTGTGGTGATGGTCTGCACCTCCAATCAACCGCCGGCCCAGCTGTATGCCGATGGTTTCAATCGGGAGCGCTTCCTGCCGGGCATTGCGGCGATTGAGCAGCATATGCAAGTGGTGGCGGTAGACGGTGGTGAGGACCATCGCTTGCATCCCGGTATTGGCCTGCAGCGCTATTGGGTGAACCAGCCCGAGGCGCTGGCGAACGTGTTCGCACAATTGGCCGAAGGGCAAGCGGTGAGTCGTGGCCCGGTCACCGTTGGCCATCGCTCCATTGTTTCCGTGCAGGCCAGTGAAACCGTGCTTTGGTGCCGTTATGCCGACCTGTGCGAACAACCTCTGGCGGCGATGGATTTCATGCTGCTGTGCGATCGTTTCAAGGTGATCCTGCTGGGCGAGGTGCCCAACCTGAGTGCGCAAAAGCGTCCGGGCCGGATCGCCCGCGGCACCGAGGACGGGGCCGAGCGGGTGGTGGCCGGTGATCGCGAACTGCCGCAGCTGTCGGTGCACGACGACAGTGTGCGTCGGTTCATCGCCCTGGTGGACGAGTGCTACGACCGCAAGGTGCCGTTGTTTATCGAGGCCCAGGTGCCGCTGGAGCGCCTGTATACCGACGGCTACCTGGAGTTTCCTTTCCGTCGCACCCTGAGTCGGTTGCAAGAAATGCAGCTGCAGCGTTTCGGCTGAGGCCTGTACGAAAAAAAGCTCGTAATTGACAATTTGCGCTTTTTTCAGCGCCATAGCTTTCGCGTTTTCTTGCGCACATTTGTAGTTAATCTCCTTCATCTGGTGCTGACTACACGCTTACAATCGTGCCCCTCAAAGGGAACAGGTTCCCTTGTAGTCGTGATCGAGGACGGAAATGGACACCCCAGATATCCTGGTGCTGCAAGCCAGCTACACCAATCCCGTACATGCCCAAGCCATTGGCCGCGTGCTTAACCATTACGCTGAAGACCCGATGGGCGGCGGCCATAGCCTGTCCGCCGATCTGCTCGAGCAACTGCCGGCCGAGTTGGCCAAGCGCGCCCATGCCTTCAGTGTGCTGGCGTTTGTCGGCGGTGAGCCGGCGGGTCTGGTGAATTGCTTTGAAGGGTTTTCCACCTTTGCCTGCCGACCCTTGGTCAACGTTCACGACGTGGTGGTGATGCATGCGTTTCGCGGCTTGGGGCTGAGCCAGAAAATGCTGCTGAAGGTCGAGGAGATTGCCCGTCAGCGTGGTTGCTGCAAGATCACCCTGGAAGTGCTTGAGGGCAATGCCGTCGCCCAGTCGGCGTATCGCAAGTTTGGTTTTGATGATTCGAAGTTTGATCCCGCCCATGGACGCATGTTGTTCTGGAACAAGCCGCTTTAATAAATAGCGGGCGAAAAAAAGGGCGCCATTAAAGGGCGCCCAATAAACCTCTGCCAATGGAGCGGAATGGCCCAGGGTATTGCGGATTAACTAAAGATTAAATTAACTCTTGGGTTGTTCCTGTTCGGTAGTGTTGGTCTTCGGTGTCTTGCCGTCGGCGAGCGCTGTTTGTTCAGCCGTGCCGTGAAGCTTCTGCTGCATGAAGGTAAAGTTGTTGTAGAACTCCTTCGAGCGCTCCGCGCCACCTTCTGCAAACGCGGCGGCGGAGCTCAGGGTCATCAGGCTGGCAAGCATCAAAGTCGAGAGTTTCATCGGGTATTCTCATTAAGTGTGATCGGTTATCTGCTCTGTCCTTGATCAGATTCATGGGGGCGATTCTGGTGCGATCTTATTAAGTGGGAATTAACGCGAGAAACATCCGAAGTTAACGATTTTGTTAACTTCGGGTAGACGCCTTTAAAGCTTCCAGTCCACGGCCAGCGTAATGGCGCGTGGGTCGCCCCAATACACGCCGTTATAAAAGCCGACGCGCTCGTAATACTTTTTATCAAATAGATTATTGACGTTAAGCGACGCTGAGACGTGCTCGTCGAATTGATAGCGGGACATCAGGTTGACCACGGTATACGCCTGTTGCGTGATCTTCGCCCGTTCGGTCACTCGCGTGTTGCCGACGCGGGCCCCTGTGGGTCGATCGCTCCAATCGTAAATGTCGCTCTGCCAGTTCACCGCGCCGCCGACGGTGAGGTTGCGCCACGCACCCGGCAACCGGAAGGCGCTGGACACCTTCAGCAGGTTCAGCGGCTGCCCGGTGTTGTTGCGTTTACCCGAACCGTTCACCGAATGGGTGTAGGTGTAGCCGGCCGTCAGGTTCCAATCGGGCATGATTTCCCCGGCAGCTTCCAATTCGAAACCGTTGACCTTGTTACCTTTGCCGCCGGACTTGTAGTACTCCTCGCCGGTGGTCGGGTTCGGCGCTACCGAGTCGTCCCGCTCTGCGACGTTGTCCTGGGTGCTCCAGAAATACGCCGCCGCCAGGTTCAAGCGCTCGTCCAGCACGCTCCCCTTGAGGCCGACCTCATAGTTGCTGCCCACCACGGGCTCAAGGTACTTCTTGCTGGCATCCTTGAGGCTTTGTGGCTTGAAGATGTCGGTGTAGCTCGCGTAGACGGTGTACTCCGGCGTCAGGTCGTAGAGCAGGCCGGCGTAGGGCGTCCACATATCATTGTGGGTCTGGCTGGTTTTGCCGGCGGCGGTAAGCTGGTCGTTGGCATCGTATTGAGGCGCCGCGCTTTTCAGCTCCCAACTGCCATAGCGGCTGCCCAGCACCGCGTGCAAGCGGTCGGTGAGGCTCAGTCGCGTGGCCAGGTAGCCGGCCTTTTGTTGCTTGCTGCTGTGTTCGCCCTTGAGGTCGGTGACGGTGTCGCCGAACTTGGCGATCCCGCCCATGTATTTCCAATCGTCGATGGTGTAGTAGCCGGCAGGTATGTTGTTGCGCATCACGGGGGAGACGTCCCGCTGCGTGGCCTCGCCGTAGCCCATCATCAGTGCATGTTCGCGGCCCAGCAACGCATAGCTGCCGGCGAGGTTGAGGTCGACCGCTTCCATCCTGGAGGTGCCACGCATATGGCTCGCCCAGGCAGTCATGCCGCTGCGATCATCGTTGGGGAAGCCCGCGCCGCCGTAGTACACCTTGCCATCCGTGTCGCTCTGGCGATGGGTGTAGGCGGCCTTCACGTGCCAGTCGCCGCCGAGCCGATGGTCGAGGGTCGCGAAGGTGGTCTTGTCCGTCAGCGGCCAGGAACTCCAGTGCGCCGCCATATTGGTGGAGCGCGACAACCCGGCCTTGCCGCCCTAGCTGTTCCAGTACGGCACGGTGCCCCAGGAGGTGCCTTGGACCTGCTTGTCCTGGTAATCGAAACCTACAGCCAGCACGGTGTCGTCTGAAAGATCGCCTTCCAGAATGCCGTAGCCGACCGCCCGCTGCAGGCCGTAGTTGTCGCGGAACGATTGGCTGTCACGGTAAGCCAGCACCGTGCGCCCGCGCAGCTTGCCGTCGAATGCCAATGGGCCGCCCACGTCCACGTAGCTGTAGTAGTTGTCATGGCTGCCGGCACTGACGCCGGTTTTCGCCTGCCATTGGGCCGTCGGGCGCTTGCGCACCATATTGATCGTGGCCGAGGGATCGCCGGCGCCGGTGGTCAAGCCCGTGGCGCCGCGTACCACCTCGATGTGGTCATAGATGATGGTATCGGCGTCGGACTTCATGTAGCCGAAGGTATTGAGCATCCCGTCAATCTGGAAATTGGTGATGCCGTAGCCACGGGAGGAATAGGACACACGGTCGGAATCGTTATGCTGGACGTTGATCCCGGTGGTCTGGCGCAGCACGTCGGTCAAGGTATTGAGATTGAAATCATCCATCTGCTGGCGAGTGATCACCGAGATCGATTGTGGGGTTTCCTTGACCGATAGGTTCAGGCGGGTGGCGGTGCTCATCGAGCCCGTGGTGTACGCCCCGGTGTGTTCGGTGGTGGCACCCAGGCCTTCGGCGGAGATGTTGGTCGCGCCGAGTTCGAACGGAGTGGGTTCGGGGTCGGTTTCAGCCAGCAGGTGTGGGCTCAACGCGGCGCTGCACAGGCCGAGTGTGAGGGTCATGGAGCGGGTAAAAGGCGCGAGCATCGCGGAAGACTCCTTGTCGTCTTTGCGGCCACCCCGGAACGGGAAGGCCTTGGCTCAAAGACGAAAGGAGCGAGGGAACTTTAGGTTTAAACGAGAATGATTGTTATCTTTCTGTTACAAACCTTATTTTTCCTGAAGGACCACATCGGCCGGATTAACCTTTT
Organism: Pseudomonas grimontii; assembly: GCF_007858185.1. Classification (GTDB taxonomy): domain Bacteria; phylum Pseudomonadota; class Gammaproteobacteria; order Pseudomonadales; family Pseudomonadaceae; genus Aquipseudomonas; species Aquipseudomonas grimontii. Next base: position 241,335 of record NZ_VFES01000007.1, read on the forward strand.
TTGGCTTGAGCAAGCTGAAGTCAATCAAGGCCTTTTGCGGGCGCAGGTAGGGGTTGCCGATCATCAGCGGGCGCGGCGTGAAGTTGTCGCTCACGACGCTTTTGCTGCGGTCCAGCTCATTGAAGCTCAGCCCCGCCAGGTCGGCCCAGGTGTGGATCAATTGCGAGCTGCTGTATGGGCGTTGCAAGTCGCCGGCAAATTTCCAGTCGTGGGTTTCACGCCACTTCGGCGAGGCATAGGCCATGAACGGAATGGTGTACATCGGCGCCGTCGGCTTGCCTTCGTTGCGCCCCAGGGTGGCGTGGCCGGCGGAATCGAATACGTCTTCGCCGTGGTCCGACAGGTACAGCAGGAAGCCGTTGGGATCGGTCTTGGCGTAGTCCTTGATCAGGCTCGACACCACGAAATCGTTGTACAGCACCGCATTGTCGTAGCTGTTGTAGAGGGGCAGCTGATCGTCGCTGATACCGGCAGGCACGCCCTGGCGATCGGTGAATTTATCGAAGGTCGGCGGGTAGCGGTACTGGTAGCTCATGTGGGTGCCGAGCAGGTGCACCACGATGAACTTGCGCTCGGCCGGATCGGCCAGGGCCTTGGAGAACGGCTCCAGCACATCGCCGTCGTATTGGCGCGCGTTCTGGTTGCGGTTGTTGTTCAGGTACACCTGCGCGTCGGCCTGTTCGGAAAAGGTCGTGAGCATGGTGTTGCGCTTGGTCATGGTCTGCTGGTTGGTGATCCAGTAGGTCTTGTACCCGGCCTGTTTCATCACGCTGACAATCGATGGTGTCTTGAGGTAGAGATCGGGGTTCTCCTCGTCGGCGAACGTCAGTACCTGTTGCAGGGCTTCGATGGTGTAGGGGCGCGGGGTGATGACATTGTCGAACACCGCCAGTTGGTCGCGCAGCTTGTCCAGCTCCGGCGTGGTGTTACGCGGGTAGCCATAGAGGCTCATGCGCTGACGGTTGGTCGACTCACCGATCACCAGCACCAGGGTCGAAGGCTGGCCGGCCATGGTGTCCTTGAGGTTGGTCAAGGGTGGGATCTGATTGGCGCTGTCGAGCATGCCTTGCATGTTGTCCAGCTGCTCGGTGTAGCGGCGGTAGGCAACGATCATCTGCCATGGCACGGCCGGTTCGATGCGCGATTCGAAGCGGTCGATGGCGTCGTCCAGGGTGTCGCTGCGGGCGATCTGCTTGACCAGCGGGTAGCCGATGATGGCCACCAGGATCGTTGTTGCCGCCAGCAAGGCCTGGCCGCGCGGCAAATACACCGGGCGTACCCGGGTCCACAGGAAAATAGCCACGGCGGTGTGGGCAATGAACGCCAGCACGATCCACCAGGCGAAGTATTGGGTGGCGTACTCGCCGGCTTCAGAGATGTTCGACTCGAACATAATGAAGATGACGCTTTGGGAAAATTCCTGCTGGTAGATGAAGAAGTAACCCAGGCTGGCCATGGAACACGCCCACAGCACCACGCCGATCAGGGCGGCGAGCAAGCGCGTACGACGGGGGAATACCAGCAGCGGCGCGAGCCATATCGCGCTCATGAAGAAGGCTTGGCGAAAACCACTGAAGCCGGAAGTGCCGCTGAGTTGGATCAGCAGTTGGGTAATGCCGGAGAAGTACCAGAAAAACACGAATAGCCAGCCAAGACCGGCCCAATCAAAGCCTTTCGCAGACTTAGTGCTGCGTTCGAACATCGCCATCCAGCGCTCCAACCCGGTAATTTGTCAGTCGACGCGCAGTGCTGCACGCAACATGGGCCACCTTTGCATGGGATGGCCCTTGGGGGCGGGAGTATCGGGAAGGGCGTGTGAAAACTTTGTGAGTTTTTTGTAGCCGTTGTCTTACAAACCGATGACAGGCTCAGCAGAGCGCAGGCTGTGCGCCGGAAGGCTGGTCCAGTTGGGCTTGAACGATATGAGCACGCAGGCGCATGACCTCCTGCTGCAACTGATCGCGTTCGTCTTTCAACTGGCGCAACTCATCACGACGGAGCGTGACGTAGAGGGTCTGTGGAGGACGGGTCATCATCTGTGCTGTGCTCATTGCTTACCTCGCAAATAGCCGGTATGTCGCGGTGTGCCAGAACGCTTGAGTCGAGGTTCTCGGCAACAGTCAGAGCAATTCTGAATTCTTTTTCACGGCAAGGGAACTTTTTTATTTTTGGCGGTCGTGTGACTTTCGATGCGGTGATGGTGAAATGATGGCAAATTTTTTGTCATGAAACTACCTGGATCGGCCTCTGACTAACCCTCATTAGCCTCATTGCGCTATAAACTATGTCACACATTTATTTAGTAGTTGGGAGCATCAGCACATGCAACTGGGGATTATCGGACTAGGCCGCATGGGCGGGAATATTGCGCGGCGCCTGATGCTCAATGGGCATGCCACCGTTGTTTACGACCGTAACGAAGCATTTGTCAAAGGTTTGAGCGAAGAGGGCGCCACCGGGGTTGCCGACCTGAAGGCCCTGGTGGCCGGGCTGCAGAAACCGCGGGCTGTCTGGGTGATGTTGCCGGCAGGCGATCCCACCGAAAACACCATCAATGAACTCAGTGAGCTGCTGGAAGACGGTGACGTGATCATCGACGGCGGCAACACCAACTATAAGGATGACGTGCGTCGCGGCAAGGCCCTGGCGCAAAAGGGCCTGCATTATGTCGACGTCGGTACCTCCGGCGGCGTCTGGGGCCTGGAACGTGGCTACTGCATGATGATCGGCGGCGACACCGAGACCGTGCAGCGCCTCGACCCGATCTTCGCCAGCCTGGCACCGGGCCTGGGTAACATCCCGCGCACCAAGGACCGTTCCGCTTCGGCGGACAAGCGTGCCGAGCAGGGCTACATCCACGCTGGCCCGGCGGGCTCCGGGCATTTCGTCAAGATGATCCACAACGGCATCGAGTACGGGATGATGCAGGCGTTTGCCGAAGGTTTTGACATCCTCAAGACCAAGAACTCGGAAAACCTGCCCGAAGACCAGCGCTTCGACCTCAACGTTGCCGATATCGCCGAAGTCTGGCGCCGTGGCAGCGTGGTCTCGTCCTGGCTGCTCGACCTGACCGCCGACGCCCTGGCCACCGACCCTAAGCTGGACGGTTACTCCGGCTCCGTGGCCGACAGTGGCGAAGGCCGCTGGACCATCGAAGCCGCCATGGAACAAGCCGTGCCGGTGCCGGTACTGTCCACTTCGTTGTTTGCGCGGTTCCGCTCGCGCCAGCAGAGCACCTACGGTGACAAGATGCTGTCTGCCATGCGCTTTGGCTTTGGCGGCCACGTGGAGACTGCCAAAAAATGACCGCCAACGGCAAAAAACTCAAGGCCGAACCTGCTCCACCCACCACCCTGTTTCTGTTTGGCGCCCATGGCGACCTGGTCAAGCGTCTGCTCATGCCGGCGCTGTACAACCTCAGTCGTGATGGCTTGCTGGGCGATGGCTTGCGCATTGTTGGCGTTGATCACAACGCCATCAGCGATGCCGACTTCGCCAAGAAGCTCGAGGACTTTATCCGCACCGAGGCCGCGAGCAAGGTCAAGGGCAATGCGGATAACGCCCTCGATCCGGCATTGTGGGCGCAACTGGCCAAAGGCATCAGCTACGTCGAGGGCGACTTCCTCGACGACAGCACTTACGCCGACATCGGCAAGAAGATCGCTGACAGCGGCACCGGCAACGCGGTGTTCTACCTGGCCACCGCACCGCGCTTCTTCAGTGACGTGGTGCAGCGCCTGGGCAGTGCCGGCCTGCTGACGGAAACGGATGACAGTTTCCGTCGCGTGGTGATCGAAAAGCCCTTCGGCTCCGACCTCGCCACCGCCGAAGCGTTGAACGCCAGCCTGCTCAAGGTGATGAGCGAGAAGCAGATCTATCGCATCGACCATTACCTGGGTAAGGAAACGGTGCAGAACATCCTCATCAGCCGTTTCTCCAATGTGCTGTTCGAAGCGTTCTGGAACAACCATTACATCGACCACGTGCAAATCACCGCCGCCGAAACCGTCGGCGTGGAGACACGGGGCAATTTCTTCGAAAAAACCGGCACCCTGCGCGACATGGTGCCTAACCACCTGTTCCAGTTGCTGGCGATGGTGGCCATGGAACCCCCGGCCGCCTTTGGTGCCGATGCGGTGCGCGGTGAAAAGGCCAAGGTGATCGGCGCGGTACGCCCGTGGTCCCTGGAAGACGCGCGAGCGAACTCGGTGCGCGGGCAATACACCGCCGGCGAAATCGCCGGCAAGCAACTGCCCGGCTACCGTGAAGAAGCCAACGTCGCTGCCGACAGCAGTACCGAGACTTTCGTCGCCCTCAAGGTGATGATCGACAACTGGCGCTGGGTCGGCGTGCCGTTCTACCTGCGCACCGGCAAGCGCATGAGCGTGCGCGACACCGAGATCGTAATCTGCTTCAAGCCGGCGCCCTATGCGCAGTTCCGTGACACCGAGGTCGATGAGCTCAAGCCCACTTACCTGAAGATCCAGATCCAGCCCAATGAAGGCATGTGGTTCGACCTGCTGGCGAAAAAGCCCGGGCCGACCCTCGATATGGCGAACATCCAGTTAGGCTTTGCCTACAAGGACTTCTTCGAGACGCAGCCGTCGACCGGGTACGAAACCCTGATCTACGACTGCATGACCGGCGACCAGACCTTGTTCCAGCGCGCCGACAACATCGAGAACGGCTGGCGTGCGGTGCAACCGTTCCTCGATGCGTGGAAGGAAGACGACGGGATCCAGACCTATAAGGCCGGTGAAGACGGGCCGGCGGCGGCTGATGTGTTGCTGGCGCGTGATGGCCGCACCTGGCACTCGCTCGGATGAGTGATGCAGCGATTCATCCCATCCGTTTTATCCTCAGCGACGTGGATGGCACGTTGCTGCATCCGGATCACAGTCTCAGCCAACGCACCGCCGATGCGGTGATCGCCCTGCGTGAGGCCGGGGTGTTTTTCAGTCTGGCCAGCGGGCGACCGCCCAAGGCCATGCTGCATCTGATCGAGACATTCGGGATCGATGTGCCGGTGGCGGGCTTCAACGGCGGCACCTTGATCAACCCGGATGGCAGCATCCTGGTTGCCCACCACCTGCCGGCAGAGGCGGCGCTGGTGACCTTGGCGCTGTTCTCGGCTGAGCCGGATGTGGAAGTGTGGGTGTTTGCCGACGGTGACTGGCTGCGCCGCGGCCCGCCAGGGCCGGTGGAACCGCGCGAAACCCATGGCCTTGGGTATGGGCCGGTGGTGGTGGAGAGTTTCGAGCCCTACCTGGATCGTGTCGACAAGATCGTCGCTGCGAGCAACAACACCCAATTGCTGGTGGCGTTGGAAGCGCAATTGCAGCCCACGGTACAGGGCTTGGCCCAGGTGTCGCGTTCGCAGCCGATTTATCTGGATGTGACGGCCATGTTGGCCAACAAGGGCGAGGCGTTGAAGACCCTGGCGGCGCACCTTGGGGTGCCGCTGGAACAGGCGGCGGCCATTGGTGATGGAGGGAATGATCCGGCGATGTTTCAGGTGGCGGGGTTGTCGATTGCCATGGGGCAGGCGGAAGAAGCCGTCAAGCGCCAGGCCAGTGTCGTTACCGGCAGCAATGTCGAGGACGGCGCTGCCGAAGCAATTGAGCGGTTTATTCTCGCAGCGCGATAAGCGTCCTAAGTTGCTTGCGCAACTTCCGATCACTGTTTGGCAGTGATCGGAAGTTAGTGTCGCGACTTACTTAGGCATGGCCCAGGACTGCAACTGGTAGCCATCTTTGTCGAGTTCGGCGCGGGCCTGCAACAGCAAGTCTTCCAATTGCGCCGGGTCGCTATAGGTGTTCGACGACAGTTGTTTGCTGCCGATACGGTTGTTGGTGCGGTCGATGACGCTCAGGCTCAGGGCGCCATTGCCATCGTGCCAGGCTACGCACTGAAAGGGCTGGAAAGCACGGTCTGCGATCAAAAGAGCTTCGTTGATGCGGAGCGGGGCGTTCATGTGGGTCTCTCTCTAAATGCCCATTCAAGTGAGTACCGGCGGTTGGGCTGACCGTGCGGCGGGTTACTTGTACTGATGCGCGATGACGGGGTACGGGTCACATGTTAGAGCAACAAATTTCAACTTTTCCTGATTGACGTCATGTAAGCGACTGTTTTGAAAGCTGAATGAGCGTGTTGGCGCTGCGCAACTTTTTCGCTCCATACATTGCTTGGTGGCTTTTTGCCCGCACTTATAGCGAAATGGTACAAGGCCCGCGTCAAGATCTTGCTAGTGTTAGCCCTGGTCGTCACAACACATTGTTTCTAAATAACTTTAACAATTTTGACGCCAAGGAATAGTCATGGTTGTTACACCCGTGCAGCGCCGCTTACTCGTGGTAGACCCCTGTGACGACTGCCATGGCTTATTGCCCGGTTTGCGCACGGCGGGCTGGGAGGTAGACAGCTGTGCCTTGGAGGCGGTAGGTGACCGATCCTGTGACGTCGGTTTGCTGCGGCTACAGCCCTACCATCTGGAGCGTCCGGAAGCGGTCAAGGAGCTGATTGGCCGCAGCGGCACCGAATGGATTGCCGTGCTCAGCCAGGATGTACTGCGTTTGCAAAATGTCGGTGATTTTGTCTGCGAGTGGTTTTTCGACTTTCATACCTTGCCTTTCGACGTGTCTCGGGTCCAGGTCACTCTGGGCCGCGCGTTCGGTATGGCGCGCCTGCGCGGCAAGGGGCACACCCCGGTCGATGAGCCCGAGCATGAGTTGCTCGGCGACAGCCGACCGATTCGCGAATTGCGCAAATTGTTGTCCAAGCTGGCGCCCACCGAGTCCCCGGTGTTGATCCGTGGCGACAGCGGCACGGGTAAGGAGCTGGTGGCCAAGACCCTGCACCGCCAATCCCAGCGCCATGCCAAGCCGTTTGTCGCGATCAACTGCGGAGCGATTCCCGAACACCTGATCCAATCCGAACTGTTCGGCCATGAGAAGGGCGCGTTTACCGGCGCCCACCAGCGCAAGATCGGGCGCATCGAAGCGGCCCATGGCGGCACCCTGTTCCTTGATGAAATCGGCGATTTACCCATGGAACTGCAAGCCAACCTGCTGCGATTTCTCCAGGAAAAGCAGGTCGAGCGGGTTGGCGGCAGCCAGCCGATTCCGGTGGACGTGCGGGTGTTGGCGGCCACTCACGTCGACCTTGAAGCTGCCGTCGCCAAGGGCGCTTTTCGTGAAGACTTGTATTACCGGCTCAATGTGCTGCAGGTGGTCACTGCGCCCTTGCGCGAGCGCCATGGTGATGTGGCGATGCTGGCCAATCACTTTTCACGCTTCTACAGCCAGGAAACCGGTCGCCGCCCCCGCAGCTTCAGCGATGACGCCTTGGTGGCCATGGGGCAACACCCCTGGCCGGGCAATGTGCGTGAACTGGCCAACCGCGTGCGCCGCGGCCTGGTGCTTGCCGAGGGGCGCCAGATCGAAGCCGCCGACCTGGGCTTGGTGGGCGAGCAGGCAATTTCGCCACCCATGGCTACACTGGAAGACTACAAGCACCGTGCTGAGCGACAGGCACTGTGCGATGTGCTCAACCGGCACAGCGACAACCTGAGTGTCGCGGCGCGTGTGCTGGGGATTTCCCGGCCGACGTTCTACCGGTTGCTGCACAAACACCAGATCCGCTAGGGCGGGTAAACCGAAAAGCCCCGCAACGACCCTTATCGTTGCGGGGCTTTTCCTTGTGGATGTGGCGTCAAGTCAATCAGAAGTAATACGGGAATTTCAGGCTGAACGTAAAGTCCGGCGCATCATCCGTCATGCCGATTGCCAGGTTCGGCACGATCGTCAGGTTATCCGACGCGGCAATGGTCATGCCCACGTTGAAATAACCGGCGTTGGCATCGCTGGAGACCACCGATTGCCAGTCGCCACCGTTGGGTTTGAGCCTGCTCTTGCGCTGTACCAGGTCGGACACCGAGAACGACATACTCATCTTCTCGTTGAGAGCGAAGGCCACGCCGACGCCGAACTGGAAGCTGTCGCCCAGGCTGACCTTGCCGCCGACCTTCTGGTTGACGTCACTGCTGATGTCGTCAAACGATTCTTCGAAGTTATGGGTGTAGGACAGCGAGCCAAACAACACGGCTGGGTCGAAGGTCTTGACCAGGGAAATGCCCGGTGTGACCGACCACACGCCATTGCCCGTTGGCAGGCTTTCCGGCACGTACAGGTTGTCGTTGCCGGGTGTATTGATCAGCTTGATACCAAACGGCTCTTTACCCGTAGGCGCCTTGACCCGCACCGACACCACCGCATCCGGCAGGGTAGGGGTTTCGTCGAGGAACTTGTAGGCCACGCCGAAGTTGACGTCGCCAATGGTCGGGTCGCGGGTGACCGACTGTTCCGACGTCGCGGTGCCGTTGTTGCCGGCACCGGCAGACTGGTAAGTCGACTCGCGGTACACCACCGGCACGTTCACGTCGAACTGCCAACGGTTATCGAGGTTGTAGCGCCCGGTCAGGTCCAGGGTCCAGTTATCGGACTTGATCCGGTCCAGGTTGATATTGCCGAGGAAAATCGAGTCCAGCGCCAGGAACCCGTTGAGGGTCAACTGACGGGCGTCGTAGCGGGCATAGGTCACGCCGGTTTCGAAGCTGAACTTGCCGTTGCCGAAAAAGCCGCTGGCTTCGTTATAGAGGTTACTAACGCTTTGCGCCGGGGCAGAGTCGTCCTTGAGGGACTGGCCGTAGGAACTGCCGCCACCCCCTCCTGCGCCACCGGATGCTGCCGCCGCACCCGTGCCCGCGACGGTGGTGCCGTTGGCTTTTTGAAAGTCTGCCGGGGACTTGGCCAGACGTTTGGGGGCCGGGGTGGCCGGTTGATCTTCGACCTGACGCACGCGCTGCTCCAACACGGCCAGCGCTTTTTGCTGCACTTCGTACCGCTGCTTGAGTTCCAGGAGTTCCTGTTTGAGGGTTTCGATGTCGCTATCTGGCGCTGCATACAGAACGGATGCGGGCAAGAGCGTACTTAAACAAATCACAGCACGGAGCGATAACGATCGATGCATGAAATAAGCCGTCCTTTTCTAATGCGTAAGTGTCGACGGTCAGCGTAGTTCAATAACCAAGAGTGCGTAGGGCCTTGAGTTGATCCAGATTGCAGTTCAACGCACCGTTATTCAAACCGTTATTGTTCATCACGACGTTGAGCTGGGTCATGTTATTGACGAAGTTAGTGTTGCCGGTCAGAACCGTGCCTTGCAGCACATTCCCCCCACCGATCTGCTGCAGGCTGTTGCCTTGGTTGTGGTTGGCCTGGATCGCCATCTGCAAGCCGCCGTTGTTGGCCGACACGCTCACGCGGCCTGCTGCGCTGTCACCGGTCACCGTACCGCCGGCGACCAGCGCTTGCCCCGATTGCACGATGTTGGAGGGCGCAAAGCCGTTCTCGACGGTGATGCCCACATTGTTGTAGGCAGTGTTGCCGTCGCCGGCGGTGCGCACGCTTTGTGTCACCCCCTGGCCGCTGCCCAGGCCGGCGCCGCCGGTTACCGTACCGGTGCCGGTGTTCGGGTTCGTGCCGTTGCCGGTCGAGCCAGTGGTTTGTACGTAGAACTGCGGGGTAATGGTCGACGAGTCGATCTGCATGCTGGCCTTGCCGGTGATGCTGTCACCCACGGCATTGGTCCAGGTGCTGCTCATGACAATGCCGAAGCTGATAATTCGCCCCGGCATCACGTAACGGCCGCGCAGGTCGGCCATTTCCGAATCCTTGAGTTCGATGGGTTTGAACCCCGACGAAGCATAAGCGGGCATTGAGGCTGCGAGACACATGACCGTCAGCCAACGGGAAGTGTTCATCTTCTGCTCCTGGAGCGTCCTGCCCCCTTATTGCGCTTCTTAGAAGAAGTCGCTCTGGATAAAACCGAAATCCATCAGCTCGGCATCGCCTACGGGCCTGAACTCATTCAACTTGTTCTTGGCGGTCAGCGGCGTGGGCGGGTCGAGCAAGGCATTGGCCTTGTCGTAACCTTCACCCAGTACGGCGAAGACGATGCCATTCCAGCCCTTGAGGAAGTCGTCACGCGAATAGCGCTTGTGGCCCAGTACCGGGTCGCCGATATAGACCCAGTCCTTGTCGGCGCGCTGCATCACCACGAAGTGCTTGTAGCCACGAATTTCCAGCAGCACCACCACAGGGATCTTCACGGTCACCAGGGTTTCTGGTCCGATCTTGTAGCCCCGGGCACGCATGCCGATGCTTTCGAGGTAGCGCTTCATGTCCAGCATGGAAAACCCCTGGGTACGTACCAGGTCCTGGTCTGCATTGACCAGCATGCCTTTGATGACGTGAGCTTCGTCTACGTCCAGCCAATAACCCTGGCGCAGAATGGTGGCGAGTGCCGCAGCACCGCAGCTGAAATCGGTTTTCTGTTCCACCAGGTTGGCGAACCGGCGTTCACGAATACTCTCGACCTTCTTGTAGATCACTGCACCGCCAGGCATGGCGGAGATCGCCATGGTGCCTGCCCATGTGGGGCCGGTGAGCAGCATCAGGAGGGTGAGGGTCGCGAGGCGCATGATCGTGTGACCTGCTGGACACTGGAATAAAAAAGGGCCTTGTTGCCAAGGCCCCGTTGGATCAGAAGCGCACGCCGCTGGCGCAGACGGTGCAACCTTGACCGATCGACAGGCTGTTGCTGCCTTGGTTGCCCGAGCCGGATTGCAGGTTCACACCCACGTTGCCGGAGTTGCGGTTAACCGAGTTGTCGAGGCTGGAGTTGTTGGACACGTATTGGGCTTTGCTGCCATGGCCATAGCCGTAGCTGGTAGCGGCAGTGTTCAGGTAGCTGTTGGCGAGCGAGTTTTGCTCGGTGTTGGCGGCCGCAGCGATGTTTTTGCCATCAGCGGTGGTGATTGCCAGGTTGTTTTTACCTTGGTTGCCTTGACCGGCCTGGCCGTTGTAGCCCAGGTTGCCGGAGTTACCGTTAAGGGCGTTATCCGCAGAAGCGTTGTTCTGGGTGCCTTTGTTGACGAAGTTGTTCATCGCGCTGTTTTGATTGACATCGACGACCGCGAAGACGGTTGCAAAGTCACCTTTGGCACTGGAGATGGCGCCGGAGTTGTCTGCCTGGTTACCGCTGCCCGACTGAACGTTAACACCGGTGTTACCGCTGTTGCCGTTTACCGAATTATCGGCAGAGGCATTGTTTTCGGTTTTGGTGTCGTCGAACTTGTTGCCGGCGCTGTTTTGTACATCGGTCACGACCGAGGCAACCACGCCGGTGGGTTGAGGCGCAGGGTGCCAGCCACCACCATTTGCTTGAGCAGCAGCAGCCATGAGTGCAGCCAGAGCGAAAACCAGTGGTTTCAGAGCCATTTGAGGTTTCATGGTGTTTCTCCTTGCTTCTAATTAGTTGGTTAAGTGTTGGTACGGTCTAACGAGTGCTACCAAGCGTTTACTTGATAGTGATGCCCAGGGTGTTAGCCACTCGGTTCCCCACCCCGGCACTCTGGTTCACCTGAATCACTCCTCGGCTGCCTGTGAAGGCCTGGTCGCTTGTAACGACAAGGCGGCTGCCAGTGGTGGGGGTGAGCCCTGAGTCGGTTGCCAGCGTCGTCGTGTTCTGTTGCAACAGGACGCTGTCATCGATGCTTTGCGGGCCAGGGTTGATGCTGATCCGCACGGCATTGATTGTTTGGTTATTGGCCCCGGCCGACTGGTTGATGCCCAGTACACCGTTGCCATTGGTAAAAGAGCTGCCCTGGATCGCCGCCTTGGCGTTCAGGGACGGGTCGACACTGCCATCGAGGCGCTGGATGTTGACGTTGGTGGCCTGGCCACCGAGCGCGATGGCGCGGCTGTTGGACATTTGTTGCTGGTTGCCGGCCGCCTGGTTGATCGACACGACACCTTGGTATTGTTTGCCGCTGTTGTTGATCACCGCAGTGTCGTCGGCGAATGCCGGGGCGCTGGCCAACAGGGCGAGGACGAGCAGGGAACGATGCATTACTTGCCCCCCATCATGCTGCCGATGTTGTTCAACGGCGCCATGCCACGCTGGATCGAGTCGCTGATCTGCCCGCCCATGCTGCTGCCCGCACCGTGGCCGGCGGCAGAGCCGGCCCCCAGGGTGGACATGCTGTTTTGTGTGGCGTGCAGGCCGGTCAAGGTGCCGTTGGTCTGAATCGCGCTGACGATGCTTGAGCCGCTGCTGATGCCGCCGATATCCATATCGCTGAGCTCGCCAGTGGCACCGATGATGTCTCGGCTGGGATTGGCGTTGGCGGTGGTGGGGTAGGGGTCTTTACCGAAGGCGGCGCGGCCGTACATGTGAGCCTGTACGTCACGGCCTGTCACGATCACGCCGTCACCTGCAAAGCTTGGAACACTGATGCCGACGCTGAGTACACAGCTGATCAGCAGTACGTTCATTGAACCTTGAGTGAGTGTGACCACGGCGGCATTCCTTATTCGTCGCGCTGACCCTAAACAGCGCTGTAAGGGATAGAGCAGAAGCCGTGCCGCTTTTTATTTACTGTTGTTATTCAATGGGTTGGAGTTATTCGTGGGCAAAGTGATGTCAGTGCTGTTTCATCCCTGAGACACCTACCGTCCAGGCACGCACCCACGGCCGTACCACAAACGATTCACCCAGCTGTATCAGCGCTGTAACACTGCGTATGACAAAACGATGAATCCGCACAACACGGGCGATCCAGGGGCGTCGAGTGTTTCAAAAATGGACACTTCAGGCGCAACGATGCCCGGGCTTGCGGCTCAGGCTTAGCCTTTGGGGGATTTACGCGGGATGGAATTGAGTACGGGGTTGCCATCCTGGTTCTGGGTCAGATAGACCGGCAAAACCTTAGGCAGGGACGGGATGAGGTTATTGACCTCGGTGATGTTGTAGATGCCGCCGATACGAATCGTCCCGGTATTGGCGTCCGCCAGCATCACCGGTTTTTTCAGGTAGCGGTTGATCAACGGCAACGCATCGGTCAGGGCCAGGTTGTCGAGCACCAGTTTGCCTTGGCGCCAGGCCAGGGCGGTGTCATTGGCGGTGATGGTGCCTACGCGCGGCGTGGCATCCCCCTGTTGATAGCTGGCCTGCATGCCGGGTGTCAGGGGCACGCTGCCGTGTACCTGGTCACTGGCAATCTGCACCGAGCCCTCGAGTAACATCACTCGCACCTGGTCTTCATACTTCCAGACGTTGAACTGGGTGCCCGTGACGCGCACCTGTCCTAAGCCTGCGTGCACGATAAATGGATGCGCGCTGTCATGGCTGACCTTGAAGAACGCCTCGCCCTTTTTCAGCGTGACGCGACGTTGATCCTTGTAGTTGCTGTAGACCAGCTCGGTGCCCAGGTTGAGCTCCACCTCGCTGCCGTCGTCCAGGGTGACCTTGCGCAAGCCATTGGCGGCCTGGAAACGCTCATAGGAACTCGGCAACCAGCCGGCTTCCCAGCCGGTAAAGGCGGCCAGGGGCAATCCGGCCAGGCAGATCGCTGCCGCTACCGCGTAGGTGCGTAGCCGGCGGCGAGGCTTGAAGGGCACCACCACTGCTGGGATTGCGTGGCGGGGCAGGTGGTCGGCGACGTCCCAGACTTCCAGCATGGCCGCGTATTCAAAGGCGTGCAGTGGATGGGAATCGTGCCATTGCTCAAAAGCCTGACGTTCAGCCGCGGTGCAGTCACCTGCGTGCATGCGCATGCACCAATGCGCAGCGGCGTCGGTGATGGCGTCGTATTCGGCTTCTGAAAGGGACTTTTCGCTCATTAACTCATCCTGATTTCACACATTCTAACCTCCCGAGGCGGACCGCGAGAACAGCCATCATGGCGATTGCACATCAATTGGAACTTATTCTTGTTTGGCGCGACCTAAAAATTCAGGACATTCCCACCATGGAGAACGAAAATGCTGAAGAAAACCTTAGTCGCCCTGTGTGCAACCACCGCTTTGCTCAGTGCGGGCGCCGCCCTGGCCGATAAGCCCGGCGCGGGCTGGATCACCATCGAAAAGGCCATTGAAGTGGCCAAGACCAAGGCCGGATACGTCGAGGTGTACGCGGCGGAAGCTGACGACAACGGCTATTGGGAAGTCAAAGGCCGCAAGTCCGACGGCACCGTGTATGAAGCGCGCATCGACGGCGCTTCCGGCAATATCCTGCGTGACCAGAAAGACTGATAGACCCGCCGGGAGCCTGCTCAGGCTCCCGCATCCAGTTCCCTGCCGAGTTGACTGATCAGATAAGTGACGGAATCGGCGTTGGCCAGGATCGTATCGATACGTTTGTCGGCATTGCTCATGAACATTGACCGTGCATCCTCAAGAGTCCGACAGCCGGTGGTACTCAGGACTTTATCCTTGAGCAGCGACGTTGTGCCGCTGCTGCCGAAGTCTTCCCAGTGCTGGGTGAACTCGTCCCAGGTCTTGAACAATAAGGTCGCGGGGGTCAGGGTCGAGAGCGCGGTATCACGCAAGTCGGCAAGGTCGGTCTGCATCACTTGGGCACCACTGATGTTCACGTTGATCAGGTCGTGGAACGGCCGCATGGAGTCCAGGTAAGCCAGGTCTTCGGTCAAGGATTTGAGGTGCGTTATTTCGTGGATCAATACGGTTGCCCGTGCATGGGCCGAGATATTGAACGGCGTATTCAAGCGGTTTTGGTAGATATCCATGGGCGGGTCGAAAAAGCGGTCGAGCAAATAGATCTTCTGCCCTGCGTCTTCGGGCACCACGAAGGCAAAGGTATCCCTTGGGCTATAGCGATGGGTGCCACTGACAAAACGTTGAGAGTCGGGACCGATCAGGGTGTGGTTCGTCAGTTCATCGAGTACCTCATCGATGCGCCGCTCGATTCGCTGCACCTGATCGGGCGTCAGCGTGACGATGCCGAATAATTCACTGAAAAACCGCCCAAGCCGGCTGTTGGGCTCCCGTCGTGTCGTAAAGTGGAGAAGGTTGCGTTTACAGGTGACCGCATAGTACGTCGCCACGTTGAGCGCTTCGTCGATACACTGGGCTTTCCAACTGGATAATGCGGCAATTTCCCGTATGCCCACGGCTTCGATATTGATGGCCTGCCGTTCGGCTGCCCACGTGTAAGCCCTGCCTGCGTAACGACTCAGGGTTTTGCCGAAGCGCGGGTGATGCCGATCGAGGTCCAGCGTCCACTCGCCCTGGGCATTGCGTTGTACATAAGGGCCCGCCAGCTCGCCCTGGCTCAGGCGCCAGTGCTCACCGGCTTTTTTCACCGGGTATACCTTGCCCGCCAGCGGCACAAAATGACGCGTGTCGGACGCATCCTTATACAGGTTGGTTCGCGTGCTTTGCTCCAGTTCGTCCAGGGCAACGTCATGCTCTTCAAACACTTGCAACTGGGTACGTCCAGGGGCGGTCAGGTCCAGGTCAGCGAGTGTGGGCGCGCGGGGCGCAGGCGCCTGGAGCCATTGCTCCAGCGTAGTGTTTTCCTCGGTCGAGGAGGCTTGGGGCAACAGTTTGTCCAGCTCCTTGCGTAAGGACGCCAACTCGGCCACGCCACCGGCGAAGGTTTTGAGCGCGTGTTGCCAGCGGTGTTGCTGCAGGTCTTCAGCGGAAGCCTTGAAGAGTTTATAGCTGCGCCACACCACCAGCGGGTAGGCCAATTTGCCAGCCATGAACTGCAGGCCTTTGGGGATTCCCTCGGTGAACAGGCTGGTGACTGCGCTCCATTGCGCCTTGCCCAGCGGGGAGAACTGAGTCGCCAGCATCCGCAGCAGCACCTCGATATTATCTTGAAACAGCTGGTTCAGCAGGTTGCCGGTGATCGGCGAGGTGCCGAGCCGGATTTCCGCGTGTTCCTTGCTCCAGCGCTGGCCCAACAAATTGCGGTAAGTGGCTTGATGGGGATCGTGCATCTGGCCGATTACCCAGTCCTGCAGCGCGCCGGGGGTGGTGAATTCATTGAGCAACGCGGTTTCATTTGCGTACTCCTTCAATAGATGTTTTGGGCTGTAGGGCGCATACAGCACCAGAGGTCCAGCAGCGCCGGCTTTCGGGCCGATCAGGTAACAACCCAAGGCGTTGGCCAGCGAAGCACCCGAGGTGGCGATCAGTTCAAGGGGGCGGATGATCGCAGTTACGCCCGCCACGGCGGAGCGGGCCACAGCATCGGGCATATCAAAGACTTGCCGGAGGAAGCTCCAGGCCGATGCGGACAGCCGCTCCTGGAGTGTCTGTTCATGGGCGTGTTGCAACAATTGCCAGGGCAACTGCCGACAGAACAATTGGAAACGCTTGCGGGCTTCTTCGGTCTGGCCTTTGAGGAGGGGGGTCAGCTGTTGCTGGTAAAGGCTTTTGAGGTCCAGTTGTCGAACCAGTTGGACGATGGCATTGCCGTCCAGTGTCGCCGGCAAAGGCGTGGCTGTTCGCGATTGTGGCCGGATATCCTCGGCGCGTAGCTCAGGCAAGTGCCGCAGGGCGAAGTCCGTCAGGGTCTGAGTGTGGCCCTCAAGCTCGATACGGCCGGGAATCAGCACATTGTCCGGGTTGACGACCTGCCCGGAAAAACGCGCATTGAGCAGGCTGGATAGGGTGCGCTTGGCCCGTTCTCGCATCGGCGTGATGTTGTGCAGGTAGTCGCGCTCATCCGCGCCGCTGATGCGGTACTGCTCAATCAGTTCAGCATGCAGGATTTGCGCATCGGGTCGCGCCATGCCCAGCCATACCGGCAGGGCCTGTTGGTGGATCATGGTACGGGCCAGGGCGATCCCCCTGGGCAGGTTGGTCGGCGGTGCGCGACGGATAAAGCTGTCCATGCAGTCCTGAAAACGCTTGGCGTTCAGCTTCATCGAGAGCAGATGGTCAATCTCGTCGCGCGTGAAATCGCTGTAGGTCTGTTGGCGATTATGCAACAGGTGGTCGTCGATACGTCGCAGCGGTCCGAGCTGCCAAGCCTGATGGGGGACGCGCCTGGACACCGGCAGATTCTCCATCAGGGGTAACCGCGCCAGGGGATCCAGCAAGCGTTGTTCCAGGGCTTCGCGCAACAGCTTGATCGACGCAAACGCCTCATAACCGCAACGGGGTGTCCACAGCACTGCCGTCCCTGAATGGTCCGGATCTATACCGCCCCGCTCGGTCAGCACAAAGCAATTGGCCAGGGCCTGGGGGTCGGTATCAGCGCCGATCTTGACGGTCAAGCCAAACGCATCCGGTATGAACCCGTTGAGGCCTCGGCGGGTCAGGCGGGTCATGTTGTCGGCGTGCAGAACGCTTTCCAGCAGGGCGAGAGCGGGGCGCGGCAAGCTTTTTTGCAGCTGCCTCAGGTACGCTTCACCGCTCAGCCCCTGCAACATTCCATGGCTGAGGTGTGCCCGGTTATTGTCCAGAAACAGGTGTGGCAGCCCAGGCAGGTCCTGTTCTGCAAAGGTAGTCAGGACCTGTTCGATCACTGCATTGAAGCCAGCGGTTGTCAGGTTTTGCAGCTTGTTGGCGACGCCCGCGCTGCGCCTGCCGTAGAGCCCGCTCAAAGGCGAGTCGGTCAGCGCAAAGGCTTGCTTGGCCAGGCGCGCAATAAAGTGCTCCACCATGCTTGAAGACGCCTGGGGCACGCGCTCTTCGCGGTCACTGGCATGCGTGGCATAGGTATTGAGGCAGACATCGTCGGCGTTGAGGTCCAGCCGTCGTTTGGCCAGTTCCGCGTCCAGCGCATGGGCCGTCAGGTCGCGCAAGGTCGGTAGTTTGTTGCGCTCCAGCGACATGGCCGCTTCGACGGTTTGCAGTCGTTGCAGATGCACCTTGGCCTTTTCCGCATGCACGGTGGAGGGGCGCCCATTGCCAGTGGTGATGGGATGGAGGCTCCAGCGCCCGCCCGCGTCCAGTTCCACCAAGCGACTGTCGAGCATAGTGCGCACGTCCAAGGCGCTGTCGAGCAGCGCGGCCAGGTCGATCTCGCCTGCACTACGCCGATAAAGCCCCAGTGCATACTCCAGGTTGTTGAACTGCTTGGTGAGAATGTCCTCGACCATTTCAACAAATACATCGCCCGCAACGGGATTACCGCTCACCTCAATGTGATCCATGCCAATAAACACACTGCGCTCGTCCAGCGACAGGAAGTTGAGCAGCTCATCTTCATGCCCGGCGGCTTTGAGCATGGTCAGCAGGACGTCCTTGAGGTCATTCAGATCCTGAAGCACCTGCAAACCGCGCGATTGGGTGTACAGGTAAGCCTGGGAATTGCTGATCATCAGGGTGCCGCCCAGTTCGACGTAGTGTTGAAAAGGCGCGTGAACCCGCACTTTTTCTATATTCAACTGGCCGGCGAAGGCGGTGCGCGAGATGGGGTCCGCAAGGAACAGGGCTCGCAGCTTTTGACTTTCATCGGTGGACAGGATCATGTCCTGGTGCTTGAACAACAGGTCGGCGCGGTACTTGTCACTCATGACCCGGGCGCAAAATTGCCGGCGTGACTGGCCACCGTTGAAGTCTTCATTCCAGTAGGTCAGCAGCAGGCTGGTCAACAGCTTTGAAAGAATCCCGCTGGTTTGTTCGACCACGCTGTCCCAGCGTTGCTGGTCCTCGGCCAGTTGCTCCTGGGTGAAGGCGTGGGTGTCGTGGGCTATGTTGAAAAACGAATGTGTCTGGTCGAGCGGCCAGGCATGGGAGACATAAAACCGCAGCAGCGCGTCGCGCAGCGGTAACGAGTCGATCCAGCGGCTGTCCTCGCCATCGGCCGCGCGGCTGAAGAAATTCACGCGAGTGTCGGCCTGGTTAAGGCCGGGGAAATAAGAACGGGCCATGATCCCGAGCAACGTATCGAGCATCCCGTTCAGGCTGGGGAGTTTGCGCAACTCGTCGAGCAGGGCCAGTGCATTTTTTTGCTGGTTGGCCAGGAGGGTGTTCTTCTGGTCTTCCATCACGGCGCCCTGGATGGCGGCAGCCGTGACCGTCAGGTGCACCTTCACCGGCAGCGCGTCACGCGCGCCAATCGACAGGAATTGCAGCAGGTCGGTGTGCTGGCTCGGTTGTTTCAACCGCTCTTGCACTTCGCTGAGCAGCACGGCGCGGTTCTCGAATACTTCCAGGCCGCCATAAGGGGTGTACAGCACGGCTTTGTCGTCGTCGGGTGTCGGGCTCATCATGAAGGCGCCCGCTATCGGGATCGCGGTTTGGCCCGGCGCGCTGATCAATAGTCTTTCCACCTTCATCGGGTAGGTCACCGCCGCCAGGTCCGTGCGTGCCGTCTCAGTGGCGTAGTACAGGGTGTGCAGCCAATCAAGATCCTTCACCGTGAAGCCCAGGGCACGCTCCCGTGGCGTCGGTTGCTTGCGTCGGGTTGGCAGCAGGAACTCATCGAAAAAATAGGGAGGGGTGACGGTGGCCATGGGGCGCTCTCCATTCAGGTCATGGTAATGAGCCCCCAAGGTAGATGCCGCCGCCGCGCTCGTTGCGGTAGATAACTGAAGACGGCGTCATGCGCCCGTTGACAGCAGGCACATGCGGCGTTGTTTAATCCACGGTCTGGATTCTTGTTGTCTCTTCCAATTATAAAATCGGAGCTACAGATGTCTGCCCAGTCCCCGATAGTTGAAAACGCTACAGCGCTCATCGGTTTCAACGACCTGGTGGGGTTGCTGTACGCGGTGTTCGTGAAGCACGGCACGTCGCCGCAAGTGGCTGCGATCCTGGCGCGCAATTGCGCGAGTGCCGAGCGCGACGGCGCCCATAGCCATGGCATTTTCCGTATCCCCGGTTACCTCAGCACGCTGGCCAGCGGTTGGGTCGATGGCAAGGCCACTCCGGTGGTCACGGATGTCGCATCCGGTTTCGTGCGGGTGGACGCCGGCAATGGTTTCGCCCAGCCGGCCCTCGAGGCCGCGCGCGCGCTGCTGGTGGCCAAGGCGCGCAGTGCCGGCATTGCGCTGTTGGCGATCCACAACTCCCATCACTTCGCCGCGCTGTGGCCCGATGTCGAACCCTTTGCCGAGGACGGGTTGGTAGCGCTGAGCGTGGTCAATAGCATGACCTGCGTCGTGCCCCATGGCGCCGACCGTCCTTTGTTCGGTACCAACCCCATTGCTTTCGCGGCGCCGCGTGCCGATGGCGCCCCTATTGTCTTCGACCTGGCCACCAGCGCCATTGCCCACGGCGACGTGCAGATTGCTGCGCGCAAAGGCGAGCGCTTGCCGCCGGGCATGGGGGTGGACAGCCTCGGCCAGCCCACCACCGACCCCAAGGCTGTGCTGGAGGGTGGTGCGCTGTTGCCGTTCGGCGGGCACAAGGGCTCGGCCTTGTCGATGATGGTCGAGCTGCTGGCGGCGGCCTTGACCGGCGGTAACTTTTCCTTCGAATTCAACTGGGCCGACCACCCTGGCGCGCGCACGCCCTGGACCGGCCAATTGCTGATCGTGATCGACCCGAGCAAAACCGCCGGGCAAAGCTTCGCCGAGCGCAGCCAGGAGCTGGTGCGGCAGATGCATGCGGCGGGGTTGCGGCGCTTGCCGGGGGATCGACGTCATCGCACACGGGCGAAGTCGATGGAGGAGGGGGTCGTGGTGGATCTGGAGGCCTTGAACCAGCTACGCGACTGGGCGACGTAGAGACCGTCCTATCCAACACCGGGTAAACCCGTAGCAGCTGCCGAGCGCAAGCGAGGCAGCTGCTACGTATGCGTAGAACTATGCGGAACGCGTTAGTTGCGACGACCCAATAGCAGGCCAACCACCAGGCCGAAGCCGGCGGAGATGGCGACGGTCTGCCATGGATGACCACCGATGTAGGTTTCGGTGGCATCGACGACCGGCTTGCTGCGCTCGCGTACGTTGGATACCGAGTCCAGCGCTTGCTTGAGTTTGATCGCGACCTGCTCGCGCAGGGTTTCGCCTTCTTCGCCCACCAGGGAGGCGCTGCTCTTGAGCAGTTTGTCCGACTCTTCGATCAGCGCGGTGAGTTCGCTGAAAGCTTGGTCCTTGATTTGGTCTTCGACGGCTTGGGCGGCGGTTTTGCGGGCCATTGTGTGACTCCTTGCAGGTGAATGTGACAGTGAACAATGGAGTGCCGGGCGGCGGCAAAAGTTGCAGTTTTTTTGCTTGGGCGCGACTCCGGACAAAATCCAAATCCGGAAAAATCGACCTACAGTGTAAGATGTCGTCTATTTGTGCAGCAGGTATTTCAATATGAGCTTCAATCTCGCCAACAAGACCCTCGCCGAACGCGCCGAGCTGGAAGATGAAAAGTCCCGCCTCTACGACCTGTGGCAAACCAACCTGGGCAAGGCCAAGGACGAAGCCGCGCGGTTGTTCGGTGAGCGCGCCAAGCGCAAGGGCAAGTGGTCCGAATGGGTTCGCGCGGAACTTGACGGCATGTCGCCGCCGGAGTTTTCCAACATGGTGCGCAGTGAAGTCAACAAACTGATGGCGGCGGCGAAGTAAAGCTGGCGGCAATCGCCTCGCGTACTTTGAGCAACATCGGGTCAAGCTGGGCCTGGGTGCGCCAACCCAGTTCCACCGGGTAACGCGGCAGCGCCAGCGGGCAGGGCAGTACCCGCAGGCCGGTCATCTCGGCGATGGCCAGCGCCGCATGCCCGGGTATGGTCGCCACCGCCTGGCTGCCCTTGAGCAAAAACGGCAGCGCGGCAAAGTGACTGGTCGAGGCGCACACCTGGCGGCTCAGCCCCTGCGCCGCCAGCCCCTCGTCGGTGATGCCAATAAAACCGCCCGATGACACCAACACATGTTCGCGCGTGACGAACTCGTCCAGGCTGATGTCGACCTGACCCGGCGCCAGGCTGCCGGGGTCCACCAGGCAGCGGTAATCACCGTCTCCCACCACCTGTCGACTCAAGCGGCTTTGCGCAAATCCGCCTGCGGTAATCGCCAGGTCGAGGGTGCGCTCGAGCAGGGCGCCGGCGACGATCTGGCTGTGGGTCTGACGGAAAATCACCCGCAGCTTCGGCAGGCGCTGTGCGATGGCATCCATCAGCCGGCGGCCATAGGCGATCTCGAAGTCATCGGACAGGCCCACCACCACCGAGCGGCCTTGATAGTTCGGGTTATCCGGATTAACCATCGCCAGGCTCTGCCGGCAACGCTCCAGCGCCTCGCTGATCACCGGTTTTAACTGGTTGGCCCGTAGCGTGGGCGCCAGGCCCCGGCCAGTGCGCACGAACAGTTGGTCGCCATAGGCGTCGCGCAAACGGCGCAAACCTGCACTGATGGCCGACTGGGTGACGCCCAGGCGCAACGCCGCGCGGCTGGCGCTGGATTCATCGTGCAGGGCTTCGAAAGTTTTCAGCAGGTTCAGGTCGACCTGGGCGATATTCATTTGGCTCATATCATTCAGCACTGAGGTGGGCTTTATTCATGATCGAGCCTCGCAGGAGAATGGGCAACCCCCTTATCTGGAGTGATCGTGATGCCTGTTTCTACTGTGGCGGCCCTGCAAATCGGTTCCCTGCCTGGCGGCAAGGCCGATACCCTGGCGCAAATTCTCGCCTATGAACACGAGATCCTGCGCAGCGGCGCGCAATTGGTGGTGATGCCCGAAGCGCTGCTCGGCGGTTACCCCAAGGGTGAAGGTTTTGGCACCCAATTGGGCTATCGCCTGCCCGAAGGCCGCGAAGCCTTTGCGCGGTATTTTGCCAACGCCATCGATGTGCCGGGCGCCGAGACCGAGGCGCTGGCCGGCCTGTCGGCACGTACTGGTGCCAGCCTGGTACTGGGTGTGATTGAGCGCAGTGGCAGCACCCTGTATTGCACCGTGCTGTATTTCGAACCCACGGGTGGCCTGGTGGCCAAGCACCGCAAGCTGATGCCCACCGGCACCGAGCGGCTGATCTGGGGCAAGGGTGACGGTTCCACCTTGCCCGTGATTGACGCGGCGGTAGGCCGTATCGGCGGTGCGGTGTGCTGGGAAAACATGATGCCGCTGCTGCGCACCGCCATGTACGCCAAGGGCGTAGAGGTGTGGTGCGCACCGACGGTGGATGAGCGTGAGATGTGGCAGGTGAGCATGCGCCATGTGGCCCACGAAGGGCGCTGCTTTGTAGTCAGCGCGTGCCAGGTGCAGGCCTCGCCTCAGGCGCTGGGCATTGAGGTTGCCAACTGGCCTTCAGAGCGCCCGTTGATCGCCGGCGGCAGCGTGATTGTCAGCCCGATGGGCGACATTCTGGCGGGGCCGTTGCTGGGTGAGGCGGGATTGTTGACCGCGCAGATCAACACCGATGACCTTGTGCGCGCGCGCTACGACTATGACGTGGTGGGGCATTACGCGCGGCCGGATGTGTTCGAGCTGGTGGTGGATGAACGCGCCAAGCCGGGCGTGCGCTATATCACCGACTGAAACCCGGTCGAACGGTGCGAGGGGGAAATCCTTATCAAATACAAGATAAGCTATTGATATTAAACAATTAAAAATTAATCTTAAAGGCTTGAGCCTTGCATAAGCAATTTCGCTCGACGGCATTCCTGTGGCGAGCGGGCTTGTCCCGCGTTGGGCTGCGCAGCAGCCCCGAAACCAGGCGCAGAGGAGTGCCTGATACACCGTATTTGTCTTCAGCAGGGGGGCTTCGCACCCCAACGCGGGACAAGCCCGCTCGCCACAGAGGTCCCAGTTTGCTGCGCGACAGCGCTACGTCGAAGAGGTAGTGGGGCCTCCCACCTTTGGCCCTCAGCGTTTGGGCGATGGGGTTTCCAGCCATTCCTCGCGGGTTATTTCCCAGATATCCCGTGGGAAAGTGCCTTCTACAAACTCACCTTCATCCGTCCTGATCAAACGCATGCCCGTACGTTCGGAAATACGCCGTGAGCCCAGGTTGGGTGCGGCCTTGGGCGCCCGCAGCACGGGGCGCTTGAGCACGCCGAACCAGTAGTCGGTCACCGCTGCGCTGGCTTCGGACATCAAACCTTGCCCTTGCCATTGCGGCCCTAGCCAGAACCCCCGGTTGTTATCCTGCTCGTCCATCAAGCTGACGTTGCCGATCAACTGTTCAGGCGCGCTTTTCAGGCGCAGCGACCAATGCCATTCCTCGCCACGGGCCATGGCGGGTAGGGCGATGTGCTCCAGATAGGAACGGGCGCCGTCGGCCGGGTAGGGCCACGGCACCAGGGCGTTGAGGTAACGCACCACGTCCCAATGCGGGAATTGCTGCTGGATCCCTTCGGCATCGTCCAGCGTCAGCGGGCGCAGGATCAGGCGTTCGGTGAAGAGTGTCGGTTGCATGGGGTCATTACCAAGTCGCTGTATTCGGCAAGTCCAGGGTGCCACGGTCCACAAAGCGCAGGGTGCCGAACAGGCCACCCGCCAGTTCGCCGCGCAACACGTAGGGCAGGTTGTTGAGGCTCTGGGTCTGGCTCAGGCCCAGGGTTTGCCGCAGCACGGAAAACGCCGACACACTCACCGGCACCATCAGCACGGTCTCGGAAAAACGTGGGATGCTTCCGCTCTGATCACTCACCCCTGAGGCCAGCGGCCGGCCATTGACCTCCAGGTCCAGGGCCACGCCGTTGTAGTCGATCGCCGTTTCATTGGGGTTCTGCACCCGCAGTTTCACGGCGAAGCGCACTTCCAGGTCCTGGCTTTGCAGCGGTTCGATGCCCACCACATTGATATTCACCGGGTCGCGGTTGGGGAACAGCGCGCAGGCGCTCAAGCTCAGCAGCAACAGCGATAGAACCATGAGCTTGCGCATACGGAGGTGCTCCTATTTCGTGACGTCCGGGTCCTGCATTACTTTGAGGGTAGAGGACTCCGGATCAAATTCATCTTCTTCCAGCTCTATGAACTCTTCCGGCAGGAAAATGTTCAGCAGGATTGCACAGAACGCGCCCACGGTGATCGGCGACTCGAAGATGTTGTGCAGCGCCTTGGGCAGGTCGCGCAACACTTCCGGCACGGCGGCCACACCCAGGCCCATGCCGAGGGAGATCGCCACGATCAGCACATTGCGCCGATGCAGCCCGGCTTCGGCGAGGATCTTGATCCCGGCCACGGCGACGGTGCCGAACATGATCAGGGTCGCGCCGCCCAGCACCGGCTTGGGCATCAGTTGCAGCACCGCGCCGATCATCGGGAACAGTCCCAGCAGCACCAGCAGGCCGGCAATGAAGTACGCCACGTAGCGGCTGGCCACGCCGGTCAACTGGATCACGCCGTTGTTCTGGGCGAAGGTCACCATCGGCAGGCTGTTGAAGGTCGCGGCCATCGCCGAGTTGAGGCCGTCGGCCAACAGGCCCGACTTGATGCGCTTGATGTACAGCGGGCCCTTGACCGGCTGTTGGGAAATCATCGAGTTGGCCGTCAGGTCACCGGCCGCTTCCAGGGGTGAAATCAGGAAGATCACCGCCACCGGGATAAACGCCACCCAGTCGAACGAAAACCCGTACTTGAACGGCACCGGCACGCTGACCAGCGGCACCTGGGGCAATGCCGCCATATCAACGCGCCCCAGGCACCAGGCCACCGCAAAGCCCAGGGCCAGGCCGATCACGATCGAACCCAGGCGCAGGAACGGGTTATTGAAGCGGTTGAGCAGCACGATGGTCAGCAGCACTAGGGCGGCCAGGCCCATGTTGCTCGCCGCGCCCAAATCGCTGGCACCGAAGCCACCGGCCATGTCGGTGACGGCCACTTTGATCAGCGACAGGCCCATCAGGGTAATGATGGTGCCGGTCACCACCGGGGTGATCAGCTTGCGCAGCTTGCCGATGAACTGGCTGAACACCACTTCGATAAACGCTGCAAAAAAGCAGATGCCAAATATCGTCGAGAGGATCTCATCGGTGCCGCCGCCCCGGGCCTTGACCATGAAGCCCGCGCTGAGAATCACGCTGATAAACGAGAAACTGGTGCCTTGCAGGCACAGCAGCCCAGAACCAATGGGGCCGAACGTGCGCGCCTGGACGAAGGTGCCGAGCCCCGACACAAACAGCGCCATGCTCACCAGGTAGGGCACTTCGCTTTCCAGGCCGAGCACGCCACCGACGATCAGGGTGGGGGTGATGATGCCGACAAAACTGGCCAGCACATGCTGCAACGCGGCAAATATCGCTGCGCTGAAGTGCGGGCGATCTTCCAGGCCATAGATCAGGTCGGATTTATAGCGGGGGCGGGGGGCTTGAGCGTCAGACAAAATGAGGGCTCGGGTCAGAAAAGGGAGGCGCAGGATGCCAGAAAGCTCCGAGCGTCAGAAGTGTAAAAAAATATTCATGAAAGCCCTGCGCAAAACGCCGAACCCGGCCGATAGTTCTTATAGGCTCACCGATCAACAACAACAGTGGTGGCCAAGGTCTGAGCCGCGCGTTGCCGTCGGCGGATCGTTTCGCGGCAGGGATGCACGCAAACACACCTTTTGAGAGCCCACCTATGTCCCTTCGTCACCTTAATATTGCCCCTCGAGCGTCTCTCGGTTTCGCATTCATTGCGGTCCTAGTGGTTTTATTGGGAGTGTTTGCGGTCAACCGCATGACACTGATGCGCCAAGCGTCGCTGGACATGAGCGCGAACCAACTGCCCAGCGTGACGTACCTGGGCAACATGACGGAAAACGTGCTGCGCATGCGCATTCTGTCGTTTCGCGTCCTGGTCAACCGCGAACCCGCGGCCTTGCAGGAAGCTGAAACCCGCATCGGCGTATTGGTCGACAAGGTCAAAACCGCACAGGCTGGCTATGCGGCGCTGCCCCAGGGCACGGATGAGGTGGCGCTGTATAAGACGTTTGTCCTTACGCTGGACAACTACTTCAAGGCTCAGGCCGAGATGCTCAACCTGTCCAGGCAAGGCAAGGTCGATGAAATGCGCGCCCTGATCAACAGTCGCATCAAGGACGGCACCGACCAGATGGGCGAGCAACTGAACAAACTGATCGCCATCAACGCGGCCGGTGCCAAGCAAGCCGACGCTGACGCCGGGCAGAGTTACTCGGACGCCATCACCGGCGTGATTGTCGTATCGGTCGCCGCCGCGTTGCTGACCGTGCTGCTGGCTTGGCTCTTGACCCGCAGCATCGTCACGCCATTGCGCAAAGCCTTGGACGTGGCCGAAACCATCGCCGGTGGCAACCTGACCAGCGTCATTGAAGATAATGGCCGGGATGAGCCTGCGCGCCTGATCAGCGCCCTGTCGACCATGCAAACCAACCTGCGCCAGACCATCCAGCATATCGCCGGCTCGGCCACGCAATTGGCCTCGGCGGCGGAAGAGTTGAGCGCCGTGACCGAGGAAGCGTCCCGGGGCCTGCAGCAACAGAACAATGAAATCGACCAGGCCGCCACGGCGGTCAACGAGATGACGGCGGCGGTGGAAGAAGTGGCGCGCAATGCGGTGTCCACCTCCGAGGCCTCCAACCAGTCCAACCAGGCCGCGCGGCTGGGGCGCGACCGTGTGGTGGAAACCGTCGGCGCGATTCAGACCATGACCCAGGACGTACAAAACACCGCCGCGATGATCGAAGGCCTGGCCACTCAGGGCCGTGACATCGGCAAGGTGTTGGACGTGATCCGGGCGATTG
Source organism: Pseudomonas grimontii (assembly GCF_007858185.1). Taxonomy (GTDB): domain Bacteria; phylum Pseudomonadota; class Gammaproteobacteria; order Pseudomonadales; family Pseudomonadaceae; genus Aquipseudomonas; species Aquipseudomonas grimontii. The sequence continues at coordinate 268,791 of NZ_VFES01000007.1, forward strand.
CCGAGCAGACCAACCTGTTGGCGCTCAACGCCGCCATCGAAGCGGCCCGCGCCGGTGAGGCCGGACGCGGGTTCGCGGTGGTGGCTGACGAAGTGCGCGCCCTGGCCCATCGCACGGCGCAGTCGACCCAGGAAATCGAGAAGATGGTCGCCGGCATCCAGAACGGCACCGGTGAGGCTGTGCAATCGATGCAACAGAGCAACCAGCGCACCCAGGACACCCTGGAAATGGCCCGCGCTGCAGGTGTGGCCCTGGAGCAGATCACCCAGTCCATCAGCCTGATCAACGAACGCAACCTGGTGATCGCCAGCGCGTCGGAAGAACAGGCCCAGGTGTCACGCGAAGTGGACCGCAACCTGGTCAACATCCGCGACCTGGCGACTCAATCGGCGGCGGGCGCCAACCAGACCAGCGCCGCCAGCCATGAGCTGTCGCGCCTGGCGGTGGATTTGAATGGGATGGTGGCCAGGTTCGTTATCTGATCCACTTTGCAATGCAATCCAACTGTGGGAGGGGCGGTGCGACGATTCGACTTGCCCCCGATGGCCATGGGTATCTACACAACTTTTGCTCAACGCTGAACGCCCGGCAGATAGGGCTGTTGTGGCGAGCGGGCTTGTCCCGCGTTGGGCTGCGTAGCAGCCCCAGTAAGGAAGAACGCGGTGTATCAGACACTCTGTGGAGG
>NZ_VFES01000008.1 GCF_007858185.1 Pseudomonas grimontii
GATGAGATCGGAAGGCATTAAAGCGAAGGGGGAAGTCGGTCGGGCCATGCGCATAACCAATCCATGACATTGGACGCACAGTATATCGTTACCATTAGATAAATGAATTAACCGCTCAGTCCACTAGTGTTTTCCTGCGAGTAGATATGTCATCCATAAAATCTTCAGCGGGTATAGCCTTTGCCTTGTCATACATAGACTCGACCCCGTCGAGAGCGAAGAAGTAGACCTTATTCACCATTGCTACATCGGTGATGGAGTCTTTTCTGTTCGGTGGAGCTGAAATGTCGAAGCGCTCTGGACTGGTTTCCTCATCTTCGGTGGTCTCACCGGGCTTGGCATCCTCAACGCGACCAATGCAATTGGCGAAAACAACAAGTTGTGGATGATTGGCAGTACCTCTAGCCCATCGGTAAAGGTCGTTCGCCATATCTCTTACACCGAAATCGTCATTTGCCCACGCCAGCACGTTGTACTCGCCTTCAGCGTTGCTGAACTGCAGGTGGCCTTTCGTCCCAGACTCGCTGATCCAAGCAGAGTCTTTGTGAGACTTGAGGTAGCTCAGCGCTTTCACAGCTCTCATCACATATTTTCCGGAGGAGGCCATCTCTTCTAACGTAAAATCGTTATCGGGCCTTACTCCGTACCTGGTCTGATAGGCAAAGCCCTGCGAGTCTTTAATGCTTCCTGCTTGCACGAGTGTGTCAAGCCGCTGGAATTCTTCCTTTACCACGTCAAGATAATAAGCGTCCGGCGGATGACGGTCGAAGAGTTCGTGGAACTCTAGCGCAGCTGGTTCCAGGTCATCTTCGACTACACCATCTTGCAGTCTATGGCCCTTCACACGCTCCAGAGACCCATTCGCGTCCCATGTCAGCGTGAGCGTCATGCCACCACTGGTGCTCCTGCGCATGACACGGCTTGGAGGCTGTATCCCTGGTAGGCTCGAGCGGGTGCTGTGTGCTCCGTCTGCAGCTGGAAAAATCCCGGTTGCGCTGTGAATCTTCATCGCACAATTTCGCAGCTGCTCACTGTTGGCAGCCGCAACTACAACCGAAGAAGCCAGCCGTCTTGCGTAGTAATCCGGCAGAGATTTAGCGATCCCCTTGAGGTCGGAGATGTGTTGAGAGGCGAGGATCAGATTCTGTCGGCGTTGCCGATCGTCAGCTTGGCTCGCGATAATTCTCCGCAATTGAGAGTTTTTATTCTGGAGTGGATTAGTGAAATCATTTCCTAAGGTAGGCCAGACGATAAGATCCTTGAAAGCAAGCCTCAGAGAAATGTTACCTCGATCAAAGTCAGTATTATTGGGTTCGTTTTCGACCAGAACATAGCAGTTGATAAGCCCTTCGGCAGGGTCGGTTACCCAGCACCATCCCGCCCTGAATTTCTGTGCGGGTGCCGGCTTCCAAGAAGGGTCTATGGACGACATTCCGTCGGTTGCAGTCCAGTCGATCAACATAGCACCGGTGACCTCTCCGCATCCGACTACGAATACGAGAGGATTTGGGTAGGCTTTTACAAGGGCGTTTATGTCGCTCCACTGCCCAGGAGCAGCGCCTGCCGAACCTGCCGCGAGCACTACGGGGCGGTTACCAAAAGTTTGCTCGAATATCCCCACTTCTGGAGCAAGCATGGTCTGTAGAAAAGGAATTAAATCCTTACCTTGGATGAGTCCGATATTGAGTTGATCGCCCTCACGCAGCTCCCGATCAATGTACTCTGTACGGATCTTTTTCAGGTACGGCTCGTCAGCACCTGAAAGCGCTCCACCTTGAGATACTAGATAGTCACGAATGCTTTCGATAATCGCGGCGCTATCGGATTCTAGTTGGAAATAGGTACGTTTTACTGTTGGGTACTTTGTCACGAGGCTTGAAAGGCTATCTTTCTTGAAAACCGCAGTCCGTAAGTGCGGTATCCATTGCCAGACAATATTGCACAGCTCAGCTTTTGAGAGGTCTTTGAGCAGTGGGTGTTTTTTTAGGGTTTCAGATCTGGTGCGCACAGTGCCGCATTTTGTCTGGAAGGTCGCACGCAAATCATCAAAGCGCGCCTGCCCCGTGCCTTGCATAAACTCAAAAAGCTTGGTGCTGACGCTATCGGCAACTGCCACGTAATATCTAAAGGGAGTTCCCGGAGCCGAGCAGATTTGAGGTCTGATGTGAGCATATAAAAAGAATTTACAGATCTCATAAATCAGTGCTTCGAGCTCGAGTGTTGTCTTTAAGCGCTTGCACTGAATTACGCCGACGGGATTGCCATCGTTGAACAAAATTACGTCACGCCCTTGGTCTGCGCCGTCATTTAGACGACTTACAGTGTCGAACCAGTCCTCTGAGCCAGCTTTCAGTTCAGCGCGAAAGATATCAGCGACCAAAAGCTCAAAATGAGCATCACCCATTCGTTCGAAAGGTAGCTGACCGGAGTCGAGGGTGAACAGTTCGGGAGCTTGAGTTCTGTCCTCTCGAACAGCCGCTTCGTCTTCTGGGGAGATGAATGATACTGCTTCTTCAGCCAATTTTTGCTCCTAGCATTGAGTGACTGACATTGTGCGGGAAGCGTACTTTCCTCTTGAATGTAAGTCCTGACGACCATTTCGCGAATCGCGGAGCCCAGGATCCATCCGTTGTTAGAAAAGCTGCGTAGCTCCGAAACGCTCCGACAAGGAAACGGGGCAATGCCAAGCTGCCATCATCATAAGCCGTGCGGCGATGAGTAGCTAGAATGTCCAGACGAAGAGGGCGTGGCCAGCATTGCTGCGGTTCAATTGGTGACGTTCGGACTTTACCGTAGCAGGACTTATCTTCCACTACCCACCGCGTAACGCTCTCTAGTGCTAGGCGACCCGAAGTGGTGATCGAGCGACGTTCCTAACCGCCCCTGAAGAGGGAGCGCGATGGCAGAGTCTCATCACAGCCGCTCTCCGGGTTGGACAAGTGGTCGAGGTGGATGGCCGCAGTGTCGATTCGCTACAGCCTGGGGCACGAGCGGTTACGGTGCTTGACGACTTGGGGGATGTGAGAGTTCGAAAGCAGGTGCAGTTGTGGCTAAAGCATCGAATTGAAAAAAATATGAGGCCGCAAAGACCGTTATTGATCGTGAAAGTACTGAGTGCAGAGGACGAAAGCTGGCAAGTACTCGCGATACAGAACGTCGTAGGGATCCAATAGCCTGCTATGGAAATTTAAGCACTGACGATATTAAGAAAAGGATTGTCGGCAGGCACAATGTTGAGCAACAACGCCGGTGTCTCGAGTAAGTAACCTTTGAGATTTGCTTTCTTCCGAGGACCTTCGACCTGACAGATCCATATGTTCAAGCCATCGTCACGTTTTCTGTGGGCCTTCAGTTTCTCAAACTGCTTCTGCACCCAACGCCATTCTTCAATCTCTTGAGTGGCACCCTGTGAGATACCAGGAAACTCCTGAGCGTAGCGTTGGAAGAGGCCAGGTGTTACTAGAAACACAGTTCCGCTTACGGTATGGATTTTTGCCTTACTGTCGTTGATGATCAGCTTGTGGCTCAGGATGCCTTCCTTGACCCAATTTAGGAAAACCTGACCAGGGTTATTCGAAGGGGGAATTGAGATTTCGAGAGCGCTTTCTGACGGTGCGTCACTGGCCTCGGGGTCTGCCAATTCGAACATGTCCAGCAACGTTCCGAGGTAGTCGGCATCCTCCATCGCCATAGGATCTTCCAGCGATTGGTTTTGATGCGATCCTGTTCCGCCTGCCTTGGGGGCTAGTGCAGGTGCCGGAACGTCAGTCGGGTGGTCATCGAGTGCAATGCTCACCGTTCCGCTGAAAGCTTCTGGGCGGTCTTCGCTTCCCCATATCAATGCCGGTTGAATGCGCAGAAAGGTAAAGCTCTGCTGCCAGTTTCCCTGCGCGATAAGCGCGGTCCAGATGGCTTTGCCTTCTGGTGTGGACTCGACCAGCCCATGCGATTGCAGTTCGTCGAACACCGCGATGTTGGAGGAGGGAATGCCCTCAATCGATTGCGACAGCAGGTAGGCTCGCAGCTTGTCGGTGACGGTCTTGCTGACCAGCCAGAGTGCGTCTTGAGTCAACCAACCCGTGGCACCTGGCTGGTTGAGTTTCAGCTCGTGCTGAACCAGATGACGCAGTCCGCTGATCAAGTGATGTTGCAGCGAGTGAATCGGTGCTTGCAGCGCCTTGCTCGGGTTACCGCCAATGTTCTGCGCAGTGGAAACACGGTCGGCTTGAATGACCAGCTCACCCAGCACGCCGGCGCGTTCGTATTGGCCGGCCAGGACATACAGCAGGCTGGCCCAAAGCGACGGAAATCCACTGAGCCAATCCAAGATAGGTCGGTCGAGAATCTGGGTGTAGAGCAAGCCTGCGGCGGCGCCGTGCAGGTGGTAGTCGCGACCTTTGAGGTAGCGAAAACGGTAGGGCTGATCCAGGGGGCCGTGCCAAGGATGCCAAACACCGCCATCTTGGCGTTCGACCTGCAGGTCCACGGCGATCTTGCCGATGTCATGGAGCAGGGCCCCATAGGCGATGCCCGCGGACCAAGCGTCGGTCTGGGCGGCTTGGTCTTCGGGCGCGGCGCCGGTGGGAAGCAGATACGACTGACGCAGTTTCAAACTGCAAGCGACCAGCTCCAGGCCATGGTCGAGCATACCGCCGAGATACGCGTGGTGGTGGGTCTCGCTGGCCGGGAGTTGCTGGACCTGTTCGGCGTAGCGATGGATCGGATTTAAATAGAGCTGGATGAACTGCGCGTGGGAGAGGGCGGTGTACTGCCAGATGCGATCGAGCAACTGGCGGCGGTGCTCCGCAGCTAACAAGCTGTGAGCCGACTCGATGGGCAGGTAACCTTCGGCGACGTTGACGGTCAGTGGCGGAGAGGGCTTCTGCCTTTTGCGGCGAAACAGGCTGAGCATCTTGACCTCCGGGAAGTGGCTGGGTCAGTGGCCTTTTAGCCTTTTCGGATAGGGCTCTTACCCTTGACCCCCCATTCCTTTCCAACCCTTACCGTCCTTTTGGCGCGTGTCCCTTTGCGCGGCAATCGGAATATGGATACTGCTAGGCATCGTTTTGTTGGGGCTAGTACGGCAAAGACAAGAGTCGGTACACTGCGGTGCCTATTTTTTGGGTCTTGCCATGAACCTCACTGACGCCACGCTCGTGCTGCTGCTCGCGGCACGTATCCATGGGACCGACGAAGCCGTCCGGGCCTCGGCGAAGAGCGTGGTCAAGAAGTTGCCGCGCAGTAAGCGTGATCTGATCTACAAGGTAATCGATAGCCGAAGTCCGCTCGAGCTGGTGGATTTTCTGGCGCAGAACCTGGATGCGGAATGACAGGCTGCGAGTGTGTGCCCATCCCTGACTCTTTGCATCAGAGCCCCGCGGCATGGGGATTTTTCTGGGCGCAGAAAAAGGGCCCAACTCGCGTTGGGCCCGGTGATGCGATTGCAACGGTGAGTTAACGATCAAACTCCATCGTTCATGCATCGTGAGTCATCCATTACCATCTGCTTCAGCTGCTGCTCCAGGTTGAGTACATACTCCGAGGCGCTTCGGGCCAGACCACTGGCGCGAAAGATCGCGCGTTTGTCAGCCTTGAGCAGGCCGAGCCAGGAGTCGATGTAGCCCTCGTGCCGCAGCTCCCCCTGTATACCAGCGTAGGCACATAAAAAAGCAGCGCCCATCTCGGCGATCAACTCCTCAAACGCGTAGCCTGGCGAGCCGAACGGACAGGCTGACGTCATGCCTTCGCGCTGCAACCGAGAGTGATGCCCGGTCCAGTGCGTCAGCTCATGAAGTGCCGTGGCGTAGTACCCACCTTCATCGTGAAATTGTGCCTTTGTCGGCAGTTGGATGAGATCCCTGATCGGGTGGTAAAAGGCTTCGTCGGCAGGCCGATGAACGATGCGTGCACCTGAACTTAATAGCAGATTTTCCGCGGCGCTGTTGGGCTGGAAGGGATCACTCTGTTCCGTCTCGAGCAGGGTTTCATTGAGCATTTCGAGCCCCTCCGTTTGCTCGATGTTGAACAGAAAATGTGTCCTGAGAATGCCGAAGTGAGCGACCTTGGGCTGACCGTTTTCATCGAGTACGGGTTGGCCTGACTCGGTCTGTTCCTCGCGCTCCATCGGCTTGTAGAGCACCGCCAGAGTGCTGTGCTCACCCTTACGGATGTGCCCACCGGTCTTTTTGGCTTGGTTGAAGGTCAGCCAACGATCTTGAGTGAACCCCTGCAACCTAGCCTCGGCCCAGAGCAGCGGTAAATTGATGCCCGAATACGGACGTCGCGTGATGGCGTTGATGGGGTAGGGTTGATGACCGATGTAAGCGGAGCCACTTGAGGACCAGGGTTTGATCCAGGGAGCAACGCTTTGGTCTAACGCGGTAACGATCTTGTCAGTTACGTCTTGGTAGATATCGCGCATGGCAATTTCCTCGAGAGAAAAACGGAGGAACGCCTTGCCCGTCGGGGGAGGGTTCCCCGGTTGGGTGATGGGTTGGATTGATGCAGGTCTTGCATGCCGTCCGAATGTGGAGGCGGGCGCCGCCCATTACGCTTAGCGCTGGTGTTCTCCTGCAAGCGCTATCAGCAAGGCGGCAGGCTGACCAGGTTCTTGGAGTAGGCTCAGACTCAATTGCAGCAACGGGTCGTGGTCTAAGTGATCGGTTGGTTCAATGTGGATTACCTCGAACAGCACGTAGGGCTTGTGTGGATAGGCCAGGTGGGCTTCGAAGGCTGCGCGCAATACGTGGCTCAACCGATCGACCTGCAGCTTTTCAGCGTGATCGGATTGCTCGAGCAGTACTGCGCGTTGCCACGCGCCAGGGGTGAACACGATGGGCAACCGAAGGGTGTTCAGTGTTTGCGGTGTAAGTGAGTCGGGCATGGTATGTCTCCGTTTAAAACGCGAAGAAACCTGTCCTGTGCGGGGAAAGATTTCCCCGCAGTGGGTTGAAGAAAATCAAGAGGGCTTATCTCACGAGCAGCGCTCGAAAGGCGCTCAGGAGAGCAGTAGGCGTTCATCACCGTGGCAACGGTCACCGTGCGAGCCACCGAACGCTAATCGCACTTGGGGAGAACCATCACCGAAGTGACGTAGCCTTGAAGGTTCTGGCTACCTGGGAAAGTGCTGTCGATAACAGCGATCCGTACCTTGTATTTAACCGAGCAATTTGTGCGGGTCAATCACATCGGCGATACCATTCCAATGGTCTTGTCTGCTGACTTCCAGAGCGATAGTTTTGGCCCAATTACCTGATAAGCGGTCAAGTGCATGCTTGCGTTGAGCTGACACCACCGCGCCCCTGAAGACGCTATCCAGCGATCGCTCCTGACCGTGTTTTACCGATATGTGCTGGTCAACCTGAATGCGAAAATGCCGCGTATATCTGCGAGAAAAAGCCCCTCGATAGAGGGGCTATGAACGGATTTCCCGTCAGGACATCGATCAGGATATGACACAGGTAACTGCCTTAATCAGGCATTCAGTATGTTTTGGCAAGATTGCTGATCTTTATCGCATGCCCGTTTTTGTTTTCAATACTTCCATGTAAAGGTGAGTGTCGGTCGCGCGAATAATCAAGTCATCACCTGTCTCCAATAGCTCGGTAAGCAGTCCATCATTGACGTCCAAGTACTCGCTAAAATCGTCTCCTCCTAATTCGCTAATGGCGACGTTCCACCATTGCTCGAACTCATCGCGGTCCGGGTTGCAGCCAATCGCATAAACAAGGACCTTGCGACTGCCGTTGGGAGTTGTCTCGCCGACCTCAGACATGAGGTACACCCCATGATCCTTGACCAGAATGATCCGACAGTCGTTTGCTAGGGCTTCGGACAAGACCGCCCGCAGTTCAGTGCCTGCAAATTGCAGCATGATTGATATCTCCGTTGACAGTGCGAAGAAACCTGTCCCCATGCGGGAAAGATTTCCTCGCAGTGGGTTGAAGAAAAACAAGAAGGTTTGCCTGGCGAGCGACGCTCGAAAAGTGCTCGGGAGAGCAGTAGGCGTTCATCACCGTAGAAGCGGTTATCGTGCGAGCCACCGAACGCTAATCGCACTTGAGGAGAGCCATCACCGAAATGACGTAGCCTTGAAGGTTCTGGCTACCTGGGGAAGTGCTGTCGATAACAGCGATCCGTACCTTGTATTTAGCTGGACGATTTATCTGGGTCAATCACTGTAGAGACGCTGTTTCACGGGGTTTGTCTTCTGGCTTCCAATGAAGATTTTTCGGCCGGAAAAACTGATAAGCGGTCAGGCACGGGCGGTTTTCAGTAGTAGGCTGTTACTCTTGTCTCAACCATGAAAACGCTCAGAAGAGGGCGAGACCATGCCGACTCAGCAACCTGTTCAGAGTTCACGTGCCCACCGCTGGGCGTACGCCTGTGGTCTGTCGGTGAAGCGTGGTTACCGTAAGTTGAAAACGTTTGAATCCCGCGTGGTTGAGCGTGCGGAAACGGCAGGTATGCCCGCAGGTAAATTACTTGTTAGCGGGAGTTTTCTGACTGCCAAGTTTGCTCTGCTCGGAGCATTTCTTTTTGTTAGCTTCTGGTTGTTTGTGCTGATGTGCACAATCGTCGTATTAGCAGCTATCCCAATTCAAGATTCAGACACTCCAGGTATTGACGATCTCGATGATCCAACGCATAGAACGTCTTGGCCTGAGCGGTACGATAAATGGGGTTCTCTGAAGTAGCGTCTTGGTTATTTTGAGCTCGATTTACCCGAAACAATTCTTGCACCGCTCATCAACTGAGAGGTTCCGTTAGAACTCGCTGTCTGTGCTGCGTGGGTTCCCCTGCTGAGCATTCCTTCTACGCCTGAACCTACGCTATATCCGGCCCAACTCATGGCCCCTAGAAACAGCATCGGCAGCACGATGAACATCGCCCCCATCACATACTCGATCACCTGTGCCGTGACGGTTCCATCCATGAAGCCGGATGTGGGCAGCGATAAAAGCACTTGATTGGACACCGACACTTGGTTGTACAAGGTATCGAGCATGCTGGAGTCGACCCAGCGTGCTAACTCCCACCAGAAGCTCAACATGTGCAGCGTGAACAGCGCGAACGTCACCGTCATGACGGTCTTCAACTGGTAGGTACTGACCAGCAAGATCAGCGGCAAGCTGATGACGATGCCCATGATCAGGAAAGCCTGCACCATCGGCAGGGCGGCTCGTAGCGCATTCATTGCCGGGAAGTTGCTGAAGGAGCCGAGTGCCAATCCGGTATTGGTGGCGAGGTTATTGAGCCCCTGATTGATCGATCCGCCGCGGGCGCTGGAGCCATAGTCTTGGTACACCTGTCCGGGCGACATGGACATCGATTGATGGCGCGGGCTGACCAGCTCACGCAGGGTGGCATCCTCGATCTCGTTGCTCGAACGACCAGTTAACCAACCTTTCAGCTGAGTCAGCAGCGAGGGATCGACCTGCTGGATCAAGCGCTCGCGCAAGCCAACACCGCTATCACTCCACCACTGCTTGCAGGTGGGGTAGCCCGCGCCATTCTCCAGTCGCGGTAAGGAAACATCGCGGTTGTCGTCATACGGCCAGCTGACTCGCGGAGTGCGTGAACGATCCGTGTCGTAGTAGCCGGGCGTCTCGAGAAAATAGCTTGAACCGATCCACGCTGCGTCGTGACTTTGTGCCTTGTCCAACTGCGGACGGTTGGTGAATAGCCGAGAACGGGAATAGCCGTAGCAGTCGCGGGTGAAATCGGCGACCTCCTGCAGCAGCACCTGGCTGTCGATGCGCGAGCTGTCGATCTCCATGCGCATTTGCCGGATATCCGGTGCGCAGGGGATGGAAGCGGTGGCCGCGGCGCTCACGCCTTTGCTCAAGGCATGTACGAAAAACCACCAGATCGGTACGTTGGCGGAGCGTTCGCCGATAGTATTGAAGGTCATCCCCCAGGCGGTTTCCGTCGGTTGGGCCACACTCACGCCGCAGCGCTGACTCGCCGCATCATCGAACGTCATTGACGAGAGGCTCAACGGAAAGACCGGCGCGCAGCCGAACAACACGACGATGTAGGCCAGCCACAACCGGTTCTCGATCCGCGGTACCGAGAGCAGCCCCTTGTTGCCTTCATCTGCGCCTTGCTGGCGGGCCGATAGCCATTCTTGCAGGATGATTGCACCAAAGGGCGCGGCGAACAGCCCGGTGTCGGACAGGACGCTCCAGAGGCCGTTGTTGATGATCCAGGCCAGGAGAGAGAGGTAAAACTCCAGGTAGCTGTTGGTGCTCATGAGCATGGTGGTGACCTCACAGTCGGGTGAGTTCGACGCAGGTAAAGAGTACGAGCCCTAATGCTCCTATGCGTTTCACGCGCAGTCGATCCTGTGGTCGGTGGCGGTAGCGCCGAAGCAGATCCCACCAGAGCGCAAAGAGGGCGGCGTAGAGCAGGGCGCGCCACCACCGCAGATAGGGCCGTACGGATTCGAATGCCTGCTGCCAGGCCTCGAAACTACCTAGCGCAGTTCGGCCGATCCATGCAACTAATGCGGCGCTCAGGATCATCACCGCGGCAATCCCCAGACTCGCAAGCAAAGTGAATAGCGGTGAGCGTTTCATGGCTCACTTGCGCCTGGCGTCAGCATCATTGAGTCGACCGGGCTCGGGGTCGCCTTGCTCGACGGTACGCGAAGCATCGGCACCACCGGCATGCCGATCGAGCACCAGGCTGGCGGTATTGGTGGTCAGCATCTGCCGTATCTGCAGCTCGGTTTGCAGCAGGCGAATTTCTCGCTCCAGGGTGTCGATGTTTTTCGTCAAGGCGGTCTGCGCTGGTTCGGCGGAGGCGATGTTCGGTTCGTGACTGCCCGCCAGTAGCGTGCGCAGTAGCAGCAGTGCCTTATCGAGTACGCTGGACAGGGCCGTCTCGCTGGCTAGGCGTCGCGCCAGCAGATCCTGGTCGGGATCGTCGCGCAAGGCTTCGATCACGCCACGGGTCACCGGCAGCATTGGGCTCGAGGCTTTAGCCAGATTGTCAGGGGTAGGTGACAGTGAGCCGGACAGCAGCCCTTGCAGGGCCTTGAGACGTTCGCTGTAGGCCGCCTGAATCAGCGGCGTCAATCCGCTGCCAGCGGTAGCTCGAAGGGTTTCGCAGCTGTCGCAGGTCGCGACCTCGCTCTCGCCCAGCACGCGAACGGCCCATTCGGATTCCTCTTGGGGCGAGGCCCAGGTCTGGCAAATAGCCCCACCCAGGCAATCGCTGCTATTGATCGAGGCGCTGTCATCTACCGTTCGGTTATGCAGCAGGTTGTAGCCCGCGCGCACCACATCGGAGGTCACCCGGATAGGCGTCTGTCCGCTACCTCCAGCCTTCTGCCCGCCGACCCAGGACACCCCCTTGTTGCCGTTATGGGCCTCGGTGTTTTTCACCGCAGCCACCGCATCACCGCCAGATTGCTCCAGATTGCCCTGCATTTCTTGGTTCTTGGCCAGCGCGCCCCAGCCGGCTTGACCGACCTTGTCTGCCATCTTTTCGGCCATGGCCTGGCAGGTCAGTTTGGAACGATCGAAGTCGATGCGCCCCTGCATCACCCCGTTACTGAGCAACTCATAGAGACCGGGGTTGGCGCGCTGGATGATCAACGCCGGCAGCGACATCACCGCTTGGGTCGCGTTCTGCACGATGCTGCCCATGATCTGCTGGAAACCTTCGGTGACGCCGTTCAGCTGGTTTTGCAGGGTGTTGGTGAGGCTCATGTTTCCGCACATCATGTTCGCTCGCCAGGACCCGCCGACACCGAGACCACTGGGTCGGTAGAGCGAACTCGGTGAGCCGACTGCCGAGCCGCCACCAATGGTGTACATCACTCGGTCGTCGAGTACTTCGCCTTGAGTACCCAGGCGGTAATCGCCCTCGGCGGTGTGGGCATGAGTAGCCATGGCGAGCAGTCCACAGAGCAACAGACTCATCGCGCCCAACCAGGGTCGTGCGAGAAACCGACTCATGAAGCACCGCCTTCGAAGTCGATGCTGAACAGAAAGGTCTGCCCCTCACGTTTGCAGCAGCTATAGGGACGCCACAGCGACCAGGCGTAGCCGCCATCCGCGCTCTGTACCTGATTGCTGGGGAAGATGGCGCACGTGGGCTGAACCTGAGGGTAGAGCAATTGCCATTTGTGGGTCGAAGCGTCGTTTTCAACGATCGGGCCAGGCGGCCAGTAGCCGTCGCGTTTGGCGGGCGCGAGTGGTAAGTACACATGCGGCTGCCAGTTGCGGGTAATCACATCGCCGGCCCGTTGCGCCATGACTGCGGCCGCCTTGAAATCGTCGGGCTGTACCAGAAAACCCTGCCGGGGATAAACGTTGCCCCACATGTTTCCCGAGGCCTGACGACCGATTTCACGGATCCCCGGCATGAGCGACTCGGGGTAGAAACTTTCCGGGATGCCATGGCGCCAGGCCAGTGAGTCCAGGGTACTCAGGTAGTAAGGCATGAATGCAGTTGCACCGCTGGCGCAGGCATAGCCGGATTGCGAAGCCAGTTGCGTTGCGATCCAGCCACCGGGGTGGCCGATGCCATCGACGTTCTTGAAGCGGGGCAGGTTGTCGCGGTGGGTGTTCGGGGTGATCAGGTTGCCGCCACCTTCCGCACCGCTGATGGGCGAGGAGAGGGTGGCCATCTCGGTCCAAGGGTTATTGCCGGTGGTGGCGTAGCTCGAGACCACCAGTTCAGGAATGAAATGACGAACCTTGGTCGAGGTTTTGACTGTGCAGCCGAAGGGCGTGCAGAGGAGCCAGAAACAAATGCCGACGACCCTGTATTCGAGACAGTTTGGCGAAAGCACGGAGGACGTGATGCTGCCGGTGTCCAGCGCCACGCTTGGGCCGCACGCCAGCAGGACGCTCAGCGCCAAGGGTCGTAGCTTTGTGGGCGGGATTGACGAGCAGGCAGCAGGCATGATCCAGGCTCTTGGGGTATGGCCTGGGCAGGTTCGGTTACGGACTGAAGACTGTCAGTGGAAATTATGAAGGCGGATCTATCGGATTTGTGAGAAATGAGACTATTATTTGACGTGAAGGGAGCTGCGCAGGATATCGGGTTCTATAAGTAACTGATCTGCGGTAATTTCGAAAATATTGGCGAGTTTGCACAGGACCAACAGCGACGGATTGCCCGTGGATCGTTCGATTTGGCTGACGTAGGTGCGATCCACCTCGGCCATGAGCGCTAACTGCTCTTGGGTAAGGTTCTTTACGCGCCGCATCAAGCGGATGTTTTCCGCCAGTTGCAGACGAAGCTGTTCGTAGTCTTGAGTCATGCGCGCAAATTGCGCCTTGAGGGACTCTCAATCCACGGGATATAGTCTACATTGGCATTGATCTACGCCATTTGATGCTCATGCCTGTTATCGAGCGTTTATTTGGTTTCGTTAAGATTTTCGAAGCTGGGCCCAGCGTCTAACAATAAATCAGAAATCTAGGGTGTGTATGGACGAAAACTACATATCAATTCCTGCGGCGGATGGTTGCCCAAGTCTTCTGACACCTTGGAGCAGCGAATTCGCACCAATGATCGAGCGCGGCGTGCAATGCGCCCAGGCTTGGCTTGAGGCAACGACCGATATTCCTTTGTGGTGGGAACTGGCGCAAATCCGCAAGACCTTTCCTCTCGGTGACAGCCAGGATGCCTTTGAAGCCGGTTTTTTATTGAGGATTCAGCAGCGGCTCCGGGGCGTCGCACCGTAACCTTGTCGCTCATGGGCGGTTGCGTCAGCTTGAGTGCCCGTTAGCATTCAACCTGACACTTCGCACAGACCAACTGATTGCAGGTTTATACCGAGTGTCGCTTCTAGGAGGCGCGTTTTTGTCCAATTGCTGAAGAGCTAGGGATATCGCATCCCTTATTCGGGCACCGCGCGAAGGGCCGTGCTTGCCCCAAATGCCTCCGGTCATGCATCAAGCGTAAAATCTCTTGATGGGTATGGTTCCAGACGCCATTGCTCTAGAATGGGGGCTGACAGAAGTAGCTTTCGCCCTGTTCAAACAGGTTTACGTAGCTAAGATTCTGATTAAGTGCAGATTCTGCACGCTCTGAGAACGTGGAGCGCGATATGAAAGCCAAACGAGTGTTGAGTGACGATCTGGTGAGCCGACTGGAGGATAAGATCCCGGTCATGGCTGAAGGCGCCATCAATACCGCCTATATCAACGCCCTGGCTGCCGGCCGCAGTGTGATGGAAGTCATGAACGGCATGCTTGTTGAAACGACTGCTGACGGTAAGCACAAAGTCATTCGGGTGGCCAAGCCCAAGCACAAAGTGACTCTGGGTGGCGTCATTAAGGTGCGCCGTTGCTCATGACTGTCCCTCGGTTGAGGGTCTTTGCTGGACCCAACGGCTCCGGCAAGAGCACGATGAAAAGTGCCATCCCTTCCCACCTGATCGGTATCTACATTAACCCGGATGAAATCGAGAAGGCTGCCAAAGACAGCGGCCGTCTGGAGTTCAGTGATTTTCAGCTGGAAGTTGAGGGGGACGAAGTCCTTGATTTCCTCGGGACGCATCGACTGGTCAGGTCCTCCCAGCTCGATGAGGAGGCGGCCAAAATAGGCTTTAGCAGCAACGGTCTGAATTTCCAGACGGTCGCGATGAACTCCTATTTTGCCTCAGTGCTTTCCGACTTCATCCGGAATAAGCTTCTCGAAAACCAGCTATCTTTCACCTTCGAAACGGTGATGTCCAGCGACGATAAAATCGCGTTTATGGTCAAGGCGAGAGAGTCTGGATACCGAACCTACCTCTACTTTGTGGCAACTGACGACCCTGACATCAATATCAACAGGGTCCGTAACCGTGTCGCGGCAGGTGGGCATCCCGTTCCCACAGAGAAAATTATTCAGCGCTATGGCCGTTGCCTGAACCTGCTGCCTGCGGCTATTGCCACGTCGAATCGGGCCTACATCTTCGATAACTCCGGTGCCGACCTGGTGCTGCTGGCCGAAGTTTCAGATGGGACCGAACTTGAATTCAGGGTTGATGAGGTCCCTGACTGGTTCATGCATGCCTACGTTGAAAAGGTGTCCAACGGCTAGCTGCCGAATTGTCAGGGCCGGGGCCAAATCCCCCTTATTCCGGCTCTATTCCTCGCGCTCTGTCGATCCGTTCTGCTACCCGGTAGGCCGCTTCCAACTCCGAGTAGCCATTGTCTTGCATCAGTGTCCAGCGCTCGGCTTTTTCCTCGGGCTCCGTCATGGCCAGGGCGAGATAAAGACTGGGCGGCACGACTCGAAACAGTGTTTCGAGTTTCTTCGACAGCACCACGCCTTCAGTGTATTTGCCCGGTTCCTTGCTGGCTGAGAGCAACAAGGCTTTCTGTGCTGGTGAAAGCTTCTTGAAACGAGCGATCTCCTCGATTTCAGCGGGTGGCATATTCAAACAAATCCACCATTCGATCATATTGAGCATGGTCTGTGCGGCAGTCGGAAAGTCGGCGAGGTTCTGTGTCGCCAACCAGAACCATGCGCCAAGTTTGCGCCACATCTTCGTGCCCTTGACCACGAACGGTGCCAGCAACGGGTTCTTGGTGATGATATGGCCTTCGTCGGTGACCATGATGATCGGTCTTCCCAGATACTGGTCGCGTTCGGCAAGGTTGTTCACGGTGTTCATCAGGCTGATGTAGCTGATGGACATCTGTGCCTCGTAGCCTTCGCGAGCGTAAGTGGCCAGATCGACAATGGTCACATCGCGCTCGGGCCAAGGCGTGCCCTCGCGATCGAACAGTTCACCCTCGAAGCCCTGGCAGAACAGGTCGATGGATTCACCCATTTCCTGGGCGCGCTCGCGACGCTTCTCCGGCAAGTGCGTGTCGGCGGCGACGCGCAGCAAGGCGTCGCGCACGTCGTGGGTCAGTACCTGTCTGCTCGCCGCGACACACGTCTGCGCCGCATCGAGAATGCACTCGCGGATCAGACTGCGATCGGCTCGGCTCAGGCGCACTTCTTCCTTGGCCTCGCCGCCAGTGATCATCAAGCGGGCGGTGATTTCCAGTTCGCCGAGAACATCGCGCTGGTCTTCGTGACTGGTTACCACCTCATCGTCCCACTCATCGATCGACAGACTCGCCACCTGATCCGGCTGCTCGACCAGACGCCAAGCATCGGCGAACGGGGCGAGACTGACCGAGGCGCCAGGTTTCAATTGGACCTTGTTGACCGACAGGCCCTGTGTCACGAAGTACTCTCCCTGCAAACCGAATGAGTTGCCGGCCTCGACGATAAACAGGCGAGGGCGGTACACCGCCATGACCTGCATCAGCAGGGTGACCAGGGTGGCCGACTTGCCGGCGCCAGTCGGACCGAACAACAGCAGATGGCCGTTCATGGCCCGGTCTAGACGTGACAACGGATCAAAGCTCAACGGCGAGCCACCACGATTGAACAGGGTGATGCCCGGGTGGCCGGTGCCGGTGCTGCGGCCCCAGACTGGAACGAGGTTTGCCAGGTGCTGGGCGAACATCAAACGCGTGTACCAGTTGCGCGTTTCGCGGGCCGGGTTGTAAGCCATCGGTAACCAACGCAGGTAACTGTTGCAGGCGGCGACCTCGTCGCCTTCACGTACCGGTTGCAGCCCCGCACCCAGCAGTGCGCTGGCCAGGCTGACCGAGCGCTGGTGCAGTTGCTGTTCATCGTGACCGCGCACGTAAAACGCCAGGGTTCCCCGATACAGCTTGTGCTGGCGGCCGATGATCGCGCGGGCTTCTTCGACATCCTGACGGGTCTGGGTCGAGGCCAGGTTTTCACCGATGGCTTTTCGCGCTAGGCGATTCAACTGGTCTTCGAGCACATCTTGGGGTTTGACCACCAAGGTCAGACTCATCACCGTCCCTTCGGGTAACTGGTCGAACAGGGCATTCACCGCGTCGCCCTTGCGGGTTTCGCCAGTGAGTTGACCAATCGATGGTGCCCGCCGCAGTTTGTCCACCACCATGACCCGGTGGGGCTGATCGTCGAAAAACCAAAGTCCGCGTTGGACATCCGAACGCGGCTCATTGAAGAACAGCCGCTCGGCGAAGTCATGATCGAAGGGCAGTTCCAGCGACTCGCCGTCGCCCGACTCCGGATAGGCCACGTGTTGGTAGAAATCCTCGGGTGCTTCATTGGTGAGCGTGGGGGCTGGATTGAACCAGGGCACTAACCAGGCATACAGACCTCGGCCATCGACACGCGCCGATTGCACCCCGCACGCTTGCAATGAAGCCGTGACCCGTTCGCAAGCCTGTTGCAGGGATTGCACCGGGGTGAGTCCCGCCGCCTCAACGTCAGACTCAAGCCAGCGATAGACCACCAGGCGCACCCGGCGGTTATTGCCACGCCAGGGCAGGCGTGTCACCACCTTATCCTCAAACAGACCTCCGGGCTTGGCGATGGCCTTCAGATGACGGCGGCTGAGTTCCAAATACGCCTCGGTGAAGATGGTGTCTCGCGCACTGTCCTTAATATAATCAATGAGCCGGGTCAGGTAGGGGGTGAAGTCGTTGTCGTCCTGGCAGAAAAACTGCGCCACCCAAGGCGCTTGATCCAGCTCGTCAAAGCTATCCTGCAGGGCATCCTCAAGGGCATCGCGGGCCGCCATCAACCAATCGGGTTCGCGCCCTTCAGTGCCGATGGGCAGCAATTCGAACACCGCACCCACCGAGCGATTGTCATCGAGCAGAAAACATTGCTCGGTGTCGAGGTACTCGACCCACGGCAGGTGATCGGTGAAGCTGGGGTTGTGCGCATAGAGTGCGGCGTCATCGGCCAACGTGGCGCGAGGGCGTAATGGGTTGCGCCAGGTTTTCCACGCGGCAGTGCGGTTGCCCGAATCGCCGGTACGCACTACAAGTCGTCCTGACGTTCACCAGGTAATGCGTACTGCACACGTTGGTAGAACGGAAAGACGGTAGAGTACCCCGGAACCGGTGCCTGCTCGGTACCACTCAAATGCGGATACACGTACAGCACCAGATCGGGATTGGGCAGGCGAGGGAACAGATTATGGATCTCGTTCGTCGCTGTGCGAGTGTATGGTTCTTGGAGAGAGGCGGAGAAATCTGCCTGAGCCAGGGGGCGGCGTAACTGCTGCCGAGCGTCCAGCAGTTGCTGCTGAGTGCCTTGCGAACCAGCGCCGTTCCAGATGTCCAGCATGGTTTGCTCGCCATGGGGCAGCAGCGTCTCCTTGTTGGTGGAACACCCCGTCAGGACCCAGCAGGGCAAACTAATCCAGGTCAGGCAGAGAAGCATGGTTTTTTTCATGGCGAACGCTCCGGCCCTTGGGCTCGTAGTCGATGGTGATCTCATGGTCGAGGTGCAGTGCGACTTGGGCGGCCGGTGGGACGTACACGGCAGCAAAGGCCTCGCCATACAGTTTGGTGACCCACTCGCGGATGTCGCTGACCCCACCGCTGAGAATTGAATTCAGCGCGCTATTGCCACTGCTGCTGGTGACCCCGAGCGTACTGCCGCCCGAACTGATCACGCTGCTGTTGTTGTTCTGCTCACTCCCGAGCAAGGCGGCGACACCCGCGCCGGCCGCAGTGATCAGACTCTGGCTGCCGAGGTACTGCTGGGCGTTCGAGCGGCGCTCGCCGGCAATGCAAGGAATGCCATACGGATCGGACAAGTAACCGAGTCCACCGCGGATTTTGTCGGTGTTTGAGCTCTGGGTAGTGGAGGCATTGCGGCTGGCAACCGCCTTCGGCTGAGGCACCGTGCGGATGGTGCCATCGGTAAACACAAAGGTGATCGACTCGACCTGTCCGCGTACGCAAGACAGGGTCCAGTCACCGGACGCCGTGCCGCTCATCACGGCCCCCGCGACGTCCGGCAGGTCGATGCCGTTGGCAGTCAGATTCTCCGGACCGACCAGCACCTTGAAGGGATAGGGATCATTCACTGTGCCGTCCACCGGGACTCGGCCGATCAGCGCGGTCATCGCGACCGAGCCCATCAATGTCGCATTTTCGGAAATGGTGTAGACCGGCTTCGCGCCTTCGGTACGATCAACGGATCGTGTCAGATCACGCTCAGCCTTGGTGACTGCATGTAGCGGTTTCTGGCTGCGATCAATGGCGTTATCGTTCAAGCCTTCCAGCGAGTTGAACGCGGTAGGCAGACTCAGTGCGGAGGAGGTCTTGGTTTTGCCTCGGGCGTCGGTGGACGGAGCATCCGAGGGCTCAATCCACTGCAGCGCATCATTGGCAGAATGCTGCCCTTCGAATTGAGCACCGTCGCCCGGCTCAAGCCCCAATCCGATCGGCATATCCTTGCCTTTGCCGGTCAGCCCCGACAACTGGTCCTGCAATTGCGCCAGCAGACCACGGGCCTGGCGACTGTCTTGTTCCGCTTTGAGTCGGGCCTCGTTGGCTTGGCGGCGGCCTTCGTCGACTTGCTGGGTCACACTGCCAAGCGCCGTCTGGATACGCGAATCGACACTGCTTTCCCGCTCGCGCAGGCGGTTGTTTTCCGTCTGCAGTGAGTCATTGTGTTTCTTCAAACCGAGCATGTCGCTGCGCATGGCCTTCACCTGGCCGACCAGGGTGGCGACGGTGTCGCGTGGGGTATCGCCAGCAATGCCGAGCGACTTGGCTTGCTCGGCGGATAACTGAAGGTTGCCCTGATCAACCGGCTTCTCTGGAGAGGAACTACTGCTACCCGCGACCCAGGTTTTCAGGATGATAAACACCACGGCCAACAGTGCAGCCGGTACCAGCCATTTGAGCAAGGCGTTAGCCTTCATCGTCAGCACCTCGCGCAACGGGCGGGAGCAGCACGGCGTGTTCGAGGCCAGCACCGCGGGTGACGAGGTAGGCAACCGTGGTGTCTT
Organism: Pseudomonas grimontii; assembly: GCF_007858185.1. Classification (GTDB taxonomy): domain Bacteria; phylum Pseudomonadota; class Gammaproteobacteria; order Pseudomonadales; family Pseudomonadaceae; genus Aquipseudomonas; species Aquipseudomonas grimontii. The sequence continues at coordinate 19,826 of NZ_VFES01000008.1, forward strand.
CAGCGCTGCCGGCAGGCCCGAGGAAAGCATGCTGGAAGGCCGCGGCGAACAGCTTGGCCTGAAGTCGACGCGGGTCGAGTTGCAGAGTCTCTGAACCACGATTGCGCAACTTCACCGCCGTCACCCAGTAATCACCGAGTCGCCAGGCGGCGATAGGTGTGCTGGACACGTTTTCGGTTGGCAGCAGGGTTGGCAGTTCGGTGCGCAGCTTGAGCGGGACGCGGCGTACACCGTGCAGGGACTCCACAGTGCGCAGAGGCGCGTACAGGCTTTGCGCGGCGTAGCGCGTCAAAGAGACCGGGATCGGTGTACGTTCTGGAACAGGGGCGGTGCTAGATTCAGCCTCGGTAGCTTGCACCTGAGCATTCTTGAGAATGCGCAAGGGCTCCAGCGATTGATCGCCGGGAGTGGCCACGATATCCAGAAGGATGATCTCGCCCGTCGTGACTGATTGCAATTGCAGTCGGGTCGGTGCAATGGCTTCCGACGCGCGCAGGTACAGCGTGCCGCCAGTTGATTGCACGCGCAGCTTGCCCGTCAGGGTTGAGGGCACGCCGACTCGAACATCCTCATCGATAAAGACCACTCGTTCCTGATTGATCACCAGAGGGACCGCGAGGGGTAGGCGTTCCCAGCGCATCAGCTCGACGGCCTGCGCTGCAGCTCCCCATAGCATCAGTGCGATGGTGAGTCCCAGGGTAGAAATCCGCTTCATGGCTCACCTCCAGGCAGGGAGATTTTTTGCGGAGTGCCCTGATAACAATCTAGTGCCAGCCCCCACTTATTGCGTTCGGGGTCCAGATCAAAACGCACCACGCGTAATGGATAACGCACCACCACCCGTTTCACCGGTTCGGCGGCGTAATACTCATCTGCGTTGAGGTCGAGCTTGACCAGCCAGCTGTCGCGGTCGAGTTGCTTGACCCTGAGTTCCGGATCTTCGCTGTAGCCTCGGCCCAGAATTTCGTAGACGCCACGCACCCGCTGGCGCAGTTCGCCGGCGGCCTTGCGGTACTCGTAGTCGCCATCGAGGAAGGCCTTGCAGGAGGGTGTCAGGTAGGACTGCAAGCCATAGATGGCACGGCGATAGTCCTGCTCTCCATCTGAGGGCCAGCGGTTGAGCTGACCAAAGATGTACAGGGCAAAGGCATACACATTCTCTGAAGGGATATCCCACCACTTGCGAGTGCTGCCCGAGCGCAGATCCGGGGGGACATGCACGGTCAGGTCGGTCGGTGCTGAGCGCCAGCCATACCAGAGTCCGGCACAGACCAGGGCGAGGATCGCTACCGCCAGACGCAGGCTGAAGATATGGGCCTGTTGGGCATCGACCTTGTTCCGAAAACGGCTCACGGTTGCCACCCGGACAGAGCAGGGCGCAGCCGACGCGAACGGCGGACCGTCCAGGCACCGGAGTGCAGGATCAAACTTCCGCGTCCCAGGCGCCAACGGCTGGCGAGTATCCATTCGAGCTTGCGGTACAACCAGGTCTCGGGGCGAGCCCGTTTGGCCCGACGCAGCAGTGTGCCACCGGCAAATAACACCACCGCCATGCTTGCGATCATGCTGGTCGGCGCCACGGCAATGGAGGCGGTGGCGATCGCCAGAGGAACGCCCAGCAGCAGGCCAATGACTGCGCCGGTGCCAAGCGCTACCCACATCTCATCATTGGTCAAACCGCGTAATACGGCGGGATCACGATTGAGTCGCTCTGGTAGAAAGACCAACGTGCCGTCGGCAAGGCGTTCGATAGTGTCGTTCATGCCATCCTCACAGAACAGTGGCAGCCTTGGTCAGGAACCAGATGATGATCACCACCAGCAGGGCTCCGATGCCGACTACGGCACCCAAGTCTTTCCAGGTTTTGCGCTGGTTCTGCACGTCGGCATACACGGTCAGGGAATGCCAAGCCACACCGAGAAAAGCGAGCAGGGCGATCAGCAGACCGAGCAAGATGCCGCCGTCGTAGGCATAGTTTTTTATCGTCTCGATCAACCCGGATCCTTCGCCGCGCGAAGGGGCTTCCATGGTGGGGAGCTCGGCAAAAGCCAGGCTTGGGCCGAGTACCAGCAGCAGACCGATCAAGCGCTGGCTCGCACGATCACGCAGGTTGTTTTTCAGAGGGGCAAGGCACTTGAGCATGACGGTGATCTCCGGTGTTAGGACAGGGTGAAGAACATCAAAACCAGCAAGGTGAGCAGCACGCGCGCGGAGCTGCCGCCGAAGGCTCCAAAGCGCACACTACCGGTGGCCCAACCCCGGTAGGCCGTCCACATCACCCAGGCGCACCAAAGCAAAGCCAGAACGAGAACCAGGGACAGCCACAGCGTCGAACTGCTCTGTGCCGAGAAGCCGGAGGCGTTTTGGAAGGCAGCGGTCTGAGTGTCAGTCATGCTCATGGCGAAGGCTCCGAGGACGGAGTATTGAGGCGGTAATCGCCGACCAACTCACTGAGATCGCGCGGTTGGGCGCGAGAGGGGGACAGATAGCCCTGCACACCCTGGCGAATACGTTGGATGTCCTGAGACAGGCGGGGATAGTCGAAGCGATAGCGTTCATGGGTTTCAGACTGGCTGGATGCTTTAGCTCGTGCCGCTAGGCGCTCGATAGTGTCGAGCTGTTGCTGGACCAGGCTGAGCTGTTCCTGCTCATAAGCCGAGGCGGCATAGCAGCTGCCATGGATGATGGTCAGTACAAATAGTAAGGAGCGGCGAGAGACGGTAGTCGACATGATGCTGGCCCTTATGGATCTGAGGACAGAATCAAGTCAGAGGTCGAATTATTCAGTAGGAAATATGAGGTGTGATGAATCGCTTTTTCTGGGCGGGAGCACTGCGGAAATTTACGGACAGCTGTCCTTTCCTTGACGCTGGTGAATAGAAGGAGGCTAGGAGTATTTCGCCCTCGTCTGCTTCGCAGGCTAGGGTACATGACCAGTGCTTGTTACTGGAAAGTCGCCATTTACTCATTAGGCTCGCTGAGTCTAGCCTACGTCTACTATGGGGTGAGAGTGGATGTGCTTCATCGTCTTGGTTAACCGCACTACGGTTTGAGTTCCGGTCAAAAATGTATGCCGGAGACACTCACTTGACTGTGACATTATTGGCCCCTGATACGGCCTTACCCGAATTCATAAAGGGGCATTCATGCTTAACCTGGATCAGTTATTTCGCTCCAAAGAGAAACCAGAACCGAATGTAGCCACGATTGAGGGGCAGGGCGACGGATGCTTGCTGGCCGATCAGTATCAGGAAGCGCTGGACCTCTATTGGCAGATTGAATCGCCGGGTCGCTTGTTGCGCGAGAAAATCCTCTTCGCCAAGCTCTGCATTGGCAGCGTTGGTGGCAATGACGGTGATCTGATAGGTGATGACTTGAATTCTAGCTCTCAGATGGGGCTGGAGCTCCAAGTAGAAGCCATACACCGAATTCATCAGCGGTGGGATTCTGACCTCAAGCCTGATGAATATGAAAAACCGAAGGAATTAATTCGCCTGACCACGTGGATCAGGGACCACGTAGATTTTAATCCGTACGCAGGCCGTCTGGTGTTGATGTCTTGGTATGGTGTCAGCATGCACAACCGCCGTGGACATCAGTCTTTCATTGATCTTCATAGGGTTGTTTACCCCACGCTGACCACAGGTGGCAAGTGGCATTCGGAGTTGCTAAATGCCCTCGCAGATCGAGATCGCGATGCTGTCTTCGCCCTTTTGGACACCATCGATTTTGAAACGGCCCCTAATATGGCCACCGTTTGCCGTGCAGCCAATTTCGTCGCCAAAAAAGAAATTGCACAACAGGCCGCGCGAGTATTCGTCGCCCGCTACAGCAAATTGGAAGAGAAAATGTATAGAGCGCTGGTCAGCGCTGCGGTTATGAGCAACCAGGTAGATCTGCTTGACAGCATTCCTAATGAATACGCAGATGATTTTTTATCCGATCCTCTTGTAGAACTTTTTTCCTATGCGTCGAGTGGACAATTCGAGCGTGCTGCGTTTGTCTTAGAGCGCACGAATGTCGACACCCTGGTGTGTTACCAATCACCATGTATGGTTGAAGGTTACACGCGCTTTCTTCCCGAGGGCCCGTACGATTCTTGGCCGTCGATGTTCCAGCCATTAGACGGATTTGAACTTGAATTGTTTCGTCGACTGCCTAACACCGAGTCCTCAAACCGTTTTCGTCTTCTGCTGCTCAATGACGCTCAGTATGCGTTTGGAGAGGTGTTTACCAATTGTGTCCAACAGCTATGGGCTGAAGCTCCGTCCTACGAGGTTGCTGAGCTGCTCAGCGAATTTTCTACTAAGGACCTGAAGACCCTTGGTGCTTTGATGATCGACTACCTGGAGAAGTACGAGTTCGAGGAGGGAGAGGACGTTGATGCCCTGGAACTCTTGTCTGGATGGGATGACGTTGATTTGAAGTTCGGCCCTTTATTTGATGGGGCTAAAGCGCAGCTCAAAAAAGTTGCATCAGCGAATCGGCTCCGAGTGTTATCGATGCTGTTCCCTTTTGCGAAGAGAAACATTGCAAAGGTCAACCGTGATGAGGACTGCAGCAATAACTACCTTGGTTGGCTAGCTGAGCTTGCCGAGGTCGCTCCGACCCGGTACGGCGTTGAGTATATTTTCCGACAGGCCAATCTAGGTGACTATCAGGGGGCGCTTGCGTCGCTGGAACGCCTAAATCTTGAGCCTAGTAGAGATGTGGTATTTGCTTATGGTTGGGTGGGTACTAATACCGATAGCTACGCCCTGCTGACAGCTTTCGAGAAGGCAGTGGAGATTGACGCTAAGCTTCACGAGGTAGAGCGAATTCAAACGATTCGTCCAGAAGTTAGAGCAAAATTACAGCGACTTGCAGCAACGCAACTCCATTTGGATTTCGAGGGCGAGCAGGTTGTATGTCCGGTCCCTGCACCGTTGCCTGCTAACCTTTACTCTGCCATGGAAACCATTGACCAATCACTTGTCTCGCTCAGCCCGGCTGAGATCCTCACTCTGCAGATCTGGCTTGGCCAACGCTACAAAGGTATTGATAGTTCAATCCCTCCGGCGGCTGGGAATCACTTGGTTATCGACTCTTGGAATGGATGCCTTCGCAGGGCGAAACTGGCTTTGAAAGGGGAAAACCAAATACTGAGCTTGGCCAAACGTCACGGGTACTCAAAGGTGATTGAAGTTATGGCCGAAGCTTTTGCGCATGAAAGTAAACCAGATCTGGCACTGACGGCTCTTGCAAAAACTCTGGCACAGCGCATAGATACGGGGGCTAACGAGGTCGCTTATCTGATTGGCACAATTAGAAATCGTTGCAATTACCACAACCCGAATATCGTTAGGGAGCAGGTTCGCGAAGCGGCTAAACGCGGCATCTCGGTGAGTCAGCTGCAAGAGTTGGCGACCGAAATCAGCAGTTGGACTATGTGGAAAAATAAGGTTGAGGATTTACTCGAGAAATGAGTCGTCGTGTCGACAGGGGAATCGTGTTCTCTACCATAAGCACTCATCACCTGAAAGTTCGTAGGTAAAATCTTCAGATGTATTTTTTGAACGTTGCTGTTGTGATTGCCATGGTTACCCCAAGCATCATGGCGCAAGGCAAAAAAACGGCCATGGGATCGACCGAAAAAGGCAGGGATAGGTAAATAATCCAGGGCACGACCAGTAGTGGAATCAATGCCCGCTTGGCGCGGTGATAGACAAAACTGCTTTCCCGGCCCGCTCCAAATTTGCGTAGGTCGCGGCGCATCAAACCGTCGACAAAACCAGTGAACATGGCCAACAGAAACAGGGGTGTGGCCAGGACCAGAATAGTCAGGCGCACCACGAAGGTGAAAGTGACATACACCGCCGCCAGCACAAAGTCCTCGATAATCACGTAGAGCTGGTTGATCCAGCCCCAGAAACCATTGCCCTGAGCCGATACCCGCGCTTGATGGGAGAAGTCCGCAAAGCCAGTCTTGACCAGCAGCCACTGATTGAGAAAATCCAGCCACTGGACAATCGTTTGCCCGGGTTGTTGAAGGATGAGTGAAGATTTGAAGTGCTCGCTGAGCCAGCCCAACTCACTGGTCAGCATGGCCTGACTGTGACGCCAACCCTGATCGCCCCAAAACAGCAGCAAACCAGCGCATTCGATCAGGATCGAGAACAGCAACGACGCAATCAGCAAACCTATGATGCGCAGGACCAGGCTGATCGTCGTGATGATCAATCCCGGGCGCTGGATCGGTTGTGGCGGCGTGTTCTGGGCGGAAGTTGCCATTGTTCACTCCATCGCGTGCTGCAGAGTTGATGTGGGCACGACGCCTTCTGGATCGTTTTCTGCTGAGTCGAAACCTGTGGTGGGGCGGGCTACCCCACCTGATCCAGATCGAAGTTAGTTGTTGGGCCACCACCGCTTGCGCTCCACCATTGCCCTGCCTGATCATTGTAGGCCGCCCGCATCCGCTGAGTGAGTTCCTGCAGGTCTTTGGGCATGGCATCGTCGTTGGAGGGTTTTGGCAACGGCATGCGGACTTTCCAGAGCTGGCCACCGGCCTGGAAGGAGAACATTTGCCCTTTGGGCAAACTGACGATATGAGCAGGCTCGATCAGCGGCACACTGGTGCTGCTGACACGGTCCTGGGAGGACGAGGTGAAGTCCGTGTTGGCCTCAGGATCGGAGGTGTCGGTGGCACCCGACACCAGGGTCTTGGTCAGCACGTTAACCTTGGGCAACTGCTGGGTGAGTAGTTCAGCGGTAGCGGTTTCGCGCACCCGCAGCATCTGCAGGGTGTTGAAGTTGCCAATAACCTGGCCAGCTTTGGCGCGGTTGCCGATACGTGCTTCGATATCGCTGAGGGTCTGGGTGTAGGCGGTTACCTGGATACCGGCACCGCCGCCCTTGTTGATCAGCGGGATGAATTCATCGCCCATCAACTCGTTGAACTCATCGGCGTGCAGGTTGATCGGCAGCTTGTCACTGTTCCTACCCGACTGAGGCAGGCCGTGGTCGATACCATGTTTGTAGATGTGGCCCGCGACCGAGACCAAGTCGGCGAACATGGAGTTGCCCACAGCGGCGGCCACCTCGGCGTCAGTCAGCGCATCCAGACCGACGTAGACGATGCCGCGTTTTCGGATGATCTGCATCCAGTCGAAGATTGGCCGCGGGTCACCTAAATCAGTGTAGTTGGGGGCCAGTAACTGGGCGGTCTTGCCGGTGGTGAGTTTCTCCAGCAGCGGCAGTAGCGAGGCAACGATTTTGTCGAAGTAAGTACGGTCATACCGCACTGCTGAACGCAGTCCGTCCAATACCGGATCAAATACCCGCTTCACTGCCAGGTACTGCTCGATCGCCACCACGCGCTTTTCGCGCCCGATCATATGCCGGGGAATGTTCTTCTCGGTGAGCTTGCCTTCAAGCTGGACGATCACTTCCCACGCCTTCGGGTCGGTCTTGGCGAAAAACTGCTGGGCGTATTCGATGAACAGTGCGTCGATGTTGACCACATGTCGCTGGATCTGCAGGTAGTCTGGGCGCCGGCCCAACTCGATCAAAGCCCGGGCAATGATGTTGACAAAGCGCCAGGCGAACTCGCGAAAGGCTGCGGAGTTGCCTTCGCCACTGAGTTGCCCAGCGATGCGCGATGCTACCTCCGAGATGCGCCCGAAACGTCCCACAGCGTTGTAACGCGCGGAGATCTCTGGCCAGCCTAGATGGAAAACATAGAATTCCTTTTCCCGACCGGCCCGTTTGGCTTCGACGTACATGCGTTTGAGCAGGTCGGCATCGCCCTTCGGATCGAAGACGATCACCACTTCATGTTCGACGCGGTGAATGTCCTGGGTGATGTACACCTCGGCGAGTCGCGTCTTGCCGACACGGGTAGTGCCCAGCACCAGGGTGTGTCCGACCCGTTCGCCCAGCGGCAGACTGACTTCCGTTTCGTTGGGCTCGACCCCATGCAACAGCGGCGAGCCACCGACTGGGGGTAAAGGGCGCAACGGATTGAAGGCACTGTCCCAGGCGGTGACACGGGCCAATGTAGAGAGCGGAAACGGTGCATGCTCCAGGCGCCGTTCGAGTTCACGTGCCAGCCGGTAGTGGGTCGGTTGGTCGACATAATGGGCGACCGCCGGATCCTGGGCCTCGACCAAGCGCTGGGTGTGCAGGCGGGTCCAGCGAAAGCCGCGACCCATGAACAAACGCTTACGACTGACCGGAATCTGCCGGCTGGTCAGCTCGTAGCGGGGCAGCCGGCGGATATTGCGCCGATAGCGCAACACCTCCCAGGCTTGTCGCAGGCGGATCAGGCCGAACAGGGTATAGGCCAGCGCCGCAACCTGCCCGATCTCGGGTGACAGGGCCACGGCCCAGGGCGAGTACACGCACAGCACTGCCGCCGCGATGCAGATTGTTACGGTGTACAACTCGACCGCTGGCCGGAGCTTGGACTCCATCGCATGCTCGGCCATGACCTGACTCACTGTCCCAATGAGGTGGCGGTGATCAAGACGGGGTAGTGCAAAATCTGCAGGCGGGTGGCGATGTCGTTGCCGTTGACCGGCAGGATGGTGATGTCTGGAGCGGCTGCGCGAATTCGGGCCAGGGCTTCAGTGTCGGCTACTTCGACGGCGAGGCCAGCCGCGCCCATTTCCTGCAGTTCAGCAGCGCGCTGACGCAGCCAAGTCAGCGACAGGGGATCGTCACCGACCAGAAAAAATGGCCGCAAGCCCGGCATGTTCAGGGCGCGAGACGTGATCTGGCCGGGGCTCAAGTGGGGGCTACGGATGGGTAGTATCCAGGCCTCATCGGCAAACGTGGACAGGTCCGCATGCATAGCCCGATCAGGCTGGATCTTGTTGTTTATTAGCGGCCTGGCAACTTGAAAATGGTGTCGGGTGAAGTCGCTAGGCTGATCCCCGGCTACGGTCAGTTCCGGCTGGGCGAAAGATACCAAGAGCAGGATGAAATAACAGACGATGGGGATTCGCTTCATGGTGGTGTGCCCTGTTTGAAAGAAACCAGCAACCGTTCGAGTTGCCGGGAAAAGCCGGCGCGGTAACGCGCGGCCGGCGTTCCTCCTGCCGGGCGGTGATATCGGCCGGCAGCTGATACCCAATCACCGGTGGTGGCGTGATGCTCCTGCAACAGCGCGGCGGTCACGGCGAGATTTCGGTAAGGGTCAAGGGCTTCGCAGGGGCTGGAATAACGTTGCCCGTGGTAACCCAGGTTGGTTTGTCCAAGACCGACATCGACCCGCTTGGCGTCATGTCGCGCGAGCGCCTGAAGTAAGGCGTGACAGGCGGCCTGGCGAGTGGCGAAGCGGTAGGGTATTCCGGCGATGTTCAGGGTCCAGGGCCAGGGCAGCAATCGACCACGGACGTGGATACCACTCTCCTGCAGGGCAATTGCGAATAGCACCATAGAAGGGATGTCGGCGTCATGCGCCGCCAATTGATAGGCCGGAGGCGGAAGTTGGTCGGCCTGGACGGCGAGCACCGTCAGCACCAGCGCAAGACCACTCAGTCGAGGCGTTGCCATTGTCCATTCACCTGTTGAAATGTGGCAGGCATTGGCCCCGGGGCACCCAGGCTGAACCAGCGACCACGGTCATGGTTCAGGGTGATCTGCCGGCGTTGAACCTTGACGGGATCGATGCCCGCTTGCCGAGCCCAGCTACGGACGCGTTCATCCTCGCCTTTGCTGCCCACCAGGTAGATATCGAACGCCGTGTCGCTGCTTTGCAGACGCTGGGCTTCGGCGGTACACGCTGAGCAGTGGTCCTCCACAAATAGAGCCTGGCGCGGCGCGGCCGCTGAGCTGATAGGGGGCGGGGATGCCATGCCCTGGATCGGTAGCAGCCCGGGAAACAGCTTGGCCCAGGCCGCGGTGTAAGCGTTTTGGTAGGCCAACTCGCGCTCGGCGCGTTTGGCCTCCAGCGCTACCTGTAATTCGGCATAGCGCTGGCGCTCTTGGTCGGTCTGGGCCTCAACCCCGAGCGCGGTCAACGGATCGAGGTTCGGGCTCCAGAAACCGCGTGGGCCGGCTTGGATCTGTTCGAAGCGCGTCCACTCCTGCCCCGTCAGGCCCCAACTCGCTGCCTGTTCAGAGTGAGAGCGCCCCAGAGGAGCGACCTGCGTGTCCTGGTTCCGTGACTGTGTCGTGACGGGGGTGCTCATCGCAGCGCCCATGGCCAGTAGCGAAGCGAGACAGACAACGGTGGGCAGTAGTGCTCTGTTCATGATCGCTTCTCAAGGGAGGTGCACGGTCTGGTCTGGCTGAGTGGCCACTGCGAAGATGGCCGAGTTCGGTTCCAGCACTTTCAGGTGCCAAGTTCCGAGCTGCTCGCCGCTATGCAGCAGCCGAACATCCATGAGAGAGCGACTGTCATGAGGTGCGACCGCCAGAAAGCGCTCACCACCGCGGGACTCGACACTCAACACCGAGAACGGTGGCGAGAGTGGGGCAGGTGTAGGGCGAGTCTTTTTTTTCGGCTTGGCCGTGGAAGACGTCGATGGTGGAGTTGATGGCTGGGTCTTGAGCTCCACGAGCTGTTGCTCGACGTGCTCAAGGCGTACGCGTAGCGCAGTCATGTCCGCCTCGGTGGCGCGGGCTGCCAGACCGTCGCGCAGTTCCTGTATTTCTTGCGCCCACTGATCCAGCATCGGATCGAGGGTATTGGCCTGTTGCTCACTAGTATCGACCATCTGCTTCAGGTCTTTCAGCGCGTACTGCAGCTTCTCTTGTGCATCCTTGAGGGCGCTTGAATCATGTTGCAGGGTGTCCAAAGTTTGTCGGTATTGCGTGTCCGTGCTCTGCAGTTTTGCCATGCGTTGATACTGGTTATACAAACCACCGCTCAGCCCGGCGACCGCCAGGCAAAGGAGCCCGATGATGAGGGTTTGAAACGTTGAGGCTTTCATGACCGCGCCTCCGATTGATGGGGCAAGACGGGTGTAATCAGCGCGACACCGGCATCCGTTTTCTGCTGTTCGAAGCAGACCGAACGGCTGACTTCATCGGTCGTGAGTTGCCAGGCGGGGCCAGCCAGCACTTGTAGCGCGCGGCGCAAAGGGATTGGACCAAGCCGGTAATGGGCTGCAGGCAGAGGCCGGGTAAACAGCAACTTCACCGACGCAGTAACGGGGCAGAGCGAATAGCCCGAGCGCTGCAATACGTACTGCAACGCATCCTGCACTGAGGGGTTTAGGCTGGACGGGATGTTCACTTCAATGATTTGAGCGAGAAGATCGCGTTGTTCCGTGGTGGGCTCGGTGCTGACCAGCGTATAGCGGCCATAGCGGAGTTCTGTCGGATGGTTTCCTTCCGCTGTGCCCCTCGAAAGCTGGGCCCGATTGGAGCCACTGTCGATCTCTGGATGGGTCGGCAATGTATTGGGGATTTGCGCGGTGCAGGCGCTCAACAAACCCAGCAGGCAGACAGGCGTGAAAAAACGCTCCATGGAAAAAACCTCATGACAGATTCAGTGCAAAACCTGACATGAGGTGAAGGAGCAACTCAGTGAGAAAGTTGATTCAAGGCGGGTCGTGTTAACGCTGAACGCGTTGCTATTCATCAAAAATAGCGAGCCCATTCAAGACGGCAGCGTCGGGGTCGAAGATCAACAATCTCGCATCCGCCAATGCCGCCAGGTACAGTACGTTGACTAGGACTTCCGGTGTGCCTGCGTCGAGTTGCTCTTGTCTCAAGCTTGAATAACGTTTGCCCTCAATGTTCAGCAAGTTTTCGTCCGTCCATGGCGTGCCAATCAGCTTGCAACCGATGCCGCAGCAATCCGGCAACTCGAAAAGCTCGAACAAAAGGCCGGTTTGCCTCGGAGCGGAGTTACTTGCCCATCCTTCCAGATAGAACATCGCTTCTTCAGGAAGGTGTGCGGTACTGATCTCCCAGGCTCGACTGTAGTGCCCCGTTTCGAAGCTCAAGCGATGGACCATGGCTTGGGCTTCTTCCAGGGAGTACAGATCGCCGAGGTGATGCCGCTCGTTGAGCATGTCGCCCATCACGGCGTAGATCACTTGGCGCACCAACCCGGTGGACTGGCAGCGTTCATCCAATTCATCCGGAATGGATTGGCCTTCGCTGATCAAGGCGAAATCGTCATTGAACAGGCAGGTGAACAGTTGCAGCTCATTGTCGGGCAGATGTGCTTGTGAGTCGTGCACTGGTCGAACGCAGGGAGGGCAGTCGTTTTCGTAGGTGATCAGTAGCAGCCGTTCGATATGAAGGTTGTCGTAACCGCGAGCAAATGGGGTTGAGGCCATCAGCAGAGCTGGGGCTTGGTGTGCGGGGTTCATGAGGGTTCTCCAGAATGAAAATGAACAAGGCGCCCGAAGGCGCCTGTGAGGGTTAAAGCCAGCCGTATTCGGCAAGGGAGAGAGGACGACCTTCACCCACGATGAAGTGATCCAATACGCGCACTTCGATCAAGGCCAAGGCCTCCTTCAGCCGTGCGGTCAAGACGCGATCCGCCTGGCTGGGTTCTGTACAACCCGAGGGATGGTTGTGAACCAAAATGGCGGCCGCAGCGTTATGCGCTAGGGAACGCTTAACGACTTGGCGGGGGTAAACGCTGGCGCCATCAATGCTGCCGTGAAAGAGGACTTCGAATGCCAGCACCCGGTGCTTGGCATCGAGAAAGATCACACCGAAGACTTCATGCTCTTGTTGCGCAAGGTGCAGTTTTAGGTACGAGGTCACGGTGTCAGGCGACGTCAGGATAGGGCCACGGGCGAACAGCCGACGATCCAGAATACGCAGCGCTTCGTCGATCAGCCGATTTTCTTGGACAATGCGATCAGTCTCGAAATACGAAGTCTCGATCAGTGTGAGTTGGGTGCTCATGGCGGTACCTCCGAAGGGAACAATCAGGGGGTACACGCCCGAGGGGAGTGGTATCCCCAAGGTGGGTGTGGAGTCGTGGGCGTTAGCAGGTGACGTGTTGTTTACAGCCGAGTGAATCGGTGGCGTTTGCCGTGTAGATGTGAACCACAGCCGTCGCAAGGCAATGGAGAAAAGGCTCTTATTCCCCAGCCGGCTTCGGGATCGAAGTCGGCACTGATTGGCATCAACCGAACCAGCCCACGATGTATCGCGGCGATGCGTTGTTCGACCTCATCCTGCGAGTGATACAGCGATAACGTGCTGTAGTCCTCGTAAGCCGCAGCGAACAGGCAGTCGTCGCAAAGCCAGAAGGATTCCATGAGGGTTCTCCTGTGCGGATTGAAGAAAAGGCGCTCGAGGGAGCGCCTTGGTGAGAAACATCGAGGACTGTTCAGGCAGACTGAGCAGTACGGGAGGCGTCACGGTGAACCGTGCGTGGAGAGGATTGGGTTTCAGGTTCAACCCGAGCCTCTATTGGGTTTTCGGCCTCCTCAACTTCGGCATCAGCCGATGTTGGAGATGGTTCACTGTTTGGCGCTTGCTCAGCAGGTGCTGTTGCTTCCTGCCTGGCGGGCGCTTTGTATTCGAACGTGCCGTTGACCTTGATCCAGTCGATGAACAGCAAACGACCTTTCAGGCTGGCGCCCGGTTGGCCTTGTTTCTCGCCTTTCTCATAGAGAAACGGATCGATCCACAGGTCGCCGATACGGAACGACAGCAAGACCTTTTTCTCGGCGTTGACGGCGTCCATATAGAGACGAATTAAGCGTTCAGCTTCACCCCCAGCGACTTTGCAGTCGAAGCGGGTGTACTCCACCGCATCGGTGGCACCGTGCAGGGCTGCTATATCGCAGGCCATGAATGGTTGGCCGCGGCGGACTTGGACTTCACGAACACGGTTGAGGTAGCCGATACCGACGGTGTGCAGGTTGAAGTAAGTGTTCATTTCTTTGGATTGGTTGGCGTGGGCCATGGTGGTTCTCCTGTTTCAAGGGGACGCGGCGACGCACAGTCCCTGATGGGGAAGTGAGCCCCCGTCAGGGTGGGTAAGGTGAAGAAGAGCGATGAACGACTCACCACTGGCAAGCCGATGACGATCAGAACGATGCGTCTGGGGGGAATAACGGTGCAGCTGAGGAACGTCTGCGGTAGTGGTTAGCAGACATGAGGTAGTGGGCATTCATCACCGCTGAGGCGGTAACCGTGCGAGCTTCCGAACGCTGATCGCACTTGGGTAAACCACCACGAACGTGGCGTAGCCTTGAAGGTTCAAGCTACCTGGGCTGGGCTGTCAACGACAGCGAACCACACCTTTTGTATAAGCCTGTCAGAGGGGAGCGTCAAGGCGCTGCAACCCGATTTTTTACGCCTGGAATACAGTGGCAGTCACTGGAATGAAGAAAATGAAGAGTGGGCCTGGCGGGGAGCCAGGCGAGGAAGAGAAAAGCCACCTTTGGCGGTCTTACGCAGTCGACCAGCGCCTCGCAACACTTGGTTGAACTGCGCCATGATTCGCCAACCGACCCTTGTCGTGGCCTGGGTCGGAACATGCTGGCACGCATCCGCGCACAAAAGGTGCCCAGTGTTTCCCCGGCGGGCTCCGGGACTGAATACGATCGCCGAAGCGGATGACCGCTGTTGCCGGCTAGAGGCAACAGTGGTCATCCGCCACCACGATCAGGTCAAGCACAAAACGGGAATGAAATCCCGCAGAAGAGAAGGCTCCGAACTCGAAGAGTTCGACCGAGCTACCCGGAGCAAATCGGTCTTGGGTCGCCATTGGCGATGATCCTGAGGCACTACAGCAGAGAGGGTGGGACGACGTCAAGGCAGAGAACGCACCGTTCTCATAATGATCGTCCCATGGAACATCATGAGCGACGCGTATCTTTACTGATCGACACAGTGCCCTTGCAATCTGGGTAGCGGGAGCATGACCAGAACGGCCCTGATTTCCCCTTTCGCCTGAGCATTGAAGCGTTGCACATGGGGCAGCCCGGGCCGGTTTCGACCGCTATTGGCAAGATGAGCGTTCCGCAGTGTGCAACCAACTGCGCAATCCAGTTCGCCTGCTTGGCGACGAACGCATCAAGGGTTAGGCGTCCCGTTTCGATTTCGTCCAGGGCCTGTTCCCAGATCGCGGTCATGCCCGGATCTGCGATTGCGGCGGGTACCGCCTCAATCAGGGTATGGGCCGCTGCGGAGGCCATTAAGGCGCGTTTTTTCTTCAGCAAGTAACCGCGATCAATCAACCCCTTGATGATGCCGGCTCGCGTGGCTTCGGTACCGATACCGGTAGTGTCCCGAAGTTTCTGTTTCAGGCGTGGGTCGTTGACCAGCTTGGCCACATTTTTCATCGCCTTGATCAGGTCGCCTTCGGTGAGAGGTTTGGGAGCGGCAGTGCGCATGGACTTGAGTTCGACGTCGTTCACTGCGCACTGAGTACCCTGTTGCAGGACGGGCAATACTTGGGACTTGTGACTGGGCTCATCGTCTTCGGTGTTTTCGGAGAGCAAGCCTTTCCAGCCCTGGACCAGGATCTGTTTGCCAACAGCGGTCAATCGTTCTTCGCCACATTCCAGTTCGACCTGGGTTCGATCAAACTCATGAGACGGAAGAAATTGCGCGAGGTAGTGGCTACGAATCAGTTCGTAGACTTGGCGTTCTTGTTCGGACATCCGCGCGAGGTTCGCCGGCTCGGTGGTGGGAATGATGCCGTGGTGCGCGGTGACCTTGGCATCGTTCCACACGCGGGAGTGCAGTGATCGATCGAGTCTTCCGAATGCGGGCCGCAGGGTGGG
This sequence comes from Pseudomonas grimontii, assembly GCF_007858185.1. Lineage (GTDB taxonomy): Bacteria > Pseudomonadota > Gammaproteobacteria > Pseudomonadales > Pseudomonadaceae > Aquipseudomonas > Aquipseudomonas grimontii. Next base: position 35,521 of record NZ_VFES01000008.1, read on the forward strand.
ATCGGTTTTGAGCAGGGCATCGAATACCCCAGGTACCTCGTTGAACATACTTTCGGGTAAATAGCGACAATCACTGCGCGGGTAGGTGGTGGCTTTGTAGGTTTCATACAGAGCCTGGGCGATATTCAGGACTTCCTGAACGCCGAGTCCCAACTTGCGCGAGCAGACTTCTTGCAGCGTGCTCAAGTCGAAGGGCAGGGGCGCCGCTTCGCGGAAATGCTCAGTCTGCAGCGAGAGTACTGTGGCGGTCTTGCTGCAAGAGATCGCTTGGACCGTTTGACTGGCAAGCGCCTGTTGCAGGCAACGACCCGCTTCGTCCTGTCCTGAGCTTGGCGGTAACCACGATGCGATGAATCGCTGACCCCTCGACGATAGGTGCACTTCAACGTTCCAGTAGGGCACCGGAACGAAACTGGCAATCGCACGATCCCGATCGACCACTAGGCGTAAAGTGGGTGTCTGTACGCGTCCAACCGACAGCACGCCGTCGTAGCCTGCCCGCCGACCGAGGAGGGTAAACAAACGACTGAGGTTCATGCCGATCAGCCAGTCAGCACGGCTGCGGGCGAGGGCTGAGTGATAGAGCGGGAAGGTCTCCTGACCAGACTTCAGCGAGGACAATGCTTTGCGAATCGACGCCTCGTTGAGTGCCGACAACCAGAGGCGCTGAACGGGGCCTCGATACTTGCAGAGTTCCAGTAACTCGCGGGCAATCATTTCACCTTCGCGGTCGGCGTCGGTCGCGATGACGACGGTGGTGGCTTTACTGAGCAGGCGCTTGATGACTTTGAACTGTGCCGCAGTCTTGGGTTTGACCTCGACCTGCCACTGCGCGGGAATGATCGGTAGATGATCTAACGACCAACTCTTGAAGTGTTCACCATAAGTTTCAGGCGGTGCTGTCTCCAGCAGGTGACCGATACACCAGGTGACGGTTGTCTCTGTGCCGATCAGGCAACCCTCACCACGCTGAGTGGCCCCGAGTACCTTGGCAATGTCTCGACCTTGAGAGGGTTTTTCGCAGAGGAAGAGGCGCATAGAACTGCTCCGGATTGAGTTCGGAACAGCGTTGTTGGTAACAGCAGTCGCGAGATATGAAAAACCTGAATTACAGGTTCCTCATATTAGAAGGTGAAGGCAGGCTTGAATGGGCCGCGGCTGCTAACCCGTTGCGGGTGGACGGCAGTGTGGATCTTCACGAGCAGCGTGTAGAAACACACCAGCAACTTCGCGCAAAGGCGCAATTTTTATGCCTGAAGTCTGTCAGTCCGCAGGTGGCTGCCCACTGCGCTTTCTGGGTTTCGCCGCTGGCTGCCCACTGCGCTTTCTGGGTTTCGCCGCTGGTGAACTGGCCTGTTCTGGACTTTTCCCGACTTGTGGCGCAGATGCCGCGGGTTCACTGGATCGTTCGCGCATAACCACGCTGTGCACCCGGTGAGGCAGAATGCCGACTCGACGGGCCTCGATTTTGAAGGTCACCCGCGCATTGTCTTCGCTGTCCTCCCACTCATCGCGTACGGTGCGGCCTTCGACCAGCACACGCATACCTTTCTGGTACAGCGTGCTCCAGTGTTCAGCCTCGCGGTGCCAGAGCTCAACCGGCGCCCAATAGCCGCCTCGATCTTCGTAGCCGCCCTCGCGTGGCACGGGGTTGTCGAAGTACACATTCAGCCGTAGCAAACGCCGTGGCTCGTCATTGCCTGAGGCGAATTCCTGGAACTCTGGCGCACTGCCGATGTTGCCTTCGCCGACGAAAAAAGTACTCATCGTGATATCTCCGCTGCGGTTGTGAACTGGCGCAGCAGCCGTTCGGCACTGGCCATTTTGATCGCGCAGGTCGAGGCCTGGCGGTAAAGCGAATGCACCACGCTCATCTGCAGGTTCAGTGCAATACGGTTGCATTCGAAACGGTGCAACCCCTCGCGTACGGCCTGCGGTTGGGTCTTGTTGCGGACCTGGCGTTCCCAGACCGCAACCCCCATGCGGGCGAAGTCACGGGTGCGCCAACGCAAAAAGGTGCTGCCCGCGCTGGTGTTCTGCAGCACCAATCGAATATCCAGCAGTGAGTACGGGGGCTGTCCGGCTTGCTGCACAACAGCTTCCATCAGGTGACATAACTGCGCCTCGATTTCCCTCGCCACCTGCGCCAGGTGGTCCAACTCCCCCTTACCCTTAAAAGGTTTTAAAAGGCCTTTTAGGGAGGCAGCGTGTTCGAGCTGTCGATAGGCATCCGGTGTTAACGCTTCGAAGGGCATTGGTTGAGCCGGGATCATGAGATTCATGCTTCGTCCTCCGGCTCATCCACCGTCGCAGATGGCTCTCTCGCTTCCTCTGCCAATGCGTCCGCGTCATCCACTGCCACAGCACCACGACGAATGATCGGTGGCGCGAACTGGGAGCGGCGATGACCCTCAAGAATGTCCATGGGGGGCAAACCCATCTTCTCGATGGCCGCCAGAGCACGGGCATTGTTCGCTGCCATGTCATCACGGGTGACGCCAGAATGCCGATAGCGCTGCGCCTGGCCGAACAGGCTGCGCAGCAGATGGGCGCCGTCATCGATCCAGGCTTCCATGTCGACGCGGCCGATCAAGGCTGTGTGATGGGCCAATAGGGTACGACGCACCAGGGTGTCGTAGTCGGTCAGCAGGTAGACCGCCAGAAAACCCAGCTGGCTGCCGATGTACAACGGCAAGGTGACGGGGTGGATGTTGAGGTTGTCGCCCATGTCGATCTGTGTCGGCAGGTCCTGTCTGATCCGATCCAGCTGTTGGGTCAGTTCCAGCATCCCAGCCTTGGCCTGCATCAGTTTTTCTTCGAGTTGTACGATGGCCCAGTCGGCATAGGGATCGTCCTGAGCCGCGGTTTGTTTGATCAGGTTGGTGACACTGATGTAGCCGGCCATGCCCATGATCGAGTGAACGCCTTCGCGTGCGGTCCGCCCTTGCCAGATACGGGCGGCGTGGTGAGTGTGCAGGGTCAGGGTGATGCTGCTGCGCAATGAACCCAGGTTGAGTTGGTAATGATCGGCCACGGCGTTGTCCTCGCATTCGCTTGGACGGAAACGTTGCGGCAGATGAGGGTCAAGGACAGCCAAAAAACTGAATGCGGTCTGTTCGGTTTGGTTTAAGAGGGCTAATTATGGAGACGTCAGTAGATTTGATGCCACCGGCATCAAATCTACTGACGTCTACGTTCATCGAAAGAGATGTCCCGGCTTTTCCCTAAGAGTTTCATAGTTTGGTCCGATGTGTTCGTAGAGTGGAACACCATGGATTTGATGCCACTGGCATCAAATCTACTGAGGTCCACCGCGTTTGCCACGCAGTTGGCGCAGCTCATTCAGGCACGCTTGTGCGAGGGCAGACGCGGGTTCGCCCTGTTGTCGAGATGGCCGCGAGGGAGCGGGTGGAGGTGATTCTGCAATGGGTGAAGGTTCGGCCTGACCTGCCCAAGGACGAAAGTCACCTTTCAGTGCGCGCTGGATCAGGCCCATCAGATACGCCGCTGGCTTGCGGATTCCACCGGCCGCACAACGTGCTCCCGCTTCGTTGAGCACCGCCTGCCGATCCGCTGGTTTGAGCTTGTTCAGCGCCACGGCGACGGCCTGACGCTCGCTTGGGCTCAGGTGCAGCGCAGCGGGCCAGTGCAGGTTATCCACCGCTGCGGTCGCGCGCGGTACTGTACAAATACTTTCTTTTAATACAGTACAGGCGGCGTTCGGATTCCGAACGGTGTCTGAAACATTGACGTTCAGGCCCGGTTCGGAATCCGAACGAGGGCCTGCACGATTCCGAACGCGGTGATCTTCCTCCCGTTCGGAATCGTGGAAGGCATCAACGGCTGGCTGATCCAATCCTTGCTGCGTCCAGTGTTCGCCCCAGCTGTCGAGCCGCGTCGGTAACCGATCACGATCGATATTCGTGTCCTGGCGGACTTCCTCCACAACGTGCTGAGCGACAATACGCACCGCCTTCGTCGCATGACCGAGGGCATGCCCGACCAGCGCCAGGTAATCCTGATCCAGTTCCATGGCTTCGGCGGGGGTTAACGGCTCATCGTGCAGAACATACAGAGAACCTTGAAGACGTCCGCTGAGCTGATCGCGTCCGCGACTCACCAAACTGAGCCAGCGCGTCAACCTGAGCATCGTCAACACCCGAGCAATGGTTTCACGGGAGGCTGACGCACCGTAGGGCACGCTCGACAGGTAAGGCTGCAAATCCTCATAGCGCGGCGTGACCACGCCCTGGCCTTGCAGCATGAGTCGAAACACCTGCCAGGCATTGCGTTCCAACGGCGTCAACCGACTATCCAACAGCAGCCGACGTGGCACGACTTCGTGAGATTGGCCACTGAATAGAAAGCCAGCTTGCAGGGCCTGGTTGGAGGGTTGTTCAGTGGTAGGGCGTACGGGCCAGCGTTCACTCAGATGCTGGGTGCATTGCTGCAGGACACGCTGCCAACGACTGAAAGGGGCTGTGTTCATGTGCCGTTGCTGTACTGGTCGATTTGTTGCCAGACGATGGTCAAGCTGATCTGTTGCTCCTCCGCCAGCATCATCATGGCGTCGAGCTGGTCCTCGGTACTGTCCTGAGCGCGTAGTTGGCACCAACGCTGCCAGAGCGCATGCTCCTGCGCCTCGCTCAAATTCTGAGGGCGACCTTTTCGGGTTTCTATCTTGAGCAGACGTCGACGCAGGGCGGTTTCCGAATGCGCCAAGCCAAAGCATTGGTACATGATGGTGCTGCTGGCGCCGAGCTTGAGCGCGCGGTTGATCAAGCGCTCGTTCTGCTCGTCACGTTCGGCTTGCTCGATCAACCGATGCAGCACCGGCGAGTCAATCTTGATCTCAACCCAGGGGATGGTTGCATGGGCCAGGCGCGACAACGTAGTGGGCGGTAAGGATTGCAACAGGTAGATGTCGTCCTCACCCAGTCCGAGTGCCTTGCAGCGCTGCAGGTTACCCTGGCGCAGCTCATGCAGTATCTGGGTCAGCATGGCCTGGTTGAGCACATTGAAGGACAGGTTCATGGCAGCTCCTTCGGTGAGCTATCTTCAGGGGGAATCGTTAAGTCGATCAGACGCCGGGCCAGGCGGATCAGGCGATACAGTTTGATTAACAGCCTGTCGGGCAGCCGCTCCAGTCCCACGTCCACGGCGGGACGATTTGTGAGCGGGAGTTGATAGATCCCCAGCAACAATTGGCCGAACAGCGCTGACGGCAGTTGCTTACGATCTTCCCAGTTGACGTCGTCTTGAGCGCGCAGCAGGGCCATGAGCAGTAGGTGAACGCCGGTTGCGTGAGGCGCTGCAAGATCAACTCGCTCGATGTTCAGGGCGAAGCCCAAGCCAAGCGGCTGACCGATGATGCTCTCGGGGTATCCGGCATAGGCCGCCATTTCTCGCGCCAGTCCGGCAATGGCTAAACGCAGTTGTTCGGGTGTATCCAGCGTTGGTGTGATCGTCCAGAGGTCGTCGATTGGGCAGGTTTCGACTGGAGACGTCGCTTTGGTGGCTATCTCGCGATCGATTTGCTCACGAATCTGTTGAACGCGTGATCGAGGATTGACCGCTGGTGAAACATTTGTTTCGGGTTCTGCGAGCAGTTCTTCTGAAACTGACTCTATCCTGCTCTCGACCTGGGTTGATTGTGATTCAGTGTCGGAGGAGGGCGGTTCTGCCGCGGCTTCATGTTCGCTTGGCGGATAGATGTTCTCTGAGGGCGTGGTAGTGACAGCCCCAGGCGTGGATACGACCCGTTGGGTATCGCTCAGCTCCAGGGCCAGCATACGGTAGGACTGTCCGAGCAAGCGGCTCATGCGTTCGAGTAATTCATCCTGGATCTGCTCAAGATCAAAGGATTCAGGATCGCAATCGAAGTAACCCATGGTTTCCAGCCAGAACTCTGCAAATGCAACTGTGGCAGTTGGATAACGGTTCCAGATTCGCTCAGCCTGACTACGTAGACCGATCAGACGCTCTATCTGAGGCTTACCCAACCCGGCATACAGAGTTTGTGGAATGGCGGGTAATAAGTGTTCGAGGGTGTCCAGCATCCGGCTGATGTGCGACTGTGAAATCGGATAGCCCCCAGCGGCAAGACGTCGAGCCAGCTCCCGTTGTGAGAGCTGTGGGCCATCCGATTCAAGCATGGTTTTGAGTTTGGCTACCGCCAGAGCCCGTTCGATGAACGTGAGTTGGCCGTGCAGATCGCTTTCCGCCAAATGGCCGAGTAGGGCGTTGGTTTCATTGCTCCAAGGTCGGAACAGGCAGTGAATCCGAAAGAAACGCTCGTCGCGAGTTTCCTGCCACAGCTCGCCGAGAATCGCCAAGCGCGTATTACCGCCGTTGCGGATGATGAAATAGGTTTCTCCCGGACGACGGGTAATCGGCGGTGGTTGATCCAGCCCGCGTTCACGGATCGAAGCCTTGATATCGTCATACAGCGGATTACGAATGAATCGAGGGTTGTGTTCGTAGGGCCGCAACTGCTCCAGAGTGACCAGCATAGACGTGTCAGTAAGTGGATCGGATAGCCGCTCCAGTTCTGGACCTCGAGGGAAGTGGTCCTGGTGCAGCTTGTCGGTGATCTGCGCCTGACTGAGCTTCTTCATCGGAACAACCTCAGTTAACGCCGGTTACGCAAATGGTCACCGACCTCGAACTTGACGATCTTGGCAGTCCCCGAACCTTCGAAATGTCTGGAAAGCTCTGCGAGGAGCCAACCCATGGCCGAGCGTCCACCCTGCAGGCGAAAGACGACAGTGCAGTATTCATCGCCAGATGGGTGGTGTGGTCGAGTGAATGGTGGAGCGATGATGGGAAGTTGATCCAACATCAGAAGACTCCTTGCCAAACGCTGTTGGCTATAAGGTCGAGCAAACACAATGATTGGGCGAGAAGTGCCGGCATGGTGAATGGTGTCATTTAACCTCCGTGCACCTGCCCACCCTAGAAATCGCTTCGCGCCATTCCGGAAACAACTCGATGGCCAGCGCTTGCATGGTTTCCATCGCGGATGGCGAGCGTCGTTCCCGTGACTGGCGTGTCTCGACTCGGTGGACCGGTAGGCCAAGGGAGGCGGCGTTGAGGTACGCCACTCGCTCCGGAATTGCGGTGTCTAGAACCGAGATGTTGTTAGCCCCTGCGAAGGTCTCGCGCAGGCCACGGATGATCATCCGGGTGTCCACTCGAATGGCATTCACCTGGTTCAGGAGCAGTCGTAAGGGTGGGGGTGGAATGCCCAGGTGGCGGAAAGGTTCGAGTTCGCTGAGTAGCTTCAAGGTGCCACGCTGCAGTTCGCGGGCGGCGAGCATTTCCGGGGTGATGGGAGAGAGGGCAAGGTCGGAGGCCAGGATGGCCATCTCCAGCAGCACGCTACGCGCACCTTGGGTGTCGATCAAAAGCAGGTCGTAACGGGCGCGGAAGTTGTCGAGCAGATTGCGTAGGCGTAATCGCCCGTCAGGGGCGTGCAGCAGCAAGGTACTCAGTCGACCTTGATCGTCGTTGGAGACGATCAGATCGAGCCCTGCAATCACTGTCCTGGAAATAATCTGGGCAGGCATAGCTAGGTTGAGTGCGATGAACTCGTACGCACCGACATCAGCCTTCTGGCTCAAGGCGTAATAGCTGGAGAGGGTGGGTTGGCTATCCAGATCCAGTAGCAGGACGCGTAGGCCTGCGTCAGCCAGTAGGCCGCCGAGATTGGCGGCTACTGTGGTTTTGCCCACCCCGCCTTTGGTGGAAACCACCGATACCACACGCATGGCATCAGGCCTGTTTGCCTAAGCGTTCAACGACCCACTGCTCGATTTCTAGCGAGTCCCAGCCGACTGCCCGCAATCCAATGCGTTTAGCCTGAGGGAATTTACCTTCCTTCATCAGGTTGTAGATGTGCGCGCGTTTGAAGCCGGTTTTTCGCTCCACCTCGTCACGTCGCATGATGTGGCGTTCTACCTGCAGTTGAGGTGCTTCAACGATGGGTAAGGATTGGCTGGACATGCTGGTCACTCCTGGCGCCGATTGGCGCGTGGTGGGAAGTGACCTGAATTGAATAGCAGAATTGGGGGAGAGTCATTGCACTGCAATCAGAGGTATTGCAGTGCAATTGCTCCACTCAGATATCTTTTTTGAGTATGCGATTGGCTGCGGCGAACTTTGCATCCAGCGTGCGTTTGCTCAGGCCAGGATCGTCTTTGCGATGAGCTGAGATGGAATTGACGATGGAGGATTGACTATCAAATACTGAGTGCGGTTTACCTGATGGCGAGTGTCCTAAGATTAGTTCAAGCAACGCCCCTATGACTTTAAGGTAGCCGATTTCACTGCGGTCACTGAGTTTACTGTTGGACTTTAGTAACTGATGGATATTTTCTCTTTCCAACCCCATTGCTTCAAGCTCATCGAGTAGTTGTTGATAAGACGCTTCTATATTTTTTATCCGCAATTGCATTGCATCTCGGTCGGCTTGTAAGGCCAGATAGGTGCCAGGGCTGATAGCTCCTTGTTGGTTGAAGGACTGTTCGAAAAGAAAGCTTGGTCTTTGGTCAGGGTAGTAGCGCGCCATCCAAACTCTGAGGTCAGTATGGCGGATAGTTATCTGACTGCAATCGATGGGCGTGCCAATCGTGACCGACACGCCGAAGCAGCCATAGGCCAGGTCGCCATGGCGAATGGCATCTATAATTTTTTCGGTATTTGCCTGTAGGCACGGCCATTGGGGGAAGTATTTTGACAGGAGCGCAGGACAGTCCCAAGCCGATTCTAGTATTTGGGTTTCATGAGCCATGAGATTGCACCAGCGTATAGCTGCGTCAATGGGCCGATAAAAAATTTTTGCAAAAACGTTGTAGCTGTCGGGTTCATACATAGGAGCAGCCTCATATTTGAGGGAACAGATCCGCTAACTACGTTTTTATGGCCTTTACTAGCTGGGCTTCCGTGCGGCAACTGTCCCTTGATTCGGTTTTATTTGTTGGTAAATCGATATCCTTTTTTTCGTGAGAGATCCGAGCATTAAGCACCTAATGCACTCTGGTTATCGAGTTCTTACGCTTGTTTCAATTGACGATTTAGACGCACAGCACCACGGTGCTTCTCCCAATAACCTATGCATCGCTAGACTTTGAAAGAGCTTATTCTGTGGTGCAGCAACTGACTTTGCTTATTCAGGAGTCGTGCTCCATCAGCCAGGTCATTGACATAGTGGGAGACTCCATCACTCAGTCGGTGAATGGTGATGATATTTTCGTTCACCGTTTCCGCGACAGTACTCTGCTCCTGAGCAGCCAAAGCAATGTGTTGGTTCATTTCATTGATGCCCTGAATGTTTTCGCTGATTCGCGTCAGGAACTCACCGACTTGCCGTGAGGTGCCCACCGCATCCTGCAGCGCATTCTGGCAACCCTCCATGGCTTCTCGTGCCTGATGCGCTGCGCCCTGTAACTGGGTGACAATATTTTCAATGACTTCGGTCGACTGGCGGGTCTTTAGCGCCAGGGCACGGACTTCGTCAGCGACCACGGCAAATCCTCGTCCTTGCTCACCGGCTCGTGCGGCTTCGATGGCAGCGTTCAGGGCGAGGAGGTTGGTCTGCTCGGCGATCCCGCGAATAGTGACCACCATCGCACCGATCCCCTCGCTGTCTCGCATCAAGTCACCCAGTTTCAGAGCGGTATGGGCTATCTGTGTCCCCAGGCGTTCGACCATTTGCTGGCTGGCGTCCATCATGGCGTTCCCTTCGCAGACATGGGCTGCCGACTCGCGTGTTTGTGCGCTAGTGCTCGAGGCGTGTCTGGCAACCTGGATGGCGGATCGAGCGAGTTGCTGCACGGAAGCGGCTACGGATTCGACCTGCTGAACCTGCTGGGCGGTAGCGTGCGAGGTGTGACCAGTTGTTATGTCCATTTCACCGGCATGCTGATCGAGAGCGCTAGAGACGAGCCCGACATCCGCAATCAGGTTCGATAGCCGTTCAAGCACTAGGTTGAAGTTGCCAGCCAACTCACCAATTTCATCAGGGCAACTGGCATCTAGGCGTTTACTCAAGTCAGCTTCACCTCGTGCTATCTGCGCCAGGCAAAGGCTGACCTCTTTGACTGGTCGCAGAATGTGACGCCGGGTCAATAGCCACACAGTCCCCAAGGTAGCGAGCAACAAAACTGCGGTGACTGCCAAGTTTTGCAGTAATACAGTTTTCAGGGTCGTTCTCAGCGCCTGGTTGTTGAACTCAATATCCAGCATAGCCAGCGCCTGACCATGATGCATTACCTGTGTGTTGAGCCGGAAGGAGACATTAGCCGCGTTTTTCTGACTGACAGAAGTTGAACGTTGCGTACGGGAATCGCGCACCGTTAGTCCATTAACATCGGGGGCGCGCAACAGTTCATTCAGCAAGTTTTCGATCTGAGCCTGATTACCACTCGCGAGCGGTTCGCTTAGGGATTGTGCCGCAAGCTCAAGTAACGTAGTGGCTTGCCTGAGTTGCTGTCTGCTCAACTCCCGAGACGTGAATTGATAGTTGAGCGTCGCGACAGCGAGTGAAACGCAAAGCATGACCAGTGTGAGCGTCATCATCATTTTGCCTGCGAGCGAATATTGCATCATGGATCTCGTTTTATTGGCGTGGTCTTTCAGCAGAAACGATGCAGGGTTAATTTCATCCTGATGCGACTCGCGGCATTGCGGAGTAGGCGAGATAATCGGCGAAACGCGGATCTGAAATTTGTGTAGAATTAAGAATTACTGAGGTAGCACAAGTCATAGGCGATCTCGGTGTGAACGACGGATATGTTCTCGGTAGCGCTAATCTTCAGTGCAGCCGGACAAACGCAAAAGACACACGAACGGCTATTGTGCTCGGTAGGAGTTACCTGCAGATTGCCGTTCAGCTCGTTGAGGCCCACCTTCCATTTGTCGACCCACTTCCATATCCAATATTTATTTCGACGAACGGTTAACTTGGAAGCCAACGCGTCCGTGGCGGGGAAGAGTTGAGCGCCACCTCGACGTATCGCTACATCGAGGATAATGCTCTTGACCTCAAAAGGTGTGCGCGTAACGTACCTGCACGACGTAGTCGTTGCGTGCGCGGTTCTCTACTTCGGTCTCACGATAAGTGTTGAACCAGACACCATCACCATCGCCTACTTTCCAGAACACCCCAGGGCCAATCCCAAGCACTTTTTCGCGAGAGTCGGCGAGGCGGTGACCATTGACCTCATCATCACTTATTTGTTTGAAGTAATACCCATTGAGGCCAACTGAGACGTTGGGTATCACTTCATAGGAGGCAGTAAAGTTAATCCATGCTGCTTTGCCTGCCTGGGTATCACGCACAGGCTGACCTTCGAACAGTTGCACTGAACTGCTGGCTGGGTCCTTGTTTTTAAAGTTTTGCAGATAGTGCAAGCGCCAGCTCACTTCCCAGCGGGGTGCGGGCATCCAGGTCGCCGCCCAGTAAGGATTGATCGAGTAGAAGTTAGATCCTTGGTTGAGGTCCTTGTGTTCATCGTATTTACCGACGGGTAACAACACATCCAGTGCCAGGCGCTGGACGAAAATAGGTCGTCCATGCTCATCGACAATAGGATCGAACTGCACCAGCGGGCCGGTGGTGACGTCGCCAACTCCAGTGGCGTTGTCCTTGAGTTGTGGACCGTTGCTACCAAAGTCACCGTCGAGTGAAACGATCGGCACAATGATGTTCCAGCCCAGGTGTGCGCCCGCGCCAATAGTGTTGGGCGAGTAATAGCTGAGTTGGTTGATCAGGCTGGTGACATTGATCTTCGGGTTATCAAAGTCTTTGATTTCCTTACCCGAGTTATTTCGAATCGAACTGGCGCTGGTGTACTTCAAGTATTGCTGGAACGAAAAGCCGGGCAGGCCGGCAAATCCATCGTAAAAACTGGTGCCTCCCAGATTGATCCCGTTCGGCTCCCCAACGCTAGGCGGTGGAGGGCCGTTGGCGGCTACAGTTTCTAGGGACGAGAGAGTGGCGAGGACTAGGCTCTGTACGTAAAGTATTGTCGCAAGCACCGCATAGCGCAGGCCAATGAGACCATCGCCGCAAAACTTGTTGCGAGCTTGTCGAAGCGCGTCACGATGCGACGGTTCTCCTTCAGCCAGCCAAACATGCGTTCGATGATGTTGCGCTGCCGATATTTGGGGCGATCAAAAAGTCGAGGCAATCCTGGCTTGGTTTTGCGCTTCATGCTTCGCAACGGAATGACTGGCTGCATGCGATAACGATCACAATACTGGCGCAGCGCTTCAGCGTCGTAACCCTTGTCAGCCAGCAACCAGCGGCAACGCTTGCGTGGGCGACCGCGCAGGCTGGGTATGCAAGCCTGATCGAGTAGCGGTTGGGCATAGGCTATATCGCTGGCTTGTCCGCCTGACAACAGGAAACGCAGAGGCACACCATTGGCGTCGCACAGCATGTGAATCTTGGTCGTCAGGCCACCCCGGCTGCGCCCGAGCGCGTGGTCTTGCGGTTCTTCAAATCCCCTTTTTTCCCGGCACCTGATGAGGCCCGGGTTGCTCGTACGGCAGTGGAGTCGATCATCCATGTTTCCAAGTCAATCAAACCCTGCTCATTCAATCGGATATGAAGACGCTTGAGCATCTGATCAAAAGCTCCGCAATCACGCCATCCCCGGAACCGTTGATAGATCGTTGACCAAGGGCCGAATCGTTCGGGCATGTCTCGCCAGGCTGCGCCAGAGCAAAGCACCCAGAGAATACCGTTTAGCATCAGGCGATCATCGGCCCGAGGGCGCCCGGTGCGCTGATTTTTGGTGAAGATATCTGCAACCAGATCCCAGGCTGCGTCGGGGAGTTCATACCGCTTTGCCATCTTGGCCTCCTGGCTTTAATGGCGGTGTATTTTACAGAAAATCGTATTTCTTGGGTTTACGTACAGAGCCTAGCAAGGCTGGACAAATTTTTTTTATTGTGTTCATCGTTGTTGGCTCTATTGTTATTTTTTTTGGCGCTATTTGGTAATTCCCAGAGTGCTTTTGCATCAAGCAATCTGGTACCAATGTGCTTTTGGCACATTATTTTTTTGCTTGCGTGGTACCTGGGCTCGCGGCATCAGACGCTGAGGGCTTTGCTCTGAATCGATGGAAAGGGCAACCCGCGACTTTCGCCTGCTCGCTCTGCTGATCTGGTGTTTTAGATGCACCCGCAGCGCGCTTGGCGGCATGCGCCACTTGCCGGCGTTCCGTGAAGGTGTCCTTCGGATCAGGGATCACCTTTTCCCCCATCCACAGAAAACCGGCAGTAAACAAACGCAATGCTTTCCTGGCCAACGGTGAGGGTCGTTTGAGTTCGTAGGCGCGGATCAGATGATCGGGATAAAGACTGATCACCCAGGCAAATACCAGAGAGTGTGAGAACTTTGGAAAATAACGATCGGCGAACTGTTGGATTATTGCTCGCGCCGCCGGTGGGCCCATGTCGTGTTTGGGAACATCCTCACTTTCCCAGCGATCCATGAAGGCCATGATTCCATCAAAGGAATCAGGGAAGCCTGTAATCGCTTCGCCCGTCCCGGCGTTGCGAAAAATGGTTGACATCTGGTGCCAGTATTTAACAGCGGCGAGCTTCTCTTTTTCGCTCATGCCCGCCATACCTACGCGTTGCATCAGGCGATGCATGCCGGCTGCTTCATAGCAAAGCGTGTAGACGTAGGTGTCGTTGCGGCTGAAGCTCTCGCCAAATCGCTGAGCGTAGTGGGAGTGTATTTTGTTTATCGACTCAACGTTTTCGCGGGTCTTGTCGTGGTGTGAACCGTAATGCCACCAAACCTGCATCTTCCAGGATGTGTCATCGGAGCGTCTGAATGAGTTTTTTAGAATTTTCCCGTCACCGTTGTCAATGAGAGGCAACGCGTCCAATTCCCTTACGAAGAAGTGAGGGAAAGTGACGGCGTACACAAGATTCATGATGAAGTCGGTTGGCCGATAAGCCGCAGAGAGTTTCCAGATCTCGTCATAGTCGGTAGCAGGGTCGAGCTGATCAATACGCGCGGCGATCCATTTGCGGGTCATCGGGTTTTCCTCTTATTTTTGTTGTCATCTCACTGGGCGCATGGTCATTGCGCTTCCTGCGGATGGCTTACAAGTTAGAAGAAGTACCGAGCGCAGTCATTAGGCCGGAAAACCAAAATAATGATTGGTTTTGGTATTGCAGTACGGCGGCCCTCGAGCGCTTGAAACGTGCGTTGATGGTCTATCGACTGGGATACATCAATCTCACTGTTTACCTGTTTCTATTCCCTTTCATGCTTGAGGACACGGCCCTCGTACTGGGTGATCAGGTGCAAGGCGCAGCGTATTTCGAGCTCTCGTTGCTTGATAGGACAACCCAGCAGTAGTTCTATCTGTTGCAGTCGATACACTAGCGTGTTGCGGTGAATACCTAGCGCTTCAGCACCGTGGAGCAAGCTGTTGCCTGACTGCAAGTAAGCGCTGAGTGTTTGGCGGTAGCCGCCGGCTTTCTCTGATTTGTTTGCCAGAGGTCCGAGCACGGAGTCGACATACCACGCGGCCTTTTCAAGATCCTGACCGACCAGGATCGTCAGGACATGGTCAGCCCAGCGCATGACGCCTTTGATTGGGGAAAGGATTGCAACGCTACTGACATCTCTGGCTTGAAGATGAGTACGCCTGAACCCAGCAGGGCCCTTCGCTGGTTCACCCAGTGCACATTGAGTTCCACTTAATTGCCCCAGTGTTTCTTCAAGTCGTTTCAGTTGGGTCGGAGTAGGGGCGCGCGGTGTACTGACCCAAGCCCATGTCAAATGCTGAGTGAAGGAAACTACCAGCGGTGTATCGCCGATGATTGCATCTTGTAAATTGCGTTGTAACTCACCCAAGTCTGAGCTGAGCTTGGTGTTGAGATCAGAAATAATGATACCGACATGGAAATGCTCAAGATCCAGGCCATGATCTTTTTTGATTTGCTTTAGCTCGAATGGTTGAAGCGCGCCCGCATTGCCGATCAACTTTTCCACAAGGGCGCGGCGTCTCGCGATTTGACTTTCCATCAGCACCTGACGCTCGTCCAGGTAGCACAGCACAAAGTGCTCGATGATTTCATCCACCACGCCTGCACCGTTGGTGACTAACCGTTGAACCGTTGAGGGTGCAAAAGTCCTGGACGCCGACGCGGTGAAAAAATGATTGACCCAGATAGTCTGGTTGGCTCGCATGTTTTTGACGATGCTGCTGAACGGTACTTCGCGACGTGCAGCTTGTCGCGCCATTGAAGGGATCAATTTCAGCGTAAAGTGCTCACTGTTTCTCGATAACGAACTCATGAATATATCGAGGATGAGCGTTTCAAGGTTGAGGCGTATCTCTGGCGTCGGCAAGTCAGGCACCGTTTGAAATTCGTCCTGCAAGCGCTTGAGGGAACTGGCGGCCTCCTCAAGCGCCCAGGCCACCGCACCTTCACCCATCTTCAACACAGCATTGGTCAGATGATGCTGACCAATCACCGCCTTGGAAAAAGCGTCCTCGACCGAGCCTTTTGGCTGCAGGTGAGAATAGAGATCAGTAGTCAAACGGTACTCCCTGTGAGTCGTAATGATTATTTATGTACGCATCACGCAGCCGCCCGTGGGGATCCAGCGCACTGTGATTGCAGTATAGCGTCGCGGTGATACTGCAATACCAAAAACGCCGTCGAGCTTGGATGGACAGACCGGAGACTGGCCCGGGGCGAGGCCCTATCGTAAGTGGTGGTGTTTTTAAATCGAGAGCACCCAGACGTTGCGCCATGAGCGCTTCTGTCTGACGACTGAAGGCCGCTGATCAGAGGCCTCTATTTTCGTATTCACTATGTGCACTCAAGCGAAGAGAGGATCTACATGTCTGCCCCTAAAAAGTGGATTCAAGCCAAAATCCAAAGCCTCGACCCAAGCAAGGATTACATTGAAATCTGGCGTTTATCGAACAGCTACGGGCTGAACGACTTCATGCAGAACTTCATCTACGCGTTGACCTTCCCTAATTTTGTCGTCACCGATTGGGGCTCCAGAGCGGTCTGGCGTGAAGACGGTGGCAAAGTCGTTTCACGGTCCACCTCGCGTGTAGAGCAGACCGGCAGCGCCAATGCGCTGTGGTGGTTCTACGGTCCTGAAGACAGCCGCACCATCAAGTCGGTTGAAGGTATTAATAATCTTCATGCGCATTGGGCCAAGCAGTATCCCGGTGCCTTTTCTTATAATGACGATTACGTGTACGTCTGTGCATTCACCGCCATCACAATGCACCGTCTGAAGTTGAAGATGGGCGCCCCGGGCCTCTCCGAGAACGAGAAGATTGCCGCGCACTTGTTCTGGCGTGACATGTGCAAACTCTTCCGTGCTGAAAACGATCAGCCGATCACTGGTTACCCGGATAGTTTCGACGCGCTCGTGGAATTTTGCGAAGCCTTCGAAAATGCTCCAAAACCCAAGCTTGAACGTGGCAATCTCATTATCACGGCGATTCATGAGCAGTTTGTCTTCCGCTTCTTCCCCAAGGAGTTGCATTGGTTTGGCCATCAGTTACTGCGCGCCATGTCATTGACCACCACGCTCGACACCATGCAGGTCGACCGCCCTGACCCCGCCGCGGCCCAGCTTTTGCCGCAACTGGCCGGCTACATGATGGGCATGATGGAAATGAATGCCGACGATCCGACTGAAGCCTATATCGAAGAGCGGATGAACATGTCCAGTGAAGATAAAGCCGAAGTGCGAAAGGGCATCCAGGCGCTGGACAAGCAATTCCCCGAGCATTACGTCGAAACGTACAAGAACGATCCTAAATTTGTCGGTTGCCCTTTTCATGCCGCTTTGGGCGATGGCGTTACACCGCAAAATGCAGCCGACAAACAAAGCATCAAGTCCATAGAGGCTCAGGTAGCGGCTTTGGGCGGCGACGAGTAACGCCAACTCACCTTGTTGCCCTGCATGACAATCAGCCCCGACAGGGGCTGACTGCGTGGTGCATTAAAAAGGGTAGTGGTGACCACCTGGCTGCCAGGTCACCCAGTGTGCGCGAGTGAATTCATCGACGGCATAATGACCGTTGAAACGCCCGAGCCCGGAGTTCTTTTCACCTCCGAAGGGCGCGTTTGGCTGGTCATCGACGGTGATGTCGTTGATGTGCGTCATGCCGGCGACGATGCCACGAGCGAACTGCAACCCGCGCGCCATGTCTTGGGTGAATACCGCACTGGACAACCCATACTCGCTGGCATTCGCAAGTCGCAGGGCGTGCGCTTCATCGTCGGCTATGAGCATTGGTAACAGTGGGCCAAATGTTTCATCTACCGCCAGGGCGTCATCGGCTTTTACGTTGCCGAAAACATGCGGTGGGAGCAACAGACCGTTGGCTGAAGCGCCGAACAGTTTAGTCAGGCCAGCGCTGTGTGCCTGATCAATCTTGCGTAACAGGCCATTCAATTGCGATTGATTGACGACAGGCCCAATCACGGTGTCCGCATCATTAGGGTTACCCACTTTCAGCTTGCTGACCCTCTCCACCACAAGTTCTGCAAACGCCGGGTATAAGGTGCGATCAACAATCACTCGGTTGACGCTCATGCATATCTGCCCTTGATGCAGGAAACGGCCGACCACGGCTGCGTGAGCTGCCACTTCAACGTCGGCATCATTCAGCACCACCAGTGGCGCGTTACCACCGAGTTCAAGAGCAACGCGTTTGATGTGCTTGCCACCCGTGGCGATGCGCCCGACATTGCGCCCCACGTCCGTAGAACCGGTGAACGAGATCAGCCTGGGTACTCGATGTTCCACGAAGGCGTCACCGATTTCCGATCCGGCGCCCACAACAACGTTGATGGTGCCCGCAGGGAAGCCCGCCGCCTCCAGTAGGTAGGCGATCAACAATCCGCCGCTGACAGCGGTATCACTCGCAGGTTTCAGCACTACGGTATTACCTAATGCCAAGGCCGGAATAACGGAGCGCATGCTTAGATAAAGCGGAAAATTCCATGGGCTGATCACCCCCACAACGCCAAGTGGATCACGGAACACAAAGCTCTGTTCGCCGGGCTTGTAGCTGGTCAAGATCCGACCCTCTACTTGCATCGGCATGCTCGCGCATTCTCGGACCAGGTTCAGCGTGCTTTGCCACTCGATGCCAGCCTTGATTCGAGTGCTGCCCGACTCTTTGATGAGCCAGTCGATAATTTCTTCACTGCGCTGCGCAACGATAACGGCAAGCTTTTCAAGCAACATAACCCGTTGGCCGGCGTGTAGCGCAGCCCACTCCAGCTGTGCCTTTTCGGCGGCCAGATAGGCTTCATCCAGATCGGCGACCGAGGCGAGCGGCATGTCCAACAGCAACTCGTTGTTGAAGGGGTTGCGGTTGTCCAGGCGTTTGGTTGAGCGACCTGGCTGCCAGCGGCCGTTAATGTATTGATGACCTTGAATGGCAAATGGAGCGGGTGCGTTCTGGTTGTTCATTTAGGCGACTCGATCAATTTAATGGATTGACTTCCCTGCAAAATCAGGTGCGCATCCAGGCGCGGCCCCAGGAGTTAAGAGTGTGCTCACTCTGCGGCCATACGCCGGCTTCACGGTCTGCTGGCGCCAGTTCAAGTTCGGCCGAGAATTCCAGTCGGTTCCGATCGGCATCGACCACCATGAAAAACAGATTGTTGCCCGGACCATGACGGCCAGGGCCGAAGAAAATGCTGATGCGCTCCTTGGCAAACCGGTCGCCCCAATCACGAATGTCATTCCACTCATTGGTTTCGTAGCAATGGTGGTCCCATTCATTCTTCGAACCGCGGAAAAAGGCGAGGGAGTGATGCTCGTCATCGGAGCGCAAGAAACACACCATGACCTGGCCGGTTTCCTGGTCAACCACGTTGTCGGAAATGGTGAAGCCAACGGTGTTGACATAAAAATCGACGATCGCCTCAAGCTCGGTTGTCTGGAAGACAACGTGCTGCAACCTCGACGGCATGCCTTGCAGATCAGCACTTGCATCGGGAAGTGCTACGCCAAATATCGTCTGGCGACCCTGTGGATCCCGAATGGCAAACGCGCCTGGCTCAAGCAAAGGCGAGGTCACCGGGTCCATCTGGCATTTACGCTCATTCAGGTTCTGACGCAGCGCTTCCAGTTTGGCATTGGAGTGGAGGTTGAAGGCCGCGGCCAGCAGGCCACTGTGATCGGCTGGCGAAATGATTGCCGCGCGTTTAGGCCCGCGCATCACCTGACTTCCGTCTGTCTGTGGTGAGGCGCGCATGTCCATCATTCGCGTATAAAAATCTACCTGGCGTTGGGGTTCTTTGCTTGCCAGGTGCAGGTAGCACAGTTGAGCAGGCGTCGAAGTCTGAAGGGTTGTCATGGAAAAACTCCGCGATCAAATAGTAACTGGGGAATGGGCGGTATTGGCAGCCGCGACGGCGACTGTCGTAGCCTGTGCAATGCCCAACACGGACTGAAGAGCCAGAGCTGTTTCTGACTCCTGAGCCTGGTTAAATATGGCGGCGACATAGCGGTCGGGACGTAGCAGCAGGAAGGTGCTGACCTCGGTAAACAGTGCGCTTAGTTCACCGTTGCGATCATGTACGATCGTGAACCCCGCCAAAGGCGGCGGAAGCGGAGCGTCTTGTGGAATGATCACGATGCGTTTGGCATCCAGGTGGTCCCAGAGCGGGTGCTGCAATTGATCCATGCGTTGGCTGTGAAGGTCGCCGTATTGAATTAAGGCGAAGCCAGGGCCGACATACTCATCCAGCAGTCGCGCGCCGCCTTGCGAATCGAAGAGTGTCGGCTGCGGGAACATTGTTCCGGCGCGCAGGTTGCCGGCCTTACCTTGGGATAACACCAGGCCCTGGGTAAAACGAGGCTTGGGTTTAAATTTCATCTGCAGGAAGTAATCGCGCAGAGGCGGTATCAGCCCGATCACACGGAAGGTGCTGGTAATGAGCTTGGCGCGCAAGGTCGAAGCTGGCGCCATGACCACCCCGAGATTCAATGCCAGCTTGATCAGCGCCCAGGCATGATCGCGGCGTTCGCTTTCATAGGTCAGGAGGGCGCTTTGCGCCATTTGTCCGCGGAGTACCGCCACGAGCTTCCAAGCGATGTTATGCGCATCGCGCACACCGCTGTTCATGCCTTGCCCCGCGTAGGGCGGGGTCAGGTGCGCAGCGTCCCCGGCGAGAAAAACACGACCGTCCTGCCATCGAGAAGCGACCCTGGCGTGGAAGGTGTAGACCACTTTGCGCACCAGCGAATAGGCTTTTTCACCCCGAAACGGCCGCAGCAGGTTGCCGAGGCTGGTGTCGCTGAGCATTTGGTCATCAGTCTCGTCGTCTTTGAGCATGAACTCGAAGCGACGTGTCTGATGAGGGCCGGGCACTTCTACGACAGGTCGCTGCGCATCGCAATACACACGAGTCTGCCAGAACGGGTCATCGTCCTGATCCAGATCCACGACCAACCATCGGGACTTGAAGCTGGAACCCACCATATCGATACCCAGTTGTTTTCGAACCGGGCTTCTGCCGCCATCACAGGCAACCATGTACTGGGCGTGCACCTCAACCGTGTCACCGGCCGCATTTTGTATTCGAGCGAGAACGCCTGAGGCGTTCTGTGTGAAGTCGATCAGTTCATGGCAGAAAAGCGGAGTCAGGCTAGGGAAACGCTCCATACCTTGCATCAGCGTGCGTTCGAACAGGGGTTGCCTGAACGCATTGCGTTTGGGGTAGCCGTATTGCTTGCCGACAGGTTCGACCTTGCCAAAGCAACGTCCCCCTGGCTTGTCGAAGTAGTGAACGCCGTAGCCTTTGACGACGTCAGCCAACACGGCTTCATCCAGCCCGGCTGCCTGCATGGTTCGCAGCGACTCATCGTCGATCGAAACGGCACGCGGTTCAGTCACGGTGCCGGCTTTACGATCAAGGATGGTCGTACGCACGCCGGCCTGCCCTAGGAGGTTGGCCAACGTGAGTCCTGTCGGGCCGGCACCGATAATCAGTACGTCAGTATTCACGGGTGTAAGGGTTGTCATTTTTATTCCCTCGGTGACCGCCGGGCTGGTCAGTCCAGTACTTCTGGTCTGTGCGCCAGCGCGGTCATGAGTTGTGAAAGATTGTCGGCAAGGGCGAGGATTTGCTGGCCTTGCACTTCATCCTGTTCGCTATCGCGTTGCGAGGTCGGGCGCACGCAGCTGATGCTGCCCACCACTTTGCCGTCGCCATCGAATATGGGGGCCGCGAGGCCAAAGACGTCAGCATCGACTTCGCTGGTGCTCAGCACATATCCCTGGCGGCGCAAGCGTTGGAGCGAGCGCCGGAACACCTCCCACGTCTTGCCAAGGTTGCTGGACTCGATGTCACTCGGGTTTTCCAGAAACAGTTGGCTTTGATGCCGTGAGCCCATGTTGGCGAGGATCGCTTTAGAGGTCGCCCCCATGAACAAAGGTCTTGGCGATCCTCGCGAGTAGCTCACTTGGTTGGAAAGGTTGCCGGTTTGATGGACACAGACCACTTGATCCTTGAACAGCCGACACACCAACCAGGCTTGCTCGGCACCCCATTGCGGAAAGGTCGACTCCAGGGAGTGCGCCGCGCGTACCAACGGATCACTGGCGCGCAGTTGGCGATCCCAGGTGATGATTCTCGCGCCCAGCGCATAGCGACCGGCCTCCACTTGAAACAGCAAGTTGGCCTCGGCCAGTTCGCGTACATAACGGTAGGCAGTGGAGCGTGTGAACCCCAGCGCATTTCCCATCCCGTCGACCGTCCAGATGGGATGGTGCTCGGTGAACAGGTCGAGAATTCGCAGCATCCGCTCCAGGCTGGAGCCTTTGCTGTCTGCCAGGTGCTCGGTGGTGTCTTCGGAATCAAACGGTCTTTGCATGTCAGCGCTCGTCTACAATACTGTTGCGCAGGATACCAATGCGCTCGATTTCGATTTCGACGATATCGCCCGGCTTCATCCAGACTGGTGGCTCGCGGAATGCACCAACGCCGCCGGTGGTGCCGCTGACGATTACGTCTCCAGGGGCCAGTTCAGTGAACGCGGTGCAGTACTCGATCAACTTGCGGACATCGAAAATCATGTCGCTGGTGCGCGTGTGTTGCATCACTTCGCCGTTCAAACGAGTCGTCAGTTCCAGGTCCTGCGGGTCGACGATTTCATCGCTGGTGACCATCCATGGGCCGAATCCACCGGTGGCCGGGAAGTTCTTCCCTGGAACAAACTGGATCGTGTGCTTCTGCCAATCACGTACGCTGCCGTCGTTGTAGCAGGCATAGCCGGCGACGTAGTCCAAGGCGTCCTCCGGTTTGACGTGGCGAGCGGTCTTGCCGATCACCACGGCCAGTTCACCTTCGAAGTCAAGCTTGTGGGACACGGTTGGGCGAACGATGGGCTGCAGGTGTGCGGTCTGGCTGTCGGCAAAGCGGGTGAAAATCATCGGGTAGGTCGGCATGTCCCGGCCAGTCTCGCGCACATGCGTGGCGTAGTTGATCCCGATGCAGAGCACTTTGCCTGGGTTGGCAATGACCGGCAAAAAGGTGATTTCACTCAATGCCAGGCGAGGCAGGTCTTTCAGCGCATCAGCCCCCAGTTCGCTCAGTCGATTGCGCGCGATGGCTTCTTTGAGGTCCGCACCCAGGTGAGACTTGAGTGATTCCAGGTCAATGACGTGGTCACCTTCAACAATGCCGTACGTGGAACGGTTTTGGTAAACGAAGCTTGCGATTTTCATGGGTATGCCTCTGGTTGCATCAATGATGAGTAACAGACTGTGAGGGTGTGGGTTGTTGTTTGCTCGCGGGGTCAAGTCGTAGCAAGGAAATCGCCGTCAGCGCGATGATTCCCGGAACCAACGCTGCGCTGAGGATCTCTGTCAAAACCCAGCCGGCTGCCAACATCAAGCCGCCGCAAACGGGCCCTGTAATGGAACCCACTCGCCCGACGCCAAGTGCCCAGCCGATGCCTGTGGAGCGTATTTCCTGTGGGTACAACTCGGCGGCCAAAGCGTTAAGACCTGCCTGCGCGCCTTGCACCAAAATGCCCAGCAACAACATTGCGGGGAAAAGCGAATAAATCGAAACAGGCAATTGGCTGAGCGCCAGCACGATCGCCAGGTAGCCCATGAATTCGATGGTCAATACGTTGACCGAGCCCCAGCGGTTCATCAGCCAGCCTTGTACGACCGAGCCGATCACACCTCCTAGGCTGAAGAGAATGATGGCGCGAATGCCCATGCTCAGCGGTGCATGGGCTGCCACTAACAGCGTCGGGATCCAGCTCATGATGAAGTACAAAATCAGCAAGTTCATGGCATACGGCAGCCAAAGCAGCAGGGTGCGGCGCCACATGCCGGCTGTGAAAAGACGACTCAGGGAGGTAGAGGAGGTTGCCTGTTGGCGTAGTTGGCCAAGACTGGCGGGCAGTTCTGCGAGGTTGGGTGCGAGCCGTTTAATGATAGCGCTGAGGGCAGCACGACTGCCGGGTTGGCGACTGAGGAACTCTACCGACTCTGGAAGCCGCCACACCACAACGCCGGCGACCAGCAACGGCAGCGCGCCACCGATCAGGAAAAGGTTTTCCCACCCCCAGGTAGCGAGCAGTTGGTCGACCGTCAAGCCAGCCAGCATGGCGCCCAGTGGCATGCCACAGAACAGCAGCGTCACGGCACTGCGCGAGTAACGTCGCGGGCTGTATTCAGAGATCAGCGCCACCAGGTTGGGAATTGCCCCGCCGAGGCCTATGCCGGTCAGGAAGCGCACGACGAGCAGTTGCGAGACGTTGTTAACAAAAGCGGTCAGTAACGCGAATGTGCCGAACAGCAGGATCGACAACACCAGAATTCTCTTGCGCCCCAAGCGATCCGCCATAGGCGCCAGTAGCAGTGCGCCGAGCATCAAACCAAATAAACCCGCCGCGAACACCGGTGCCAAGGCTTGGGGCGTTACATTCAAGGTTGATGCCATGGCAGTCACCAGAAAACCGACGATCTGGGTGTCGAATCCGTCTAGCACTGCGACCAGTACGCAGAGGGCGAGCACCTCCCATTGCAACCGGCTGACAGGGCGGGCGTCAACGACGTCGCAGAGGATATTGCTGGGTGTATGCGTGTGCATGAACTGGCCTCTTATTGTTTTTATTGTCTGGGCAGGCAGGTGCCCTTGACTGAGGCTAAATCTATTACGAAGCAAAAATCCTGTAAAGTTAAAATTAACCAAAATCCTAAATAGCAGGAAATATGGTATTTTTGTTCCTCGGCGGCATGCACCAGGGCAATGAGAGCCGCGTGCGGCTGCGTTTCCCTTATCAGGCTGCGGATGTCAGTTCATCAAATGAATAAGTGGATCACTCAATCATTCGGTCGCTTGATAGGCCGTTTTGGCATGCAGCCCGAGCTTCAGTGGCCTTCTCGGTCAGCACTGATTTTCAGTCTGCACACAACCACGGCAGCTCTCTTGGCGCTGGTCATCGCTCAAATGCTGGACCTGCACCATCCTTGGTGGGCTGCGATGACAGTCTGGCTGGTGGCGCAACCTACGCGAGGCCTCTTGATCGAACGCATCGGCGCGCGGCTGATCGGTACGGTGGTGGGAGCCATGGCAGGCGGACTTTTGCTGACGGTGTTCTTTGATCAGCAGCACTGGCTAATGCTCCTACTGGCAGCCTGGATCGCAGCGTGCGCCGGGTATGGAAACCTGTTTCGACATTTTCGAAATTACGGTTTTGTGCTGGCAGGCTACACCGCAGCGATCGTCGCGCTGTTTGGTATTCAAGACCCCGTGCTCGATGTGGACCTAGCCCTTGGCAGAATCTATTGCACCGTCATCGGCGTGTTGGCTTCAGCTTGTTTTTCATGGACGTTTACAGGCAAGTCCGCGTCCCTGGAATCCGTGTACAACCGACTCGATGCGCTGATTGTGGCCAGCGTTCACTACAGCCTCAAAAGGTTGCAGGCAGGCACTGCACACGATGCCAAAAGTTTTAGTGCGCTGTTGCAGGAACTAGCGGCGCTTGATCTGTGCCTGGATGAAATTGCTGCAGGTTCTCGAACAATGCGTTTACGGGTCTTTCGCACTCGCGACACGCTGGGCGCGCTTGTCGATTTGCTCGTAAGTAGCCATTTCGATGTTGGCGAAAAACTCCGATTTCCCTCTGACCTGTTGGTAGCAACTCATCCTGAATCGGCAGCTGCAATGGTGCTCGCGGTGATCAATGAGGTCCACAAAAACACTGAAAACCTTGCCGCAGGCACGCTGTTCGTTGAAAAATTACAACGCGTCTTTGCAGCGTTGAATGCTTGTGAAACGCCAGGCAGGGAAGCGTTGCAATCAACTCAACAGCGCGACTGGCACGCAACATGCCTCGCGGGCTCCAGACCCTTGATTGCGATGTCCATCGCCACCGCAATGTGGTGGGGCCTGGGTTGGTCAGACGGTCCAATGATGGTCATGACGGCCGTGTTGTTCGCCTCGCTGTTCTCCAGCCATAGCCACGCCAGTGCGGCGTTAAAAGACGTACTTGTTGGCTCGACCGCTGGAGCCGTTCTTGGCGTGACCTGCCGTTTTTGGCTGTTACCTGAAGTGGGAACGGTGTGGGAGCTGGCCTTGGTTATCGCACCGTTTTTGATGATCGGAGCGTTGCTCATGGCTCGGCCCGGTACAGCAAAACTGGCCATCGACCTGAACATGACCTTTTTGTTAATCGCTCAACCTGGATTGCAGGTAGACACCTCCCTTGAACATACCCTGTCGCACATGTTGGCAATTCTGGGCGGGGTGTTCACTGCCGTGCTGACCTACCGATGGTTGGTTCCTTCATCGCCAGGCTCCCAGCGCAAGCGCCTGTGCAAGCGCATTGCGCGGCTCGCACTGAAGATCTCGGATACACCTGCCCCACCTGCTCAGGCACGAATTTATGATCAAGTCAGGGGTCTTCTGACAAGTCTGATCAGCCTCGAAAAAAAGGCCTCTCCACGGCTCATTGCTGCGTTCGAATGCGCAGCGATTGCTCAGCTTTTCGCTCACCACCGAACTGATGAACATCACACCCTTGCACTGCACCAGCAATTGGAAAACCTCGCGACTTCCAGGCTGGCAAGCAAGAAGAATACTGGCGCTGACCTACTTTGAATCAACCGGAGAACACCCATGTCTGACCGCCCAACACCGTGGCAAAACTTTACTGGCCAATACATCGCCGGGGCCTGGCGTTCCGGAAGTACGCGCAAGGTCCTGGAGAACCGCAACCCTTATGACAACGCCCTGCTGACCGAGCTTTCGCTGGGTGATGTTAGCGACCTCGACGACGCCTACCAGGCGGCAGCAACCGCGCAGAAAGCATGGGCGCAGACGTTACCTAATGAGCGCTCAGCCTTGTTCATGCGCGCCGTTAGCGTACTGGAAGCCAGGCACGAAGAAATTGTCGACTGATTGATTCGTGAGTCAGGCAGCACGCGTACCAAAGCCGAAATCGAGTGGTCAGCGGTACGTTCGACCATGATCACGGCCGCGGCCATGCCTTCGAGAGTCGTCGGCTGCATTCTGCCAATCGACACCCCCGACAAAGAAAGCCGCGTTTACCGTAAACCACTGGGTGTGGTCGGGGTTATCAGTCCCTGGAACTGGCCGATGCACCTTTCCAATCGGTCTATCGCACCGGCGCTGGCACTCGGTAACGCCGTCGTCGTGAAGCCTGCCGACGATACGCCGGTGACCGGTGGTTTGTTGTTGGCGAAAATTTACGAAGAGGCCGGTTTTCCGCCGGGAGTTTTGAACGTGGTCGTGGGAGACGTGGCTGATTTGGGTGATGCCTTTACCCTGCACCCGATTCCAAAATTCATCTTCTTCACGGGATCGACTCGGGTCGGGCGGCACATTGGGCGCGTTGGCAGTCACAGGCCCGACGCTCAAGCGAGTCGGGTTGGAGTTGGGTGGGAATGCTCCGTGTGTGGTGCTTGATGACGCGGACCTCGATCTGGCGGTGCACGCCGCCGTTGTGGGGCGCTTCCTGCACCAAGGTCAAATCTGCATGAGCAGTAACCGGATTATCGTCGACGCCTCGTTGCAAAAGGATTTCGTCGAAGCGTTTGTCGAGCGCGTTCGCCAGTTGAAAGTCGGCGATCCTGACCTTGCAGATACAGTCATTGGCCCGCTGATGAACCGTCGCCAGTTGGAGGGCGCAGTGGCCCGGATCGAGGCGGCGAAAGCCGAAAGCATCGAGTTGTTGCTCGGTGGCGCTGCACACGGGTAGGTACTGCCGCCTCATGTGTTCGTCAATGTCGATAACATGAGTGACTTGGCCCAGGCTGAGCAATTTTGTCCTGTAGCGCCGATCATCACTGCGCGTGACGAGGCACATGCGCTGGAGTTGGCCAACCAGACCGAGTTCGGCTTGTCGTCTGCGGTGTTCACCAAGGATGAAGGTCGAGGCCTACGTTTCGCTCAACAGATCGAAGCCGGCATGACTCACATCAACGACATCTCGGTCAATGATGATCCGAACAACATGTTTGGCGGCGAGAAAAACAGTGGTATCGGGCGATTCAACAGCGATTGGATCATCGCGGAGCTGACCAGCGATCACTGGATCTCGGTGCAACACAAACGTCGCGCTTATCCGTTTTAAGGTCAGGGTTTTAGTGGACTGATCGTATGGCATGAATGCCCCTTGAAAGGGGCGTTCCTTCATACAAAGACTGCCCTGCAGCGATACGTTATTTGCAGGGCAGTCAGTTGTGCGTTGCTGTTGCCAGAACGCTCGGCTAGACCTCTACCGGTGGGTTATGGGATCCAGTTCCCATGAAAACCCAGCGGTATATGATGATCCAGCTTTACCCGTGCCAATGGTGCGCCCGTGAAGTCGCTCGCGTCGTGGATCACCAGTTCGCTTTTGTTTGTCTGGGGATCCCACCAGACGACCAGCAACCAACCATCGTCTTCACTCACCGCATCGGGTTTGGCCACGAATATCGGCTCGGCAGGGGACACGTCCCTGTCACCTTCCAGTGTTTGGTACTCGGTTTTGCCTGAAATAAAATCGTGCTTTATCAGGCAATTGAAATCGTGGCTGTCACTTTTGGGCTGGTGTACACCGGCAAAGTAGCCGTATTGGTGTTTTGCACCCAGGAGTTTTTCATTGATCCTAGGAAATTCGACGGAGAAATTTCCGACCCGTGCTCGTGTCATCTGACCGGCATCGAGATCCAGGGTCCAGCGGTACAGCGCGGGAGGTGTGAACGGCGAGCGTCCAGCGTCAGGAAAAGGAAACGGAAAGAAATTCTCGACTTTTATATCATCGACAAACTGGAGGTCACTGACGCAGCCGTCGACGATTATTTTGCCATCTTCCTCGTAGGCGTTGACGAAGTGTGTGGTTTGGTAAGCTTCATCGGTGAACCATTGAGTTGCACCGGTCTGCCGATGGACCACCAGGGTTCGATTGCTCTGCTTTGGGTCAAACGTCCACGCAGATTTGCCTGCAGGAACTCGGTCGGGTGATTCTGGACGCCAGTTGATGGGCCCAAAGAAGAAGACAAAATGATTTTCAGTGAACATGAAGTCGTGAATATAGGCGGGGGCGTCAAGTGTAACGACGTGCTGTTTCAGGATGTTCCCTTTTTTGTCAGCCAGTGCACAGACGAATCGGCGGGTTTCGGGTTCGACCGTATACAATAGTAGTTCATTTTTTGCGGCGTCGGTATGGATATGCGCGGTAACCAGTGCATCAATTGCGCCGTGGAAATCAAAGGTACCAATGGTTTCCAGGGTGTTTCGGTCAAGTTCATAATAGTGTCTACCCGCCTCTTGCAGAGCCAATACGCGTCCGTCGATTTCCACGACATTGACGTTGGCTACTTGCTTGACGGCAGCCGGCCCCTTTTCAAGCTGTGGTTGAGCTACTTCGTAAGACCCGTAAATACCGTTGTAGAGCGATCTACCGGCTGCTTCTTCTTCCTTGAAACCCTCGGTGCGCACCCATTTATTGCGGTAGTTGACAGCGCCGTTGCTGATATAAAACCCATGAACCATGCCATCTCCGTCGAACCAGTGGTATCGGTCAGGGCGAGCAGGCTCCCAACGCTGGTTGGATCCGGTTCGAAAAAGCACGCCCTCAAGTTCAGGCGGCACAGTACCTTCTATGCGAAGTTCATTGGCGATGATTTCGTTGGAGAGGGGTTGGCGAATACCTTGTAAAAAGGGGCTGCTATTGTTCCACATGATGTATCTCCCGAAGGCTAATAGGGGTGTCTTATTAAGGGTTAATAGAATGCTAGCCTTTGGTGTTATTGCTGTCTCCGGGTTGTGAGTACGAATTCTTATGGAGTGTTGGTACTGAGGTACATGCAGTTGTTTATGTTGAGCTCGTCACGGTTTATGTGGTCGCGCGATCAAGGCAGGATTGCAAAGAATACCTGCCGTTGACCTGCCTCAGGTTCGCGGAGTTGGTGTTTTATTTATACCGGCTTGCCAGACTCAACTATCCGTACAGACTTTTTGTGGGTAAATGCCAGGTAGCTGTATCGGCCGTGATATTCGCCCATCCCTGAACCGCCCACCCCACCGAACGGCAGGTATGGCGAAAACGCGTGCACCAGCACGCCGTTGACCTGAGCATCGCCGGCTTGAATGTGGTCGATGACGGGGTTGGCATTGGCTGTGTGGCCTGTGAACACATACACGGCCAGTGGTTTGGAGTGATGTTGATTGATGAGATCGACTGCATTATCCACCGAATCAAAAGTCAGCACCGGCAAAATGGGCCCAAACAGCTCTTCGGCCATCAGCGCATCGTCCCATTGCACTTGGTCGACCACGGTGGCGCTGAATACGCGCCGTTCTGGGTCTGCATCGCCGCCGACCAGCACCTTGCCCGCGCTCTTGCTCAACAATTTTTGAAGACGCGATACTTGTTGGCTCGTGACGACTTTTCCCGTGGAACCTATGTCGGGCAGGTCCTGCTGAATGCGCTGCGTCAGGCGAGTTAGCAGTTCATCCTTGATGCTGCTGTGGACGTACAAGTAATCCGGTGCGATGCAGGTCTGGCCGCTGTTGATGAACTTGCCAAACATCAGCTGCGACACCACCAGATCGACATCGGCATCGGCCAGGGCAATCAAAGGGCACTTGCCGCCTAGTTCCAGGATCACTGGTGTGAGGTGCGCGGCGGCTGCCTGCATCACTATCTTGCCGACGTTAGGGCTGCCCGTGAAAAAGATGAAATCGAACGGCAAGCTCAGCAGGTGAGTATTCTCATCGCGTCCACCCTGAACCACAGCTATGTAGTTGGGAGAGAACGCTTCCTGAATGATTTTCTCGAGGACCAGTGAAGTGTTGGGGGTGGTTTCGGAGGGCTTAAGGATGCAAGTGTTGCCGCCAATGATTGCGCCTATCAGCGGCGTCAGCGTCAGGTTTACGGGGTAGTTAAACGGCCCGATGATGTAAGTAACGCCAAAGGGCTCTTGCGTGACATAGCACTGGGACGGCGCAATCAGGTCTGCGGTGGGTACCGTTTCTGGTGTCGCCCACTCGTCAAGGTGGGCGAGGGCGAAATCGATTTCGTGGAGGACTGCGCCGATCTCCGCGAGGTCCACATCGGCCTTGGGTTTTCCTAAATCTTCGTCCAGTGCGACGTACAGCGCCTCTTTGTGATTGAGCACTGCCTGTTTCAGGCGCTCCAGGCTGTGTTTGCGAAACTCGATGGGGTGGGTTTGGCGGGAGGCGAAATAGGCACGCTGCGACTCGAATACTGCATCGATGGACTCGGAGCTTGGATAGTTCATGGGTTGTCACCTTATCGAATTCAGTGGATGTTTATGAGCGTCACGCAGATCAGCGAAAGTAATCTTCACAGAGCATTTTGGCAGCGTGCAGGGCCAGCGCCTGAGTGGGCGCGTTGGTGTTGCCGCTAGTAATGTTGGGCATGATCGAGGCATCGATGACACGCAGATGCTCCACGCCTTTCACACGCAGGCGACCATCAACGACGGCACCTTCGTCCTTGCCCATGCGACAGGTGCCGACCGGGTGCCACATGGTGGTGGCGACGCGTTTGACCCATTCGCCAATCTGCTCATCGGATTGCACGCTGGGACCCGGTGAGACCTCTTCGTCGATCACCGGCGCTAGCGATTCCTGAGTCAGGACATGGCGCATGGCTTTCACCGACTCAACGGCCACTTTCAAATCGTATTCGTGGCCGATGAAATTTGGGTTGATCAGCGGCATAGAGGTAGGGTCAGCGTCAGCCAAACGTACCCAGCCGCGGCTTTTAGGCTGAAGCACCACTAACTCGAAGGTCACGCCGGGGCGCGTACCGGTAGGGCTCAAGCCGTCTTTGGAAATGATTGGTACGTGATAGCACTGAACGGTAGGGTCGCCCTGTAAGTTCAGGGGATCCCAATAGCTGACCGTCTCGATACCGCTGCCTGCGGCCGGGCCGTCTTTGGTCAGGATGTAGCGGATCCCTGCCTTCAGCGTCCCAAGGCCCTGGGCAACGCTTTGATAGCCCAAGTTCCCTTTCACATAGGCGCTGAGCGGTACGATAGGGTGGTCATGTAGGTTTTCGCCCACGCCGGGGGAATCGACCATCACCTCAATGCCGAATTCCTGCAACTGGGTCTTGGGGCCTATGCCGGAATGCATGAGAATCTTCGGGCTGTGTACCGCCCCGGCGCTGAGTATGACCTGCTTGCCCTGGATTTGCTGCGTAGTCCCGCCCTGGAGTATTTCGACCCCTACCGCGCGGTGGCTATCGATCAGCACCCGAGTGACCGTTGTGTTCGCCAGCAAGGTGACGCGGCCACTCTCCAGATGACGGCGCAGGTGCGCGACTACGGCACTGCAACGGCGACTGTTCTCGATGTTCGATTGCACCGGTGACACACCGATCTGGCTGGCGCCGTTGTAATCCGGATTGTAGGGCAGGCCGTATTCCTGAAATGCCTTCAGGCAATACTGGTTCAGTTCGTTGATCCCTTTGGGCAGCTGCACGGCCAGATTGCCTTGGGTGCCATGATGTTCATCATGGAACGTGTCGTTTTTTTCTTGCTCGATGAAGGCACGCCACATGCTGGCGTGATTCCAGTCCCCGTCGCCTGCGGTGGCTTCGTCCCACGCATCGAAATCGCGTTTTTGGCCACGCACATACGCCATGGCATTTACCGACGTGCCTCCCCCCAACACCTTGCCGGAGCGAAAGCGTCGCTCAGTACCATGCTGGGCGACGGTGGAATGGGTCCACACGTGTTTATCCTTGGCCAGGATGGTGCCGAAGCCGGCTGGAATATGGATCAGCGGGTCGGAATCCTTGCCGCCGGCTTCGATCACGGCAATGCTGGCCCGACTGTTCTCGGCCAGATAACTGGCCACCACGCATCCGGCTGCACCACTTCCTACAATCAGCACGTCAAAGCTTTTAGTTGTCATATTTACCCACTGCGGATCGCTCTTGAACGGATGAGTATTGAGGGGGGATAGCGCACTGCCTATCAGACATCGCTATCAAAAGCCGAGATCAGGAATCGTTTAAGCGGGCGCTTTCGCTGTTCAGATTTTACAAATCTGAACAGTACAGTTGGACAACACATAGTACTTTGCCACTCTTTAAAAATCAAAAATAGCGCATTACGATAAAAGCGCTCTATATTGTCTGAGCAAGCTTGCCTACAATCCGGCCAGGCAGGTCCGTAATGATCGATCTGACAAGAGGAGCCTCCAGTGCCCAAAACGCTGCTGCAAAAACTCTGGGAAACGCACGTCGTACGTCATGACCCGGACGGTTCGGCGATGCTTTACATTGATCTGCAGTTGATCAATGAAGTCACCAGCCCCCAGGCTTTTGAAGGTTTATCGGCAGCGGGGCTGAACCCTTGGCGAAGCGGCACGATCATCGCCACCTCGGACCACAATGTGCCGACTAGGGACTTGGCTCTGGGCATTCAGGATCCGGTAGCGAAAATTCAGGTTCAGACGCTTGAGCGTAACTGCGATGACCTGAACCTGCGCCACTTTAAAATGGGTGATCAAAGGCAGGGCATTTTGCATGTCATCGCGCCTGAATCTGGCGCCAGTCTTCCGGGAATGACCATCGTCTGTGGCGACTCTCATACCAGTACCCATGGTGCTTTCGCGGCCTTGGCATTTGGCATCGGCACTTCCGAGATCGAGCACGTTCTCGCCACCCAGTGCCTGCGTGTTTCACCCATGGCGGCGATGAAGGTTCAGATCGACGGCGAATTGCAGCCGTTCGTGACCGCAAAAGACTTGGCCCTGAGCTTGATTCGCAAAATCGGTACTGCGGGGGCCACCGGTCATGCAATCGAGTTCACGGGCAGCACGGTCAGTAGCATGTCCATGGAAGCGCGGATGACCCTTTGCAATATGGCAATCGAAGCCGGAGCTCGCGTCGGGCTGATCGGTGTAGACGAGACCACACTGGCCTACCTGCACGGCCGACCTCATGCGCCGCGAGACGCAGGCTGGGAGGCCGCCGCTACGTTTTGGCGCACGCTTCACAGCGACCCTGGGGCAATTTTCCAACAGGTGGTGAACCTGGATGCAGCAAAAGTTGCCCCTCAAGTTTCATGGGGAACTTCTCCGCAAATGGTGTGCGATGTTCTAGAAAAGGTGCCCGACCCCGCGGACGAAGTAGACCCCGCTAAACGTCAGGCCTTGGTCAGCGCGCTCGACTATATGGGGATTACAGCGGGCACAGCCATCGTTTCAATCGAGCTCGACAAGATTTTCATAGGCTCCTGCACCAATGCACGCATCGAGGACCTGCGGGCTGCTGCCCAGGTTGTAGTCGGTCAAAAAGTATCCACGCGTATCAAACAAGCATTGGTGGTGCCGGGATCAGGACAGGTCAAAGCCATGGCTGAAGCCGAGGGCTTGGACAGGATATTCATCGACGCTGGGTTTGAATGGCGCGAGCCCGGTTGTTCGATGTGCTTGGGAATGAACGAGGACCGGCTGCTCCCTGGGGAGCGTTGTGCATCTACGTCCAATCGCAATTTCGAGGGGCGTCAGGGGCAGGGTGGCAGAACTCACCTCGTGAGCCCGGTCACTGCAGCAGCGGCGGCCCTGGCAGGACATTTCGTTGATATAACCGCTGCCCAGATAAGGAGTTGAAAGGCCGTGAAACCATTCAAGCAGTTTTGTGCAGTAGCGGCGCCGCTTGATCGAATCAATGTGGACACGGACGCCATTTTGCCGAAGCAATTCATGAAATTGATCAGCAAATATGGCTATGGCGATTACCTGTTCGATAACTGGCGTTATCTAGACCAAGGCCAACCTGGGGACGACTGCTCGGTACGACCGCTCAACGAGCAGTTCATGCTCAACCAGCCCCGGTTCAAGTCAGCGCAAATCCTGCTGTGCCGAGATAATTTCGGTTGTGGTTCGAGCCGCGAGCACGCGCCGTGGGCCTTGCGTGATTTCGGGTTCAAAGCGCTGCTCAGCACCAGTTTCGCAGATATTTTTTATGGCAACTGCCTTAAGAACGGCGTGCTGCCCATCGTGTTGACCAAGGATGAAATGGATCACCTGTTCTCACTCGCGGCCCGTGATGCTGCGTTGCAACTTGAGATCAATCTAGCGGACCAAACCGTTTCCCAGCCTGAGGGCGTGATCTACCGTTTCGAGATCGATGCATTCCGCAAAAAATGCGTGATGTTGGGGCTCGATGAAATCAGCCTGACGCTCGCTCAAGCCGACGACGTGCGCTTATACGAAAGCAAGCGACGCGCCACCGAGCCTTGGCTGTTTCCAGAGAGCTGACGGCGTTGTGTATTTCATGATCCAGAAGACGCCAACACCGTCATTTTCTGCGTCATCTCGGCCCCGGCCTTCGCAACAATAGGCGCGAGCAGTGTTCTGACTTCCGGGGAGGCATCGACGACGGGTATCACGATGCTGATGCTGCCGATCACCCGTTTATCGTCAAAAACGGCGGCTGAAATACCCGCAGCGCTATTGCCCAATTCGCCTGAAGTGATGACTACGGACTCGTTTCTCAGCGATCTCAGTGTCTGCTTGACTTGCGCCCAATTGGCCCCAAGGCCAAAGCGCTCGAATTCGCCCGTTACGCCTTCGTAGTAGGGTTTGACCTGGCGCAATGGCAGGTGCGCCAGGATGACCTTTGAGGCTGCGCCTTGGTAAAGGGGCCTTGGGAGGCCGCGCTCATAGCTGATGTCTTGCTTGAAACGGGTGGTGAACTCCTCATGCACGCACATGACGTGCTCTTGGAAGTACCGGCATAAAATCGCGATGCTGCCAGCGGGGGCCGCATTCAGCATGTCACCCATGACCAACCTTGCAGCCTGGATCATCGGATCACCCAACCGCATTTTTCTATCCAACGCGATGATTGCTGGGCCCAGCACGTAGCGCCCCGGGGTAAAGGCGCTGATGTATCCGGCACCCGACAGGGTTCGAAAGTAACGGTACGTATGGCTCGCCGATAGTCCTAACTCGATCGCCGCTTCGTCCACAGACCAATCAGATTTGCTGTCTCCACTGAACAATTCGAGCAGGCGCATCAAGCGATCCTGGGAGCTGCCTTTGGGATCTTCTGCGCCTGAGACTTGCATGGCTGACGCGCCGGTTACCTGCTGCTTTATCAACCCTGCCCCCTTAGAAAGGTGTGCTTGACGGAGCCCGTCATGTTACCGCCAAGCTCGACCACGAGGTGAGTAAAAACAAAAATAGCGCCATAAGATAAAAGCGTTGACACTTTTTGGAAAAAACATAATTATCGTATTACAACAAATAATACAAAACACCTTAAGGTGTGAGGGTTCCATCATGAGCCAGCTAGCGCAGCCATCGTCCCCCGTCCTCGACATCGCCCCTATTCTCGATCACGGAGAGTGGACGTCCTATCAAAAGCGAATTCTCTTCTTGGTCGCCCTCGTCATGGTGTTCGATGGCGTGGACGCGCAGGTGCTTAGCCTGTCGCTGTCCTCCATTTCAGCCGAATGGGGTATCAGCCGCGCAGCCTTTGCACCGGTGCTTGGATTCAGTTTCGTGGCCATGGCACTGGGGACGGCCCTCGGGGGCCTGTTGGGCGACCGCATCGGCAGAAAATGGACCCTCATCGCGTCCAGCGTAACGTTTGGCCTGATGACGTTATTGGGCGCGCTCGCCGATGACATCGTCTTTCTGGGCGTCTGCCGAGTGATTGCATCGTTGGGCATGGGAGCAGCCATGCCTAACGTCACGGCAATGCTGGCTGAGTACACACCTTTGCGCCGGCGCAGCCTTGCCCTCGCCATCGGGATGAGCGCGTTGCCTTTTGGCGGTATCGTCGTTGGCCTGTTAGGGGCGCAAATTCTTCCTGCCCTTGGCTGGCGCAGTTTTTTCGTGATTGCGGGGTGTGCGCCGTTGATCGTCGCGCTGACGCTGATCATTGGCGTCCCAGAGTCGCTGAGATTTCTGGTGGCGCGCGGCATCAAGCCGGCAGCGTGCCTGAACATCATTCGCCACCTGGGGCATGCGGTGTCATTGACCACCACGTTGGAGGACAGCGGCGAAGCGGCTGCAGTCAAGAAGGCTTCGGTGCGAACGTTAATGGCCAGCGAATATGCCGGCGACACACGGGTGCTGGCGGTCGCTTTCTTTACCGTGATTCTGTCTAGCTACCTCATGTTTACCTGGTCCCCCTCCCTGTTCGTCGAGGCCGGTTACAGCGTCAGTATGTCCAGCGCAAGTATGGCGTTGTTCAGCCTCGGTGGCCTGATTGGAGGGGTGGGCGGCGGCTGGCTGTTCAGTCGCTTCGGTTCGCGCAAAACCATGCTCTGCATGGCGGCGGGGGCGTTGGCCTGCTGCGCTGCGCTGATGGTAACGCCGTTGCAACCTGCTGCGAATTCGCTCCCTATCATCACCGTTAGCCTGCTGCTGCTCGGCCTCTGCGTACCGGGCACACAAGCAATCCTATTCGTGCTGGCGGCGCAGATATTCCCTACCTCAATGCGTGCAAGTGGCGTCGGTTTGCCCGCAGCTTTCGGACGGCTGGGCGCGGTGCTGAGCGCTTTCATCGGCCCCTGGATTCTTGCCAGCACAGGCACTCGGTTCTTCGGTTTTATAGCAGCCATGATGTTGATTCTTTTTGTCGCGCTGACCCTCGTCCGTCGCCACATCGCACGGACCGCAAACCAAGACCGTAGCGATGCACGGCTGAACGAAGTTCGATAGATAGGTAAGGAGATATTTGTGAGTAACAATGCCTTTAGAGATCACATTGCCCACGACAACATGACGCCCCTCTGGGAGGTATTGCGCGGGCTCACCCCGCGCGAGCCCAAGCAGACGGCGGACCCCGTAATCTGGCGCGCCGAAACCATTCGCCAAAATATGAAAATGGCCTGTGAGGTCATCTCCGCCGAAGATGCGGAGCGCCGTGTGCTTGTCCTAGAAAACCCTAAGTTTCAGGGCAAGTCGCAGATAACGTCATCCCTCTATGCGGGTATTCAAATGATCCTGCCCGGGGAGGTCGCTCCCAGTCATCGCCATACGGCGTCTGCGCTAAGACTGATTTTAAGTGGCCAGGGTGGGTTCACTACGGTGCATGGCGAAAAGGTACTAATGAACCCGGGTGACTTTGTCATCACGCCCACGAACGTTTTTCATGACCATGGTGCGCAGGGCACGGAACCTGTGATGTGGCTGGATGGCCTGGATGTGCCTGTTGTGCAAATGCTCAACGCCGGTTTCTCTGCTGATGACCCGAATCTACGTCAGGTCCTGACACGCCCGACAGGCGACTCCAATGCGCGATTCGCCGCTGGCCTGAGACCGGTGGGCGACACCCACGGCGGCCCCGTCAGCCCACTTTTTCACTACCCCTATTCGCGCACGCGTGCAGCGCTTGAACAGTTGTCGCTCGTCGATGAGTGGGACGCGTGCAACGGTTTCAAACTGATGTTTACCAACCCAACGAATGGGCTGTCCCCGATTCGCTCGATGGGTGCCTTTATGCAGATGTTCCCTGCAGGGTTCAAGGGCACGAGCTTTCGTGAAACCGACGGAGCTGTTTGCTGCGTGGTTGAAGGCAGCCTGCGTGTTCAGGTCGGTGACCAAACGTGGACAGCCTGCAAGGACGACGTATTTGTTCTTCCGGGTTGGGCATGGCGCTGTTTTGAGGCGGACGAGCAATGCGTACTGTTCAGCTTTTCCGATCGACCGTTGCAAGAACACCTCGGTTTTTGGCGCAGCGAAATCAATCCGAGCGCAACTACTACACCAGGAGAAAACCATGAAAATTTGTCTGTTTAACGATAACCGTTTGGGCCTGATTGAGGGCGACATTGTCTATGACGTTTCCCAAGCACTGCGTATTTTGTCACCTGCCCGTTATCCGTTTCCGCGCCATGACCTGCTGATCGCTAACCTGGCCGAGCTACGCCCCGAAATCTCGCTTGCCAAGGGAAGCGCAGCGGTCTTCAAGTTAAGCGATGTCGAGCTGCTTAGCCCCGTCGGTAACCCAGGCAAAATTGTGGCTGCGCCTGTCAACTATCAAGCTCACCTTGATGAAGCCATCGCAGACACGGAGACGTTTACACGTGCCAATGTCCGCAAAATTCAGGAGACGGGCCTCTTCCTGAAAGCTACCAGCTCGCTGATCGGTGTCAGTAAACCGATTGTGATTAATCTTCCAGAGCGCCGTACCGATCACGAAATCGAGCTAGTCGCTGTTATTGGCAAGCGTGCCAAGGATGTGAAGGCGAAAGACGCACTGGCCTATGTTGCCGGATACAGCATTGGCCTGGACATCACGATCCGCGGGCCTGAAGAGCGAAGCTTGCGCAAATCGTTGGACACTTACTCGGTGTTGGGGCCATGGCTTGTCACGGCTGATGAGCTCAGCGAACCACAGGGCTTGGAGTTGCTGCTGGAGGTTAATGGTGAGAAACGCCAGCACGCCAATACACGGGATTTGATCATGAACGTGGCAGAGCTGATCGAATTCGCCTCGACCTATTACACACTTGAGCCGGGTGATTTGTTGTACACCGGAACGCCCGAAGGTGTGGGTCCCATTGTTCACGGCGATCAGATCAAAGCACGAATTGAAGGGATTGGTGAAATTGTTGTCGAGGTCGTGTCGTCATGAGCCTACAAGATCCGATTGTAATCATTGGGGGGGGCATTGGCGGTCTGGCAGCAGCGCTGGCACTCTCACATAAGGGCTTCAAAACGCTCTTAATCGAACAGGCCGAAGAGTTTCGCGAAGTCGGTGCGGGGATCCAGGTGGGTCCTAACGGTTTTCGCGTGTTGGAGACGCTCGGCGTTGCTGATCAGGTACGCGAACTGACCGTGTTACCCGATGATTTGATCTTCATGGACAGTGTCAGCGCTGAGGTGGTTACCACCATCCCGACAGGCGCAGCGTTTCGGGAACGTTTCAAGTATCCCTACGCCTTGGTGCATCGTGCGGACCTGCATTCGGTTCTTCTGGCCGCGTGTCGCGAGTCCGCTGATGTCGACTTCAGGATCGCCACAAAAGTGGTGGGCTACGAAGATGATGGCCTGTCCGTGTGCGTGACCACTGACCAAGGTGAAACCATTCGGGGTTGCGCACTGATTGGCGCAGATGGATTGTGGTCGAAAGTCAGAGAGAAAATTGTCGGTGACGGTGCGCCTGTGGTCTCCGGGCACATTGCGTACCGGGCGGTGTTGCCCATTGAGGACGTGCCGCTTGAGTTTCGACGCAACTCGATGATTCTTTGGGGGGGGCCAAAGTCCCACCTGGTCCAGTACCCGCTTCGAGGTGGAAAACTATTCAACCTGGTCGCAGTCTTCCACAGCGACCGCTATGTAGAGGGCTGGAACACCGAGGGAGACCCTGAAGAATTACGCCGTCGGTTTGCCGGCACGTGTGACACCGTACAAACGCTCCTGTCCAAAATTGAAAGCTGGCGGATGTGGGTATTGTGCGATCGTGAACCCGTGAAAAACTGGAGTGAGGGACGTACCACGCTTCTGGGCGATGCCGCGCACCCCATGTTGCAATACCTTGCACAAGGGGCGTGTATGGCGATGGAAGATGGCGTCGTACTCGCACAGGAAATCGAAAAGTGTCAGGGTGATTTTGAGTCAGCTTTTAAGGCATATCAGGCTCGCCGATACCTTCGCACTGGCCGTTGCCAGGTGATGGCACGTGTTCATGGAGAGTTCTACCATGCCGAAGGAGTGGCAGCCGAACTGCGTAACGGTATGCTCGCCGCACGCACCCCTGAACAAGCATATGCCGGTCTCACCTGGTTATATGACGCGATAATTTAGAACTCCCAGTGACGGTCAATTATTCAACGTGCTCACGTTGCCGGGTTGATCGTCGCTTTCTGCTGTACGCAATGATCATTCTATAAAAATAAAAAGGGTGAAATCATGTACTACAAAAATTGCGGCCCGCTCGTGTGGCCGGCGTTACTGTGTTTTTGTACGCCAGGCTTGGCATGGGCTGAGGAATCCGATTTTTTCAAAGATTCGACCGCTACACTTCAGGCCAGAAACTACTACTTTCAACGTAACTATTTAGATATTCGCGGGGCCGAGAAACCCAAGGCAGAAGAGTGGGCTCAAGGCTTCATTCTTAATTTCAAATCAGGTTATACCCCAGGCGCGGTCGGCTTTGGTATTGATGCGATTGCCACTCTGGGCCTCAAGCTTGATAGTGGCCCTGGACGGGTAGGGACGGGCTTGCTGCCTATTAAGGATAGCGGGGCTCCTGCCGACGATTACAGTCGCGTAGGGCCAACCTTAAAAGCCAGGTTTTCTAAAACCGAACTGAGGCTGGGTGAACTTCAACCAGACATTCCCGTCTTGCCCTTCAGCGATATTCGTTTGCTTCCACCTTCCTATCAGGGGGCCTCCTTTTCGAGCAGCGAACTTACTGGGCTGACCCTTCAAGGCGGGCGAATCAAATCGACTAGTCTACGAAATGAAGCCGGTGACGAAAAGTTGATCGCGATGTTGGGCTATATTCCGCAACGCACAGCGTCCAGTGATGCCTTCAATTATATGGGCGGTGACTATAGTTTTAATGAGTCACGTACCACTGTCAGTGGTTGGTACGCCCAACTGGAGGACATTTACCGACAGAGTTATGTTGGCATTAAGCATAAGCAGTTAGTAGGGCGTTGGTCGGTGACCGGTACGTTGGCACAGTATGATGCTGTGGAAGATGGTGATCATTTAATAGGGGCGGTCGATAATCGGGCTTTGTATGGCACCCTTGGGGTGGCAAGGTCCGGGCATGCTGTGACCGTAGGGTACCAAAGAATGTACGGTAACACCGCGTTCCCCCGGGTGTTCGCCAATATAGCGCCCTTGGCCAATGAACTACCTACTTATGACTTCTCATCACAAAACGAAGTGTCTTATCAGGTGCGTTACGACTATGACTTCGCTGCGGCGGGTGTATCGGGCCTCCTATTTTCGACTAGATACGTTGTGGGGAACAATGTTGAGACAGGGCGCGGCTATGAGGGTAAGGATAGCGAACGCGATATCGATATGTCTTATGTTTTCCAGAGCGGGCCTGTCAAGGGATTGGGTATCAGGCTTCGCGATGCCGTAGCGCGGTCTAATTACAGAACTGATATTGACGAGTATCGCGTCGTTCTCAGTTATACCTGGAAGCTGCTATAGCCTTGCGCTCTTACCAACCCTGCGCGCCAATGGCCAAATATGTCGTCCGTCAATTGATCTTAATCTGTTCATCTGCGTGCTGATCGTGGGCTATTGCTACCTCAGTCGCTCATAGCGTTGGCGCTGATTGAAAACTGATCAGCCTTTACTGGGTCAGTTTTCGGTCAGCGGCAACACCATCGGAACAGCTCGCGTCCATGTGGTAGCGGGACACCATTGGTGCGTGGATAGCCGGCACGCGCCGGCAAGTCTCTTGTTTCAATTACACATCGCTATACCAACCGGGCTAACCCGATTCAGGAGCGGAACCTCAACCTGGAACTAAGACTATTGCGTCAAGGACAGCCGGCCACCCCCGTCGTCAGGGGGAGGCGTGGATTGAGACAGGGGGGCTGTGAGAGCGGGGATTGGAAGAAAGGGGCCAAAGGCCTGGCGTTAGCCAGTCAACTCGAGAATACCCAACATGTAGGTGCGATCCACGACATGCTTGCGAGTACTCGCCTGGAATTTTCCAAAGAGGTTTTTCAAGTGCCATTTCACGGTTTCTCCAGCGACATTCAACGCCTGGGCAATCTGCTTGTTCGACAGGTTGCGAGCGAGCAGTTGCAAGACCGCTCGCTCCTTGGGTGTGAGCAGGCGGCTGGGTGAAGCAGAGCTTGGAGGGGGCTCCGGGCGCACAACCGGACCTGAGTGAAGCGAGGCCTGCATGGCCGGCCTGGTCGTTTCGCTTGCGATCTTTTGCAACCACTTGACCAGTGCGGGATGGGTGTTCTGAACAATGCGCTGCAGTCTATGTCACGCTCGTTGGCGTAGTAGTGGTGCAATTGGGGACACCAGGCAGCGTCGATTTTTTCGTTACGTGAAGGGTGTAGTGGTCTAATTTCCCCGGACACCCCGATAGGTGGAAAATACACCTATTGAGGAGTTCTCCATGACCGACAAACGCAAAGTATTCGACGACAGCTTCAAGCTGGAAGTTGTAAA
The DNA here is from genome assembly GCF_007858185.1 of Pseudomonas grimontii. Lineage (GTDB taxonomy): Bacteria > Pseudomonadota > Gammaproteobacteria > Pseudomonadales > Pseudomonadaceae > Aquipseudomonas > Aquipseudomonas grimontii. The sequence goes on from NZ_VFES01000008.1 coordinate 78,178, forward strand.
GATGATCAAGGACCAGGGCCTGAGTGTTTCACAGGTTTGTCGTGATCTTGATATTGGTGATACGGCCGTTCGACGCTGGGTACAACAGTATGAGGCCGAGAAGTTGGGGCAAGCCGGGATCGGCAAGCCGCTGACCTCTGAGCAACAGCGTATTCGCCAGTTGGAGCAAGAAAACCGTCAGCTCAAGATGGATAACGATGTATTAAAAAAAGCCACCGCCTTCTTTGCCCGCGAGCTGAAGTAACGTACCGCTTGGTTCGCCAGCTGCAACAGAAGGCTTGTTCGGTGGCGTATGTGTGCCGTTTGTTGGGGGTTAGTCGATCCGGCTTCTACGAGGCCAACAAGCGCGCTGGGGCTCCTGCATCGATCTGCCCCGTTGCTCTGCAACTCAAGGCGTCGTTTGCTGAAAGTGGCGGCTGTTATGGCAGTCGCCCATTGCGTAAAGCGTTACGCGCAAAGGGTATGCAAGTAGGCATTTACAAGATTCGCCGCATGATGCGCGTCAACGGCCTGCGTTCGGCCTGGAAGCGTAAATTTGTGCACACCACCGACAGCAAACATGACCTGCCGATTGCTGAAAATGTATTGAACCGCCAATTTGAACCCGAGGCGGCGAACAAGGCCTGGGTAGCAGACATTACCTACATCCGAACCCGCAGTGGCTGGTTGTATCTGGCTGTGGTGCTGGACTTGTTCTCACGCAAGGTAGTGGGCAGGTCAATGGCGCCGAACATGCCCGCTGAACTGGTGTGCAGTGCAATGCAGCTGGCGGTTGCTCAACGTCAACCGCCACCCGGCTTGATCGCCCACTCGGATCGCGGCAGCCAGTACGCGAGTGCGAGCTACAGAGCGCTACTGGCAAGAAGTGACATGCAGCAAAGCATGAGCCGTAAAGGTAACTGCTGGGATACGCAGTGATGGAGCGCTTCTTTCTGAGCTTGAAAATGGAGCGGGTATGGCGACGTGATTACGCCAACCATGCCGAGGCGATACGCGACATCACTGAGTACATCGTTGGGTTTACAACAACGAACGGCTGCACTCGAAACTGGGATATCTGCCACCGACCGTTTACGAACGGGCGATGGCGTCAAAATCACCTATCGAGGTGTCCGGAATTAGTTGACCACTACAGGGTGCGGGTTCCTCCCTGCTTGCCCGGTGACTCCGCATTTAGCGGAATTCCCGGCCTTCATTGAAAAACTTTCCCTCGCCTGAATAGGTAAGCACTTGCTGGAAGCCTCACATGGACGTTCGCTTACGGCTGAGCAGGTCGCCGCAGGCTCGATGAAGCCGCAGGGCTGCGGCATTCATCGGTACTGGCGGCGGAATTAATCAAGGCACTGGCGATTCTGTGGGGGGCGGTATCGAACCTGACCTTGGTCTTTGCAATGCCGCTGCTTACCTGGGCCTGTTCGTTCCAGTGCTGGTTGGCTGGCTTTGGTTACGCCAGGCGTTAGTTGCAGGGCGGAGGCAAGGCACGATGGCGGGACATCAAACTTTTAATATTGTTCTGATAATAGAATTAAATACTGTATAAAGAATAATGCAGGATAAATTGCCTGCCTATTCACGCCCTATAAAAACAAAAACGGTAACCAACATGTCATTTCTGAAAGGCTTCTCAATCGGCGCCAAGCTCCTCGTGCTGCCCGGGTTATTTGTGCTCGCTCTACTGGTTGTCTCGGGTCTGGCCTACCGCGGGCTGGCTAAGCAACAAGCGGTAATCGAGGAAATCGACCAGTTGCGTTTCCAGCAATATCGGCAAGTGTTAGAAACCTCGGCCGCCTCGCAGGCGGCGATGGTCGGCGCATATGCCACAGGCGCGCGCATCCTTGAATCCAGTGGGCAAGCTTCCGCGGAAGACCTTGAGTCATATCTTGAAGATATGCAGGCCAGTGTTGACGACATGCGTGCCGGGCTGGACAAGGTGGCTCGTGAAACTCGCCTGGGCGAAGAGGAGAGAGCGCTCTATCAAGCGGTGCAGGAGCAGGCCGCAGTGGTCGGCGAGGGGCTTGCCGAATTCAAGCGCACTGCTTTGAGTGACCAGATACAGGCTGCCTCGCTGCTGGGTCGGGTGCGTGCCGACAACAATGGCCTGCAAGGTCAATTCAACCGGCTGTTGGGCCTACAAGCCGAGCTGACCTCTGGCGCCTTCGCTGAGGCGGGCGCAACACAACAGCAGGTCTCACGGATGCTCGTCGCGGTGCTGCTGGGTGGCAGCTTACTGGCTGTGTTAGTCAGTCTTTTGTTGCGTGCGCAAATCATCCGGCCCATTCGGGAAATCGAGAGGGCTTCGATCGAGTTGCGCGATGGCGACCTGACCCGACGCGTGCGGGTCATGGGTCGAGACGAGATTGCCCACACGGCTCAGGCATTCAACGAACTCATTGATAGCTTCCAGCAGGCAATGCGCAAGGTAGCCGGAGTCGCGGCATCGGTCGGCGCCTCGGCAGAGGAGCTGGTGGGCGCTTCGGCGCGTGTGGCGCAAAGCTCTACGGCGCAGGCCGGTGCGGTGGGCGCGGTGTCGATGACCATCGAGCAGATGAGCGACGGGATTGCGGCAATCTCCAGTCATGCTGAAAGCCTGCGCAGCTGCGCCGAAGCCAGTTTGCGCGGTGCGCAGGATGGACACTTGGCCTTGTCGCGACTGCTCGAGAAAATCGACAGCGTGCGCCATGCATTCTCCGCCATCCGTGGCTCGGTGGGCGATTTTGTCGAAAGCACTACTGCGATCACCGCCAGCATCGGTCAGGTCAAGGACCTTTCCGCGCAGACCAGCATGCTGGCGCTCAATGCGGCGATCGAGGCGGCACGGGCTGGCGAGAGTGGACGCGGCTTCAGCGTGGTGGCGGACGAAGTGCGTAATCTGGCACAACGCTCTGCGCTGGCAGCCAACTCGATCAACCAGTTGACGGTAAAGCTCGAGAGCCAGTCCGAGGTGGTCGACGAAGCCCTGCGCGCCGGCACGGTGGCATTGGACGACAGCGGCCGACTGCTGAGTGAGTTGGAAAGTACCCTGCAACAGGCAGCGGAACTGGTCGGCGACTCCACGCGTGGGGTGGACCGGATTGCCGATGCGGTGAGCGTGCAGAACGAGGGTGGGCGGGGCATCGTTGCCAACGTCGAGCACATCGCACGCATGGCCGGCGAGGGCGATGCGATCACTCATCAGGTGTCCGGAGCTGTGGTGTCTTTGCGCGAACTGTCCGATGAGCTGAATGTAGCAGTGGGACGTTTTCGCTACGAGGCCTGATTTGCTTGAGACTTCGGTGTCCTGAATATCAGCAGCAGGGGTATGACTCCAATGGATAACCACATCAGCAGCTTGAAGTCATCCAGGTAGGCCACCCAGCTGGCCTGCACAGTGATCATGCCATCCAGCGCCGCACGCCCGCCGGCGGTTAATGGATTGAGTTGGTTGTTTACAGGCCAGGCATCGAACAGGCGGTTGAACGGCGTAACGTATGCGCCGATTTCGGCATGATTGATCTGAGTGTTTTGAGCCAGCAGCACCGTAACGATCGAGATGCCAACGCTTGAGCCGACATTGCGTGACAGGTTGTACAGACCAGTGGCTTCGCCACGCAAATGCGGCGCTAGGGTGGTAAAGGCGATGGTGGTCAGTGGGACGAACAACAGACCCAGGCTCGCGCCCTGAATAAAGCCGACGTACACGATGGTGTTGATGGACACTGCCGGCGTCCAGCCGGTCATCATGTACATCGACCAGGCGGACAGCAACAAACCGCAAAACAGTATCCAGCGAATATCCACTTTGCCGATGATCTTCCCGGCAAGGAACATGCTAAGCATGGTCCCCAGTCCGCGTGGCCCCATGACCATGCCGGCGGTGAGCACCGGGTAACCCATCAGGGTTTGCAGGTAGGGTGTCATCAGCGCCAATGACGCTAAATAGGTAATGCCGATGATGAAGATAAACACGACCGCCACCGAGTAATTGCGGTCCTTGAACAGTTTCAGACTGATAAAGGGCTTGTCGTGGGTGAAGGTGTGGACGATGAAAATGTACGAAGCGATGGCGGCCACCAGCGCCTCCAGGATGATTTCTCCTGAATCGAACCAGCCCAGCTGTTCACCGCGGTCGAGGAACAATTGAATCGACAGGATCGCCACGCTGAGCGAGCCAAAGCCTAGCCAGTCCAAACGGGCGGTTCTGTCGGCCGGGGTTTCCTGAATGAAGCGCATCATGCCGACAAAGGCCAGCAATCCGATAGGCAAGTTGATGAAGAACACCCAGCGCCAGCTGAGGTGTTCTGTTAGCCAGCCGCCGATCATCGGACCCAGCACCGGACCAACCATCACCGACACGCCGAACAAGGCCACTGCCGAGCCACGGTCTTTCTGCGGGTAAATATCCAGCAGAATGCCTTGCGATAACGGCACCAATGCTGCCCCTGCCAGCCCTTGCAGTAAACGGAACAGGATGATTTCTTCCAGGGACCGGGCAATGCCACAGAGCACCGACGCCAATACAAAACCGAAGATCGATCACAGCAATACGCGCTTGCGACCGAAGCGTCGGGCAAGGAATGCCGAGGGCGGCGTCATGATGGCGGTGGCGACGATGTAGGAAGTCAGTACCCAGTTAATCTGGTCGGCACTGGCCGACACACTGCCCTGCATATAGGGTAGGGCGACGTTGGCGATGGTGGTGTCCAAGGCTTGCATGACCACTGCCAGCACCACACACAGCGTAATCAGTACTCGTAGCGGCGAAGGTGGCAGCGGCCCAGTTACTTCACTCATGATGGCGGGCGAGCAGGTTGGCCAGCGGTTTCGGCAGACCACGGGCGGTTCCGGTATCGATCTCTACCAAGGCACTCATGCCGTGGCGCAGCGCGGGTTTGCCTACGGCATCGTCGATACGGATCTTCACCGGAATACGCTGCACAACCTTCACCCAATTGCCCGTGGTGTTCTGTGCCGGCAGTAGCGAAAAGCTGGAGCTGGAAGCCGGGCTGATGCTTTCCACGGTGCCGTGCCAGGTCACGCCGGGATAAGTGTCTACCTCAATGGTTGCGTCCTGGCCGACGTGAGCGTTGGTCAGCTCGGTTTCTTTCGGCGAGGCAGCCACTCATAGGTGTTCGCTGGACACCAGGCTAAAGCCTGATTGTGGGGGTTGCAGGTAGGCGCCCACTTGCAACGAGTCCACGTTGGTCACCACGCCGTCGAACGGGGCGGTCACCACCGAGTTACGCAGGTTGCGTTCGGCTTCATTGAGCGCTGCTTGTGCTTGTAAGTAGGAGGGATGTTGCTCGAGAGGCCTGTCCAGCCGTCCTCCCAGTTGGGCTAATGCCGCAGCAGCCTGGGACTTGGCTACCAAAACCTGCTGGCGGGTATTGTCGAGGTCCTGATGGGCGTCGTCGTAGATTGTCTTGGAGACGGCGGCAACGCTGACAAGTTTTTCCAGCCGTTGGAAATTGGTCTGGTAGTAGGGCAGCCTGGCTTCAGCCTGGGCGATTTCGGCCAGTGACTGGTTGTAGCTGGCCTTGAGGTAAAGGATCTGGTTGCGCGCGCCTTCCAGTTGCGCGCTGGCACTGGCCAAGGCGATTTCAAAGGGTTCTGGCTTCAAGCGAAATAACACTTGGCCCTTGCTCACGACTTGGTTGTCACTGACCTCAATGGCCGCCACGATCCCGGCCACATCGGTCGAAACGCCCACCCGTTCGGCCTGAACGTAGGCGTTGTCGGTACTGACCACTTGGCCACCCAACACATACCAGGCGCCACAGGCCACGACGACAATCGGCGCCAGCAAAAACAGGCCGACGCGCCAGCGTTGCCGTGGAGCGCCGGAGGATTCTGGCCCATGACGATCAAGGGTGGGAGCTTCAGGCGCCTGCGCTTCAGGTTTCGCCAGTGGGTCGAGTGGACGGGCTTCTGCCTGCACCGCATGACGCTGCAATGTGGACTCAGCCATGCGTCACCTCGTCTGCCGCGCAGTTAGTGGGCTCATCCACCGGCTGGCTGCAAGCCGTCAGCAAGTGTTCACGCATGCGTTCGAGGTACTGCAGCAATTGATCGTGCTCCTGAACGGAAAAGTCGGCCATGGTTTCCACTCGAGTCTGCTCGCCAATGGTGCGCATGAATTGCAGCAGCGGATGGGCATCCGGAGTGAGAAATAACAGGGAAACACGGCGATCGGTGGCGTGGTTGCGACGTTCGATCAGACCGCGCTCCTGCATTTTGTCCAGCAAGCGCACCAGCGTGACCGACTCGATTTCAAGCAAGTCGGCCAGACCCTTCTGGTGAATGCCTTCATGCGTGGACAGTTTGGCCAGAACTTGCCATTGAGAGCGCGTGAGACCGGCTGCGCGGGCCCATTGTTCGAAGCGTTTACGCATCAAACGGGCAACGTCATGGAGGACAAAGCCGAGGATGGATTGGGTCATCGTCAACGCACCTGAAGTGAATGAGCATGCTCATGGTGATCAGGCTTATAGGTTTTCTGCTGATCCTTTTCAAGGAAAAATGGGCATTAAAGTTAAGAATGTTCATATTCAGCGATTTATTTGGCTGATAATCCGTTTTGTTGAGCAGTGTTCGGAGTATTTCTGGGTTCTAGATAGGTTTTTATGAGTATGAACATAAATCATTAAAATGTTTACTTATGGTTGCCATCACAGCATTGTACCGCTACCGTTAGCGTTGATTGCATTGCAAACAAAAGCCCAAAAACACAACAACAATGAGGCAAACCGATGACGACCCCTGGCTGGTGGGCCATGGCGCTTTCCGAGGCTGTGAATGATCAAAAGCCATTGGCCGTGGCCTTTGGTGGCGAGGAACTGGTCCTGTTCCGCAACGCAGCCGGGCAGGCTTTTGCTCTGGAAGACCGTTGTCCACATCGGCGGGTGCCGTTGGCTCTGGGACGAGTTGTCGAGTCTGGTTTGCAATGTGGTTACCACGGCTGGACCTTCGATGGTGCCAGTGGCGGTTGTACAAAAATTCCCAACCTTAATGATGATGAGCGCGTACCGCCACGCTATGCCGTGCGGGCCGTTCAGGTGAGCGAAGCCAATGGCTTCGTCCATGTGTGGTTGGGTGAGGGCGCATCGCAAGGGGAGCTCCCCAGCAGCGATTACCGGCCAAGCGGTCGCGAATTTACCGGTTCCACCGTCGTCAACATGAGTCACGACCAGTATCTGGCGGCGATGCTCGACGGCCCGGAATGCTTGCTCGGCTTTACCCATGTGCGCCTCACCGATTTCTTCCTTGGCGATCTACGCAGAGAGCAGGGCCGCGTGGTTCTGGAGCGCGGTGCGGTATGGTCCACACAATTTCTGCCATCGCAGTTTGTGGTGGACTACCCCTTGATTGTGCGCACCGCAGTACCCCTGAGCGGCGGCAGTATTCGGATGGATTTGCTCAACGAAGAAGAAATGCCGCTCGTTACCCTGATGATCGCAACCGGGGCCAACCGCCGTGGCACCACCAGCCTGTGCTGGCGAGGATTCGTGACTGAGCACGTGCCGGCCAAGGCACCGTTGCGTTGGCGTATTGCCCGTGCATTCAGCAGGTCGCCGTTCCGGGTGAACCACTTGATTGACGGCGTAGCCGTCGCGGCCCTGCTGCAAGCCCCATCCCGCGACCTGCGTGCCTTTCGCCGACCGCATCTGATTCCCGCAAGCGCGATCGTCTGAGCACAGGAGAACTCACCATGCATTCCGTGCCTTCCTCTACCGATACTCCGTCGCGCAAAGTGCGGGGTGACTGGACACCGATCAACTATGACCTGCGTGACACCTGGTTTCCGGTCTCCCATAGTCGCGACCTCAGTGCCCAGCCAATTCGTCGAATCATTCATGCCCAACCCTATTACCTGTGGCGGGAAAACGGGCAGCCGAGAGCAGCTGAATTCCATCCCTATCGTCTGCGTGAAAATACGTGCGTGCTGACGGCATTCACTGGCGGCAGCGGGTTTTATCCGCTGGTCGAGCGTTACGGCTACATTTGGGTCTGGTACGGCAACCCGGATGCCGCCGATACATTGCTGCTGCCGCATATCCCGTTCCTGCCGCAAGACGGCAGTCTTCCTGGCTACACCCAGCGCACCGTGCGATTCGATGCGACCTCTGCGCTCTCTGTAGAAAACCTGATTGACCTGACCCACGCCGATTTCCTGCATGCCAATACCATCGGCGACGGCATCAGCGAGTCGGACGAGGTCGAGGTGCAATGGACCTCTGAAACGGTGACCCGCACCCGTACAGTCGCACAAAAATCAGTGGCGCCGATCATGCGTTGGGTCGGCGGGGTGCGCGCCAAGTACCAGGATTTTCGCGCGGTGCTGCACATCCATTTGCGCAGTAATGTGTGCATCTCCTACCCGCGATTTCGTCCCGGTTATGACGTTCCTAACTTGCAACCGTTCTTGCCGGTGGGCAAGCATCGCTCGCGCTGTGACGTCACGTTCAATACCACCGCTGCACCGTCACCGTTTCGCTACGTGATGCCGCGCATCAACTACATCATCCAGCCCCAGGACAACTCGGTGGTGCGTCCGCAAAATCAGCGCTATTTCGAGACCGATGAGCGACGTGACCTGCATTCGCGTTTCGATACCCCAGGTACTCGTTATCGCTACCAGATGGAACAACTGGTCGAACGCCAGCGCGCCGGTCAGTTCGCCTACGGCAGCGATGCTGAACCCGGACGCGATATCAGCACGTTGTTGGGCATGAAAGACTGACCCCATCACGCAAGGAGTACGGCTATGGATCTGGGCATTGGCGGGCGCATGGCGGTGGTATGCGCGTCTTCACGAGGGCTTGGCAAAGCCTGTGCGCTGGCATTGGCGCAGGAGGGTTGCGAGATACTGATCAACGGCCGCAATGCCGAGACCCTGGCGCAAACCGCGCAGGACATTTTTCTCGGCACTGGCCGGCTGCCCCGCACGGTGGTGGCGGATCTGTCCACCTCTGCCGGGCGTGCGACATTGTTGGCCGCGTGCCCGGTAGTCGACATTCTGGTGACCAACAACGGCGGCCCAGAGCCGGGTCGTCTGGAGGATTGGGATCACGCGGCCTGGATGGCGGCCATTGAGGCCAACATGCTCTCAGGCATTCTGCTTATCCAGGCTGTGATCGGCGGTATGCGGGCGCGAGGTTTCGGCCGCATCGTCAATATCACCTCGGCGATGGTCAAGTCACCGCGTTTGCCGTTGGGTTTGTCCACCGCTGCACGTGCCGGGCTGACCGCTTTTTGCAAAGCTCTGTCGGTCGAAGTGGCACGGGACAATGTAACGATCAACAATCTGCTGCCGGAGCGCATTGAGACGGACCGTCTGCGCTTTATGACCGAGCAGCTGGCGGGGCTTCGCCAGCTCAGTTTTGAGCAAGCACGGGTGGAAATGCTCAAGCCGATAGCGGCGCGACGATTTGGCCAGCCGAGCGAATTGGCAGCCGCCTGCGCATTTCTCTGTTCGGCGCAAGCCGGCTATATCACCGGGCAAAATTTGCAGATCGACGGCGGCAGTTATGCTGGATTGATTTAGCTTCCCCGGCGTTCCTTCCAGTCGGCGGGCAGCACTTCGCTGGCGTCGAAATCCAACTCCACTTCAACCCCATTGGGGTCCTGCATGAACAGCTGCCACGTGCGATCGGCGCCGGGAGCACGGATCACCTTGAATCGCACGCCGTGCTCATCCAGGTGCGTCCACATTTTCTGCAAGCCCTGGGCATGAAACGCCATATGGTCGAGCACGCCACGTCGCGGCTCCGGCATTTGTGATACGCCCACCACATGCAGTACGGGCTGTTGCCGGGCGTACAGCCAGAAGCCGGGAACCGGGAAGGGCGGGCGTGGCCCGTCGACCAGACCCAGTACCTCCACGTAGAAATCCCGTGTCGCCTCCAGTTGGTTGGTGACGATGGTGAAGTGGTCCATGCGCAGGATCATCGCAACGCCCCTGATCGGCTTTTAGTGATATTTAGACGAATTGTTATTTGCTGTTCATATTCCTGCTTATGATTCTATATTCGGAATACTAATCTATCTATGGAATTTATCATTGATCGCTTAGGGTAACGCCATGGATTCGTTCTGCAGCTCTGCTGCAAAACGCTAAGCGCAGAAGAAGACAGGTGCTGAATGAGCCAGGCAATCCTCGAAGGAATTCGCGTCATCAGTCTGTGTTCCGGCATTGCCGGCTCTGCCGCTGGCATGCATCTTTGCGAAGCGGGTGCCGAAGTGGTGATGATCGAGCCACCCGCCAACCCCGCCAGAGAGAAACAGGCGCTGTTTGCTGTGCTTAACCGTGGCAAGCGCAGTGTCATCCTCAGTCTGGAAAATCCCCAAGATCGTCAGCAACTAAACTCTCTGCTCGCGAGCGCCGATGTGCTGCTACACGACTTCACACCTTCGGTAGCGCAGGCCCATGGTCTGGCCGACGCGCAACTCGCTGCAGACTTTCCTCGCTTGATTATCTCGGCAATTAGCGGCTGGCCCCAACGGCATGCACTGGCGAATGCCATCCCCTGGGAAACTTTGATCCTGGCGCGCCTTGGCCTGTTGGACGAGCAACCGGCGCATCGCCCCGGCCCGGTATTCGTGCGCATGCCCTTTGCCAATTGGCTGGCCAGCTGGTTGTGCGTGGTTGGGGTGATGGCGCGGTTGCTTGCACGCGAACGTGACGGCTGCGGCGGTATCGCTCATACGAGTTTGGCTCAGGCAGCCTTGGTGCCAATGACCATGCATTGGAACCGAGCGCAAACGCCGACGCAGGCCTTTGCCAAAGGCCTGGATAAACACATTCCTATTCCGTTGCACCAATGCGCTGATGGCCGCTGGTTGCATGTGCATTATTCGCCGGACAAATCCCCGTGGATGGCCGCGGCACTCAGTGAGCTCGGCGAAACCGAAGTGGCTCGCTTGAACGCGCTGTGGCCATCGAGCCATGTGGCGCCAAACTTCGGCGCCAACAAGGCGATCATTGCCACACGGCCGGCACAGGACTGGGTCGAGCATTTCTGGCAGCACGACGTGGCCGCGCAAATTGCCGCTCCCTTTGGCGATATCTACTTCGACGAGCAAGCACGCCTGAATGGTTATGTGGTTGAAGTCGACGATGTGCAATTGGGCAAGACCCTGCAACCAGGCCCTGCCTGGCAGGTGCAGCCACCCGCACGAGTTGGCGGTAGCGCACCTCTGGCAGGTGAGGGGAACGCCGGACTGTCAGGCGCCGATGCTGTGATCCCTTCGCAAGTGCCCAGGTCGAGCCCGGCGCCCTTGCCTCCGCTGCACGGTCTGAAAGTACTGGATCTGGGCGCCTACCTGGCCGGGCCGTTTGCTTGCATGCTTCTGGCGGACCTCGGCGCCGAAGTCATTAAAGTCGAAGCGCCCAAAGGCGATGCCATGCGCCGCCTGGAGCGGATTTTCAGCGGCACCCAGCGTGGCAAGTTGGGGGTAGCGCTGCAGTTGGGCGATCAGCAAACCGAGCCCGCCGTAGAAACGTTGGCCCGTTGGGCCGATGTTGTTCACCACAACATGCGGCTGCCGGCCGCACGCAAACTCAAGGTCGACTACGAGAGCCTCAAAGTGCTCAACCCGCAGCTGGTGTATTGCCATGTCAGTGCCTACGGACCGACCGGACCGCGCGCGGATTGGCCGGGTTTTGACCAATTGATGCAGGCTTCCTGCGGCTGGGAGAGGGAGCAGGGCGGGGAGGGGCAGGCGCCGATGTGGCTGCGTTTTGGCGTGGGCGATTTCTTTGCCGGTTTATCCTCGCTCTATGCCTTGCTGCTGGGATTGTACGAGCGCAACCGCAGTGGCGTCGGGCAAATGGTCAGCTCGTCATTGTTGGGCGCTACGTTGCTATCGATGAGCGAAGCGGTGGTGCTTGAAGACGGCAGCCTGACCCCAATCGAACATATGGATGCGCAACAGACTGGTGTGAGTGACGCACACCGTTTGTATCTATGTAGCGATGCCTGGCTGGTGGTGGCAGCGCTGCAACCGGATGAGGTGCAGCGTTTCAAGGCGCTCATGGGTGATCAGCCCGAAACCTGGTTTGCAGGTCTTACCCGGCAAGCGGCGCTCGCAGCATTGGCTGAAGTGCAAGTTCCTGCGCAGGCCGTCCTGGAGGCGCAGATGGATGCCTTTCTCGACAGCCCCGAACACGCCGCCGCGGGTCTGCACGCGCATTACTCACATGCTGTTTACGGCGACTTGCAACAGATCGGCGCGTTCTGGGATTTCGGCAACTTGCCGTTATCGCTGCAGCGCCCACCGCCCGCCCTCGGCCAACATACCCGGCAAGTTCTGGAAGGCCTCGGCTTTACCGGCAGCGAGCTCGAACGATTGGCCTCGGCTGGCCTGGTGGCGCTGTAACGGTGGGCCTATTGGCCGGCAGCATTTTTCGACAAGCACAAGGAATACCCATGTACGAGTTAGATTTCAGCGGTAAAACCGTGCTGGTAGTCGGCGGGTCCAGTGGCATCGGCAATGGCATTGCGCAGAACTTTCGCCAGCGCGGTGCCGAAGTGCATGTCTGGGGTACGCGTGCCTCGGCGGCGGCCTATCACGACTCACCCGACTCTAACCTTGAAGGCTTGCATTACGCGCAGGTCGACGTCGCGGATGCAGCGTTGATCGAAGCGGTCTGTGTGCCATTCACCCGTCTGGATGTGTTGGTGCAAGCGCAAGGCACGGTGCTCTACGACCGTCAGGAATTCCTCGCTGAGGGCTTCAAGCGCGTGCTCGACATCAACCTCACCAGCCTGATGGTCTGCGCGCAGAAATTTCACCCGCTGCTGATGGAAGCCAAGGGTTCGATGATCACGGTCAGTTCGGCAGCAGCGTTCCATTCTACCCGTGGCAACCCTGCCTACAACGCCTCGAAAACCGGCGCTTTCGGGCTGACTCGCACCTTGGCCGAAGCCTGGGCTCGTGATGGTATCCGGGTGAATGGCATTGCCCCGGGGCTGGTGGAAACCAAGCTGACACGGGTGACCACCAGCAACCCGAAACGCCTGGAAGGTGCGCTGCGCGCCATTCCTCAAGGGCGCCTCGGCACGCCTCAGGACATGGCTAATGTGGCTCTGTTTCTCGCCTCGCCGCTGGCCAGCTATGTGCTCGGCCAAACCCTATTGGTCGACGGCGGCATGCTGCTGGCCTGATCGCTATTTGCTAGGAGAAACACCATGGCCTGGGACTTTCAGACCGACCCCGAGATTCAAGTGGAACTGGATTGGATCGAGCAGTTCGTGCGTGAGGAAGTCGAGCCTCTCGACCACGTGTTGGGCAGCCCGTGGAATATCCACGACCCGCTGTTCAAGCAACTGGTCAAACCGTTGCAAGCGCAGGTGAAGGCGCGCAACTTGTGGGCTTGTCACCTGGGCCCGGAACTGGGCGGGGCAGGGTATGGCCAGGTGCGCCTTGCGTTGATCAATGAAATTCTCGGCCGCTCGCTGTTCGGACCGATTGTGTTTGGTTGTCAGGCACCGGACTCCGGTAACGGTGAAATCCTCGCCCATTACGGCACGCCGGCGCAGAAGCAGCGCTACCTGCAACCCTTGCTCGACGGCGATATCGTGTCCTGCTTCGCCATGACCGAACCCCAAGGCGGCGCGGACCCTGCGGTGTTCACCACCGAAGCGGTGCGTGAGGGTGATGACTGGCTGCTGAGCGGCGAAAAATGGTTTGCCTCCAATGCCCGCTACGCCGCGTTCTATATCGTGATGGCGGTCACCGATAAAAACGTGTCGGTGTATGAAGGCATGTCGATGTTTATTGTTGCCGCCGATGCTCCGGGGGTGAGCATTATCCGCAACGTCGGTATCGCCGATGACCCGGCCGCAACCCATGCCTACCTGTCGTTCGACAAGGTGCGAGTGCCTGCTGGCGACATGCTCGGCGCGCCCGGTCAGGCGTTTGTCGTGGCCCAGGTACGACTGGGTGGCGGCCGCGTGCACCATGCGATGCGGGTGATTGGCCAAGCGCAGAAAGCCCTGGATGCACTCTGTGAACGATCCCTGTCGCGTAGTACCCAGGGCAGCCGCCTGGCGGACAAGCAGATGGTCCAGGAAAAAATTGCCGACTCGTGGATCGAGCTCGAACAATTTCGTTTGCTGGTCATGCGCACGGCATGGCGCATCGACCAGTATCAGGACTACAAACGGGTACGCAAAGACATCGCTGCGGTGAAAGCCGCCATGCCCAAGGTGCTGCATGACATCGCCGCGCGCGCCCTGCATGTACATGGCTCGTTAGGGGTAAGCGAAGAAATGCCGTTTACCGGGTACATCGTCCGCTCCTTCCAGATGGGGCTGGCCGACGGGCCCACCGAAGTGCACAAAATCACGGTCGCCAAACAACTGCTACGCGATTATCAACCCTGCGACGAACTGTTCCCCGATTACCACCGGCCCACCGCGGCGGCCCGAGCCCGGGAAAAATACGCCGATGCATTGGCCAGTCTGGGCGAGTACGACGCATGAACGACTGGCAGGATCTGGTCGAACTCGAGCGCCTGGCTCTATGGATGGACTCAAAGGGTCTGGAAAGTGGCTCCATCGAGGCCCCACTGCGATTAACCGGAGGCACTCAGAATCTGTTGCTGCGCTTTCGGCGTGGCACGCGCGAATTCGTATTGCGTCGGCCTTCCAGGGAGTTGCGCGAAGTCGGCAGTAAAACCATTGCCCGTGAAGCACGGTTGCTCAAAGCGTTGGCCGGATCGCCGGTGCCCCATGCCGGCCTGATAGCCGACTGCGCCGACCAAGACGTTCTGGGCGCCAGTTTCTATTTGATGGAACCAGTACAGGGCTTCAATCCCAACTGCGCGGCAGGTTTGCCGACGCCGCACGCGCAGCAGCCAGCAATGCGCCGACGTATGGGGCTGGCCATGGTGGACGCGTTATTGCGTCTGGGAGAAATCGACTATCAGGCGGTGGGCCTGGGGGATTTTGGGCGGCCCGAAGGTTTTCATCAACGCCAGGTCTCACGTTGGCTGGCGCAACTGGACAGCGTCAAAGACTACCCCGGTTGGCCGGGCGCGAGCGGTCTGCCGGGACTTGCCCGGTTGGCCAACTGGTTGAGCGAGCATTACCCGACGCAGTTCCAGACCGGTATCCAGCATGGTGACTTTCACTTGTCCAACGTCATGTTTCGCCACGACAGCGCGGAACTGGCCGCAGTTGTCGATTGGGAGCTGGCGACCATCGGCGATCCGTTGCTCGACCTTGCCTGGCTGGTAGTCACCTGGCCCGGTGCTGATGGTCGTGGTGCCGGCACCATTGAAGTTCGCCCCTGGGAAGGCTTTTGCAGCAGCGACGAACTGGTCGCCCATTACCGCGCCGGCAGCTCGCGCTCGTTGGCGGACTTCACCTGGTACCTGGTGTTGGCCGGCTTCAAGCTCGGCATCTTTCTCGAAGTCAGTTACGCCCGTGCGTGTGCGGGCAAAGCCTCGATGGTCTCGGGTGAAAAACACCACGCCTCAGCGTTGCGTCTGTTCGCTACGGCGTTGCAGCGCATCGATCAAACAGTCTGATATCAGAGGAACAGCCCATGCAGCTGGCCGGTAAACGCATCATCGTCACGGGGGGCGCCAGGGGTATTGGCGCGGCAGTGGTCAAAGCATTTGTGGAGGAGGGAGCCTATGTCGTCAGCCTCGACCTGGGCGAAGCCGCCTCGATGACGGGGGACGGTGGCGGGTGGGCGCATACACGAGTCTGCGATATCGCTGACAGCCAATCCGTGGACGCCGCTTTCGCCTGGGCCAACGAACGGCTCAATGGTCTGGATGTGCTGGTACATGCTGCGGGTATCGCGCCGAATGCCAGTGCCGACAGCATCACGCTGGACGAGTGGGAAAAAGTCTTTGCGGTGAATACCCGTGGCACATTCCTGACCAACCGCGCGGCCTATGAGCTGCTGAAGGGCAGCGGTGGGCGGATCATCAACTTCGCCTCTGGGGCAGGCGTCATCGGACAGCCCGGCAAAGCCCATTACGCGGCCAGCAAGGGGGCCGTGCTGGCGTGGACGCGCACGGTGGCGCGGGAGTGGGGCCCATTGGGCATTACCGTCAACGCTATCGCCCCGGCGATGTGGACGCCGATGTACGAGGCGACTCGCGCGAGCATGAGCGCCGAACAACTGCAGCAGCACGATGCGTACATGGCAGGGCAAGTGCCCATCGGCGGACAACTGGGTGAACCGGCCCGGGATCTGGCGCCAGTGCTGGTATTTCTTGCCGGAGAAGGTTCTCGATTTGTCACCGGGCAGACGCTGATGATTGACGGCGGGATGCTGATGCTCAGTTGAGTTGAAGGTGGGGCGCCTGGCGCCTCGCCTAGCGGCTGCGGATCAGCTGCAAAAATTCCTGACGGGTGTTGTACGACTCGCGGAAGGCGCCAAGCATCACTGAAGTACTCATCACCGAGTTCTGCTTCTCCACACCTCGCATCATCATGCACATGTGTTTCGCCTCGATCACCACGGCCACCCCGGCGGCATTGGTGACCTGGGCGATTGCATCGGCAATCTGCCGGGTGAGGTTTTCCTGGATCTGCAGGCGGCGGGCAAACATGTCGATAATTCGCGCGACCTTCGACAATCCGAGCACTTTGCCTGTCGGTATGTAGGCAACATGAGCCTTGCCAATAAATGGCAAGAGATGATGTTCACACAGCGAATACAATTCGATTTCACGAACGATGACCATCTCATCGTTATCCGACTCGAACAGTGCTCCGTTGACGATCTCTTCCAGCGTTTGCCGGTAGCCATGGCAAAGATAACGCATGGCTTTCGCTGCACGTTCCGGAGTCTTGAGCAGGCCTTCACGCTGTGGGTCTTCACCGACGTGCTGGAGAATTTCCCGATAATTTTTCGTCATTTCTTCGTTCATCGATCGACCTTATTGTTAGTGATGTAAGGGGAGCAGCTAAGCCAGCGGCCTGCTCAAACCGGTCAGCACCATGCTGGTAAACAGACTCGTCAGACTTTCCAGAGGAGGCCGCGCATCCTGCGGGTAACCGGCTACCACGCCATCGAGCAATGCTTGCATGCCCAGCGCCATCGGTGCGCGCTGGCCGGCCGGCAATCCACAACGGCTGAGGATGTTTTCCAGGTCCCGGGTGCGGGTGTCGCGCAGTTGCTCGACGCGTTCGCGCTGCTCCAGGCTGAGGCTGCGAAATTCCATGCGCGTCAGCGTGTGGCGCTGATCGTGCAAGCTGTTGAACTGCAGGTGCACACGTACAAAACGTTGCAGTTGCAGCCGACCCTCAGCATGACGCGCGACCTTGGTTTGCAGTAACGCCAGAAGATCGCTTTCATGCGTCTCGATCAGTTCGAACAGCAGCGCCTGCTTGCTTTCAATGTGGTTGTACAGCGATCCCGGCTGCAAATGCATTGCGGCTGCCAATTGGCGCAGGCTGACACTTTCGAATCCATGCTCGGCAAATAATCTGAGCGCCGTGTGGTACAGCAATTCGTGGGTTCCGACATCGCCATCCGGCTGCCCATGCCAGCGCGGCTGAGGGCCGGCGGCCGTTGCGGGGCGGGCGCCAATCATGGACGTTCCAGCAACAGGGCGACGCCCTGGCCGCCGCCAATGCATAAGGTCGCCAGGCCTTTTTTCGCGTCGCGCTTGAACATTTCGTGCAGCAGCGTGACCAGCACACGACAACCCGAAGCGCCAATCGGGTGACCGAGGGCAATGGCGCCGCCGTTGACGTTCACTTTGTCAAAATCCCAACCCAGCTCTTTACCCACCGCCAACGACTGGGCAGCGAACGCTTCGTTGGCCTCGATGAGATCGAGTTCAGCCAGGCTCCAACCGGCTTTTGCCAGACACTTGCGACTTGCCGACACCGGCCCGATGCCCATGATCGCCGGGTCTACGCCAGTACACGCACCCGCCTTGATCTTTGCCAGAACGGGCAAGCCCAACTCCCTGGCCTTGTCTTCGCTCATCAACAGCACTGCAGCGGCGCCGTCATTGATTGTCGAGGCGTTGCCGGCGGTGACGCTGCCGTCTTTTCTGAAGGCTGGTTTGAGCCCGGCCAGGCTGACAGCAGTGGTTTGCGCGCGAGGTTGCTCATCCACGGCAAACAGCAGCGGCTCGCCTTTGCGCTGCGCAATCGGCACCGGGGTGATCTCCGCGACAAAACGGCCGGCCTCAATGGCTGCGCTGGCAAGTTGCTGCGAACGCAGGGCATAAGCGTCCTGCTGCTTACGGGTCAGGCTGTGAGCGTCGACCAGATTTTCCGCAGTGATGCCCATGTGGTAGTCGTGGAAGGCGTCGATCAGGCCGTCCTGCAGCAGCGAGTCGGCCAGTTGCGCGTTACCCATGCGCAAGCCGGTGCGCGCTTTGGCCAGCGTGTAGGGAGCCAAGCTCATGTTTTCCATGCCGCCGGCAATCACCACCTCGGCATCGCCACAGCGAATCGCCTGAGCCGCCAGCATCACGGATTTCAACCCGGAGCCGCAGAGCTTGTTCAGGGTCATGGCCGATACGCTATGGGGCAGGCCTGCTTTCAGCGCCACTTGGCGTGCCGGGTTTTGCCCACACCCGGCCGTGAGCACCTGGCCGAAAATCAACTCATCGACCAGGTCGACGTCAATCCCGGTTTTTTTCAGCAACGCCTGGACCACCACGCTGCCCAATTCCACGGCACTGGTGGTGGCCAATGCGCCTTGGAAGGTACCGATGGCGGTGCGGGTGGCGGCGACTATCACGACTTCATGCATGCTGTGCTCCAGTTTTCGGTGGATACGGCGTGGTGCCTTTTCAGGCAACCGACGCCTGCCACACTCGGGCTTACAGTTGGGTAACGGCTATTTTGCTGCCGGCCTGACTGGCATCGTGGAACTGCGCGTTCGAGCCATCGCGCCACCGTTCAAGCAATTGCGCCTGACGCTGTTGGGCGTGAACGAGGTAGCGCTCCTTGACCGGGCCATAACCGCGCACGCTGTCTGGCAGCTGTGCCAGGTCCTGGGCCAGGGTCAGGTTGTCGGCGGTCAAATCCATCAAGACTTCGTCGAGGACACGTTCATAATTGGCCAGCCAGTCACGTTCCACCTTGCGTTCGTGAGTGTGGCCAAACGGATCGGCCCAGGTGTTGCGCAGGAACCGGAACCTAGCCAGCAGCTTGAAGCCTTGCAGCATCCACGGGCCGAAGCTGCGCTTTTTCGGCTCACGGCCGCTGCCGTTATCATTCAGCAGCGGTGGCGCCAGGTGGAAACGCAGGCGGTAGTCGCCCTCGAAGCCAGCCTGGATTTTTTCCAGGAACTGGCCATCGGTAAACAGGCGTGCCACTTCGTATTCATCCTTGATGGCCAGCACTTTGAAGTAATAACGGGCGACGCTTGCCGACAGTTTGCCCGGTTGCCCGAGCAGCGCCGTTTCCGCTTTCATGAATTGCTCGACTCGTTGCCGGTAACGTTGGGCATAAGCCTTATTCTGGTACGCCGTGAGAAATGCCATGCGTCGTGCCAGTGTTTCTTCCAGGCTTTGCGACAGCAAGCGATCTGTGTTCTGCACTTTACCTGCTTCCAGTTTGCGCAAGACCCGTGGCAAGTCTTCGGCACTGCGCCGGCCCCAGGCAAAGGCGGCGAGGTTGAAGGGCACCGCAGTGCCATTCAGTTCGATAGCCTGCAGCAGCGCGGCTTCGCCCACCGGTAACCAGCCTTTCTGGTAGGCGTAGCCGAGCATGAAGGTGTTGGTGGCAATCGAATCGCCCGTCAATGCCGTGGCGATTTTGCTCGCGTCGACAAAGTCCGCCTGGGCATGGCCAACCGCTTCGGCGATTTGTGCCGACATGTTGTGGGTGTGGAATTTCGGGTCCGGGTGCTTCAGCAAATCTCCGCTTTCCGCCTGTTGGGCGAAGGTCCGCACGAATGCGCTGGTGATGGTTTCTTCACTGTTGATCAGCGCATGGGTAACGCCTTGACGCAGCTTGGACAAGGTTTCGGTATTGGCACTGACCACCAGATCGCAGCCTAACAGCAAGGCTGCTTCACCTTCGGCAATACGGGGTGCGAACAATTGATCCTGGTGCGCGGCAATGCGGATGTGCGACCACACCGCGCCGCCTTTTTGCGCCATGCCGGCCATGTCCAGATTGAGCGTGCCTTTGCCTTCGATAAACGCTGCCATTCCTAGCAAGGCGCCGATGGTCACCACGCCGGTGCCACCCACGCCGGTCACCAGAATGCTGTAGGGCTCATCCAGCGTAACGGTTGATGGCGTGGGCAATGCCCATAATTCATCCGCTTTGGCTGCCAGCGCTTTGGGTTTGCGCAACGAGCCCCCTTCGACCGTGACGAAACTCGGGCAAAAGCCGTTAAGGCAGGTGAAATCTTTGTTGCACGAGGACTGGTCGATTTCCCGTTTGCGGCCGAACTCGGTTTCCACCGCCACCACCGACATGCAGTTGGATTTGCTGCTGCAATCGCCACAGCCTTCACACACCGCTTCGTTGATCACAACCCGGCGTGCCGGGTCCGGGAACTTGCCGCGCTTGCGACGCCGACGTTTTTCCGCAGCGCAGGTCTGGTCATAGATGATTGCGGATACGCCTTGGAACTGGCGCAGCTGTTCCTGCACTTCGTCCATCTGGTCGCGACGCAGCACCGGCACGCCGTCTGCCAGTTCATGGATGTGCTGATATTTCTCGACATCTTCGCTGACCACCACCACACGCTGCACGCCTTCGGCAACGAGTTGCCGGCTGATTTGCGCCACGCTGAGGCTGCCGTCCACCGGTTGGCCGCCGGTCATGGCCACGGCGTCGTTGTAGAGAATCTTGTAGGTGATCTGCACCTTGGCCGCGATGGCAGCCCGAATCGCGAGAATGCCGGAGTGGAAATAGGTTCCGTCACCGAGGTTGGCGAACACATGTTGAGTAGTGGTGAACGGTGCCTGGCCGATCCACGTCACGCCTTCGCCGCCCATCTGACTGAAAGTCTGGGTTTGCGGGTAGATCCAGGCGGCCATGTAATGGCAGCCAATGCCCGCCAGTGCGCGACTGCCCTGCGGGACTTTGGTCGATGTATTATGCGGGCAACCGGAACAGTAGTGGGGCACGCGTTCCATCAGGTTACTGAATTGGTCTTTGCTAGCCAGTTGCGCATCCAGCACGGCCAGGCGCACTTGCAGCGGGCCACTTTGGTGCAGACGCAGAATACGCTTGGCCAGCGCACGGGCGATCATCGCCGGGGTCAGGTCGTTGATGGCTGGTAGCAACCAACCCGTGTGCGGCAGGCTCCACTCACCCTTGTCGTCAAACTTGCCGACGATGCGCGGGCGTACGTCCTCGCGCCAGTTGTAGAGTTCTTCTTTCAACTGGTATTCGATCATGTGGCGTTTTTCTTCCACCACCACGATTTCTTCCAGGCCCTCGGCAAACTGCCGGACGCCTTCAGCCTCCAGCGGCCAAACCATGCCGACCTTGTAGACCCGCAGGCCAATCTGCTGGGCGAGTGTTTCGTCGATGCCGAGGATTTTCAGTGCCTGGCAAACGTCGAGGTACGATTTGCCTGACGTGATGATGCCGATGCGCGCTTTCGCTGAGTCCATCACGACACGGTCGAGGCGGTTGGCCCGGGCATAGGCGAGGGCAGCATATAGCTTGTGTTCCAGCAGGCGCTGTTCCTGTGCCAGGGGCGGGTCTGGCCAACGGATATTCAAGCCACCTTCGGGCAGCGGGATATCGGGAATGATCGGTTGTACGCGATGAATGTCGATGTCGACGACGGCCGCGCTCTCTACGGTGTCGGCCACCGCTTTGAGGGCGACCCAGCAGCCGGAATAGCGCGACATGGCCCAGCCATGCATGCCGTAGTCGAGGTATTCCTGCACCCCCGATGGCGCCAGCACCGGCATCATCACCGCTTTGAAAATGTGCTCGGTCTGGTGCGGTAGTGAGGAGGAGCGCGCGCCATGGTCATCTCCGGCAATGGCCAGCACACCGCCAAATTGCGAGGTGCCGGCGGCGTTGGCGTGGCGGAACACATCGCCGCAGCGGTCGACGCCCGGCCCCTTGCCGTACCACATGCCAAACACGCCATCGTAGGTGGCGCCTTCGAAGAGATTGACCTGTTGCGTACCCCAGATTGAGGTAGCAGCGAGGTCTTCGTTCATGCCTGGATGGAACACCGTGTGGTGTTCCTTGAGGTAGTCGCGCGCCTTCCACAATGCCTGGTCAAAACCACCCAGCGGCGAGCCACGGTATCCGGAAATAAACCCGGCGGTGTTCAGACCATTGGCCAGATCGCGTTGGCGCTGCATCAGTGGCAGACGCACCAGCGCCTGAATGCCGGTGAGCAAGATTTTTCCAGTGTGCTGGACGTATTTGTCATCCAGAGATGGGGGCACACTCATGTTCATCCTCCAGGCTTTATTGTCATGGCGGCGCCAGGAGAGCGGCGTTGCCTAGTTATTGGCTGGAGTCTAGGGAGCGGTTTTGCCATCGTAAAATCACAAAAACAATGGGGCGGTATCGGTTATTCAAATACCGGTATGCACACTGTTCTTCACGCTGTTGTAGATAAAGCCGGTTACCGGTCTGGTGTCATTTTCACCTTGTTTCTGGCTTGATATCCCCACAGAAAATATCCACGTTGCCATCGGCCGGTGTGGTCCTTACCACTAAGTAATATCCACCAGAAAGCAGCTCTGACAGCGCCACTGGCGCACTTCGTGAATAGGTCCAGCCGCGCGTTGCAGAAATGCGATTGGTATTGATCCGGTCATTCATTGCATAGGCGACAGACCCGGGCCGCTCGCAGCTGCCTTTGTTGATAAACGTGTAGAGATTCAAGGGCCGAAGAGTGCCGCTTGGAACTCCACTGACGACAAAGGAAAACGCTGTCTCATTGCCCTGAACGGCCAGCGTTGTATTGGCGATCTGACCGCCGTTGCGTGGTGTAGCGTTCAAGGGAACAGTCACTGTCTGGCTTGATGAATTCGTACAGCCGACGATTATCGCAGCGGCTAGGAGTGCCGCTGTCTGGGTTCCCGATTTCATGGTCACCTCCTGTACTCAAAAAAGCACAATCCAGGGCCTTTGAGTATAGGTCGGGAGTATTTGACCAATACCAAAATGCATTTCAGCAATACTCCCAATCGTTGTCTCAAACCTCCCCGTCCCGTCTACTTCAGTCCATACCGAAAGCCCACGGATCAGCGCTCATTGGCGCGGTCCAGACGGCCCAACGCTTCGGCTGCCAACAACAATAAAAAAGTAATGGGAGTGTTGATGATCGACGCAAAGCTAAAGCCGTTAAGCCTGGCTGTCTGGTTCAGCGTGACCGGGTGTGCCTTGACTGTTGGCGCTGTGCAGGCCGCCGAGTTTGATACCGGCAATCCGGACTGGACCGCGCGCTGGGACAACACCGTGCGTTACAACCTGGGCATACGGGCCGAGGGGCGCGACTCCGCGTTGGCCAATAACGCCAGCTACGACGAGTCCGACGCCAAGTTTGATCGGGGCGATGTGGTGACCAATCGGGTCGATGTGATGAGCGAAATGGAGGTCGCGTACAAGCAGTACAACGGTTTTCGCATCAGCGGCGCGGGCTGGTACGACCAGGCTTACGAAAACACCGACGTCGAAACCAGCCCCGGCAATGTCTACTACCCCGGTGCGTTTCCCGGTACGAGCACGCCGAGCTACAACAACGGTAAATACTCCAGCTTCACCAAGCGCTATCACCGTGGCCCTAGCGGCGAGTTACTGGACGCCTTTGCGTTTACCCGCTTCGATCTCGGCGAGATTCCGGTCAGCGTGCGTGCCGGCCGGCATACCGTGTACTGGGGCAACGGCCTGCTGATTGCCGGGCATGCGGTGTCCTACTCGCAAGCACCGTTGGATGGGCGCAAAGCGGTAAGCAACCCAGGAACCGAGACCCGTGAAATCTTCCTGCCGTTGACGCAGATTTCAACCCAGGCTCAGGTCACCGACAAGTTGTCGCTGGCAGCGCAATACTTCTTCGAATGGGACACCACGCGCGCACCTGAAGGCGGTACCTATCTGGCTTCCGCCGACGTCGCCCTGGAAGGGCCGGACCGTTTGCCGTTGTTCAGCGGTGTTTCGCGGCCGTTGATTGACCCGGTCAAACCCAAGGACAGGGGCAACTGGGGCGTGATGGGCACCTATAGCTTCGACTTCCTGCATTCGGAGGTCAGCGCGTTCTATCGCGAATTCGATGACTACAACCCGTGGGGCCTGCAAGTGGCACCGACTTTCGCCCGTTACGTGTACGCCGAGAACGTCAAGCTCTATGGCCTGGGTTACTCCGCAGGTCCGGTGCTGGGTGGCGGCTCCCTTGGCGTAGACCTGTCGTATCGCCAGAACACCTCGTTGGTCTCCAGCAACATCAGCACTGCCGACAACCAGGGCGCTCGCGGTGACACCTGGCACATGGTGGTCAACGGCCTGTGGTTGCTGCCGCGCACTGATTACTTCGACACCGGCAGCCTGATCACCGAAATGGCGTTCAGTCATGTGCAACGGGTGACCAAGCACGAGGAACTGTTCAAAGGCGAGGGCTATGGCGGCTGCCCGGAGGGGCAGGACAAGCACTACGGCTGCGCCACCAAAAATTATGTCGGCCTGGCCGTGAGCTTTGCACCGCAATGGCTGGGGGTGTTCCCCGGCTGGAACATTTCCACCCCGATGAGCGTGGATTACGGCGTCAGCGGCAATGCCGCAACGGGCGGGGGCAACGAAGGCAAATACACCTGGAAAGCCGGGGTCAAGGGCACCTACGACGAGCGTACTGACGTGACCCTGTCGTACATCGGGTACGGCAGCGAACGCAAATATGGCGATATTGCCGGTGTCGGCAAAACAGTCGTCGGGGGAACCGGCGACGTTGGCCTGACCGACCGCAATTGGGTCTCGCTGACGGTCAGTACCGCGTTCTGAACCGCCCTGAACTGCACTGCAGTGATCACCGGACTCGGCGATCACCCATCTGAATGGAGAACGTAATGACGGTCAATTCTTATGCGATAGGCCTGGTGGCCATTGCTCTGACGGGGGCGACAGTCGCTGATGACACCTCTACCGCAGCCGATCTGGGCGGCAGACTCACGCCGTTCGGGGCGATTGTCGCGGGCAATGCCGCTGGCACCATTCCGGCCTACGACGGTGGTTTAAAAGTCCCGGCCGGGCTGGTCCCAGGCGACGGCAACTGGCCCAACCCGTTTGCCGATGAAAAGCCACGCTTGCGCATTACCGCAGCCAACGCCGATCAGTACGCCGACCAACTGGCAGCCGGACAACTGCAATTGCTCAAGCAGAACCCCGACACCTATTACCTTGAGGTGTACCCCACCCACCGGACAGCAACCTTTCCGGCGAATTTTCTTGCTGCCACCCAGCGCAATGCTGGCCGCAAGGACTGCAAGACCGAGAACGACGGTCTGTCGATCAGCGAAGGCTGCCGGGGCGGTCTGCCGTTCCCACTGCCGCGAGATGGCCGGGAACTGATGTGGAACTACATCCTGAACTACCAGGGTGTGAATGGCTGGGACTGGAACCACAGTGCCTATGTCGTCAATGAGGGTCATGCGACGTTGACCAATACCAACCGGTCCACCGGCGAAAAACCCTTCTACCAGATGGACGTTCCCGGGCGTGATCCGAAAATCGCCCAACGTATATGGTCGCGCATCGTTGCGCCGGCCCGTACGGCCGGGCAGGCATCCGGGTATTGGGATTACCTCGACCCGGTCGCTGACTCTCGATATGCCTGGAGCTACAGCACCGGCCAGCGCCGCGTGCGCAAGGCTCCGGAATTCAACTACGACACCCCCAGCTCGGCGTTCGGCGGGGTCGCGTTCTACGACGAAATCTTCCTGTTCTCCGGAAAGATGGACCGTTTCGACTGGAAGCTGGTGGGCAAGAAGGAAATGTTCATTCCCTACAGCAACTACACGCTGAAGTGGGGTTGCGACATGGACAAGAAACTCATGCCCAAACACATCAACCCCGCCTGTGAACGCTGGGAGCTGCACCGTGTCTGGGTGGTGGAAGCGACCCGCAAGGACGGCGTCCGCCACGCGCAGAAAAAACGTCGCTACTACATCGACGAGGACACCTTTGGTGCTGCGGTCTACGACGCCTGGGACGACAGCGGCGCACTGTTCCGTACCGGCTCGCAATACAACATCGAGGCCTATGGCATTCCCAATAACCCGCAACAGGATTCCTACTCGTTGTACGACTTCACCCGTGACCAGTACGGCATGTTCGGCAACGGCCCGACGCGCTACCGCCAGGAACCGGTCGCCGAGCGTGAAGCCAATCCGCAGACCATCGCCGGTGGCCAGACCCGCTGACCTCATGCTCCTTTTCGGCGCTCGTCACGGGCGCCGATTTTTTTATCCGTCCCGAGACCCTTTTATGAGCGAGATTGTGCAACGTTTAGACGGCAAGGTCTGCGTGATCACCGGCGCCGGCAGTGGCATCGGCCGCGCCTCGGCACTGCGTTTTGCCCGGGAGGGCGCCACGGTAGTGGTCACCGACCTTTTCGCCGAATCGGCGCAGGCCGTGGCAGCTGAAATAGGTGCCAAGGCAATGGCCATGCAAGTGGATGTTGGTGAGGAAGACGCCTTGCGGCAGATGGTCGAGCAGACCGTCGAGACCTTCGGTCGTATCGACGTATTGTTCAATAACGCCGTGTACAGAAACCCGGCCACAACCCGCGATATCGACTTCATCAACTTCAACACCGAGCTGTTCCACAACTGCATGCGGGTCAACGTGTTGGGCGGCGTGCTGGCGTGCAAATACGCCTTGCCGCACATGCTCGCCCAGGGCAGCGGTTCGATTCTGTTCACCTCGTCCACCAGCTCGATTGCCGGCGAAATTTCTCAGTTCAGCTACGGCGCCTCCAAGGCCGCGCTCAACTGGTACGTGCAAAGCATTGCCGCCACCTTTGGCAAACGCGGCATTCGTTGCAACGGCATCCTGCCGGGAGTGATTCGCACGCCAGCCATGGAAAGTTGGGCCAACGAGGCGATGAAGTCGGCCTTTCTCGACCTGCAAAACGTACCGCAACTGGGCGAGCCGGAAGACATCGCCGCCATGGCCGCTTTCCTCGCCAGCGACGACGCCGCCTACGTCAACGGCACGCTGATGCGCGTGGACGGCGGCATGAGTTGCGGCACGCCGATGGTGCCGGTGGTGCGCAATTTCCTGTTGCCCCAGGCCTCGGTCTGATCCCGATCCATTCACTGCACTGGAGCCCGTTTTATGGCACTCGAACAGGAACGCTTCATCCTCGACATGCTGGCCGCCTGGGGCGATGGCCGCGACGGCAGCCGCCCCGATATCGAACGCATTATGGCCACCTTCGCCGACGACGCCATCTGGCAACTGTGGGTGCCCGGTGGTCCTGTGATCCGGGGGCGCGACGCGTTACGCCGGGAGATAGAGCGACAGATGAGTTATGTCACGCATAACCGTTGCACCACGCGCCACATCGTCTCTTCGGAGCGCGTGGTGATGACCGAACGCGACGATTACTGCGTCAACAACGGCGTCCCCATGCCGCACTCGATGGTGGCGGTGTATGAGCTGGACGAACACGGACTGATCTGTGCCTGGCGCGAGTACCTGGACACCGCCGACCTAGCGAAGAAAAAGGGCGTGCCGCTGGAGCAGGTAGGCGGGCCGAACGCTGGTAGCACCAGCACCCATTGAGAGCGGCGCTGGACATCAGCGCCTGAGGAAGACCCCGTATGCCAACAACAATAAATGCGACTGTTGATCCAGTCGAAGAAAAGCTGCGCACCTTTGTCGAAGGGCTGCTGGGCGGGAACATCACGGCCATGCAACGCCTGCTGCGCTGGCGCCCGGCGTGGAACCTTGAACTGCAACGCGATGGCGAAACCCTTCAACTGCATATCCGTGGCGAGCGCGGCGGTGATGTCAGTCCATTCCCGGAGCTGCGCCGGGAGGCGGATATTCTCACCTTGCTTGGTCAGCAAGGCGTGCCGGTGCCGCGTATCTACGGCTTCTGCGAAGACCCGCAAGCGATCGTCATGGAGTTGGTGCCGGGTAGTCGTGACGTCAGCACGGCGAACAGCAATGCCGAACGCCATGCCGTCGCACGCCAATGGGTCGACGCCATGGCGCGCATGCACCAACTGCCGTTGCAACCCTTCATTGCGCAGGGCATTCATCTGCCGATCAGTGCCGAGGACATTACCCTCGCAGGTTTGGAAGCCTATTACCCGCTGTATGCGCGCAATAAAACCAGGCCTCAGCCTCTGGCCGAATTCGCCCTCGGCTGGTTGCGCCGCAATGTGCCACAGCACCGTACCCAGCCTGCTTTCGTTCAGTACGACTCGGGGCAGTACCTGTTCGAGAACGGACAGGTGCAGGGTCTCTACGATTTTGAATTCGCCATGATTGGTGATCCGTTGGCTGACCTGGCTTCGGCGCGGATGCGCGACAATTACGAGCCGCTCGGAGACAGTTTCGCGGACCTGTATCGCTACTATCAGCAAGTGACCGGCGAGCCGGCGGACCCTGATGTCGTACGTTACCACACCGCACTGTTCGCCACCGTCAGCACGATGCAATTCTCGGCATCGGTGGCCACGCCACAACCAGGCGACCCGCACGACATCTACACCGAGTTTGATATCGCGTTGCGCCGGGTAGTGGTGCATGCGCTGGCCGAAGCCATGGGTGTGCCGCTGCAAACGCCAACACTGGAGATTGTCAGCAGCGGCCCGAATGCGCAGTTGCTGACCATGCTCGGCGATGCCCTGGCGCAGGTGGAAGTCGGCAGTGACTTCCAGAAAACCAACCTGCGCGCAGTGAGCAAATTGGTTGAGTACCTGGGCCGTGGCGATGCCATGGAATTGCGTTTGCGCGAGCTGGAACAACAGGAGGCGCAAGTCCTGCTCGACCGCACTTTCAGTGACTACAGCGAGATTGATGCAGCGCTGGAAGCCTTGGTCAAAAGCGCCGGGCCCGAATACGACGAACCCTTGCTGCGCCTGTTCATGGCGCAAATCGAACGACGTGTTCTGGTCTACGGCAGCACCGCCATTGGCGCCTCCGCCAGCCACATCGACCTGCCACCCGTCGCCTGACAGGGTGAAACCTTTCTCGCCCGGTGGCTGGTCGCCGGGCCTTCGTTTTCGGAGTGCTTATGTCTGTTTCTGATGATGCCTTCCTGCATCGCTATGGTCCGTGGGCGGTGATTGCCGGTGGCTCCCATGGAGTGGGCGCGGCGTTTGCCCGTACCCTCGCCGAGCGTGGCCTCAACTGCGTGCTGGTGGCGCGCCGTGGCGGCACCCTGGCGCAATTGAAAGGCGAATTGGAGCAACGTTACGCCATCGAAGTGCTGGTGGTGATCCAGGACCTTTCTCAACCCGATGCCTGTGAGCGTTTGCTCGCAGCTGTCGGTGATCGGCAAGTTGGTCTTTTTATCTACAACGCGGGTGGCGATCCTTACATCACACGCTTTCTCGATACCTCGGCCGAGGACTGGGGCGCCTTGCTGCGCCTCAATTGCTTGACCGTGATGCAATGCAGCCACGCCTTTGGCGCTGCGATGCTGGAGCGCGGGCAGGGCGGCTTGCTGTTGGTCGGTTCCCAGGCAGCCTTGGGGGGAATTCGCAAACTGGCGATGTACACCGCAACCAAGGGCTTTGCCCTGAACCTCGGCGAATCGTTATGGGCGGAGTGGAAAGACCTTGGCGTCGATGTGCTCAACCTGCTCATCGGCACCGTCGACACACCCACCATGCGCGATGCCATGGTCAAACTGAACATTGCCGACGCCCTGACCATGACCTTGCCCAAGGCTGAAGACCTGGCGCTTCTGGCGCTTGAGCAACTGAGTAATGGCCCAACGCTGATTCACCCCGAAGACACCCTTGCCCAAGTCGCGAATGCACCTGGCCCGGCACGCCGTGCTCATGTGCTGAGCAAGAGCGCGGAAGCGGCTGTGTTTATCGGCAACGACTGAGGTCACACACCATGAAAGGCTTTGATAACGCAGAATTCAAGCTCGGTTGGCGAGTATTGATTCTGGCGCTGGTCGGCGTCGCCACCAGTTCCAGCTCGTTGCTGCTGTACAGCTTCAGCTCCATGGTGATTCCGCTGGAACAGGCCATGGGATGGGGCAGGGCGGAGTTGCAGGCGGCAATCACCGCATTGTCGCTGGGCACCATCGTCGCGTCGCAATTGGCCGGCTGGCTCAACTTGCGCTACGGCTTGCGCCGGGTCACGTTGCTGTCGCTGCTGGCGTTGTCCCTGAGTGTCTTCACCCTGACCTGTATCAATGGCTCGATCTGGACCCTCTACCTTGGCTTTTTCCTGGTGCCGCTAGCCGGGCTGGGTACGTTGCAGGTGACCTGGTCGCACCTGGTGAACTTGTGGTTCGAGGACAACCGTGGTCTGGCGCTGGCGATCATCCTCAGTGGCTCCGGACTGGCGGCCATCATGCTGCCGTTGATCACCGCCTGGACGATCAGCCGGTGGAATTGGCAGGCGGGATTCCTCGCGCTGGGCGTGTTGCCGGTACTGCTGGCGTTGCCGTTGGCCTTACGCTGGTTGTTGCCGACTGCCGATGTCAGCGCCCACTCGGCGCAACGCCCCGCCGCCAGTGAACAAACCGGTGGGCTGCTACTGCGCGAGGCGCTGCGCTCATGGCGGTTCTGGGTGTGCAACCTGTCGATGACGTTGGTGGTGTCGTGTGTGGTGGGCATGGTCACCAACATCGTGCCGTTGCTGCAGGACCGTGGACTGAGCGCCCTTCAGGCCAGCCAGATTTTCGCCAGCTTCGGCGTGTCGCTGATTCTTGGCAGGCTGCTGGTGGGTTACCTGATTGACCGGTTGTGGGCGCCCGGTGTTGCCTCTGTGGCGCTGCTGATGCCGGCATTTGCCTGCGGCATTTTTGCCTATGGGGATTCCAGTATTGCGATGTACACCCTCGCCACGTTGTTGGTAGGCGTGGGTGCCGGCGCCGAGTTCGATATCGCTGCCTTCCTCATTGCCCGTTACTTCGGCATGCGCGACTACGGCCGTTTGTTCGGCGCGCACCTGGGCTTGATTACCGCAGGTGCGGCGATCTCGCCGTTACTGTTCGCCGGGCTGTTCAAGCTCACCGGTGGCTACTCGGCCATGCTGCTGTTCAGTTTTATCTGCTTTGTGGTCGGCCCCTTGCTACTCCTGACGTTGGGTGGGTATCCGCGATATCAGTCCGAGCCGTTGGCGGCCAATTGAGTAGGCTGCCGAAGTAAATATGGACAAATAATAGATTAATGTTCAATTATTACTTCAAGTGCAGCCTGACAATAAAACAAACAAGGAGAATGCCATGCGTGCAGCAATCATTTCCGAGCGCAATGCGCCGCCGGTAGTGGGCGAGTTTCGTGATCCGCAGCCGCAAGACGGCTCGGTGCTGATCGATGTCGATACCGCTGGCCTTGGGGGCTGGGATGTACTCGGCGCCTACCGTCTGGGTGTTGAATATCCCTGTGTCATTCGCGGCGAAGGCGTTGGCCGTGCGCCGGATGGCCGCCGGGTGTATTTCGGCGAGCGCTCGGTGTTGCCGTTTGGTGCCTGGGCAGAGCGTACCCTGGTGCCGCAAGCCGAAGTATGGAATGTGCCAGACGACGTGGACGATAAAACCGCGATCAGCATGGGCATCGCCGCGACCGGCGCCATCGTGCCCCTGGAAAAAGCCGCGATTCAGAAGGGTGAGAAGGTGCTGATCCTGGGCGCCACCGGCACTCTGGGTCAGATCGCCCTGCAACTGGCGCGCGGTCTGGGTGCGGGCAAGGTGGTCGGTGCTGCGCGGTCCGGTGAAGCGCTGGGCCGGTTGAAATCGCGAGGTCTTGCCGATGAAGTGGTGACCTTGGGTGGCAGCGATGATGTCGCTGCGCTCAAAGACGCGGCCGATGGTGGATTTGATGTGGTGCTCGATCTCGTGTGCGGTCAACCGATGTTGACGTCCCTGAAAGCGACCAATTGGGGTGCCCGGATCATGACCATTGGCACGGGGGCCGGTCGTCAGCTCAATCTGGATATTGCCGATCTGTTGTTTCGCAACTTGTCGTGCATCGGCACTGGCCAGCGTCCGCCCGCAGACCGTGAACAGATCTGGCTGCGTCTGCTGAAGATCGCCAAAGAGCAGCAGATTCAGGTGGATTACCTGGATTTCACACTCGATCAGGCGGCGCAAGCCTGGGCCGCGCAGGTCAATGGGCCGCACGCCAAAATTACCGCCACGATTCGTCGTTAAGGCCTGTATCGCTGATCGACCTGTGGCGAGGGAGCAAGCTCCCTCGCCACAGGTTCAGTGTCAGCGCTGGCGCTGGTGGCGAAATTCCTCGGGTGTGACACCGAGCTCTTTACGGAATGCGGCACTGAAAGCGGCGGCGTTGTTGAAGCCAGCCTGATAGGCCACCTGTTTGATCAGCAATCGTGGGTCAGCCAATAACGCCACGGCTTTTTGCAAGCGAGTTTGCGCCGCGTACTGGCGCAAGGTCATGCCGGTGGTGTTTTTGCAGCGACTGGACAGGGTCCGCAACGGCAGCTCGCAGGCCCGCGCCAGATGACCCAGAGAGCGGCCTTCGTCACTGGCGCTGTCGAGCAGTTCACGCAGGATGTTGAGTTGCCGGGGGCTGAGTTTTTCAGCGTTGAGTGAATCACTGCTCGCTTCGTCGGGCGCGTCGATAAATTCGCGGCGCAGGTCCAGGGCAATGCTGGTGAGCAGGCACTCGGTGTGCAGTTCGCTGGCGAAGCCGGGGTTGGCCACTTCTTCGGCCAGCCGTTGCAACGAGGCGTGCAAGTAGCCGCTTTGCAGATTGAGCATGGCTGCGCTGACGTTGTCCTGCCAGTTCCAGCGATAGCTGCCCAGGACGCCGAGTGAGGAGGGGTCGAATAGACACACAAGGGCCTTTTGCTCTCCGGCATCGTGACGCAGGTGGAACTCGGTGCCGTGGGGAATGAACAATAG
Source organism: Pseudomonas grimontii (assembly GCF_007858185.1). Classification (GTDB taxonomy): domain Bacteria; phylum Pseudomonadota; class Gammaproteobacteria; order Pseudomonadales; family Pseudomonadaceae; genus Aquipseudomonas; species Aquipseudomonas grimontii. The sequence continues at coordinate 111,139 of NZ_VFES01000008.1, forward strand.
CTTGCCCAGGGGTTGGAATTGGGGCGCACCGTGGCTGGAAAAACCGCCGCAGTTAGGCTTGATCTGCGAGCTGGCAGGTAGCATCAAGCGCAACAGGCAACTGTCGCCGGTTTCTATCAAGGCAGTGCCAGTGTTGGACCATTGCGCGTGTTCAACCCGGATGTCGAAGCCTTGCCTGGCCAATGAAGCTTCTGTCAGGAAATTACCTGACGCTTCACAGTCGTACTCGCTGTAGTGGATCGCGTTCATTTTTCAACCTTCAGCCATTTTTATTATTGGCGCTGAAATTCGAAGGATAACGATACGTCAGGGCAGCTACCCGGTCTCGAGTGTAACCAGCCCGTAGACCGAGCTGTTTCATATATTCAGGCGGCAGGTATCAGAAAATCAGATGACGAAAGGCAAAGATATTTCCATGCGTCAACTTCGCTATTTCGTTGCCGCCGCCGACGCCGGCCAGTTTTCCCAGGCGGCGCTGAAGGCGCATGTATCGCAGTCGGCGATTACTGCGGCGGTGTTGCATCTGGAACAGTCCATGGGCGTCAGCTTGTTCGACCGCTTGCCCCATGGCGTGGCGCTGACCGCTGAAGGCAACAAGTTTTCCCAGCATGCGCGGCACATTCTCGACACGCTGCAGGACGCTCTCAGTGAACCGCTGTTTCTCGGCCACGCCATGCAAGGAACCGTGCGTGTGGGTGCCTCCTACACGGTGCTCGGCTACTTTCTGCCAGCGCTGCTGGCACGCTTCAAACGTAGCTACCCTCAGGTAGAGATCGACCTGATCGACATGGACCGCCAGAGCATTGAAGCAGCCCTGAGCAATGGCGACCTCGACTTGGGCCTGGCGATTGTCTCCAACACGCCTAACTTGCACGGTTTTGCTCACCATGTGCTGATTCGTTCGCGCCGCCAACTCTGGCTGGCAAGTCAGCACCCATTGATGTCTGCCACATCGATCAATCTCGAAGACGTCGCCGAGCATGCCTACATCCTGGCCACGGTCGATGAGGGGGAGACCTCCACCATGCGCTATTGGGAATCCCGCGGACTGGCACCCAAGGTGGCTTTTCGCACCTCTTCCATGGAGGCGTTGCGCGGGCTGGTGGGGCATGGTTTCGGTGTGACCATTCTCTCGGACATGCTCTACCGGGCCTGGTCCCTGGAAGGCAAAAAGATTGAAATCCGCCCGTTGGTGGACGTGATTCCACCTATGGAACTGGGGCTGATCTGGCTGCCAGATAACTGTTTGTCGGCGCCGGCCCAGGCATTCCGGCAGTTTCTGATCATGGCCTGCGCCTCTTGATCCCGCTACTGGCGCACGCTGTTGTCAGGCGGCCAGGTGCCGTTGTTCATCAAGCTGTCGAAGGTTTCGGTCATTTCCCGCGCCGGGTTCGGATAGTCGTGGCGCACCCACCACAACCACAGCCCCACCAAGGCACCGACGAAACAGCGCACGGCGGCCTCGCCACGCAGTTGATCGATTTGGTACAGACCCTGTTTCCGGTAGTGTTCCCGGACCTGGATGATCAAGATGTTTTCCAGGTGCGCGAGAATCACGTTCTGTCCCGGGCCGCTGAAGAACGCCGTCGTCAGTGCCGCATGACGTTCGGTGGCGCTGAACAGCCAGGCCGAAACATCCAGCAGGACACGGCGGTCGCCATCGACTTCGGTGACCTTGGTCTAGGGAACGCCAATGGCTTCGTACCCGGCGACGATCAGGTCCTCCTTGTCGCGAAAGTGCGCGTAGAAGGTGGAGCGCGCGACCCCTGTACTGTCCAGTATTTGCTGGACCGTAATTCCCTCGTAGCCCTTCTCCAGCGCCAGGCGATACATGTGGTCCAGCAACAATTCCCGGGTGCGTTGGGAACGCAAGGCGTGGCGTTGACTGGCGTGATTTTTATCGGCTGTTTGCACGGAAGCAAGGTGAGACATTCTGAACCTCGGCAGCGCTTTTTATTGGTTTCATGACGGCGGGTACAAGAGCTTCTCGGCGGTGATCAGCACACAATGACAGAGGATGTTTTGCACCAGTAGGGTTGGTTTTAGAACATTTTAAGTGAAAGTGTTAATTAATTCCGTTTGTGCCGTACAGATTTGCGCTTCTGTTCGTTGTGGCTTTGTTCCTGCGGCCTTACCGTTTCTCCAGTCCGATAGAGACCTGGAGAACAATAATGAATAACGCTCCTGAAACGCCTGCACCTGTTCCTGCGCACATTCCCAAGCACCTTGTCCGCGATTTCGATCTATGGGCAGAGCTCACCGCCCAGGGTGAAAATGCTTACACCTGGGCCGCCGAACTGCACCAGACGACCCCACCGATTTTCTGGATTCCACGTCTGGGCTTTTTACCCGGCACTTGGGTACCTCGGCGTGCCGAGGACCTGCGGCGCATTTTGCAAGACCCTCAGACCTTCAGCAGTGTCGGCTTGACACCCTACGCGATGTTGCTCGGGGAAAGCTGGCGCCTGGCGCCACTGGAAATCGATCCACCTGAACACGCCAAATATCGCGCATTGCTCAACCCGCTGTTCACACCGAAAAAGGTTGACGCGCTGGAGCAGAACATTCGCCAGTTGGCCAACCAGCTGATTGACGAGGTGCAAGCCGACGGTCGTTGCGATTTCAACGAAGCGTTCGCCAAACCGTTTCCCACGTTGATCTTCTTGACCCTGATGGGCTGGCCGCTGGAAGACCGGCCATTGTTCCAGCACTGGACGCAGACGCTGATCAAAAGCGTCGACCTGCAAACGGTGACCGACAACGCGGGGGCGATCACCGCCTGGATCCGCAACCACATCGCCGAGCGTCGTGCCGATCCCGGTGATGACTTCTACCAGCTATCTGCTGAACAGTCAGATCGACGGTCGGCCGCTGACGGACGATGAAATGCTCGGCATCAACTCCGACTGCGTAGGTCATGCCCGCTGCAACAACGTCGCGCCCGCGCTCTATCCACTCGATGACAACGGCTACATCGCCAGCAGCGGCTTCAGTGTGCCGATTGGGCAAGAGGGGCTGGCAAAACGCGGTGCCCGTGCCTGCCCGGAACGGGTCATCGAGGTTCGCGATACATCCGACGAACACCGGTGAGTACCGCCCTGGAGATGGAAGGCTTACAGCAACCAGCGAAAGAAGAACCACAATGAGCAAAACCTACGACTACATCATTATCGGTGCGGGGTCATCCGGCTGCATCCTGGCCAATCGCTTGTCTGCCGACTCGACCGTTTCGGTGCTGCTGATCGAGAGCGGACCGGATCACACCAGCCCGTTGATTGCCATGCCCCGTGGCATTGGCAAACTGCTCTGCCCTGGCAATCCGCATGTGTGGAGCTACAAGGCCGCACGCGGCGAGGGTATGACCGACGAGCAATGGCTCAAGGGCAAAACAATCGGCGGCTCCAGTTCGGTCAACGGAATGGTCTATGTGCGCGGAGCGCCAGCCGACTATGACCATTGGGAAGCGCAAGGCTGCGCGGGCTGGGGCTGGAAAGACATGGGCCGGCAGTTTGTCGTCCTCGAAGACCACCAGTTGGGCAAGAGCCAATGGCGCGGAGTCGGTGGCCCGCTCAAAGTCACCGTGCACCCGTCGGGCCACGCCCTGTGCGATGCCGTCATCAACGCGGCCGGTGAGCTGGGTGTGGCGCGTACTGAAGACACTAATCATATCGACTCGGTCACCCAGGGTGGCTTTGGCTATCAGCCGCAAACCACTTGGAAAGGCCAGCGATTCAGCGCAGCTAAAGCCTTTCTCGACCCGGTGCGTACACGCCCGAACTTGACTGTTATGACCAGCACGGATGTGCAACGCATCGAGTTCAGCAATCACCGTGCCTGTGCCGTGCTGGTCAACAACAATGCCGGCAAGGGACGCTTCGACGTGCGGCGCGAGGTGTTGTTGTGCGCCGGTGCCATTGAATCGCCGAAGCTCTTGCAACTGTCTGGCATCGGCCCGGCCGCATTGTTGAACTCGCTGGGTATCAGTGTGCTGCACGACGCCCCCGAGGTCGGGCGCAACCTGCGTGAGCACGTGTACATGGCCATGTAGTACCGGGTCACCCGTGGCAGCTTCAATCACTGCTTCCATGGGATTGGGTTACTCGGTGCAGTGGCCCAATACTTTTTGCGCAAGAAGGGACCGATGACCCATGCCGCCCACGAGGCCGGTGGTTTCTTCAAGACGCGCCCGGAGCTGGATCTTCCGGACGCGCAAATCGGCGTCAGCCTCTATTCCATGGACGGCGACGGCAACAAAGTCGAAATCGACAAGCAGCCCGGCCTGACCATCGGTGGCTATTTCCTGCGTCCGCAGAGCCAGGGTGAGGTGCGCATTCAATCGGCGGACGCCACGGTTCCACCCCGGATCAACGCCAATTACTTGAGCGCCGAGATCGATCGTACCTCCGCGATTGCCTTGTTTCGCTGGTTCCGCCGTCTGGCTGCACAGCCGGTGCTCAAGCCATTCATTGTCGGCGAGCTGACACCGGGGCCGAAGGTAGAAAGCGACGCGCAAATTCTTGCCGCGTTCCGCCGCTTCGGCCAGACCGCCTATCACGTTTCGGGGACCTGTCGCATGGGTGCCGACAGCGCGTCGGTGCTCGACCCCGAACTGCGAGTGCGTGGCGTCGAGGGGCTGCGTGTGGTCGACACCTCGGTGATGCCGTGCCTGGTTTCTGGCAACACCAATGCCTCAGCCATGGCCATGGCCATTGCCATTGCCATGCGCGCTGCAGAAATTATCACCGGCAAAGTCTCAGGAGATCCAACACCATGAGAGTTCCCTTTACCCAGCTGGACAAGCTGTACATCGATGGTGCGTGGGTGGGTGTCAACGGTCCGCGCGAAGCGGTGCTCAACCCGGCCACCGAAGCGGTCATCGGTCATGCACCGAGCGGTGATCTGCACAGCGCCGACGCGGCCATTGCCGCTGCTCGCAACGCCTTTGATAACGGCCCTTGGCCGTGGTTGAGCATGGCCGAACGAGTCGGGTACATGCGGCGGATGCACGCCGCTTTGGTGGCCAAAAGGGAGCAGCTTGCCGCGCTGATCATTGCTGAAGTCGGTTGCTCGCAAGGCGTGACTTACGCCATGCAGGTGGACATGCCGCTGGGCCATGTGCTGACCGCGATCGAGCAGTCTCTGGACAGTGACAGCCTGCAGATTCCGGTGCAGGCCAATCCCAATCCCTTCAACCCGACCGGGCCGATGATCCTCGGCAGCGGCACGGTGGAGCGTGAGGCGATTGGGGTGGTGGCCGGTATCACCGGCTACAACTTTTCGTTTCTGCTCAATCTGGCCAAGGTGTTTCCAGCCTTGCTGGCCGGCAACACCCTGGTGCTCAAGCCTTCGCCATTTACCCCGTACTCGGCGCTGTTGTTCGGTCAGATCGCTGAAGAAATCGGCCTGCCCAAGGGCGTACTCAACATTGTCACCGGCGGTATTGAAGTGGGCAGCCTGCTGAGCAGCGACCCGCGGGTGGACATGGTCTCGTTCACCGGTTCGGAAACGGTGGGCATGAGCATCATGAGTCAAGCGGCGCCGACCCTGAAGCGCGTGCATCTGGAACTGGGTGGCAAATCGGCATTGATCGTGCGCGCCGATGCCGACATTCAGGCCACCGTCTTGGGGGCCGTCGCCGGGCTGGCGGTCAACGCGGGGCAGGGCTGTGCGTTGCTTACGCGCTTCGTGGTGCATCACTCGGTACGTGAGCAATTCGTGCAATGCGCCAAAGCCATTTCCGGGCAGTGGAAGGTCGGTGATCCGGCGGACCCCAGCGTGATGATGGGCCCGCTGATCCGCGAGTCCCAGCGCGCCAAGGTCGAGCATTTCATCGCCAGCGGCCGCGACGCCGGGGCCACGCTGGTGTGTGGTGGGGGGCGGCCTGCGTACCTGAGCCAGGGCTTTTTCAGCGACATCACCCTGTTCGATGACGTGCGCAACGACATGCTGATTGCCCAAGAGGAAATCTTCGGGCCGGTGGGGGGGGGTGATCGGTTTCGACAGCGATGACGGAGCCGTGGCCATCGCCAATGATTCGCGCTTTGGCCTCAACGCTGCCGTGGCCTCGGCCGATGCCGCCACCGCCTACGCCCTGGCCAGACGCGTTCGTGCGGGCAGCGTGTACATCAATGGCGGCAGCGGCAGCCTGCCTTATGCGCCGATTGGCGGCTTCAAACGTTCAGGCCTGGGTCGCGAATTCGGGCCGAACTGGCTTAAAGAGTTCACCCAGGAAAAATCCATCATTTACCCCATCGGGCGCTAGCCATGACGCCCTGCGGCCGGGGTGCAGCCAAAACGACTGACAATAAAAACAAAAGGTGGTTTGCATGAAAAAGATGAGTAAACAGGGGCGCATGCGAGCCCAGCGGGCGATGGTACTGCTGGCGGTCGGGGAAATGGCGTTGGGTTACGGTGGTGCGGTGCTGGCGGCGCCGATCGAACTGTCCAACCCGGACTTTCACCTGCGTTGGGACAACACCCTGCGCTACAACCTGGGGATGCGCATGGAGGACCAGGACCGGCGCATCATGAACAACCCCAACTACGATGAATCCGACGGCAAGTTCGACAAGGGCGACATCGTCACCAACCGCATCGACTTGCTCACCGAACTCGATTTTGCCTACCGCAAGGACTGGGGAGCGCGGCTCAGCGCTGCCGGCTGGTATGACCAGGCGTACCACGATAACGATGTGCGCAGTCATGTTGCCGGCTTCCAGACCAGCTACGACAACGATCACTACAGCTCTGAAGTGAAGCGCTACGTCGAAGGGCCGTCGGGGGAAATTCTCGATGCCTTTGTCTGGAAGAACCTGCGCCTGGGCGATGCTTCGGTGAACGTCAAGATCGGCCGCCATACCAATTACTGGGGCGAGGGATTGCTATTCGGCGCCCATGCGATTTCCTATTCGCAAGCACCACTTGATGGGGCCAAGGCGGTGACCAGTCCCGGTATCGAAACCAAGGAAGTGTTCTTGCCCATCGGGCAGATTTCCGTCAAGGCCCAGGCCACCGACAACCTGACCCTGGCCGCGCAGTATTTCTACGAATGGGATTACACCCGTATCCCGTACGGCGGCACCTACTTCGGCGCGGCGGACCCGTTTTTCGAAGGCCCGGACCGCTTGCCGGTAGCCCCGGGTTTTTCCTTTAACCGGGAGAAATCGAAATACGGTCGCGACTCCGCCAACTGGGGTCTGATGGCCAAGTACGACGTTGAAGCAATTCAATCGACGTTGGGCGCGTATTACCGCCAGTTCGATGACTACCAACCCTGGCTGGCGCCAGAAGTCTCGGCCGCTACCGGCAGCTACCGTCTGGTGTACCCACGCAGCGTCAAACTGGTCGGCTTGAGTTTGTCGACTGTGCTCGACACGGTGTCGATCGGAAGCGAGATTTCGTATCGCAAGGGCGGTGCGTTGAATGCGGTCGGCGTCGATCCTTCTGACAACGAAGGGCCGCGTGGCGATACGTTCCACTTCGTCGCCAACGCCGTGTATGGCGTGCCGCGTAACTTTATCGCCAACAACGCCACGCTGATCGGCGAGTTCGCCTACAGCCACCTGCGCAAAGTAACCGAGCACGAAGAACTTTACCTGGGTGAGAACAGCAGCAACTGTGTCGATCCACGAGTCGGCACGCCCGGTTCAGGGGACAAACGCGACGGCTGTTCGACCCGAGATTACGCGGCCATCGCGGTCAATTACACACCGCAATACCTGTCGGTATTTCCATCTTGGGACATGACCGTGCCGCTGACCGTCAATTATGGCCTGTCGGGCAACGCCGCCAGCGCCGGCGGTGGTAACGAAGGCGCGTTGACCTGGTCTGCCGGCGTGCAGCTGACGTATGCCCAGCGTTACGAATTTGGCTTGCGTTACTCCGACACCGACGCCCAATCGAAGCACATTCCCGGGGACACCGTCGGGGGTAACGGCGCCGTAGGCGGAACCGACCGTGGCTGGCTGGCCTTTACCTTCAAAACCTCCATCTAAAAAAGCCAAGAAGCGGAGTACCTGTTTATGAAAGGACAATTTCCATGGGCGGTGGCGCTGTTGAGCATTGCCACCGCCAGCCTGGCTGCGGCACCGGCCGACCAGGTTGCACAAATCGGTAAAACCCTGACGCCATTCGGTGCGATTATCGCGGGCAATGCCGATGGCAGCATTCCTCCGTACACGGGTGGCCTGACGCAGAGTCCGCCTGGCTTCAAGCCCGACAGCGGCTTCTGGGCCGACCCCTTCAAGGATGAAAAACCGCTGCTGCGGATCAACTCGAAAAACATGGAGCAGTACGCCGACCGCTTGAGCGGCGGGCAAAAAATGCTGCTGAGTAAATTTCCCGGCTACTACCTGGATATTTACCCGACCCACCGCACCGCGGCGTACCCGCAAGCGTTGCTCGATGCCTCGCAGCGCAACGCCAGCAACTGCCGCACGACCAAGGACAACCTCGCGGTCGATCCGGCGTGCCGAGGAGGGCTGCCGTTCCCGCTGCCGCAAAACGGCAATGAAGTCATCTGGAATCAGCAACTGCGCTACAAGGGCACGGGTTACACCACCACGGCATCGTCCAACAGTTGGGTAGTAGATTCCCAGGGTTCGGTGACCAAGACCGCCGAGTCCGCGACCATGGAAGAGGCGCCGTACTACCAGACTCAACAGGCCGATCGCGATCCGCAGTTGTACTACCGCGCCTGGGCACTGGACAGTTACCCGGCTCGCAGCGCCGGGCAACTGATCATCCTCGCCGACTACCTCGACCCGCAAAGCCAGCCACGGCGTGCCTGGAGCTACACCCCAGGGATGCGCCGCATCAAGTTGGCGCCGGAGTTCGCCTACGACACGCCGGTGCCCAACCAGGGCGGTGTGAACCTGTTCGACGAATTGCAGATGTTCTCCGGTAGCCAGGACCGTTTCGACTACAAACTGGTGGGCCGCAAGGAGATGTACATTCCGTACAACGCCTACAAGTTCTACTTCAGTTGCGGCCAGGAAGAACAGTTCAAGCCGCATCATGCCAACCCGGCTTGCGAGCGCTGGGAACTGCACCGGGTGTGGGTGGTGGAAGCGACTCTGAAACCGGGCAAACGCCACGTCTACAGCAAGCGCACCTACTACCTCGACGAAGACACCTTTGGTGCCGGCCTTTATGACGCCTGGGACCAGGGCGGGGTGCTGTATCGCGCGCTGTTCCAGAGCGGCGTGCAGCTGTACGACAAAAACCTGCCGTACACGGTGAAAAACGTCAGTTATGACTTCAACAAAGGCATGTGGTCATTGCTCAACGATGGCCTCAAGGGCGGGTATCGGGTGCACGATGCGCCGCTATCGGAGCGCGACATGAAACCTGAGTCGATTGTTTCCCAGGAGACCCAACGCTGATTTCATCGAGTGGACACGCATTTGCGGCCTGAGAGGGCCACTTTTTTTTGTGCGGATTTTATAAAAAGGTAGCCCTGCGACTCATATTTAAATGAACACATATTAGAAATGTGTTTATATTATTGGAGGCGCAGTTATCCCTTAAATTGATCCGAATGCCCTGCGAGCGGGTCGTTCGGTCTGCTGGCTAATTACAACAAGGAGAACGCCATGCTGATTGATGTCCACGCCCACTTGCTGACTGAGGGCATGCTGAACCGCCACGAGTTCTGGGGGCCATTCATGAAAGTGCAGGGGCTGACCGTGGGGCATTTTTCCCTCGGCACCAAGCAACCGGCCAAAGCCGCGACGGATGCCGAAGCGCAGGCCAATATCCTCGCGCGTATGAGCCACGCCAGCCGTCGCAAGCTAATGGCCGAGCGGGGTGTCGACAAACTGGTGATGTCCACGCCGTCTCACTGTTTTATGTATTGGGCGGGTGATTTCGCCAATGAATACGCGCGCATTTGCAACGACGAGTTGTCGGCATTTTGCCGGGCTGATCCCGACCACTTCGATTTCTGGTGCCACGCCAACCTTGCGGACCCGCAAAACGCTGCGAAGGAAATTGAACGCGCGGTGACTCAGTTGGGCGCCAAGGGTGTGTGCGTCGGCGGGGCCAACTTCAATGGTCTGGAGGCTCACGACGAACGCCTGTTCCCCGTCTGGGAAAAACTCACCCAGCTGGATGTACCGATCATGGTGCATGGCTTCAACCAGTCGATTTACTGGGGCGAAAAACACACCGACGACAAGTTCGAAACCACCTCCATCGTCGGTGACTGCGTCGATGAAACGCTGTTCTTCTGGTACCTGATCTGCGGCGGCGCACTGGATGTTTTCCCGACGTTGAAAACCTACATCACCCACGCCGGTGGCATGGCGGTATTCCAGTTGGGACGCCTGAGCGAACTGAACCGGGCCATGGCACCGGACTCGCGCAACCAGCGACCGTTGATGGATTACCTGCAGAACTTTTACTTCGACCTTGACGTTCATGCGCCCGGCTTGCGCCGCGGTGTCGCCGAGGTGGTCGGCGCGGAGCGTCTGTTGTACGGCACCAACTTTGGTGGTGCGTATGACCATGGCGATCTGACCGAAGGCATCGGCTTGTCCGCTGAAGACCGCGAGCGGATTCGCAGCGGTAACGCGATCGAACTGCTCAAGCTGAAGGTGCCGGCCAACGCTGGTCGGGTGCTGACGCCGTGACGGCTAGCCCGCTGGGGCGGCCATACCCGCAGTGTAGCGGGCGCCTGCCTCGGCAACTGGGCGAGGTCAATGCGACGTGGCTCACGCAGTTATTACAGCCGCGCTACCCAGGCATCGAGGTCTTGGCGTTGACCGTGGTCGAGGTCCGTAACGGCCACACCACCAAGCTCCGCGCCAGACTCGAGTTGAACGAGGTCGGCCAGCGTGCGGGCATTCCGCCGCATGTGTGCCTGAAGTCGAACTGATCCGAGGGTTTCGAGAGCGGCGATATCTGTGAGCTGGAAGCGCGCTTTTATGGCCCGACGCGGCGCTGCCAGCCCTCTATTTCACCGACTGGGACGCCGATGGCGGTGCTCGTGGTGTGGTGGTGATGGAAGACCTCGGCCTGGCCGTCGGGCATTTCGGTCACAGCACCGATCGCCTCGGTATGGACGGGGTCGCCCGGGGGCTGGAGTCACTTGTGACGCTGCACGCGGCAACCTGGAACAGTCGGCAATTGCAGAGGCAAAGCTGGCTGCCACAGTCGATGGACAACCCGGTGGACAGCGACGGCCTGCTGCGCATGTACAACTACATCAAGGTCAATCTGCGCAAACCGGAATACCAGCAACTGTTGCCGACATGGATGTACGAGAAACCGGAGTTGTTCAGCCATGCCTTTGACGAACTGGCTGCCTTCGAACTGGAGCAGACGTCACCCGGCTGTATGATCCATGGGACTCCCATCAGGGCAACAGCTTTTTACGCAGCGACGGCCAGTGGGTCTGGATGGATTGGCAACTCGCCCGATACGGCCGGCCATGGCGCGACGTTACGTACTTCATGCTGGGTGCGCTGACCGTGGCGGAGCGTCGCGCCGATGCATGGCGCCTGTTAGAGGTGTACCGGGATAAACTGACCAGCCTCGGTGCCGAAGGCGTGCTGGGCCAGGACGCCGCCTGGGAGCAGTTGCGGCGTTGGCCGGTCTGGGGCATGCAGACCTGGATGTCGAACATGGATGACTGGGGACAGACCGGGTTACCGATGGTGGAGCGGTTTTTTGCCGCCGCCGAAGATTTCGATACCGTGCGTTTGCTCACCCACGGGCGCAAGCAGCGCCGCACGTCGACCCTGGGGCAGGGCGCCCGGCCGTTGACGCCAGCCTATCAGCACCTGTTGGAGGATGAGCAAGGCCAGCGCGTGTCGCTCAGGTCGTGATCCGAGCCAGCACCCGCGCGGGTTTCCACTGTGCCAATCCAATCCCCAGCAAAATCAATCCGCCACCCACGGCGTGGTACAGGTGCAAGGTTTCCCCAAGCAGCACAATCGCCAATACCGCGGTAAACAACGGCACTAGGTTCATCAAAACCGCGGTTTTCTCTCCGCCAAGGGTCTGCAGGCCGCGCATCCACAAACCGGGGGCCAACGCCGAGGCGAACAGGCCGGCGAACAGCACCAGCGGAATGTTCCTGGCGGTCAGGGCAATCGACGGTGCCAGTAAAAAGGGCGGCACCAGCAGCAAGGTGCCGCAGGCTATCTGTACATAAAGGCTTTCCCAGGTCGGCAGGGGAATCTGCCAGCGCTTCACCAGCACGCAGTACAGCGCGTACGACAGCGACGCCAGCAACATCAGCAGTTCGCCTTGGCCAACGCCATGCTGCCACAGCGAAGACAAGTCGCCGGCGGTCAGCAACCAGATCAGTCCGGCAAATGAAATCAGCGCGCCGACCAGCAGTGTCGCGGTCGGTCGCGTATTGAGCACCGGAAAGGCCAGGAGCACGGTCAGCAGCGGCATGGTCGCCAGAATCAGGCCCATGGAGGTGGCACTGATCGTGTGCGCTGCGAAGTAGGCTAACGATTGGTACAGCGACATGCCGAGCAGCCCCAGCACCCCGAGCTTTGGCAGGTGCGGCCGAATCTGCCGACGCAAGCGCCAGACCCTGGGCAACAACACCGGCGATAACACCAGCAACGCGATCAGCCAGCGATAGAAGGAAATGGCTGCCGGGTCGATCACCCCGACCGACAGGCGATTGACCACCGTACTGGCAGCCCAGATCAGTGTGGCGAGGACAGGTATCAGCAGATTCATCGAGGACGCGCCAACGTTGAGGGCGCGCAGAGCGCACCAGGACTGCTGCCGCGTTCACGGCAGTCAGTGAATGCTCGCGTTATTCGCTGGCAGCGTTTCGTGCCGCGATGGCCACGGCGAAATCCCGCTTGAGGGTCGGGAAGTAAGCAATCTGGCCGCCCATACCGCCGGCAATGTCGATCGAGGCCGCGCTGATAAAACTGGCATATTCGCTGGCTAGGAAAAGTGCCATGCCCGCCACGTCTTCTGGCTTGCCGTAGCGCCCGAGCGGCACGACTTTCATCACCATGGCATCGAACTCCTCACGACTGACACCCGGCCCCATTTCCTTGTAGTGACGGTCCCATTGGCCGGTGTCGATCCAGCCCATGTTCAGGCTGTTGACCAGGATGTTGTCCTTGGGCAGCGACATGCCCAAAGAGCGGGAGAGGGCGATGCACGATGCGCGGTTGATCACCGAAGGAATGCCGTCGGGCGTAGGAATCGCGCCGGCGAGGGCATTGATTTCGATGATTCGCCCCCAGCGCTGTTCGCGCATGAACGGCACCACGGCCTGGACGAAACGGAAGTGGCCCATCTGCAGAATGTTGGCGTGTTCGAGGATGACCTCGGGTGTCAGGGTATCGAGATTGCCGCCACGACCTTGACCGGCGTTGTTCACCAGCACATCGACACCGCCCCAGGCGTGTGCAACTTCCGCCACGAAAGCTTTGACACCATCACTGTCGGTGACGTCGACCGCACGGGCTATGACCGCCTGGGCATGCTGCGAGAGCTCCTCTCCGGCTTCGCGGACGGCTGACTCGCTGCGGGCGCAAATCGCTACGCGCGCCCCTTCCGCCGCGAACGCCCGGGCGATGGCCAGGCCGATGCCCCGGGACGCGCCCGTAATGATTACGCGCTTGCCACTCAAATCAATGTTCATGCTGGCTCCTGTTGTTTTTTTTCTGCCGGTTCAACTGCCGTTTTTCATGCCGGACACGCCGAATTCAAGGGGTGTGTCGGAGCTATTGAAAGCCCAAAGGTGAAAAGCGTCAAAGATTATTTGAACGTTTATGTATTTTGTGTGCAGTATTTAGCCTGGCATCGCCCCTGGCCGAAACTTCCCTCCAGGGAAACGGGTTAGAAATTCTGTATATAGAATTGAAATCTTTATGTGGAATTGTTGGCTCTGATCCGTTACGGTGGCTTTCAGCTGAGGAGGAAAGTGGTCCTGGAGCGTGCCAGGCCTCTTGAGCGGACTGTCCAGGCGAGACTTGCAACGATCCTGTAGGGTTTGCAGATCGTTGCAATGACTGCTTGAACGCACATAACGACTGAACAATAAAAATAAAAGGTAGTGTGTATGAAACAGAAGACCAAGCAGGGTCGGCGGGTGCTGACTCAAGGTGCGCTGACACTGTTGATGGTTGGCAGTGCACAGGGTTTGATGGCGGCCTCGTTCGACATGTCGAACCCAGACTACCGCGTGCGTTGGGACAATACGGTCCGTTACAACCTGGGTATGCGGACCGACAGTCAAGACCACCGCATCATGAATACGCCGAACTACGACGAGTCGGACGGGAAGTTCGATAAAGGCGATATTGTTACAAATCGTCTCGATCTGTTCAGTGAATTCGACTTTTCCTACCTGAACGACTGGGGTGCACGACTCAGTGCTGCCGCCTGGTTTGACCAGGCGTACCACGACGATACGGTGAGCAGTAACATCCCGGGTTACGCCACCAGCTATCACAACAACAAGTACAGCAGTGAAGTCGATCGCTACATGAACGGGCCTTCGGGCGAGATTCTCGATGCGTTCGTCTGGCGCAACTTCAACATCGGCGACACGCCGGTCAACGTGAAAGTCGGTCGCCATACCAACTACTGGGGTGAAGGCCTGCTCTTTGGCGCGCACGCCGTGTCTTACTCTCAAGCTCCGAGCGATGGCGTTAAAGCCTCCACCAGCCCGGGTATCGAAACCAAGGAAGTGTTCCTGCCTGTCGGGCAAGTGTCGGCCAAGGCGCAAGTTACCGACCGACTCTCGGTAGCTGCTCAATACTTCTATGAGTGGGAGCCAACCCGTATCCCTTTTGGTGGCACCTATTTCGGCGGCGCCGACCCACTGTTCGAAGGTCCGGACCAGCTGCCGCTGGCCGCCAACGGCGCCACCCTGCAGCGTCAGGATTCGCGCTTCGGTCGTGACGGCAAGAACTGGGGTGTGATGGGCAAACTCAACGTCGAAGAAATCGAATCGACCTTCGGCGCCTACTACCGTCAGTTCGACGACTACCAGCCTTGGCTGGCTCCGCAGGTCAAAGCGGCATTGGGTTCCTATCGCGTGGTTTACCCACGTGGCGTGAAGCTCGCGGGCCTCAGCTTCGCCCGGGTCTTCAATACCGTGGCGGTGGGTTCCGAGCTGTCCTACCGCATGGGCGGCGCGTTGAACGCCACCGGTGTCAGCGCTCTGGATGATGAAGGTCCTCGCGGTGACACGATCCACTTTATTGCCAACGCCGTTTACGGCGTGCCACGTAACTTCATTTCGGATAACGCCACGCTGGTCGGTGAATTCGCCTACAGCCATTTGCAACGCGTGACGGAACATGAAGAACTGTACAAGGGCGTCGGTACGGCGGCCTGCACCAATGGCAGAACCCCGGGCATTCCAGATTCGGGCAGCGAGTCCGATGGCTGTTCGTCGAAGAACTACTACGCCGTTGCCGTGAACTACACGCCACAGTACATTTCGATCTTTCCGTCCTGGGACCTGGATGTTCCGTTGACCGTTAACTACGGTCTGCATGGCAACGCGCCCACGGCGGGTGGCGGGAACGAAGGCGCGCTGTCTTACTCGATCGGGCTGAAAGCTACCTACGCTCAACTCTATGAGTTCGGGCTGCGTTACGCCGACACCAAGGCACAACCCAAGAATCTGGCGAACGGCACCGTGGCCGGTAACGGCCCAGTGGGTGGTACCGACCGCGGGTGGCTGGCGTTTACCTTCAAGACCTCCTTCTGACAAATACAACAAGAATCGGAGAATGTGTTCATGAAACGACAACTTGCCCTATCCATTGCCCTGATGAGCATGGCCACCTACACCCTGGCAGCCGGTGACGCTTCGGAGCTGGGTAAAACGCTTACCCCGTTCGGGGCGATCAAGGCGGGGAACGCCGAGGGCACCATTCCGGCCTATGACGGCGGACTGACCAAGGCACCGGCCGGCTTCGTACCGGACAGCGGGTTCTGGGTCGACCCGTTCAAGGATGAAAAACCACTGTTTCGCATTGATGCGAAAAACGTCGACCAGTACGCGGACAAACTCAGTGAAGGGCAAAAGACCCTGATCAAGAAGTACCCGACCTATTACATCGACATTTACCCGAGCCACCGTACGACGGCCTATCCCCAGGCCGTACTCGATGCCACCGTGCGTAATGGCAGCAGCTGCCAGATCCAGAAAGACGGCCTGGCGGTCGATCCGTCCTGCCGTGGCGGCTTGCCGTTCCCGATCCCGAAGACCGGCAACGAAGTGATGTGGAACCAACAGGTGCGCTACAAGATAGGCACCGGCTACTCGACCACGTCTTCGTCCAATAGCTGGGTAGTCGACGCCAACGGCTCGATCACCAAGACCGCCGAACAGGCGACGTTCGAAGAAACTCCGTACTACCAGGTGACTCAAACGGATCGCGATCCGCTGATGTATGCACGGGTGTTCTCACGCAATGACTATCCGGCCCGGCGCTCCGGTGAAGTGGTGGTGCTCACTGACTTCCTCGATCCGTTGGCAAAGGCCCGTCGTTCGTTCAGTTATTCCCCAGGCCAGCGCCGGGTAAAACTGGCACCGGAATTTGCATTCGATACACCCGTGGCCAGCCAGGGCGGTGTGACGTTGTTCGACGAACTGCAAATGTTCTCCGGCAGCCAGGACCGCTTTGACTACAAGCTGGTTGGTCGCAAGGAAATGTACATCCCCTACAACGCTTACAAATTCTACTTTGGCGTCGGTAAGCAGGAAGATCAGTTCATGCCGCACCACGCCAACCCGGCGAACGAGCGTTGGGAGCTGCACCGGGTGTGGGTCGTGGAAGCGACGTTGAAGCCGGGCATGCGCCACGTCTACAGCAAACGCACTTACTACCTGGATGAAGATACTTTCGGCATCGGCCTGTATGACGCCTGGGACAAGAGCGGCGCGCTGTATCGCTCGATCTTCCTCAGCGGCGTCCAGCTCTACGACAAAAACATTCCCTACAACGTGAAAAACGTCGTGTATGACTTCAACAAAGGCATGTACGCGCTGCTCAACGATGGTTTGAAAGGCGGCTACAAGTTCATCGACAAACCACTCTCCGAGCGTGACATGAATCCTGAAGCCATTGTGGCTCGGGTCACCCAGCGCTGATGTGATTTCACCTGTCCTGCCTGCCGGTTTGCGCATCAAGCCGGGCAGGCAGAACAGGTGGGTTTGCCACGCGGGATGGTTAAGGAATAAAAATAATGACTAGCCCTTGCCCTGCTTCTTTTCTTCTTTCTACTTCGCGCCTGCTCCTGGCTGTCGCGTTGACGGTCGGCGCGAGCTCATTGCTGACGACGCCTGCCTACAGCGCCGTCGCGTTGTCGGCCGATTCGCTCGACGTGCCGGCGCAGCGGGTCGATGAACACCTGCCCGCACCTTTGCTGTCGGTCGCCACGGCAGGCAACACGATGATCGGCGTCGGCCTGCACGGGTTGATCCAGCGCTCCACCGATGAAGGCCGCACCTGGCAACAGGTCGCTAGCCCGGTGTCTAGCGATCTGGTGCAAGTACGGTTTCGCGGCGAGCGTGATGGCTGGATCGTCGGTCACGATGCGGTGGTCATGCACACCACCGATGGCGGTGACAGCTGGCAAGTGCAACTCGACGGGCGCCGCCTGTTGACCTTGCTTAACGCTTACTACCGCCCTCGCGCTGAACAAGGCGATGAAGTCGCCGCCCAGATGCTCAAGGAAGTAGCGATGGCCGCCAGTACCTCGGCGACGCCGGACGTATTGGCCGCACCCTTTCTCGATGTGATGTTCGATGAGCACGGCAACGGATTTGCAGTGGGTGCCTTCGGCATGTTGTTGCACAGCACGGATGACGGCCAGAACTGGCAGCCGTGGACCGAGCGCAGTGACAACGATCGGCGCATGCACCTGTATGGCCTGGCGGAACATGCGGGCATTTTTTACATCGGCGGTGAGCAGGGTCTGCTGCTGCGGCTGGATGGTCAGCAACAACGTTTCGTGAAAATCGATACGCCCTACACCGGCACTTACTTTGGCGTCCGCGCCTTCGACGGTCTGCTGCTGGCGTACGGACTGCGCGGCAACCTGTTTGCCAGCCGTGATGACGGCCAGCAATGGCAGCCTGTGGCAACCAATCTCAATAGCAGCCTGGTCAGCATTGTCGAGCAGGGTGATGCCTTGATCGTCGTGAGCCAGGGTGGGCAACTGGTCAGTGTTGACCGGCAGAGTTTGCAGGTCACCCCGCTGGCAGATGCGCGGGTAGGCGAGGTGTATGCAGCCAGTGCCACCAAACAGGCTGGGAGCCTGCTTGTCACGCGCTTCAGCGGCGCCAAGGTCATCGATATCGCCCAGGCCAACTAAAGCCCTCGGCACGATTCCCCTACGAGAAAGAAAAAATGGTCGAGCAAAAATTCAACAGCGGGATGCCAGTGATTGCCAACCTGGAGGACTTTGACAAAAACTCCGGTGGCTGGTTTGAACGGGTCATATTCCGTCATCGCATGGTGGTTGTCGTTGCCTGCTTGCTCGCCACCGTGGTGTTGGGCTTCTTTGCTACAAGGCTTCAGGTGAATGCCAGCTTCGAGAAAATGATTCCCAGCTCCAGCCCGTACATCAAGAATTACCTGGCCTATAAAAACCAGTTGCCAGGCCTGGGTAACAGCATTCGCGTCGTGGTGGAAAACAAATCCGGTGATATCTACGACGCCGACTATCTGCTGGCGCTGCAAAAGGTCAACGACACCCTGTACCTGATTCCGGGAATCGACCGTTCCTGGATGAAATCGCTGTGGATGCCCATCGTTCGCTGGAAAGAAGTGACGGAGGAGGGCATTGATGGCGGTGCGGTCATGCCATCGGATTACGACGGCAGCGACAAGTCGATCAAGGCCTTGCGCCGCAACATCATGCGCTCCGGGATCATTGGCAACCTGGTGGCTAACGACGGCCAGTCGAGCATGATCGTCGCGCCGCTGCTCGATACCAATCCGCAGACCGGACAACCCCTGGATTACGGTGATTTTTCCAAGCAACTGGAAGCGCAGATTCGCTCGCTGGAAAGTGACAAGGTTGGCATCCACATTGTCGGTTTCAGCAAGCTGGTGGGCGACCTGATCGACGGCCTGTATTCGGTCATGCTGTTCTTTGGCGCATCGGTGCTGATCGCCGGATTGTTCGTCTATTTCTATACCCGCTGCCTGCGCAGCACGTTGCTGCTGGTGAGCGTGGCGGTGGCGGGGGTGGTGTGGCTGCTGGGTTTGATGCAAATCCTCGGCTACGAGCTGGACCCTTACTCGATCCTGGTGCCGTTCCTGATTTTTGCCATCGGGATTTCCCATGGCACGCAAAAAATGAACGGCATTCTTCAGGACATTGGCCGTGGCACCCATAAATACATCGCTGCACGCTATACCTTCCGCCGTTTGTTTCTCACAGGCCTGACTGCGCTCCTGACCAATATCGTTGGTTTTGCCGTGCTGGTGATCATTGATATTCCGGTGATTCGCGACCTGGCCCTGACCACCAGCATCGGTGTCGCCGTGCTGATTTTCACCAAACTGCTGCTGATTCCGGTGGCGCTGTCGTACCTGGGCGTCAGTAAGAAAGCCGCGCGTATCGCCATCGCCAAAGATCAGGCCGGCGCAGAAAACCGGGGTTTTCTCGGGCGTCTGTGGAGCGGCCTGGATCGCTTCACGGAACGGCCGATGGCCACGGCGGTGATTGCCGTATCGCTGGTGGTGACGCTGATTGGCAGCGTGGTGATGATGCATCTCAAGGTGGGCGACCTCGATCCCGGTGCGCCGGAGTTGCGTGCGGATTCGCGCTATAACCGCGATAACGCCTACATCACTAGTCACTACGGACTTTCCAGTGACCAGTTCGTGGTCATCATGAAGACCAATGAAGATAGTTGCCGTCTATACCAGTCGTTGCAAAGCATGGACAAACTGGCCTGGCGGCTGCGCCAGACGCCCGGTGTACAGACGACCCAGTCGCTGGCCGAAACCGTGCGGATGATCAGCTCCGGCATGGCGGAAGGCAGCCCGAAATGGCTGAGCATAAGCCGTGACCAGGCGATCACCAACTCGGCGGTGGACGCGGCGATGATTTCTGCTCCGGGGATCACCAACCAGCAGTGCTCGGTCACTCCATTGATCGCCTATCTGGCCGATCACAAAGCCGACACCCTGAGCCGGGTATTGAAGGTCTCTGAAGAATTCGCCAAGGAAAACAACACGGTCGCTGGCGCTGAACAGCCTGTGGAGTTCCTCCTGGCTGCGGGTAACGCCGGGATCGAAGCTGCCACTAACATTGAGGTAGAGAAGGGCATCATCACCATGTACCTGGCCGTGTATGGCGCTACGGCCTTGCTCTGCCTGCTGACCTTCCGCAGTTGGCGCGCAACCCTGGTGGCGCTGATTCCTTTGCTGATGACCACGATCATCTGCAAGGCGCTGATGGTCTGGTTGGGGATCGGCCTGAAAGTAGCCACCTTGCCAGTGATCGCCGTGGGTGTCGGTGTCGGCGTGGACTACGCGCTGTATCTACTCAGTGTGCAACTGGCGGTGCAGGAACGTGGCGGTAGCCTGGCGGTTGCGTATCGCCGCTCGCTGGACTTCACCGGTCGTGTCGTTGCCCTCGTTGGCCTGACCATGGCCGCCGGGGTGATTACCTGGGCCTGGTCGCCGATCAAGTTCCAGGCGGACATGGGCATTCTGCTGACCTTCATGTTCCTGTGGAACATGCTCGGTGCGCTGGTGCTGATCCCGGCACTCTCGCATTACCTGCTCAACCCGAAAGGCAACTCCAAGGCCGGCGTGACCCTCGATCTGGAGGACGCGCGCGCGCAACAGGAACCGCGCAAACCCGCGGCCAGCGCACCTACACCCCTATTGACCGAGCTCGCCTTACCCCGGCGTGTCCGCTGACTAATAGCCGGGCACAGACCTGGCTGGCAACTGCAAGGAGAGAACAATGTTCGAGTTATTGATGAGTGCCGACATGATGGTTCCGGACCCGGACGGCATGACGGAAATGTTGGTCGACAAGCTCGGCATCTACAAACACGAACGCTGGCGCCAGGCGTTCGATAATCACCCGTACATTGCGCATTTCCTGCGGGTACACAAATCCCTCGCGGTGTCGCCTACGCGCATCGAACCGCAGTGGCACCCGGATCGGCCGAACCCCGGTGATCCGTTGTTCCATGACTTTCTGGAAAGCCTGAAAGATTTCCAGGGGCATCATCGGCCGATGATCACGCACTCCATCGTGCTGGCCCTGCACGGGGACAAGTTCGACGCGCTGGTAGACAAACTGATGCGTCGTCGCTTGCCGTTCCGCATGGCGCAGCGCACCCCGGAAATGCCGTTCGACCGTTTGTGGCTGGGTGCTACTCCCGAGCAACCGTATTACCAACCCACTGTGGATGGCGGTTTGTGCATTGAGATCATGCCGACCGAGCCTTTGCAGATGCCGCCGGAAACCTATCAGTTGCCACCGATGCAGCCGCGTGATCTCAAGCCCGGCGACATGGTCCGCGTCACCGCCCGTGGCTTCCTGGTACGCGACCTCGATGAAACCCTGCGTAAGGTCTCGACCAACCTCGACTGGGAACCGAGCGGGCCGGTCGAGAGCATCGGCAGCGAAGGTTACCGCCGTGCGCGTATGGGTTTCACCGTGCCGAACAGTGCCACCCTCGATGTGCTCGAGGCGACCTACTGGAACACCGACGCCGGCCACTACGTCAATAACTGGGGGCCGGGTCCGTACTACATCCGCATCGGTGTCAACGATCTGGCTGCCAAGGCCGAGGATCTGCGGTCACGCGGCACGCGGTTCCAGTGGATCGAATCCTCAGAGGCCGTCGGCGGCCGTGCGTTGATCAAGATCGACCCACAAGAACTCAATGGCCAGGTCTTCGAGTTCGAGGAGTGCCCTGTATGAGCACAGCGCAAAAACCGCAGTCTCCCGTGCTGATCAACGATGCGGTGCGCCTTGAGCGTGATGCCATGGTGGGTTGGGTGGTACTGACCCGGCCCCGGCAGATCAACGCCATCAACGACGATATTCGTCAGGGCGTGCCGCAAGCACTGGCGCTGTTGCAGCAAGACCCGGACATTCGCGTGATCGTGATTCGCGGGGAAGGTGAGCGAGGCTTTTGTGCGGGTGCTGATATCAAGGAGCGCCGTGGCCCGGAATCGAGCCTGCAAGTGCGGCAGCGCATGGAACAGGTGCGCTGGATCGAAGCGCTGGATGGCATCAGCAAACCGGTGATCGCTGCCATTCATGGTTATTGCATGGGCGGTGGGTTGGAACTGGTGCTGGCGTGTGACATCCGCTTCGCCGCGCCCGATGCCGTGTTCGCCCTGCCGGAAACCGGCCTGGGGCTGATTCCCGGCGGCGGTGGTACGCAACGGCTTTCCCGAGTGGTTGCACCAGGCCAGGCGTTGGACATGTTGCTCACTGGAGACCGGGTGGGCGCCGAACAAGCGCAGCGCATTGGCCTGGTCAGTCGCTTGGCCAGTGACAATGCCAGCCTGGTGGACGAAGTGCGAGCCTTTGCTCAGCGCATCGCCAGCAAACCACCCACCGCGTCGGCTTTTGTCAAACAAGCGGCTCGGGCGGCACTGGACATGGACCTCAAGCGTGGCCTGGATCTGGAGCTTGATCTGTTCGCCTTGCTGGCCCCGACCAAGGATGCCCGAGAGGCAGCCCAGGCGTTCAGCGAGCGGCGCGAACCGCGGTTTACCGGCGAGTAAAGCGCCACCCAAAACAATAAGGAATAGAACATGAGCACAGGAAAACTGGCAGGGAGAGTGGCCATTATTACCGGCTCCGGTGGCGGCCTGGGCGCTGAGTGCGCACGGGTGCTGGCGTCGCATGGTGCAAGTATTGCGGTGGTCGATATCAATTTCGAGGGGGCCACAGCCGTGGCCCAATCACTCCTCGCCGAGGGTCATCAAGCCTTGGCAATCGCCACTGACGTGTCCTCGGAAGACGCCGTGCGGGCGATGGTTGCTCAGGTTAAACAGCATTTTGGCCGTATCGACATTCTGCACAACAACGCGGCGATCCTGAACGCCGAGCAACGTCAGCTGGACCGCGATTTTGTCAACCTCGACATGCAGGCCTGGGACCGGGCCATCGCCGTCAACCTGCGCGGCGCAGTGCTGTGCACCAAACATGTGATTCCGGTCATGCTGGAGAACGGCAAGGGCTCGATTATCTTCGCCACTTCGGGTCTGGGCATGCAGGGCGATATGTCCCTGACCGGCTACGCCACCTCCAAGGCGGGGCTGATGATGCTGCCGCGCATGGTCGCCTCGCAATACGGCAAACAAGGCATTCGCGGCAACGCCGTGCAGATCGGCCTGGCGCCTTCGGAACACGCCATGCCTGAACCCTTGCTCGACATCCTGCGCGACAACCACTGCACTGCCGAGCTGGGCACGCCTCGGCAGATTGCCGATGTGGTGGCGTTCCTGGCCAGTGACGAATCCTCCTTCGTCACCGGCACCACGCTGGTCGCCGACGGCGGTTTCAGCAGCCACACCCCCTCCCTGGTGGCGATGCGCGCGCTGTTTGCGCAGATGGGTCGCACCGGCATGTAACCCTTGCCCGGCGCACCCTGTGCGGTGCGCCGCGGTTGATCTTTGCCGCCATAGCCGCCGCGTGCCGCTGTGGTTGAACTTCGACTTGGAATTAATTGATGAACCAGAACCAAAATGCGAGCACTACGGATTTTGATGTGATCATCGTCGGCGGTGGCACCAATGGCCTTTCGGCTGGCTGCTACCTGGGCCTGGAAGGCAAGAAGGTGCTGGTTCTGGAGGCATTGGACAAGGTCGGCGGGATGGCCTCCTCGGGTTACCTGATACCCGAAGCGCCGCAGCATCTGGTTCATCCCTGTGCCCTGGACATGATGTCGATGCGCGTGCATTCCCATGTACCAGCGGAACTGGGACTTGATCGACACGGTTTCAAATCGATAGAGCTTGCGCCGGGGTATGTGTACTTGCACCCGGATGGGCAATCGCTGATCTTCTGGCGCGATCGCGAGAAAACCGCCGCCGAGATCCGCCGGTTCAGCAGCAAGGATGCCGAGGCGTTTCTGCAGTTCATGAAAGTCATCGACATGTTCCTCGATATCGCGCTGCCGATGATGCGTGTCGACCCGGCCAAAACGAACCTCGGCGTGAAGCTGAAAATGCTTGGCACCGCGATCAAACACAAAGCCTTGAAACCCGAATTGATGGCGCTGATGACGGGCTCTGCATTGCAGGCGGCGCGTGAGCGCTTCGAACACCCGGTGACCATTTCCGCAATGTGCGCACTCACTGGCCTGGCGGGGGACATCAGCGCCGATGGCGGTGGCATCTATTACGCCTTGCTTGGTTTCCTCCATCGTTTTGGCGTGGGCCGGGTATTGGGTGGCATGCAGCAGTTGAGCAATGCCATGCAGGCTCGACTGGAAGAGCTGGGCGGGCAAGTGCTGGTGTCGGCCAGCGTCAGTGAAATCGTTGCCAGGGACGGTCTGATCAAAGGCGTGAAACTGGCGGATGGTCGTCAGTTCACCGCACGGGCAGTCATTGCTGGCTGCCACCCCAAGCCGGCGCTGGATATGGTTACCCCCGGCGAGATTCCCAAACACCTGTTGACCCGCATCGCCATGGCGCCGGCCAACGGCAAAGGCTCGGGGCCACTAAAGATAGATGTTGCCTTGCGTGGGCAGATTTCTGTGCCACGTTTCGCTGCCATTCGCGGCGATGGCGTGGATTTGCGTAAAACCGTCATGCTGATCGGCACCGAAGAAGCCGTGCTGGAAAACTTCGCCGCCTGCGCCCGTGGCGAAGTACCGAAATTGCCCTATATCACCGTCGCCGCTCCGAGTTCGGCTGACCCTTCACAAGCGCCAGCCGGGCAGGATGTGTTGTACATCTATCCGCCGGTGATGCCGGTAAATCCCAATGAAGGTTGGGACGCGCTGCGTGAGCGGGTGGCTGATCAGGTACAGGAACAGCTGTATGACTACATCGATGGGATCGAGGGGCAGGTGATTGGCCGACACATCGAGGCGGCTCCGGATTTTACTGCGCGCTTGAACACGGTGAATGGCTGCGTGGTGCATATCGACACCACCTCGATGCGCTCGAGCACCATGCGCCCGGCGTACGGTTTGGGCGGCGATACCTTGCCTGTGGCGGGGTTGTATCTGGGCAGTGCCGGTATTCATCCGGGCGGCGGGGTCAATGGCATGGCCGGGCGCTTGGCGGCCAAGCGGGTGAGCAAGTATTTGCGTAAAAAGGCTGACTGAAGCGGGTCGCTGATTCCAAGCCCAACAGAGAACCCACTGTGGGAGCGAGCAGGCTCGCTCCCACAGGGAAAGCTTATTGGGCGAGAGTGTGTGAACGGTGCTTAAACGCCGTCGACGTTTTTTTCTGCCCCCAGCGAAATACTCGCCAGCACAAAATCCGCCGAGTACTGCCGCCACGTGGCCATGCCTTGCTCCGAGTCCGTATCCAGCCCGGCAAGCGCCGACATCGAATAGCGGTTGGTAAACCAGCCAGTAGTCACCAGCGAAGCGCTGGCCAACAACAGGCGCGGGTTGATGTCTGCGCGAAAATCACCACTGGCCGCCCCCCGCAACAGAATCGCATCGAGCTTGGCAATCAGCTTCGGTGCCATTTCCAGAAAGTGGTTACGCGGCGTTTCGTGGGTGTCATGGTAGCGAATGCCTTCCAGCGCCAGGCTGCCGAGGAAGGGGTCCAGACGGTACTGGTCGAAAAAATGGTTGAGCACGGCGCGCATCGCCACTGGCGGTGAAAGCTCTTCGACATTGAGATTGACCAGCTCGGACATGATGTTGTCCGAGGATTCATCCAGTACCGCTACAAACAGGCCTTCCTTGGAGTTGTAGTAGTGGTAGACCAGCTGCTTGGTGACGCCGGCTTCCCGGGCAATTTCTTCCACTCGCGCACCAGCCAGGCCTTTTCTGGCGAACTCCACGCGCGCTGCCGCGAGCAGGCGATTCATCGTATTGCGTTTGCCCTGTTCGCCACCTTCTCCTGCCTTTACCGCCACCTCGTCCTCCTCATGCCAGTTTTGGCCAGGTTATTCACACCTTGAAGCATTTCCCCGGGGGCCTTCGTTTGACCCCGAGTCAAACGAAGCGGACTACCGGGGCAGACACAACCACATACCATGGGTTGGCAGCCGGGTAATCTTGGTGTGCAAGAAGAATAAAAACAAGACAGGAGCTCCTGATGAGCAACGAAAGCGCAGCACTGGACCTGGCAACCGCATACTCCGCTGTGTCGGAAATGTATCGCGGCACCGACCTGGATATTCACGCGGTGTGCCGCGAGCAACGGTTGAAATCGCCCATCTATGAAGGCGACTTCATCACCCAGTTTGGCGTGCCGACCAATGCCGGCACCCAGCAGGGCACTCGCCCGACCTTCGCCTTGTTCAAATACCAGGATGTAATGACTGTTCTGCGCGACGGTGCGACCTATACCAGCGGTTTTATTGCCGAAGGTCTTGGAGCGTTTTTCGATGGTTTGATCATTCTTGCCATGGACGGTGACGAGCACCGCAAGGTGCGCGCCCTGCTGCAACCGGCCTTTATGCCGGAGACCGTGAACAAGTGGCGCCCCCAGATCGATCAAGTGATTCGCGAGGAGTACATCCAGCCGATGTTGCCGGCGAAGAAGGCCGACTTGATGAAGTTTGGCCTCGAGCTGCCGATTCGCGTCATGTACGCTTTGATGGGCTTCCCCTCGGATGAGCCCTCCAAGTACAAGCAATACGCTGCGTGGGCCTTGGCCATTGTCGGCGGCAACCAGATTGACCCGAGCAAAATGGTTGAAGCGCGACGTCAGGCCGGCATCGCCGTCAAAGGTCTGTACGACGCGCTTGCCGAGGTGGTGGTGCAACGTCGTGCAGAGGGCAGCCAAGGCGATGATGTAGTCGGGCGTTTGCTGCGCGCGGAGTACGAAGGGCGCACGCTGGATGACCACGAGGTGATCACCTTCACTCGCTCGCTGTTGCCAGCCGCGGGCGAAACCACCACGCGCATGTTCGGCTCGGTGATGACCTTGCTGCTCACCACGCCCGGGTTACTGGACCGAGTCAAGGCCGACCGCTCGCTGATCGGCAAGCTGATGGACGAAACCACGCGCTTTGAACCAGTGGCCACCTTCAAGGTGCGCGAAACCGCCAGGGAAGTGGAATTTCACGGCGTGAAAATCCCCAAGGGTTCGTTCGTCCAATGCATGGTGGTGTCCGCCAACCGCGACGAAGACTCCTTTGAAAACCCCGATGTATTCGACATTGATCGCAAGCCAAAACCCTCCTTTGGTTTCGGCTTCGGCCCGCACATGTGCATCGGTCAGTTCGTTGCCAAGGTGGAGATCAGCTGCGCGGTCAACGCGATCCTCGATCTGTTCCCAAACTTGCGCCTCGACCCGAGCGAGCCTGTGCCGCTGATAGGCGGTGCGCAACTGCGCGGCGTGTCCAAGCTCCCGGTGATCTGGGACTGAACCAGGCTGAAAATCCGTTTCCAGGCCTCAACAAAAACAACAGAGGGCATTATGAGAACGTTTAAAACCATTCCAGAACGCGGTGATTTCGGCTTCCAACAATTGGTTGGGCCGCACCAGGTCACAGGCGCGTCGATGTCATCGGAACGCGGCTTCTTCGGCCTGCACCTGAGCAAGAGTTCGCCGTTCGGATCTGTGCGCGATGAGCAAGGCAATATCTATTCCTTCGTCCGCTCGCTGATGGCGCCCAACGGCACACCGAACCCGACCAAGTTCTTTTACCTGAACAATCACGTCGATAACGTCAACCTGCGCATGGACCACGAAAAAATGGCCCGCCAGGCGCTGACACCGCTGCCGGTGCACAGCCTGGAAGGCGATGTCGCGCGCTGGGCCAGCCAACCGGGTGAAGCCGGCAACGGCTGGGAAATCACTGCTAGCAGCGAACGGCTGACCTGGAAAGAAGAAGGCCTGTTTCACCTCGAAGGGCGTCTGCTCGGTCCGGGACTGCAGTGGTATTTACCCGGCGTGGAATGGGGCACCTTCTACGTTTCGCAGTTGTGGGACATCGCCGGTGTCTGTGAGGGGCGTCCGGTCAAGGGCGCCATGGCACTGGACCAGTTCTACATGGCCGAAGGCGGCGCCATTCACTTCAAGAAAGACCTGGTGGTGAACAACAACAAGCATGTGATCTGGTGGTCCTTTGTCACCGTTTATAAAGACGGCACCTGGGATACCGGCTCTTTCATGGTCGGTCACGACCATTTGGGCTACGCCATTTTCAACAATGAGAAAGGCGAGGTTCGGGTCACCACCGATATCGAAGGACAAACCGAACACAAGGACGGCAGCTACTTCCTGAAGTCCGCGAAAATCGTGCTGGAAGGCAAGGAAGAGTGGGAGTTTTTGCCTGATGAGAAGGGCGAGATGATCGACTTCGTCGGCGGCTTCCCGATCACGGCGCAGCAGGAAGGGCGCTGGCGTCGGGTTGGCGATACCCGCGAGCCTTCGCACTGGCTGGGCTGGGGCGAATCGGACCGGCGTAACGGCTCGGCCCGCAACGTTCCAGGCAAGGACCTGTAATCAGCCGGGTGCGCCGGGTTGCGATCATTATCCGGCGCATACGCTGCATCAGTAGCCTCTCTAATAACAACAATGAGGAATCACGATGAAATTCCGTGACAAAGTCGTGCTGGTCACTGGTGCCGGCCGAGGCATGGGCCGCGCCATTGCCCTGGCCTATGCCCGAGAAGGCGCCAAGGTGGTGGTGTCGGCACGCACCGCTCGATACGGTGAAGAAACGATCGCACAGATCAAGGCCCTGGGTGCGCAAGCCTGCCTGGTCGGTGGCGACATCGCCGACCGCGAGGCGATCAAGTCAATGGTGCAAGGTGGTGTAGAGCACTTTGGTGGCCTGGACATCGTGGTGCATTGCGCCGCCGATACTAGTCACGGGCTGATCGCCGAAATGGCCGATGACACTTTTGATCACATCGTTCGCAGCAATATTCAATCGTTGTTCTGGTTGGCCAAGGACTGCGCACCTTATCTGTCGAAAGCCGCCGACAAAGGCCGGCTGATTTTCATCTCGTCCGGCGAAGCCAACCGCAAATACACCCCTCGACTGATTGCCTATGGTTCCAGCAAAGCCTTCATGAATGCCTTCGCCCGTGGCCTGGCGGTGGAATTCGGCGCCATGAATATTCTGGTCAACGTCGTCGAGCCCGGACTGATCGGCACTGACCACATGCTCGAAACCCTTGGCAATGAACTGCCGCATAAACTCGCTGCACATTTCCCGGTAGGGCGTCTGGGCGAGTCCGCCGACATTGCCAACGCCGTACTGTTTCTGACCTCCAACGAGGCTTCCTATATCACTGGCACCTCGTTGCTGGTGGATGGCGGCGCCACCATGATCGCGTTGCCCAAGGTCGAAGAAATCCTCAAGGGCCAGTAATCAAGTCGCACGTCCGCGATGGGAGTCAGGTCATGACATCGGATACACGCAGTAGCAACACCACGGCCCACGCTGGCAATGATTTTACCGAGTTCAAGCGCGGCTGGCGCGTGGTTGTGTTAGGCCTGTTTGGCATCTGCACCAGCATTACCGCTGCGTTGCTGTACGCCTTCGGCACCCTGGTGATTCCGCTGGAACAGGCGTTCGGCTGGAGCCGGGGCGACTTGCAAGCCTCCATCACCTTTCTCTTCGCCGGGGTGGCGATTTCCACGCAACTGGTCGGCTGGCTGTACCGTCGCTTCGGCCTGCGCCGGGTGGCGATTGTTTCGATCGTGCTGCAGATCGTCGGTTACTTTGCGATCACGCGGATTCAGGGTTCGATCGGCTGGTTGTACCTGGCGTTTTTCAGCATGCCGATCATCTGTGCCGGCACCATTGCGATCACCTGGACGCAATTGGTCAACCTTTGGTTCGAGCGTAACCGTGGACTGGCGCTGGCCGTGATTTTGTGTGGCACCGGGCTGATGGCAATGATTCTGCCACCCCTGTTGTCGCGGCTGATTGCCGCCTACGGTTGGCAAGCCGGGTTTATTGCATTGGGCGCAATGCCTTTGCTGTTTACGCTGCCCTTGTCATTGATGTGGCTGCGCATGCCGGCGCTGCTCGCCAGTCCTGACGCGACAACGCAGAAGGAACTTCCGGAGCTGTCCGGCATGTCCTTCAAACAAGCATTGCGCTCAGGCATGTACTGGGGCTTTAACGTCGCGTTGATATTGTCGGTGTCGTTGACCGTCGGCATGGTCACCAACATGGTGCCGATGCTGCAAAGCAAGGGCCTGAGTGCGCAGCAAGCCAGCCAGATCTTCAGCACCTTTGGTATTTCCATCATCGGCGGGCGTTTGTTGGTGGGTTATCTGCTGGACCGCTATTCACCTTCGGTGGTGGCCGCCGTGAGCCTGGCGCTACCCGCATTGGGCTGCGCGATCTTTCTCTTTGGCGGGGCGCAGAACACACCGTTGCTGGTGCTGGCGACCCTGTGCATCGGCGCCAGTGCCGGAGCTGAGTTCGATCTGGCGGCATTCCTGATGGCGCGCTATTTCGGCTTGAAGGACTACGCGCGGATATTTGGTCTGCACCTGTGCCTGATCACCATTGTTTCCGGTCTGGTGCCCATGCTGTTCGGCCATCTTTATGACCTGTACGGCAGCTATTCCGCCGTGCTGGTGTGCTGTTTCTGCTGCGCCATTATCGGCCCGACCATTCTGCTGTGGTTGAGGATGGAGCTAAGTTTCCTCGCCCGTCAGCAAAATCTCCAGCTACGACCACATGCCTGAACCCACTTGAGGATGAACGTGAAATGAGCATGGACAAACACACCATCGAGCACTTTCTGCACGGGCAGATCGACTGCTGGAACCGAGGCGATAAAGAGGGCTTTTTCGCTCACTATCGCAGCGTCTCGCCCAACGGCTTGAGTATCGAATACGTCGGCAAGCCGCAGGCTGATGCATGGCAGGTGCTGGAAGGCATGTGGGCGCAGCAGCAAACCAGGGTTCGCGTCGAGGTGCGCCAGTGCATCGTCAATGGCAATGAAGCGGCGTGCCATCACCTGAACGCCTTTCGTGAGCAGGAAGGTGGCATCGAAACGATCGAGTTGTATCGGTTCGAAGATGGAAAGTTGTCCGTACGTTACTTCATCAACCAGTAATCGTTGCGCACAGCCTCGTCAGAAAGGCTGTGCGCGTCGGCGCCTAGACGCCATCGGTGGAATGGGACAACTGCTGCCATTGCTCGATTTCCGCGAGCATCCTGTTGAGCTTGTCGCTGACCTGCTGATAAGCGTCGGAGCCCGCCAGATAACGCAACGGTGGATGTTCGCTGTTGGCCAGGTGCACCAGCGCATCGCCCAGTTTCGCCGGGTTGCCGGTTTGCTGATGGTTGTAGGCGGCCGAAGCGCTTTTGACCTTGGCGGTGAATGCAGCGTAATCCTCCAGCCCGCGGGTACCGAAGACCGCGGAGCTGGGGTCGAGAAAGTCCGTACGGAAAACCCCGGGCTCCACCAGCGTGACCTTGATGCCGAACTGCGTCACTTCCTGGGCCAGGGATTCGGAAAAACCTTCCACGGCAAACTTGGATGCGCAGTACAACGCCGCACCGCCCATCCCGACCATGCCCCCCATTGAAGACACGTTGAACACCCGGCCGCTGCGTTGCTGACGCATGACAGGCAGCACGGCGCGGCAGACGTTGAACACACCAAACACATTGGTCGCGAATTGCTGGGCGGCGTCGCTGGCGAAATTGTCTTCAAACGGCGCCAGTTGGCCATAACCGGCGTTGTTGACCAGCACATCGATTCGTCCAAAACGCGCGACGGCAGTCTCTACGGCGGCAAGCGCCTGGGCTTCGTCGGTCACATCCAGGGCCACTGCCATAACGCGCTCACCGTACTCGGCGAAGACGTTTTCAAGCGGTTCGATACGCCGGCCGCTGACCACCACACGGTCACCGTCGGCCAACGCGGCTTTGGCGATCGCAGCACCCAAGCCTCGGGCCGCACCGGTAATAAACCAGACTTTGTTCATTGCATCGCTCCAGTCGTTGTGCAAAAAAAATGCCGCGTCAGCTTTGAGGCGGGCGCGGCAGCGGGCGTGAAAGATCAGTGCGACGCTCAGTCGCGGTTGGCCGCTTCCCAAGCTTTCAGATCGAACCCGTCAGTGGCGGCTTCGACTGCCGTCAGCTTGGGCGCGCGAGCGAGAATCTTGCGCGCCGCCATGTGATCGCCCATGCGATTACAGGACTCCACGGCCACCAGACGGTCATTGCGGAAGCACAGCACGGACGCTTGATGTTCTTCGACTGAACCGAGCACGACGGTACTGTCATAGCCATGGGAGAGTCCGGCGATCTGCAGTTTCAAGTTGCCTTGGTCGGTCCAGAACCAGGGGAGGGCGCTATAAGGCGCTGGTTTGCCCATCAAGCGTGCAGCCACTGCGCGGGCCTGGTCGATGGCGTTCTGCACCGACTCGAGGCGGGTGTGTAACTCATTGTTTTGCAGGCATGGGAAGCTGGCGACATCCCCCACTGCGGAAATTTGCGGGTCAGAGGTCAGCAGACTGGCGTCCACCTTGATGCCGTTCTCGATGTCCAGACCGGCTTCAGTCGCCAGTTGTGCATTGGGGATCACACCGATACCAAACACCACCAGGTCAGCTGGGAGCGCACGTCCATCACCGGTTTGCACCGCGCACACATTGCCGTTGTCGCCGTCGATGCGGCTCAAGCCTTGGCGAAAGTCAAAATGCACACCCCAGGCTTCATGTGCCTGGCGAAACAGCTCGGACATCTCCCGCGAAACGGCGCGGGCCATGGGACGCTCGCCCAGCTCCAGTACGTGCACGTTAGCCCCTAGGGCAGCGGCCACTGCCGCGAACTCGAGGCCGATAAACCCGGCACCAATCACCACCACGTTGCGCGCTTCTTTAGCCAGCGGCGCCAGCGAGTCGGCATCGGCTTTGGTTTTGATACCGAACACTTGCGGCAGCTCTGCGCCAGGAACCGGCAGGGGGCGGTTGTGCGCGCCGGTCGCCAGCACCAAATGGTCGTAACTGACGGCAGCACCCGAGGCCAATATCACGCGTCGGTTCAGGCGGTCGATCGCGGTTGCCTGGTCATGCAGCAGTTCAATGCGCTGGGTGGTGTAGAAATCCGCAGGACGAAACAGCAGATTGGTCGCCTGAATCTTGCCGAGCAGATAGGCCTTGGACAATGGCGGGCGCTGGTAGGGCAGGCCTGGCTCATCGCCGATCAGGGTGATGCGCCCGTCAAAGCCTTCCTGACGCAGGGAGGCAGCGACCTGAAATCCGGCCTGGCCAGCACCGACGATAACGACTGAGGCGAGGGTCATGGGAGCTCCTTCAAGCGCATTCAGAATTGCGACGACGGCAGGTGCAGAACCATGCCGTCCATGTCTTCGCTGATGATCATTTGACAGCTCAAGCGGCTGCTGTCACGGCGCTCGAAAGCGTACTCGAGCATGTCGTTCTCCATGCCTTC
The DNA here is from genome assembly GCF_007858185.1 of Pseudomonas grimontii. GTDB lineage: Bacteria > Pseudomonadota > Gammaproteobacteria > Pseudomonadales > Pseudomonadaceae > Aquipseudomonas > Aquipseudomonas grimontii. The sequence goes on from NZ_VFES01000008.1 coordinate 144,658, forward strand.
CGCCGCTTGCACTTTGCCCAGCCAGGCATCGTCAATGTAGGTGTGGCAGGTGGCACAACTGCATGCACCACCGCAGTCCGCAGAAATACCCGGCACCGAGGCGAAGGTCGCGGCTTGCATCACTGATTGGCCGATGTCGCCTTTGACCTGATGGGCGGTGCCGTTGTGTTCAATAAACGTCAATGTGGGCATGTTCTGCTCCGATCTTGTTGGGTGGGGCTCAGGATTGTCTGGGAATGGTTTGCGCATTGAAGCGCGGCACACGCCCCAGGGTCAGTAGCAACAGCGGACCGATCAGGCAGCAAGCGGCGCTGTACACCAGCATCGCGCTATACGAACCGGTGCGCGCCAGCATGTACGCGAAGAGCAGCGGGGCCAGCGCCGAGGCCACGGTATTCAGGCCCTGATGCACGCCGAACAGGCGGCCGTATTCGCGCAGGCCGAAGTAGCGGGCAATCAGGAATGCGGCAATATCGAACTCCGCCCCGGCGCCGAAACCAACCAGCACCGCCGCCAGCATGAGCGGGGCAAATTCGGTGGTTGGGCTCAGGTAGATGAAACAACCGACGGCGGGTAGCACCAGGCTTAGTGCAGACACGGCTGGCGGCCACAGGCGATCGAGCAAATAACCAATCAGCATTCGGCCGAAGATCAGCGAAATACCGAAACAGCTGAAGATGGTGGCCGCGTCCCCAGCGGACAGACCTCGGGATTGCAGCATGGGCACGGTGCTGGTGACCATGCCGACAATCGAAGAAATCACCAGGCTGAGCGCCAGGTTGCAGGTCCAGAATTTCAGCGAGCCCATACCTTCACGAAAAGACATGCCGGGCAATTGCTCCAGCACATGGCCGTCGTCACGGTGACCTGCAACAGTGGGTAGCTTGAACCACAGCAGAATCAGCGGCAGCAGAACCAAAAGGTTGAGCAGCGCGAGAATCACGAAGGCCGCACGCCAGTCCCATTGCTCTATGCCCCAAGCCATCAGGCGGGGGATGGTGGCGGCGGTGACGCCGGTCCCGGACAGACCAATGGCTAGCGCCAGGCCGCGATTGCTGTCGAACCAAAGGCTGATCAGTTGGGTCCAGGTCACCGCCAGCGCGCCCATGCCGACGATGGGCAGTAGCGCAAAGGCGATGTACATCGACCATATCGATTGGGTCAGTTGCGTGGTCGCCAGGTAGCCGAGTGATAACAGCAGCAGGGAAATAACCGTAACGCGCTTCATGCCGTAGCGCAGGTTGAACCAACCCACCAACTGCAATGACACCACCGCGCCGCCAAACAGAAAGGTGATGCAGGCTTGCAGTTCACTTTTGCTCCAGCCAAAGGCATCGCCGAGCGGCACGACCAGTGTGCCGAAGCCATAGAGCAGGGCGGCGTTGATGCTGATGGCCACTCCGGCGACCGACAAAATCAGGATTTTCCAGCTTTGGCGGAACTCGCGCAGATCGATTGCCGCTTCGTTTCTAGACGGGTGCATGAAGTTGGCTTCCTTATAGGTTTTGTTGAGCCAAGCACTGCTACAAGTGGTGATGTGGACCACCGCCAGCAGATTCTTTGAACAGAATCTGGTTTTTTAATCAGAATAAAATCAGAAATTCGGATTTGTCCAGCGCAGCTATCTGACTAACGGACAAACGAATTTCATGCGTTGCACCCACTGTTGAATCACTCTGAAGCCAGCCGTGTTCAACATCCTGCTGCGATTCACCCGTTTTGATGCCAAGGCAGTGATTAGCGACAGCGGATGAGTCTCAGCATATCCGCGTTAAAAATTAATTGCACATAAAATAAATAAGTGTTCATAATTTGCAGAGGCTGAACCTGATAAAGGAGAAAAAAATGAGTTCAGAAAAAGCGCAATTCAAAGCGGTGGCCGACCGAAGCCGCTGCTGTGGTTATGGTTTGTGTGCTGCGATTTGTCCCAGCCTGTACAAGCTTGATGCCGATGGCATGGTGTACCTCGACGATGCCCGTGTGCCGCCGGAGTTGGAGGAGGAGGCTCGTGAGGGTGCAGCCGCCTGCCCTGCGGAGGCCATCTGGCTTGAGCCCATCACCCCGGATGACGAAGCTGTTTGATGGCGTGAGCGTCAGCCGCAACGTGATAACCACTGAGGTGAGGATGTGCTTATGGGACGATTACCAAACAAGGTCGCGCTGATTACCGGTACTGGCGGCGGCCAGGGCAGGGCGGCGGCGCTGCGTTTTGCCCGCGAAGGGGCGATTGTGGTCGGTTGCGATTTCAATGCCGAAGGCCACGAGGAGACGGCAGCCTTGATGCGAGCCGAGGGGTTTACCCTGTATGGCTCGGCACCCGTGGACCTGGGCGATCACAAACAGGCCAAGGCCTGGATCGATGCCTCCGTGGCTGAACACGGGCGCATCGACATTCTCTACAACAACGCTTCCGCCGCACGATTCGGGCTGGTCAGCGAGCTGTCGATCGAAGATTGGCAGTACACCATGCGCAACGAAATCGACCTGCTGTTCTATACCACCAAATATGCCTGGCACCACTTGGCCGAACAGCGCGGAGTGATCATCAACGTATCGTCCACCGCCGCGTGGGGTGGCTCGAAAGTCGCCGGCATTTCCGCGCATTCCGCTGCCAAGGGCGCTGTGGTGTCCTTCACTCGCCAGTTGGCGGTAGAAGGCGCGCCGTTCGGTATCCGTGCGGTCAGTTTGAGCCCGGGATTTGTCGCGACGCCGGGCACCCGGCCGTTTCTGGAAGACCCAAAAATGCGCGCGATGCTGCTGGATGGGGTATTGATGGATCGCCCCGGCGAACCCGAGGAAGTGGTGGCGATGGCGGTCTTTGTCGCCTCGGATGAAGCTTCATTCATTACCGGTTCGGACTTCGTCATCGACGGCGGGTTACTCGCGATCTAGCACGCGCGGCGCCCTGGCAAGGGCTACCGGCACCCTTTCATCTCGAACAATAACAAGGTGAATAACGTGGACATCATCGGTATCGGTTACATGGGCTTTGAGTCCCCCAATCTCGACGCGTGGCGCGAGTACGGCCCGCAGGTGATGGGTTTTGGCATCGGCAAGAACCCCGAGAGTGACCCCGATTCGCTGTACTTCAAAATCGATGATCGCCGCCATCGCGTCGCTTTCCATCCAGGCAAGGTTGACCGAATTGTCTACATCGGTTGGGAAGCGGTGGGGCGCATGGCGTTCGAGGACGGTATCAAGAAGCTGGCGGCCGCCAATATCGACTTCACCCGCGGTGACGCTGAACTGTGCGAAAAGCGTGGCGTGCGTGAATTAGTGCGTTTTCGTGACCCGGTGGGGTATCAGCACGAATTGTTTTACGGGCAAAAATGGATGCCGCGCTCGTTCCAGCCGGGCCGTCCGCACAGTGGTTTCCTTGCCGACGAACGAGGTGCGGGTCATGTGGTGCTGATCACTCCGGACTACACGCCAGAACTGGAGGACTTCCTGCTTAACGTCATGGGTTTCAGTTGGTATGGCGCCGGTGCGGGCAAAGGACGAACCGGATTCTTCCGCTCCAAACTCAACCATCACACCAGTCATGACATCGCGTATGGCCACGGGCCGGGTCGCATGGGCGTGCAGCATGTCGGGTTGTTTGTACGCAACGTGCGTGATGTCGGTGAGACCTACGACATCGTGCGTCAGCGTGAACTGCCGATGATGATGACCCTCGGCCAACATGCTCAGGACCCCCATCTGTCGTTTTACCATTTCAATCCGTCCGGGTTTGCCTTCGAGACCATTGCTGAAATCGAGCCATGGCAAGGCGATCCCTACGAGCTGAATCCGGAAAAACTCAGCCTGTGGGGCCACGAAATGGTCGGGCCAATTCTCGGCGCCAGCGTCAAGACACCGGAAGAAGTGCTCGACGCCGAGTACCTGCCGACGTACCTGGCCAAGCGCTGACATGCGTCTGGCGCGGGTCGAAGTTGCAGGGCAAGCGTTCTGGGCGTTGCTGGATGCGCAAACTGACCGCCTGCGGCGTATTGATGCGCCGTTCACCCACTGGGCCGGGCTAGGGGCGGATCTTGCGTCAGACGCCCTGGACCTGAGTGGCGATTGGTTGCCGTTGTCGGCTGCGCGCCTGCTTGCGCCGCTGGAACCGGGCAGTCGGGTGTTTGGTGTGGGTCTCAATTACCTCAGCCACCTCAAGCGCCTCGGCAGTGATGCGCCGGCACACCCTCTGGCCTACATGAAACCTGAGTCAGCGCTGGTCGGCGCCAATGACGAGATCGAATATTCGCCGCTGACAACCCAGCTTGACTATGAGGTCGAATTGGTCGCAGTGGTGGGCCGACCGTTGCTGGATGAACCCCATGCCAGCGACTGCCTGCTGGGGTACACGGTGGGCAATGACATCAGTGCTCGAGATGCCGGTAAACAGATCGGCCGCCTGGACTTGTTGACCCAGAAAGCCATGGACCGCACTACTCCGGTAGGTCCCTGGATTGTGACGGCAGACGAATTGGGCGTAATGGGGCAACCGGCGCTGGATATACGCCTCAGCGTCAACTACGAACTGCGCCAGCAGGACAATACGCGGCAGATGATTTTTCCTCTGGATGAGTTGCTCAATTATCTGGATGCACGCATCAGTCTGCGTCCTGGCGACCTGGTGTTTACCGGTTCTACCCACGGTGTGGGCCTGGAAAGCGGGCGCTTTTTGCGGCCGGGTGATCGGGTCGAGGCTGAAATCCAAGGCGTCGGCCGACTGCGCAATACCGTCGCTCTGCCACGCCAGCTCTGCCCCGCACGTGCGGCTGGGCGACTGGGTCAGCCGCTGGGTAACTAACCCGCTGATTTTGACAGGAATAGACGCTGAGGAGTGATGATGAGCGAGGGTTCGGCGTGGGCGCCGTTTCGCAACAAAGCGTTCCGCGGCTTATGGCTGGCAGCCGCAGTGGTCAACATGGCTATCTGGATGCAGACGGTCGCCGCGGCGTGGATCATGACCACATTGACGACGTCGGCAGCCATGGTCTCTCTGGTGCAAACCGCCGTGACCCTGCCGGTATTCCTGTTTGCCTTTCCCGGTGGGGTGATTGCCGATCGGGTGGACCGTCGCAGTTGGCTGATCATTACCCAGTGCATGATGCTGTTCGCCGCACTGGTGTTGTGTGTGCTGGCGTACAGCGCGCACCTGGAAACCTGGGGCTTGTTGGCGTTTACCTTTGTGCTCGGTACTGGCAGTGCGCTGGGCATGTCGGCGTGGATGGTGACCATGGTAGGTGTACTGCCCCGCGACCAGGTGCCGGCCGCAGTGTCCTTGAACGGAATTTCCATCAACGCCACCCGCGCTTTGGGCCCCGCGTTGGCGGGTGCACTGATTGCATACTGGAACACGACCTCGGTATTTCTGGTGATCGCGCTGTGTATGTTCGCGGTGCTGCTATTCCTCTTTCGTATCGCTCCCAACCCGCCTGCCGTGGGCTTGCCACCGGAAACCCTGACCGGTGGCATGCGCAGTGGCCTGCGCTATATCCGGCATTCAGCGGTCCTGTTCAGCGCCATGAAGCAGGTTCTGGTGTTCACCACGAGTGCCAGCGCTTTGTGGGCCTTGATGCCGCTGGTGGCCAAGCAGGAATTGGGTATGGACGCCGGTGGTTATGGCTTGCTCATGGCGTTTCTTGGCGCCGGTGCAGTGTTGGCTGCGCTCAGCTTGCCGCGGCTGTATCGCGTATTGGGCATGCGTCATCTGCTGGTTTGCGGCGCCATCTCCTTTGCCCTCGCCACCCTCACTGCCGCGCTATCCAACAACCGCTATGCGGTCTGCGCGATGATGCTGCTGGCGGGGTTCGGCTGGATGGCGGTCAACGCGACCATTTCCACGGTGGTGCAAACCTATGCCGCCAATTGGGTGCGCGCACGGGTCGCATCGGTCTATGTGTTGATCCTGATGGGCGCGATGGCGGCCGGCGGTGCGATATGGGGGGCATTGGCCGAGTATCTGGGGTTGAGCCAGAGCTTGTTGCTCTCGACACTGTTGTTGCTGGTCGGCATCGCGCTGACCCGAAATGGCCATGTGGAACTGGGCCAGGAAGCAGACTTTGCCGAGGTGCAGTTGACCGACACACTCCAGCTGGCCAGTCCGGTGTCCCATTCCGATGGACCGGTATCGGTGGAGATTGTGTACCGGGTGGCTGCGCCGGACCGCGATGACTTTCTGGCCGCTGTGTACACGGTAGGCAAGGCGCGACGGCGCAACGGCGCGCAAAACTGGCGTTTGTACCGCGACATGGCGGACCCGCAACTCTACAGCGAGCGCTTTATTGTCGAGTCCTGGCTGGAATACTTGCGCCAACAGGTTCGGGTGACCCAGGCCGACCATGCCCAAGAGCGTCTCATCGAGCGTTTTCGTCGCGAAGATCTGCAAACCCGTCGTTTGATCTATCAGCCGCCAGTGAAACTAACCGATTGAAGTGATCGAATAATTCCCAGATAAAACTTTTACAACGCCAATCATTCTCAGGTTAGAATGGCGCCACTCTAAAGTTACTGGATCGGGCATGGAACTCACTGACGTCAACGACAGCAGCAAATCGGCCGGCGCAACCCTCGTCAAACCCGTTTCCAACGCCATACGCATCTTGCGTTACCTCAGTCAGGTGGGTACGCCGGAACGTTCAGTGGACATCGCCCGGCAACTGAAAATCAATCCAAGCACCTGCTTCAACATCCTGCGTACCCTGGTGCAAGAGGAGGTGGTCGATTTCAGTGCTCTTTCCAAGCGTTACACCGTGGGCCTGGGCCTGGCGCGTCTGGTCGAACAATTGGTTACCCAGGGTCATCGCGTTCAGATGGCCAAACCGCTGTTGCAGAACCTGGCTGCACGCCAGCGGGTGACCATCACCCTGTGGCGAAAAATGAGCCCTGACCGCATCGTCATTGTCAGTTCCGCTGCAAGCCCGACCGATGTGCGTATCGACATGGCCGAAGGTCAGCGTCTGCCGATTCTGATGGGCGCCAGCGGCCGGTTGTTCGCTACGCAGATCGACCTCGACGATCCGGAAGTACAGAGCAGTTTCGAGACGATTCGTTGGGCTCAACCTCTTTCGCTGGAGGTTTACCGTGAGGAAGTGAGACAGGCTGCCGAGCGTGGTTGGGCAATGGACGACGGGCATTTCTCGGGGGGGATTCTTGCGATTGCGGCGCCGGTCTTTTCACCGACCAACAGCATCGATTTCACCGTGTCAGCAGTGATGTTCCGTGGCCAACGGGACGAAGAGGGCCTTGCCGAACTGGGCAAGGCGTTGATCGAGTTCTGTAGCGAAGTGGCCGGCGTACTCTACTGAGGCGCGCCGTTACTCGCGAACCAGTAGCAGGCTGCCCCCCAGCGGGCCGCCTCCGGCTGCCACCGTACTGGCGCGGTGTTCGCGGGTTTGCCGGCCTTCGGCACGGCCCCACAGTTGCAGGCAGGCTTCATGCACGTAACCCAGGCCGTGGGTGCGTCCGCCAGACAGCTGCCCGCCATTGGTATTGATGGGCAAGCTGCCCTCCAGTGCGATGCGCGTGCCACCCTCGACGAACGCACCACTTTCCCCGGTGGGGCACAGGCCCAGGGCTTCAAGCCAGATCAGGGTCAAGATCGAAAATCCGTCATACAACTGCGCAGATTCAACATCCTGCGGGGTGTAGTCGGTGCGTGCCCACATCATCTCTCCGACATCGAAGGCGGCCATTTTGGTCAGGGAGATCTGATCCCACGACCATGGCTGGTTCAACGCTGCGCCCATGGCCTCGATGCGGATCGGTTTGTTCGGCTGGTCCTGGGCGATATCGCGACGGGACAGGATGATGGCGGTGGACGCATCGCAATGCACGTCGCAGTCGAACATGCGCAGAGGCGTTGAAATCATCCGCGATGCCATGTAGTCGTCCATGCTCATCGGCGTGCGATACAGCGCCTTAGGGTTGCGCATGGCGTTCTGGCGACACGTCAGGGCTATCTGCGCCAGCTGCTCCGGTCGGGTGCCGTATTCATGGAAGTGACGCTGGGCATACAACGCCATCAGGTTGATGCCCGATTGCACATTGAACGGGGTAAACCACTGCCAGGCGTAGCTGCTGTCGCGACCCTGGGTTTTATTGGTCAGTGCGCCGGCCTGTTTGTTGACCATGCGCGCCGACGCTTCGGTGATGGTGCGAAACACCAGTACGTGCTTGCACAGGCCCGCCGCAATCGCCATGGCGCCGTTGATCACCCCGGTGAGCGGGCCGGGCCCTTCATAACCGCCACCGAACCAGTTGACGTTGAGCCCGAGGGCACTCTTCAGCGCACTGGGACCGACCGGTGAAAACGGGTCGCCATTGTTGTTGTCGCCCGGCCAGCAGGCCACGCCGTCGATGTCGCTGCGTTGCAGGCCGGCGTCCGCAATGGCTTCCAGGCAGGCATCCAGGGTCAGGCGCATCGCTGACTTGCTCGACGGTCGCCCGATCTCTGATTGACCGATACCGGTAATGGCTACGTCTTTTTCATAACGATGATCGAACATCACTGATCCTTCTCGAACAGAGGTAACCATACATCCTCGACATTGAGGAAGCTGACCCGTACCGGCATGTCGATCTGCACATCCGTGACCGGCATGCCCACCACGTTGCTCACGAACTGCAAGCCGGGTTGCTCAACCAACTCGATGATCGCCACCACATAGGGCACCTCCAGGTCGGGGGTCCAGGGCTGATAGTTGATGGTGAAGCTGAGCACTTTGCCCTTGCCGGACACCGCTTGCGGCGCCACGTCAAAGCTTGCGCAATGCGGGCAGAGCGGGGCGGGCGGGTGGAAATACCGGCTACAGGCCGCGCAGCGATGAACGAGCAGTTCGCCCTGTTGACCGCCTTGCCAGAAGGCGCGGTTGTCGGCGTTGAGTGCAGGCAGTTTTCTAGGCATCAGCGGTCCGCAGGTGAGTGTTTGACTTGAAGTCATACAGTATCATTTGTACATATTTTCTAAAAGTGTCATATATTTATCTGGACAAAGGCGCGAATCGACCGTTCGCGCCGTAAAACAACAACAAGAGGATTTCGCGATGTTCCAATCATTATTGGACAAGAGGGTAGTCGTCACCGGCGGGTTTGGTGCCCTCGGCAGCGCACTTGGCACATTTCTGCTGGCGCGAGGCGCGCGGGTTGCGTTGCTGGATCGCAACGAGGCCCCAGCTGCCTTGCTGGATACGGAAAACCTGCTGTGCCTGGGCGGTGTCGACCTGACCTCGAGCGAGTCGGCCAGCGCTGCGTTCGAGCAGGTCGCGGCGCATTTGGGTGGCATCGACGGTTTGGTCAATGTCGCGGGCGGTTTTGCCTGGGAGACCGTCGAAGGCGGCAGCCTGCTGACCTGGGATCGGCTTTACCAGATGAACGTGCGTACCGCCGTGGTCAGTTCCCAGTCTGCGTTGGCGCACCTGCTGGATTCCAAGGCCGGGCGCATCGTCAACATTGGCGCGCTGGCCTCGGTCAAAGCCGCAACCGGTATGGGGGCTTATGCCGCCTCCAAGGCCGGTGTAGCCCGGTTGACCGAGGCGTTGGCCGAGGAGCTGAAGGATCGTGGTGTAACGGTCAACGCTGTGCTGCCGAGCATCATTGACACCCCCGCCAACCGCGCCGACATGCCTGATGCCGACAGCGGCCGCTGGGTCACTCCGCAGGCGTTGGCGGCGGTAGTGGCGTTTCTGTTATCCGACGAAGCCGCAGCGGTAACCGGTGCACTGCTGCCTGTGAGTGGCCGCGTATGAGGCTGGTGACGTATACCGATGCCGAAGGTTTTGATCGCGCGGGGGCATTGCTCAATCGGGACCAGCAGGTGCTCGATCTGCAAAATGCTTACCGCCTGCGAGAAGGTCGTGACAGTGTGGCATTGAGCAGCATTCTGGCCTTGGTGGAGGCCGGTGAGCCGGCGTTGAACCTGGCCCGTGCGCTGGTCACCAAGGCACCCTCGGCGGCGGTGCTGGAGCGTGCCAGCGTGAAGCTGCGCGCACCGATCCAGCCACCTCCACAAATGCGCGACTGTTCCTGCTTCGAATTGCATCTGCGCCAGAGCTTCGCGGCGGCCCGTCGCGCGCGTGCGCTACGTACCGAAGACCCGGAAGCCACGCTGAAAGCGATGAACACTCGTGCTGACGATCGGGTCATCGAGACTTTCAACAAGCAGCCCATCTACTACAAGGGCAACCGTTTCGCGGTGATTGGCATCGACGATGAATTTCAATGGCCGAGCTACAGCCGGGCGATGGATTTCGAACTCGAGTTCGGTTGCTACATCGGTAAGCGCGGCAAGGACATCAGCCGTGAGGCCGCCCGGGCGCATATCGTCGGCTACACCATCTTCAACGACATGAGTGCCCGCGACGCCCAGGCCCTGGAAATGCCCGGCATGCTCGGCCCGGCCAAGAGCAAGGATTTTGATACGGCCAACATTATGGGGCCCTGCCTGGTGACAGCCGATGAACTGGGTGATCCCTATGACCTGAATATGGTTGCCCGGGTCAATGGCGAGGAGTGGGGGCGCGGTAATACCCGTGATATGCGCTGGAGTTTCGAAGACGTGATTGCCCACGTGTCCCGCTCGGAAACCCTGTACCCCGGTGAGTTTCTGGGCTCCGGCACGGTCGGCAACGGCTGCGGCCTGGAGCAATTACGTTATTTGAAGCCTGGCGATGTGGTTGAACTGGAGATCGACGGCATTGGTGTGCTGCGTACTCAAGCGGGCAAGCCATCGAGCAAGGATTGACGCATACGTGAATGACGGAAGAATTCACTTACAAGTAGAAAGTGAATTCTATGTACATAAATAGAGAAAGTGTCTTATATTTCGTTGCGACCACTGTCGTGACGCTCTGATCAGGAGGCAATCATGCTAACAAAAACAAGCCCCGTATTGTCTGATGGAACCAAGGTCTCGGACCTTATCTATCCATCCAGCCGTGAAGTACAAATGCGCGTGTTGTCTGACCGCGAAATCTACGAGCTGGAGATGGAAAAAATCTTCGGCAAGATCTGGGTACTCCTGGGTCACGAGTCGGAGATCCCCAATTCCGGGGACTTCATGGTCCGCGACCTGGGCTCCGACTCGGTCATTGTTGCCCGTGGCAAAGAGGGCGAGGTGTTTGTAAACCTCAATGTGTGCCCGCACCGCGGCATGCGCATCAGTACCGCTGATTGCGGCAATACACAAATTCATAAATGCATCTACCACGGCTGGGCCTTCCGCCCGAATGGCGACTTTGTCGGCTCACCCGTCGAGCGTGAATGCATGCACGGCAAAATGCTGCCCAAAGAAGAACTGGGCCTGAAAAAGGCTCGGGTCACGCTGTATGGCGGTCTGGTCTTTGCGACCTGGAATATCGATGGACCATCGTTCGACGAATTCCTGGGCGATGCCAAGTGGTATTACGACATGCTCTTCTGCCGCTCCGACAAAGGCATGGAAGTACTCGGTCCACCGCAGCGCTTTATCGTTAACGCCAACTGGAAGACGGCTGGCGAGCAATCGGCGGCCGACGGTTTCCACACACTGACCTTGCACCGCTGGTTAGGCGAAGTGGGTAACTACGCCAAGAAAGGCGAGGGCGAAACAGCCGACCTCAGCCCGGAAATGATCGGCGTCGAAATCAGCTCGCCGCACGGCCATGCGCTGCGTTGCATCGACCTGGCGCGCAAGATCAAGCGCCTCACCGGACTCGATCCGGCAGAGTTGAGTGTGCAGCAAAAGCTCGAAGCATTGCCGCCTGCCGGCATGACCGCCGACATGGTCGAACAGCTGGCACGCAACTTGACCGAAGATCAGTTGAAAGTGCTCACCAGCATGCCGCCGCAAGTCGGTGGGATGTTCCCGAATATTCTTTTCGGTTTTGTCTACATTCCGCAGCCGGATGGCACTGTCGTCGGCTCGATGACCCTGCACGCCTACGTGCCGCAAGGTCCGGACAAGCTCGAGTTCGTCAACTGGGTGTTTGCCGAGAAAGACGCTTCCCCGGAACTGCGCGACAAGATGCTCAAGCAAACCATCCAGCTGTTCGGCACGTCCGGCATGGTCGAGCAGGATGACTCCGATACCTGGCCGCACATGACGCTGGCTGCCAAGGGGGCGATGGGCCGCAAGAGCACGATGAAATACCAGGCAGTCTTTGAAACCGGAGCACCGGAAGGGTGGCCTGGCCCCGGCATCGTCAACGAAGGTTTCACCAAGGACGATACCCAGTGGCACTGGTGGTTGTACTGGCATGAGCTGATGACCGCATCGGACGAGAAATAAGCGTTCGCCAGTCCTGGTTCGACAGCGGTCCTAGCGGGCCGCAGTCGCCGGTAACAGCATTCACGAGTACAAGAATAAAAGTTAAGGAGTTACTCATGGCTCAGGTTCAACAACGCGGTGTGGAGGATATCCAGCCGGGTTCCCCAGTCGGTACCAAGCGAGTACCGGTGGGTTCGCCGATTTACAACGATGTGGTGACCTTTCTCTACGAGGAAGCCACGCTGCTCGACCAGATTCGCCTGCAGGAGTGGGCCGAACGCCTGGACACCGACCTGGTGTACACCGTGCCGCTGCGCCAGACGCGCTTGGCCGCCGAGTTGAAAACCACCATCGTGCGCAGCGTTCAGCATTACCACGATGACTACCGCTCGATCATGGGCCGAATCCTGCGCCTGTCCGGCAAAAGTGCCTGGGCGGAAGATCCTCCTTCGCGTACCCGACGTCTGGTGACTAACGTGTTTGTCGAAGAAACCGACAAGAGCGATGAGTTTGTGGTGACCAGTTACCTGCTGCTGACCCGTAGCCGTTTCAAAGATCACCATGTCGACATCATCAGTGGCGAACGGCGTGATGTGCTGCGTCTGAGTGAGGCGGGATTCAAGCTGGCGCGGCGCGAAGTCATCATCGACCAAGCGGTGCTTGGAACGCCAAATCTGGCCGTCTTCCTCTAGGCATTATCGGCGGTCTGGTTCGAATCCGGATCGCCGGGCCTTGCGGATGATGGTCGCGCGGCTTTTGATATGGGAGCCGTGTGACTATTGGTGCTGCCTAAGCCACTCCTGGTCCTGGGCGCACAATTTGAACTGTTCATTGCTGAAGTCCAGCGTCGAACCCTTCATGCGCAGTGCCTGTTCCGCGCGTTCGGGTTGTTGGCTGTAGCAGCGGCCGGTGTTCAGGGCATGAATCTGCTCGTCGAGGTTGTACGCGCGCCCCATCGAAATCAGGGTGCAGCGGCGAAGTAAAAGAGCCGCTTCGGCGGCTTCTTCATTGAGGGCATTCAGTGCCCAGCGTGCCATGCCTTCGCGAAGATTGATGCCGCAATAGGGTGAGGGTCCTTCGATCATGGTGCCGTCTACTTCCCAGGTCAGGTCTTCATTGCCATCGCGTACCAACGTAGAGCGGGTGCGGTTGTCGATGCGCTGGCCCACGCTAATGTCATAGCGGCGCTGGCGGGAGCCACGTGCGGCAGCAGCAATGGCGAGCCCCGCGAGATCGAGCAAGTGGGTGCATTGATGACTGGCGTCGGTCTGCCGGGTGACTGAATGGGCTATCCGGTCCAGCTTCATCCCCCGCAATTGCTGTAATTGATTGCAAGCCTGCGGGCACAGGGAATAGGGATAGCGCAGCGCTTCACCGCCAATGGCGATGACTTCACCTGCGCGGTAGCTGACCCACACCCGGAAGTGGTGGAAGTCGTCTTCCAGAGCGGCGCGAACTTCGCCCGTGCCATTGGCATGCTGAGCAATGATGTCTACGCGGCGACGAAATGCAGTCATCCTCAATATCCTTGTTTCAATGCTGTTCAGGCTGACGAAATAAGCTATATTTGAACACTATAACCAAAAATGTTCACTAAAAAACAAGAAGTGGAGTGACTATGGCACTGCTAAATGAACAGGTTGCGCTGATTACTGGCGCAGGTGGCGGAATCGGCCGCGGCATTGCGCTGAACTTTGCCAAAGAGGGCGCTGCCGTGGTGGTCGCCGAGCTGGATGTCACCAGTGGCGAGGCCGTAGTCGCCGAACTCAAAGCGCTGGGTGCCCAAGCGGTGTTCATCAAGACTGACGTGTGCAGCAAGGCCGATATCGAAGCCGCCGTGCAATTAGCCGTTGATCAATTTGGTGGCCTGGACATCCTGGTTAACAATGCCTTTGCACCCACCCCTAATGTCCTTCTGGAAGAAAAAACCGACGCGATGCTGGAGCAAACCCTCGGCTCTACAGTGTGGGCGGCCTGGTGGGCGATGAAAGCCGCACTGCCGCATATGAAAGCGCGGGGCGGTGGCAAGATCATCAACTTCTATTCAATCGATATCGAGATCGGCGCCTGGCTGCACGGCGATTACAACACGGCCAAGGCAGCGATCGTCGGGCTGACTCGCAGCGCCGCCTCTGAATGGGGGCGGTTCAACATTCGAACCAATGCCATCGCACCTACCGCGATGGGCGCCACCTTCCACAAACTTGCCGCAGAAAACCCGGGCTTTGCCGAAATGTCCGCTTCAATGCGTCCGCTGGGCCGCTGTGGCGAGCCTGAAGCCGACATTGGCCCGGTGGTGGTATTCCTCGCGTCGGAGATGTCGCGCTTTATCACCGGCGAGACCATTCACGTCGACGGTGGCCTGCACCTACCCGGTTACAACTCCCGCCCCAAAGGCATTCCCGTGCGCGAGTATTGATTTCACACGATTAATGCAGGAGCGAGCTTGCTCGCGATGGACGTTAACGATAACGCGCACGTTCTTGTAAAACGCATTGTCCTTGAGTTCATCGCAAGCAAGCTCACTCATACAAAGGCGACACCAGGCCCAAGAGAAGCGAAAGCTCGCTTCAAAGCGGGCTTTCGGCGTTGGATGGCCGACACATGCCAGGTAGTACTGTTACTTTTTGGACACCACGATCGATGTGGTTTCCAGATCCCAGGTGGCGTCGGTTTTACCTTCATCGCGCAGCAGATACTTCAACACCCGGCCCTGCGGGTTTTTCGGCAAGCTGCTGCGAAACTCGATGTAGCGCGGCAAGGCATAGTAGGGCACCGAGTCGGTGGCCCAATGGAACAGTTGCTCCGGCTCAAGCGTCACGCCTTCATGCAGCACGGCAGTCACCTTCACATCATCCTCGCCTTTATCTGAAGGCACGGCATGCACCGCCACTTCGGCCAGTGCCGGGTGAGAAGCAAAGGCTGCTTCCATTTCAAAGCTGGAAATGTTCTCCCCCCTGCGACGCATGTAGTCCTTCTTGCGGTCGACAAAGTAGAAGAAGCCAACATCATCGAATTTGCCAACGTCGCCGGTGTGGAACCACATATTGCGCATCAGCTTCTGGGTATCCTCCGGACGACGCCAGTAGCCCTGGAACATGATGTCGGGACGGAGCGGGCGCACCACGATTTCGCCAGGGGAGTTGGGCGGCACTTCCTGATCGAGGTCGTCGACGATCCTTACGTCAAAATCTGCAATACGTTTACCCGACGAGCCGGGCGCGGCGTATTCCCCGGCAGCCAGCGAAGTGATAACGCAGGCTTCGGTCAGGCCATAGCCGTTGCCGCCTACCAGCTTGGTGCCGAAGCGCTCGCGCCAGATCTTTTTGGTTTCTTCGGTATAAGGGTTGCCACGGGCGGTATGGATCTGCCCGACGCAGCGCAGCATCGCTTCGTTGTCTGGCGCCTGGGCGAGGAGGCCGCCCATGCCACCCAGGATCGAGGCAATGGTCGCGCCCGAGCGCTCCACTTCCGGCCAGAAATTCGAGACCGAGAATCGCGCAAGAATGGCGGCGCGCGCGCCCACCAGAATGCTGGCAATGATCGATACACACAGCGCATTCATGTGAAACAGCGGCAGCGGCGTGATGGTGACGTCGTCGGCACTGGCCGGACCGGCACGTAGTTGCAGGCGCGCCAGATTGCACATGAAGTTGTAGCTGATCATGCAGCCCTTGGAAGGGCCCGTGGTGCCCGAGGTGTAAATCAGGCAGGCAAGGTCTGAAGGTCGCGGTTTATTGGCGAGTGGGGTGGCGTCATGGCCACGCCATTCATCCAGTGGCGCAATACGAATCGGGCAATCAGGAACTGCCTCGAGGGTGCCACGGTGAAGAATGTGGTGTACGTCCTGCAGTTGTTCGGCGAGTGGTGTGATGCGCAGCAGGTAGGCCGCTTCGCAGATCACCACCGAGGTGCCGGTATCGGCGATCTGATGGCGGAGGAACTCGCCCTTGAGCGCGGTGTTGATCGGCACACTCACGGCGCAGAGCTTGTTGATGGCCAGCCAGGTGGTGACGGCATCGATGTTGTTATCCAGCATCGTCAGCACGGTTTCACCGGCCTTGACGCCCAGGGTGGCAAGTGCGTTGGCCATCTTGGTGGAAAGTGAGTCAACCTGAGCATATGTGTATAACTCACCGCTGAAATCCAGCAATATTTTGTCTGGATGCCTTGCTACCGCACGATCTAACGCATCAATGACAGTGTCTCGTTCTCCCACTGTCCAGGTGTCTGGATTTCCACTGCTACCCATCAGTTTTCTCCTTTTAGGCACCCATAACCGGTCGGGCTGCCTGATTTTATTTTGAAGAGAGAATCCAATTCTAAATACAAACTCATCAAATGTCTTTAGCAATAAGTTGAACATATAGTGTTATTTATGCACAGATCCTGTGGTAACGTTGCACAATCTTTACTCTTCATGAGCCCGTCACGCCATGCCAAAAGTCGCATCCAAGAAAGCAGAGGCGCCTGCGCCGGCTCCCAAATCCAAAAAAAATGCGCCATCTGAAGCAGGGGCGAGCCCGGCTAAACCCGTAGAGCGACGTGCTGCTGCCAACTCAGTGGCAGGCACCAAGGTCAAGCCGAATCGCCGTTCGGAAGAAACCATTGCCAACATCCTTAAAGCCACTGAAGAAGTCGTGCTGATGTCTGGCGCGGATCGTATTTCGATTCTGGATGTGTGCCAGGTAGCGGGCGTTTCCCGTGGCACCTTTTATCGCTATTTCGCCTCGCAGGAGGACTTGTTGGACACCTTTTCGCGCCACAAGCGCGAAAGCTTTCACAGCTCGCTGTCCCAGGAACTCGGTCACATCAGTGATCCGGAAGCGCGCTTGAATGCGCTATTTGCCTATCTTGATAACTATCTAGAGCAAAGTCGGGCTCGTCGTCTTCTTGTGGTTGCGCCCGACTACGCGCTGGGCTTCTTCCGACGGATTTTCCACGATTCGATCGTGCGCTTTCAGGATGGCCTGGGCATCGTTTTCGACGACTGGGACGAACGCCTCGGGGTGCGTCTTGACCGTGAGCTGATCTGCGAAATGATCATTCGTTACGTGTTGAGCGAAATCCTCGTGCCAGAAGCCGCAGGGCGTCGATTGTTCCCGGTCCGGGTGAAAAAACTCCTGGGCGCGCTGATCATGGGTTCTACCTCGCGCACCCGCCGCTGACCTTAAAGAACTACCCATCGCGCTAACCAAAGCCCCCGTTTATCGGGGGCTTTGCGTTTTCGTACGCGAATTTTCTGCCACCTGCATTCCATTCTTTTTCAAGGCTGACTCGTAGTTTTTAACCTCGCAAAGCATTTTTCGACTCGGGTCGAGGGCTCTGGGTCAGGCCTCTCCGCGCGCCAATAAAATAAATTGAACAGTATTTTGATTTATGATCAATTTAATCTTAAGCTCTGGTCTTAGCAGTGAGCCGTCGGCTTCCCCTTTTCGCGGCAATTTGATCCAGGCCGCGTGAAGGCACCGCGCAAATAACCAACAAAAAGTGCCAACTTCGAGGTACCTAAACATGCTTATCGATCTTCACGCCCACGCACCGCACCCTGGCTATTACAACCAGCACCCTCACTGGGGGCCGTTCTTCGAGCAGCACGCCGATGGCGATATCAAGCTGCGTGTAGGTGACTGGATTCTCGGTCTTGGGTCGCCAGAGCGTAAGGCTGCCGTGCGCTCCGGCAAGGGTCCCAAGCTTGAAGAGTATTTTGCGCGCTGGGCTGATCCGAAAGTACGCTTGGCTGGCATGGACGCAGCGGGACAGAATTTGCAGGTCGTTTCCGTCCCATCCCACTGCTACATGTACTGGACCGAAGCCGAATTCGCCGTACCTTTCGCCCGCACCGTCAACGAGACACTCGCGGAATACTGCTCCGCGGCCCCTGATCGCTTGATGTTCTGGGCTCACGTGCCTTTGAATGCGCCAGAAGCGGCGGCGGCTGAATTGCGTTACGCCTGCACCGTACTGGGCGCTAAAGGTCTGGTTGCTGGCGGCGCCAACTTCGGCGGCCTGGAGTTCGATTCGCCGGAACTCGACGTGGTGTGGAAAACCCTCTGTGACCTGGATCTGCCGATGTTTATTCACGGCTACAACCAGTCGGTCACCTGGGGCAAGAACGCCAACGACGACCGCTACGAAACTACCGCGATCGTGGGTATGCAGTACGACGAAAGCCGTTGTTTCTGGAACCTGATTTGCGGCGGCGTGCTGGATCGCTTCCCCGACCTTAAGGTGTACATCACCCATGGCGGCGGCTATGTCCCGTACCAACTCGGTCGTCTGGCCAAGACCAACGAGAACCTCGACGTCAAATACAACAAAAAGCCGCTGCTCGAGTACATGAAAAACTTCTACTTCGACGTTGAGCTGCATGAAGTACCGATGCGCCAAGCCTTGGTCGATATCATCGGTGCAGACCATGTGCTGTACGGCAGCAACTTCGGCGGTAGCGATGCCGTGCGTCACGACCTGACCCATGGCCTGAAGTTGTCCGACGCCGACTTGCGCAAGATTCGCTATGAAAACGCATGCCGCTTGCTGCACATCGATCCTGCCAAGTTGGGCAAGGTAGGTGCCTGATGAAACTGGCGCGATGTGAGTATTTTGAAACGGGCGTTTTTTGGGCGGTGGTCGATGTCGCCCAAGATCAGGTGACACCGATTTCCGGCAATTTCAAGGATTGGGCGCCCGGCGTGGCTGCCGGACGCGGCATCAGTTCGTTGCGTTTCGCCGGGCCTGCGCTGCCACTCTCCAAAGTGCGCCTGCTGCCACCGATAGAACCCGTCAACCGGGTGGTCGTGGCAGGCGCCAATTACGCCAAGCATTTGGTGGAGTTTGGATTGAGTGCGCCGTCCCAGCCAGTCGCCTTTCTCAAGGCTTATGGCGCGCTGATTGGCGCCAATGACCCGATCCGCTTTCCACCGTTGACTGAGGAGCTCGATCACGAAGTTGAATTGGTGGCGGTCATCGGTACTGACGAGATTGACCTGGAAAACCCGCTCGCTTGCGTGCTCGGTTACACCGTTGGCAATGACGTCAGCGCGCGAGACCTGCAGCGTAGCGGGCCGGCGGGTATTGGCATGGATCTGTTCGCGGCCAAAAGCCAGGATCAGACCACCGGGCTGGGTCCCTGGATCGTCACGAAGGATGAATTTCCGCAAGGGTCACCAACGCTGCGCCTGACCTTGAAAGTAAATGGTGAAACGCGCCAGGACGGCTCCACCGGCGAAATGACCTGGGGTGTTGATCATCTGATCCGCTTTGTCCAGCAGCGCTCGAGTTTTGCCTGTGGCGATGTGTTGTTCACGGGTTCGCCGGCGGGAGTGGGGATGGGCACCGGTCTGTTCCTCAAGGAAGGCGATGTGGTCGAAGCCAGCGTCGAAGGCATTGGCACGTTGCGCAATGTGGTCAGTAAAAAGAACCGCGCCTAATCGAGAGCCAAACATGAACGCCAATAAAGAAAAAGTAGTCGTCGTCGGTGCGGGTCTGATGGGCACCGGTATTGCGCATGCGTTCGCCAGCTCTGGTTTCAGTACGCTGTTGGTCGATACCAATGCCACCTCCCTGACAAACGCCAGGACGAGCATCGAAAAAATCCTTGCCGATGGCGTGCGCCTGGGCAAAGTCAGCGAAGAAAAAGCCCAGCAATCGTTGGCCAATCTACTGACCTGCAGCGACTTGACTGAAGCAGCGAGTGGCGCCAATTGGCTGGTTGAGACGGTCTCCGAGCAGTTGGCAGTGAAGAAAGCGGTGCTCACGCAAGCGGCGCCACTGCTGGCACCGGACGCGATTATCGCGACCAATACGTCGGCCCTCAGCGTGACCGAAATTGCGGCGTCAGTGGAGTGTGCAGATCGCGTGATCGGCATGCACTTCTTCAACCCTGTGCACAAAATGAAACTGGTGGAGCTCGTGCGGGGGTTGGCTACCAGTGATGAAGTGGTGAATCGCACTCGCAACCTGTGCGATCAGATCGGCAAAACCTCCATCATCGTCAATGAATCGCCCGGACTGACCACCAGCCGCATGTCCGCACTATTGGGCAACGAGGCGATGTGGATGCTGCAGGAAGGCACCGCGACCGCCGAAGACATCGACACGGCACTACGTCTGGGTTTCAACCATCCGATGGGCCCGTTGGAACTGGGTGACCTGACCGGTTGGGATACGCGGCTGTCTGTTCTGCGTTATCTGCACCAGACCTTGGGCGAAAAATTTCGGCCCTGCCCACTGATCATCAAAATGGTCGCTGCCGGACGATTTGGGCGCAAGTCGGGGCAGGGGGTTTACCGCTACGAAGACGGTAAACAAGTACCGGGTTCAGGGCTCAAGGCGAGTGCGTTATGAAAGACATCGTCATAGTTGATGCGGTACGCACGCCAATCGGCAAGTTCCGTGGCAGCCTGGCCGGCGTGCGCGCCGATCACCTCGGGTCGCTGGTGCTCAGTCACTTGCTGGAACGGGTCGATGTGTCGCCGACGTTGGTCGACGATGTGATATTTGGCAATGTCACGCAAATTGGCGAACAGTCCGCCAACATTGCCCGCACGGCCTTGCTCGGCGCCGGTTGGCCGGTCAGCGTGCCGGGGCTGACCATCGACCGTAAATGTGGTTCGGGCGAAGTGGCCGTGCATTTGGCCGTTGGTGCTATCGCGGCGGGTTCCGCTGATATCGTGGTGGCGGGTGGCGCGGAAAACATGAGCCGCGTGCCCATGGGCAGTAACCGTGAAATCCACGGCGAGGCGTTTGGCTGGATGGCAGCGCAACGCTATGAACTGACCAGTCAGGGCGAGGCTGCTGAGCGTATCGCCGACAAGTGGGCGCTCAGTCGCGATGCGCTAGATGATTTCGCTTTTGCCAGCCATCAGCGCGCTGCCGCGGCGTCCGATGCCGGTTATTTCGATAATGAAATAGTGCCGGTTGCGGTCGAGGAGCTACGTGAGCAGGTGCTGACGGAGCCAGCTGTTGTGTTGCGCCACGATGAAACCATTCGTCGTGATACTTCGCGGGAAAAGCTGTCGACGCTTAAAACCAGTTTTCGTCCGGATACCGGCCGCATCACTGCTGGTAACTCGTCACAGATCTCCGACGGAGCAGCGGCATTGCTGTTGATGAGTGCCGAAACCGCGAAAAAACTCGGGCTCAGGGCTCGAGCGCGGATTGTGGCGTTCACAACCGTCGGTTCCGATCCGACATTAATGCTCACCGGCCCGATTGCTGCCACTCAAAAGGTGTTGAGCCAGGCTGGGCTGAACATCAACGACATCGACTTGTTCGAGGTCAATGAAGCGTTTGCCTCGGTGCCGCTAGCCTGGATGCAGGAGACAGGTGTGCCGCACGACAAGTTGAACGTCAATGGTGGCGCCATTGCCCTCGGTCATCCATTGGGCGCCAGTGGTGCACGATTGATGACCACGTTGTTGAACGAGCTTGAACGCCGAGGCGGGCGTTTTGGCTTGCAAGCCATTTGCTGCGCCGGCGGTATGGGCACGGCGACCATCATCGAACGGCTCGATTGAGATGGCACGCCTACCGCTGATCCCGCTGGATGCCATGCCGTCTGCGTTGCAAGACGCGGTAGAGCGGGGCCAGCGCAGTCGCATGCTCAGTTCAACGACGCCGGTGCAGGTCTGGGCTCACCGACCCAAGGTAGCCCTGGCCTGGCTGGGTTTGATGGAGAGCCTGCACAGCGACAGCCTGCTTGATGAGCGTTTGCGCGAGTTGGTGCGGCTGAAAATCGCCAGCATCACCACTTGCCAGGCCTGCCAACTGGCGCGCAAGTCCGACGCAGTGACGGAAGAGGATATTGCGTGCATGGCCACAGACAGTGAGTCCTTCACGCCAGTCGAACGTGCCGCGTTGCGTTATGCCGAATTGTTTGCCAGCGATTACCTGGAGATCGACGACACGCATTTCTTGCGACTCGGGGAGTTTTTCTCTGACGCCCAGGTGGCAGAGCTGGGGCTGTACTGCGCCCTGATGTTGGCGGGTGGCCGCATGACACTGGTGCAGCAGGCCTACTGACACGTCTCGCAGCACAAATAGTTGATCGAAATATTAATAAGTGTCCAATACATATCTAGTCAGGCCTATTATCAGTCGGAAGGTATGGCCTTCAGCAGCTGCCTGACAAAAAATAATGACAAAAATAGCGGAGACGATCATGTCCACACCGGCACAGAACGACCTGACGAAGGCTTTCACCGATGTAGCCAGTAATTATCGCGGTACCAGCGATATCGACCTGCACGCGACCTACCGCGATATGCGCGCCAATTCGCCTGTGCTGCAAGGCAACTTCATGGCGAGTCTGGGCGTGCCGTCGATTGCCGGCCTGGATGCCAGCCGGCCGACCTTCACACTGTTCAAATACGACGATGTCATGGCGGTCATGCGTGACGCCGGCACCTTTACCAGCGGTTTTATCGCCGAGGGGCTGGGGGCGTTTTTCGATGGTTTGATCCTTACCGCAATGGACGGGGATGCTCACAAGAACATCCGTAACCTGCTGCAACCGGTATTCATGCCCGAGACGGTGAATCGCTGGAAGGAAACCAAGATCGATCGGGTGATTCGCGAGGAGTATCTCAAGCCGATGGTGCCGGCCAAGGGCGCCGACCTGATGGACTTTGCCCTGTATTTTCCGATCCGGGTGATTTACTCGTTGATCGGCTTTCCCGAGGATCGTCCCGAGCAGATCGAGCAGTACGCGGCCTGGGCGCTGGCCATCCTGGCGGGCCCGCAAGTCGATCCGGAAAAAGCCGCCGCGGCCCGCGGCGCCGCCATGCAGGCCGCTCAGGCTCTATACGATGTGGTGAAAGTGGTGGTGTCCGAGCGTCGCGCTGAGGGCGCATCGGGCGATGACCTGATCAGCCGGCTGATCAACGCGGAGTATCAAGGACGGTCGCTGGACGATCATGAAATCGCCACTTTTGTACGCTCACTGCTCCCGGCTGCCAGCGAAACCACGACTCGCACCTTCGGTACCTTGATGTCGTTGCTGCTGCAAAATCCGGATGTGCTGGAGCGGGTGCGTAATGACCGAAGCCTTGTAAACAAGGCCATCGACGAAGCGGTGCGCTTCGAGCCTGTGGCCACTTTCAAGGTGCGTCAGGCCGCCAAGGACCTGGAGATTCGCGGTGTAGCCATCCCCAAAGGGGCAATGGTGCAATGCATCGTGACCTCAGCCAATCGCGACGAAGATGCATTCGAAAACGCCGATAAATTCGACATCGACCGCAAGCCCAAACCTTCGTTTGGTTTTGGCTTTGGCCCACACATGTGTATCGGTCAATTCGTGGCCAAAACCGAGATCAACTGCGCACTGAATGCGATCCTCGATCTGATGCCCAACATCCGTCTCGACCCTGACAAACCCGGGCCGCAGATCGTCGGCGCACAGCTGCGCGGTCCGCACTATCTGCACGTGCTGTGGGAGTGATGGGGGGATGCATTTGATTTAATATGAACACATTCAAAAAATGTGTTTAATTAAGTCGAGATGTGCACTATGATTCAGGCACAACAACAAGCCCGAATGCGAAGGGGAAAACAATGAAAGTTGAAGATCTGATTCTTGTCAGTGTCGATGACCACGCGATCGAGCCGCCGAATGCTTTTGCTCGCCACATGCCTGCCCGCTTCAAGGGTCGTGAGCCGCATGTGGTCAAAAAGGGTGATCGTGATGTGTGGGTCTTCGAGGAACAGGCCACTGGCTACATGGGCCTCAATTCCGTGGTCGGTCGACCAAAAGAGGAATACGGCATGGAGCCGCTGGGCTACGAGCAAATGCGCCGTGGCACCTGGAACATCAAGGACCGCGTCGACGACATGAACGCCAACGGCGTGCTCGGTTCATTGTGCTTCCCCACCTTCCCGGGCTTTGCCGGGCAACGTTTCCAGGTACACGCTGATCGCGACGTGTCGATGGCGGCCATCCAGGCCTACAACGACTGGCATTTGCACGACTGGTGCAACGCTGCGCCAGGCCGCTTCATTCCGCTGATGATCGTGCCGTGGTGGGACATGAAAGCCGCTGCTGCCGAAGTCGAGCGTCTGGCCAAACAGGGCGTGCACGCGCTTTCGCTGTCGGACAACCCGGCCATTCATGGCTACCCGTCGATCCACAGTGATTACTGGGACCCGCTGTGGAAAGCCTGCAGCGATAACAAGGTGGTGATCTGCTGTCATATCGGTACCGGCGTGAAAGCTCAACACGCTTCGGATTTGTCGCCTATCGACGCCTGGATCACCTCCATGCCGATTTCCATCGCCAACTCCGCCGCTGACTGGATCTGGGCGCCGATGTGGAAGAAATTCCCGGATCTGCGCATGGCGCTTTCCGAAGGCGGCATCGGCTGGATTCCTTATTTGCTGGAGCGTGCTGACTTCACCCACCGTCACCATAACGCGTGGACCAATTCCAACTTCGACGGGAAGATGCCTAGCGACATCTTCAACAAGCACTTCATCACCTGCTTCATCGAAGATAATTTTGGCCTGAAGAACCTCGATTACTTGAACGCCGAGATGGTCACGTGGGAAAGCGATTACCCGCACTCCGACTGCACCTGGCCGAACTCGCCGGAGACCGCTTGGGAAGGGTTGCAGCACCTGCCCAAGGAGATGATCGACAAGGTCACTCACCTGAACGCCATGCGTGAGTTTTCCTTTGATCCGTTCTCCATCCATGGTCGGGAAAACTGCACGGTCGGCGCGCTACGGGCTCAGGCCACGCACGTCAGCATCGAGCCAGCCCTGGGCTTGGGTGGTGCCGATCACGGTCGCCACGACAACAAGCCGGTGACCTCCGGCGACATCAATGCGATGTTCGCCGAGGCTGACGCGCAAACCGCGTTGTAAGTTGCCGCTGTTCCTACAGTCGCCGGCCAACGGCGACTGTGGAGCGGTTGCCGTTCTGTGGTCGCTTCGTTCGAAGCGATTGCGCCTGTGTTCAGCGTTAGAGAGCGCATATGGCCATCAGTCAATTTTCCTACAGCAATATTCCTCCCGAGGCGGAAGCGCTTCGCACCGAAGTGCGGGCGTTCATTCTCGACACACTGGCCGATTACCCACCTACCTTGAGTGCGCAGTCCTGGATGGGCTTCGACGCGGAATTCAGCAAGAAACTCGGCGCGCGAGGCTGGGTCGGCATGGCCTTGCCCACAGCCTACGGCGGTGGCGAGGCGGGTCCTTTTGCACGCTACGTGATCATTGAAGAATTGCTGGCCTCCGGTGCGCCGGTATCGGCCCACTGGATCGCCGACCGGCAAAGCGGGCCGCTGATCAATCGCTTCGGTACCGAGCAACAAAAACAGCACTACCTGCCAGCCATTTGCCGGGGTGAAAGTTACTTCTGCATCGGCATGAGCGAGCCCAATTCCGGCTCGGACCTGGCTTCGATCAAAAGCACTGCTGTGCGTGATGGCGATAGCTGGCTAGTCAATGGCCAGAAGGTCTGGACCACCAACGCGCACCATTCGCAGTACATGATTGCCCTGGTGCGTACCAGTGAGAAACAAGCGGCCCGGCATGAGGGCATGTCGCAATTCATCGTCGACCTTAGCCTGCCCGGCATCACCATCCGCCCGATTCGCGACCTGGCCGGTGGCGAGCACTTCAACGAAGTGTTTTTCGACAATGTGCGGCTGCCCGCCGATGCCTTGATTGGCACTGAGGGCAAGGGTTGGGATCAGGTGACCGCTGAACTGGCCTTCGAACGCAGCGGCCCTGAACGTTTCCTCAGTTGCATGGCGTTGTTGAAAACACTGATCGACGCAGTGGGCAAGACCCCTGACGCACTACAAGCGCGGGAGATCGGACGGCTGTCGGCCAAGCTGCTGACGCTGCGCAATATGTCGTTGTCGGTCACGGCACAGTTGGCGGCGGGTGAACATCCAGCCTGGGCGGCCTCCTGTGTGAAAGACCTTGGCAATGCTTTTGAGCAGGAAATCCCCGAGGTAGCCCAGCTGTTGCTGGAAACCGAGCCACGGCAGGACGGCGGCAGCGAGCATGCACGCGTGCTGGCCTACCTGACACAGATGGCGCCCTCATTCTCACTGCGCGGGGGCACTCGCGAAATTCTGCGCGGCATCATTGCCCGCGGCCTGGGGTTGCGATAATGCGCGAGATATTCGAAGCGACGATTGAACGCCTGTTTGCCGATCTGGCGACGCCGGCTTACGTGATGGGCTGTGAAGGCGGCGAATGGCCGGCCGAGTTGTGGGCCGCGCTGGACGAGTCGGGCTTCACCCTGGCGGGTGTATCCGAAGCGCTGGGCGGCGCTGAAGCCAGTTGGGCCGATATGTATGTGTTGGTCCGTGCCGCCGGGCGCTTTTCAGTGCCCGCGCCACTGGGTGAGGCCTTGCTCGGCAACTGGCTGCTGAGCAAGGCCGGCCTGGAGGGAAGGGCGGGTGCAATCAGCGTGGCCGCCAATTCCGATCTGGTGCTTGATGGCGAGCGCGTTTATGGCACCGCCTGCTCGGTCCCTTGGGGGCGCAACGTTGAAGCGGTCGTCGCCATCGCCAATAGCCCAGCCGGTGTTGCGCATGTGGTGCTGCTGCCGCGTAGCGCTGCAAGCGAACTGACGTTGAGTCTGAATGTGGCGGGCGAACCGCGCGATGATTTGGGTTTCACTAGTGCCAAGGTATTGGCGCAAGCACCGTTGCCCAGCGGGCTCGACGCCAATGTCCTGGAATTGGGCGGCGCGATGCTGCGCGCGGCGCAGTCCGCCGGGGCGTTGCACGCGCTACTGGACATGACCGCCAACTATGCCAGTGAACGCAAGCAGTTCGGCAAGGCAATCGGTTCTTTTCAAGCCATTCAACAACAGCTCGCAGTATTCGCTGAGCAGGCTGCCGCCGCCGGCATCGCGGCCGAGGCGGCCTTCACGGAATCCAGTGCGGGGCTCGCCGCGCTGACCATTGCCGCGGCAAAAATCAGCACCGCAGAAGCCGCAAGCGTCGGCGCCAGCATCGCCCATTCAGTGCATGGTGCCATTGGCTTTACCGAGGAATATCCGCTGCATCTGCTCACCCGTCGGTTGTGGGCGTGGCGCAGTGAATTCGGCTCGGCCTCCCTTTGGAGTCAGCGTCTAGGCACTCAGATATGCCTGGGCGGCAGTGATGGATACTGGCCGTTGCTCACCAGCCATGGCCAACAACCCTTAACCCGTCTCGCGAGTAATCCGGTATGAGCCCGTTTCTTCAGATTGAGCGTGAGGGCGGCATCGTCACCGTGCGCATGAACCATCCCGATACCCGCAATGCCCTGACGACGCGTGAGCAGATTCAGGAGTTTGTCGATCTCTGCGCCGAGCTGCGCCGTGATATGTCGGTGCGGGTCATGGTGCTCACTGGCAATGGCAGCGCTTTTTGTGCCGGTGGCAACGTCAAGGACATGCACGAGCGCGGCGGCATTTTCGCCGGCTCGCCGTATGAACTGCGCAATACCTACCGTGATGGTATTCAGCGTATTCCCCTGGCGATTTATGAGCTTGATATCCCAGTGATCGCCGCAGTTAACGGCCCGGCAATGGGTGCGGGCCTCGATCTTGCCTGTATGTGCGATATCCGGCTGGCGGCGCCCAAGGCGATCTTCGCCGAGAGTTTCGTGCGCCTGGGCATTGTTCCTGGTGACGGCGGCGCCTGGCTGTTGCCGCGCATCATTGGTATCCCGAAAGCCAGTTTGATGGCGTTTACCGGTGACGCTATCGATGCAGCCAAGGCGCTGGAATGGGGCCTGGTCGAGCAAGTCTGCACCCACGAAACGCTGCAATCGAAAGCGCAGGCGCTCGCGCGGCGAATCGCCAGTAATCCCGGTCATGCGTTGCGCCTGTGCAAGCGTCTGCTGCGCGAAGGCCAACATATGCGCCTCGATTCGCTGCTGGAATTGTCGGCGGCGTATCAGGCGCTGGCACATCACACCGAAGACCATCAGGAAGCGGTAGCGGCTTTTGTCGACAAGCGTGATCCCAATTACCAGGACCGCTGATTACCCATCGCCCAATACAAGAATCGATCTGGAGTAAGCAAAATGCGTGGCGTATTTCGAGAAGACCACAACATGTTCCGTGATCAGGCCCGCCGTTTCGTCGACCGCGAAATTGTGCCCTACCTGCATGAGTGGGAAAAGAACGGCATCGTTCCCAAGGAAGTCTGGCTCAAGGCCGGTGAGAACGGCTTGTTATGCTCCACGGTGCCCGAAGAATACGGTGGCCCCGGAGGCGACTTCGGTCACTCGGCGGTGATGATCGAAGAGCTGGCGCGAGCCAACGCCACCGCCGTAGGTTTCACCACTCACTCGGAAATCGTCACCCCTTACATCGTTGCCTATGGCAGCGAAGAGCAAAAGCAGCAATGGCTGCCGCGCATGGTCAGCGGTGAATTGATTGGCGTGATTGCCATGAGCGAACCAGGCATTGGTAGCGACCTGCGAGCCATGCGTACTTCGGCGCGGCGTGATGGTGACGACTACATCGTCAACGGTCAGAAGACTTTCATCACTAACGGCGGTAATGCTGGCCTTGTGGTCACTGCCACCAAGATTGACCCTTCGGCCAAAGAACTGACCCTGATCTGCGTTGAGGAAGACCGAGCCGGCTTCGCCAAGGGGCGTCTGCTGGAAAAGATTGGCCTGAAAGGGCAAGACACCGCCGAATTGTTTTTTGATGAAGTCCGGGTGCCCGTCGGCAATCGATTGGGTGAGGAGGGCATGGGATTCAAATACCTGACTCATCAATTGGCTTGGGAACGCCTGATCATCGCGATTCGTGCCGCGCAATCCATCGACACGCTGCTGGAAGAAACCATCGGCTACACCCGGGAGCGCAAGGTCTTCGGAAAACCGGTACTCGACTTCCAGAACACCCGCTTCAAACTCGCTGAAGCCAAGGCCCAGGCCACCATGTTGCGGGTGTTCGTCGACGACTGCCTGGCCAAAGTGATGCGCGGTGAACTGACGCCGGAAATCGCGGCAATGGCCAAACTGCTGGGATCGGAAATGCAGGGCAAGCTGCTTGACGAATTCCTGCAATTACATGGCGGCTACGGCTTCATGAGTGAATACAAGATCAGCCGCGCCTGGGTCGACGCCCGGGTCGCGCGCATCTATGGCGGCACCTCGGAAATCATGAAAGAAATCATCGGCCGTACTCTTTGAAGCACAACTGCATGAGGCAAACTGATGAGTAACTCCCTTTACGACATTTCGCTGAAGCAGATCGATGGAAGCGTCCGCACCCTTGGCGACTATCGGGGCAAAGTTCTGCTGGTGGTCAACGTCGCTTCAAAATGCGGGCTTACCCCGCAATACGAGGGTTTGGAAAAACTGTACCAAGACAAAAAATCCCAAGGCCTGGAAATACTGGGTTTCCCCGCCAACAACTTCAAGGAACAAGAACCGGGTAGCGATGTGGAAATCGTTGAGTTCTGTTCAGTGAACTATGACATTCACTTTCCGTTGTTCTCGAAAATATCGGTTGTCGGCGCGGACCAGCATCCTCTCTACGCCGAGCTGACTGCCGCACAACTCGAAACGACGGGTGAGGGCCCTTTTCGGGAGCGTCTGCAGGGTTATGGAATCGAGTCAGACAACACAACGGACGTACTCTGGAACTTCGAAAAGTTTCTGATTGATCGGCAGGGCACGGTCGTTGCTCGTTTTGCTCCGGACATTGCGGCTGATGATCCTCGTTTGCTTGAAGCAATCGAAGCTCAATTAGTCCAAGAGGCGTGAAGTGGTGCTGACAGTCGATACGGTTAGCGCGCTTCGTGCGCTCGTGGCGCGTGCACGAGGTGAAAACAAGAAAGTCGCGCTGGTGCCGACAATGGGCAACTTGCATGACGGTCATATCGCCCTGATTCATTGCGCAAAGCAGCGAGCCGACTTTGTGGTCGCCAGCATCTTCGTCAATCCACTCCAGTTCGGGGCGAATGAGGATCTGGCCAACTATCCTCGGACCCCCGACGCCGATCGCGAAAGACTGGTCAACGCCGGGTGTGATGCGCTGTTTGCCCCTGCTGTCGAACAGATCTATCCAGATGGAATGCTCAATCAGGCCATCGTCAGTGTGCCGAACGTGTCTGATGGTCTTTGCGGTGCAGCACGCCCTGGTCACTTTGACGGGATGGCCACTGTCGTTGCCAAGTTGCTGAACATCGTTCAGCCAGACGTGGCGGTTTTCGGGGAAAAGGACTATCAGCAGCTGGCAGTCATCCGCTCGATGGTCAGGGATCTCAATATGGTGACTGACGTTGTCGGTGCACCGACGATCCGGGCCGCGGACGGCTTGGCATTATCGTCGCGCAACGGCTATCTGAGTGACCATGAGCGTTCGGTAGCCCCCGTCCTTTACGCTTGTTTGAAGCAAATGGCGGCGAGTATCCAGATTGAGAGGCGGGTGGATGAGCGCCAGTTGATTGAATGTCATCAACGTATAAGCGACGCCGGTTTTCAGCTGGAATACTTTGAAGTCAGGAATGCCCAGGATTTAAAACCTCTGACAAGCACCGATACTCACTTTGTGATTCTGGTGGCGGCGCGCATCGGCAAAACGCGGCTCATTGACAATCTGACAGTGGAATTTCGGACATCAAAAAGATCACCAGAGGAACAACACCAATGAGCCTTTATCGAGCGTTCACTGTTCTTGGCCTGTGCCTTGTCTCTCTTGTCGGCATGGCTCAACAAGCGCCAGTGGATGCCTATGGTGCCGACACCCAGCGTGCCAACGCCTTGCTGGTAAAAGCTGTCGCCGAATACAAAGCCAAGGGCGACACCGCTATGGCCGAGTTCAGCCGGCAGGGAGCCTATGTCGATGGTGAGCTGTACATCTACGTGGTCGATACCTCCGGTGTGATGCTTGCCAGCGGTGGGCCTTCGGTTTCACTGGTCGGAAAACCGGTGGTCAGTGTGCTGGACGACGACCTCAAGGCTGCATTACAACAAGCCATTTCGCAGCCAGAAGACGGCATCGTGCGTAGCGCCGAATACCGCTGGTGGAACTGGCAACACGGCAAGGTCGAGCGTAAGCGCGTGTTCTATCAACGAGTGAAAGATCGGGTGATCTCCGTGGGTTACTACATGCCACGGTCCAGCCCCGAGCAGGCACAACAGCTGCTGCGCCAGATTTCCGAGCAAGTTGCCAGCAACGCGAAAACCACCGTCGAGCTCATTAATCAGCACGATAAGCAGCTTACCCAGGATGATCTTTACGCCTTTGTGGTGGACCTGAAAACCAAGCGGTTCGTCGCTCACGGCTTTTCGCCCCGGCTGATCGGCACCGACTTCAAGTCATTGCGCTCAACCGACGGCAAGCCGATTGGCGAGGACATACTCAAGCAGATGAACGCGCATGAAGCAGGCGAGATCACCTATCAATGGCGCAACCCTATGACCGGGCAGAACGAATACAAGAGGACTTTTCTGCAGCGGGTTAATGGATACGTCGTGGCCGTGGGCTGCTATGCAATCAAATGATCAAGGCAGGAACAACAGGAACCCACTGTCAGGAGCGTACGCATGACTGATTTGGTATTGCTGCATGGCGGAAACCATGGGTCCTGGTGTTGGGAACACTTTGTGGAAGCGTTAAACCAGCAACCCGGATGCTTCGACCGCGTGATCACTCTGGATATGCCAGGGTGCGGCAAGAAGCGCGGTCGGGATGTTGCGTCCCTGCGGCTAGACGACGTGGTCAACGAACTTAATGAAGACCTGCATGCACTCGGCGTGAACCAGGCCGTGTTGCTTGGGCATTCCATCGCGGGGGGCGTGCTGCCAATGATGGTGGTGGCCGCTCCGCAACTATATTCGCAGCTGGTTTACCTGGCCTGCGCATTGCCCAGTGAAGGCCAATCGATTCTGGAGTTGCTTGGCACTACGCTGCATGGCGAAAGCCCGGAACATGTCGGTTGGCCGCTGGACCCAGTGCAAACAACTCCTCAAGCGCTGGCCGTGGCCATGTTCGGTCAGGACTTGAGTGAGCAAACCCTGAGTTGGTTGTTAAGCGAAGTGAGTCAGGACACGACGCCACTCTGTGTGGCGACAGACTCCATCAGTCGTGAGGGGTATCAAGGATCGATCCCGGCGACTTACATCATCACCCTGCGCGACAACATTTTGCCCATCGACTGGCAGCGCCGTTTTGCGCAACGTGCCGGTGCTGGCGTGGTGATCGAAATCGATACGGCGCACGAGCCGTTCGTATCACACCCCCAGCTGCTGGCGGATGTCGTACGGGGTATAGAGCGGCATGAGTGATGGGCAATATCGGTGTTTTAAGCCGGAGCGACGGCACGGCAAATCAACGCAACGGGTTGATCCTGTCCATCATCGTATTCAACTTTGTCTCGTACGTGTGCAGTGGCTTGCCGCTCGCGGTGTTGCCGGGCTACGTCCTCAATGACCTGGGCCTGACCTCGGTTTTCGCGGGTGTGGTGATCAGCTCGCAGTACCTGGCGACGCTCCTGGCCCGCCCCTTGGCCGGTGGCGTGGCTGATCGCCTGGGTGCCAAATACGCGGTTGTGTGCGGGTTCAGTGGCTTGATGTTGAGCGGCGCCCTGACGGCGCTCGCCATTATCCTGCCCACCCAACCCTGGTTGACCCTGACGCTATTACTGCTGGGGAGGCTGGTGTTGGGGGCGTCCACGGCCATGATCTCCACGCCCTGCTGCACCTGGGCCATCGGGTTATGTGGTGCCCCTCGGGCGGCACAGGTCATGTCGTGGAACGGAATAGCGGCTTACGGCGGCACGGCTGTTGGCGCGCCACTGGGTGTGCTGCTGCGCAATTCGATGGGTATCGCCAGTGTGGGACTGTGCACCGTGTTGCTTGGCTTGGCGTTCCTGCTTTTGGCTCTGGGCAAGCGCCCAGCGCCATTGGTTGCAGGCGCCCGGCTGGCTTTTTATCGAGTCCTGTTCGCGGTCATGCCCAACGGCCTGGTCCTGGTTTGCAGCTCGGTAGGATTTGGCGGGCTTACGGCCTTCGTCGCACTGTATTTCGATAGTCTCGGCTGGGACCACGCCGCTTATTGCTTAAGTGGTTTCGGCGCAGGCTTCATCGTTGCCCGATTGTCGTCGCCGGGAATACTGCAGCGATTCAGAGGGTACAAAGTGGTGGGCGGCTGCCTGCTTGTGCAGACGTTGGGCATGCTGCTGATATGGCTCGCGCCTTCGCCTGCGCTGGCAATTGCCGGCGGCGCGCTGACCGGCATAGGGGTGTCATGGGTCTACCCGGGGCTTGGGGTGGAGACATTGGCCAGCACTCCGGCCGTGAACCGTAACTCGGCGCTCAGTGCCCTTTCATTATTCTTCGATATTGCAGTGGGGATGGCCGGTCCGGTGATGGGCCTGGTTGCGTCAGGTTTTGGTTTTGCTGCGATATTTCTCTGTGCAGCACTGATGTCGATGGGCGGGTTTCTGGTAGTGCTCTGCCTATGGCGGAAGGGCCGTATACGCGATTAGTGTTAGTTGTTTAATAGCATACCTCTGTTTCACATAACTGACGTGCAAGTAAGCTCTCCGACGATCTGTCAGCGGGAAAATAACAGAACCAGCTATACCGCTATTGGCCGATTGCTGCGTGTCATGTCGGGTCGGAATCGACCCGAACCGAGCTCTCAGCGATATATACATAACTACAAGGAGTTCAGCGTTATAAGAATTCGACTTATGAGGACGGCAGAGTCTCTGCGGCTGCGTAGTCTGGAAAGGACATCATCGACTCGATCGCTGGGTGCTCGTAGGTTGAGGACAATACGGCGCTGAGTCGATCGCCCAACAGATTCCAGGCGCGTTTCTTCTCTTCGGCATAGTCGTGATGCAGGTAGTGGCGTCTCACCCGAGAGCCGGCCAGCACATGGTTTTGACAGCGATCGATGACGTCCAGGCTGACACTCAAGGCCTGCATCATGGTCGCTCCCGTTCGGCGCAGGTCATGCGGTGTCCAGTCACCGTTCTGGCCGTTGGCAAGGACCAGCGTATCGTCATGACGCCGCCTGGAGAGGGCCTTGCGGTTTTTGAACCGCGCCTGGCGATCGCCGACCTGTTTACTCACCACTTTTACGTCCACATGCCCATCATCCAGCTTGTTCGGGAAGCACCATTGGGAATGTCCCGTTAGGGTCTTCAGTTCCTGAAAGAAATGCAGGGCGAAGGGGGAGAGGAATACATGGTGGTCCTGTTTCTTGCCGCGAGTGCCTTTGACGTTTTCACTGGGGAGGAACCACGTCTGCTGGTCCAGATCGACATTTTTCCATTCGGCCTGGAGCAACTCGCCAATCCGGCACAGGGTGCCCAGGCTGATCCAAAGCGCGAGTTGGGTTTCCTTCTTCAGTGGTCGAATGCCTTCATATTTTTGCCCGGCGGGGAGGCCGTTGTAATCGGTGGTCATTTGCTGGAAGCGGTTGTGCAGTTCCAACAGCTCAGCCGGCGAAAGGATCCGGCTTCGTTCGGCCTCGTAATCGGCAGGGATCAGGGGGGTGATGTCGACCAGCTCCGTTGGATCGCCCTCGACCAGCAACGCCCGCCAAGGTTGGCGCTTTCTGGCCCAGCTGAACATCTGGCTGAGGTCGGCGAAGAAGCTGATCGCTTGCCGGTGAGCGCCGCGGTTGACCACGGTGCGGATCAGCGCCCGAATATCGTGTTCGGAAACATTGTTCACCGCGGTCTTGCCGAGTGCCGGGAATAGGTCCTTGTTAAAGCGCCGTTGCAACTCGGCATTGCCGTCTTTACGCGCGACGCCATCCAACAGCCAGGCCTTGGCCAGATCCTGGACGGTCAGTGTCTGCACCTTCGTCGACTTTTCTTGTGCGGCTTTTGCGTTCGTCGCGGCATGAGCCTGTGCCTTGGCGGTTTTCTTTTGCTCGTTGGGATTGATCTGCTCATCGATGAGCGCTCGGGCCTGGTTGCGGGCCTTGCGGATGTCCGTCAGGGATTTGCGCGGCCAGGACCCGCAGGAGTACTCTTTGTTCTGGTCGCCCCAGCGATAACGATAGAAAAAGCTGACTGACACACCGTCTTTACGGACTGAGATTCGACCGGCGAGATTGCCATCCTCCCGGAGGATGCGGCCGGCATCATCGGCGGTCAGCGACTCGAGTTCTTTGATGGTGATTTTGGCCATAAAATGAGTTCCCCCTACTTTTCCCCCCACAAAAACGTCGGCTCTTGATGGACGTTACTGGACTCTCGTAGAGCAGAACACCGCTGGAGCTCAAGTAAATACTAGCTTAGAAAAATCCAGAGTAAAATTTTGGAAGCTTTCAAGAAGTATGAAAAAGGAGATGGGGTGCTAGGGGTCGAGTGTTCGAATCACTCCGTCCCGACCATTATTCCTGAGTAAAATCAGACTCTTAAGCCGATCAGATAGATCGGCTTTTTTGTGCCTGCGCAAAACCCGCGCAAAACTGGCGCAAAACTACCCGGTGATTTCGCTGATATTCAGATCCGGAATCGCCTCGGACCAAATGATTTCCT
Organism: Pseudomonas grimontii; assembly: GCF_007858185.1. GTDB lineage: Bacteria > Pseudomonadota > Gammaproteobacteria > Pseudomonadales > Pseudomonadaceae > Aquipseudomonas > Aquipseudomonas grimontii. The sequence goes on from NZ_VFES01000008.1 coordinate 180,364, forward strand.
CGTGGTCCCGCTGGTAGTTCTTGGTCATGCCCTCGCTCGCATGGCCTGCAATCTTCTGCCCGTCCTTACCGGCTTTCTTGTACAGGTGCAGCGACAGCGCTCGCACTTCATGGAAGCCGGCATCTCTTCTTCCTTCCATCCTGCGTAGAAATGGTCGCTCCTCCGCTTGAGGTCGTGGGTAACAAAACGCCCGCATGTGCGGTCTGTCGAGCACCGAGAGGGGGCGAAAGCTCGACTGAGGAAGTGTAGATCAGGGAGGACTTATCGCTAAGGGCGAATCGCAGGCAAAGAAAAGCCCGCGATGGGGAGGGCGGGCTTAAAGGGATGTTCACTAGGAGCTGGGGTAACAATAGACAATTGACTGTGAAAAGGTCGTGAAAGGTCGCGCTCAGTACGAGGTAGAGATTGCCTGGGCCAGTTGCTGGTCGTTCATCAGCGGCGGCGTGTATGTCGCACGATAAAAGCGAACTGCTTGCTCAAACTGAGCGCCGCGAATTTCGCCATCTGAACCAATGAATGCGAGGGCATCGTCCTTCGCTTTTTTCATCATTGAGGGCCCGTAGACTGTAAATGCTGTTGTACCTCCGAGCACCATCGTTGGGAACAGGGTAGTGGCGCTCAGCGCTCTCTCGACCGGATTCTCGACGTACCACGCCATTGCTTCAGCGCTGATTGATACCATAACGACGGCTGCCAGGGTCTTCCATGAGTCCATTCTTCGATGCTTCCATTGCGATCAGTGGGCGCCACCATACCAGAGCAGGGGATCAGCAGAAACAAGAAGCCGGCGCCGGCACCCGGTGCATCGCGATGAATGTCGAGATCGGCTGAATCACCGACACCACGTCCTCACCAGCAGGCCAACAACGTGTCCGGTTAGATCGGACACGATCCAAGTCGTTGTCCTACTGCCTCCAGGCTGAACGTATGCGGCTGGCGCCTATTGCGGTTTGCGCGCACGGTCCGATGTATTCCAACCCGATCGCGATGTGGCAACAGATCGCCGATTTCCACGCGAACAGCCTCACCGGGGGGGCGGTTTTCCTGAGGGCTGGCGGGTTTTCATGGGCGCCCATCGGGCGAACCGGCGGGCGAGGCGTTCATTGCTAGGCTTCAATGCCAGCAGCGGCTACCGCAAACCGGCAGCCGCCCTTGCGCGCCTTAAACCTTAAACCGCTCCACCAACCGCTCCAATTCATGCCCCAACCGCGCCAGCTCGTTGCTCGACGCGGCGGTTTCTTCGCAGGTGTCGGCCGTCTGGTCGGAGATGTTGCGCACGTTGATCACGCTGCGATTGATCTCCTCGGTGACGGCGCTTTGCTGTTCCGCCGCCGTGGCAATCTGCTGATTCATTGACTGAATGATCGAGACCTTGCCCGTGATGTTCTCCAGCGCACTGACCGCCCGATGGGTGCATTCCACGCTGCTTTCGCTCAGTACCAGGCTGCTTTCCATACCTGAGGCCACGGCGTGGGTGCCGCTCTGTACCCCGGCGACCAGGCTTTCAATTTCTTCGGTGGAGCGCTGGGTCCGCAGGGCGAGGTTGCGGACTTCGTCTGCCACCACAGCAAAGCCACGGCCAGCCTCGCCGGCGCGGGCCGCTTCGATGGCCGCGTTCAGCGCCAGCAGGTTGGTTTGCTGGGCGACGGCTTTGATCACATCCAGTACGCCGCCGATCTTGTCACTTTGTTCCTGAAGATGGCGCACCGCATCGGCCGATTGGTTGAGTTCTGCCGCCAGGCGCTGGATCTGTGCAATCGCCTCACCCACGATTTGTTCCCCCTCGCAGGCTTGTTGATCCGCGATGGACGCGGCCGCAGAGGCTTCTTCGGCATTGCGTGCGACGTTCTGGACAGTGGTGGTCATCTCGTTCATCGCGGTGGCCACATGATCCGTTTCGGCTTTTTGATTGCTGATGCCGGAATTTGTGTGCTCGGTGACTGCCGACAACTGCTCGGCCGCGCTGGCCACCTGGATAACACCGGAGCGAATGCCGTCAATCAGCTCATGAAGGTTGTGCATCATCTGCGCAAGGCCTGATTGCAGTTGGCCCAACTCGTCACGCCGGTCGACCTTTACAGGCTCGGTCAAATCACCCTGGGCAATGCGGTTCACTGCCTGGAGCGTGTGTTGCAGTGGGTTCACTATTTGGCGGGTGATGACCCAGGCGGCGAGTGTACCCAGCAACAGTGCCAGGGCCGCGACGAGTCCCAGCAGGGTCTTGGCAGAGGCGGCATCGGCATCGCGTTTGGTATTTTGCGATTGAATGAGGGTTTGCGTGGTGTCGAGCAACAGGTCACCCAACTGCCCCATCCGTTTAAATAGCGCCGCCTGGTCAATGTCAGGCGTGGACAGGTCGTGCAGGTGTTTCCCGTACTCGTTGACCGCATTTTCCTGCTGCTGGATCAGGTCTTTATCCATCGGCTCGATGAACAGCTCCCGGATACTGTGCAGGTGGGCTGCCAGTTGATCCAGGGTTTGTTGCAACGGTTGATAGGCACTCGCTTGAGCGTTGGTACCGATGCGCAGACGGATGATTCGCAAGTCTTTGGTGTAGTTGCTGATCTGCGCAATTTTTTCAACCTTAAGCCCGCGCTCGGTCAGTGTCACCACGGCGTACCAGCCGGTCGCGGCCAGCAAGAACGCAAGCCCCAGCACCAGGCCGAACCCCCAACTTAATTTAGCACTGACTCGGATATTGCTGATCCAGCCGAACATACAGACTCCTAAAATAAAGCAGGTTGATTATTGATCCCCTGAGTGTCGACCTACACCTCCAATGCTTTAATCGCGAGCATGTTCCACACTTCGACTTGTACCTTGCGTGAAAAAATTATCGGCAGGTGGTGTTCATCGGCTGTAGTGTCACTGAAAGGATACAGCCCTATGTTTTTCAGGCGTTGGCGGGGAGGGTGGTTAGTTAACTAAGTTGATTTTCTGGGAGCCACAATGTTGTCTTGTGCTTTAGTCGAATATTCAGGAGGACCGAGTTCTGTTTGGCCCGAATGCTTGCGGCTAACTACCAAAAGACAGGCGGCAGTCACCAGGTATTTAAAGTTTGATGGTTTTTTTCAGGTAGGAAAACAATTGGTCCTGGCAGGCCCTGTATTGGTTTTCCAGGTTCTCGACTTCCCACATGCGCGCGAGCCAGACGTCATCACAGGCGGCTTCCAAATGGTTGACGGTGGTCATCCAGGCCGTTTGGGCGTTAGCGGTTGCTTGCATTAAATGCAATAGCTCCTCATTAATCGCAAGTGCATTCGGCGAGGGGGGCTTGAGGGACATTAAAAATACTCAGAACTATTTCAATAGGAGGTATGTTTTAGGTTGCGCACTATAAGGCCCTGCTCGCGGGAGGCAGTATTCGACTAATGGCTAACGCGGTGAAACAGTAAAGTTCACAGCTTTTTTGTGCGGGTATTCACCCTGCTTATAATGTCGCTTACGCAGCTGTAGTGTGTTTCACGGATTAAACAGATGATTCGATTCAGCCGATAAGTTGAATCTTGATTCAATCTGCATTCAATAACGTGCAACTGCGTTAGTACGGTCTTAGCTGTCAGTTAGATCAGCGACTGCGGCGTTTTTCCAGTGCAGTACACAGCAGCATGCCGTCGATCAAGCGCCGGTCCAGCTCACGCTTGACCGAGGTTCATGGCCCTGTGACCGTTTGTGCCTGGCACGCCCAATGGGATGAGCAACCGCTCGATGAGCGAGCGAAGATCAAGTCACGCCAAGGCGTGCGCTACTCGCCCCTTTCTTGCTTCATGGCGTTTGGAGCATCGCTTCCACTTCCGCAACGGTTACACGCGCAATGATGCTTTCTGGAATCTTCGAAATATCGGATAAGTTGTAAACCATGAAGTCATCCCCCATGACCTTTTTGGACATCAACTCGAACGACGGAAGTATGCGGGTGTAATAGTGTTGATCGAGCCCGCAGGGGGAGTTTATGGAGTCCTTCGTTTCGTAAAACCTCCCCGACTTTTCGTCCAGGTCGACGCCGACCAGGAAAACCTTGGAGAACCCGACGTGGAATGCCAGCTGTATGGCCAGGTAGGCCACGGTTCGAGCATCAAAAAAGCCCTGGCTCATGTCCTTGCTGAACCCGATGGGTCGTTTCCGACGGGCGATCAAGGAGTGATCGGTAACCAACTCTTTTTGTCTCCCGAGCGCCACATCGAGCCACGACGGCCTTGTAGCCTTGGACAACGGGTAGAGCTGCCCGGTTGGACGAACTCAGGATGATTGCGCATGGTCTGCCCATAGCGCGACCCTTTGGCTGACAGCCATGGCGTAGTTGAATAAATCCGGCTGCTGGTTGGAAAAGCTTCTGTCCGTGCAGGCGTAAAAACTCGGTTTGATGTCGGTGTTCATAAACATCGAAATCGCGCCATTCATCGTAATCATGGGCACGTGCGCAAACTTTTCGAGGGGAAATGATTTGGCTGAAGGGCCGGAAGCAATAATAAAAACCGCGCCTGATTCGACATTCCGACAGGCATCAAAGTCGTGTAGGGTCGGCGAGCGTGCGTTTAAACACGGCACTGATGCGGGTGCAAACAACGGCAGCTTATTATCGCCAACCGGCTTGGCCCCGACGCAGGACATCTGTTTCATCCGACCTATCCATGTTGTGAAATGAAAATACATACATCTCCCGACCTGGAGCCAGCAGTAGAGTTCCTTAATGAAAAAGAATATATAAACGCGCTGACGCTTTCAGAACGTCTGTCCCATGGAAAACTGAAACACCTGCTTGTCCGCTTTCTCAGGCGTGCGGATCGGATATGCCAGGTTCACCCCCCCCCACCGAGCTGGCCATCTGGCGCATTTCCCGACGCAGCACCTATTCCAAGGTCCAACTGGTGGATGGCTCGAAAAAAACTGATGGGTATGGGCTGATTACGCGTGTAACACGGAGAAATGGGCTGACAAGCTCGCCAAGGCGGCGCGTACGCGATATTTCGCGGTCAATGGCGCCGAACTCAGCGGGATTTTTAACTTGCCGCACGGTCGCGGCAAGTTGGTCGCAGGTTCCTTAGCTGACTGGTATTACGGCATGCCCGGCCGCTCCGTGGCGACGGAACCCTTCGACTTCGCCGGAAACACCGGCGACAGGTGAATCAAAAAACCATGAGACGCTCCGTTTCTGCCTGCCGAGGGAGTTGGGATAAAGTACCAGGACCTCGCCGGCCGGCTGTTCGCCGAGAATCCCAATGTGAAACGGTTCAAGACATTGGTGGTGCTGGACCGGGTCAACGTCGGCTTGGAAGTGCCGGTTGCATAAAAAAGTTGGTCGAAGCCTGTCCCCTTTTTTCACCTCGCCTGTCATTCCAGGCAAGTGAACAAAATCGAGAGCTTCTTCCCATGCCCGCCGTCCTCCCTTTGCGCTTGCGCCCGTTGCTCAAACTGAGCCTGATGCTGAGCCTCAGCGCCAGCCCGTTGTTCGTTCCCGTCAGCTATGCCGAAGACAGCGCCGCGCGCCGCAGCTACCAGGTGCCGGCCGGCAGCCTGAGTGCGGCGTTGACCCGCTTTGCCGGTTTGTCGGGGGTCAACCTGTCGATAGACCCGGCGCTGGTCAGCGGGCGCAGCAGCAGCGGTTTGTCTGGTGAGTACGGAGTGGAAGAGGGCTTTGCCCGTCTGCTGCAAGGCTCCGGCCTGCAGCTGCAACCCATGGGTGAGCAGGCCTATATGCTGGTACCGGCGCCGGATGGCAGCAGCCTGGAACTGGCGCCGACGTCGATTCTCGGTACCACCGGCCTGTACGACGGCGACACCTACGCCGGTGGCCAGGTGGCGCGGCGTGGCTCGCAAGGCTTGCTGGGCACGCGGGATTTCATGGAAACGCCGTTCAGCATGACCACCTACACCCAGGACGCGGTAAAAAACCAGCAGGCGCGCACCCTCGGCGACCTGATCGCCAGCGACCCGTCGGTACGCGCCACCAACCCGGCCGGTGGGCGTTATGAGCAGTTCACCATTCGCGGTTTCAGCCTGTTCAACAGTGATGTGTCTTACAACGGCCTGTACGGCGTGCTGCCGACCTACACCATCGACATGGAAATGGCCGACCGCGTCGACATTTTCAAAGGCCCCACCCAGTTGATCAACGGCATCTCGCCGCGCGGCAGCGTGGGCGGCGGGATCAACGTGGTGCCCAAGCGCGCCACGGACAAGGACATCACCTCGTTCACCGGCACCTGGGCCTCCGACAGCCAGGCCGGCGGCGCGGTGGATGTGGGCCGGCGCTTCGGTGAGGACAACAAGTTCGGCCTGCGCTTCAACGGCGTGAAGCAGTCCGGCGATACCGAATGGGACCACCAGAGCGTCGACCGTGAGATGGCCGTGCTGGGCCTGGATTTTCGTGGCGAGCGCCTGCGTCTTTCCACCGACATCGGCCGCACCGAGCGCGACACCGATGCCCCGCAGGAGCGTGTGCAAGTAGCGGCCGCGGCGCCGGTGCCCAGCGCCAACGATGTGCGCCGCAACTACGCGCAGTCCTGGAGCAAGGCCCGCACCAAGGACACCTTCGGTACGGTGAATGCCGAATATGACCTCAGCGATTCGGTGATGCTCTACGGCGGTGTGGGCGCGCGTAAAAGTAACCACGAGTTCCTGCGCCATGCAGTGTCGGTCAGCAACGCAGCCGGCGCGTTTACCGTCTCGCCTCGGGATTTCACCCGCGATGAAAACGTCCGCACTGCCACGGCCGGCGTGCGTAACTGGTTCCACACCGGGCCGGTGAGCCATGAGGTCAACCTGGCCGCCAGCTACTTCTATATGGACTTCACCAACGGCGGTGCGCGTTATGCCAACGCATCGAGCAATCTCTACAACCCCGTGCAAACCCCGACGCCGTCTGTGGCCACGCGCCAGGACGCGAAGGTGTACACCGAGAACACATTCAGTGGCGTGGCCTTGTCCGACACCCTGGGCTTCTTCGATGACCGCCTGTTGCTCACCCTCGGCGCGCGTTGGCAGCGTGTGATCGTGGACGACTGGAGCAATGGCATCAAAGGCAAGACCAACTACGACGAAGAAAAGATCTCGCCTTCGGGTGGTCTGCTGTTCAAAGCCACCGACAAGCTGTCGCTGTACGCCAACTACATGGAAGGTATGAGCCAGGGCAAGATCGCACCGTCCACGTCGAGAAACGAAGACCAGATCTTCCCGCCGTTTATCAGCCGCCAGGTGGAAGTGGGCGCCAAGTACGACGCCGGCGCCTTCGCCGTGACCGCCGCCGTGTTCCGCATCAAGCAACCGGCCTACGAGACCAACTCCACCTCGCTGCTGTTCGGTCCCAATGGCAAGCGCCAGAACACCGGTGCGGAGCTGAGCGTGTTCGGCGAACCCCTCAAGGGTGTGCGCTTGCTCGGCGGCGTGATGTACATCGACAGCAAATTGAAGGACACCACCAATGGCGCCTGGGACGGCAACCGCGCGCCGGCCACGCCCAAGTACAACGTCAACCTCGGCGCCGAGTGGGACGTTCCGACCCTCGAAGGCCTGACCCTGACCAGCCGGGGCATCCACTCCAGCTCCCAATACCTGGACCAGTCCAACGTCAAGGAAATCGACGCCTGGAACCGTATCGACGTCGGCGCCCGCTATGCGTTCAAGGTGGATGACAAGCACATCACCCTGCGGGCGAATGTGGAGAACGTCGCCGACAAGCGCTACTGGAGTTCGGCCGGTGCGTCGGATGACAGCGAGCCGGGGCTGACCCTGTCGACCCCGCGCACCTACCTGCTGTCTGCCACCGTCGACTTCTAGACGCGGATTAAAAAAGTGGGAGGGGGCTTGCCCCCGATTGCGGCGGTTCAGTTGGAGCATCCTTGACTGACACACCGCTATCGGGGGCAAGCCCCCTCCCACAAATGAGAATGTTTTTTGATCGCGCCGCCCCGATATGGAATAGTACCCGCCGTTTTCCCCAGCCGGTCCAGCTGGGGTGTTTTAACGCCGAGGTACCTTCATGCAATTGTTGCGCTCCATCCCCACCTTTGCCGCCTGCCTGCTGGCGTTCTCTTCCAGCCTGTTAAGCGCTGCCCCCATCGACCTCAACGACGGCCAGCACGCGGTGCATCTGCCCGATGCGCCCAAGCGAGTGGTGGTGCTGGAGTTCTCCTTTCTCGACAGCCTTGCCGCCGTTGACGTGACCCCAGTCGGCGCCGCCGATGATGGCGACGCCAATCGCGTGCTGCCCCGTGTGCGCCAGGCCATCGGCCAATGGAAATCCGTGGGCCTGCGTTCGCAGCCGAGCATCGAGGAAATCGCGCGGCTCAAGCCGGACCTGATCGTTGCCGACCTCAACCGCCACCAGGCGCTGTACAGCGACCTGGCGAGTATTGCGCCGACCTTGTTGTTGCCCTCGCGTGGTGAGGATTACGAGGGCAGCCTCAAGTCCGCCGAGCTGATCGGCAAGGCCTTGGGCAAAAGCCCGCAGATGGAAGTCCGCATCGCGCAAAACCGTGAAAACCTGAGAAACATCGCCCAGCAGATCCCGGCCGGTGCCAGCGTGTTATTCGGTGTCGCCCGTGAAGACAGCTTCTCCGTGCACGGCCCGGACTCCTACGCCGGCAGCGTGCTGCAAGCCATCGGCCTGAAAGTGCCGTCGGTGCGCGCCAACGCCGCGCCCACTGAATTCGTCAGCCTGGAACAGCTGCTGGCGCTGGACCCAGGTTGGCTGCTGGTCGGCCATTACCGCCGCCCGAGCATCGTCGACAGCTGGAGCAAACAGCCGCTGTGGCAAGTGTTGGGCGCGGTGCGTCACCAGCAGGTGGCCGAAGTGGACGGTGACAGCTGGGCGCGCAACCGTGGCGTGTTGGCCTCGGAGCAGATCGCCGAGGACGCCCTGGCGATCCTCAAGGGCGGCAAAGCCGTACTGAGCCAATAAGCATGGGCCGTGGTTTGGCCGCAGCCGGCATCGTAGTGCTGGGCGCCGTGTTGTTCTGGCTGTCGTTGTACAGCTGGTCGCCGTTCACCCTCACCGCCACGGATGCCTGGAATGGCCTGGTGCATCAGGGCAGCGTGGGCGGCAATATGGCCTATATCGTCGCCCAGTTGCGCGTGCCGCGTGCGGTATGCGCGGCATTGGTGGGCGCCTGCCTGGGCCTGGCCGGGGCGCTGATGCAAGGCATCACCCGCAACCGTCTGGCATCGCCGTCGCTGTTCGGCGTGACAGCGGGCGCGGCGTTGGGGCTTGCGTTGTTTTCCACGGGGTTGGTCGCACCGCCGTTTGCCGGCGGTGCCTTGCTGATGACCTGCCTGGGCGGCGCGCTGGCCTGGGTCACGGTGTTCAGCCTCGGCGGTGCCTGGTCGCCGACCACGGCTCAAGGTCGACTGGTGTTGGCCGGGGTGGCCGTCGCCGCGTTGTGTGCTGCCTTGACCCGGCTCACGGTGATCCTGGTCGAGGCCCAGGCGCAAAGCGTGCTCAATTGGCTGGCCGGCTCCCTGGCCAACGTCGGTGCGGCGCAGGTGCAATTGCTTTGGCCGTGCACCTTGATCGGCGGCGTGTGGGCGCTGTGGTGCGCGCCGCGCCTGAACCTGATCAACCTCGGCGAAGACGCCGCGCGCTCGTTGGGCGTGGGCATCGCCAGCCTGCGTTTGCAGGTGTTCGTCGCCAGCCTGTTGCTGGTGGGGGCGAGCGTCTGCGCGGTCGGGCCGATCGGTTTTGTCGGGTTGATCGCGCCGAATATCCTTCGCCAGTTTCTCGGCAATGACTACCGCTGGCTGATCCCGCTGAGTGCCGCCTTGGGCGCGGTGATCGTGCTCGGCGCCGACCTGCTCAGCCGCGCCGTGGCGTTCCCGGTGGAAACTCCGGCCGGGGTGGTCACTGCATTGATCGGTGCACCGTTCTTCCTCTTTCTCGCCAGGCGCGCCCTATGACCCAGCCACGATTGCGCCTTTGGCTGCTGCTCGGTTTGTTGCTGCTGGCGACCTTCGTCAGCCTCAGCGCCGGCACCCTGTGGCTCACGCCCGAAACCGTGCTGGAGCGCCTGCTGGCCCATGACGCCCTCGACTTTGAAGTCTGGAACCACCGCCTGCCACGCAGCCTGATCGCGATCCTCGCCGGCTGCGCATTCGGCCTGGCCGGGGCGATTGTGCAGGGCGTGATTCGCAACCCGCTGGCCTCGCCGGAGATCCTCGGCGTGACCCAAGGCGCAGGCTTGGCGCTGACCGTGGCGATCATCAGCTGGCCGCACCTGCCGATTGCCTGGTTGCCGCTGGTGGCCTGCCTGGGCGGTGCCGGTGGTGCGTTGCTGTTGGCGCTGTACAACAGCGGCGTGAGTTTTTCCGGCGTGCGTTTTGCGCTGTCCGGCGTGGCGATTGCGGTGACCTTGTCCAGCATCACCGAGTTTCTGATCCTGTCCCACCCGCTGGACATCAACACCGCCTTGCTCGCGCTCACCGGCAGCCTGTGGAGTCGCAACTGGCACCATGTAGCGCTGGTGTTGCCGTTCCTGGTGCTGATCCCGCTGGGGCTGTGCCTGGCCAAACCGCTGAACCTGATCGCCCTCGGTGATGAAGCGGCCCACAGCCTGGGCACCTTCCTGGGTCGCACGCGTTGGCTGGCGATGGCCTGCGCGGTGCTGCTCACCAGTCTGGGCGTGGGCGTGATCGGGCCGATTGGCTTTATCGGTTTGGTCGCACCGCATATGGCGCGGCGCCTGGTGGGCGGGCATCACCAGTACCTGCTGCCGGCCGCGATGCTGATCGGCGCGCTGTTACTGGTGCTGGCCGACACCCTCGGACGCACGTTGATCGCGCCCAGCGAAATCCCCGCCGGGGTGCTTACAGCGGTGATTGGCGCACCGTATTTTCTTTGGTTGCTGGCACGGTTCAAGGGCTGATGACATGAGTATTCTTCGAGCACGCGAGCTGGATATCGGCTATGGCGCTACCCCCATCGTGCAGGGGCTGTCGTTCACGCCACCGGCGGGCAAGGTCACCGCGTTGATCGGCCCCAATGGCTGCGGCAAGTCCACCTTGCTCAAGGCGTTTGCGCGCATCCTCAAGCCCACGCAAGGTGAGCTGAGCCTGGACGGCCAGGCCTACGCCAGCCTGTCCGCCCGCCAACTGGCCCGGCACATTGCATTCCTGCCCCAAGTGCTGCCGGTGCCCGAAGGCGTCAGCGTGCGCCAGTTGGTCGCCTACGGCCGCAGCCCGCACAACTCGCTGTGGGGACGCCTGAGCGGCAATGACCAGGCCCAGGTGACCCAAGCCATGCAACGCCTGGAACTCGACAACCTGGCCGACCGCGCCCTGGCGGACCTGTCCGGCGGCCAGCGCCAACGCGCCTGGCTGGCGATGGTCCTGGCGCAGAACGCCCCTGTGGTGTTGCTCGACGAACCCACCACCTACCTCGACATCAGCCACCAGGTCGAACTGCTCGACCTGATGGGCGAACTCGCCGCCGAAGGCAAGACCGTGATCACCGTGCTCCACGACATCAACCAGGCCTGCCGCTACGCCGACCACCTGGCGGTGATGCACGCCGGCAAGCTGGTGGCCGATGGCGCGCCGGCGCAGGTGATCAGTGCGCAGTTGATGCGCCAGGTATTTGAGGTGCAGGTGCAGATCATGCGCGAGCCGGTGGCCGGCACCCCCATGTGCCTGGTCGAAAAAAGCACCCGTACCCAAGCCTGACGCGGTCAAAAAATGTGGGAGGGGGCTTGCCCTAATGCCGGCCAGTCAAGAGATAGCACGGGCACACAGTAACCTGTGGCGAGCGGGCTTGCCCCGCGTCGGGCTGCGCAGCAGCCCCAATAAGAGCGCTGCAGTGTGCCAGGCAGGTCCGGGGCTGTGTTTTGGGGCTGCTTTGCAGCCCAACGCGGGGCAAGCCCGCTCGCCACACTTACAGTGTTCCTCCTTAACTGATCGGCATTAGGGCTTGCCCCCGATGGCCATGGGTATCTACACAACGTTGTAGCCAAATCACTGTCGGATTACAGGCACACCGAGCCTGGGCGAGGTGCCGAGTGGTGGGGCAAGGCCCTAATGAGATGGTCGGCCCAGAGGCCGCCATCGGGGGCAAGTCGAATCGTCGCACTGCCCCTCCCACATTAGGATCTCAGTTGGCTTCAGATTTCCACGCAGCCTTCTTGACCTCAATGGCCTTGGGCAACAACCGGTTCTGGAAAAACAGATCCGCCGTCGCCTGCTGCGCCTGGATGATCCCCTCATCAATCGGCAAAATCGGCGAAGGCGGGCGGTTGTCCATGTAGCGCGCAACCACGTCGGCGGGCAGGCCCATGAAGTCGGTCAGTACGTTCAGGCTGTCTTCGCGTTGGCTGCGGGTAAGAGCTTCGGCGGCGGTGAGTTCGTCGAGCAGAGCATGGATAAACGCACCATTGTCCCGCGCATACTCGCGCCGGGCGGTGTACACCGGTCCCGACAGGCCCAAGCCTTCGCCATTGGCCAGCACATGGCTGGGGCTCTGGCTCAAGGCGAGTGACGAGTAGGGTTCCCAAATCGCCCAGGCATCGACGCTGCCTTGTTCGAACGCGGCTCGCGCATCGGCCGGAGGCAGGTACACCGGTTGGATGTCCTTGTAGCTCAGGCCGGCGTTGTTCAGTGCGCGCAGGATCAGGTTGTGGGAGCTGGAACCCTTCTGGAACGCCACTTTCTTGCCCTTGAGGTCCGCGACCGAATGCAGCGGGCTGTCGTTGCGCACCAGGATAGTCTCGGCGCTCGGCTTGGGCGGTTCGGCGCCGATGTACACCAGGTCAGCCCCGGCGGCTTGGGCGAACAGCGGCGGGATGTCGCCGGTGGAACCCACATCCAGTGCCCCCACGTTCAGCGCTTCAAGCATCTGCGGGCCGGCGGGGAATTCGATCCATTTCACATCCGTCTTCGGGAAGCGCTTTTCCAGCAGGTCATGTTGCTTGGCAAGCACCAGGGCGATGGAGCCTTTCTGGTAGCCGATGCGCAGGGTGGCGGGGTCGGCGGCCAGCGCGGTTTGCGTCACGGCCAGCAGGGCCAGGATCAGTGCGGGAAACTTCATGCTTTACCCTCTGTAAAACGATTGACCGGGCGCAGCAGACCGAGGTTTTCACGCAAGGTGGAACCGCTGTATTCAGTGCGAAACAGGCCGCGCCGCTGCAGCTCGGGCACCACCCATTGCGCGAAGTCTTCCAACCCACCCGGCAAGTGCGGCACGAGGATATTGAAACCATCGGCCGCGCCGTTTTCGAACCAGTTCTGCAGCTCATCGGCAATCTGCGCGGGCGTGCCGATCAGGCTGTAATGCCCACGGCCACCGGCAATTCGCCGACCCAATTGCGCGAGGGTCAGTTGCTCACGGTTGGCCAAGTCACTCAGCAGTTGCTGACGACTGCGTTGCCCGCTGTCGGTCAACGGCAGCTCCGGCAACGGCCCGTCCAGCGGGTAGCCGGACAGGTCGAAATTGCCCAGCATGCGCCCCAGCAACGCGACACCGACCTGCGGTTCGACCAGCGCCTGGAACGCCTCGAATTTGGCCTGGGCCTCGGCCTCGGTTGCCCCGACCACCACAAACACGCCGGGCATGATTTTCAGCGAATCCGGCTCGCGCCCGTACTGGCTCAAGCGTCCCTTGAGGTCGGCATAAAACGCCTGGGCAGTGGCCAACGAGGTCTGTGCGGTGAACACCACCTCGGCGGTCTGCGCCGCCAGCACACGGCCAGCTTCGGACGAACCGGCCTGCACGATCACCGGTTGGCCCTGGGGCGAGCGCGCCACATTCAGCGGGCCCTTGACCCGGAAGTGTTCGCCCACATGGTCCAGCAGATGCAGCTTCGCCGGGTCGTAATAGTTGCCGCTGGCCTTGTCGCGCACAAAGGCATCGTCTTCCCAGCTGTCCCACAGCCCGGTCACCACCTGATGAAACTCCTTGGCGCGGCTGTAGCGTTCGCCATGGCCGAGGTGTTCGTCGCGGCCAAAATTCTGCGCTTCGGCGGCGTTGTCCGAGGTCACCAGGTTCCAGCCCGCGCGCCCGCCGGACAGGTGATCCAGCGAGGCGAACTTGCGCGCCACATGGTAGGGCTCGTTGTAGCTGGTGGTCGCGGTGGCGATCAGGCCGATATGCTCGGTCACCGCACTCAGCGCCGAGAGCAGGGTGAGCGGTTCGAAATGGTCCGAGCGCGCCATATGGCTGGCAATCTCGCCGGTGGCGGCGGCGATGCTGTCCGCCACGAACAGCGCATCGAACTTCGCCGCTTCGGCCACCCGCGCCAGGTGTTTGTACTGGGCGAAGTCCAGCCCGGCATTCGCCGGTACGTCCGGGTGGCGCCAGGCGGCGACATGGTGCCCGGTGGCCATGAGAAAGGCGCCGAGTTTCAGTTGACGGCTCATGCTAGAAATCCTTGCGCAGTTGCACGCCGAAGTAACGCTCATCGTCACGGGGTACGGCGCGGTAAATGTAGTTGCCACCGCTGGCCAGCAGCGGTGAGTAGGACTTGTCGGCGAGGTTCTTGGCCAGCAACGCCACGCGCCAGCCGTTGCTGTAGTCGGCCAGGGCCACACTGGCGTTCCAGATGCCATAGGCGCCTTGTTTAGTGTCGACGTTCTGGCTGATGTCGTATTGCACTTCGCTCTGCCAGCTGTAGTCGGTGCCCAGTTCGATGTCCAGGCCGTTATCCAGCGGGATCGTGTAGTCGGCGCGCACGTAGCTTTTCCAGTCCGGGCTGAAGGGCAGTGGCTTGTCGTTGACGTTACACGTCGCCGCTGCACCGGCCGGGCAGGCGAACTCATCGATGCGCGCACGGGTGTAGGCCAGGGCGCCGGAGAGCTTGAGTTGCTGGGTGGCTTGCAGGGCGTAATCGAGCTCGACGCCTTCGGTGCTGACGCTGCCGGCGTTGATCAGGCGAGTCACGACCTGGCCGGCGACGGTGTCGAAAAAGTTGGCCTGGTAGTTGTCGTAGTCGCTGTGGAATACCGCCAGGTTGGTGGTCAGGCGGTTGTTCCAGGCGGTGGCCTTGATCCCGGCTTCCCAGGTGTTGGAGGTTTCCGGTTTGAGCGCGTCGGTATCGCGTGGCTGCATATTGAAGAACACGTTGTAGGCCGGGCCCTTGTAGCCGCGCGAGTAGGTGAGGTAGCTGGTGACGCTGTCGCTGATGTCGTACTGCACGCCGAGGCGGCCGGACCAGCCGTCTTCGTCCACCGAGCCGGAGCTGGAGGTGGCCGGTTGAATCCCGCTGACCGTGGTGGCCGAGGTGGAGACGCGGCGGTGATCGTATTTCAGGTCATCGTGGGTGTAGCGCAGGCCGGCGATGCCACGAAAGCGCGAGGTGAAATTCAGCGTGGTCTCGCCGAACACCGCGTAGCTGTCGCTGGTGGTGCTGTAGTCGGCGATGCCACGGTCGGTGCGCGTGGTGGTCGTGAGCGTGCGCTGATAGGTTTCCTCGTCCTTGCCATGCATGTAGAACAGGCCGCCGACGTACTCCAGGAACTCACCCTTGGGCGAGGCCAGGCGCAGTTCCTGGGAGTATTGGTCGAAGGCCAGCTCGCCCTTGTCGGCGGTGCCGGGGAAGGCGGCAGTCACCGTGCCGAGGCGGTCGCCGTCCTGGTATTGGGTGTTGTCCCAGCCGCGCCAGGCGGTGATCGAGGTCAAGGTGTAGTCGCCCAGGTTCCAGTCCAACTGAGCGGACAACCCTTTGTTGGTGTCCTCGACATGGCTGCGCGTATCGGTGTTGATGTCGCGGTTGTCGCTGGAAGCGCGCACCGGGCTCAAGGCAGTGGTGAAGCCCGGGCTCAGGGACTTGCTGACCACGCCATTCGGCGCGTCGTCATGGGACTGCATGTAGTCGGCGATCAGGGTCAGTGTCACGTCATCGTTGGGGGTGAACGCCAGCTTGCCGCGGATGCCCTTGTGGTTGTAGCCGTTGACCTCCTGGCCGTTGTGCTGGTTGTCGACGTTGCCGTCGTAGCTGCCGAACAGCGTGCTGATCGAGCCCTTGAGCACATCCGGCACCAGGCTGCCGCCGATGCCGAAACGGGTGCGGCTTTCATTGCCGCTGTAGTACGCCTGGTCGATGTAGCCGTGGGTCTCGGCGCTGGGCGCCTTGCTGGTGATGTTGAGCACGCCGGCCGAAGCGTTCTTGCCGAACAAGGTGCCCTGCGGGCCGCGCAGCACTTCGATGCGTTCCAGGTCCAGCAGGTCGAGGGTGGCCTGGCCGGGGCGCGCATAGACCACGCCGTCGATCACCGTGGCCACCGTCGGCTCCACGCCAGGGGAGGTGGAAATGGTGCCCACGCCGCGCACGAACAGCGAGGTGTCCTTGTTCGAGGCGCCGGTGCGGAAGTTCAGCGACGGCACTTGCTGGGCGATGCTTGCCACGCCGTTGCGGTTGTCGCGCTCCAGTTGTTCGCCGTCCAGCACCGAGACCGCCACCGGGACTTTTTGCAGTGACTCTTCACGCCGGGTGGCGGTGACCGTCACCGCTTTGAGCGTGGGTTCCTGTTCGTCAGCGGCAAAGGCGCCGGGCACGGGGAGGGCGGTCAGACCGGCGAGAAGGAATAAGTGCGTGTGCCTGTGCATGGTGTGTTCGCTCGAAAAAATGCCCTGAACCGCTGCGGTTCTTGCGACCGTCAGCGCCTGTGGAAACTGTCTTGGGCATTCGCTTGAGCGAGTAGCAGACAGCGCGCTTTGTTAGCGCTAACATCGACATTATTGGTAACTTGGGTTTAGAGCGTCAAAGAATTAAAAATTATTCCTATATTCTTTTTTGTTGTTAGCAGGATTATCCCGTGAGCGAAGAAAAACCGCGCAAACGCCGTGGCGCCGGGCGCGTCACCTTGAACACCGTGGCCCGCCAGGCCGGGGTGTCGGCGATCACCGTGTCGCGCTATTTCAACCAGCCGGAGCAGGTCTCACCCGAGCGTCGCGAGCGCATCGCCGAGGTGGTGGCCGAGCTGGGTTATGTGCCCAACCTGGTGGCCGGCGGCCTGGCGTCGGCGCGCGGGCGGATCGTGGCGATGGTGATCCCAAACATCTCGGGGCCGATCTTCGCCAACACAATCCAGGGCTTCAGCGACACCCTCAGTCGCCATGGGTATCAGCTGTTGCTGGCGTCCAGTTACTTCAGCGCCGAGCAGGAAGAAAGCGCGGTGCGCGCGTTCCTCGGCTGGTCGCCGGCGGCACTGGTGCTGACCAGCCGCTTTCACAGCACGGGCACCGAAAAAATGATCGCCGATGCCGATATTCCAGTGGTGGAAACCTGGGACTACGTGCCCGACCGCGCGCCGTTGCAAATCGGTTTTTCCCACTACGAAGTCGGCGTCACCGCCGCGCGCTACCTGCATGGCAAGGGTTATCGGCGCATCGCCTTCGTGCAGAACAGCGCTACGGGCGACTTCAGCGCGCTGGAACGGGGTGATGGGTTTGCCGCGACCCTGATCGAGCTGGGTGTACAACCCTGGGTCTTCGCCCCGGACGCCGACCGCGCGCCCTTCGAGGCCGGCAGGCAGGCGATGGAAGCCTTGATGAACCACGCCACACCGCCCGACGCGATCTTCTTCGCCAATGACAACCTCGCCGCCGGTGGTTTGCTGGCGGGGCAGCGCGCCGGGCTGAAGATCCCGCAGGACTGTGCCGTGCTCGGGTTTGGCGATTACCCGTTTGCCGAGATGCTGTTGCCGAGCCTCAGCACCATCAAGCCGCCCGCGTTGGAAATTGGTGTGCTGGCGGCCACGCGGGTGCTGGAAAGCCTTGGAGTAGTGCCGGTTGAGGAGGAAGTACAGCGTTTGAACCTGTTGGACTGCCGCCTGATCGAACGGGAAAGCGCCTGAGCTTTATTTGCGGCCTGGGGGCAATTTGGATACGGTGCAAGCCTGCCCACAAGGATGTCCCCATGACCGAGCCCGCCCCCAAGACCCGCCGCGCCCCCAAAGGTGAAAAACGCCGCGAAGAGCTGCTGGACGCGGCCTTGCAGGTGTTTTCCCTGGAAGGCTACAGCGGCGCTTCGGTGGCAAAAGTGGCGGCCATCGTCGGTATTTCCGTGGCCGGTGTGTTGCATCACTTTCCCAGCAAAATTTCATTATTGATGGGCGTGCTGCAACGTCGCGACGAGGTCAATCAACGAATCGCCGATGAAGTGCGCGCCGAAAAGTCCCTGACCGGGTTGCTCGGCAGCCTGCGCGCGATCAACCGTTCGAACGCCACCGCGCCGGGCGTGGTGCGCGCGTTTACGATTTTGAATGCCGAAAGTCTGCTCGACACCCAACCGGCGTGGGCGTGGTTCCAGGAGCGTTATGCGGGGATCCAGCGGCGCATGCAGGGGCAGTTTGCCGACCTGGTCGCAGCGGGGGAAGTGCGCAGCGATGTGGACATCGCCGGGCTGGTGGAAGAAATCCTGGCCATGATGGATGGCCTGCAGATCCAGTGGCTGCGCTTTCCGGAGCAGGTGGACCTGGTGGCGCGGTTTGACAGCTACATCGCACGGGTCGAGGCAGCTATCAGAACCTGAGTCGAACACAGGCAACATGTGGGAGGGGGCGTGCCCCTCCCACACTAGCCTGAGTGGGGATCAGTTACCCGCAGCACTGCCCTGGCTGCTGTCATCGCTCATGTCATAGCCATCACCGTCGCTGGTGCCGCTATCGCCTTCATTTTGATGCAGCACACCGCCGGTCTTCACCGTCGATTCACGCAGCGTCGAGTTGAGCGCCGAGCGTGGCAGCGGGTTGCTGGTGGTGGTCGACAGTTCCTGGCGGAACGGGTTGACCAGCTTGGCGTTCAGGCGAATATCCTGGGACGACGCGCCCACCGACAGGTTGAAGCTGTCGGCATCCACGACCCATTGCTTGCTCGCCACGTCGTAGTAGGCCAGCGAGCGATCGTTGAGCTCGATGGTCACGCGCTTGCTCTCGCCCGGTTTCAGGAACACCTTCTTGTAGCCCTTGAGTTCCTTGATCGCGCGTTCGACTTTCGGGTTGTTCTGGCCCACGTACAACTCGGCCACTTCGGCGCCCGCGACCTTGCCGGTGTTGGCCAGGTCGAACGACACCTTGATCGGCGCCCCGGCCACCGCCACCCCAGGGGTCACGCTGATGTTGCTGTAGCCGAAGGTGGTGTACGACAAGCCGTAGCCGAACGGGTAGAGCGGCTTGATGCCCTTTTTCTCGTAGCCGCGATAGCCCAGGAACAGGTCGTCCTTGTAGCTCATCTCGGCCAGGGTTTCCTGGTTGTCGAACTTGGGGAAAGTCGCGTAGATCGGGTTGTCTTCGATGTTGCGCTCGATGCTGATCGGCAGCTTGGCCGACGGGTTGACCTTGCCCAGCAGGATCTCCGCCAAGGCCTGGCCGCCGTTCTGCCCAGGGTAGAACGCATGCAGCGCGGCCGGTACCTGGTCGATCCAGTCGCTCATCTTCAGGCCGGTGCCGCCGTGCAGGGTGACCACGGTATTCGGGTTGACCTTGGCGATGCTCTGGATCAGCAGGTTCTGGTACTCGGGCAGGTCGAAGCTGTGGTCGAAGCCTTCACCTTCGTATTCATTGCTGTTACCGGCCGCGACCAGTACCGCGTCGTACTTGGCCAGGTCCTGCGGTGCCACCAGCGAAGCCCAGCTCATCTGCACGCCGACGAGGCCGCCCATGGTCGACAGGTAGCCGTTGCGGCGTGAGTATTCCAGCTTGATGTCGACCGGTTTGCCGGCTTCCAGGTTGACCTTGGCAAACACCGGGATGGTCGGTGGAATGCTGTTGTTCGGCAGCGGTTTGCCGTCGCCGTTGTCGAGGACTTTCTTGCCGTTGACGTAGAGGCGTACGGCGCCGTCGGCACGTACCTTGAACACCTGCTCGCCGCTGACCGTCGGGGTGATCTGGCCGCTGTAGCGAATCGAGGTGGCGGCGGTATCGCCGTTCACCGGCAGGCTGTCGGTGGACCAGTCCAGGTCGACATGGGTGTCGGTGCGGCTGGCGGCCGGGTCGCCGGACCAGTTGGTGTTGCTGAAGAACTCGGTCTTCAAGCCTTTGACGCTGTTGCCATTGCTGTCGGCATGGGTCCAGGTCGAGGTGGCCGGGTCCAGGGACAGCCCGTCGATGAACTCGACCTTGGCGCCTGGCGCCAGTTGCTGCAAACCGCTCAGCTCACTGATGTAGTTGGCGGCCATGACGTTGGCGCTGCCAAAACCGGTAGGCGGCGCGTACTTGGCCAGGGTGCCGACCACGGCGATGCGCTTGACCTTGTTCGCGTCCAGCGGCAGCAGGCTGTTCTGGTTTTTCAGCAGCACGATGCCTTCGCGCGCGGCGTTCAGGGCCACGCGGTTGCTGGTGGCGCTGTTCATGTTGTGGCTGGTCAGCGGCGCCTTGCTGTCGAACTTGTACAGGTAGATCTGCTTGAGGATGCGGCGCACCTTGTCATCGATGGTCGCGCTGCTCAGCTCGCCGCTGTCCAGGTACGGCTTGAGGATGGTGCTGTTCATCTGGTAGCCCATCATGTCCAGGTCGGTACCCGCCTGTGCCGCCGGCAAACCGTCGACCACCGCGTTGTAGTCGCTCTGCACGAAGCCCGGATAGCCCCATTCGGTCTTGAGGATGTCACGCATTAGGTGCTTGTTCTGGCACGCGAACTCGCCGTTCACCTTCTGGAAGGCGCACATCATCATCGCGACTTTGCTGTTCTTCGAGGCGGACTCGAACGGCGGCAGGGTCATTTCGCGCAGCACGCGCTCGCTGATGATTTCATCGAGGTGGAAACGGTTGCTTTCCTGGTCGTTGGCGGCGAAATGCTTGGCGTTGGCCCACACGCCACGCGACTGAATGCCGTTGATCACCGCCGGCCCCAGGCTGGCGCCGAGGAACGGATCTTCACCGGACAAGTACTCGAACGCCCGACCACTGTACGGCATGCGGTACAGGTTCATGCCTGGGCCGGTGACGAACTGATAACCGCCACTGGCGGTGTCATAGCCCAGGGCACGGCCCAGGTCGATGGCGCGACGCGGGTTCCAGCTGGCGGCCAGGTTCGGCCCCGACGGGTAGACCACGCCCTGAGCGTTGCCTTCGCTGGTGTAGCGCACGCCCACGCCGCCATCGGCGCCGTGGATCTGCGGGATGCCGTATTGGGTCAGTGGCTTGACGTCCCAGCCACCGGTGCCGCCGATGTAGGCGAGTTTTTCTTCCATGGTCATCTTCGCCAGGGTCTTGTCCGCAGCCTTTTCTGCGCGGCTTACCCGGCCTTCATCCAGGGCGGGGCTGGTGGCTGCATGCACCTGGGACACGGCCAGTGCCAGCAGGGCGAATGCCGACTGTGCACCGAGCATTTTGCGTTTATTCATGGGTCTCTCCGACAACAGTTCAGTAAACATGGCGCGCCGAGAAGTGCGTGTTGCACTGCACCTCGTCACTTTTTTCTGGGCAACAGTTGCCCGTGATCGCAATTTTTAACCGATGGCTAATTGCAACTATTTGGCGAATTTCGCAGTTTTATTAGTGTAAAAATTGTATTAGTTATTGTTGTAGATAGTGTCTAAGCGATATCACGAGGTGGCATTTTGAACCGCGAAAACCGCATAATTAAGGCAATTCTTGCGCTTGGAAGTCAAACAAAAGCTAATTTTTGCGTGAAATAAGAAATAATTTCTTACGTTCAGGAACTAAGGCTAAACCTACCAGTCGATTGGTTTAAGGAATTTTGTCGAGTCGTGGCTAACTAGTGGCATTGCTCGGTAGTTCTAAAGTGCCATGTTTACACAAGCTGTCATACACAACGCTTTGGTGTAGGGTCTTGATCGAGTTCAAGGCGCCACTTGGGCTATCTGCTGTTTTTGATCTGGAGAAAGTTGATGAAGATTTCCCTGTTGGGTGCCGGTGTTGTCCTGGGCGTTGCGCTAAGTGGCGCAGCGATGGCGGCTGAGTCCACGGACGCTGATGCGAAATCCGGGGCTGCCGATTCCACGGTGTTGACCCAGGCCCACGACGCCAAGGCAGTTAAAAAGCAGAAGGCGCAAACCACCAAGGGTGGGCGGCCGCTGAACGGCAGCCAGGCCGCGCCGAAGACCTCGAACTAACGGGGAAACGCGGTCCCCTGTGGGAGGGGGCTTGCCCCTCCCACAAGGGTTTCCCATAACCCTTTAGAACATAGCCCCTCAGATAGTCACCCATGCCCAGCTCCTCAACGCCTCTCAATGCCTGCCAACTGCACATCCCGCACACCGATCAGGTCTGCGCGTGGCTGATGCAACATGCCGGGTTGAAAACCGTTGACCTGGAGCGCGCCCGACGCCTGTCCCAGGAGGGCGGCGACACCGAGTTGCTCGGCCTGCTCACGCGCTTGGGGCTGGTCTCGGAAGTGGAACTGGCCCGTGCCTGGGCTGACCTGCTCGGCGCACCGCTGCTGCTGGCCGATGCTGCGCCGCCGCTGCTGGACCCATTGCCGGTACTGACCGAACGTTTCATGCGCCATTACCAGGTGGTGCCCGTGGGCTGGAGCCAGGGCGGCCTGCGGGTGCTGGCCGCCAACCCGTCGCTGGTCTACCCGTTCCAGGCCATGGCCTATGCCTGCGGCGTGCCGGTGTGGCTGGCCGTGGGCCCGCGCAACGAAGTCGAAACCCTGATCGAGCGCTACTACGGCCAGGGCCGTTCGGCCATGGGCACCCTGATCGAAAACCTCGACGAGCAGGGCGGCGCCCTCGAAGACATCGAACACCTCAAGGACATGGCCTCCGAAGCGCCGGTGATTCGCCTGGTCAACCTGATCCTGCAGCGCGCGGTAGAGCATCGCGCCTCGGACATTCATATCGAACCCTTCGAAAACCAGCTTAAGGTGCGCTACCGCATCGACGGCGTGCTGCACGAAGCCGAAGCCCCACCGTCCAGTTCGTCGGCAGCGGTGATTTCGCGGGTGAAGATCATGGCGCGCCTGGACATCGCCGAGCGGCGCCTGCCCCAGGACGGGCGCATCATGCTGCGCATCCAGGGCAAGGAGCTGGACTTACGGGTGTCCACGGTGCCCACCAGTTTTGGCGAATCGGTGGTCATGCGTTTGCTCGACCGCCAGACCGTGCAGTTCGATTTCCAGAGCCTGGGCTTTGATGGCCAGCGCCTGGAAACCTTCCTCGAAGTGCTCGAGCGGCCCCACGGCATCCTGCTCGTCACCGGGCCCACCGGCTCGGGCAAGACCACCACCCTGTACACCGCGTTGTCGCGGCTCAATACCGCCGAGCGCAAGATCATCACCGTCGAAGACCCGGTGGAATACCAACTTGAGGGCATCAACCAGATCCAGGTGAAACCGGCCATCGGCCTGGATTTCGCCGGCGCGTTGCGCTCCATCGTGCGCCAGGACCCGGACGTGATCATGATCGGTGAAATCCGCGACCTGGAAACCTGCCGCATCGCCATCCAGTCGTCCCTCACCGGCCACCTGGTGCTTTCGACCCTGCACACCAACAGCGCGGCGGCGAGTATCACGCGCTTGCTGGACATGGGCGTCGAAAGCTACCTGATCGCCTCGACCGTCAACGGCATCCTCGCCCAGCGCCTGGTACGGCGCCTGGACCCGGCCACCCGCGAAGCCTTCGAAGCGCCGCCGGAGTTGATCGCCGAACATGGCCTCGACCGGTTTACCGAGCAGCGCCCGATCATGCTCTATCGCCCCCGCGCCGATGCGCCGGGCGGCGGTTACCACGGCCGCAGTGCAATCACCGAACTGCTGGTGATGAACGACGAACTGCGCAGCCTGTTGATGCGCCAGGCCGACGCCGCCACCCTCGAACAGGCTGCTCGTCGTGGCGGCCTGCGCACTTTGCATGAAGAGGGCCTGCGCCAGGCCGTGGCCGGTGTCACGTCACTTGAAGAAGTGCTGCGCGTCACCCGGGGAGAGGGCGCGTGAGCCTGTTCAAATACCGCGCCCTCGACAGCCAGGGCCAGGCGCAAAACGGCACCCTCGAAGCCAAGGACCAGGACGCCGCCGTCGCCGCGCTGCA
This sequence comes from Pseudomonas grimontii, assembly GCF_007858185.1. Taxonomy (GTDB): domain Bacteria; phylum Pseudomonadota; class Gammaproteobacteria; order Pseudomonadales; family Pseudomonadaceae; genus Aquipseudomonas; species Aquipseudomonas grimontii. The sequence goes on from NZ_VFES01000008.1 coordinate 204,273, forward strand.
CAAGCGCGGCTTGCTGCTGTTGCAGATTGAGGTGGCGGGTGCCCAGGGCCTGCGCAAGGCCTTTGGCCGGGGTCAGTTGAACGGCGCGGCGCTGGTCAGTTTCACTCAACAGTTGGCCACGCTATTGGGGGCTGGCCAGCCGCTGGAACGCTCCCTGGGCATCCTGCTCAAGCAGCCCGGCCAGCCGCAGACCCGTGCGTTGATCGAGCGCATCCGCGAACAGGTCAAGGCCGGCCAGCCGCTATCCAAGGCGCTGGAGGCGGAGGGCAGCCAGTTCTCGCCGCTGTACTTGAGCATGGTCCGCGCCGGTGAGGCGGGCGGTGCCCTCGAAGACACCCTGCGCCAGCTCAGCGACTACCTGGAGCGCAGCCAGTTACTCAGGGGCGAAGTGATCAATGCGCTGATCTACCCGGCCTTTCTGGTGGTCGGCGTGCTCGGTTCGCTGGCCCTGCTGCTGGCCTACGTGGTGCCGCAGTTCGTGCCGATCTTCAAGGACCTGGGCGTGCCGATTCCGCTGATCACCGAGGTGATCCTGGGCCTCGGCCAATTCCTCGGGGCCTACGGCCTGGCGGTGCTGGCCGGGTTGGTTGTCGGCGCCTGGGCCCTGGCCGCGCGCTTGCGCGATCCCCAGCGCCGCGAACGCTATGACCGCCGCGTTCTGGGTATCCGCATTATCGGCCCGTTGCTGCAACGGGTCGAAGCCGCCCGCCTGGCGCGCACCCTCGGCACGCTGCTGAGCAACGGCGTGGCGCTGCTGCAAGCGTTGGTGATTGCCCGCCAGGTCTGCACCAACCGCGCCCTGCAAGCCCAGGTCGCCCAGGCCGCCGAGTCGGTCAAGGGCGGCGGCACTCTGGCCAGTGCCTTCGGCAGCGAACCGCTGCTGCCCGATCTGGCGTTGCAAATGATTGAAGTCGGCGAACAGGCCGGCGAACTCGACAGCATGCTGCTCAAGGTCGCCGAAGTGTTCGACGTTGAAGCCAAACGCGGCATCGACCGCCTGCTCGCCGCGCTGGTGCCGTCCCTGACTGTGGTCATGGCGGTGCTGGTGGCGGTGATCATGCTGGCGATCATGCTGCCGCTGATGAGCCTGACCAGCAATATATGAACCCTTAAGGAAACACGCTGATGCGCCATACCCGATTCAAGCCCGCCCGCCGCCAGGGCGGTTTTACCTTGTTGGAAATGCTCGCGGTGATCGTGCTGCTGGGCATCGTCGCGACCATCGTGGTACGCCAGGTCGGCGGCAATGTGGACAAGGGCAAATACGGCGCGGGCAAGGCCCAACTGGCCAGCCTGAGCATGAAGATCGAAAGCTACGGCCTGGACGTCGGCTCGCCGCCCAAGACCCTGCAGCAACTGGTCGACAAGCCGGGCAACAGCGCCGGTTGGGCCGGGCCGTATGCCAAGCCGTCGGACCTCAAGGACCCGTTCGGCCATGCCTTCGGCTATCGCTTCCCCGGTGAGCACGGTGCGTTCGACCTGATTTTCTACGGCCAGGACGGCCAGCCCGGCGGCGAAGGCTACAGCGCCGACCTGGGCAACTGGGAATAACCCACGACCATGGCCAACGCCCAACGCGGCTTTACCCTGCTGGAGATGCTGGTGGTGATCGTCTTGATCAGCATCGCGGCCGGGTTGGTAGGGTTTGGCCTGCAACAGGGCCTGCGCGCCGCCAAAGAGCGCCAGGCCGTCGGGCAGGTGGTCGAGGCATTGCGCAGCACGCGGGCGCGGGCGATTGTCAGTGGCACCACCGAAAGCACGTTGTTCGATTTGCGCAACCTCAGCGTGCAGGCGCCGGGCCGTCCGAAAAAGTATTGGCCGGCCGGGCTGCAGGTGACCCTGCACACTGCCGAGCAAGCCGGCGCTGCGGTGGATTTCTACCCCGATGGCAGTTCCACCGGCGGCCACGTGTTGCTGGCCAACGGCAGTCGGCGTTGGCGCATCGACATCGGCTGGCTGACTGGCAGCGTGCAGTCCAAGGCCTTGCCATGAAGCGCCAGGCGGGGTTTACCCTGCTGGAAATGCTCGCCGCGCTGACGTTGATGGCGATCTGTAGCACGGTGCTGCTGGTCGCCTTCGGCCAGAGCGCGCGCTCGTTGTTGCAGGTGTCCCACAGCGACCGCCTGACCCATGCCGCCTTGAGTGTGATGGATCAGGAAGGCATGGGCCCTTTGGCCAGCGGCACACGCCAGGGCGAGTTGAACGGTATCGCCTGGCAACTGCGTATCGCCCAGCAGCCCAGCCGCATTGGTCAGGCGCATTTGTTCAGGCTTGACCTCACCGTCAGCGAAGGCCCGCGCCAGGCCAGTTTCAGCACCTTGAAACTGCGCGCTGCCGGCGTCGGGGCCGGATTGTGAAGGCGCGTCAGCAGGGCTTTACCTTGCTTGAGATCATGATCGTACTCAGCCTGCTCGGGGTGTTGCTGACCCTGGTCGGCGGCGCGTTGCTGGGCGCCAATCGCGCCGTGCTCAAGGCCCAGCGCTACACGGTCAGCCTGGATGAAATGCGTGCCGCGCAGCAGTTTTTGCGCACCGCCATCAGCGAGGCGTTGCCGCTGGATGTGACCGAGGACGACAGCCAGACCGATGGTTTTTTTGCCGGTGGGCCGCAGCGCATGCAGTTTGTCGCGACCTTGCCCGGTGTGCTTGGTGGCGGGATTCAGCGCTTCACCTTGCAGTTGGTGGGCCCTGAGTCGCAGCGCGACTTGCAGGTGGCGTTCGCGCGGTTTGAGTCCGCGGCGCAAGTCAGCGTCCCGGCCTCGCGCAGTGAGCCGCAGGTGTTGTTGAAGGGGGTCGAGGACCTGCAATTCAGCTATCGCGGGGTGTCGCCCAAGGGCCAGGCCACCGGCTGGATCAGCGAGTGGCCGTGGACCAAGCGCCTGCCTTACACGGTGCGGATTGACGCGCGGGTGAATGGCCCGGTGCCGTGGGTGACCCAGGTGGTTGCCTTGCGCCTGAACCTGTCCGGCGGGGCACCCGAATGATCCAGCATCAACGCGGTGTGGCCCTGCTGCTGGTGCTGTGGGTGCTGGCCTTGCTCAGTCTGTTGCTCGGCGGTTTGGCCGGTTGGGTGCAACTGGAAACACGCCAGGCCGCCTGGCACCGCCAGCACACCCAGGCGGTGCTGGCGGCCGAGGCCGGGGTGGCGCTGGCGATGCAAGCCGTCGCCGACCCGTTGCAGCGCAAGCAGTGGATTGCCGACGGGCGTGAAATCCCGCTGGTGTTCGACGATGCGCAGCTGCGCGTCAGCCTGCACAGCGAGCGCGGCAAGCTGTATTTGAACAGCGCCGAGGTGGGTGATTTTGCCCGCCTGGCCCTGGCCTGCGGTGCGACCCAGGCCCAGGCCAACCAACTCGCCAGAGCCCTGGAGGTGCGGCGTAACCAGGGCCTGGCGCCGTTTCGGGTGGTGGAAGAAGTGCGCCAACTGCCGGGCATGACCCAGGCGCTGTACAGCGAACTGGTGCCCGAGATCAGCCTGTGGAGCGGCCTGGACCGGCCCGATCCGGCATTCGCCAGTGCCTTGATGCGCCGCGCACTGAACCTGCCGCACCAAAGCGCGGTGGGTGCCGATCCCGGCGACGTGCTGGTGGTCAGCAGCCGCGCCCAACGCCCCGGTGGTTACCACGCCCAGGTGCAAGCCACCGTGTTATTGAGCCCCGCGCAAGGCAGCGCACAACCTTATCGAGTCTTACGTTGGCAAGAATGAACGAACAGTTAACCGCGCGGCTTCAGTCGCTGGCGCAGCCCATCACCCAGCGCTGGCGCGGCAGCCTGCTGCAACTGGGCTGGCGCCTGTGGCTCAAGGAGCTGCGTGGCTGCCTGCCGGCGTGGTTGTCGTTCGCCGATATCCCCGAGCATGTCTACGCCTGGCCGCTGACCGCACCGGTCGAAAAGCTGCCTGGCGAAGCGCGTCAGGTGCTGGTGCTGCCGCCGGAAACAGTGCTGGTGCAAACCCTGCAGTTGCCCCCGGCGACGGCGCGCAACCTGTCGACGGTGGTCGGCTATGAACTGGACCGCTTCACGCCGTTCGACGCTGCCCAGTTGTACTTTGTCGCGCGCCAGGAGCGCCGCACCCCCACGCATTTGCACGTCACGCTGGTGGCGATCCTGCGTGAGCGTCTCGACCAGATCCTCAATGACTGCGCGGCCCTCGGCTTGCAGCCCCATGCGGTGGATGTCGCCGATAGCGCAGGCAAACCCATGGGCATCGATTTGCTGCCGGCGCCATTGCGTCCCCGCCAGCGCCCCCAGGGCAAGGGCCTGCAACGCAGCCTGCCGTGGTTGTGCGGCGCCTTGCTGATTGCGGCGATGCTGCTGTGGCTCGACGACCGCCAGCGCGTGCTCGATGCCATGCAGCACAGTGTGCGCGAGCAGAAAGCCCAGGTCGCCGAGATCCAGGCCCTGCGCCAGCAATTGCTCAATACCCGTGGCGCCGCCCAGTACCTGATTCGCCGCAAGGCCGCCCAACCACCGTTGGCGGCGCTGCTCAACGAACTGACCGCGTGCCTGCCCTCGGACACCTGGCTCGACCAGTTGGAAGTCAACGACGGCGCCGACGTGTCCTTCTCCGGGCAGAGCGCCAAGGCCAGTGCCTTGATCACTCGGATCAAGGGTTGCCACAGCCTGGAAAACGCCCAGTTCGAAGGGGTGATCCAACCCGATGCGCAAACCGGCAAGGATCAATTTTCCTTGCGCGCCCACCTGCACCAGGAGGCCGCTGATGCGCCGACCACTGACACCCCGTGAACGCCGTGGCGCGGCCCTGATCGCCCTGGCCCTGGTGCTCGGCGCCGGTTACTGGCTGTTGATCGACAGTTGGTTCGCCGGCCCCTTGCGCAGCATGGGCGAGCAAGCCGAGCAGTTGCGTGAACAGCAGCAACGCTACGCCGGTGTGTTGCGCCAGGGCGACAGCCTGCGCCAGCAATTGGAGCAAGCGCGGCAGGACCCGGCCAGCAGCACCAGCCTGTTGCCCGGCGACGACCCGAGCGCGGTGGCGGCGGACCTGATGCAACGCATCGCCGACCTGATCAACAGCCGCGCCGGCCTCGGTGGCGGTTGCAGCCTGACCCAGCGCATGCCCATCACCCCGGAGCAGGACGATGCCGAGCCCTATCGCCAGGTCAAGGTCAGCCTGACCCTCAACTGCGCCATCGAACCCTTGACCGCGATCCTGCATGAGCTGGAGTACCAACGGCCGTTTCTGTTTGTCGATGAGATGAGCATTCGCCGCCCACCGAACGCGCCGGCCAGCGGTGGCGCCGGGCAACTGGTGGTGCACCTGTTGGTACGCGGTTACCTGCAACCGGCCGCCGCCCGGCAGGTGCAACGATGATCAATGTATTGCGTCCCCTGGAATGGCTGTTGCTCGGTGTGGCCGGGCTGTTGGGCCTGCTGATGGTCGGCATCCTCAGCAGCATCGGCGATGCGCCGCAGTGGTTGCCGGCGCCGGACCCCGATGCCCGCGCCACTACCGCCGCCAAGGTGCTGGTGGCGCCGAGCGCGACCCTCGAAAGCCTGGCCGGCACCTGGCAAACGCCGCTGTTCAGCCCCGACCGCAGCCCTGACCGCGCGGTGGGCCAAGCCGCCGTTTCCAGCCTGTCGAGCCTGGTGCTGACCGGTATCGTCCTCGACGGCGACCTGCGCGTGGCGTTGCTCAAGCGTGCCGATGGCCCGCCGCTCAAAGTTCACCAGGGCCAGACCCTGCCCAACGGCTGGCGCCTGGAACACCTGACGCCCCGCGATGCCCGCTTTGTACTCGACGGTCGCACCCAAACCCTGAGCCTGCGTGCCCTGCGTTTGCCGCCGCCGTCCAGCACTCCCCCGATTACCCTTCCTCACGAGTCCACCCCTTGATCGATACTTTCCCTGGCGCCTTGCGCACCACCGTGTTGTGCCTGGCCACCGCCGTTTCCCTCGGTGGCTGCGGCACCTTCCCCGAGCATCTCGACCCGGACGAGGCCCTGCTGCATGAGGCGATGCAGGGCACCGGTTCGCAACGACCACCCGTGGACCCGGCCAGCGAACAGGCGCCGGTCGACAGCGGCCAACCCCAGGCGAAGACCCCGCCCCAGCGCCAGTTGATACGCGGCAACCAGCAGTTCGTGCGCCAACCGGCAGCGGTCTCGGCCGCCAAGGAAGAGGGCAGCGGCGACATCGTGTTCAACTTCGCCGACCAGCCGATCGAAGCCGTGATCAACAGCGTGATGGGCGACCTGCTGCACGAGAACTACAGCATCGCCCAGGGTGTGAAGGGCAATGTCAGCTTTTCCACGTCCAAGCCGGTGAACAAGCAGCAGGCCTTGTCGATTCTGGAGACCCTGTTGTCGTGGACCGACAACGCCATGATCAAACAGGGCAACCGCTATGTGATCCTGCCGGCCAATCAGGCAGTGGCGGGCAAGCTGGTGCCGGAGATGCGCGTGTCGCAGCCGTCCAGCGGTTTGTCTGCACGCCTGTTTCCGTTGCGCTATATCTCGGCCACCGAGATGCAGAAACTGCTCAAGCCGTTCGCCCGCGAGAACGCCTTCCTGCTGGTGGACCCGGCGCGCAATGTGCTGAGCCTGGCCGGCACTCCCGAAGAACTGGCCAATTACCAGGACACCATCGACACCTTCGACGTGGACTGGCTCAAGGGCATGTCGGTGGGCGTGTTCGGCCTGCAACGCGCGTCGGTGGCCGAGCTGATGCCCGAACTGCAGAAAATGTTCGGCCCCGACAGCGGCATGCCCCTGGCCGGCATGGTGCGCTTCTTGCCCATCGAGCGGACCAACTCGGTGGTGGCGATCTCGTCGCAGCCGCAGTACCTCAGCGAAGTCGGCGACTGGATCCATACCATCGATGAAGGCGGTGGCAACGAGCCGCAGATGTACGTCTACGATGTGCGCAACATGAAGGCCACTGACCTGGCCAAGTACCTGCGGCAGATCTACGGCACGGGCGCGATCAAGGACGACACCCCGGCCAAGGTCGCCCCCGGTTTGCGCACCGCGACCTTGTCCTCGCCGGGCACCAACAGCACCTCCGGCAGCACGCCGGGTGGCCTGAGCAACAACCTCAATGGCAACCCACCCGCCGCTGAGGACGAGGAGCCAGCGCCCGACGCCGAGCAGGACACCGCCGAGCAGGGCGCGACCGACGACGCCCCGGCCAAAAGCCTCGACGCCGGCACCCGGATCACCGCGCAAAAAAGCAGTAACCAACTGCTGGTCCGCACCCGCCCGGTGCAATGGAAAGAGATCGAATCGGCGATCAAACGCCTCGACAACCCACCGCTGCAAGTGCAGATCGAAACGCGCATCCTCGAGGTCAAACTCACCGGCGAACTGGACCTTGGCGTGCAGTGGTACCTCGGCCGCCTGGCCGGCAACTCCACCAGCACCACGGTGGGCAACACCGCTGGCAGCCAAGGCGCGTTGGGCGGCGGCGGGGCAGGTTTGGGCGCGACGGATTCGTTGTTCTACTCCTTCGTCAGCTCCAACCTGCAAGTAGCCCTGCATGCCCTCGAAACCAACGGCCGCACCCAGGTGCTGTCGGCGCCGTCGCTGGTGGTGATGAACAACCAACCGGCGCAGATCCAGGTGGGCGACAACATCCCGATCAGCCAGACCACGGTCAACACCGGCACCTCCGACACCACGTTGAGCAGTGTTGAATATGTGCAGACCGGGGTGATTCTTGACGTCGTGCCGCGGATTAATCCGGGTGGTTTGGTGTACATGGATATCCAACAGCAGGTCAGCGATGCCCAGGACCAGGCGTCCACTGGCAGCGATACGCCGACGAATCCGCGTATTTCCACGCGGTCGGTGTCGACCCAGGTCGCGGTGCAGAGTGGGCAAACGGTGCTGCTGGGCGGGTTGATCAAGCAGGACAATGCGGAGAGTGTCAGTGCGGTGCCTTACCTTGGGAAAATTCCGGGGTTGCGCTGGTTGTTTGGCAATACCAGCAAGTCCAAGGACCGCACGGAATTGATTGTGCTGATTACCCCGAGGGTGATTACCAGCAGCAGCCAGGCGCGGCAGGTGACGGATGACTATCGCCAGCAGATGCAGTTGTTGAAGCCGGCTAACTGAGAGAACGCGGGGAAAAATGTGGGAGGGGGCTTGCCCCCGATGGCGGCCTGACAGCCGACCAGGATGTTGGATCAGACCGAGTACATATCCGTTGCTGCGGTAACGGCCACTTAGGGTTTCGCTTTTACAGCGACTCACTTTTGAACAGTGCAAAAGTAAGCAAAACGCTTCGCCCCACCACTCGGCACTTCGCCCAGGCTCGGTGTGCCCCAAATCACTATCGAATTCCGGCCAGCGTGGTTTAACGGGGCGCCTGAGATCAAGATCTAAAGCAAGATCAAGGGCGGCTCGCTTCGCATCGTGGTTAGCGTTGGCTAATACAACGTTGTGTAGATACCCATACTCATCGGGGCATAGGTATCTACACAAGTTTCAGAGACTGGCGAGTTCCCCTGTGGCGAGCGGGCTTGTCCCGCGTTGGGCCGCGTAGCGGCCCCAAAACAGCCGCTATGGAGTTTCTGATACACCGCATTCTGCTTTACTGGGGCTGCTACGCAGCCCAACGCGGGACAAGCCCGCTCGCCACAGGGAGATTTGTCAGAGGCTGAAAAGTTGTGTAGATACCCATGCCCCCGATGGGGGAGTGTCAGTTGATGCATCTGTAGCTGACCCCCTGCCTATATCGGGGGCAAGTCGAATCGTCGCCCCCCTCCCACAGTTTGATCTCCCTACATCAGGTAGACCTCGGCCTGAGCTAAAGGCCAATCTCAAAAGACATTATTTATATGAATAAAAAAACTAAAAAATAATAAAATTAGAGAATATTAGCTTATACCAAAACAGCATTATATTTTCAAAACCCATTCCGTTATGTTTGATCGCAACAGCCTACCCCTGACCTCGGATGGTACCCAGCGTGATTCAGATTCTGCGCGCCATAACCGGGTGATCATCCCCGCGGCAGAATCGTTGGAAGGGAGTTCAACGTATGTTGCCAATTCAAACCCAGCGTCACACCTAGTCCCCCAATCGCCGCAACACCCCTGAAAAAACCGAGCACCGCGCCCGCCCGCGTGACTGCCCGACTTCGCGATTTGGAATGTCTGGAGTGGCTATGAAGCAAGCCTTACAACCGACCGCCATCCTGGCGCTGGCGATCCTGGCCAACACCGCCCAGGCCCAGGACGACAGCACCCTATCCACCGTGGTGGTCACCGGTAACCGTGGCGCCGAACAACGCACCGTTACCAGCAGCCCGGTGCCGATCGATGTGGTCAGCGCCAAGCAACTGCAAAGCACCGGCAAGCCCGGTTTGATGGAGGCATTGAGCGCGGTGATCCCGTCGCTGACCCTACCGGAAAAAACCGGTTGGGACGCCAGCGGTATTGCCCGTGCGCCGAACCTGCGCGGCATGAGCGCCGCCGAAGTGCTGGTGCTGGTCAACGGCAAGCGCCGCCACACCGCGGCCACCCTGAACATCAACGGCATCAACACCGGTGCCGCGCCGGCAGACCTGGACCTGATCCCCATCAGCGCCATCGACCACGTCGAAGTCCTGCGCGATGGGGCCGCCGCCCAGTACGGCTCCGATGCCATCGCCGGGGTCATCAATGTGATCCTCAAGGCCGACACCAGCGGCACGTCGGTGACCAACATCGGCCAGGGTTATGACGGCAAGAAACAGACCGTGCAGCAAAGCCTCAACAAGGGCTTCGAGATCGGCAACGGCGGCATCGTGCAGCTGGCGCTGGACGCGCGCAGCCAGAACGATGACAACAAGGCCAGCGCCAATGGCTACACCTACGCCCAAGCCTTTGAGCAGGCGGGTCGCGCCACCTACGGCGGCTATGGCACACCGAAGACCAACCTGCTGACCTTGGGCTACAACGCCGAATTGCCGGTCGATGACAGTTTCAGCCTGTATTCCTTCACCACCTATTCTCGGCGCAAGGCCGAGCAGGGCCAGAACTTCCGCCTGCCGACCATCACCAACACCATTACCACGGGGCCGAACGGTTACCCCGGCGGCTACACGCCGACCTGGTATATCGACGAGGACGACTTCCAGGCCGCATTCGGCGGTAAAGGTACGCTCGGCGCGTGGGACTGGGACTTGTCCACCACCTACGGGCGCAACGCGGCGGAGCAGGGCACCACCCATAACCAGAACCCGTCCCTGGGCGAGGCCACGCCGAACAGCTTCACCTCCGGCACCTGGATTTCCACCGAGCTGACCACCAACCTCGACTTCAAGCGCGGCTTCGACATCGGCCTGCAAAAGCCGCTGGACCTGAGCTACGGTTTCGAACATCGCCGCGACACCTACGAGGTGCAGGCCGGTGACTATGAGTCCTATGCCAACGGCGGCTACTGCGTGGCACCGGGTAACTGTGCGTCGTCCGGGGCCCAGGTCACTAACGGCATCTCGCCGGATGAAGAAAGCAGCGCCTCGCGCAACAGCCTCGCCAGTTACGTCGACGTGGGCTTCAACCCGGTGCCGGAGTGGTACGTGGGCACCGCGTTTCGCTACGAGCATTACAACCAGGGCGTGGGCGCTACCCGCAGCGGCAAGCTGACCACCCGCTACGACTTCACCCCGCAGTTCGCGGTGCGCGCCACCGTGAGCAATGGCTTCCGTGCACCATCCCTGGCCAACAGCCTGTTCAGTGCGCGGTCCACCACCTATGGCGTGGTCGATGGCGTGTACCAATCGATCAACTACGGCGTGCTGCCGGTAGGTTCGGCCGCTGCCCAAGCCTTGGGGGCGCAGGCACTGAAACCCGAGCGTTCCACCAACTTCAGCCTGGGTTTCACGCTGACCCCAACCGATCGCCTGAGCTTCACCGCCGATGCCTACGTGATCAACCTGCGCGACCGCATCACCCTCACCGGCACCTTGCTCGGCCCGGAAATCACCCAGGTGCTGCAAGGCAATGGCATCACCTCCACCTCTGGCGGCCAGTACTTCATCAACGGCGCCGACACCCGCACCAAAGGCCTGGACCTGGTCGGCAACTACAGCCAGGACCTGGGCCACTATGGCGCGCTGAAATGGACCGCCGCGTTCAACTGGAACCAGACCAAAATCCTCAGCTACAAGGAATCCACCACGATCCTGGGCACGGCCTATGACCTGATGGACCGCCAGGCACGCAACCTGATCACCGGCGTGCAGCCCAGCACCAAGCTGATTCTCGGTGGCGACTGGAGCATCGAGCGCTTCAACCTCAACCTGGCCCTGACCCGCTACGGCTCTTACAAAGAGGTCAACGTCTCCGATGACCGCAGCCTCGACCGGGTCTACAGCGCCAAGTGGATCACCGACCTCGACCTTGGCTACAACCTCACCAAAGACCTCAACGTGGCCATCGGCGCCAAGAACCTGTTCGACGTCTACCCGAAAAAACAAGGGGTACCGAGCAGCACCATGGTCAGCAGCTACGGCACCTATTCGCCCTACGGTTTTACCGGCGGGTACTACTACACCCGCTTGACCTATGCCTTCTAGGCCGAGGAATACACCATGCCCATCGTTGCCAAATCCTATGACCTGATTGACTCGCCCGGCGCGGTGCGCCAGGCCCGTGTGTCCACACCGATCAAAGCCCTGCAGGTGGTGCCCGCGCGGCATCCCTGGCGCTGGGCCGGGTCGATCTTTGCCGCGCTGGTGCTGCTCGCCATCGTGCATTCCCTGGCCACCAACCCGCGCTGGGAGTGGGGCGTGTTCGGCCAGTGGTTCTTCTCGCCGTCGGTGCTGCGTGGCCTCGGCCAGACGCTGTTGCTGACGCTGCTGAGCACGGTGTTCAGCGCCATCCTCGGCACTGCGCTGGCGTTGGCGCGGCTGTCGGGCTCGCCGCTGCTGGCGGCCCTGGCCTGGGGCTATATCTGGTTTTTCCGCTCGATGCCGGCGCTGCTGGTGCTGATCATCCTCTACAACTTCGCCTACCTGTACGACCACATCGTCCTCGGTGTGCCGTTCACCAGCGCGGTGTTCGCCGAGTGGTCGACGGTGGACGTGCTCAGCCAATTCACCGTGGCCGTACTGGGCCTGAGCCTGATGCAGGCGGCGTACGCGGCGGAGATCATTCGCGGCGGCCTGATCGGTGTGGATGCCGGCCAGCATGAAGCGGCGGCAGCCCTGGGCTTGCCGGCCTCGCGGCGGATCTTCCGGATCATCCTGCCCCAGGCGCTGCGCTCGATCCTGCCGTCGGGGTTCAACGAAATCATTGGCCTGGTCAAGGGCACCTCCATCGTCTACGTGTTGGCCCTGCCGGAGCTGTTCTACACCGTGCAGGTCATCTACAACCGCACCCAGGCGGTGATCCCGCTGCTGATCGTCGCCACCGTCTGGTACCTGATCATCACCACCGTGCTCACCAGCGCCCAGTACTACGTCGAGCGTCATTTCGCACGGGGTACGGCCAGGGTGCTGCCGCCCACGCCGTTGCAACGTGTGCGCCGCTGGTTGAAGGAGAAAAGCCATGAGTGAAGCCCGTGCCGGCCGTATCCAGATCCAGGGCGTGGGCAAGCGCTTTGGCAATCAACAGGTGTTGAAAGACATCGACCTGACCATCGATCCAGGCAAGGTCACGGTGATTCTCGGACCGTCCGGCTCGGGCAAGTCCACCTTGCTGCGCACCATTAACCACCTGGAAAAGATCGACAGCGGGCACATCACCATCGACGGTGAATACGTGGGTTATCGACGCAAGGGCGACCTGCTTTACGAGCTCAAGGAACGCGAGATTCTCAAGCGCCGTATCGACGTCGGTTTTGTGTTCCAGAACTTCAACCTGTTCCCGCACCTCACCGCCTGGGAAAACGTCGCCGAGGCGCCGCTGGCGCACAAACGCTGGAGCAAGGCCGACGCCCAGGCCAAGGCTACGGCACTGCTGGCCAAGGTCGGCCTGGCGGACAAGGTCGATGCCTACCCACGCCAGCTTTCCGGCGGCCAGCAACAACGCGTGGCGATTGCCCGCGCACTGGCGCTGGACCCCAAGGTGCTGCTGTTCGATGAACCCACTTCGGCCCTCGACCCGGAACTGGTGGGCGAAGTGCTCGACGTGATCAAGGGCCTGACCCAACTGGGCGTGACCCTGGTGATCGTCACCCATGAAATCGGTTTTGCCCGTGAAGTGGCCGACCACGTGGTGTTCCTCTGTGACGGCGAGTTGATCGAAGAGGGTCCGCCCGAACAGATTTTCCGCCAACCCCGACATCCCCGCGCCAAAGCCTTTCTCGGCAAGGTGCTTTAGTTCAAGGAGTGACTGCCCATGTTCATCAACACCACCCGCGTGGCCCTGCTGGCGCTGGCCGTCAGTGCCGCGCAAAGCGCATTCGCCGTGCAACAGGTCGACCTCAGCCCCGACCGTCCGCGCATCCATGTGCCGCGTAACGAAGCGGCCATTGCGCAGATCCCGCCGGGCTTCAAGTTCGCCCAGCCGGGCACGTTCACCGTGGCCGTGTCCGGCGTGGCCGGGCCGCCCCTGGCGCTGCTGGCCAGCGACGACAAGACCACCATCGGCAGCGAAGCCGACACCGCGCAACTGGTGGCCGACAGCCTCGGCCTGCAACTCAATGTGGTGCAGACCAGTTGGGAGGATTGGCCGTTGGGCGTCAGCTCGGGCAAGTACGACGCGGTGATCAGCAACGTCACCGTGACCGAGGCGCGCAAGAAACGCTTTGACTTCGCCACCTATCGCCAGGATGTGCTCGGCTTTTACGTCAAGAGCACCAGCAAGATCAGCGAGATCAAGCAGGCAGCCGATATTGCCGGGCTGAAGATCATCGTCGGTTCCGGCACCAACCAGGAAAAAGTCCTGCTGGCCTGGAACGAGGCCAACGAAAAGGCCGGCCTCAAGCCTGCGCTGTTGCAGTACTTCGACGACCAGGCCGCCGGGCAGCTGGCGGTGCAGTCGGGGCGCAGCGATGCGCTGTTCGGGCCTAACTCGGTGTACGCCTATTCGGCGGCGATTACCGGGGGCATCAAGCGCGTCGGCACGGTGAACGGCGGCTGGCCATTGCAGGCGGACATTGCCGTGACCACGCGCAAGGACAACGGCCTGGTCAAACCGATCCACACCGCCCTGGAAGGCGCGATTGCCGGCGGCCAATACGCGCAGGTGCTGCAACGCTGGGGCCTGGATGTTGAGCGCGTCGACAAATCGCTGATCAACCCACCGGGCCTGCCGGATTAAGGAGCAATCGACATGGGACTGACACGACGTGAAGCGTTGTCGAGCATCGCTGCGGTAGGTGGCGAAAAAGCCGTCAAGGATGCACTCGCGGTACTCGGCCTGGGGCCGTCATCGCATCGGCGGCCGCAACCGTTGAAGCTCAAGGACGGCCTGGGGCAGGGCACCCGTGTGCTGGTGCTGGGCGCCGGGATTGCCGGGCTGGTCACCGCCCTCGAACTGACCCGCGCCGGGTTCAGCGTGCAGGTGCTGGAAGCCCGTCAGCGGGTCGGCGGTCGTACCTGGACAATCCGCCATGGCGACCGCGTGGACTACAAGGATGGCCGTACGCAGACCGCCGCGTTCGAGCCGGGGCATTACTTCAACGCCGGGCCGGCACGGATTCCCAGCCAGCACCGCACGATCCTCGATTATTGCAGTGAGCTGGGGGTGCCGCTGGAAGTACTGGTCAACAGCAGCCATGGCGCCCAGGTGCGGCCGGATGTGAACCAGCCGGCTTTCACCGTCGGCCAGGCGATCAATGATGCGCGCGGGCACTTGTCCGGGTTGCTGGCCAAAGCGGTGCAGCGTGATGCCCTCGACGATGTGCTGAGCGCCGAGGAACGCACGCGCTTGCTGGGGTTTTTGCACGTGTATGGCGACCTGTCCCAAGAGCTGGCCTTTGAGGGCACGATCCGTTCGGGGCACCTCGAATCCCCGGCACATCCCGGCGCCTTGCCCGCCAGCCGCAGCCCGTTGGCACTGGACCAACTGCTGCACCCCGAGCTGTGGGGCGCCTTGCTGCACACCGAGTTCCCGGAATTCTCGGCGACCATGTTCCAGCCGGTGGGCGGCATGGACCGCATCACCGACGCCTTCTACCGGCGCGTCAGCGATCACGTGCAACTGGGCGCCCAGGTGCGCCGGATCCGCCAGCTGGAAGACGGCGTGGCCGTGACCTATCACGACCAACGCAGCGGTCGCGAGCAGGTGGTGCGCGCCGACTATCTGGTCTCGACCTTGCCGCTGCCGCTGCTGGCCAAGCTCGACACCGACTTCAGCGACCCGATCAAGGCCGCCTTGCTCAGCACCCGCAGCGACCAGGCGACCAAGGTGGCGTGGCAATCCCCACGCTTCTGGGAAACCGACTACCGCACCTACGGCGGCTTGTCGTGGATCGAACACCCGGCGCGCCTGCTCTGGTACCCGAGCAACGACCTCAACACCCGCGAGGGCTTGCTGGTCGCAGGCTACGTGACCGGGGAGGGCGCCGATGTGTTTGGCGCGCGATCGTTCGACCAGCAGTACGCCACCTCCAAGGAGGCCGTGGAGTTGCTGCATCCGGGCTATTCCAAACACCTGCGCCACCCGCTGGCGGTGTCCTGGGAACAGATCCCCTTCAGCGAAGGCCCGTGGTTGCAACGTGAACACTTCCCGGCCGATGCCAGCGCCTTGCTCGAACAGGGCCACGGCCGTGTGTACTTCGCCGGCGACGGCCTGGTGCAAAGCGGCGTGGGCATCTGGCAGGAGTCGGCGGCCAACTCGGCGCGGCATGTGGTCGCGCAACTGGCTGAGCGCGTGACCCGACAAACACACCTCGCGGCAGTGGCCGCCTCATAAGGAACACACCCATGAGCGACAGCATTCGACGCACCAGCGTCGGCGATTTTCCGATCTCGCAGACCGTCACCGTGCCGGCCTCCGCCAGCCTGATCTTCGTCAGCGGCACCTTGCCGGACCTGGCTGATTCAAACGTTCCAGGGGTCTACGGCAACACCGAGGTGCAGACGGTTTCGGTGTTCAACAAACTGCGTACTGTCCTGCGGCAACAAGACCTGGACCTGGGCGATATCGTGCAGTTGCGCGTGTTCCTGGTCGGCGCCGAGGAAACGGGCGGCAAGCTGGATTTCGCCGGGTTGCAGCGTGGGTATACGCAGTTCTTCGGCACCCCCCAGCAGCCGAACAAGCCGGCGCGCACGGCGTTGCAGGTCGTGGCCTTGCCCTTGCCCGGTGCACTGGTGGAAATCGAAGCCATCGCCGCCCGAACAGCCTGATGCACGCGGTTGAACAGTGTGGGAGGGGGCTTGCTCCCGATAACGGTGTGTCAGGTGATGCAGAAGGTGACTGAACCAACGCTATCGGGAGCAAGCCCCCTCCCACCAGTTGATCCGTTTTTTGCCAGTTAGTCCTCATGTTCATTATGGAGAGATCCCTATGTCCACAGCACCCCGGCAACTCAAATTCGGTGCCATCCTCACCGGCGTCGGCACCGCGCAGAACGAATGGCTGCACCCGCAAATCCCCGGCGATGCCAGCGTGGATATAGACTGGTATCGCGCCCAGGCGCAGCAGGCGGAAGCGGCGAAGTTCGACCTGGTGTTCATCGTCGACAGCCCCTACATTACCCCGGATTCGGCGCCGCATTTTCTCAACCGCCTGGAGCCGTTGACCCTGCTCTCGGCCGTGGCCGGTGCCACCTCGAAGATCGGCCTGGTGGCGACCCTGACCACGTCCTATACCGAACCCTTCAATGTGGCGCGGCAGTTTGCCTCCCTAGACCTGATCAGCGGCGGCCGCGCCGGTTGGAACGTGGTCACCACCGGTCTGGAAGGCGCCGCCGGCAACTTCGGCCGTGAGCAGCATATCGACCACACCGAGCGCTATCGCCGCGCGGCCGAGCACCTGGAAGTGGTGCAAGGGCTATGGGATTCCTACGAAGACGACGCCTTCGTGCGCGACAAGGCCAGCGGTGTGTTCCTCGACCCGCAACGCCAGCATCGCCTGGATCACCACGGCGAGTTCTTCTCGGTGACCGGGCCGTTGAATATCGCGCGCTCAGCCCAGGGCCAGCCAGTGATTTTCCAGGCGGGCATTTCCGAATCCGGACGCAGCCTGGCGGCCCACTATGCCGAGGGCATTTTTGCCGGCGTGGGCAACTTCGAGGACGCCCAGGCCTATTACAGCGACATCAAACAACGCACCGCCGCCGCCGGACGCAACCCCGACCACGTGACCATCCTGCCGGGCATTTCGCCGATCATTGCCGACACCGACGAGCAAGCCCAGGCCATCGACCGCGAACGCAATGGCGAGCTGGATCTGAACAAGGCACTGGTGCAGTTGGGGCGGCCGTTCAACTACCACGACTTCAGCCAGTACCCGCTGGACGAACCCTTCCCCGACCTGGGCGACCTGGGCAGCAATGGCTATCGCGGGCATGCTGAAAACATCAAGCAAGTCGCCCGCGACCAGGGCCTGACCCTGCGCGAGGCGGCGTTGCGTTTTGCCAAGCCGTTTTCCAGCTTTGTCGGCTCGCCCAAGACCGTGGCGGATGAGATTGAACGTTGGTTTGTCGAAGGCGCGGTGGATGGCTTCAATATCCACGTCGGCGCGCCGGATGACTTTGCGCGGTTTACCGACCAGGTGCTGCCATTGTTGCGCGAGCGCGGGTTGTTTCGCAGTGAGTACAGCCACAACACGTTGCGTGGGCATCTGGGCTTGCCGGTGCCGGTGAATCGGCATACGGCTGCAAGGAGCGAGGCGGCCTGAGGGTCACCACCATTTCCAGCGGCCCTGTTGTTTCAGGGTCGCGATAATGGCTAGGCGTTTGTGGCGTAACTCCACCGACTTTTGCCGCAGTTCGCGGCAGCGGTTGCTGTTGAGAATTAGCAGGCCGACAAGTGGGCAGAGCAGGGCCAGTGCATAGAGATAGGTGTTGGGGCGCCAGAGGATGGCGGGTAGGGATATCAGCAGGCAAAGGAGGTAGATCGCGACGTTTATCCAGACCCAATGAATGCGGCCGTAGAGCACTTCAAATTGCGCAATGGAAAACACCGCGCTTATCGCTACTGCGCCAAAAAACCAATTACGCAACGTAGAAGCTTCTGGGGCTCCTGAAAGATAGGTAACCATTATCAGGACGCCAGTCAGGGCAATGCTAAAACACCCGGCAAGCATCCACCCTCCGATGACTGGCATGTAACGTTTGCGCCACGGTCGTGGATCTTCTATATAAAAAATAGAGTAGAAAAAATCCTTTCCACTCATCGTTTTCCAGTCAGGCAAGCTAACGCTGGTGTCATGGCCCAACTTCTCCAGGGCCTTTAGCGCTCTTTGCTTTTTCATTGATCGAACTCCTCATAGAGACCGACAGTGAGCGTACGAACATTGCCTGACATCGCGCTGCTCATGAACCCTGAGGTCGCAGCCAATGAATCTCTTATGTGATTGATGGTGGCTTGTTTTATTTGTGCCGCACTGATGCGCTTGCTGGTGGTTCCTGCGGCTTTTTTTAGTTTGAGCAGTTTCGTTGTCAGTCGCGGGTCCTGGATTCTGAGCAGTGCATCATTCAGCTTTACTCTTTCTTGCCGGGTAAGCCCTCTCAACACTTGCTGAATGGGTTTTCCCGTTACTTTCGTACTTAGATTGATAGTTTTTGCTGTCGTTAAGGCAGATGTAGCGACTCCTAGCAATGCGATACCGTCCAGTACAGCGACTGCAGCTTGATACCAATCCTCGCTGTCGAGACGATCAATAGTCTGCGGGCTGAATGCTTCAACACTGGTTCTGCCTAATCCGATAAGACATTGCGCAGAGCTGGCCACAGCAGCTGCTTTGCCGACGAAGGAAATCACCACACTTGCCCCCGCAGTGAACGGCATAAACGCAACTCCGCTCCAGACCACCATCCAACTCAGTATCGCCCCCGCACACGTCACCGCCGTATTCAACGCTTCACTCACCAACCGCGATTCCCGCGGCTCATGCTCCAACATCCGCTTGAACTCCACCGCCCCCACATACCGGGGCGCCTCACGCAACACCACCTTAATCGGCCGCACACTGCAAATCGCCTGGAACTCACGCAGCGTGACCACGTTGAAGTCCTCATCGATATACACCACGCCCGCGCCAATCAGCACCGGGTCGCTGTCGGTGGCGAAGAACAGTCGACGCAGGTCGATGCTGCTTTCAATGCGTTGGCGGGTGGTACGGTGGGCCGAGGGGAATCCATCGTTGAACAAGGCGGTCGTCATTCCTTAACTCCTGGGTTTTTGGGAGTCGAGAGGGTAAAGACGTAGTGGCGCAAATTAATGTCGGACGTTTCGTCATTTCAAGACAGGCACTTCCCGATCCCGCTTTGCCATCTTGTGAGCACCGTCTCGATTCGGGAACAGTGCGCCCCACGTCACTCCCGACGCACAACAGGACAAGGAACCAACATGGCAGTCGATATGTTTTTGAAACTGGGCGATATCAAGGGTGAATCGCGGGAGCAAGCTCCCTCGCCACAAACCCATTATTCACTCACCAAACCCAATGATGGGAACGATCAGGCGGTGGGGTAGGGGGGGTACCACTATTTCCAGCGGCCTTGTTTTTTCAGGGGCGCGATGATGTCTTCGCGCTTGCGGCGGATTTCTACCATCTTGTGGCGCAGTTCGCGGCAGCGGTTGCTGTTGAGGATTAGCAGACCTATCAGCGGGCTGAGCAGGGACATGACGTAGAGAAAAAGCGGTGGACGGTACGCTATCGCGGGCAGGGAAATAAGTAAGCAAATAATGTAAATACCGACACTAATCCATACCAAGTGAATTCGGCCATGGGTCACCTGAATCTTGGAAAAAAAGAGGACAACGCCCATTGTGACGCTGCCGAAAAAAAAGATTTTGATTGCCAGGCCTTCCGGGAATCTTGAGAGAAAGGTCACCAACAGTAAGACGGCAGTCATCGCGATCGTGAAGCAGCCGGCAAGTAGATCGGCTCCAATCACTAGTGCATAGCGTCTCCTGAATTTTCGTGGATTTTCAAAGTGGAAATATGCGTAAGCGCGCTCCTCAGACGTTAGTGTTTTCCAATCCTTCCATTTTTCATCCATACCAAGTTCCCCGAGGTCTTTTGCCGTTTTACGCTTGCTCATTGGCTGGCTTCTTCGTAGATGCCAATAGCCAATGTTTTGATGTTTCCTGGCATTGAGCTGCTAGCGAAACCCAGGGTTGCAGCCAAGGCGTCTCTTATATGGTTGACGGTAGCAAGTTGCATTTCCGTGGCGCTGATTCGTTTTGGCAATACTCTATTGGCTTGTTTCACCTTGAGCAGTTTTAGCGTTAATCGAGGGTCCTGAAGCCTGAGCAGCTCGTCATTCAGTTTTGCTCGCTCTTGTCGGTTCAAGCCTTTCAGTACCTGTCTGAGTGGCTTGCCGGTGACTTTCGTTGCTGTATTTACTGTTTTGATTGTGGTCCAAGCCGAGGTGGCGACGCCAAGTGATGCAATGGCATCCAGCGTTGCGTCAACGGCCTGATACCAGGCTTCGTTATCCAATTGATCAAGGTATTGCGGAGCAAACGCCTCTACGCTGGTTCGACCTAATCCAACGATGCATTGGGTGATGCTGGCAGCCAGGGCCGCCTGACCGATAAACGTAATCACCACACTCGTCCCCGCCGTAAACGGCATCAACATCACTCCACTCGTAACTACTATCCAACTCAATACCGCCCCCCCACACGTCACCGCCGTGCCAAGCGCCTCAGCCACCAATTTCGACTCCCGAGGCTCATGCTCCAGCATCCGCTTGAACTCCACCGCCCCCACAGACCTGGGTGCCTCACGCAACACCACCTTGATCGGCCGCACACTGCAAATCGCCTGGAACTCACGCAGCGTGACCACGTTGAAGTTCTCATCGATATACACCACGCCCGCGCCAATCAGCACCGGGTCGCTGTCGATGGCGAAGAACAGTCGACGCAGGTCGATGCTGCTTTCAATGCGTTGGCGGGTGGTACGGTGGGCCGAGGGGAATCCATCGTTGAACAAGGCGGTCGTCATTCCTTAACTCCTGGGTTTTTGGGAGTCGAGAGGGTAAAGACGTAGTGGCGCAAATTAATGTCGGACGTTTCGTCATTTCAAGACAGGCACTTCCCGATCCCGCTTTGCCATCTTGTGAGCACCGTCTCGATTCGGGAACAGTGCGCCCCACGTCACTCCCGACGCACAACAGGACAAGGAGCCAACATGGCAGTCGATATGTTTTTGAAACTGGGCGATATCAAGGGTGAATCGCGGGACCAAGCCCATCGTGACGAGATCGACATTACCAACTGGGGCTGGGGTTTATCGCAAACAGGCTCGATGCATTCCGGCACGGGAGGCGGCTCGGGCAAGGCCGACTTTGCCAACCTGAACCTGACCAAACCCCTGGATAAATCCAGCCCTAACCTGATGATGGCCTGTGCCACCGGCAAGCATTACCCCGAAGCCAAATTGGTGGTGCGCAAGGCCGGCGGAGCCAGCCCGGTGGAATATCTGGTAATCACTTTGAAGGAGGTCATGGTGGTGTCCTACAGCACCCGCGCTGAAACGGCCGATGATGTGTTGTACGACAGCATCGCCTTGAACTTCGCCACCGTCGACGTCAGCTATCAGCCGCAGAAAGCCGACGGCGCCAAGGACGGTGGGCCGGTGAAGTTTGGCTGGAATATTCGGCAGAACGTCAAAGTGTGATGCGCTGAGAGGGCATAGGTATCTATGCAACTTTTCAAACCCTGACACATCTCCTGTGGCGAGCGGGCTTGTCCCGCGTTGGGGTGCGAAGCGCCCCTGATGAAGACGAATGCGGTGTATCAGGCACTCCTCTGTGCCTGGTTTTGGGGCTGCTACGCAGCCCAACGCTCGCGGTGCGACGATTCGACAAGCCCGCTCGCCACAGGCCCATCACTCATTCACCAAACCCAATAATCGCCTTGGTTTCCAGATACTCCTCGAACCCCTGCACACCATACTCCCGGCCATTCCCTGAGCGCTTGTAGCCCCCAAATGGCGCCATCGGATTCCACGCCGGATGGTTCAGGTGCACCTGGCCCGCCCGTATACGCGAAGCCACCGCCCGCGCAACATCCAGGTCCTGCCCTTGAACGTGAGCACCCAGCCCGTAGACCGTATCGTTGGCGATGGCGACGGCTTCATCCACCGTTTCATAGGCAATGATGCACAGCACCGGCCCAAATATTTCCTCCTGGGCAATGCGCATGGCGTTGTCCACGTCGGAGAAAACCGTCGGCCGCGTATAGAAGCCCTTGTCAAAACCCGCCGCCCGTCCCGGCCCACCGCAGAGCAGTTTGGCGCCCTCGTCGAGGCCGGCCTGGATCATGGCCTGGACGCGATGGAACTGGGCTTCGTTGGCAATCGGGCCCAACTGCGTGTCTTCCGATTGCGGGTCGCCCACGATCAATGCATTCGCGGTGGCCGCCGCCAGGGCTTCGACTTCGGCCAGGCGGCTTCTTGGCACGATCATGCGGGTCGGCGCGCTGCACGACTGGCCGACGTTGCGAAACGCCGACATCACGCCCAGCGGCACGGCCTTGGCGAAGTCGGCGTCGGGCAGCAGCACATTCGGCGACTTGCCGCCCAGCTCCTGGGTCACGCGCTTGACCGTCGGCGCGGCGGCCTGGGCCACCAACGCGCCTGCGCGGTTGGAGCCGGTGATGGAAATCATGTCGATGTCCGCATGGGCCGCCATGGTCGCGCCGACTTCGGCACCGCTGCCGTTCACCAGGTTGAACACCCCAGGCGGCAGGCCGGCGTCATGCACCAGTTGGGCAAACAGCAGGGCACTCAAGGGCGACAGTTCGCTGGGCTTCAACACCACGGTGCAGCCGGCGGCGATGGCCGGGGCGACTTTTGCGGTGATTTGATACAGCGGCCAGTTCCATGGCGTGATAAGCCCGCACACGCCGATGGCTTCGCGCTCGATGGCGGTACCGCCTTCCACGGTCTGGAAACGGTAGCTGGACAGCAGGTCACGGGCGACTCGGACGTGCTCGGCCGCCAGCGGCACTTGCATCGCCCGCGCGAAGCCAATGGCCGTGCCCATTTCCAGGGACAGCGCCTGTGCCAGTTGCTCTTTGCGCTCAAGGATCAGTTCGTGGATTTTCCCCAGCACTTGCGCTCTCGTTTCAGCCGGGGTCGCAGACCAACCGGCAAGCGCCCCGCGTGCTGCCGCGACGGCCCGGTCGACATCCTCGGCAGTCCCGCGCGCCACCTGGGCAACCACGGCTTCAGTGGCCGGGTTGACCACCGGCAGCGTTGCCGGGATCGCCGGGGACGTCCAACGACCGTTGATATAAAACTGGTGAGCCGTGTGCGGATCAACGCTGTAGCTATTTGAAGAGTGGGTGGTCATCCAACTGGCTCCCTGGAGCGGTAATAGGCGCTGCGAACGGCACGGCCCGGTGTCTGGATACGCTAGCAAAAGGCTCCCGTGCAAAGATGCCGTTATTCAGCGCTGCAAGGGAGAATCTGCTGAATCTGGCAGGCTGGCGTGGCTCATATCAGTTTTCCTGTGGTGGGGGCGTTTGCAGGCACCGTCGAAGGTTGGGTGAACCGCCGAATATCGAAAGGGCTGATCAAGGTGCTGGTACTGCCGGTGCTGATCAGTTCGGCCATCACATCCCCCACGCCAGGGCCGAGCTGGAAGCCGTGGCCGCAGAAGCCGAAGGCATAAAACAGCCCGTCCACGCTGCCGCTGGGGCCCATCACCGGCAGGGAGTCGGGTGTATAGCTTTCGATGCCGCTCCACACGCGGATGATGTTCAGTTTCTCGGCGCCCGGTAATAGCCGTTTCATCTGGCGCATCTGGTTGAGCAGGCTCTCGGGCTTGAAAAACGCGCGGCGGTTGAGCATGTCCGGCGTGCAGCGGGCGCCGCCACCGATGATGATGTTGCCGCGCGGGATCTGGCGGAAGTAGATCACCTCTTCCTTGATCTTGGTGAACACACCGATCACGGTGGGCAAGGCGTAGGGCACCGGTTCGGTGACCGACATCTGTGGGCCGTTGGGCTCCAGTGGCACCGGCTCGCCGAAGCGCTCGGACAGGCGTGCGGCCCAGGCGCCAGCAGTAATCAACAGTTGCTCGGCGATGAACAACTGCCCATCGGTGGTGGTGACGTGGAACCGGCCATTGATCTTTTCCACGTCGGCGACTTCGGTGCTTTCTTCGATTCGCGCACCGAGGCGCCGGGCGGCGCGGGCAAAGGCCGGTGCGGCCAGGCGGGGGTTGGCGTGGCCGTCGTAGGGCGCGTAGGAGCCGCCTTTCACCTCGGGGCCGAGGAAACCGAAACGCTGGTGCAACTCGGCGCCGCGATAGATTTTCAGGTCCAGTTGCGCGGCTTCCGGCGCAGCGGCGTAGGCCTCCAGTTCAGCGATTTCATCTTCGCGATAGCACACGCGCATGTGGCCGCTGGGGATAAATTCCAGGTCGTCGTTGATCAACTCCGGCAGGCGTTTCCACAGCGCCCACGAACGATTGGCCAACTCCAGTTGCCCCAGGTAGCGGCCCTGGCGGCGCACATTGCCGAAGTTCACACCGCTGGCGTACTGACCGATCTGGTCGCGTTCCAGCAGCGTGACCGAACAACCGCGGCGGCGCAGGAAAAACGCCGACGATGCGCCCATGATGCCGCCGCCGATGATCAGCACAGCGCTTTTTTGCGGGTTCATGAAGGCTGCTCCTGTGCGGTACGGGCCACGGCGTCGATTTCGATCAGGTAGCCATGGTGCAACACCGGCACGGGCACCACGGCGCGGGCCGGTTTATGTTCACCCAGGTAGCGCGCATAAATTTGATCAAAGGCGGGCCAGTGTTCTATGCCGACCACGTACACCGTCACTTTGAGCAGGTCACCGGGGCTCAGGCCCGCTTCACCCAGGATCGCCACCAGGTTATCCAGGGCAATCGAGGCTTGCACCGCGAACGGTTGCCCGGCGCTGTGCTCGCCATTGGCGCGTACCGGCAGTTGCCCCGACACATACAGCAGGCCGCCGTGTGCCACTGCCTGGGAATAGTGCCCGCCCGGCGGTGCCGCGTGGGTGCTATGAATCGAGTGGATGCGATTACCAGCCATGCAGGCGACTCCAGGTGTGCACGCTGCCATCGGCATCCACCGCGTGATAATCCGGGAACTGTGCGCCGGTGGCACAGGCATGGTTGGGCAGGATGCGCAGCCGACTGCCGATGGGGAAACGCGTGACAAGCGCGTCACTGTTGGCCGCGCCCAGGGTGACGATGCCGTGTTCCTGGTTGGCGCCGGTGACCTGCGCGCCGTCGATCCAGTCGCCCGCTTCGCTGCACACTTGGCCATAACCGAAGTCTTGGCGCTGGCGCTGGGTGCCACGGTCACGACTCATGGCCATCCAACCGGCGTCGGTGATGATCCAGCCTTTGTCCGGCTGATGACCGATCACGGTGGTCAGTACGCTCAGCGCCAACTCATCGGCCTGGCACACGCCGATGTTGCGCATGACCAGGTCGAAGAACACATACACACCTGCGCGTACTTCGGTGACGCCGTCCAGGTTCAGCGCCGAGAGGGCCGTGGGGGTGGAGCCGATACTGACTTCGGGGCACGCCAGCCCGGCTGCGCGGAGGGTGTCTGCGGCGCGTACGCAGAGCGCGCGCTCCTGTTCGGCCAGCGCTTGCAGGGGTTCCAGGCTGTCCAGCGCGTAACTCGAGCCGGCGTGGGTCATCACGCCGCGCAGGTGCAGGCCGCCGTCGCTTAGGATGCGCGCGACGTCGATCAGTACCGGGTCCTGCGCGGCGAGGCCGGAGCGATGGCCGTCGCAGTCGATTTCGATCCACACGTCGAGGCGTTCGTCATGCTGCTGTGCGAACGCGACCATGGCCTCGGCGCCTGAGACGCTGTCGGTGAGCAGGCTGAGATTGCAGCCTTTGCGCCGCAGGGCCAGGGCCTGGGGCAGTTTGCCCGGGGCGATGGCCACGGCGTAGAACACATCGCGGATACCTGCGGCGAAACAATGCTCGGCTTCCTTGAGGGTGGAAACCGTCACACCGCTGGCCCCTGCGGCGATCTGGGCCTGGATCACCGGCAGGCACTTGCTGGTTTTGATATGCGGGCGCAAACGCACGCCCAGGCTGCTCATGCGTTGTTGCATACGCTGGATATTACGCTGCATCTGCGGGATGTCGACGAGCGCGGCGGGCGTGTCGAGGGAAGCAATCGGCGTGGACATGGCGGAGCTCGCGTGGCTGGGTACAGGCTGCACTCTACTCAGCCGTTGTTAACGTGTGGTTCAATCAGTGTTCATCAATCATTAAGTAAAATTGAATGATTTCCATCGAAGACCTGCGGCTGGCGGTGACCCTGGCCCGCTCCGAATCGCTGAGCGCCGCCGCCCGAACACTGAATGTCTCGCCGCCGGCGCTGTCCATGCGCCTGCGCAAGTTAGAGACGCTGCTGGGGCTGACCCTGGCCAATCGCGACGCTCGACGCCTTAGCCTGACGGCGGATGGCGAGCGGTTCTCGCGGGAAAGCGCGCTGTTGCTGGAACAGTTGGAAGCGCTGCCGGAGTCGTTCCGGCAACAGGACGATACCCTGGTGGGCACCTTGAGGTTGGCGGCGCCGTTTGGCTATGGTCGCCAGCGCATCGCACCGCTGCTGGCGCGGTTTGCCAAACTGCACCCGCAGCTGCGCCTGCACCTGGATTTGCGCGAGACGCCCTGGCCCGATCGCCATGACAGCGATGCGGTGATTCACATCGGGCATCTGAATGACAGCCTGTGGACCGCGCGGCCACTGACGCCAAACGAGCGCTGGTTGTGCGCCAGCCCGGCCTATCTGCATGCCCACGGCGTGCCGTCTTCGCCGGACGAACTGGCGTCCCATCGTTGCATTTGCATTCGCGAAAATGATGAAGACGTCACCCTGTGGCACCTGCGCAAAGGCCAGGGCCGCAAGACGCTGCGTGTGGAGCCTGCGTTGTTGAGCAACGATGGCAGCGTTGCTCGGCGCTGGGCCGAGCAAGGCTTGGGGTTGGTGCTGCGTTCGCAGTGGGACGTGAGTGACGCCGTGGCCAGCGGCAGCCTGGTGCGCGTGTTGGCGGACTGGAGCTTTGACAGCGCGCCGATCCTCCTGCTGGTGCCGTCGCGCAAACTGCGCAGCCCGCGCGTACAGGCGTTGGTGGCGTTTCTGGAAGAGGCGTTGAAGGCCTGAGTTATTTCACCGCGTAGACCTTGCGCACGTACACCGTGCTGGTCCAGGCGCACGGCGCGCCCTTGGCCACGAATACTGTGTCCCCGCTGTTCACCGTGACCTCGCCACCCTCGTTGTCCTGCAGGGTGACGCTGCCTTCGAGCAGGTGCATCAACTCATGCAGTTTGTGCGGGCGGCCGTGACGGGCGTAGGGCGTCGAGTCCCAGATGCCGACGCGCAGCTCGGTGATCGCATCGTCGAACAGGTTGAGCGCGCGGCACTGCGGGGTTGGGCCGATCAGGATCTGGGGCTCCGGCGCGGCGGAGGGGTTGAGCAGGGTGTGCGGGGCGAGCAGGGTCAGGCCTGGGCAGGCGGGCGCATCGGCCTGGTCGACCGCGCAGAATGCCCATTCGCTGCCTGCACTGGCCTGCACTGTTAGGCGTGTACCCAGGCCGATCACGGCGCTGCTGCCGACACCCAGTTCCAGTGTCTGTTCTGCGCTGCTGAGCAGCACATGGCCGGCGTGCACCACCAGGGTTTCGCTGTGGGGGAAGTCTTCGATCACGCTTTCGCCGCTGAACGGTACAAGCCCTGCGGACACGCCATCGTCACCCATCCAGGCGAGTTGGCGGTTGTCGCCGAACGGGTCCAGCGCGCTGAGTGCGCCGCTGTTGAAAGACGTGGCAACGCGGCTGCCGTCGGCGCGTGCCAACAGCAGGATACGGGGAGATGACATGGGGAGTGCTCCGGGAGGAAAGTCAGCCGATCGCCTGGGTGATCAGGGCAAAGGGATGGACGCCTTGGCTGGCCTGGGGTGGGGTGCCCAAGGCCATCTGCGCGACGGTGTCGATGTTCTTCAGGCCGGCCTGTTCGAGCCAGTCGCTGAGGCCACAGACGACGGGAATGTCGATGCGCACGAAGGTGTCCGGCACCTGGGCCAGCAAGGTGGCGATCAGGTGCTTGGCCTGCTCGATATTTTCCGCCACCACCGGGCCGATGCAGCGCCCCCGACCAAACGGCCGCAGCAGGGCGAAGCCGCGTAGCCGGCCGTCACGCTCGATACCCACGGCGTGCTCCACCTGCAGATCGCGCAGCACCTCGCGGCGGTCCAGGCCGCTGGCGGCTTTAGCCAGCGCGAGCAGGCTGGCGTGGTCACCGGGGTTAAGCGCACGGCAGGTTTCGCCGTCAGCCAGCGCCGGCAGGGCGGGCACCGACGCCTGGCCCTGATGTTGCTGCACGCGCCCGAACTCAACGAACCCCTGGCTTGCATACAGCGGCGCGCCGGCGAGGGTGGCATTGAGCACCGGCGTGCGCGTGCCGCAAGCGGCGAGGGCCTTTTCCATCAAGCGCCGGCCGATGCCTTGGCCCTGGTAGTCATTGCTGACGATCACCAGGCCGATGGTGGCGTAATCGCCCTGGGGGCAGGTGAAGGCGCTGCCGATCAGCCGCTCGCCATCCATGACCAC
Source organism: Pseudomonas grimontii (assembly GCF_007858185.1). GTDB lineage: Bacteria > Pseudomonadota > Gammaproteobacteria > Pseudomonadales > Pseudomonadaceae > Aquipseudomonas > Aquipseudomonas grimontii. The sequence goes on from NZ_VFES01000008.1 coordinate 232,912, forward strand.
GAAGCCGTCGCTGACCCGTTGCAGCATTGCCCAGTCTTCCAGGCGGTGGGGCCATTTGAGTTGCACCGACAAGGCGTGGGCGGCCGGCAGGTCGGCCACGGTCATTGGGCGGTAGGTGTAAGCGGGGTGTGGCAGGGCGGACATGGCGAGCCTCCGTAGAGCGTTGTGTTGTGTCGCGTCAGGGTGCTTGTATCCCACCTGGGTTGAGGGCTGGCAAGGGGGGCGGGAATATTCGGTAGATTCCTCGTGGTGTGCGGGGCGAGACCACAGTTACTACTTAATTGGGGTTGGGGGGCAGCAGCAAATGCCATGGGGTTGGCGTTGGAGCTGACTGGAGTAGGGCGGGTGTACTCGGTTAAAAATGTGGGAGGGGGCTTGCTCCCGATGAGGCCGTGTCAGTGGATACATCTGTAGCTGACCCACTGCCATCGGGGCATAAGTACCTACACAATTTTTTTCAGTGGGCTGTGGCGAGGGAGCTTGCTTCCGTGGCGGCCTTCGGGACGACCGCTTTTTTTGGGGGGTGAGTACATATCCGTTGCTGCGGTAACGGCTGCCTATGGTTCCGCTCTTACAGCGGGTCACTTTTGGAAAGACCCAAAAGTAACCAAAAGGTCTTCGCCCCAACACTCGGTGCCTCGCCTAGGCTCGGCATGCCCTCACTCCGGCTTTGGAGCGTGGGCCGCCGCGATGGGCCATCCATGGCCCAGCGCGGCTAACCCGGCGTCCTGCCGGGTTACCCACGCTCCAAAGCCTGCGTTCGGCCAGCGTGTTTGACGGGGCGATGCCAAATCAAAAACAAAAGCGAGGCGGCCTTAAAGCCGACCTGATTATTGAAGCGTACGCGGTGTGGCTTCTACTTCCTTAATCGCTGACGAAGTCAGCAATCTTTTGATCTGCTCTGGCTCTGGCTCTGGCTCTGGCTCTGGCTCTGGCTCTGGCTCTGGCTCTGGCTCTGGCTCTGGCTCTGGCTCTGGCTTTTGATCTTGATCTCAGGCGCCCCGTTAACCACGCTGGCCGAACGCAGGCTTGAATCCGTGGGTAACCCGGCAGGACGCCGGGTTAGCCGTCCTGGGCCATGGATGGCCCATGACGGCGGCCCACGGATTCAAGCCTGCGTTCGGGCATACCGAGCCTAGGCGAGGTACCGAGTGGTGGGGCGAGGACCTTTTGCTTACTTTTGGGTCCTTCCAAAAGTGAGCCGCTGTAAGAGCGGAACCCTAGGTGGCCGTGACCGCAGCAACGGATATGTACTCAGTCAAACCCAACGACATGGTCGGCCCAAAGGCCGCCACGGAACCAAGCCCCCTCCCACAATTCAACCAGCCACACTTTCTGCCGCCCCCACCCCCGTGCTTAAGCCTCTCCACCCCCCAAAGCCCCCTAAAAGCGCACAAACACTGGCCCTGCCCAAGCCTGGCGCGTACCGCAAAGTCTGCTGAGCCCGGCCACCAAAACGGTGGTTTGTATTGAGCGCAGGTCGTTTTAGACGGCATATGCTGATTTCACAGTGGTGTAATGAACCTGTGCTGCAACGAGGCCGACGCGCCGCCAGGGCAGCGAACGCTTGTCACACTCAACGAACTCCAGGACCGCACTCAATGAGCTTTCTTCGTCCCAAATTCATTACGTTCGACTGCTACGGTACGCTGACCAACTTCCATATGGGCACCATGACCCGCGAGCTGTTCGCCGATCGCATCAAGCCTGAGCAAATGGACCAGTTCGTCAAAGACTTCTCGGCCTACCGCCTCGACCAGGTCATGGGCGACTGGCGCCCGTACGATGAAATCCTCAAGACCGCCCTGGCCCGTACCTGCAAACGCTGGGGTATCGACTATCGCGAGGAAGGCCAGCTGTATTACGACGCCGTGCCGACCTGGGGCCCTCATGCAGACGTGCCGGCGGGTCTGTCGAAGATTGCCGACAAGATTCCCCTGGTGATCTTCTCCAATGCCAGCGACAGCCAGATCATGTCCAACGTCGACAAGCTCGGCGCGCCGTTCCACAAGGTGTTCACCGCTGAGCAGGCCCAGGCCTACAAGCCGCGCCTGGCCGCGTTCGAGTTCATGCTCGACAACCTCGGTTGCGGCCCGGAAGACATCTTGCATGTGTCTTCCAGCTTCCGTTACGACCTGATGCCGGCCCATGACATGAAGATCAAAAACAAGGCCTTCGTTGCCCGTGGCCACGAAGTGCCGGCCAACGCGTTCTACGGTTACCAGCAGATCACCGATATCGGTGGGCTGCCGGCGCTGGTCGGTCTGTAACCGCACACCTCTGAGGGTAAGACATGGGCAGTGAATCCTATTGGCTCGACACCGCACCGGCGTTTACCGGTGCCCAGCTGGGCGGCTTGCCCAAGCAGGTCGATGTGGCTGTGGTCGGCGCTGGGTTCACCGGCCTGGCGGCAGCACGGGCGTTGGCGCTCAAGGGCGCCAGCGTGGTGGTGCTCGACGCCGGGCGGGTGATCGGTGAGGCCTCGGGGCGCAACGGTGGGCAGTGCAACACCGGGGTCGCCCAGGATTACGCCGGGTTGCACGCCAGCCTCGGTGCCGCCAAGGCGCGCGCCTATTACCAGGCCTATGAAAGTGCGGTGCAGACGGTGGTGTCACTGGTTGAGCAGGAAGGGATCGCCTGCGACCTGGTGCGCAACGGCAAGCTCAAGCTGGCGGCCAAGCCGATGCACTACGAAGGCCTGGCCCGCACCTGCGAGCTGATCCGCCAGGAGGTGGATGCCGATGTCGAGTTGCTCAGCGCCGAGCAGACCCACGCGGAAGTCAATTCGGCGCAGTTTCATGGCGGCCTGCTGCAACGCAACGGCGTGCAGATGCATGTCGGCCGCTTCGGTGTCGGCTTGGCCGAAGCGGCGGCGCGGCGTGGCGCGATGATTTACGAGCACACCCAGGTCAAGGATTGGAAGGCCCAGGCCGGCGGCTATCAGGTCAACACCGCCAAGGGTTCACTGCATGCCGGGCAAGTCCTGCTGGCCACCGGTGCCTGCCAGCATGGCGACCTCGGCTGGTACCGCCGGCGCATTGTGCCGGTGGGCAGTTTTGTCATCGCCACCGAAGTCTTGCCTCAGACGCTGATCGACCAGTTGCTGCCGCAACATCGGGCCTATGTGACCAGCCGCATGATCGGCAACTACTTTCGCCTGACCCCGGACAACCGCCTGCTGTTTGGCGGGCGTGCGCGGTTTGCCATGTCCGACAGCGTTTCCGACGCCAAGAGCGGCAAGGTGCTGCAAGCGGCGATGCTGAACATGTTTCCGCAGTTGGCGCACGTGAAGATCGACTACTGCTGGGGCGGCCTGGTGGACATGACGTCCGACCGCCTGCCCCGCGCCGGCCAGCATGGCGGGGTGTTCCACTCCATGGGCTACAGCGGCCATGGCGTGCAGATGTCGGTGCACATGGGCCAGGTGATGGCCGAGGTCATGGCCGGCAATACCGCGGCCAACCCCTGGCGCGAATTGGAATGGCCGGCGATCCCCGGGCATTTCGGCAAGCCGTGGTTCCTGCCGTCCGTGGGGGCTTACTACCGCTTCCAGGACTATTTGCACTGAGTTGCCGTTGTTGCGTCACCGTCGTTTGTGTTTCCAGGACGCTCCGGACATCCGTGAGCACTCGATTCTTCCGATTATCGACAGGTAGCCTTGCTATGACTGACAACAAAAACACCCCCGAACTCATCTCCGGCCAGGACAGCCTGCGGGTGTTCGAAAGTCTCAACCGTGGCATGTCGCGCCGCCACGCCCTGCAAATGCTGGGCGTGGCCGGTGTCGCCGCCGCCGGTGCCGGCAGCCTGTTCGGCGCCGCCGGCCAGCTGTTCGCCGACGAGGCCGCCGTGGCCGGCAAAGGCAAGCCAGGCGGCAAGATCCGCGTGGCCGGCATGTCCAGCTCCACCGCCGATACCCTCGATCCGGCCAAGGGCGCACTGTCCACCGACTATGTGCGTCACTACATGTTCTACAACGGCCTGACCCGCTTCGATAAGCACCTGGTGCCGCAACTGGAGCTGGCCGAGCGTATCGACAACACCGACGCCACCGTCTGGACCATCACCCTGCGCAAGGACGTGACCTTCCACAATGGCAAGGCCCTGACGGCCGCCGACGTGGTGTTCTCCCTGAACCGCCACAAAGACCCGCTGACCGGTTCCAAGGTCATGCCGTTGATGGAGCAGTTCGCCGAGATCAAGGCCAGCGGGCCGAGCGAAGTGCAGATCCGCCTCAGCGCGGCCAACGCCGAGTTGCCGTCGATCCTCGCGGTGTCGCACCTGTTGATCGTCCCCGAGGGCACCAGCGACTTCAGCAAAGGCATCGGCACCGGGCCGTTCACCGTGGGCGAGTTCAAGCCTGGCGTGCGTTCGATTGCGGTGCGCAACAAGAACTACTGGAAACCGGGCCTGCCGTACCTCGACGAGATCGAGTTCATCGCGATTGCCGACGAGCCATCGCGGGTCAATGCGCTGCTGTCGGGCGATGTGCACATGATCAACGAGGTCAACCCGCGCTCCACCACGCGCATCAAGGCCAGCGCCAAGCATCGCGTCGTCGACGCGCCGTCGGGCAACTACACTGACTTGATCATTCGCCAGGACCAACTGCCCGGCAAAAGCCCGGAATTCACCCAGGCCATGAAGCTGCTGCTCGACCGTGAACAGGTCAAGTCCGCAGTATTCCGTGGCTTTGCGGTGGTGGGCAACGACCACCCGATCGCGCCGGGTTCGCGCTACTTCAACACCGACTTGCCGCAGACGGTCTACGACCCGGAAAAAGCCAAGTTCCTGCTGAAGAAAGCCGGCATGGAAAGCATCACCATGCCCGTGATGGCCTCGCCTGCCGCCACCGGTTCGGTGGACATCGCCGTGCTGTTGCAGCAATCGGCCAAACAGGCCGGGCTCAAGCTCGACGTGAACCGCCTGCCGAGCGACGGCTACTGGTCCAACCACTGGATGAAGCACCCGCTGAGCTTCGGCAACATCAACCCACGGCCGAATGCCGACGTAATGTTCTCGCAGTTCTTCCAGTCCAAGGCGCCGTGGAACGAGTCCGGCTGGCAGAACGAGCAGTTCGACCAGTTGCTGATGCTGGCCCGTGGCGAAACCGACGACGCCAAGCGCGCCAAGATGTATGGCGACATGCAGACCCTGGTGCACGACCACTGCGGCATCGGCGTGCCGGTGTTCATCAGCAATATCGATGGCGTTGACCAACGCATCAAAGGCTACGACAGCAACCCACTGGGCGGTTTCATGGGCTACATGTTTGCCGAGCAGGTGTGGTTGGACGCTTGAGGAGGGTCGTGGGATGAATAGCAATACACTGTGGTTGATCGGCCGGCGCTTCGGCGCCGGGGCCTTGACCTTGTTGATCGTGTCCATGGTCGTGTTCGCGATCACGGCGGTACTGCCGGGGGACGCGGCGCAACAATCCCTGGGCCAGTTCGCGACCCCTGAACAGGTGGCGGCCCTGCGCCTGAAACTGGGGTTGGACCAGCCCGGTGTGTTGCGTTACCTGCACTGGTTGATGAGCCTGCTCACCGGCGACATGGGCGTGTCGGTCTCCAACGCCATGCCGGTCGGTGAGCTGATGGCGGGCCGGGTGCCCAACACCCTGATGCTGGCCGGCGCCACGGCGCTGGTCTCGGTGCCGGTGGCGCTGGTACTCGGTATCGGCTCGGCGATGGGCCGGGGCGGGCGCATCGACAGCTGCCTGAGCTTCGTCACCCTGGCGATGGTCGCGGTGCCGGAATTTCTGGTGGCGACCCTGGCGGTGCTGATTTTCGCGGTCAACCTCGGTTGGTTGTCGGCCCTCTCGTATGCCAGCGACATCAGCTCACCGCTGCAATTTCTGCGCACCTATGCCTTGCCGGTGATGACGCTGTGCTGCGTGATTGTCGCGCAAATGGCGCGCATGACCCGCGCCGCCGTGATCGACCAGCTCGACAGCCCCTACGTGGAAATGGCTCGCCTCAAAGGCGTCAGCCCGATCCGCATCGTGCTGCGCCATGCCTTGCCCAATGCGATCGGGCCGATTGCCAACGCCATCGCCCTGAGCCTGTCGTACCTGTTGGGCGGCGTGGTGATTGTCGAAACCATCTTCAACTACCCCGGCATTGCCAGCTTGATGGTCGATGCCGTGACCAACCGCGACATGGCGCTGGTGCAGGCGTGCACCATGTTGTTCTGCGCGGCCTACCTGGGCCTGGTGCTGCTCGCCGACCTGTGCGCGATCCTGTCCAATCCGAGGCTGAGAAACCAATGAACAACCTCATTGCGAAATCCAAGCCTGTTTCCTCCGCCCTGGCACTCGCCAAGGTGTCCAGCGGCCCGTCGTGGCTGGGGCTGTTGGGTGGCGTGGTGTGCGTCGCCTGGCTGCTGGTTGCGCTGCTCGGCCCGTGGCTGGCGCCTCACCCGGTGGGGGAGGTGGTGTCCGATAACATTTTCGAAGGCTTCAGCCTCGCGCATCCGTTCGGCACCGATTACCTCGGCCGCGACATGCTCAGCCGGGTGCTGGTGGGCGCGCGGTTCACCGTCGGTCTGGCACTGGTGGCGGCGTTATTGGCCAGCATCTTCGGCACCGGCTGTGCGCTGTTGTCGGTGGTCTCGCCCAAGTGGCTGGACGAAATCATCAGCCGCATCATGGACGCCTTTATTTCGATCCCGAGCAAAATGCTCGCGCTGATCATGGTCTCGGCCTTTGGCTCATCGGTGACGTTGCTGATCTGTACGGCCGTGATCAGTTATATCCCCGGCTCGTTCCGCGTCGCCCGCAGCATGGCGGTCAATATCGAAGCGCTGGAGTACGTGCAGGTTGCGCGTACCCGTGGCGAGGGCCGGCTGTACGTGGCGTGCATGGAAATCCTGCCGAACATGCTCAACCCGGTCCTGACCGACCTGGGCCTGCGTTTCGGCTACATCGTGCTGTTGCTCAGCGGCATGAGTTTTCTCGGCCTGGGCGTGCAACCGCCGGATGCCGACCTCGGCTCGCTGGTGCGGGAAAACATCGGCGGCCTTAACCAGGGCGCGCTGGCCATCATCATTCCGGCGCTGGCCATCGGCACGCTGACCATCGGCGTGAATCTGCTGATCGACTATCTGTCGTCGCGACGTAGTCGACGCACGGGAGGCCATTGAAATGACTGAATTGATTCGCGTCGAAGACCTGCGCGTAGTCGCCTGTGGCGAGCGCGGCGAGGTGGAAATCGTCAAGGGCGTGAGCTTTGCGCTGAAAAAAGGTGAAGTGCTGGCGTTGATCGGTGAGTCCGGCTCGGGCAAGACCACCATCGCCCTGGCCTTGCTGGGGTATGCACGGCGTGGCTGTCGTTTGTCCGGCGGGGTGGTGCAGGTCGGCGAGCACGACATGCTCGCCCTGAGCGAACACCAATTGCAAGGCCTGCGCGGCAACCGTGTGTCCTATATCGCGCAAAGCGCCGCTGCTGCGTTCAACCCGGCCAAACGGCTCATCGACCAGGTGATAGAGGGCGCGCTGATCCATGGCTTGGGCACTCGGGCCGAGCTGCACGCCAAGGCCATCGGGCTGTTCCGCGACCTGGCGCTGCCGGGCCCGGAACGCATCGGCCAACGCTACCCGCACCAGGTCTCCGGCGGGCAACTGCAACGGGTGATGGCGGCGATGGCGCTGATCAGCGATCCGCTGCTGGTGGTGCTCGACGAGCCGACCACCGCACTGGATGTGACCACCCAGATCGACGTGCTGCGCGCCTTCAAACGCGTGGTGCGTGAGCGCGGGGCCACGGCGGTGTACGTGTCCCACGACCTGGCGGTGGTGGCGCAAATGGCTGACCAGATCGTGGTGCTCAACGGTGGCCAGATCCTCGAGCAAAGCGCCACCGCACCGCTGCTCAACGCCCCGAGCCACGCCTACACCCGCAGCCTGCTGGCCGCCGCACGGCCCGACACCACCATTCGCCCGCCTTGCGGCGTCGCCGGGGAGGTGCCGCTGCTGACCATCACCGGCCTCACCGCCGGCTACGGCAACAAGAACCTGCACGGCATGCCGTCGATTCGGGTACTGGAAGACATCGACCTCACCGTGCGCCGTGGCCAGGCCATTGGCGTGATCGGCGAGTCGGGCTCGGGTAAATCCACCCTGGCCCGGGTGGTGGCGGGGTTGTTGACCCCGGCCCTCGGCGGCCTGGCCTTCGACGGGCAACCCTTGGGCGGTAGCCTCGCCGAGCGCACCCCGGAACAATTTCGCCGGATCCAGATGGTGTTCCAGAACGCCGATACCGCGCTCAACCCCATGCACAGCGTGGCGGCCATCATCGGTCGGCCGTTGAAAATGTATTTCGGCCTCAAAGGCGCGGCGCTGCAAACCCGCATCGGCGAACTGCTCGACTTGGTGCGCCTGCCCCGCGACCTTGCCGAACGGCGCCCGAATGAGTTGTCTGGCGGGCAAAAGCAGCGGGTCAACCTGGCCCGCGCGCTGGCGGCCAAACCCGACCTGATCCTCTGTGATGAAGTGACCTCGGCCCTCGACACCGTGGTGGGCGCGGCGATCCTCGAACTGCTGCGCGACCTGCGCCAGCAACTGGGGGTGTCGTACCTGTTTATCAGCCACGACATCTCCACCGTGCGTGCGCTGTGCGATGACATTGTGGTGATGTACAGCGGCCACAAGGTCCAGGCCGGCAGCCGCCAGTCGTTTGCCGAGCCACCGTTCCACCCCTACACCGACCTGTTGATTCACTCGGTGCCCGAGTTGCGCCAGGGCTGGCTGGAAACCTGCGGCACCACGTCCGAGGTGCTGCCAGCGATTGGCGAGCGCGCCAACGTGCCGGAACTGTGCACTTTCCTCAATCGCTGCCCGGTGCGCGTCGACGGCCTGTGCAACCGCACCGCGCCGAGCCGTCGCAGGCTGGACAACGGTGGTGAAATCCTGTGCCACCACGACAGCGCCCACTTGCTGAATACCCAGCAGGGCGTGACCACCATGACCTTGGGAGCCTATGCATGAACGGGCGTTTTGTGAGGTTGGCCGAACAGGGCCGGCCGACGGTCAGCCTGACCGTGGATGGCGCCGCCGTCGAAGCCCTGCAGGGCGACACCTTGATGGTCGCGCTGCTGACCCAGGGCAACGCGCTGCGCCAGTCGGAATTCGACAGCGGCCGCCGCGCCGGTTTCTGCCTGATGGGCGCGTGCCAGGATTGCTGGGTGTGGACCCGCAGCGGCGAACGCCTGCGCGCGTGTTCCAATGAAGTCCGTGACGGGCTGGACATCGTTACCACACAACCGGAGGCGACATGGCCACTGCACGGGTAGTTATTGTGGGCGCTGGACCGGCCGGCGTGCGTTGCGCCGAAACCCTGCTGGCGGCCGGGATCAAACCGATCCTGATCGATGAAAACCGCCGCGACGGCGGCCAGATCTACCGGCGTCAGCCAGAAGGCTTCACTCGCAACTACGCGACCCTGTACGGCAGCGAAGCCGCCAAGGCCCAGGCCCTGCACCAGAGTTTCGACCGCCTGCGCGACGCCATCGACTACCGCCCCGACACTCTGGTGTGGAACCTCACGCCGGGGCAGCTGTGCTGCGTGAGCCAGGGCCGCCACACCACGGTGGATTACGACGCACTGATCCTCTGCACCGGCGCCACCGACCGTCTGATGCCCATCGAGGGCTGGCAACTGGCGGGCACCTACAGCCTGGGCGGGGCGCAGATCGCCTTGAAAAACCAGGCCGTGTCCATCGGCCATCGCGTGGTGTTCATGGGCAGCGGGCCGTTGCTGTACCTGGTCGCGAGCCAATACGTGAAGGCCGGCGCCGAAGTGGCGGCGGTGCTCGACACCTCAGCCTTGAGCCTGCGTCTGAAAGCCCTGCCCAAACTGCTGGCGCGGCCCGGCGTGCTGTTCACCGGGGTCAAGCTGCTGGCGCAACTGTACCGCGCCAAGGTGGCGGTGCACCTGGGGGTCAAGCCGCTGCAAGTGATGGGCGACGCGGCCAATGGCGTGAGCGGTGTGCACTTCGCCACGGGCAATGGGCACACCGTCACGGTGCAGGCCGATGCCGTTGCGCTGGGTTATCACCTGCGCCCGGAAACCCAGCTGGGTGACCTGGCCGGTTGTCGCATGGCGTTCGATGCTGCATCGAGCCAATGGTGGCTGGCCACGGATGACGCCGGGCGCACCTCGGTGAAGGGCGTGTACGCGGCCGGTGACGGTGCAAAAATTCGCGGCGCCGATGCCGCCGAGCACGCCGGGCGCCTGGTGGCGCTGGCGCTGCTGGAAGACCTGCAACAGCCGGTCGACGCCGGCCTGCGCGATGAACAACAACAGGCCCTGGCGGTGATGGATCAATTCCGCCTGGGCCTGGCCCAGGCGTTCCCGTGGCCGAGCGAACAGGCCAAGGCGTTGCCGGACAGCGCCATCGTGTGCCGCTGCGAGATGATCAGCGCTGGCGAGCTGCGCCGCACGGTGAAAGAGAAGGGCGCCTGTGAAGTCAACCGCGCCAAGGCATTCAGCCGCGTGGGCATGGGCCGTTGCCAGGGGCGTTATTGCTCCCAGGCCGGGGCCGAAGTGATCGCCGCCGCTGCCGGCGTGCCGGTGCAGGAGGTCGGGCGCCAGCGCGGCCAGGCGCCGGTCAAACCGTTGTCGATGTTGATCACCGAGGAGGTGTCGTCATGAGCGTGCAAAAAGCCGATGTGGTGATTGTCGGCGGGGGTGCGATGGGCTCGGCGACCGCGTTTTTTCTGCGTCGTCGCGGGCAGTCGGTAATCCTGCTGGAGCGCGACCAGATCGGCCAGTACGCCAGTGGTGTGAACTTCGGCAATGTGCGCCGGCAAGGGCGTTTCCTCGGCCAGCTGGCCCTGGCCAACCGCTCGTGGGCGCTGTGGAAACGCCTGCCGGAACTGATCGACGACGACCTGGAATTCATCCCCAGCGGACATATGCGCGTGTGTTACCGCGAAGATGAAATTGCCGAGCTGGAGGCCTACGCCGCCGCACCGGAAGCGCAACAACTGGACCTGAAGATTTATCGCGGCGCCGAACTGCATCAACGCTTCGGCTTCCTCGGCCCGGACGTCAAGGGCGGCTCCTATGCGCCCCACGATGGTCATGCCAACCCGCGCCTGGCCGCGCCTGCGTTTGCCCGCGCCGCCCGGCGCCTGGGCGCGCAGATCGAAGAACGCACCGAAGTGGCCGAGGTGCAGAAGGTCGGCGCCGACTTCCAGGTCACCACCACCGATGGCCGCCAGTTCCACGCCGCGCAACTGTTGATCACCGCCGGCGCCTGGGGCCAGAAGCTCTCGGCGCAGTTTGGCGAACCGGTGCCGCTGGACACCCACGGCCCGCAAATGGCCGTGACCGAGCCGGTGCCTTATGCCTTGCCCACCGTGATCGGCGTGTACACCAAGGTGCCCGAAGAGGTGATCTACTTTCGCCAGATTCCCCGGGGCAATATCGTCATCGGCGGCGGTTACCGCAGCAAGCCGGATATGCTTAACCGTCGCGCCTATGTGGAACCGCGCAGCATCCTCAACCAGGTCAGCCAGATGCGCCGCCTGCTGCCGGGCGTCGGCAACCTGAACATCATCCGCGTGTGGAGCGGCATCGAAGGCTACCTGCCGGACTCGCTGCCGGTGATGGGCCCCAGCGGCACTGTCGACGGGCTGTTCTATGCCTTCGGGTTTTGCGGCCACGGTTTCCAGCTTGGCCCGGGCGTCGGCGATGTGATGGCCGAGCTGCTCGCCACCGGCAGCACCAGTACCCCGATCGAGCCGTTCTCCATTACCCGGTTCGCCCCACCTGCCGAGCAACGGAGCCAGGCCTCATGAAACCCCGCGTATTGGAGATTCTGAAACAGCTGATGGCCTTCGACACCGTGTCATCGGAGTCGAACATGGCCTTGATTGAGTATGTGCGCGACCTGCTGCTGAGCAAGGGCATCGAGTCGCTGATCGTCAAGGACCCAAGCGGCAAGAAAGCCAACCTGTTCGCCAGCACCGGGCCCAAGGAACAGCCCGGCGTGTTGCTGTCCGGGCACACCGACGTGGTGCCGGCGGCGGGGCAGGCCTGGACCTTTCCCGCCTTCGCCGCCACCGTGCAGGACGGGCGCATCTACGGGCGCGGCAGCTGCGACATGAAGGGCTTTATCGCCCTGGCCATCGACGCCATGCTGGATGCCGCCGACCACACGTTAAAACGCCCACTGCAACTGGCCCTGTCCCATGACGAAGAGATCGGCTGCGTCGGCGTGCGGCGCTTGCTCGACGTGCTGCACCTGGCGCCGGTGCGGCCGTTTCTGTGTGTGATCGGTGAGCCGACCAACATGCAGTTTGTACTCGGCCATAAGGGCAAGGGGTCCTACCGCACGTACTGCCGAGGCCAGGAGGCGCATTCATCCCTCGCGCCGCGCTCGGTCAACGCCATCCACGTGGCCTGCGACTTTATCGCCGCCCTGCGTGACAGCCAGCAGCAGTTGCAACGCCATGGCGCCCAGGACAATGACTATGACGTGCCCTACAGCACCGTGCATGTCGGCCAGATTGTCGGCGGCAAGGCGCTGAATATCGTGCCCAACCTGTGCACCCTGGACTTCGAAGTGCGCAACCTGCCGGCGGACGACCTGGACGCGTTCCTGGAGCAGATGCGCGAGCGCGCCGAGGTGATCGTGCGCGAGGCGCAGAAGCTGTCCAGCGTGGCGGCCATCGAGATCGAAACGATCAACGTCTATCCTGGCCTCGACACCCACCCCAGTGTCGAGGCGGTGCGCTTTCTCAAGCAATTCGCCGCGCCGGGTACTGGCACGTCCAAAGTCTCGTTCGGTACCGAAGGTGGCCTGTTCAAGCAGCGCCTGGACGTGCCGGTGGTGGTGTGCGGGCCGGGTTCCATCGAGCAGGCGCACAAGCCCGACGAGTTTATCGAGATCAGCCAGATGGACGCCGGCGAGCGCTTTTTGCAAGGCTTGCTCGGTTCACTGACGGCCTAGCAGAGCCTGCCGTCCTGGGGTGAATTTCAGCACGGCACGCTGCTTTAACCGCGCTTTCGGCATCCTCGTTTGCGGCACCTCCCTAGACTGGAGCGTGTCTCGGATCAGGACTCGACCATGCTCAAGAATCGCTTGCAAGACCCCAGCCTGCTGGCTGAACTCGCCTACGTAGATGGCCAGTGGATCGCTGCCGACAGCGGCGCCACCCTGGACATCCGCGACCCGGCCACCGGCCACTTGATTGCCCAGGTGCCGGCCATGGACGCGGTGGACACCCGCCGCGCCATCGACGCCGCCGAGCGTGCCTGGCCCGCCTGGCGCGCACGCCCGGCTGCCGAACGTGCGGCGCTGTTGGAGCGTTGGTACCAGGCGATGATCGACAACCTCGATGACCTGGCGCTGATCATGACCTGCGAGCAGGGCAAACCGCTGAACGAAGCCCGTGGCGAAGTGCGCTACGGTGCCGGTTTCGTCAAATGGTTCGCCGAGGAAGCGCGCCGGGTCTACGGCGAAACCATGCCCGCACCCAGTGGTGATCGCCGCTTGCTGACCCTCAAGCAACCGGTGGGCGTATGCGCCGCCATCACCCCGTGGAATTTCCCTAACGCGATGATCACGCGCAAATGCGCGCCGGCCCTGGCCGCCGGTTGCCCGATCATCGTCAAACCCTCGGACCTCACGCCGCTGTCGGCCCTGGCCCTGGCGGTGCTGGCCGAGCGCGTCGGTATTCCGGCCGGGGTGTTTAATGTGATCACCGGTTTGCCCGCCGGCATCGGCGAAGAGCTGACCGGCAACCCGGCGGTGCGCAAGATTTCCTTTACCGGCTCCACTGCCGTCGGCCGCCTGTTGATGTGCCAGAGCGCCGAGCACATCAAGCGCTTGAGTTTGGAACTGGGTGGCAATGCGCCGTTTATCGTGTTCGATGACGCCGACCTCGAACAGGCGGTGGCCGGGGTGATGCTCAGCAAATTTCGCAACGCCGGGCAAACCTGCGTGTGCGCCAACCGCATCCTGGTGCAGGACGGTATCTATGCGCGTTTCGCGGCGCGGCTGGTGGAAGAGGTGGGCAAGCTCAAGGTCGGCAACGGCCTGGAAGACGGCGTGACCATCGGCCCGCTGATCAACCCCGCGGCGGTGAACAAAGTCGCGCGGCATATCGACGACGCCCTGAGCCAGGGCGCCCAGTTGCTGTGCGGCGCAGTTCCCAGCGGTGACAGCCAGTTCGTGCAGCCCACGGTACTCGGCGATACCCACGCCGGGATGTTGCTGGCCAATGAAGAAACCTTCGGCCCGGTGGCACCGCTGATGCGCTTTACCGACGAAGCCCAGGCCCTCGCCCTGGCCAACGCCACCCCGTACGGCCTGGGCGCCTATTATTTCACCCAGGACCTGCAGCGTTCGTGGCGCTTTGGCGAGGCCCTGGAGTTCGGCATGGTCGGGCTCAACACCGGGATTATCTCGATGGAAGTCGCGCCGTTCGGCGGTATCAAGCAATCAGGCCTGGGACGCGAGGGCAGCAAGTACGGCCTGGACGAATACCTTGAAGTCAAAGCCTTCCATATCGGCGGCTTGAACTGAATTTTTGCGAGGCATGCACCATGAGCAAGGCATTTAGAATCGCCGCGATTGCCGGCGATGGCATCGGCAAGGAAGTGCTGCCCGAAGGGCTGCGGGTACTGGAACAGGCCGCCAGGATCTGGGGCCTGAACCTGAGCATCGAAGTGCTCGACTGGGCCCACTGCGATTACTACCTGGAACACGGGCAGATGATGCCCGAGGACTGGTTCGAGCAGCTCAAGGGCTTTGACGCGATCTACTTCGGCGCCGTGGGCTGGCCGGACAAAGTCCCGGACCATATTTCCCTGTGGGGCTCGCTGCTCAAGTTTCGCCGCGATTTTGACCAGTACGTGAACATCCGCCCGGTGCGGTTGTTCCCCGGCGTGCCATGCCCACTGGCCGGGCGCGAGCCGGGGGACATCGACTTTGTGGTGATTCGCGAAAACACCGAGGGCGAATATTCTTCGGTGGGCGGCAAGATGTTCGAAGGCACCGAGCATGAATTCGTGCTGCAGGAGTCGGTGTTCACCCGACGCGGCGTCGACCGCATCCTCAAGTTTGCCTTCGACCTGGCCCAGACGCGTGCGCGTAAGAAGCTGACGGCGGCGACCAAGTCCAATGGGATTTCCATCAGCATGCCTTACTGGGATGAGCGCACGGCATTGATGGCGGCGAACTATCCCGAGGTAACGTGGGACAAGCAGCACATCGATATTTTGTGTGCGCGGTTTGTGCTGCAGCCGGACCGGTTTGATGTGGTGGTGGCGTCGAATCTGTTTGGCGACATTCTGTCGGACCTGGGGCCGGCGTGTGCGGGAACCATCGGGATTGCGCCGTCGGCGAATCTGGATCCGGAGCGGCGGTTTCCGTCGTTGTTCGAGCCTGTGCATGGGTCGGCGCCGGATATTTATGGGCAGAACATTGCGAATCCGATTGCGATGATTTGGTCGGGGGCGTTGATGTTGGACTTTTTGGGCAATGGGGATGGGCGGTATCAGGCGGCGCATGATGGGATATTGCGGGCGATTGAGGCGGTGATTGCGGAGGGTGTGGTCACGCCGGATTTGGGCGGGCAGGGATCGACTCAGGATGTGGGATTGGCAATTGCGACGCGGTTGGCTGAGGCGAATTGATCAAAACGCGGCGGCCTTATAGCCGACCGGCGTTGTGCCTGGTGTACTGGGTTAAAACTGTGGGAGGGGCGGTGCGACGATTCGACTTGCCCCCGATGGCAGTGGGTCAGCCAAAGATGCATCAATTGACACGCCTTCATCGGGGCATGGGTATCTACACAACTTTTCAGCCTCTGACAAATCTCCCTGTGGCGAGCGGGCTTGTCCCGCGTTGGGCTGCGTAGCAGCCCCCAGTAAAGCAGAATGCGGTGTATCAGAAACTCCATAGCGGCTGTTTTGGGGCCGCTACGCGGCCCAACGCGGGACAAGCCCGCTCGCCACAGGGGAACTCGCCAGTCAGTCGTTACCCCAGAAACGCATATGTACTCAGTACCCCCGCAACCGATCCACTTCCCCCACCATCTCATCCCCCCGCTCAAACCGCCGAATATTCTCCAACAACACCCCAAACGCACTCTCCGGCTGCGTCATCGCCGCAATATGCGGCGTCAACAACACCTGCGGATACTCCCAAAACGGATGCTCCGGCGCCGCCGGCTCCTCCCGAAGCACATCCAGCACCGCACCACTCAACTGCCCACTCTCCAGCGCCTCGAGCAAATCCTCTTCAACCAGGTGCCCCCCACGGCCCATATTCACCAACCCCGCCCCCGGTGGCAGTTGCGCAAACAAGCGCCGATCCAGAATCCCCTGGGTCTGCTCCGTCAACGGCAGCACACACAGCAAAATATCGCACTGGCTAAGAAACGCCGGCAGTTGCGCTTCCCCCGCATAACACTCCACCCCCGGCACGCGGTGAGCACTGCGCGCCCACCCCGACAACGCAAAGCCCAGCGGCGCCAAGGTCGCCAGAATTTGCTGCGCCTGGGCACCCAAGCCCATCACCCCGACACGCCGGTTCGCGGCCGGCTGCAGCAGGTGCGCCTGCCAACAGCGCGCCACCTGCTGCTGGCGGTAGCGCAGCATGTCGCGGTGCAGGCTGAGCACCGCCCAACTGGCGTACTCGCACATGCCGCGGGTGATGCCCGGATCCAGCAGGCGCACCACCGGCAGGCCCGCAGGCAAACGGTCCAGGTCCAGTTGATCGACACCGGCCGACAACGCAAACAACACCTTCAGGTTGGGCAGCACGCGGGCCAGATCTTCCGGTGCCTGCCAGGCGGCCAGGTAGTCGACCTCGGCGGGGTTGCCGATGTCGGGCCAGGTGCGCCATTCGATATCCGGTGCGTGTTTGGCGAACAGTGCCTGCCAGTGTCGGCCGCGCACCGGGTCAGCTTTGTAGAGCAAGGCCATGGGCATTTCCTGCTGGATGAAGGTAGCGATCATCATCCCCCAAGCCCGGCGCAGGATCTGTTGAAACGCGGGGCGAAAACAGTTGATCCGAATTTCTCACGGGGCAAGTTCGGCGTAGTTGGTTGCCCGCAGGCCGTACTCTGGACTGCATCGCAACCACCTTCCGGTTGCCGGACTCACGATGGGAAATGCCATGAATAGCAAAGTCGACGAAACCCCTCATTTGCTCCGTCAGCGCGAGCAGTTCGTGCCCCGTGGCCTGGTGACCGCGCACCCGCTGGTGATCGACCGCGCCCAGGGCGCCGAATTGTGGGACGTGGATGGCAAGCGTTACCTGGACTTCGTCGGCGGTATCGGCGTGCTCAACATCGGCCATAACCACCCCAAGGTGGTCGCCGCCGTGCAGGCCCAGTTGCAGAAGGTCTCCCATGCCTGCTTCCAGGTGGTGGCCTACCAGCCTTACCTCGACCTGGCCCAGCGCCTGTGTGAAATGATCGGCGGCCAGGACGCGTATAAAGCGGCGTTCTTCACCTCCGGCGCCGAGGCGGTAGAAAATGCGGTGAAGATCGCCCGTGCCCATACCAATCGCTCGGCGGTCATCGCCTTCCGTGGTGGTTTCCACGGGCGCACGTTGCTGGGCACCACGCTCACCGGCATGAGCCAACCCTACAAGCAGAACTTCGGGCCGTTTGCTCCGGAGGTGTTCCATACCCCGTACCCGAACGCTTATCGCGGCGTGACTAGCGACATCGCGCTCAAGGCCCTGGATGAGTTGCTGGCGACCCAGGTAGCGCCGGAGCGGGTGGCCGCGATCATCATCGAGCCGGTGCAGGGCGACGGCGGTTTCCTCACCGCACCCGCTGAGTTTCTCCAGGCGCTGCGGGCGTTGGCCGACAAGCATGGCATCGTGCTGATCCTCGACGAAATCCAGACCGGCTTCGGTCGCACCGGCACCTGGTTCGGTTTCCAGCACGCGGGTATCCAGCCCGACCTGGTCACCGTGGCCAAGAGCCTGGCCGGCGGCTTGCCGTTGTCCGGCGTAGTCGGCAAGGCGCACATCATGGATGCACCACTGCCCGGCGGGCTCGGCGGCACCTACGGCGGTAATGCGCTGGCCTGTGCGGCGGCGCTGGCGGTGATCGATGCGTTCGAGCAGGAGCAGTTGCTGGCGCGCAGCCAAGTACTGGGCGAGCGCCTGCGCCAGGGGTTGCTCGGCCTGCAGGCGCGCTACTCGCGCATCGGTGATGTGCGCGGCACCGGCTTTATGTTGGCGATGGAATTGATCAAGGATGACCCGGCCCGCACCCCGGATGCCGACCTCAATCAACGGCTGATCGATGAAGCCCGGGCCGGTGGTTTGCTGGTGATCAAATGCGGGGTACATCGCAATGTGCTGCGTTTCCTCGCGCCGTTGGTGACCACCGAAGCCCAGGTCGACGAAGCGCTGAAAATCCTCGACGGTGCCTTGGCACGGGTCTTGAACTGAGGCTGTGCCCGCTACGGGCGAACTGCATCATTGGAGGCTTGACCCCACATGGGACTGACAGATTATCGAGCGTTGCTGATCGATTGCGATGAAGTGCTGGTGGATCGCGATTCCGGGGTGTGGGCGGCGTTGCAGCCGCTGCTCGACAGCCGTGGCGGGCAGCCGGCCAAGGATCAGGTGCTGGCCGAATTCAACGCGCAGGTTGCCCAGCTCTATCCGCGTTTCGCCGAGCTGGGCTTCAGTGGCGTGTTGTGTTTTGCCCATCGCCAGTTGGCCGAGAGCTGGGGGCTGCACGCCAGTTGGGAGGAGGGCATGAGCTTTGCCCGTTCGGCGGGCAATTGGTCGTTGTTCGAGGATGCACCGGGGGCGATGCTGTACCTGCGCAAGTTCTACCGGCTGCTGGTGCGTGGCGACCGCGATGCCGAGGATCGCGGGGTGTTGTGCGAGCGATTGGGGATTGCACCGGAAGATTTCATTTCCCTGGCCGAAGACCCGCAATGGCTCACGGACCAGGGCGAGCAACTGCAACCGGTGCTGCATGTCACGCGACCGTCGGTCGGTGCACACGCGGCGCTGGACCGCTGTTTGATCGGCCGTCACCGGGCGCGGCAGCCTTCGCCTTGCGCGGCGGACTACTGCATCAACAGCATGGCGGATCTGGTGGCGCAGCATCAGCTGTCTTTACGGCGCTGATTTTGCTAGAAGATTGTCTTACAAACGGCAGTCAAGAGGTACGCAATGGAAGGGCAAGTCAAGCTGGACCGGATCGACATCAGTATTCTGGTTGAATTGCAAAAAGACGGCCGGATGACCAATGTCAGCCTCGCCGACGCCGTGGGCCTGTCCGCCAGCCCGTGCCTGCAACGGGTCAAGCGGCTGGAGTCGGCCGGGTATATTTCCAGCTACAAGGCGCACTTGAACCTGGCCAAGATCACCGACTCGGTCACGGTGTTTACCGAGATCACCCTCAGCGACCACAAGCGTGAAGACTTCGCCAAATTCGAATCGAATATCCGCCTGGTGGACGAAGTGCTCGAGTGTCACCTGATCAGTGGTGGCTACGACTACCTGGTGCGTTTCATGACCCGCAGCATCCAGCACTATCAGGAAGTGGTCGAGAGCCTGCTGGACAAGAATATCGGTATCTCCAAGTACTTCAGCTACATCGTGATCAAGTCGCCGGTGCTCAAGGATGGTGTGCCGTTGCGCAAGTTGCTGCGGCACTGAGACACGCTCGCTTTCAGGCCCTAATCCGGTGTTGATTCACCACATTGCGAAATTTTTGTCGGATGCGAAATTGACGTGATTGTGAGACTTATCATCTAGCAGCGGCCTCATCGCCAGCTCGATATTGCCGGCATCGCGGCGCTACACCCTGGGGCACATCAGCCAGCCATAACGCCAGTCAAACTGTGGGAGGGGCAGGCCCCCTCCCACATGTGAGCTGCCTACAAGATGCTCAACGGGTAACTGATGATCACCCGATGTTCATCACTGTCACGCTGGGTGGTCACTTCGGTGCGCAATGAGGCATGGCGCAAGGCGATGCTCAGGTTCTTCAGCGGGCCTTGCTGGAACACATAGCTCACGGTCAGGTTGCGTTCCCACTCGCTCTTGTCACCCGTTGGCGTGCGGATGTTCGAGCCGCTTTCGTACATGCCCATAAAGCTCAGGCCCGGCACGCCGACCGTGGCGAAGTCATAGCCGTAACGCACCTGCCAGGTGGTTTCCCCGGCGCGCTGGAATTTGCCGATCATCGACTCGGTCATGAAGTAGGCCGTGGAACCGTCACCCTGGTTCAGCCACACCGCATCGCTGTCGCTGCTGACCTGTTGCAGGCCGGCGGCAATCGTGTGGCCGTTGACCAGGTAGGTGAATAGGGCACTGCTCAGGCGGCTGTCGACCTTGCCCTTGGTCACGCCGTCGCCGTAGTAGCCGAAGGTGTAGAACGCCGGGTCGTTGCCGTTGGCGCCGTCGGAGCGGTTGTCGAAGTGGCGCAGGTCGGTGCGCAGGGTGCCCGGCCCGATCTGCCAGTCGTACTTGAGGCCCAGGAAGTTCTGCTTGTAGAAGTCCTGCAGGTTGCCGTAGTAGTACTGCAAGGTCAGGTCTTTGGTGGGTTTGTAGTCGACGCCGCCGTAGTAGAACTTGTTGACGAACTCACCGCTGACCGGGTTGTTGGCGCCCGGGATCGACATGCCCATCTGGTTGCTCGAACCACGGCCTTTGACGTGCTCCAACTGGCCGAGGGTGAAGGTGAAATGGTCCAGGTCCTTGGACTGCACCTGCCCGCCATTGAAGGTCTGTTGCAACATGCGGTCGGTGGACATCACCACCGGCAGCATCGGTACCAGGGTCCCGTATTTCAGCTCGGTCTGGGCAAAGCGCGCCTTGGCGGTCAGGCCCAGGCTACCGAACTCGTCTACCGCGCGGCCATCGTGATCGGTGGGGAACACGTTGCCGTTGAACGCAGTGCTTTGGGGGTTGTAGTGACGACCTTTGCCGGAGTCCAGGCGCACGCCGAACATGCCGATAGCGTCGACACCGAAGCCCACCGTGCCTTGGGTGAAACCCGACTCGAAGTTGGCGATAAACCCCTGGCCCCATTCCTGGGTGTAGTTGGGGTCGGCGGCGCCGCTGCGGTTGTCGGCGTTACTGAAGAAGTTGCGGGCCAGTACGTTGAGCTTGCTGTCTTCCACCAGGCCGGCGGCGTAGCCCTGTTGGGCGATCAGCAGGCCACAAAGGCCGGCGAGTACTGTCGGTGCGCGATTGAAAAGCTCCATCGGTGTCATCCCCATGTGTGTTTGGTTTTTTTGAGGGCAGTCAAAAGCGGCAGTGAAGGTTTTCTATTTGTTTTCAGGAGCAGGTTTTTCAGGAGCAACGGTGGCCGGCACGACATGCAGTCGCACCGGCGGCAAGCGGTACAGGATCAACAGCGCCAGCACGCCGATCCCGGCGCACAGCAACAGGCCGACGCCCACGGACTGCGCCAGTGCATCGCGGGCCAGGTTCAGCCAGGGCGAGGCTTCAAGGTTGGAATGCAACAGCGTTTGCGGGTCGGCATACATGGCAATGCCCTCGGCGTGATTCGCCGCGAGAAACACCCGCTGCACGTTGGCGCTGTAGAGCAGATTGACCAGCACCCCCATGCCTGCGGTGCCGAGCAGCCCGCCAACCAGGCGCAGGGACTGGGTCAGTGCCGTGGCAATCCCCAAGAACTGCCGTTCGGCCAGGGTCTGGGTGAAGACCGTGAGGTTGAGCAGGATAAATCCCAGCCCCAGGCCGGCCAGCAGGATCAAACCGAGCAACAGGTTGAACGCGGCCCCGCGCCCGACCACGGCCAGGCCCAGGCACGCCAGCAGCAGCGCGACAAAGCCCGCCAGCGGCAAATGGTTGGGGTTGCGCAAGCGGGTCACGATGCGGCTGTTGACGATGGCCCCCAAGGTGATGCTCAACGCCAGCGGCGTGATCAACAGGCCGGCGTCCTGGGGCGAGTAGCCGTAGGCGCCTTGCAGCAACAGCGGCAGGTAGAACAACAGCGAAAACATGATCGCGCCGGCCGCCACCGACAGCACGAACAACAATCGCAGGCTCGGCAAGCTGAATAACGCCGCCGGCAACAGCGCATGCGGGCAACGCCGCTCCCAGTGCCACAGCGCGATGATCGCGGCAATACAGCCCAGGCCCAGGGCGGCGCTCAACGCCAGGCTCGAATGCCCCAGCCATTCCACAAACAATTGCAGGCTGCCCAGCGCCGTGGCGATCAGCAGCGCGCCGGGCCAGTCCAGGCGAATGCCGTTGCGATGCTGCGGGCGGTACCAGGGCAGGAAGCGCCAGGCGATCAACAGCGCCAGGCACCCCAGGGGCAGGTTGAGGTAGAACACCGAGCGCCAGCCAAAGGCGCCGGTCAGGTAACCCCCCAGGCCCGGGCCAATGGCATTGACCACGCTGAACAGCGCACTCAAGAGCATTTGCCAACGCAGGCGTTGACGGGTATCGGGAAACAGCTCGGGAATGCAGGCGAACGCGGTGCCGATCAACATGCCGCCGCCCACCCCCTGCAAGGCGCGGCCGATCACCAGCACCAGCATGTCGTTGGCCACGGCGCAGGCCAGTGAGGCCAGGGTGAAAATCAGCGTAGCGGCCAGCACAAACGGCTTGCGCCCGTAGTAATCCCCCAGCCGCCCGAAAATCGGAATGGTGACGATGGACGCCAACAGGTAACCGGTGGCAACCCACGCATAGAGTTCAAAGCCATTGAGCTCGGCGACGATGCTCGGCAAGGCGTTGCCGATCACCGTCTGGTCGAGTGCCGAGAGCATCAGCACCAGGGAGATGCCGAGCATGGCCAGCAAGGCTTGCTGGAAACTCAGGGGCGGATGGGCTGCCACGGTCATGGTCGGCCCTCAGCGCAACGCGGCGACGGCGGCTTTGATGCGCGCACAGCCTTGGTCGAGGGTGGCAATCGCGGTGGCGATCGACATGCGGAAAAACGGCGCCAGGCCATACGCCGTGCCCGCCACCACCGCCACGCCCTGGCTTTCCAGCAGGTACATCACGACGTCGCTGTCGGTGTGCAGCACCTTGCCCTCGGGCGTGGTTTTACCCAGCAGGCCAGCGCAATTCACATACAGGTAGAACGCGCCATCCGGCTTGCGGCAACTGAGGCCGGGAATGGCATTGAGCAGCTCCAGGCAGCGGTCGCGGCGTTGCTGGTAGACCCGCACGCTTTGCTGGACGAAGCTCTGGTCGCCGTTGAGCGCTTCCACCGCCGCTGCCTGGCTGATCGAGCAGGCGTTGCTGGTGGACTGCGATTGCAGGGTGGCCATGGCGCCGATCAGGTCGGTGGGGCCGGCGGCGTAACCGATGCGCCAACCGGTCATGGCATAGGTCTTCGACACGCCGTTGACCACCAGCGTGCGATCTTTCAAAGCCGGTTCGATGGCCAGGATGTGCGGGTTATCCAGGCCGTCGAAACGGATGTGCTCGTAGATGTCATCGGTCATCAGCAGCACATGGGGATAGTCCAGCAGCACATCGGCCAGGGCGCGCAATTCGCTGTGGCTGTAGCTGGCGCCGGTGGGGTTGCTGGGGGAGTTGAGCAGCAGCCAGCGGGTACGCGGGGTGATCGCCGCGCGCAGCTGGCCTGGAGTCAGCTTGAAGCCGTTGTGTTCAGGGCAGGCGAGGGTCACGGGCTCGCCTTCGCAGGCCAGCACCATGTCCGGGTACGACACCCAGTACGGCGCCGGGATCAGCACCTCATCGCCGGCGCCGAGGGTGGCGGCAAAGGCGTTGAAGATCGCACTCTTGGCGCCGCTGGTCACCAGCACTTGCTGGGGGGTGTAGGCCAGGGCGTTTTCCCGCGCCAGCTTGTCGACGATGGCCTGGCGCAGCTCCGGGGTACCGGCGTTCTGGGTGTAGCGGGTTTCACCGCGCTCGATGGCGGCACTGGCGGCTTGGCGAATATTGGGTGGCGTATCGAAATCCGGCTCGCCCACCACCAGGTTGATGATGGACTGGCCCTGGCGACGCAGCTCGTTGGCGCGGTCGGACGCGGCGCTGCTGGGCGATGGTTTGATGCGTTGCACACGGGCGGCGATGCGGGAGGCAGTCACGGGCGTTCCTCGTTGATGGTGTTGACGGGGGTCACAGTACGAGGGGTGGGGGAGGGCGCCATAAGATGAGTTTGTTCTGGTTTGATAGGCAGTGCTTATGGCTGGGGTTGCACTGTTGTGGTGCCTCCAGTCCTGGCTGCTCCGGACGGGTGCCTTGGGCGGGGGTTCAGGGGCAGCCATAGCAAAGCCTTATGGCTGGTTATACGGATGGCCTGTCTTTTGCAAACCTGCCAGGTGTACGCAAAACCAAATGTGGGAGGGGGCTTGCTCCCGATAGCAGTATGTCAATCACAGATGCATCAACTGACACTGCCTCATCGGGAGCAAGCCCCCTCCCACATTTAAGGCATCACTTGTCCATTACATGAGCATCGCCATTTTGAACCTGCGCCGCCTGAAGTATTTCGTGAAACTGGTCGACATCGGCAGCATGACCCAGGCCGCCGATGTGCTGCATGTGGCGCAACCGGCGTTGAGCCAACAACTGGCGACCCTGGAAGCGGAGTTGCAGCAACAGTTGTTGATTCGCACCAAGCGTGGCGTCACGCCGACTGAGGCGGGCAAGGTGTTGTATGCCCATGCGCAGATTATTTTGCGCCAGTGCGAGCAGGCCCAGAGCGATATCAATGCCACCGGCCAGGCGTTGTCCGGGCAGGTGTCGGTGGGGTTGGCGCCCGGTACTGCGGCGTCGGCGCTGTCGTTGCCGTTGCTGCGCACGGTGCGTGAGCGCCATCCGGGCATTCTGCTGTACCTGAATGAAAACTTCGGCACCACCTTGAGCGAGCTGATCATGAACGGTCGCATGGACATGGCGGTGCTCTACGGTGGGCGTGAGGTGCATGGCTTGAGTTTTGTCTCGCTGCTGCGCGAGCCGTTGTACCTGGTGAGTGCCGAGCCGGACATTACCCGTCGCGAAGCGATCCCGCTGGCTGAACTGGCCGATATGGACATGCTGCTGCCGCGTCCCTACAACGTCATGCGCCGGTTGGTGGATGAAGCCTTCCTGCGCATTGGCCTGAGTGCGCGGGTGGTGGCCGAGATCGAGTCGTCCACCACGCTCACCGCTGCGGTGGCCGACCATTTCGGCTCGACCATCCTGCCGGAGTCGTCAGCGCGGGTGATGGTGGCGGCCACTTCGGTGCACATGTGCCGCATCGTCGAACCCGAGGTGGAGGCGCCGCTGGCGCTGTGCCTGTCGGGGCATTTGCCGTTGTCGGTGCCGGCCCAGGCGGTCAAGGCGATCCTGCTGGAGCTGGTGGCGAAGATGCGTGGCAGCCTGATTTGAGCGGTCATAAGGTCGGCTTATCACCCCAAAGCCAAAGCGTCTTGGCCGCTTTTCGAGGGGCTCGGTAGATTGGGCCCATCCACTCAAGACACGCTCGACAGGCAGGGGCCATACATGGATTCAGCACGTATCAAGGGGTTGATGGATTTGCTGGCCGAATCCGATCTGCTGGAACTGAGCTTGACCGAAGGCGACAGCACGCTGCGGCTGTTCAAGCAGGCAGGCCAGGTGATCACCAGCGTCGCGCCGACCGTGATCGCCGCGCCCAAAACCGCAACCCCCGTGGCCAGCGCCGCCGTGGAGATCAAGGCCAGCCTCTATGGCGTCTTGCACCTGACGCCCGCCGTCGGTGAGGCGCCGTTTGTCACCGTGGGCCAAGCCATCGAGGCCGGCCAGACGGTGGCGGTGATCGAGGCGATGAAGATGTTCCACCCGGTCAAGGCCAAGGTCGCCGGCAAGCTGGTTGAGATCCTCGCCCAGGCCGGCGTCGAAGTCGAAGCGGGCCAAGCCTTGTTCCGGCTCGATTGACCCCCACGCGTATTCGTTATTCAGGTGAATTCAATGTTCGACAAAGTGCTGATCGCCAACCGTGGCGAAATCGCCCTGCGCATTCAGCGTGCCTGCCATGGCCTGGGCATCAAGACCGTGGCGGTGCACTCCGAAGCGGACCGCCATGCGCAGTATGTGCAAAACGCCGATGAGTCGCTGTGCATCGGCCCGGCCGCACCGGGGCTGAGCTACCTCAACCAGACCGCGCTGCTGTTTGCCGCCAAGGTCAGTGGCGCCCAGGCGATCCACCCCGGTTACGGGTTCCTGTCGGAAAACGCCGGGTTTGCCGAGCGCATCGAAGCGGCCGGGTTGACCTTTATTGGGCCGAGCGCTGCGTGCATTCGCACCATGGGCGACAAGGTGGCAGCCAAGCGCGCCATGCGTGAAGCCGGTGTGCCGTGCGTGCCGGGGCCGGATTCGAGCATGCCGAGCGACGACGCGAGCATCCTCGCCATTGCCGCCGAAATCGGCTACCCGGTGATCGTCAAGGCGGCCGGTGGTGGCGGTGGTCGTGGCATGCGGGTGGTGCAGGAGGAGGCCGACTTGCTCGCCGCCATCGGCCTCACCCGCGAAGAAGCGCGGTTGGCGTTCGGCAACCCTGAACTGTATATCGAGAAATTCCTCGGCCACCCCCGGCACGTGGAAATCCAGGTGTTGTGCGATGCCCATGGCCATGCGATCTGGCTCGGCTGCCGCGACTGTTCCCTGCAACGCCGCCACCAGAAAGTCCTGGAAGAAGCGCCGGCGCCGGGCATCGATCCCGCGCTGATCGCCACGGTCGGCGAACGCTGCGCCGAGGCCTGCCGCCGCATCGGCTATCGCGGCGTGGGCACTTTCGAGTTTCTGTATGAGGACGGCGAGTTCTTCTTCATCGAGATGAACACGCGCCTGCAAGTGGAGCACCCGGTTACCGAGATGACCACCGGCATCGACATCGTCCAGCAGCAACTGCGCATGGCCCGCGGTGAAGTGCTGAGCGTGCGCCAGGAAGACGTGCAACTGAACGGCCACTCCCTGGAGTGCCGCATCAACGCCGAGGACCCGCTGACGTTTATGCCGACCCCCGGCCTGATCCAGCGCTGGGAAGTGCCGGGCGGTTTTGGTGTGCGGGTCGATTCCCATGTCACCACCGGCTACCGCGTGCCGCCGTACTACGACTCGATGGTGGCCAAGGTCATTACCCACGGCGCCACGCGTGAAGAAGCCATGGCACGCATGCGTCTGGCCCTGAGCGAAATGATCGTGGACGGCATCAGCACCAATATTGCGCTGCACCGCGAGATTCTGGACGACCCGGCGTTCTGCGCCGGCGGAGTCGATATTCATCACCTGGAGCGCTGGTTGCAGCAAAGGAGTCCGACATGAGCACCGCACCTTCCATCAGCCTGCTGGGCTCCAGCGCCTTGCTGTTCGAGGCCCCGGGCGAACTGGACCTGGCCCCGCAGCAGCGTATCTGGCGCCTGGCCCTGCAAGCCGGCGAATGGCCCGAGATCCACGAAGCCGTGCCCGGCATGAACAACCTGATGCTCACCTTCCTCACGCCGCCGCGTGAACTGAACGGCTTGTGCCAGCGCCTGCTGGAGGCCTGGGAACAGAGCCAGCCGCTGCCCCTGGAAGGGCGCATCGTCGAATTGCCGGTGGTGTACGGCGGTGAGTTCGGCCCGCACATGGCGGACGTGATTGCCCACACCGGACTGGATATCGAGACCATTGCCAACCTGCACTGCGAACCGCTGTACCCGGTGTATGCCCTGGGCAGCCACCCCGGTTATTGCTACCTCGGCGGCATGGACCCACGCCTGGCCACGCCACGGCGCCAGGTGCCGGTGCTGAATATCGGCGCGGGCTCGGTGTCCATCGGCGGGGTGCAGACCGGGGTGTCCGCCTCGGCTGGCCCCAGCGGCTGGAACACCATCGGTCGTACTGAAATGGCGTTTTTCGACCCCGCCCAAACCCCGCCCGCGATCTTGCGGCCGGGTGATTTCCTGCGCTTGCGCATCGAGAGGATCATTCGATGATCGAGATTTTATCGGCCACCGCCCTGGCCACCGTGCAGGACTTCGGTCGCTTCGGCAGCCTGGGTTACGGCGTGGGCACGTCGGGCGCCATGGACCAGTTGGCCCTGGTCCTGGGCAACCTGTTGCTGGGCAATCCCGAAGACGCCGCCGCGATTGAAATACCGCTGTTCCCGTTCGACGTGCGGCTGTTGCAGGACTGTGCCTTTGCGCTGACCGGCGCCGCTTGCGACGCCACCCTGGACGGCCAGTCCTTGCCACCGAACTGGGTGTGCCAGGGCCGTGAAGGCCAGGTCTTGAGCCTGGGCTATCCGACGTCAGGCAGCCGTGCCTACCTGTGTTTGGCGGGCGGGGTGGATGTGCCGTCGGTGCTGGGTTCGCGCAGCACTCAATTACGCGGCGAGTTCGGCGGCCTCGACGGCCGCGCCCTGCAACAGGGTGATCGGCTGGGGGCACTGCGTCCCGGTATCAGCCCGTTGCCGCTGGATGTCGGGGTGTTGGCGCCAAGCCTGGCGCTGCCGTTGCAGGTCGATGGGGTGCCTGCCATGCGCGTGTTGCCCGCCGCCGAATACGAGCGTTTCCAAGAAGCGTCCCGCGCGGCGTTCTGGGCCGGTGAATGGAAAATCACCACCCAGAGCAATCGCTACGGCTACCGCATGGAAGGCCAGCCGCTGCTGCCCATCGCCCCGATGGAAATTCGCTCCCACGGCATCGTGCCGGGGGTGATCCAGGTGCCCCACGGCGGCCAGCCCATCATCCAGATGCGTGACGCCCAGCCCAGCGGCGGCTACCCCAAGTTCGGCAGCGTGATCGAGGCCGACCTGTGGCGCCTGGGCCAGGCGCCCATCGGCGGTAAGGTGCGCTTTATCGAGTGCAGCTACCTGGAGGCCGTCGAGGCCCTGGAAACCAATCGCGCGTATCTGCGTGAAGTCAGCCGCCTGTTGGAACTGCACCGCGAAGGAGTGAAAGCATGACCCTTGAGGAAATTCGCCAATTGGCGCTGTGGCTCAAGGAGCACCACTTGGCCGGTGCCGAAATGAGTCGCCCCGGTGTGCACCTGACGCTCAAGCGCGGTGCCTCGGCCGCTGCTGTTGCGGCGCCTGCCGTCGCTGAGGTGCAGGACCCAGTGCTGCGCACCACTGGCATGGGGCGCTTGCTGCTGACCCATCCCCAACTTGATCAACCGTTCGTGGCGGTGGGCGATCAGCTCAGCGCCGGGCAACTGGTCGCGCTGCTGCAAGTGGGTGAGTTGTTGTTGCCCTTGCGCGCGCCCCGCGCCGCGCGGGTTGTCGATGTGCGTGTGCCGTGCGGCACCACCGTCGGCTACGGCGAAGCCTTCCTCGGAGTGGAGTACCCCGCATGAAGATTGATTTGAACGCTGACCTGGGCGAAGGCTTCGGCCCGTGGCGCATGGGCGAGGATGAAGCGCTGATGCGCCTGATTTCATCGGCCAATGTGGCCTGCGGTTTCCATGCCGGCGACCCGCTGATCATGGACAACACGGTGCGTCTGGCCAAGGCCGGTGGCATCGACCTGGGGGCGCATGTGGGCTTCCCGGACCTGATGGGCTTTGGCCGTCGGCAGATGAACATCGAGACCAAGGAACTCGTCACCCATGTGATCTACCAGCTTGGCGCGCTCGCCGGGATCGCGGCGGTCAACGGCCACCGCATGACCCACATGAGCTTCCACGGCGCCCTGGGCAATATGGCCGCCGCCGATGCGGCGCTGGCCGAGCCGTTGGTGCGGGCGGTGGCGGCGTTTGACCCGACGCTGATCATCAGCTCCTCCAGCAGCCGCGCCATCGAAGGCGCGGCCGAGAAGTGCGGCCTGCGCGTCGCCACCACGTTTCTCGCCGACCGCGCCTATGACGATGATTGCCTGCTGGTGCCGCGCAAGGTCGACGGCTCGGTGATCAAGGCGCCGGCAGCGGTGCTGCGCCGGGTGCGGCAGTTGTTGGAGGAGGGCACCGTGACCGCCCTCAGCGGCAAGGTGCTGCGGGTGCCGGCCCATTCGATCCTGCTGCACGGCGACACCCCCGGCGCGGTCGAACTGGCGCGCACCATTCGCGCCGAAATCGAGCAACTGGGCGGCCGCATCACGCCGATTTCCCAGCTGCTGGCCGCGTCATAAGCAGGCCTTATCGCCACACAACCATTGCGTCTTGGTCCAGCGTCCGAAGGCTGGATAGAGTCGAACCATAACCCGTAGCACAAGGACCACCCCATGCCATTTTCCGACTACAAAACCGCGCTGGTCACCGGGGCTTCCTCCGGCATCGGCGCCGCCGTTGTCGAGCGTCTGTGCCAGGAAGGCGTGCAGGTGCATGCCCTGGCCCGCAGCGCCGACAAGTTGCAGGAACTGGCGGCCAGGACCGGCTGCATCGCCCACGCCATCGATGTCACCGACCTTGCCGGGTTGACCCAACTGTTCGCCGAAAACACTTTCGACATCCTGGTCAACAACGCCGGCGTCGACAAACCCGGTTCCCTGCTCAAGGCCGACGCCGACGGCATCGACCTGCTCATCGACGTCAACCTGCGCGCCGTGCTGCACCTGGCGCGCCTGGCGCTGCCGGGCATGGTCGAGCGCGACTGCGGGCACATCATCAACATCAGTTCGATTGCGGCGGCCTACAACTTTGGCGGCAACTCCACCTACCACGCGACGAAGGCGGCGGTGAGCATGCTTTCGCGCCAGTTGCGCATCGATGCGTTCGGCAAGCGCGTGCGGGTCACCGAGATCTGCCCGGGCCGGGTCGCCACGGATATTTTTGCCCACGTACACGGCGATTCCGAAGCCACCTACAAGCGCTTCGTCGAGGGCTTTGAATTGCCCCAGGCCGAGGACATCGCCAATGCCATCGCCTTCGCGATTGCCGCGCCGATTGCGGTCAACATCGGGCATATGGAAATCACCCCGACCTTGCAGGTACCGGGCGGGCTTTCCACCGCACGGCCCCAGGACTACCAGGGCTGAATCCCAGCCCCAGCAAAAGAACGGATCGATCCGTCAGCGCTGCATCCCGCCACGGCCTCGCCGGGTGATTTTGATTTCTGCCCTAGCCCAATGCCGATAGGGATTGACCATGAAGCAAGACTTCGATTTGGCCGCGATTCTGCAAGGCGAGTACGCCGAGCTGATCGTCAAGGGCATCGAAATGACCTTGCAGCTGGCGCTGTTCGCCTGGCTGCTGGCGATGCTGCTGGCGCTGACACTGGTCACGGTGCGCCTGACCGGTAACACGCTGGCCGACCGCCTGGTGGCGGGGTACGTGTCGTACCACCGCAATGTGCCGACCCTGGTGCAACTGATGCTGTGGTACTTCGGCGTGCCGACGCTGCTTGGCGAGTCCACGCAACTGTGGCTGGCCAACCACAACACCGAATACCTGTTCTCGGTGATCGCCCTGGGCCTGTGCCAGGCCGCGTATTTCTGTGAAGACATGCGCAGCGGCCTGCGCGCCATTCCCGCCGGGCAGACCGAAGCGTCCAGGGCCCTGGGCCTGGGCTACGTACGTTCGATGCGCTACGTGATCCTGCCCCAGGGCGTGCGCAACTGCCTGCCGTCGCTGATCAACCACACCGTGCTGCTGTTCAAGAACACCAGCCTGGCGATGGCGATCGGCGTGATGGAACTGACCTACGCCAGCCGCGAAGTGGAGAACTACACGTTCCGCACCTTTGAGTCGTACCTGGTGGCCACGGTGTTCTACCTGGTGTTTTCACTGCTGCTGATGGGCGCCGGGGCGTTGCTCGCCCGCCGCTTCAGCAAAGCCCTGGCGAGGTAGACCGCGATGTTGGATATGTTTTCAATCGTGCAGCAGAACTGGACGCTGCTCCTGATCGGCCAATACCCTCACGGCCCACTGGGCGGCCTGGCGAGTACCCTGATCCTGGCGGCGCTGGCGTTGCTGCTGGCGTTCCCGTTCGGCCTGCTGCTGGCCTTGGCGCGGGTGTCGCCGTGGAAGGGTTTGTACTGGGTCGCCACGGTGTGGGTCTACGTGCTGCGTGGCATCCCGTTGCTGATGGTGATCTTCTGGACCTACTTCCTGGTGCCGTTGCTGATCGGCCATAACATCACCGGTTTCATGACCATGCTCTGCACCCTGGTGATCTACCAGAGCGCCTACCTGTGCGAAATCATTCGCGGCGGCATCCAGGCGCTGCCGGCCGGCCAGTATGAAGCGTCCCGCGCCCTGGGCCTGGGCTATGTGCGCACCACGGCCTGGGTGATCCTGCCCCAGGCGTTGTACAACGCGCTGCCGAGCCTGATCAGCCAGTTCATCTCGATCATCAAGGAAACCTCCCTGGGCTACGTGATCAACGTGCAGGAAGTGACCTTTGCCGCCAACCAGGTCAACAACCAGTTGCTGACCAAGCCGTTCCAGGTGTTTTTCATCCTGGCGATCATCTACTACCTGCTGTGTTTTGGCCTGACCCGCCTGGCCGGTTGGGTGGAGCAACGCATTGCCCGCAAGCGCCTGGGCGATGGCGGGCAAACCGTGGCGGGCGGTCCGTTGCTGACCACCGATAATTGAAGAGGGCTGCGCTCATGCATCCAATGATCATGTTTTCGAAAATCAATAAATGGTACGGCGAGTACCAGGCGCTCACCGACATCACCGCCGAGGTGCAACCCGGTGAAGTGGTGGTGCTGTGCGGCCCCTCGGGTTCTGGCAAGTCGACGCTGATCCGCACGGTCAACCGCCTGGAAGATATCCAGGCCGGCCAGATCCTGTTCGACGGCCAGGACGTGCACGGCACCGACGCGCAGATCAATCGCCTGCGCAGCCGCGTGGGGTTTGTGTTCCAGAGCTTCAACCTGTTCCCGCACCTGTCGGTGCTGGAAAACATCACCCTCGCGCCGAACAAGCTACGCAACCTCAAGGGCGCCGCGGCCAAACAGAAGGCCATGGAGTTGCTCGACCGCGTTGGCCTGGCCCACAAGGCCGGCGCTTACCCGGCGCAGTTGTCCGGCGGCCAACAGCAGCGCGTGGCCATCGCCCGGGCATTGGCGATGGAACCGCCGGTGATGCTGTTCGACGAGCCCACCAGCGCCCTCGACCCGGAAATGGTCGGTGAAGTACTGAGCGTCATGAAGGGCCTGGCCAAGGACGGCATGACCATGATGTGCGTGACCCACGAGATGAACTTCGCCCGCGAAGTGGCCGACACCATCTGGTTTATGGACGCCGGGCAGATTCTGGAAAAGAGCAGCCCCGACGCCTTCTTCACCCAGCCTTCGCACCCGCGAGCGCAACGTTTTATCGCCGACCTGCGGGCCCATTGAGCTGCGGCGGCTTTGCTCCCTCTGCCATTTTTGCTGGTCCAACTTTCTGGAGATTTCCCATGGGTATGAAGCATCTGTTTACCGCACTGGCATTGGGGCCACTGGCGATCGCCATCGCCCAGGCCGACCAGTTGAGCGACATTATGGCCAAGCAGTCCCTGAGCTGCGGCGTCTACGCCGACGTGCCGCCATTCTCCGCGCCGGACCCGAAAACCCGCGAGCTGGTGGGCATGGACGTGGACCTGTGCAAGGCCCTGGCCAAGACCATGGGCGTGGCCCTGGAGCTCAAGCCGCTGTCGGTTGAAGCGCGGATTCCCGAAGTGAAAATGGGCCGCGTCGACGTGATCTTCGCCAACCTGGCCTACACCAAGACCCGCGCCGAACAGATCCAGTTCAGCGACCCGTACTACATCGCCAAGGAAACCCTGGTGGTGCGCGCGGCGAATGCCGACCAGCCGAAAAGCTTCTTCAAGGACAAACGCATCAGCTCCACCAAGGGTTCCACCTCCGAGCAGTCGATCCGCCTGGCCGGTGCCACCCCGGTGACCTTCCAGGACACCGGCTCGGCCTACATGGCGTTGCAACAGAACAAGGTGGTGGGCCTGGTGACCAACACCATGACCGCGCTGAAACTGGTCAATCAGGCCAAGGCCAGCGGTGTCGAACTGGCCCTGGCCAAGGAGCCGATGGCCCTGGAACCAATCGGCGCCGGCATGCGCCGCGATGAGCCGGCGTTTCTGGCCAAGGTCAACGAGTCGTTGATGTCCATGGAAAAGGCAGGGGAGATCGATGCGATCTGGGACCGCTGGATCGGCCCGAACACCGAATACAAGATGGTCCGCGAGGACAAGGTACAGAGCTTGAGCGCATTGAAGTTCGAGCCGTTGCCGTAAGCGCTGGCGGTTGTAAAAAAGCCCGCCGTGCGTGATGCACGGCGGGCTGTTTTTTTACTGCGCTCTGTACTGGGGGCGCAGGGCCTCATCAATCATCCAGTGCGGTTGGCCGGGCCTGATGCACGTACCGCCCACCCAGCGTTCGTGGCTGGCATGGTCGAGCCAATACGCCTGTCCGTTGAGCACGCTATGGGCCAAGGGGGTCAGCGACAGCGTGCGACGCGGCCAATCCAGATGCGCTTCGGTTTCCGTCAGCAACGGCTGCTCGCCATCGATCAACGGCCGCAACAGCGCATGAAACATCATGTCCCCCAGGAACGGCAGCGGGTCGCGCCTGGCCATCAACTCGGCGAACACGCGGCCAAACGGCAGCGGCCCGGCTTCGGCGAGGTAGGTCAGGGCCAGGCGTTCGGTCAGCGACAGGCCGTCCTGGGTGCCCGGCAGTTCCTGCAACTGACGCAACAGCGCCGGGGCCAGCAAGGGCAGGGCGGGGTGTGTGCCATGGGCAAGCTCCGCCAACGGCGTCGGTGAGCTGTTGCAATAGGCCGACCAGGCCTGTTTGGCCAGTTGCACGGCATCGTCACCGATCAGGCGCCGCTGTGGCCATAGCCACGCCAATACATCGGGCGCCAGCTGGCCGATACCGATAAAGCGCTCGACACCGGGAATACGATCCACCTCGATCAGCTCCAGCCTGGGCGGTGTCTGCTCCAGGCCGGCCAGGGCACGGATCAGGAACAACTGGTCATAGGCGTCCGCCTCGCACCACAGCACGCTGTGCTCGGCGCTGGCCAAAGTGTGGAGCTGAGCGTATTCATCGTCGACGCGGCGCGTGACGTCCGATACGGGCATGCCAAAGGCCTGGCTGATGAAGGCACTGCGCATAGCGCGGAACTCTGCGGCGGGTACGTCGCGCACCGGGCCCATGCACAGCGGGTCGCTGAGCATCTGGAACCGGCCCTTGAACCCCGCCACCTGGAGGCTGTGGGCAATGTCATTGCCGCAGCGCCAGTGGGTGGTGCGCGCTTCGTCGCTGGCGGCAAAGTCGGGATGGCGGGCGGCGAAGTCAATGGCGTCGATGTGGGCCTTGAGCTTGGGCCAACTGCTGAAACCCAGTTGCCTGGCGATCTGCCACTGAGCCTGGGACAGGGTGGTATTGGGGTCCTGGGCTTTGAGCTGCGGTAACAGTTCCTTGGCGCGCTTGCGCTGTTGCTCAAGGTTGAGACGGCCATCGGTGTTGGAGGATACGGGGCGTTGCGACATACGATCTCCTTGCACAAACCTTTTCCGCTTTAAGGTTGGGAGTCGTAGAAATGAGGTAGAGCTTCACTGTCTTGGGCGCAGCCCTTTCCGCGGAAGGTGGCGTAGAGAGCGCCAGGCGGGAAATATAGGCACTGCGGCGCTTGATTGCAAATCGGGCTTGGGATCAAACCCGTACTCTTTTTTGGGTTGCACGGGGTCAAGTGTGGGAGGGGGCTTGCCCCCGATGGCCATGGGTATCTACACAACTTTTCAGATCCTGACAAATCTCCCTGTGGCGAGCGGGCTTGTCCCGCGCTGGGCTGCGAAGCAGCCCCAAAACCAGCCTCTACAGAGTGTCTGATACACCGCGTTCTTCTTTACTGGGGCTGCTAC
>NZ_VFES01000009.1 GCF_007858185.1 Pseudomonas grimontii
ACACTCCTAAGGTAAACTATAATAAACCCTAGACTACAATCCTACTTTTCGCAAAAAAGTACGCTAATCCTCTGTTTTTATTATATTTCCCTCCTAAATATTTACGTTTTAATAGAAGTCGGCGCTACTGACTGTTGCCCAATGCAGACGTTCGTTTGGATCACCAGCACCCGCATTTGGATTTGCGCAGGCTTCAGATACAACAACGCCCCGTCGAGACGGGGCGTTATGTGTTCAGGCGCCGATTACTTCTTGGCGGCTGGTGCGTCAGGGGCTTCAGCCTTGGCTGGGTCCTTGATGGCCAGCAGTTCCAGGTCGAATACCAGCACGGAGTTGGCCGGGATCGCCGGGCTCGGGCTCTGGGCGCCGTAGGCCAGGTCGGACGGGATGTACAACTCGACCTTCTCGCCAACGTGCATCAGTTGCAGGCCTTCGACCCAACCTGGGATCACGCCGCTGACCGGCAGGTCAATCGGGCTACCGCGATCCACGGAGCTGTCAAAGGTGGTGCCGTTGGTGAGCTTGCCGGTGTAGTGAACAGTCACCACGTCAGTCGGCTTAGGCTGTGGGCCGTCGGCTTTCTTGGTGATCTTGTACTGCAGGCCGGAAGCAGTGGTGACTACGCCGTCTTTCTTGGCGTTGTCTTCGAGGAATTTCTTGCCGGCGGCTGCCGACTCTTCGCTCATTTTGGTCATGCGTTCTTCAGCACGTTTTTGCAGTGCGGCAAACGCTTCAACCAGTTCGTCGTCTTTGAGCTTCTGCTCTTTCTTGCCGACGGCATCTTCGATGCCCTGGGCTACCGCTTTGGAGTCCAGGTCATCCATGCCTTCCTGAGCAAGGCTTTTGCCCATGTTCAGGCCGATGCCGTAGGAAGCTTTCTGCGCCGGGGTTTTCAGCTCTACGCTGGTCTGCGAATCACAACCCGCAAGTACCAGGCTAACCAGGGCCACCGCCGCCGCCAACCGATGCTGTTTCATGCTATTTCCTTGTTCATGCGCCAAAAGGGCATTCGAATAAAGTCGCGAGCTTATCAGGCGGCCACGACCAATGGCTACCGGCATGTGAGCAGGAAACTTCTGATAAGTTCACGTGTTTAAAAGCATTTTCATTCATGATGGGTCGCTGCGAAGGATCGTGGGACCACTTGTTACCAGGCTCATGGCCACTTGCCCCACCTGTGGCGTAGTGGCATAACAACGCAACCCCTCGACAAGGCCGAGACAAGGATAGCCATCTTGCGCATTTTTTCCCGTGTTTTACTGCTGATACTCACCGCGCTGGGCCTGATCCTGGCCGTGGTGCTGTACTACACCGTCAACCCCAAGCTACCCGACTACGTGCCCGTGGAGCAGGTGCACTATCAGGACCAATGGAGTGCCGCCGACCGCCAGACCTATTACTTCACGCCCCAGGGCACCCAAGTAAAAGGCCTGCACTACAACTGGTTCACCGCCCTGGAACTACCGTTTTCCGAGCGGCGTTTTGCCACACCGGAGTATCTGGCGCGCTTCGGTTTCCTGGTGGACCCCAAGCAGGTGCCCACCACGCAAAACCCCGGCAACCTGCCCGTGGGGTTCGCCCGGCATAAAAACGTCGGCAGCAACGTCGAGTACCTGGATATCACCTGCGCCGCCTGCCATACCGGAGAATTGCACTTCAGGGGCCAGGCCCTGCGTATCGACGGCGGCTCGGCCCAGCACGTACTGCCCTCCAGCGTGCCAACCCTGCGCGGTGGCAGTTTCGGCCAGGCACTGGTGGCCAGCCTCGCCGCCACCTACTACAACCCATGGAAATTCGAGCGGTTTGCCCGCCAGGTGCTGGGGGATCGCTACGACGCCGAGCACAGCCAGTTGCGCGAGGACTTCAAACAGTCGCTGGACAAGTTCCTCAAGGTCGCATGGAACGACACCCACCGCGGCCTCTACCCCACCGAAGAAGGCCCGGGTCGCACCGACGCCTTTGGCCGCATCGCCAATGCCAGTTTTGGCGATGCCATTTCGCCGGACAACTACCGCGTCGCCAATGCGCCGGTGGACTACCCGCAGCTGTGGGACATCTGGACCTTCGATTGGGTGCAATGGAACGGCTCGGCCCAGCAACCCATGGCGCGCAATATCGGTGAAGCCCTCGGTGTAGGCGCGACGCTGACCTTTTTCGACGCCGCCGGCCAACCGCTTCAAGGCGATGCCCGCTACCCGTCGAGCGTCAGGGTGCGTGACCTCAACCTGATCGAAGAAACTCTGCAACGCCTCAAGCCACCGACCTGGCCCGAGGACTTGTTCGGCACCATCGACAAGCCCCTCGCCGCCCAAGGTCGCGCCCTATTCGCCGAGAACTGCACCGGCTGCCACGTGCCCGCTGTCGCCCAGGAAAATGGCAGGCCTGTGCAGCAGCTGAAAATGCTGCCAGTGGAGTACATCGGCACCGACCCAGGCACCGCCAGCAACATTGCCGACCAGCGCTACGACCTCAGTGCCCTGCAGTGGGACCCGGCGGAGCTGGCCAAGCTCAATGTCGAACTGCACCCCACCCCCACCGAGCCGCTGGACCTGAAAAAAATGTCCGTGGCCAAGGGCCTGGCCTACGTCACCGCCTTCGTCGAAGACCACGCCTACCGCGCCGCCGGCGTCACCCCGACCGAGCGCCCGCGCCTGGATGGCTACGGCCTGCCCATTGGCGTGCGCGAGCTGCGCGCCTACAAGGCCCGCCCGCTGGCCGGTGTGTGGGCTACCCCGCCGTTCCTGCACAACGGCTCGGTGCCGACGATCTACCAGTTGCTGTCGCCTCAGGACGAGCGCAGCACCACCTTCTATAAAGGCACCTTCAACTACGACCCGCGTCACCTGGGTTTTGAGACCGCAGCCTTCAAGAATGCCTTCCTGTTCGACACCAAACTCACCGGCAACCACAACAGCGGCCACGAATTCCGTGCAGGCCAACGTGGCAATGGCGTCATCGGCCGTGGCCTGCTGCCGCAGGAACGCTGGGCGCTGCTGGAATACCTCAAAGTGCTGGGCGGCCCGCTGGAGCAACAACTGCCATGATGATCCGATCTCGATACGACCAACCTTCCCTGCTCGCCCGCCTGTGGCTGCGCATCGGCGCGTTTCTCGGCAAGACCCTGCTGTGGCTGGTGGGCCTGGGACTGCTCGGCTGGCTGGCGAGCACCGCCTGGTTTGCCTGGCAGCACAGCGGCGCGGTGTCGCCGAATGAGCAGATCCCCGCAGGTGAAGCGGCCATGACCCAAGGCATCATCCAGACGGCAGTGCGCATCGTTGACCAGCATCGCGAAGGCACGCGCTACCTGCGCGATGCCCATGCCAAGGCCCATGGTTGCGTGAAGGCCGAAGTCAGCGTACTGGCCGATCTCGACCCGGCATTGCGCCAGGGTGTGTTCGCCGAACCGGGCAAGACCTGGCAGGCCATGATGCGGTTGTCCAACGGCAACGCCTACCCGCAGTTCGACAGCATTCGCGATGCCCGGGGCATGGCGCTCAAGCTGTTGGACGTGCCGGGCAAACAACTGCTGGCCGACCAGCAGGCACGTACGGAACAGGACTTCGTGATGTTCAGCCACCCGAATTTCTTTGTCAGCGATGTGGCGGAGTACGCGCAGAACATCGGTGCCCAGGCGGATGGCAAGAAAGTCCTGGCGTTCTTCCCCAAGGCCGATCCGCGCAGTTGGCAGGTGCGTCACCTGTTTATCGCCCTGGCAACCCTGGCGCCCGCACCGGCCAGCCCGACGCAGACCACATACTTTTCGGTCTCGCCCTACAAATTCGGCGCGGCGAATGCCAAGTTCCGCGTCGCGCCCGACCCGCAGAGCTGCCCGGAATACGTCCTGCCCAAACAGAACCAGGACCTGCCGAACTTCTTGCGCAGCGCCTTGAGCCAGCAGTTGTCCACCGACCGTGTGCCGGCGTGTTTTGTGTTGCAGATCCAGCGGCAGAACCCGCAGAAATTCATGCCGATCGAAGACACCAGCATCGAATGGAAGGAGAGCGATGCGCCCTACGAGAGCGTGGCCAAGGTGCGGATCCCGGCTCAGGACTTCGATACGCCCGAGCAGAACCTGGCGTGCGACAACCAGTCGTTCAACCCGTGGTTTGGCGTGGAAGAACACCGACCTATCGGCGGTATCAATCGCTTGCGCAAGGCGGTGTACGAGGCCGTCAGCGATTACCGCCACAGCCGCAACGCCCCGTAAAGACTGCGTAACAATGGGCCCGGCGCCGTAAGGATTGCGTCGGGTCTATTGAGGCGCTTTCGCCGTAACTCTAGCGTGGACGCCTACTCCATCACGTAGGAAGCCCATCATGGAAAGCTCAACCCTAGGCATGATCGTACTGACCATCATCGCCGTGTTCGGCACTGCCTCTTTTTGCTTCGAGCACTTGGCCACGCGCCAGCCGCGCAAGAAAAAGGCCAGGTAGCGCCAGGGCGACGGCAAGGCGCAGAAAGGTCAAATCGCAGGCAAAAAAAAGCCCGCTCAATGAGCGGGCTTTCCGTGGTGACCTGGCGTTCAGTGTTCCAGGTTACCGAATATGGCGCAGCGGACGGGACTCGAACCCGCGACCCCCGGCGTGACAGGCCGGTATTCTAACCGACTGAACTACCGCTGCGCGTAACACTTGAAGCGAATGGTGGGTGATGACGGGATCGAACCGCCGACCCTCTGCTTGTAAGGCAGATGCTCTCCCAGCTGAGCTAATCACCCTTCGTTTCGGTGTGGGCGCATCATACACCAAAAAATCGTAATGTCTTGATTTAAATGCAATTTATTCAAAAAAAGTTCACCGTACGATTTTTTGCCATATTCCGGACAGCAAAAAGCCCGCGATTAAGCGGGCTTTCTGTGGTGACCTGGCGTTCAGCGTTCCAGGTTACCGAATATGGCGCAGCGGACGGGACTCGAACCCGCGACCCCCGGCGTGACAGGCCGGTATTCTAACCGACTGAACTACCGCTGCGCGTAACACTTGAAGCGAATGGTGGGTGATGACGGGATCGAACCGCCGACCCTCTGCTTGTAAGGCAGATGCTCTCCCAGCTGAGCTAATCACCCTTCGTCTCGGTGTGGCGCGCATTCTACGGAGCGACCTTGGGTCTGGCAAGCACTTTCTTAAATCTTTTTTTTGAGGCCTTCCAATGGCTTAGGCAGGGTTGGCCTGGGGCGCTATCAAGAGAATAATGCCCCCCTTTGTATAAAGGAGAGACTCACCCCATGTGGTTCAAGAACCTGCTTATCTATCGCCTGACCCAAGATCTGCCTGTTGATGCCGAGGCGTTGGAAGCGGCAATGGCCACCAAACTGGCGCGCCCTTGTGCAAGCCAGGAGTTGACCACTTACGGTTTCGTCGCGCCTTTCGGTAAAGGCGAGGACGCTCCCCTGGTTCACGTCAGCGGTGACTTCCTGCTGATCGCCGCCCGCAAGGAAGAACGCATCCTGCCAGGTAGCGTGGTGCGTGACGCACTGAAAGAGAAAGTCGAAGAGATCGAAGCCGAGCAAATGCGCAAGGTCTATAAAAAGGAACGCGACCAGATCAAGGATGAAATCATCCAGGCCTTCCTGCCGCGCGCCTTTATTCGCCGCTCGTCGACCTTTGCCGCCATCGCGCCGAAACAGGGCCTGATCCTGGTGAACTCGGCCAGCCCGAAACGCGCCGAAGACCTGCTCTCCACCCTGCGTGAAGTGATCGGCACCCTGCCGGTTCGCCCACTCACCGTGAAAACCGCGCCCACTGCAATCATGACCGACTGGGTCACCACCCAGAAACCGGCCAATGACTTCTTCGTCCTCGACGAATGCGAACTGCGCGACACCCATGAAGACGGCGGCATTGTGCGTTGCAAGCGCCAGGACCTGACTGGCGAAGAAATCCAGTTGCACCTGACCACCGGCAAAGTCGTTACCCAATTGTCCCTGGCCTGGCAGGACAAGCTGTCCTTCATGCTCGACGACA
Organism: Pseudomonas grimontii; assembly: GCF_007858185.1. Lineage (GTDB taxonomy): Bacteria > Pseudomonadota > Gammaproteobacteria > Pseudomonadales > Pseudomonadaceae > Aquipseudomonas > Aquipseudomonas grimontii. The sequence continues at coordinate 5,964 of NZ_VFES01000009.1, forward strand.
AGATGACCGTCAAGCGCCTGAAGTTCGAAGACCTGCTGCAAGACCAGGCGGAACAGGACGGTGGCGAAGAAGCCTTGGGCCAACTGGACGCCAGCTTTACCCTGATGATGCTGACCTTCGGTGACTTCCTGCCGGCGTTGATCGAAGCCCTGGGCGGCGAAGAAACCCCGCAAGGCATCTAAGTCGTTTGAAGATCAAATTGTGGGAGGGGCGGTGCGACGATTCGACTTGCCCCTCCCACATTTGATCGCATCAGCCATTCAAAAATCGAACAAAAAAGGACGCTCCCATGCGCGCACTCGCCGCCTTGAGCCGCTTCGTCGGCAATACCTTCGCCTACTGGGTGTTGATCTTCGCCGTCGTCGCGTTCCTCGAACCCAGCTGGTTCATCGGCCTGAAAAGCGCGATCGTCCCGCTGCTGGGCCTGGTGATGTTTGGCATGGGGCTGACCCTCAAACTTGAAGACTTCGCCGAAGTCGCTCGCCACCCGTGGCGCGTGGCCCTGGGCGTAGTCGCACACTTCGTGATCATGCCGGGGGTGGCGTGGCTGCTGTGCCAGGCCTTTCACCTGCCGCCGGAAATTGCCGTCGGCGTGATCCTGGTCGGTTGCTGCCCAAGCGGCACCTCCTCCAACGTGATGACCTGGCTGGCCCGTGGCGACCTGGCGCTGTCGGTGGCCATCGCCGCCGTCACCACCCTCCTCGCCCCGCTGCTCACCCCGGCGCTGATCTGGCTGTTGGCATCGGCCTGGTTGCCGGTGTCGTTCATGGAGTTGTTCTGGTCGATACTGCAAGTGGTGTTGCTGCCGATCGTGCTCGGCGTGGTCGCACAACGCGTGCTCGGCGAGCGGGTCCGCCACGCGGTGGACGTGCTGCCACTGGTGTCGGTGGTCAGCATTGTGATCATCGTCGCCGCAGTAGTGGCGGCCAGCCAGGCGAAAATTGCCGAATCGGGCCTGCTGATCATGGCCGTGGTCATGCTGCATAACAGCTTCGGTTACCTGCTGGGCTACTTCACCGGCCGTGTGTTCAAACTGCCGTTGGCCCAACGCAAGTCGTTGGCGCTGGAAGTGGGCATGCAGAATTCCGGGCTCGGCGCCGCATTGGCCAGCGCGCACTTCTCGCCGTTGGCGGCAGTGCCCAGTGCGTTGTTCAGTGTCTGGCACAATATTTCCGGGGCGTTGCTGTCGACGTATTTCCGTCGCATGAGCGAGAAGGAAGACCGCCGCGCACTGGAGAACACGCCACAAACTTGATCGCATGATCAATTTTCGGCACTCTACAGAGCTTCGCGGGGACGACCTCGCGACGCTATCGAGGCGCACAATCCGGGGACGACCCCGCCTGAAAAAGCGAGGTCATCATGTCCTGGATCATTCTGTTTTTTGCCGGCCTGTTCGAAGTCGGCTGGGCCGTCGGCTTGAAGTACACCGACGGTTTCAGCAGGCCGCTGCCCACTGTCCTGACCGTTGCCGCCATGGCCATCAGCCTCGGCCTGCTGGGGCTGGCCATGAAAGAACTGCCCCTGGGCACCGCCTATGCCATCTGGACCGGCGTGGGCGCGGTGGGCACCGTGATTGCCGGGATTATCCTGTTCGGGGAATCCATGGCGCTGTTTCGGTTGGCCAGTGTGGCGCTGATCATTTGCGGGCTTATTGGTCTTAAGATCAGCGCTTAGGCCGCTACCGCAATCGAGGGCAGGCCCCCTCCCACATTTGACCGAGTTGTTCTGACGAACGCGGTCTAGGTGGGAGGGGGCTTGCCCCCGATGAGGCCAGTACACCCAGCACAGAACTACCTGACACTCCCCCGCAAAACACCGACCACCGCCTGCAACTGCGCAGGCGTAGCCGCCTCCACAGCAATCGGCTTACCCGCCACCAACACCACCCGTGACCAGATTCGATGAAAGAAGCCCTTGTTCGGATCGCGACTGAAGAAACTCCCCCACAACCCCTGCAGCGCCATCGGAATCACCGGCACCGGCGTCTCTTCCAGAATGCGTGTCACGCCACCGCGGAACTCGTTCATCTCGCCATCACTGGTCAGCTTGCCTTCCGGGAAGATGCACACCAACTCCCCGTCCTTCAGGTACTGGGCAATGCGCGTGAAGGCCTTTTCGTAGATCTGGATGTCTTCGTTGCGCCCGGCAATCGGAATCGCCCCGGCGGTGCGGAAGATAAAGTTCAGCACTGGCAAGCGGTAGATCTTGTAGTACATGACAAAGCGAATCGGCCGACGCACCGCGCCACCAATCAACAGCGCATCGACAAACGACACGTGATTGCATACCAGCAACGCTGCGCCTTCGTCCGGGATCAGGTCGAGGTTGCGATGCTCCACCCGGTACATGGAATGGCTGAGCAGCCAGATCATGAAGCGCATGGTGAACTCGGGGACGATCCTGAAGATGTAGGTGTTGACTGCGATGTTGAGCAGCGACACCACCAGGAACAACTCGGGGATCGACAGCTTGGCCACGCTCAGCAGTAGGATCGACACGATCGCCGACACCACCATGAACAGCGCATTGAGGATGTTGTTGGCGGCGATCACTCGCGCCCGCTCGTTCTCGGCGGTACGCGACTGGATCAGCGCGTACAGCGGCACGATATAGAAGCCGCCGAACACACCCAGGCCAAGGATATCGAACAACACCCACCAGGCTTGGCCATAGCTGAGCACCGCGAGCCAATCATTCGCTTGAACGTTCTGCGGGAAGCCGCCGGAATGCCACCAGAGCAGCAGGCCGAACACCGTCAGGCCAAAGGAGCCAAACGGCACCAGGCCGATTTCCACCTTACGCCCCGAGAGTTTTTCGCAGAGCATCGAGCCCAGGGCGATGCCCACCGAGAACACGGTGAGGATCAGGGTGACCACGGTTTCATCGCCGTACAACCACTCCTTGGCGTAGGCCGGGATCTGCGTCAGGTAGATCGCGCCGACAAACCAGAACCATGAGTTACCGACAATCGAGCGCGACACCGCCGGCGTCTGCCCCAGGCCCATGCGCAGCGTGGCCCACGACTGGGTGAAGATATTCCAGTCCAGGCGCAGTTGCGGCGTAGAGGCCGCTGCCCGCGGAATGTGGCGGCTTGCCAGGTAACCCAGCACGGCCACGCCGACAATCGCCACCGCCACGATCGGCGCGTAATCGGTGGACGACATCATGATCCCGGCGCCAATGGTGCCGGCGAGGATGGCCAGGAACGTGCCCATCTCCACCAGGCCATTGCCACCTACCAGCTCATCTTCGTGCAGGGCCTGGGGCATGATCGAGTACTTCACCGGACCGAACAACGCCGAGTGGGTGCCCATGGCAAACAACGCCAGCAGCATCAATTCCAAATGATTGAACAGAAAGCCTGTGGCACCCACGGCCATGATCACGATCTCGCCGATCTTGATCGCGCGGATCAACGCATCCTTGTTGTATTTCTCGCCAAACTGCCCGGCCAGCGCCGAGAACAGGAAGAACGGCAGGATAAACAGCAAGGCGCACAGGTTGACCCAAATAGTACGGTCACCGTCGATGGTGAGCTTGTAGAGAATCGCCAGGATCAGCGATTGCTTGAAGATGTTGTCATTGAAAGCGCCCAGCAACTGGGTGATGAAAAACGGCAGGAAGCGCCGTGTGCGCAGCAAGGTGAATTGTGAGGGGTGGCTCATCGTCCGTGTTCCTGCGTGGCCTAATAGTTATCAGGCCACGACTTTACCTAACTCCGCTTACTTATTCCCTAGTCCTGCAATGCATGGCGAAACAAAAAGCTCTCCTTTATAGGCGCCCTGCAGAGTGCGCTTGGCCACGATCAGCCACATCAGCGCCAACGCTACCACCAGCAGGCTACCGAATGCGCTGAAGAAGCCCAGGTGCAGCAGGCTCGCCAGCTTCAGCGTGGCCAGGGCGTACACCCCCAAAGGGAAGGTAAAGCCCCACCAGCCCAGGTTGAACGGAATACCGCCGCGCAGGTAACGCAGGGTGATCAATACCGCGATCAGCATCCACCATAAGCCGAAGCCCCACAGGGTGATACCTGCAACCAGGCCGAGACCATTGGCCATTTCACCCACGCCAGGTAAGCCGTTAGCGGCAAAGATCGCTGGCGCATCGCCGCCCAGCAACAACATGCCCAGGGCACCGGTACCGATCGGACCCAGCGCCAGCCAGCTCGACGCGGCCATATTGGCGTGGGGCAGTTTGTGCAGGGCCATGCGCAACATCAGGATGGTCAGGATGCTGAACGCCACCGGCAGCGAAAACGCCCACAACACGTAGCTGGTCACCAGCATTACCAGTTGCGAGTGAACATCCGCCAGGTGCGGCGCGAGCAAGCCACCGCTGGCTGCGGCGACTTCGGCCGCCACCACCGGCAGCAACCAGACAGCCGTCATCTGGTCGATGCTGTGTTCCTGGCGGGTGAACATCATGAACGGGATCAGCACACCGCAGGCCAGGGCCATCACCACATCCAGCCACCACAGGGCTTCGGCCAGCGGGATCACGTCGCCGCCCCAACGCGGCAGGCCAAACAGCAGCAAGCCATTGAGAATGGTCGCCAGGCCCATGGGAATGGTGCCGAAGAACATCGAGACCGTGGAGTGCCCGAAAATCCGCCGCGCCTCGTGGAAAAACATCACCCAGCGCGCGGCATACAAGCCACTGAACAAGATGAACAAGCCAATGGTGAACCACCACAGCGCTTCGGCAATGGCATGCAAACCTGGCAGGTTGACCGGCCATTGCGCCAGGGCCAACGCCAGCACGCCGGTGCCCATGGTCGCGGCGAACCAGTTGGGGGTGAATTGGCGAATCACTTCCCGAGGGCGGGTCAGGTGACTGAAGGGTCTGTAGCTGATGGTCGTCGAGCAGGTCATGATGGCAATCCTCTTCCTCGCATGAGGTTGAGGCCATGGTAGAACCTGATCGAATATCTATATAACGGGTAATATCTCTAACTGTTATCTACTTTGTAGATATGCAGGCTGCCTTGGACTTTGCCGAATCCTGCAGCAGCAAAGCGACCAACGCCCCGAGGGCCAGCAGAATGAGGACTGCGCCGTAACCGTCGGTGGTGGCGATCAGGCCAAAGCTGCGAATCAGGTTGCCCGCCAGCAGCGAAGGCAAGCAAAACGCCAAATAACTCAGCACATAGAATGCCGACATCAAGCCTGCCCGTTCATGGGGCAAGGCCAACGGCACCACACTGCGCAACGCGCCGAGAAAGCCGGCGCCGAAGCCGCTGCCGGCGATCAACGTGGCGATAAAAAACAGCGGCAGGCTGGCGCTGTGCACCGCCGTGAGGATCAGCGCCACACCCACAGCCAACAGCGTCGCGCCGAGGCGCAGCACCTTGCTGGCCGGGCGATTGCGCAGGGTGAAGATCATCAGCGCCCCGCTCACCGTCAGCACCGCCACCAGGCCGCCGCCGATAAGGTTCGACGTAGAACCTGTCGCCGCCCGCACCAGCGACGGCGCCAGGGACAAGTAAAAGCCCCCCATCGCCCACACCGCCACGTCCACCGGCAGCGACAGCCACAACGCTCGACGCGCCTGGGGCGGCACATGCAACGTGGGGCGCAGCGATGCCAGTGCACCGGGAATGCGATCAACGGTTTCCGGTAGGCGCCATACATACAGCGCCTGCACCAGCATCAGCGCCAGCAGCGTCCAGTAGATCAACTGCGTCGGCAGCGGCGCGAACTCCGCCAGCACACTGCTGCCCATCGCACCGCACGCCATGCCCAGCAAAGGCGCCACACTGTTGACCAGCGGTCCCTGCTGGCGGTCGGTGTCGAGCAATGCCGCACCCAGCACCGCCGTGGCCATGCCGGTGGCAAACCCCTGCACCGTACGCGCGGCGATCAGCCAGGCCACGCTGTCTTCATTGATAAACAGCAACATCGCCAGCATATTCAGGACCAGCGCAGTAAAAATCACCGGCTTGCGTCCCAGGTGGTCCGACAGCGAGCCCACGGTCAACAGCGCCGCCAACAGGCTCAAGGCGTACACGCCAAAGATCAGCGTGAGCATGCCTGCCGAAAAATGCAGCCCCTCCTGATACAGGTGATACAACGGTGTCGGCGCACTGGAAGCCGCGAGAAACGTCAGCAAAGTGACCGCCAGGAACACCAGGCTGGAACGATGAGAAGTAAGGCTGGACATGGGCACGCTCCGCTAAAGCTAATATTTTGCTTTTGCGGAGTGTGCTACCCGCCAGCGCTTAAAGCAAATTCTTTGTGTTAAGGTCGCGGCATGGCGATAAAAGAAGGCCTCCGCCCGGGGGGCCGCAGTGCCCGGGTACAAGAATCGGTCCATTCGGCCGTGCGTGAATTGCTGGAAAGCCATGAGCGCTCCAGTGTCACGGTGCCGATGATTGCCGCGCGCGCAGGCGTCACGCCCTCGACCATCTACCGGCGTTGGGGCGACCTCTCGGTGCTGCTCGCGGATGTGGCCCTGGCGCGTATGCGCCCCGACAGCGAGCCCGCCAACACCGGCAGCCTGCGTGGCGACTTGCGGGCGTGGGCCGAGCAGTACCTGGATGAGATGAGTTCGGAGCCGGGCCGCAACATGATGCGCGATGTGCAATGCAGGGTGACGCCGGGGTACTGCGTGAGCATCTTGAGCGGGCAGTTTCAGGCGATTGTTGATCGTTATCCTCAAGACTCGCCGCCGAGCGTGGACCGCTTGATCAACTTGCTCGCGGCGCCGACGGTGTTTCGTATTCTGTTCTCGTCGGAGCCGTTGGCTGTTGAGGAGTTGCATACGCTGATCGAGCTGGCGCTGAAGGCCTGAAGACCTGACACACAACCAAATGTGGGAGGGGGCTTGCTCCCGATTGCGATGTGTCAGCTACAGATAAGCTGACTGACATACCGCCATCGGGAGCAAGCCCCCTCCCACATTTTTTGACCGCGTTTATCAGGTACGCATCCCGCGCCCGCTCACCAGCAACTTCGCGCAACCGATATACAACACCACCGTCGCCACCAGCATGAAGGTGATCGCCACGCTGATCTTGATATCCGACACACCCAGGATGCCGTAGCGGAAGGCGTTGACCATGTGCAGCACCGGGTTGGCCAGCGACACGGTCTGCCAGAATGGCGGCAGCAAGGTGATGGAGTAGAACACCCCGCCCAGGTAGGTCAGCGGTGTCAGCACAAAGGTCGGGATGATCGAAATATCATCGAAGTTGCGTGCGAACACGGCGTTGATAAACCCCAGCAGCGAGAAGATCGTCGCCGTCAGCACCACCACCAGAATGGTGACCCCGAGGTGATGCACCTGCAGGTGGGTGAAGAACAGCGACAGCAGGGTCACGATCACCCCCACCATCAGGCCACGCAGCACGCCGCCCAGGGTGTAGCCGATCAGGATGGTGTGCGGCGACACCGGCGAGACCATCAGCTCTTCGATGGAGCGCTGGAACTTGCTGCCGAAGAAACTGGAGACCACGTTGCCGTAGGAGTTGGTGATCACCGACATCATGATCAGGCCCGGCACGATGTACTCCATGTAGGTGAAACCACCCATATCGCCGATCTGCCGGCCGATCAGGTTACCGAAGATCACAAAGTACAAAACCATGGTGATCGCCGGCGGCAGCAGGGTCTGCGGCCAGATCCGGGTAAAGCGCTTCACTTCGCGGTAGACGATGGTCTGCAGCGCGACGAGGTTGGGTTGAAGTTCAGAACTCATACCGCCACCTTCGTCAGATTTTTCTCCACCAGGGACACGAACAACTCCTCAAGGCGATTGGTTTTATTGCGCAGGCTCAGCACTTCGATGTTCTGGGTCGCCAACTGGGTGAACAACGCAGTGATGCCCATGGCTTTATCCACCTGGACTTCCAGGGTGTGGCTGTCCACCAGGCGGCTGGGGTAGCCAAGCAGTTGCGGCGCCACCGACAGGTTGTTCTTCAAGTCGAGCAGGAAGGTCTCCACATGCAACTGGCCCAGCAGGTTACGCATGCTGGTGTTCTCGACGATAGTGCCGTGGTCGATGATGCCGATGTTGCGGCACAGCTGCTCAGCCTCTTCAAGGTAATGAGTGGTGAGGATGATGGTGATGCCCTTCTCGTTCAGCTCGGTGAGGAAGGTCCACATCGAACGGCGCAGTTCGATGTCCACGCCGGCGGTGGGTTCATCGAGGATCAACAGGCGCGGTTCATGCACCAGTGCACGGGCAATCATCAGGCGACGCTTCATGCCGCCGGACAGCGAGCGGGACGGCACGTCGCGCTTGTCCCACAGGCCCAGTTGAGTCAGGTACTGCTCGGCGCGTTCCTTGGCGATTTTCGCCGGGATGCCGTAGTAGCCAGCCTGGGTCACGACGATGTCGAAGGTCTTTTCGAACTGGTTGAAGTTGAATTCCTGGGGCACCACGCCGATGGAACGCTTGAGCGCCGCCGGGGATTTGTCCAGGTCGTGGCCGAAGATATTCACCGTGCCGCTGGTCTTGTTGACCAAGGTGGAGAGAATACCGATGGTGGTGGATTTGCCGGCGCCGTTGGGACCGAGCAAGGCGAAGAAGTCACCTTCGGCAACGTCCAGATCGATACCACTCAGGGCCTGGAAACCGTTGCCGTAGGTTTTGGTTAGCTGCCGGATGGACAGAGCGGAACTCATATCGGAATACGCACCAAAGAAGGGAATAGAAACAGTAGATGAGGGCGCAGCGCACGTAGTTCAACGGCGGCGCATGACAAGCATGGTGCTTGCCCGCGCCGCACAAGTACAGTCACCTGTATTAATAGTCAGTATTAAGTCAACGCGGTCATGACCGCTTTGCGGTAGGCCGGGCGTTGTTGCAGGCGCTGGTACCAGGCCTCCAGATGGGGCATAGAAGGGCGTTCGATGGGCATCTCGAACCAGGCGTAGATAAAGCAGCCCAGGGGAATATCACCGATGCCGAAGGTGTCGCCCGACAGGTAAGGCTGGTCGGCCAATACGCTGTCCACGGTGCTCAGTGCATCAATACAGGCCTGACGCCCGGCGTTGATGCTGTCCCAGTTCTGCTTTTCCGCCGGGGTGCGCACAACGCCCCAGAACACGGCCTTGAACGGCTCGGCCAGGGTCGAGGTGGTCCAGTCCATCCATTTTTCAGCGCTGGCGCGCACTTGCAGGTCACTCGGGTAAAACGCCGACGCGTGCTTGGCGCAGAGGTAACGCACGATGGTGTTGGACTCCCACAACACAAAGTCGCCGTCCTCGATCATCGGCACCCGGCCGTTAGGGTTCAAGGCCCGGTATTGCGGCGTGTCGACCACACCAAAAGCCCCGCCCGCATCAATTGCCTCATAGTCCAGGCCGAGTTCCTCGGCGCACCACAGTGCTTTCCTGACGTTTGATGAATTTTTACGACCCCAGATCTTCAGCATGACCGCGCCTTATTGTTGATGAACATGGCTGGATGAACGCAGCAGCATACGCCGGTTCACGCGCGGCTTAAATCGCTCTGAATATCGCCCAGCAGGGTCGGCATGTCCTCGCCGAACAAGTGCGGGTAACAGGCCTGGATATGCGCGAAGAAAAAATCCTCGGGCACATCCGGGAACTGGCCATGGTCCACCACGTACTCCATCGAGCGCTGCCCCTGGCGGTTGAATGCATGGAATACGCTGTCGTTGACTCCGTCGAAGTCCAGCGGCGGTACGTCGAAGACGTCACACAGTTGCCGGTTGAACGCCGGGGTCGCCTTGACCCAGTGGCCGTCCAGGTAAAGCTCGGTGTAGCCATGCATGGCAAACACATCACTCTTGAGCAACGCAATCAGGCGCGGCGTCGACAGGTGGTTGCGCACGTCCGCCAGGCCGATGCGCGCCGGAATGCCGCAGTGGCGGGCGCAGGCGGCGAGCAAGGTGGCCTTGGGCACGCAATAGCTTTCGCCGGCGGCCAGGGCAAAGCTGGCGCTCAGGCTGCCGGGGGCGCGGCTGAAGGTGTAGGGGTTGTAGCGAATCGCCTCACGCACGGCGTAATACAGACTGACCGCCTGGTCACGTAAATTCGCGCTGGAGCCACGATGTTTTTCGGCGAACTCCACCACCGCAGGGTGGTCACTATCGATGAAGCGGCTGGGACTCAGGTACGTATCCATGAGCTTGATCTCCGAAGGAAGCCTGGAGTTTAACGACAGGCCTGCCCTAGAGTTAACGACGAATCGGCCAAATGTCGGCGCCTGATGAGAGGCGCTCCCAACATAACTTCCAGTACAACTTGTAACACCCTGATCACCCCGCTTGTTCGGATGCCGACTAAGCTCCCTGGTGGTTTCGCCCCTGGTTTCACGGAGGATTGAATATGCTGTTGTTGTGGATACTGGTTCTGGTGGTCGGCATTGCCTACCTTGCACATCGCCGCGTCGCCCCCCTGCCCGCCCTGGGTGTGGTCGCCGTTTACCTGCTGGCGATGGGCGCCTGGAGCCACGCACCGGGTTGGCTGCTGTTGATTTTCTGGGTGTTGATCGCTGTAGTGGCCGCGCCCCTGCTGTTGCCGGACCTGCGCCGCCAATACTTCAGCAAGCCGCTGTTCAGCTGGTTTCAGAAAGTTCTGCCGCCGATGTCCGAGACCGAACGCGATGCCATCGACGCCGGCACCGTTTGGTGGGATGGCGAACTGTTCAGCGGTCGCCCCGACTGGGACAAGTTGCTGGCCTATCCCAAGGCCCAACTGACCGAAGAAGAACAGGCATTTATCGACGGCCCCACCGAAGAACTCTGCGCCATGGTCAGCGACTGGGAAATCGGCCAGGCCATGGACCTGCCGCCAGCCGCTTGGGACCACATCAAGACCCACGGTTTCTTCGCCCTGATCATTCCCAAGGAATATGGCGGCAAAGGTTTCTCTGCTTATGCCCACTCCCAGGTCGCGATGAAACTCGCGACCCGCAGCGGCGACCTGGCCTCCACCGTGATGGTGCCCAACTCCCTCGGCCCGGCCGAACTGCTGCTGCATTACGGCACCGACGAACAACGCAACCACTACCTGCCGCGCCTGGCGCGTGGCGATGACATCCCATGCTTCGCCCTCACCGGCCCGCTGGCCGGCTCCGATGCCGGCGCCATGCCTGACACCGGCGTGATCTGCAAAGGCGAATGGGAAGGCAAGGAAACCCTCGGCCTGCGCCTGAACTGGGAAAAACGCTACATCACCCTTGGCCCGGTCGCGACCCTGCTGGGCCTGGCCTTCAAGGCCCACGACCCGGACCATCTGCTGGGTGAAGAAGAAGACCTGGGCATCAGCCTTGCGCTGATCCCTACCGACACCCCTGGAGTGGAAATCGGCCGTCGCCACCTGCCCCTCGGCGCCGCGTTCATGAACGGCCCGAACTCCGGCAAGGACGTGTTCATCCCCCTGGAGTACCTCATCGGCGGCCAGGAAATGCTCGGCAAAGGCTGGATGATGCTGATGAACTGCCTGTCGGTCGGCCGTTCGATCTCCCTGCCCGCCGTGGGCACCGGCGCGGCCAAGTTCACCAGCCTGGTGACCGGCCAATATGCCCAGGTACGCGAACAGTTCAACGTACCGCTGTCGGCGTTCGAAGGTATCCAGGAAGCCCTGGCCCGCATCGGCGGCAACGCCTGGCTGATGGACAGCGCGCGCATGCTCACCGCCAACGCCGTGGACCTTGGCGAAAAACCCTCGGTGCTGTCGGCGATCCTCAAGTACCACCTGACCGAACGCGGCCGCGAGTGCATCAGCCACGCCATGGACGTGCACGGCGGCAAGGGCATCATCATGGGCCCGAACAACTACCTGGGCCGCAGCTGGCAGGGCGCGCCGATCTTCATCACCGTGGAAGGCGCGAATATCCTCTCGCGCAACCTGATGATCTTCGGCCAGGGTGCCATCCGCTGCCATCCGTTCGTGCTCAAGGAAATGGCGTTGGCCGGTCGCGAAGACCATGACCAAGCGCTGAAGGAATTTGACGGGCTGCTGATGCAACACATCGGCTTTGCCGTGAGCAACGCCGCCAGCACCCTGGTGCTGAACCTCGGCGTTGGGCATTTCGAGAAGGCCCCGGGCAACCGTTTGAGCCAGGGTTATTTCCGCGCATTGAACCGGCAGGCTGCTGCGTTCGCGCTGCTCGCCGACCTGAGCATGATGCTGCTGGGCGGCGAGTTGAAACGCCGCGAACGCCTGTCGGCACGCCTCGGTGATGTGCTCAGCCACATGTACCTGGCCTCGGCGGCGCTGAAGCGTTATCACGACCTGGATTCGCCGGATCATCTGGAACCGCTGTTCGCCTGGGCCATGGAAGAAAGCCTCGGCGAGTCCGAGCGCGCGCTGGATGAACTGCTGAGCAACTTCCCGAATAAAGTGCTGGGTTGCCTGCTGCGGGTGATTGTGTTCCCGTTCGGGCGTCGCCACACCGGCCCTTCCGATGCGCTGGACGCCGAAGTAGCTGCGGTGATTGGCCGCGCCAAAGGCGACCCGACCCTGGAAGAATTGCTCGCGGGCTGCTACCGCCCGCAATCGGCAGAAGATCCGGTGGGCGCGCTACAACATGCCTACGACCTGCTGGGTGCCAGCCACCCGCTGCAGAAAAAACTGCATGCCGCGCTCAAAAGCGGCCAGGTCAAACCGACTGCCGGCGAGCATGCCATCGACGCCGCGCTGCATGCCGGTGTGCTGCAACCGGCGGAAGCGCAAACCCTGCGTGACGCCGAAGCGGCACGGCGCAAGGTGATCGATGTGGATGATTTCAGCAAGGAAGAGCTGGTACACACCGAGGGTAAAGTCCGCTGAGTTGAGCGGTCATATAAAAACGGGCAAAGTGCCCTGCCTCACAAATACTGATCCGTTTTGACGGCGTCTGTTGTCGCCATGCTGCGTTGCCTGACAACAACAGCCACTCGTCAAAACGAATCGTATTTGTGAGGCAGGGCACCGAGGCATATACTCTCGCGCCCGTTTTTGCTTTAGAGGACTTATCTCGTGTCCAACGTCGTTGCCGATCATCTCGTCTTGCTCGACCACCTGCGCAGCATCCTGGTTGCCGTCGGCGAAGCCGAACAGGTGCCCGAGGAAAGCCACACCCTGTTTCTGGAGCGCTTCGACGAACTGCGCGCCCTGCTGCCGATCGACCCGATCGAAAGCCAGTACCTGGGCCAGGACCTGATGAGCCAGGTCATCCTGCGCTACCCGCAGATCGCCCACCTGGTGCCCCGCGACCTGCTGTGGTTCTTCGGCGGCGATTGCCTGCACTTCATGCCCGATGAAGAGCTGGATCTGTACCAGGCCTTGGAAGAGCGTCGCTTTGAAGCCGAACAGAACGAGGAGCCGTTCGACTGGAACCAGGAGAAGCAACTGCTGGCCATGCCTCAAGACCAAAGCAAACACTGATCTTTCGAGACACTGCACAACTGAATATGGGAGGGAGCAGGCCCTCCTCCCACATTTTCGACGGCGCGCCTATCGACGGCGCAATGTCGGCTCCCTCGCCATGCACTCCACCAGATAATCGATAAACACCCGCAGCTTCGGCGGCAGGTAACGCGTGGGCGAATGCAACAGCCACGCCTCGCCGTGGTAGGACGCAATAAAATCCCACGCGGGCAACACCTGTACCAACCGCCCCTCCTCCAACGCATGCCGCGCAGTGAAATACGGCAAGCTGCCAATTCCCACGTGCTGCAACACCGCATCCAGCCGTACACCGGTGTGGTTCGCGGCATAACGTCCACGCACGCCGACCGTCACCGCCTTGCCACCGTGACGGAATTTCCAGCGCGAGTCACCCGGAGTTTCCCCCAAGTAGATACAACTGTGCTCCAGCAAATCATGGGGATGACTCGGCGCGCCATGCTCGGCCAGGTACTGCGGTGTCGCGCACAGCAAGTGCTCGATGGGCAATAGCTGTCGCCCGACCAGCCCCGGTGGCGGACTGTCGGTGATGCGGATGCTCAGGTCTACATTGTCGTCGATCAGGTCTACATGCCGGTCTTCAAGAATCAGCTGCACATCCACCTTGGGATAACGCCGCAGAAACTCCGGCATATGCGGGTGCACCACAAACCGCCCCACCGCCTTGGGCACACTGACTCGCACCAGGCCCTCGGCGTCGTGGGTGAACTGGCCACTGATCTCCATCACGGAGCGCGCTGCATTAACCATCTCCTGGCAGCGCTTGAAGACCTCCTCACCGCCTTCACTCAGGCGCAATTTGCGCGTAGTGCGTTGCAGCAAACGGGTAGCCAGGGCCTTTTCCAGACGCGAAATACTGCGGCTTACCGCCGACGGCGAAACGCTCAACTGTCGCGCCGCTTCGGAGAAACTCCCGGTCTCTACTACCTTGACGAAAATCGCCATTTCACCCAGTAGCGGCAAAGGAAGATTGATGCTCATGACGCACAGGTCCATTGATATTTGAGCGGATTATCACCCATCCAAGCACTATTTATACTGCCCACAGAGCCCTGATGCGGATGTAGAAAATGACCGAGCGCCTGTTTTTCACCCACGATCACCTCACTGCCGAGCTTGAAGTGCTGAGCTGCACCCCCTGCGAGGGCCAGTTTGCGGTCGTTTTGCAGTCGACGATTTTCCATCCCCAAGGCGGTGGTCAGCCGTTCGATACTGGCTGGCTAGGCGATAGCCAGGTGCTGCGAGTCACCCAGGAAACTGATCGCGTGGTCCACTATGTCAACCAACCTGTGGAACCGGGCCCAATCACCGCGCGGGTCGACGAAGCACGCCGCGCCCTGCACACCCGCCTGCATTCCGCCGGGCATTTGATCGGCAATGCCGGCGAAACCCTGGGCTGGATGCCGATCAAGGCGCACCACTGGCCAGGTGAGGGCAAGATCACGTTTATCCGTGGCGAAACCGCACAAGCCATGGACGCCGAGATCATCCAACAGCAAATCAACCAATGGATCGCCGCCGACTATCCGCGCCATATGACCCTGGAAGACGGCACCCGCGAAGTGGGCTTCGGTGATCTGCCCTCCTACGCTTGTGGCGGCACCCATGTACAAACGCTGAGCGAGTTGGGCCAGGTAACGATACTGGCGCTTTCGGAGAAAAAGGGCGCGTTGTCGGTGCGTTACAGCCTGGACTCGACCGCAGCGTTGAGGGTGCTATCGAGTTTTTAGATAAGCCTCCCAGCGGTCTCCCGGGCACACCTTGGCAGTGGTAGTGTGTCGAAATATTTCTGACATATTGATCAGAAATCTCCTACTTCCCTTTGCAAAGGAATGCCCCTAGCCATGCACTTTCGACTCAAGCATTTAACGGCTGCCACCCTGTTCGCGGTCGGCCTTTCGGTGATAACCACGCCGGCCTTTGCCAACATCACCCCAGAGCAAAGCACGGCGATTCTGAAGAGTTTCAGCGAAACGTCGGTCACTGATTTCCGGGGTTTCCTCGGCACACTCGCCAAGGGAGAGCTGGGCAAGGCCGACGACGTAGGCCCGGCGATCGGTGCCTTCCTCGATAACAAAACCCTGACCGCCGACCAGCAGAACGAGATCCATCGCCTGCTGGGTATTTACACCCGAGTGAAATACGGCAAGGCCGCCCTCGACACCCTGCGCGAACTGGTGGAAATCCCGACCTTCAACGTGGACGGCATGCCGCAGTACAAAAACCCGGAATTCATCCGGATTGCCGACAAGATCCAGGCCCTGGCCAAGACCTTCAACCTGAACTTCCGTAACGTCGACAACCGCGTGTACGAAATTTCCCTGGAAGGCAGCGGCGACGAAGTGGTGGGCATCCACGCCCATGCCGACGTGGTGCCGGTGACACCGGAAAACTGGGTGTTGAAGGATGGCACCAAGCTCGACCCGTTCAAGGTCACGCTGATCGGCGACCGCATGTATGGC
The DNA here is from genome assembly GCF_007858185.1 of Pseudomonas grimontii. Taxonomy (GTDB): domain Bacteria; phylum Pseudomonadota; class Gammaproteobacteria; order Pseudomonadales; family Pseudomonadaceae; genus Aquipseudomonas; species Aquipseudomonas grimontii. The sequence goes on from NZ_VFES01000009.1 coordinate 21,790, forward strand.
CGGGGCACCGAGGATGACAAAAACGGCATCGTGGTGGCGATGTACGCCATGAAGGTGATCAAGGAAGAAAAGTTGCCGCTGGCACGCAATTTCAAGCTGCTGGTGGACACCACCGAAGAAACCTCCGGCGACGCGATCCCCTATTACTTCGAACGCAACCCGACGCCGCAGTACAACCTGGCGCTGGATGGTGGCTACCCGGTGGTGATTGCCGAAAAAGGTTATGGCACTGTCATGGCCACCTTCCCGCGCCGCAAGGGGCAAGGCAAAGGCGCCGAAATCATCGCGATGACCGGCGGCATGGCCACCAACCAGATTCCATCGGCCTCAGTCGCCACGCTTGTCAGCGATAAGCCCGCCGAATTGGCAGCCAGCCTGCAAAAAGCCGGCAGCGAATACGCCAAGCGCAACGGTGGCGATTTTGACGTCACGGCCAAGGTTGACGGTAAGAACGTCAAACTGACGGTCACCGGTGTGTCGGCGCACTCTTCCGAGCCGCAATCCGGTATCAACCCGGTAGCGCGCATGCTGGAGCTGATCCACAGCGTCGACGGTAAGATCACCCTCAAGCACAACCACATCACCGACGCTGCGCAGTATGCCGCCGACAACTGGGGCCTGGATTACCTGGGCGGCAAATTGGGCGTGGGCTTCTCCGATGAATTCATGGGGCCGCTGACCACCTCGCTGACCTTTGTCGGGCTGGATGACAAGGCCTTCAAGCTGGCGGTGAACCTGCGTGTGCCGAAGGGCAAGTCGCCGGAGAAACTCCAGGCCGAGATCGCCGACAAGCTGAGCGCCTGGGACAAAAAAACCAAGGTCAAGGTGGACTTCACCTACTCGGTCGCCGAACCGATGTTCCGCAACCCGGAAGGTGAATGGGTGAAGGCATTGCTGGCCGTAGCCAGTGAAAACCTGGGCATGGAGCACAAATTCGGTACATCCGCCGGCGCGACCTCAGTGCATGAGCTGCCCAATGGCGTGCAATTCGGCCTGGCGCGTCCGGAAGTGAAATACACCGGGCACACCGACAATGAGTTCAAGACGGTTGACCAGTTCTTGCTGGACCTGCAGATCGTTACCGAAATGATGGGCCGTATCGGACAGTTGCCGACGCTCTGACAGAGGTTCGAACCCGCTACAGGCCAGCAATAGATAGCGCATGCAAAAGCGCCGATCAGCATTGATCGGCGCTTGCGTTGATAGACAAAAAACTCAACCTGCCACGCCAAGGAACGGCAACGCCAAGTACAACTTGATCACCACCGCATTGGTGATATCGATGAAAAACGCCCCCACCATTGGCACCACCAGAAACGCAATCTGCGACGGGCCGAAGCGTTGAGTCACTGCTTGCATATTGGCAATGGCCGTTGGTGTGGCGCCGAGCCCGAAACCGCAATGCCCTGCCGCCAACACCGCCGCATCATAGTTGCTGCCCATGACCCGGAACGTGACGAAAATCGCGAACAACGCCATCAACAACGCCTGCGCGGCCAACAGGATCACTATCGGCAGTGCCAGTGCCGCCAGGTCCCAGAGCTTGAGCGACATTAGGGCAATGGCCAGGAACAACGACAAGCTGACGTTGCCCAGCAGCGATACTTCACGCTCGAACACCTGATGCCAGCCCAGCGCCGACAACCCGTTACGCAGCACTACACCGATAAACAGCACGCACACAAAGGTGGGCAATTCGAACGCCGTACCTTCAAGAAAACCATTGAGCAAAGTGCCGACCTGCAGGCTGATCGCGAGGAGTGCCAGGGTCTCGATAAAAGAGAATGAAGTGATCAAGCGTTCCTGATGCGGCTGCTCGAAGCCCCTGGCCAAGCGCGGTTGCGGGTGCTCCAGGCATGGCGTCTGGACACGTTTGATGAGCAAGCGCGCGACCGGCCCGCCAATCAAGCCGCCGAGGACCAAACCGAAGGTCGCCGAAGCGATGGCCAGTTCGGAGGCGGAGGCGACAGCATATTTTTCGCTGAACACCGAGCCCCACGCAGCCCCAGTGCCGTGGCCACCCGACAATGTCACGGAGCCAGCAAGCAAGCCCATCAGAGGGTCAAGTCCCAACGCCGTGGCCAACGCAATACCCATGGCGTTCTGCACCACCAACAGTGCGGTGACGACCAGCAGGAAAATACCCAGGATGCGTCCGCCTTTCTTCAGGTTGGCGAAGTCCGCATTCAGTCCAATGGTGGCAAAAAATGCCAGCATCAACGGGGCTTGCAACGAAGGGTCGAACCGCACTTCGATATCAGCCAGCCCGCGCAACGCCAGCAGCAGCACGGCAACCAATAAACCGCCGGCCACCGGTTCAGGAATGTTGTAAGTGCGCAAAAAGCTGATTCGCGCGACCAACCCGCGCCCCAGTAAAAGAACCAGTGACGCGGCGACCAGGGTGGAATAGAAATCGAGTTCAAGCATCTAGGCAGCTCTCTGGAGTGGGCCGGGAAATCGGACACGCCAGAGTAAAGATCGCGAAACCTATACGCACCAACCTCACGCCAACTACAGATAAGTCCTGCAAAACGCACAACATGTCCTACAAAACAGGTGTGCATCATCGAAAAAACAGCACGAACAAAAACGCCGATCATCACTGATCGGCGTTTTTGTTAAATATGGAGCGGGAAACGAGACTCGAACTCGCGACCCCGACCTTGGCAAGGTCGTGCTCTACCAACTGAGCTATTCCCGCAAATGGCGTCCCCTAGGGGACTCGAACCCCTGTTACCGCCGTGAAAGGGCGGTGTCCTAGGCCACTAGACGAAGGGGACACGCTACTGAAACACATGGTGTGTATTTCAGTGCCCAGAGGCCTCATCCGAAGACTTGGTCCTGGTTTCACTCAGTGCCGCCCGAAAGCCACACTGCTTGTAAATTGGAGCGGGAAACGAGACTCGAACTCGCGACCCCGACCTTGGCAAGGTCGTGCTCTACCAACTGAGCTATTCCCGCATATGGCGTCCCCTAGGGGACTCGAACCCCTGTTACCGCCGTGAAAGGGCGGTGTCCTAGGCCACTAGACGAAGGGGACACACGTACAACATTCACTCCCTACCGCGTTTCGCTGTGTGCTTTACGCTGTAAGTGGCGCGCATTCTATGGATGGATTGAAAGGTCGTCAACCCCCAAGGATAAATTTATTTAAATCAATGACTTCGCCCGCGTTTACCGGCCTGCGCGGGCATTCTGCCCGTCCAGGCCTTGACGCCTATATTCTGGCGCCCGACAAGACGCTATAGTTCACTCCAGCAAATGATGGCAATGTGCAGCTATGCAGGGAACGCCTACCTATATAGAAGAAACTACCTGGGTAACTGGTCGATCAGTCCTATCCGTCGACAAGCCCAGTCACTACACTCCACTGTAAACCCTATCAAAGAGGTCACACCGGTGACACCACTCATGATCACCCTGCTGGTAATAGCCGGGATCGTAATACTGATCGCCATTGGCTACATGAACCATGTGGTGGAAAACAACAAGCTGGAAAAGAAGCGCACCGAGATCGAGCTTAACGATCGCCTGCGCCGTTGCGGTGAGATCACCGAGACATTCCCTGGCCAACTGATGACCCCGGCGCTCAAGCTGTTACTGACCCGCCTGGAGCTCAACGTCAACCAGCGCCTGTTGAACCTCAACAAGACCAGTGCACCGATCAAGGCACGTATCGCTGAGCTGAACACGCTGGTGGGCCAGGGCGAATCCATCCCGGTGAACAACCCGCCGGCGCCGATCCAGACCGAAGCCAAGGCCAAGGACGTGCGCTTCCTGCTGGAAGCCCTGCACGGCCAGGTCACCCGCGCCGCCCAGGACGGTTTCCTGCCGACCAACGAAGCCAAGCACTGGATCAAGGAAATCCGTCATATCCTGGTGCTGCTGCACATAGAATTCTTCAACAACCTCGGCCAGCACGCCTTGCAGCAAGGTCAGCCTGGCCAGGCGCGCCTGGCCTTCGAGCGTGGCGTGCAGTACCTGCGCAAACAGACTGAGCCGGTGCTCTACAGTGCGCAGCTGCAATTGCTGGAAGGTCAACTGGCCCGCGCCAACTCTACCGTGCTGGCTAACAGCAAACAGGCGGCAGAGGAAGTCAACGAATTGACCGAAGGCATGAAAGAAGTCGACGCCGACGCCGAGTGGAAAAAGAAAGTCATCTACGACTGATCTGCCCACTCCCCCTGTGGTGAGCGGGCTGCCCGCTCGCCACAACATGCCATCAGTTTGCATCTATCGCCCCGCCCCCGACTAGCGTAAAAAAGTGCCCCTCACTCCGTGAAGTCAGAGGCCCGCTATGCCTATCGCCGTCATTGATGGACAACCGCTGCATTACGTCGACCAGGGCACCGGCCCGGTCGTCCTGCTCGGCTCAAGCTACCTGTGGGACCGCGACATGTGGGCCCCGCAGGTCGAAGCCCTGTCGCAACAGTACCGTGTAATCGTGCCCGAACTATGGGGCCACGGCGAATCGGGCCAACTCCCCGCACGCACTCACTCCCTCGACGACCTCGCGCGCCAGGCCCTGGCCCTGCTTGACCATTTAGAGATCGCACAGATCAACCTGGTGGGCCTCTCGGTAGGCGGTATGTGGGGCGCACGCCTGGCGTTGCTGGCCCCCGAGCGGATCAACAGCCTGGTGTTGATGGACACCTATCTCGGCGCAGAGCCAGAGTCCACGCGCCAGTACTACTTCTCGTTGTTCAAGATGATTGAAGACGCCGGCGCCATTCCTGAGCCGTTGCTGGATGTGATCGCGCCGATCTTCTTTCGCCCGGACATCGACCGCGAATCAGCGCTGTACCAGGACTTTCGCAAGTCGCTGCAGGACTTTCCCCGGGAACGCCTGCTGCACAGCATCGTGCCCCTGGGTCGATTGATCTTCAGCCGCGAAGATGTGCTGGAACAACTACCGCGCCTGGACGCCGATACCACCTTGGTGATGTGTGGCGAGCAGGACAAACCTCGGCCTCCCGCCGAATCCGAGGAGATGGCCGAACGGATTGGCTGTGCCTTGATCCTGATTCCAGACGCCGGGCATATCTCCAGCAGGGAGAACCCGGACTTCGTCAACGAAGCACTGCTGACGTTCCTCGCCAACCACGCCTGATCGCCGCCCCCTTGATCGCGGCCGCTGTGCTGCGATCAAAGGCGGAAGTGCCCGACCATCCCCTTGAGCTCCGCCCCCAACTGCGCCAGTTGGATACTCGACGCCGCATTGCCCTGCATGCTCAACGCCGATTGATCGGCACTCGCACGAATACTGGTGACGCTACGGTTGATCTCTTCGGCCACCGAGCTCTGCTCCTCAGCCGCAGCAGCAATCTGCTGGTTCATCTGCTGGATCAGCGACACCGCGACTGCGATGCTGCCCAGGGCACTCTCGGTTTCCAGCGCATCGCTGACCGCCAGTTTGACCAGTTCGCCACTTTGCTGGATCTGCTGCACTGATGATTGTGCTGCGCTGCGCAGGGTACCGACCAGCCGCTCGATTTCTTCGGTCGATTGCTGGGTGCGCTTGGCCAGTGCCCGTACTTCATCGGCCACTACCGCAAAACCCCGACCCTGTTCGCCTGCCCGGGCGGCTTCGATGGCCGCGTTCAGGGCCAGCAGGTTGGTCTGTTCGGCGACGCTTTTGATCACGCTCAGCACGGTGCCGATATTCTGGATTTCGGCACTGAGGCTCTCGATGCTGGTGCTGGCACGGGTACTTGAAGTGGCCAGCAACTCGATGCGCTGCAAACTCTGGCGCACCACCTGCTGGCCGCTGTCGACCTTCTCGTCCGCCGTCTGCGCGGCTTGCGCGGCCTCTTCGGCGTTGCGCGCCACATCGTGCACGGTGGCGGTCATCTGGTTCATCGCGGTAGCAACCTGCTCGGTTTCTTCCTTCTGGCTGCTGACCTCGACGTTGGTCTGCTCGGTCACGCTGGACAGCGAATGCGCCGAGCTGGCCAATTGTTCGATACCGGCCTGCAGGCCACTGACCATCTGGCTCAGGCCGTTGCCCATCTGTTGCATCGCCTGCATCAACTGGCCGATTTCATCACGACGGTCGACCTCCATGCGCCCGCTCAGGTCCCCGGCGGCAATCTGTTGGGCCACCGCGATCACACTGCGCAGCGGCGCAACGATCAAGCGGGTAATCACCCAGGCGGCAATCAAGCCCACCAGCAAGGCCAGGGCCGACGAGCCGATGATCAGCATCGCGCTTTTCTTCAGTTGCGCCTGCATCGACAGGTCTTCAGCGTCATAGGCCTGGTTGACCCGGCTGACGACCTGCTCAGCACGATCATGCAGTTGTTTGTAGACGACTTTTTCCTGGGCCAGCAGGCCGGTGTATTCGCCCAGCTTCTCGCTGAACGCGGCGATATGCCCGGAGACTTCGTTGAGCACCGTCTGATAGCCGGAATCCTTGACCGACGTTTTCAGTTGCTCGACCTGGGCCAGGGCCTGGTCAGCCTGCTCGATCTTGCCTTGCTCGGCGTCGTCTGCATCGACCTTGCGGCTTTGGTCCAGGCGTACATGGGCTTCGTTCATGGCCTGCAACATCAAGCGCGAAACCTGACTGACCTGGCCTGCCTGCTCGATAAACTCGGCACCCTCCTTACCTTGGCTTTCCTTGAGGCCGTAGGCCCCGTCGTCCGCCAGGCCGGCCTGCAACACATCCAGGTTATTCGCCACGCTGGACACTGACCAACTGGCCATTTCCAGCGCCAGATCCTTGGTCTGTGTCAGTTCGACAAACTCATCGAACGCCTTACGGTAGGCTGCAAGGGCCTGCTCGACATCGGCCATCACCGGTACATTCGCCGCAGACTGGGCCTTGAGACTGGCCGCCTGGGCCGCCAGCGCATCGACGCTTTCATGCAGGGCGTCGACGGCCTTGGGGTCGGCGTGCAGCGCATAGTCCTGTTCGATCAGGCGCACCTTGAGCAAGCCGCTGTTGAGCGACGACATGGCCTTGAGGCCTTCGAAACGCTGGCCAACGGTTTGCAGGGACCACACGCCGATAGCCGCGACCAAGGCCGTCAGCAGCAGCACCAGGGTGAAGCCCAAGCCCAGTTTTTTCGCCATACCGAGGTTGGCAAAACGTCGTTGCACGCCTGAAATCATTGCACTTGAATCCTCTTGCAATGGCGGATGCCATCAAGCCCGATGGACAAGCAGCGAGATTCGCAACCAGAAGGCACTGAGCACAAGGCATTGGCGCCACAATAATGGCAAAAAGCTACACGCTCGTCGTTTTCAGAATGGTCGAGGTCGATCTGGCGGGCCCCATTGTACGGAACAACGCTAAGGCACGTTGATCAGTAGCATAGGCGACATTGATGCGTAGCCACTCACTGTGCTCGCCAGAAGGACTGAACAACGCCCCAGGCGACAACAACACTCCCAGCTGCCGGGCGCACGCCTGCAATCGCGAAGGCTGCGCCAACCCCGGGCGTGCCCACAGGAACATACCGCCGGAGGGTACGGCGAACACCTCCCACTCTTCGTCCTCCAGCACTTGCAAGGTCACGGCCATTTCAGTGCTCAGCCGCTTGCGCAGGCGCTGTACCCACTTGCGATACGTTCCATTGGCCAGCAAGGTGGCGACCACCGCTTCAGCAAACCGGGAGGTGCCGAAACCGGTCAAGGTCTTGAGGCTGGCCAGCTGCGCAATGATTGCGCTACTGGCGCAGAGGTAGCCCACGCGCAGGGCACTGCTCAGGGTCTTGGAAAAACTCGCGACGTAGATCACCCGATCATCATGGGGCAATGTCGAAAGCCGCGTGCAACTGGCCTGTTGCAGGTCGCCGTAGACGTCCTCCTCAATGATCAGGAAGTTTTCGCGGTGGGCCAGTTCCAGCAAACGCTCGGCCACCACACGGCACAGGCTGGTCCCGGTGGGGTTGTGGTACAGGCTGTGGATGAACAGGCACTTGGGGTGATGCTCCTGTAGCAGCGCCTCCAGCGCCGGGAGGTCGGGGCCGCCTCGGGTGCGCGGTACTTCCAGCAGTTGCACGCCCTGGAACGCCAACTGCCGATAGAGGTTGGCATACCCAGGGGTTTCGACCACCACGCTATCGCCGGCCTTGAGTAGCGTACGTATCAGCAGGTCCTGGGCATGGCTGGCACCTGCGGTGGTAAGGATGCGATCCAGGCTGGTGGCGATATGAATCTGAGTCAGGCGCTTGAGCAGTTGCTCGCGCAGCGCGGGCAGCCCCAGAGGCGTGCTGTAGTTGAACAGCCCGGCAGTGTCGGTGCGCGCAACTTCACGAATGGCATAACTGATGTCATCGCTTTCGCGCCAGGCATCGGGCAACCAGCCGCAGCCCAGTTTCAACTCTCCCAACGGATTATCGGCAAAGGCACCCCACTCGCGCTCCGCCCCCTCATACCAATTACCTTCGTGGGAGACTACGGGCTGGGCCACCACAAATCCTGAGCCCTGCCGGGGCGCCAGTACCCCTTGGGCGACCATCCGTTCGAACGCTTCGATCACGTTGGATTGGCTGAGCAAATTATCCAGGGCCAACTGGCGGACGGACGGCAAGCGTGTGCCGGGGCTCACCCCGTCCTTGCGAATCCATTGCGCCACTGCACTGACGATTTGCTGCACTACCGGTACAAGGGCTTGTCGATCGATCCCTAAATCCATGACCCACTCACTCCAAGTGTCTGTTATCAACCCGAAGAGTTAAGCACAGAAGCCAGGATTTACCGGCCGCATAAATTTATTAAAGTATTGATTTTATTGACTTATTTACCTAATGACACATATTCGGTCACGGCGTTTTGCCAGCTTTGGAAAAGCCCCACGGCCCCCCAGACGTTTTCGAACAAGGGGGCAGTGCAAGGTCCTAGATAGCTGTCGCGCCACCGTCCACGGCCAAGGCGTGGCCAGTGGTGAATGCCGCTCTGTCGCTGCACAGATAGAGCACTGCGCTGGCGATTTCCTCCACCGTGCCGATACGCCCGACCGGGTGCATGGCGGCGGCGAATTCGGCCTTGCGGGGGTCGGCTTCATAGGCGCGCCGGAACATATCGGTATCAATCACCGCCGGGCAGACGGCATTGACGCGGATTTTCTTCTTCGCGTATTCGATCGCCGCCGACTTGGTCAGGCCGATCACCGCGTGTTTGGAAGCCGCGTAGATGCTCATCTTCGGCGCCGCGCCCAACCCCGCTACCGACGCGGTGTTGACGATGGCACCACCGCCCTGGGCCAGCAGCAGCGGCAACTGGTACTTCATGCACAACCACACGCCCTTGACGTTGACGCCCATGATCGCGTCGAACTCATCCAGGCTGCCGTCCGCCAGCTTGCCCTTCTCAATCTCGATGCCGGCATTATTGAAGGCATAGTCCAGGCGACCATAGGCGCTGATGGTCTGCGCCATCAACTGCTGCACATCCGTTTCCTGCGTGACATTGCAGCGCACGAACAGCGCCTCGCCACCGGCCTGGTGGATCAGCGCGACCGTACCCTCGCCGCCAGCCACGTCCAGGTCGGCGACCACTACCTTCAAACCTTCGGCGGCGAACGCCAGCGCAGTGGCGCGACCAATACCGGCGGCGGCGCCGGTCACCAGGGCGACCTGACCGGAAAACGTCATGCTCATGGAAGATGTCCTATAGGGGGTTAATTGCAGTGGGCCGAGTCTAGCCAACGCCGAGACGCAGGCGTCAGCACTATCAGAAGGCCGGTTAGTGCTGCATGAGTCATAGTGATAAGGCCGCCGGGCTCACTATCAATGGCACCTATCGATGAGCATTCGCACCCTCGGCTGACCTTGCCCCCTGGCCGTTCAAGGTCTATCAATCATGCTTCACTTCTAAAGAGTCCTTGCCATGACCGCCCAGACCAACCGCCAATTCCTGCTCGCCAAACGCCCGGTCGGCGCAGCCACGCGGGAAACCTTCACCTACCAGGAAGTGCCGGTGGGCACGCCCCAGGATGGGCAGGTGCTGGTGCACAACGAATACCTGTCCCTCGACCCGGCCATGCGTGGCTGGATGAATGAAGGCAAGTCCTACATACCGCCCGTCGGCATCGGCGAGGTCATGCGCGCGCTGGGTGTGGGCAAGGTGATTGCCTCGAACAACCCGAAATTCGCAGTCGGGGACTACGTAAATGGTGCCCTGGGCGTGCAGGATTACTTCCTGGGCGAACCACGCGGTTTCTACAAGGTCGATCCCAAGCTGGCGCCCCTGCCCCGCTACCTGTCTGCGCTGGGCATGACCGGCATGACCGCCTACTTCGCGCTGCTGGACACCGGCGCGCCCCAGGCGGGAGAAACCGTGGTGATCTCCGGTGCGGCCGGTGCCGTCGGCAGCATTGCCGGGCAGATCGCCAAGCTCAAAGGCTGCCGCGTGGTCGGCATTGCCGGCGGCGCCGACAAGTGCAAGTTCCTGGTGGATGAACTGGGCTTCGATGCCGCCATCGACTACAAGAATGAAGACGTGCCCGCCGCCCTCAAGCGCGAGTGCCCCAAAGGCGTGGATGTGTATTTCGATAACGTCGGCGGCGACATTCTTGACGCGGTGCTCAGCCGCCTGGCGTTGAAAGCCCGCGTGGTGATTTGCGGCGCCATCAGCCAGTACAACAACAAGGAAGCCGTGAAAGGCCCGGCCAACTACCTGTCACTGCTGGTCAACCGCGCAAGGATGGAAGGCTTTGTGGTGATGGATCACGCGGCGAACTTTGCCGCCGCCGGGCAGGAAATGGCCGCTTGGATGGCCCAGGGCAAGCTCAAGAGCAAGGAGGATATTGTCGAGGGGCTGGAGACGTTCCCGGAGACGCTGATGAAGCTGTTCAACGGCGAGAACTTTGGGAAGTTGGTGCTCAAGGTCAGCTGATACAGGACAGATCCGCTCGTTCCCACGCGTGGGAACGAGCATCGATCAGGCGATCTCGGCGACCACTGCCGCCAACGCCTTGGCCGGATCCGCCGCCTGGCTGATCGGACGGCCGATCACCAGGTAGTCGGAGCCCGCGTCCAGAGCCTGGCGCGGGGTCAGGATGCGGCGCTGGTCATCCTGGGCACTGCCCGCCGGGCGAATCCCCGGGGTGACCAATTGCAACGAGGGATGGGCGGTCTTCAAGGCCTGGGCTTCCAGCGCCGAGCACACCAAACCATCAAGGCCGGCTTTCTCGGCCAGGGCTGCCAAACGCAGTACCTGCTCCTGAGGCTCGATGTCCAGGCCAATACCTGCCAGGTCTTCACGCTCCATGCTGGTCAGCACGGTCACGCCGATCAGCAAGGGCTTGGGGCCGCTGCGCTGCTCCAGCACTTCGCGGCAGGCGGTCATCATGCGCAGGCCGCCGGAGCAGTGCACGTTGACCATCCACACGCCCATTTCAGCGGCAGCCTTGACCGCCATGGCGGTGGTGTTGGGGATGTCGTGGAATTTCAGGTCGAGGAACACCTCGAAGCCTTTGTCACGCAGGGTGCCGACGATTTCCGCGGCGCAGCTGGTGAACAGTTCCTTGCCGACCTTGACCCGGCAAAGCTTGGGGTCCAACTGGTCAGCCAGCTTCAGTGCGGCGTCACGGGTGGGGTAATCCAGGGCGACGATGATAGGAGTCTGGCAGACGGACATTGGAATGGGCTCTCAGGCAAGTCGAAATCGGCGCGGATTGTAGCGCAAGCAGCGCCGTTGCGGGATCCGATGATCGGTAAATACTGACCAACCGCCATCAGGCGGGCATTTAAGGTGATTATTTCAAAGCTGATACATTCACGACATGCCCACAACACGCCCTGCCGATAGCCTCGCCCGCACGACCCACCGACCAGCACTACCAGCCATGGGGCTGGGCGCCTATGCTGACCGTAACAACCAGGCAGATGATCGCACTATGCATACCCCTTCCGTCCCCGTGAACGACGAGCAAAAAAGCGCGGTGATCGCCGATGACAAGCGCTGGAACACCCGCGCGCTGATCGTCGACGACGATGTGCCGATCCGCGAATTGCTGATCGACTACCTGGCACGCTTCAATATTTTCGCCACCGGCGTGACCGACGGCGCCGCGATGCGCCTGGCCATGCAAGCCGAAAACTACGATGTGGTGGTACTCGACCTGATGCTGCCGGGCGAAGACGGCCTGACGCTGTGCCGCTGGCTGCGCGCTGAGTCGGATATTCCGATCCTGATGCTCACTGCCCGCTGCGAGCCCACCGACCGCATCATCGGCCTGGAACTGGGGGCCGACGACTACATGTCCAAGCCCTTCGAACCGCGTGAACTGGTGGCGCGGATCCAGACCATCCTGCGCCGCGTGCGCGATGACCGCACCGAGCAACGCGCCAATATCCGCTTCGACAACTGGCGCCTCAACAGCGTATTGCGTCAACTGGTGGCCGATGATGGCTTGGTGGTGCCGCTGTCCAACGCTGAATTCCGCCTGCTGTGGGTGTTTATCGAACGCCCGCGCCGGGTGCTGAGCCGTGAGCAACTGCTCGATGCCGCCCGTGGCCGCTCGATTGAAGCCTTTGATCGCAGTATCGATTTGCTGGTGTCGCGCCTGCGGCAAAAACTCGGGGATGACCCCAAGGCACCGCAGTTGATCAAGACGGTGCGCGGCGAAGGCTACCTGTTCGACGCACGGGATATTGGCTGATGCGTGCCCCCTTCAACACGCTGTTCGGTCGGCTGTTCGGTGTGTTGCTGGTGGCGATTGTGCTGGCCCATGCGCTGGCGTTCTTCTGGTTTCACCACTACGGCCAACCGCCCCCGCCGCCACCGGTGCGGTTTATCGAGTTGCCGGACGGGACCATGGCACCGATGCGCGATAAGCACCCACGCCCCTGGTTTGGCGGCCCGGTGGTGCCCCTTACCTTTCAATTCGTCTCGTTGATTATTGCGGCCTGGTACGGTGCCAAACTGCTAAGCCGGCCGATACAGCGCCTGAGTGAAGCGGCGGAACGCTTGAGCCTCGACCTCGACAGCCCGCCCCTCGATGAATCGGGGCCACGGGAGGCCAAACAGGCCGCCTCGACCTTCAACCTGATGCAAAAGCGCATTCGCGAGCAGGTCAGCCAACGCGCGCGCATGCTCGGGGCCGTCTCCCATGACCTGCGCACCCCGCTGTCACGCCTCAAGCTGCGCCTGGAACAGATTGAGGACACCAAGCTGCAGGGCCAGATGCGCCAGGACCTGAACGACATGATCGGCATGCTCGACGCCACCTTGAGCTACCTGCACGAACAGCGCACCAGTGAAACCCGGCATTGGCTGGACGTGCAGGCGCTGGTGGAATCGATGAGTGAAAACGCCCAGGACCAGGGCTCCGACGTGCAATGTGCGGGCACCTGCGTGCCCTTGCAGGTGCAACCGATGGCTCTGCGCTCATGCCTTAACAACCTGATCGACAATGCCTTACGTTATGCCGGCACTGCCCGCGTGGAGCTGGAGGACAGCCGCGAGGCACTGGTCATCCGCGTGATCGACCACGGGCCAGGGATTGCGGCCGATAAGCGCGAGGCGGTGTTCGAGCCATTCTATCGGCTGGAAGGCTCGCGCAACCGCAACTCCGGCGGCGTTGGCCTGGGCATGACCATTTCCAAGGAAGCGGCAGAGCGTCTGGGCGGACGCCTGAGCCTGGAAGAGACCCCAGGGGGAGGCTTGACCGCCGTAATGTGGTTGCCGAGGGCTTAAAGGGGCTTGTCTTCGCGCCGCCCTTGCGCCTGGGTTGCGCTCCAATCCATCAGCAGGCTGTACGCCACCGCCAATAAGGTCGGGCCGATAAACAGGCCGATAAAGCCAAAGGCGATCAACCCGCCAAACACCCCCAGCAGCACGATCACCAGCGGCAGGTTGCCGCCTCGGCTGATCAGGTAAGGCTTGAGCACGTTGTCCACGCCGCTGATGATGAAGGTGCCCCACACGCCGAGAAACACCGCGTAGGTGTAGTCGCCCTTCCACGCCAGCCAGGCCGTGGCCGGGATCCATACCAGCGGCGGGCCCATGGGGATCAGGCTGAGCAGGAACGTCACGATCCCCAGCACCAGCGCGCCCGGCACGCCGGCGATCAGGAAGCCGATCAGCGCCAGCAGGGCCTGGGCGGCGGCAGTGCCGATCACGCCGTTGACCACTCGTTGCACCGTACCGGCCACCAGTTCGATGTAATAACCGGCGCGGTCACCGATCAGTCGTTCCAGCAAGCGATGGACGAACATCGCCAAGCGTGGCCCATCGCGATAGAAAAAGAACACGAACACCAGGCTCAGGGTCAGTTCGAGGATGCCGCCGCCGATCTGCGCACTGCGCGCCAGCAGCCAGTTGCCCACCTGCCCCAGATACGGCTTGATGCTGACCATCAGCGCCGCGCCCTGTTGGTCGATGCTGTTCCACATCGCCACCAAGCGCTCCCCCACGAAGGGAATCGAGTCAAGCCAGGTCGGTGCCTCGGGCAGGCCATCGACCTGAATATCCTTGATCAACGCCACGGCATCGCGCACATGGTCAGCCAGGTTTAACCCCAGCCACACCAGCGGCACCGCCACCAGCAGCATCCAGCCCAAGGTCAGAATGCCGGCGGCCAGGGATTCGCGGCCGCCCAGCCAGCGTGTGAGCAGGCGCATCAACGGCCAACTGGCAAAGGCCAGCACCGCGCCCCAGAACAGCGCCGACCAGAACGGCGCCATCACCCAGAAGCTGGCACCAAACAGCACCAGCAGCAGGATTTGCACCAGCAGGCGATCGTTATTGAGCATGGGGTATCTCTAGGAAAAGGCTGTAGGAAGAGAGTTTAGGCGAACGACACGGGTCCGTTCGCCCTGTTACGGTCAGCGTATCAGATGCAAATGCAGGCCTTTGGTTTCAGTGGTGCCGGTTTCCAGGCGCGCGGCGCGCACGCCTTTGTCGACCAGGGCCTGGCGCCAGGCTTCGGCTTTCGGGCCGGTCAGACTGACGCGCAAGGTCGCATCGAGGTTCAGACCACGGGAAATCAGGGTCAGCCAGGTGTCGTCAGGGTCGCCGCCGAGCGCGGGAAAATCCAGCTCGCCGGTGCTTTTCAGCTCGCGCAACAAGGTGGCCGAGGTGGGCAACAGGTCGCCCAGCGGTGCGCCGGCATCCAGTTGCTCCACATGCAGATAGGCACGACGGTTGCCTCGGGTGATGCCGTAGATGGCCACCAGCGAGTTTTCCTGCGGGGCGGCCAGGCGCAGCAGCAGGTATTCCTGCTGGCCGTCGGCACCTACCAGCTTGGCGTTACCGAAGACTTCGTTGGCCCACAGGCTGCTTTCACCGCAGTCGCGGGCCTGGCACCAGAACAACAACTGCGCGCCGTTGGCCTGCAACGCTTCGCGCGTCGACGTGAACGCAGCACTGGAGGTGTGTTCGGCGGGCAGTTCATAAGTAATCGCTGTGGTTTGCCCACGGGCGGTGGCCTGGCCCTCGTAACGCAACTGCCCACTGATCTTGCGGATCGCCCCCATGGGGTAGATGCGTTCCTTTTCTTCAGCAGGGCGGTAATCGACGATCTGTGCGTCGACCTGACGGGCCACGGCAGGTAGATCCTGGCTTCCCGGCACATCGGCGGCGAACACCAAGGGGCTGAAACAGCACAGTCCGAGGGCGCGTATACATCCTTTACGCAGGCTCATCGGATCGGTGAGCCCTGGCCATCGGAGGTCGCTGCGGTGTTGAGTTGGTTCATGGTTGACTCCCTTTCAATCCGCCCAGCCTCGGCAGTTGACCGCCCCAAGTCAAGGCGCGGAGAAGAACCGATTGAAACAGTCTGCAACAAGGACCGCACCGGGCTCATCATTCAGGTGTAAATGATGACCACCTGGCAACGTGGTTACCGTAAAGGGTAGCTGGGAAAGCAATTCGGGATGTTTCGCCAACATGCCGTCGGCGGCGACCACCAACTGCGTAGGGCAACCCACGCGCCGCACGAAGGCCATTGCCTGCTCATCGGTCAGACGCAGTGGCGAAGCCAGGGTCAGGCGACTGTCCGAGCGCCAGGTATAACCGCCCGGCACCGGCATCAAACCGCGCTGGGCCAGCAGTTCTGCGGCTTCACGGCTCACGGCAACCAAGCCTTTCATACGCGCTTCTACCGCCCGATCCAAGGTGCTGTAGACCGGTTTGCGCTTATCCTGCAGGTTCAATTGCGCCTGCAAGGCCATGCCCAAGCGCTCGGCGGCGTTCTTACCGCTGGCCGTGGGCGGGATCACGCCGTCAATTAACCCCAGGTGCGTCACCCGTTCCGGCAAGGCACCGGCCAGCACCAGGGAAACGATGGCGCCGAGGGAGTGACCAAGTAATGCAAAACGTTTCCAGCCCAGTTGCTCGGCGACTTGCAGCACGTCGTGGACGTAATCCCACAAGGCATAACCGGCACCTGTAGGACGATGCGCTGAATGCCCATGGCCCGCCATGTCCAGCGCCACGATACGCAAACCCGCAAGCTTCGGCGCCAGGCGCGCAAAGCTGTTGGCATTGTCCAGCCAGCCATGCAGGGCGATCACCGGCAAACCGTCCTCGGGACCAAACAGATGGGCCGCCAACTCAATGTGCGGCAGGCTCAGGCGAACTTCTTCGACGGGTGTGCTCATGCGCAACTGCGCTCACGGGCTTCCCAGCGGGCGAACAGGGTCTTGATCAAGGTCGCGGTGTCCTGGGGACGTTCGAGGGGAAACATATGGCCGCCGGGCATGGTGAGCATTTCGCCCATGGGCAGACGGTCGACACCGCTGGCGTGGTGACGCATCACCACGCGACTCTGGCGACCGCGCACCACCGCCAGCGGCACTTTCAATTGGCGCACCTGGCCGGGGCTGGTGTGGGGCACGCCCCGGTAGATGCTGATTTCGGTGGCTGGGTCGAAGCGCAGGCGCAGGCGATCACCCGCCTGATACAGCCCGTGTTGCAGGTAGGCGTCGAAGCATTCCGGGTCGAAGCCACGAAACAGGGTCTTGCCGGCAAAGTAGCTGCGCGCGGCGTCCAGGTCGCTGAATTCCTCACGGCGGCCCAGGGTGCGTCCGGCCGGCGTCAGGCGGTCGATAAAACCGAAGCGCTTGGCGGCGCGGATCACCCAGCGGTCGGCGCGGGTCAATACCGGTGAATCGAGCATCACCACCCCGCGATACAGCTGCGGGCAGCGCATGGCCGCGTGCAAATGCAGCACACCACCCAAGGAGTGGCCCACGCCCCACACGGGCTCCGGTTGCTGCTCCAGATGATGGATCAGTTCGTCCACCAGGTTTTGCCAGTTATCATCCACTGGAAACCTGGGGTCGTGACCGTGCTGCGGCAAGTGAGCCACCGCATATTCCGGAGCCAGGGCGGCAAACAGCTTGCCGTAGGTGGCCGAGGGGAAGCCATTGGCGTGGGCAAAAAACACGTGCTGCGACATAGCGGATCCATCTACAAAAACCGAGATTGATTGTCACCAGCCTCACGCCGCACAGCAATGACCGTAACCGCCAGGAATGATGACACTCACGCCACACCTATCGCGTCGGAGGCGTCTCACCCAAGGGCACCACGGCCATGGTCAGACGCGAGACACAGTTGGTCTTGCCGTCATCGGTGGTCAGGCGGATGTCCCAGACCTGGGTGGTGCGGCCGATATGGATCGCCTTGGCCACCGCCGTCACCCGTCCGCTGCGCACACCGCGTAAGTGGTTGGCGTTGATCTCCAGGCCCACGCAATAGAATTTGCTCGGATCAACGCACAAGTAAGCCGCCATCGAGCCAACGCTCTCCGCCAGTACTACCGACGCGCCGCCATGCAGCAGGCCGAAGGGCTGGTGGGTACGCTGGTCGACCACCATGCTGGCGGTGAGGGACTCGTCATCGAAGCTTTCAAAGCGGATGTCCAGCAGCTCACCGATGGTGTTTTTCTGGCTGGTATTGAGTTGCTCGATATTCGGTTGGGTGCGCCACAGACTCATGGAAATTTTCCTTATTGGTTTTATTACGGCCCTAATCCTGCCACAGAACCACTTCGGTGCGCTCGCTCCACACCTGAAACTGAGCACCGTAAGTCGACTCGATCACGTTACGCTTGATCTTCAAGGTCGGGGTCAGGAAGCCGTTCTCCACCGCCCAACTGTCTTTCACCACCACCAGTTGGCGCAGGCGTTCATGTTTATCCAACGCGACGTTGACCTGCTCCAGCCACTGTTCAAGGCTGCTGCGCAACGCCCGCCGGTCATGGGCCCCGGTCGATAACACGCACAAGCCTATGGGCGCGGTGAGGCCATCTCCCACCACGCACACTTGCTCGATGCGCGCATGTTCGGCCAGGCGGTTTTCAATCGGCGCGGGGGCCACGTACTTGCCCTTGCTGGTCTTGAAGATTTCCTTGAGCCGCCCGGTCAGGCGCAGGCGGCCTTCGGCATCCTGCTCGCCCTTGTCACCGGTGCGCAGGAAGCCATCAGCGGTGATCGTCTCGGCGGTTTTCTGCGGGTCCTTGAAATAGCCGAGCATAGTCGCGCCGCTGCGCACCTGGACTTCGCCGGTCGGATCGATGCGCACTTCAACCCCCGGGCACGGCAGGCCGATCCAGCCGATCGTCTGCTGGCCGGGCCGACACACATGGGAGTAGCCGCAGTTCTCGGTCATGCCATACACCTCGAGTACATCCAGGCCCAGGCGTCGATACCAGCGCAGCAGCGCCTCAGGCACGGGCGCCGCCCCGGACAGCGCAATGCGCAACGCGTCCAGCCCCAGGCCGGCAAGTACCTTATGGCCCACGCGCCTGCCGATAAACGGCAGGTGCAACAGGGTGTCCAGGCGTTTTTGCGGGATTTTGGCATAGACACCCATCTGGAATTTGGTCCAGATGCGCGGCACCCCAAACAGTGCCGTGGGCCGTGCCCTGCGCAGGTCCGCCAGGAAGGTGTCGAGGCTTTCGGCAAAAAACACCGTTTGCCCGGTATAGATCGAGGCCATCTCCACGAACATTCGCTCCGCCACATGGCACAGCGGCAGGTAGGAGAGCAGCCGGTCGCCCTCCCCCAGGCCAAACAATTCAGTGCCGCGTGTGGCCGCGAAACCCAGGGCGCCAAAGCTGTGCATCACGCCTTTGGGCAGGCCGGTGGTGCCGGAGGTGTAAATGATGGTGGCAAGGTCGGACGCGGCCGGCAGCGGGTCATCCTGGATCGGCGCACAGGCTTGCAGGTCGGTCCAACTGAAATCGAACGTGCCTGCCGGGCACAGCGGCAGGTTGATGATCGGCACGCCCGCCGGTATGCCAGGAGCCATGGCGGGCCAATCGTCGAGCTTGCCGATAAAGACCAGCGCCGCCTCGGAATGGGTGAGCACATGGGCGACGGAATCGGCAGTGAGGTTGGGGTACAGCGGTACCGAGACATGCCCGGCCATCCAGATCGCCAGGTCGGCAATGATCCAGTGGGCGCAGTTTTTCGAGATCAGGGCAATGTGCGAGCCGGCAGGCAGTGCCCTGGCACGTAGCCAGTGTGCGGCGCAGCGGGCCTGGTGGCCGGCATCGGCCCAGGTGAGGTGCTGCACCTGCCCTGCGCCAATGGGCTGGACCAGAAAGGTTTTGCGCGGATGCCGCGCTTCACGTTCGAAGAAGACCTGTAACGGCAAACGAAAAGCAACGGGCATGGGACGCGCTCCTTTGTGGTCCGACGATAGCCAACCAAGCACTTGCTTGGCTGACTATATAGCACACACAAAGCAGCGATATGACCTACGGATTCTTCACGCTGACCAGGCTCATCAGCCCCGCCAGCGGGAAGTCGCCCTCCAGTTCCGCCAGGCTGGCGGTGTACATCGGCTGCGGCTGGCGCTGATGACCATGCTGCAAAAAGCTGATCAAGCTGCCGACCAGCGGCTGATGGCTGACCAGCAGCACATTGTCATCGCTGTCGAGCTTGTTCAGAACCTCCAGCGGATTGCCCTCCGGCGTGAGCCAAGGCACCGTGCGGATGTCCGCCTCAAAACCCAGCGCATCCCGCACCAACTGTGCAGTTTGCTGCGCCCGCACGTACGGGCTGGCAATGATCGCGCTGAGCGGCTGGCCGATCAGGTGCGCCGCACTGCGCAACACCTCGGCGCGGCCATGCTCGGTGAGGTTGCGCTCGGCGTCCGTGCGGGCCTGGCCCTCGGCCTCACCGTGACGCAAGACCCACACCTTCATAGCTTCGGCTCCTCATCACGCACCGGGTGCGGCGCCGGCGGCACGCTGTGGGCGGCTTCGCCCTCGGGTGCACGCGGAGTCGGCCAGTCGGCGAACGGCCAAGGCTTCTGCTCAGTGTGGAAGCTGCCAAAGCGGCCGATCTGCGCAAGGAACTGGCTGAGGCTGTCGCCGAAGTTCATCAAGCCCAGGTTTGGCGCGCTGTAGACCAAGCGGTAAATCAACTGCACCACCACCAATGCGCCGAGCAGGAACTGCGCCACCTGCCACACCAGGGCAAACACCAGCATCCAGAGGATGCGCAGGAGGATGGACTCGTACTTGGGGGCTGCTTTCGGATCGTTCATGGCGCGTTCCTCAGTTGAAACCACTGGTGGAAATAAAGTCGACGTCGGTTTTGGGTTCGGCGCGCATCAGCAATTCGATGACCTGGTTCAAGGTGCGCCCTTCAAACAGGATCGCATGCAGCCCGGCGACCAGCGGCATGTACACGCCGACTTCCTGGGCCTTGGCCTTGAGCACCTTGAGGGTGTTGACCCCTTCGGCCACTTCGCCCAGGCGCGTCACCGCGTCTTCCAGGCTCAGGCCCTGGCCCAGGGCGAACCCTACCTGGTAGTTGCGGCTTTTCGGCGACGAGCAGGTGACGATCAAGTCGCCCACACCGGCCAGGCCCAGGAAGGTCATGGGGTTGGCGCCCTGGTTCACCGCGAAGCGGGTCATTTCCGCCAGGGCACGGGTAATCAGCATGCTCTTGGTGTTTTCGCCCATGCCCAGCGCCACCGCCATGCCGGCGATGATCGCGTAGACGTTTTTCAGCGCCCCGCCCAGCTCCACGCCAAAGCGGTCGCTACTGGCGTATACGCGGAAGGTCCGGCCATGCAGCACCGCCTGGACACGCTCGCACAGTTCCTCATCCTCGCTGGCGATCACCGTAGCGGTCAGCGCGTGCTCGGCGACTTCCCGCGCCAGGTTCGGCCCGGACAGCACACCAATGCGCGCCTGGGGAGCGATCTCTGCAAGGATTTCGCTCATCAGCTTGAAGGTCTGCGCCTCGATGCCCTTGGTCAGGCTGACCAGCAGCTTGCCCGCCAGGCGCTCGGCATGGGGCGCCAGCACCGAGCGCAAGGCGCTGGAAGGCAGCGCAACAAAGCACAGGTCGCAGTCCGTCAGGGTGGCCAACAGGTCGGTGACCGGCTCTACCGCCGGATGAATCTTGATGCCTTTAAGGTAACGGGGGTTTTCGCGGTGTACACGAATCGCCTCGGCCTGCTCGGGATCACGCATCCACTGGCGCACCGGGTGACCGTTCTCGGCCAGCAGGTTAGCCACGGCGGTACCAAAACTTCCGCCTCCCAGGACCGCAATAGGGCGCTGTTCAGTCATATGCAATCCGTTAATCCATACCAGTGGCGATGGCGGCATTATACGGAGCGACCCGCTTGCGGCCAGCCCCCGTATCAAATCCTACGTTCGTCGGGAAATACCATACCCGTGTGACGCAATTGCAAGGGCGACGACTGGCAAATAGCCTCGCCTCAGTTAACATGGGCGGCTATCCGTCATTATCAAGGCCATGTCGTGTATTTGGGCCCTCCTTCCCGTTCATCTCTACTGCTTATGCTGTTGTGCAGTGCACCTGCGCTGGCTGACGACCTGTTCCTCGACAGCCAGCCGCTGCCGCAGGTATTGACCGCCACGCGCCTAAAGCAGTCGGCCGCCGCCGTGCCGGGCAGCATGACCGTGATCGACAGCGAGTTGATCAAGGCCAGCGGCGCAAGGGACATCAGCGAGCTGCTGCGCCTGGTGCCGGGGATGATGGTCGGCTACACCACCGGCAACCAGGCTGCCGTGAATTACCACGGCACCAGTGCCAGCGATGCGCGACGCATGCAGGTGTTGATCGACGGGCGTTCGGTGTACCGCGCGGGCCTGGCCACGGTGGACTGGAGCGACATTCCGGTGGCGATGGAGGACATCGAGCGCATCGAGGTCTTCCGCGGCCCCAACACCGTCAGCTACGGGGCGAATGCCTTGATGGCGGTGGTCAATATCCTTACGCGCTCGCCGGCCAACAGCCATGGCTCACGGGTGAAGGTGATTCGCGGTGAGCGGGGCATCGATGACTTTTATGCCAGCCAGGGCGTGGGCTGGGAAACCGGCGATCTGCGTCTGTCGCTGTCCGGGCAACAGGACGATGGCTTTGACAGCGATGCCGTTGGCGCCGATCGCCGGGACGGCCGTCGCCTCAACCGCTTCAGCCTGGCAGTGAGCCAGACCTTGAACACGCAGCAGAGTATCGACTGGCAACTGAACGCCAAGGAAGGCACTAACCAGCGCCCTTACACCTACGCCCCGGTATTCGCCGGGATTACCGAGGGCGGCGACAATTCCGACGTCACGGCCAAGGACTACGCCGGTTCCCTGCGCTGGAACTTTGATTTCAACCCCGAGCACAGCCTGTATATCCAAGGCTCGGCCCAGCAGTGGGACCGCCGGCAAATCTGGAAGGCCTGCGACGCCAAGGTCTCGTTCAGCCCCGAGCTGACCCAGTTGTGGCAGCTCAACCCCAACTATGCCGAACGGCTGGCCCGGCACATGGACACCTACAGCCAGGGCTCCGCGCCACCGGGCAGTGCTGCCGAACAAGCCTTGGCCAACCAGGTACTGGACCAGTGGCGCAACGGCGCCAACCAGAGCGTCTGCGGTGACATCGACCAGAGCACCCGCGAAAGCCGCTACGACATGGAAATCCAAGACACCCTCAGCCTGTCCGACAGCCTGCGTCTGGTCAGCGGCATGAACTACCGCTACGACCGCGCCGACTCGGATACCTACTTCAACGGCACCTTGGACGACACTACCTGGCGCCTGTTCGGCCAGCTGGAATGGCGCGCCAGTGAGCATTGGCTGCTGCAAGGCGGCGCCATGTTCGAAGACACGCACCTGAGCGGCCATTCGCTGACGCCAAGGGTGGCGGTCAACTATTTGATCAATCCGCGCCACGGCTTGCGCGCGGTGTACTCAGAAGCCATCCGTTCGCCGGACATGTTCGAGAACAACGTCAACTGGAGCTACCGCGTCACCAACCTCAGTTCACCGGCCTATGGGCAGAGTTCCGGAGAGTACTTCGTGAAAACGCGGGGTCCGGGCAACCTCGACAAAGAGCTGATGCGCTCGCGGGAGCTGGGCTACAACGGGTTCTTTGCCGACATCGGGCTGAACATGGACGTGAAGCTGTTCTACGACGAAATCACCGACATGATCAGCTCGCCGCTGCGCAATAACCAGTACATTGCCAGCAACGCCAACAGTTCGCGGTTTACCGGCGCCGAGTCCCAGTTCGACTGGCGCGTAAGCAACGCCGACCGCCTGCGGCTGACCTATGCTTACGTCGACGCCACCACCAGCAACCCGCTGGACAAAGCGCAGACCGCGCGTAACAGTGGCTCGGCCGGCTGGTTGCGCGAATGGGGCCAAGGTTGGTCCAGCGCGCTGTTCTACTATGGCGACGACGCACTCAACCAATATCGTTTCGAACGGGTCGACCTGCGGGTGGCCAAGCGCATTGCCCTGGGCAAAGCCAATGTGGAGCTGGCCGGCATGTTGCAACAACGCCTCGATAACCAGCCCACCACCTGGGCCGATAACACTTACGACCATCGTCACGTACTCTACTTCAGCGCGGAGTTAGAGTTCTGACATGGGCGACTCGTCACGGATGACCTTCTTCTTTATCTATAAGCTCCGGCGACTTGCCGTGCTGCTGGCCGGCCTGTTGCTGTGCGCACCGGCCTGGAGCGCCGAGATCCTGCTGACCGCCGCCGAAGACGGCGCCGGGGTAGAAGCCTTTGCCCAGGCGCTGGCCCAGCAACGTCCCGAAGACCGCATCACCTTCACGCCCCTCGCCGACTTGCCAGCGCCAAGCCACCTGCCCGCCGGCACACGCCTGATCCTGCTCGACCTGCCCGGCCTCGACTGGCGCCTGCGGGATCCCCAAGGCCCGCCGACGCTGGTACTGCGCATCAGTCGGCTACAAGCCCATCAGCGCCCGGAGGCCTCACGGCACGCGCGGGTCAGCCTGTTGTGGAGCGACCCACCGCTGGAGCGGCAACTGCGCCTGATCACCAGCGTCCTGCCCCAGGCACGGCGCATCGGCGTGCTCTACGGCGTCGACAGTGAATTCCTGCTGCCCGAACTGCGCCAGCATGCGGCGGCCTTGGAGCTGGAGATCGTGCCGCAGCGCTGGGACAACACTAACGACAGTCGTCCGCTGCAAAGCCTGTTCAGGAACAGCGACGTGCTGCTCGGCCTCGATGACCCGCAGTTGTACAACCCGAAGACCGCAAAGAACCTGCTGCTGAGCAGCTACGCCCAGCAATTGCCGCTGTTCGGGCCCAACGCAGGGTTTGTCCGAGCCGGCAGCCTCGCCAGCACCTACAGCGACCAGAACGACTGGCTGGCAGTACTCGACCGTTTGCTGGACCAGCCGCCGGCCGGTTGGCCACGCGCGCTGTACCCCGAACACTTCAAAGTCGTGGGTAACGCGCAAGTCGCACGCTCACTGGGCATCGAACAGGTGGACGAAGCCAACGTCGCCGCCCGAATGGCCGAAGGAGAAAAACGCCCATGACCTTGCGTCGCCGTTGGGACATCAATACCCGCACCCAGCTCATCACCCTGGGCCCGGCGCTGTTGCTGACGTTGCTGTTGATCAGCTTCTTCACCTTCGTGCGTATCCAGGACCTGCGCCAGGAACTGGACCACACCGGCCAATTGATCGCCAACCAACTGGCACCGGCCACCGAATATGGGGTGATCTCGGGCAACAACGATGTGCTCGACAGCCTGCTGCGCGCCACGCTGGCCACGCCCCATGTGCGCTTCCTGGAGATTCAGGACAGCAGCGAAAATATCCTGGTGTACGTCGAACAACCCTCGGAGAAACACGACCGCTCGCTGTCGGTAAAAGTGTTCCAGGCGCCGATCCGCCTGCAACATATCCAGCTGGGCAATGACTTTTTCCAGGACAACCTCAATGAACCCAAGGCACCCCGCGCGGATTACCTGGGCCGGGTGATCGTCGGTATGTCCAATGACGCCTTCAGCCAGCGCCAGCAGGAAATCCTGTTCAAGGCCGGTATCCTCGCGCTGTTCGCCCTGCTGTTTACGTTCCTGCTCGCCCGGCGCCTGGCGGCGAGCCTGTCGCAACCGATCAGCGCCATGGGCCATGCGGTCAAGGCCATCCAGCAAGGCGACTACAAAACGCCGCTGCCGATTGTGGATGACTCGGAACTGGGCGACCTGTCGCGGCATATCAACAACCTCGCCGAAGGCCTCAACCAGGCCAGCCGCGAACAACAGCAGGCCATCGCCCAGTTGATCCAGACCCGCGAAGAGGCCGAACGGGCCAACAACGCCAAGTCAGACTTCCTGGCCATGATGAGCCACGAACTGCGCACGCCGATGAACGGCGTGCTGGGCATGCTGCAACTGCTGGAAACCACCGAAATGACCGAGGAGCAGACTGAATACGCGGCGCTGGCCTCCGAATCCACCGAGCACTTGCTCAAGGTGATCAACGACATTCTCGACTTCTCACGCATCGAACGCGCGGCCCTGGAGCTGGAGCATATCCCGTTCAACCTGGCTGACCTGATCAACAGTTGCGCCCAGGCCTTCCAGCACAGCGCCCAGCAGCGCGGGCTGGCGCTCAAGCTGCCGATCCCGCCCGGCATGGACGCACTCCGGGTACAGGGCGATCCGACGCGGATCCGCCAGATCCTGGTGAACCTGATCGGCAATGCCTTGAAGTTCACCGAACACGGCACCGTCAGCGTCGAGCCCCACTGGCAGATCCTCGACCATGAGTTGGTGTGGTTCACCTGCACCGTGCGTGACAGCGGCATCGGGATTTCCGCCGAGCGCCTGGAATTGATGTTCGATGCGTTCCAGCAGGCCGACAGTTCCATTTCAAGACGTTACGGCGGCACCGGTCTTGGGCTGCCCATCGCCCGTACCCTGGCCGAACGCATGGGCGGCACCCTGCGCGCGCAGAGCGAAGAAGGCCGTGGCTCGGTGTTTACCCTGGAGATCCCCCTGGCCATCGACCAGCACAGCCAGCCGTCGATCGTCCTGGATGCCGAGGGCAAGCACAGCGCCGGCGAGGGTCGCCATGTGTTACTGGTGGAGGACAACCCGGTCAACCGCACCGTGGTCGAAGCCATGCTGCGCAGCCTGGGCTTTGAAGTCAGCCTGGCCACCGATGGCGCCGAGGCGATCCGCAGTGCCGAGAGCCTGATTTTCACCGCGATCCTGATGGATTGTCGCCTGCCCTTGATCGACGGCTACGAAGCCACTCGGCAGATCCGCCAACTGCCCGGCTGCGCTGACCTGCCGATCATCGCCCTGACCGCCAACGCCTTGCAGGGCGATCGGGAAGCTTGTCTTGCGGCCGGAATGAACGATTACCTGGCCAAGCCGTTCAAACGCACGGATTTGCAGCAAATCCTGCAGCGCTGGGTGCAATAGCGGCGCGCCATCAGCCAACTCCGACTGGCGTGAAAGACGAAAGTGCGGCAGTCTTAGGCACCCGAACGGGCCCATAAACAGGCTCGGTTTAAAATTTCAGTGAACAAGTGTACATTCAGTGCCTTGCCGCTGTGACTTTCACTACAACGCAATAGTCTATGTGTAGGCTGCCGACATGAGGCATGAACGCTTCATTCGGTTCGGGAAGATTTGCCCTACCCTGCCGCATGGGATTATTGAGGAGCTCGCATGACCAAACAAAACGCCTTTACTCGGGAAGACCTGCTGCGCTGCAGTCGCGGTGAGCTGTTCGGCCCAGGTAACGCGCAACTGCCCGCCCCGAACATGCTGATGGTGGATCGCATCACCCATATCAGCGAAGAGGGTGGCAAGTACGGCAAAGGTGAATTGGTCGCCGAGCTGGATATCACCCCGGACCTGTGGTTCTTCGCCTGTCACTTCGAAGGTGACCCTGTCATGCCGGGCTGCCTGGGCCTCGACGCCATGTGGCAACTGGTCGGCTTCTACCTGGGCTGGCAAGGCCTGCCAGGCCGTGGCCGCGCCTTGGGTTCGGGCGAAGTGAAGTTCTTTGGCCAGGTCCTGCCGACCGCCAAGAAAGTCACCTACAACATTCAAATCAAGCGCGTCCTCAAGGGCAAGCTGAACCTGGCCATCGCTGACGGTTCGGTGACTGTCGACGGTCGCGAGATCTATACTGCCGAAGGCCTTCGGGTCGGCGTATTTACTTCCACTGACAACTTTTAAGGGTTATCCGCATGCGCCGCGTCGTTATCACTGGTCTGGGCATCGTTTCTTGCCTGGGCAATGACAAAGAGACCGTCACCGCTAACCTGCGTGCAAGTCGCCCTGGCATCCGCTTCAACCCGGAATATGCCGAAATGGGTCTGCGTAGCCAGGTTTCCGGCTCCATCGACCTGCCCCTCGAAGAACTGATCGATCGCAAGATCTATCGTTTCGTGGGCCACGCTGCCGCCTATGCCTACCTGGCCATGAAAGACGCCATCGCCGACTCCGGCCTGAGCGAAGACCAGGTATCGAACGTACGCACCGGCCTGATCGCCGGCTCCGGCGGCGCATCGACCCTCAACCAGATGGAAGCGCTGGACATCCTGCGCGAAAAAGGCGTGAAGCGCGTTGGCCCGTACCGTGTCACGCGGACCATGGGCAGCACCGTTTCGGCCTGCCTGGCCACGCCGTTCCAGATCAAGGGCGTGAACTACTCGATCTCCTCCGCCTGCGCCACCAGTGCACACTGCATCGGCACCGCCGTTGAGCAGATCCAACTGGGCAAGCAGGACATCGTGTTCGCCGGCGGCGGTGAAGAAGAACATTGGAGCCAGTCGTTCCTGTTCGACGCCATGGGTGCGCTGTCCACCCAGTACAACGAAACCCCGGAAAAGGCCTCCCGCGCCTACGACGCCAAGCGTGACGGTTTCGTCATCGCCGGCGGTGGCGGCATGGTGGTGGTCGAGGAGCTGGAACACGCTCTGGCCCGTGGCGCCAAGATCTACGCGGAAATCGTCGGCTACGGCGCTACGTCCGATGGCTACGACATGGTTGCCCCAAGCGGTGAAGGCGCCATCCGTTGCATGCAGATGGCGATGTCCACCGTGGATACCCCGATCGACTACCTGAACACCCACGGCACATCGACTCCGGTCGGCGATGCCAAGGAAATGGAAGGCGTGCGTGCGGTATTCGGCGACAAGGCCCCGTCCATCAGCTCTACGAAGAGCCTGTCGGGTCACTCCCTGGGCGCCGCCGGCGTTCACGAAGCGATCTACTGCCTGCTGATGATGGAAGGCAACTTCATGGCCGGTTCGGCCAACATCGACGAGATCGACCCGGTCGTCGCCGATATGCCGATCCTGACCAAGACAGTTGAAAACGTCAAAGTCGACACCGTGATGAGCAACAGCTTCGGCTTCGGTGGCACTAACGCCACCCTGGTGCTGAAACGCTGGCAGGGTAAATAAGCCCCGCAGGTTGATCACATGAAAAAGCCCCGACTGGTTCGGGGCTTTTTTATGGACGACTGGATGCCCCCTTGCAGCCGGTCTCCTGGAAGTTATCAATGCTCCGCCGCATTTGCGTTAGACGAGAACGCAATATCAACGCACACCATCATCGCGAGGCGGTTTAGGCAGGATGGCCAGGAAGTTGTCCATCGCCACTTTGTGGGCAACGTCTTCAGGCAATGCATCAAGGAAGACATCAAAGCGGTGCATTTCCTTACCCAGCTTGTTGAAACGCCCGACGACGTCCGAACCCAGCATAAAGCGCTCCGGGAAGCGCTCTACCAGCGTTACCCACTCTGGCCGAGGCTTACCCGCCTCATCCAGCAAGTACGGCGTGAGCATGCTCCAGGAGAGGTCGATGTACAGGTTGGGGTAGGCCTCGAGCATGCGACTCAACGTCGGCAGCAAAAAGTCCATCTGCACCTGATGGCGGTGAATCTCCTTGCTGGTGCCGGCATGGGCCCAGATAAAGCGGGTGTGCGGGTGGTTGCGCAGTGGCTCTTCAACTTCGGCCAAATACAGCGGGTTGCGCTCGCGCTTGGAGGTGATGTTGGAGTGCAGCATTACCGGCAAGTCGTTTTCCGCCGCCAGATGATAGATGCGCGTCATGGCTTCGTTATTGGCGCGCGGGGTGTCGCCGGAGGTGAGGGCGGTAAGGTCGTCGTGACGGGTGAAGACTTCACCGATGCCCTGCCACAGCCCTGGGTTGAGGTCGAGCATGCGTTGGATATGGGCGGCGGAGTTCTTGTCGTTGGGGTTGAAGCCGGACAGAAAGGGATGAAAGTGTTGGCGCTGTTCAGGTGTCAGTTTATTGACCGCTGCGGCAACAATCACGTCAGTGGCGCTGTACCAATAGGCGTCCGCATCGTCGCCGGCGTAGTAGCGCGGGCGCTTGGGTTCGTCTTCGTGCCACTTCTTTGCGACGGGAATGCCGGAAATCATTACATGTTCGATGCGATTTTCTGCCATCGCCTTAAGCAGTTTGTCCATACCCGCCGTTTCCTGGAAGAAATCCACGTAATGCAGGTGCGCGTCACTGTAGGCATAGTCGCGGGCCTGCACGGCAAGGCTGGTGGCGGCGAGCAACAGGGCAAGACTCAGGCGGGTCCAGGGCACGGTATAACCTCGATAAGGGCGAATACCGGTAGACCTTACGCGCCATACCGGGGTTCAGCCGGCAAAAAATGTGGAACACCCCAGTGCCAGCATGCTCTATAACTGCATGACCTTCATCCTGCCACCCCGTGAGGTTTGCCATGCCTGTTACCGTCAATACGCTGAACGCAGACAACTTCCGCCACAGCGTCAACATCAACAACCACGAGCTGTTTACCGACCTGCCCAAGAGCCTGGGTGGTGACGACTCGGCGCCCCCCCCCCACGATTACTTCGATGCCGCGCTGGCTTCGTGCAAGGCATTGACCGTCAAGCTGTATGCCCAGAAGAAGGACATCCCGCTGACCGGCGTGACCGTGGAAGTCACCCACGACGCCACCGAAGAGCAAAAGGGCAAATACAAGCTCAACGTCAAGCTGACGCTCAAGGGCGTACTCACCGACGAACAGCGCGACGAGTTGCACCGCGTGGCCGATCGCTGCCCGGTACACAAGCTGATGACCACCGCCGAGGTCACCATCGAAACCCACCTTTCGGAAGGTGCGTTCAGCCAATAGCGGCAACCTCTCGTCGAGCGGGTTATGCTCAGTACCATCTAACCCGCTCAGACTGGGACGCACCATGACCCCCCTCACCGTGATCCGACCACGTGCCGAAGATGTCGAAGGCCAGCCGATCCTGCGGCCACTGCCCTCGCGGGAATGCCGCAGCGTCGGACCCTTTGTGTTTTTCGACCATATGCTGCCCACCCGCTATGCGCCGGGCAGCGGCATGGATATCCGCCAACATCCACATATCGGGCTATCCACCCTCACCTACCTGTTTGAAGGCGTGCTGCAGCACAAGGACAGCCTGGGTTCCGACCAAGTGGTCGAGGCCGGGGATGTCAGCTGGATGACCGCTGGCAGTGCGATCGCCCATGTTGAGCGCACACCCGAAACACTCAAGGCCAGCGGTTTCAATATGCATGGCCTGCAAGTGTGGCTGGCATCGCCCAAGGACCATGAAGAGGGACCGGGGCATTACAGCCATCACCCAGCGGCGAGCCTGCCGGTGAGTGACAACCTGGGTGTCCGGATTCGCCTGATCGCCGGCAGTGGCTTCTGCCTCAAATCACCGGTGCCGGTGCTGTCGCCTACGTTGTATGCAGATGTGCAGATGCAAACGGCCACGACCTTGCTGATTCCTGACGAGCACGAGGAACGCGCAGTGTATGTGCTGGAGGGTGAAGCACAGCTGGAGGGCGAGCTGCTTGAAGTGTACAGCCTGGTGGTACTGCCGGCCGGACAGGCAATGACCCTGTTCGCCGAGAGCGATTGCCACTTGGTGGTGTTTGGCGGAGCACCGCTGGATGGGCCACGGCGGATCAATTGGAATTTTGTCGCGAGCAATCCGTTGAAGATCGAGCAGGCCAGGCAACGGTGGGCGGCTGGGGATTGGCCGACGGTACCGGGTGAAACTGAAAGAATTGAGTTGCCGGTGAGATAGCTATCGGGGGCAAGCCCCCTCCCACATTTGAACTGCGCACAGCTTCACAGTCCGC
Organism: Pseudomonas grimontii; assembly: GCF_007858185.1. Classification (GTDB taxonomy): domain Bacteria; phylum Pseudomonadota; class Gammaproteobacteria; order Pseudomonadales; family Pseudomonadaceae; genus Aquipseudomonas; species Aquipseudomonas grimontii. Next base: position 53,123 of record NZ_VFES01000009.1, read on the forward strand.
GGTATTTTTCATTCAGTGCATACAGGATCGCGCAGGTTTCGGCATCCAACACACCGCAATAATCCCGCGGCCGAAAGTGCATCTGAAATGCTCGGGTCCGCCGCTCGAACGCCTGGCGATTCTGCGCAGGCTTATAGCCGTAGCGCTGAAATGCCCGCTCCACCTCCACTTCAGGCGGTAAGCCGACACAGAACCGGCGCTGGTACATGGCTCGCGTCGACGGGTCAAACCATGCCCCGATTCCCGCCTCGAAAAAACCGCGCCATGGCAGCCGAGGCCCCGGATCGCTCTTGCGCCAGTAGGCCACGTCCGAATGCCCGAGGATGTCCGTCGGCCCGATCTGCGGGTAGCGACCGAGGATGTCGCGCAGCAGTGCGGTCAAGACCTCGATCTGCTCCTCAGCGTACGCAGGAAAGGTCAACACGCCGCCGTCATCCCGCGCCAGGTTAACGATCTCGATACCGATCGAGCAGCCATTGAGGTCGTCCCGCCCGCCCCACTGGCTTACGCCGGCATGCCAGGCGCGCTGGCCTTCGTCCACCAGGCGAAACGCGCGCAGTTCGTCATAACCCGCAGCGCGGTAGCTGGGCTCTTGCGGGTCGGGCAATAGATAGTGAGCGCTGACCCCGTCCTGGGTCAGGCGGCGCAGGGATGACGCAAAAGGTGCCGCGGTGTAATGCAGGATCAGTTGCCCCACAGGCTCGCCATTGCGTTCGTTGAAACCTGTGGCGGGGAAACTGGTGTCGATGACCAACATAAGAACCGTCCTTTTCAATGCAGGCCGAATCATTCGGCCCGTTCAAGCGCAAAAAAACTAGCGCCATCCTGAAGACTTGAACGTCACAGGGGCGGTAACTATTTGGCACTCGAAAGAACGGCGATCAGCATCGCAGCGGCATGCCCAGCTCAACGCGCAAGCCATCCGCCTGGCTGTCGAACTTCAACGAGCAGGAACAGCGCTGAACAATCGCCTGCACAATCGCCAGGCCCAGGCCGCAGCCTTCGCTGTTGCCGTTGCGCCAGAAGCGTTGGGTCAGGTATTGCAGGTCTTCGGCGGATATCTGCTTGCCGTGGTCTCGCACGCGGAAGACGACTTGATCGGCAGCGGTGAACACGCTCAGCTCCACTCGGGTGTCGGCCGGGGTATGGCGCAAGGCGTTGTCCAGCAGGTTGCGCAGGGCTGCGACGGCCAGGCCCACCGGCATTTCCACCGGGGTTTTGGTGAGGTTGTCCGCCAGGATCAGGTCGATGCGCGTGTTGTCACCGGCATTGGCGTCCTGGATGGCCAGACGCGCGACTTCCTCCGCGTTGGACTGCACGCCATCGTCAAACGACAGGCTGCCTTCCACCCGCGCCAGCAGCAGCAATTGCTCCAGGGTGCGATGCAAGCGGTCGGCGCCCTCCTCGGCATGGGCCAGGGACTGATCGCGGGCCGCGCCCTCGGTCATGCGCGCCACTTGCAGGTGGGTCTTGATCGCTGTCAACGGGCTGCGCAGCTCGTGGGCAGCGTCACCCGTGAGACGGCGTTCGCGCTCGATGGTCTTGGCGATGCGCTGCAACAGTTGGTTCTGGGTGTCGAGCAGCGGTTTGAGCTCACTGGGCAGCGGGTGGATCTGCAACGGTTCAAGGGAGTCGGCACTGCGGCGCATCAGCGCGTCACGCATGCGGTTGAGCGGCAACAGGCTCTGGCCGATGCCCAGCCACAGCAGGCACAGGCAACCCAACATGGCCACACCCACCGGCACTGACGCAGCGAGCAGGATCGACATATTCAACGCCTCGCGCTCCACCTGACGGTCGGCGGTAGTGATCAACAGGTCGCCACGGGACAGGGTAAAACTGCGCCAGCCCACACCATCGATGACCTGGTCACGAAAGCCGCTCTTGCGCGACTCCAGACCCTCATCCGGCGTGGTATGGCTGCGGGCGAGGATTTCCCCGCGCAAGGAGCTGACCTGGCACGCCATGCCCCCCGGCACATTGAGTTGCTCGGCACTGAAATGCGCGCCGCCGCTCACACTGGCCAGGCCCGGCATCTGCTCCGTGAGCCCCGCGACCATACGCGCCGACGCTACCAGGCGCTGGTCGAGGGAGAACATCATCTGGTTGCGCAGGTCGTTGAGCATCCAGGCGGCCGCCAGTGCCCAGATCAACACAAAAGCGGCGCCCAGCTTGAACGTCAGGCGCAGGCGCAGGCTTTTCACGAAGCATTCTCTCCATCATCTGCCGGGCCCAGGCGATAACCCAGGCCACGCACGGTCTCGACGATGCCATTGCCCAATTTGCGCCGCAGGTGGTGGATATGCACGTTGAGGGCGTTGCTTTCCAATTCATCGTTGAAGCCGTAGACGCTGTCCTTGAGTTGCTCGCTGGACAGCACCCGGCCCTTGTTGTGCAGCAGCGCCTGCAACAGCGCCTGCTCGCGCCGGGACAGGTCCACCGGCTGGCCGCCCAACAGGGTTTCGCGGCTGCTCGGGTCGTAGGTCAGCCGGCCGTGCTCGATCAGGTTGACGCTGCGCCCCGCCATCCGGCGCAACAGGGTTTGCAGGCGTGCGGCCAATTCGCGCAGGTCGAAGGGTTTGAGCAGGTAGTCATCGGCACCGGCTTGCAGGCCGTCGACGCGGTTGGTCACCGAATCCCGCGCGGTGAGGATCAGCACCGGAATCTCCAGGCCCTGGCTGCGCAACTGTTGCAGCAGCTTGAGGCCGTCTTCGTCGGGCAGGCCGAGGTCGAGCACCATGATGTCGAAGGCCGCCGCCTTGAGCATCGCACGTGCAGCCGCCGCCGTGGCCACGCGCTCGACTGTAAAGCCCTGGGCACCGAGGCCGGCCACGATACCGCTGGCGATCAGTTCGTCGTCTTCACAGACCAGTACGTGCATGGTGAACCCTTCATGAAAGATGGGGGTGATTAAAAATGCAGCGGATTAAGCGCAGATTATGCCGTGAAAAGATGCAAGCTCAGATAATCCCTACACTTTAGAATAGCGCCCGGTTAATCATCGGTTAATCAACGCCACACATTGTGTGCCTCACTTGCATCGAACTAAGGCTTGACCATGCGGCATCTGTTTACCTTTCTGCTGGTGTTATTCGCGGGGTTCGCCCAGGCCGCGCCGGGCAATCCGTTTGAGACCAAACCCGATTTCCTTCCGGTGGGCAAGGCCTTCACCTTTACCTCCGAACGTCTTGAAAGCGGCGAGACCCAGCTGTATTGGCAGATTGCCGACGGTTATTACCTGTACAAGCAGCGCATGAAGTTCGATGGCCTGGCCGAAAAGCCGGCGCTGCCCCAAGGCGAGGCCCATAGCGATGAATTCTTCGGCGATCAGGAGGTGTATCGCCAGGGCTTGGAAGTGAAGATTCCGGCCGGCACCACCGGCCAGGTCAAGCTGGGCTGGCAGGGCTGCGCCGATGCGGGCCTGTGCTATCCGCCGCAGTCGATCACGGTGGATCTGGGCGGCAACCCGGCCGTCGCCGCGACCGCCGAAGCCCAGGACCAGAGCCTGGCCAGCGGCCTGCAACAACGCAGCCTGGGCTGGAGCTTGCTGGTGTTCTTCGGCCTGGGCCTGCTGTTGGCGTTTGCCCCGTGTTCGTTGCCGATGCTGCCGATCCTCGCCGGCCTGGTGGTAGGCAGCGGCGCCAGCCCGCGTCGCGGCTTTGCCCTGGCCAGCAGCTATGTGGTGTGCATGGCGCTGGTGTATGCCGCGCTCGGCGTACTGGCCGCCCTGCTCGGCGCCAACCTCGCCGCGTTGCTGCAAACCCCGTGGATCCTCGGTAGCTTCGCAGCCTTGTTCGTGATCCTCGCCCTGCCGATGTTCGGCTTCTTTGAACTGCAACTGCCGGTGGCGCTGCGTGATCGCCTGGATAACGTCAGCCGCAACCAGAGCGGCGGCAGCCTGGTCGGCGCCGGGGTGCTCGGCGCCCTCTCCGGCCTGCTGGTTGGCCCCTGCATGACGGCCCCCCTAGCCGGTGCACTGCTGTATATCGCCCAGAGCGGCAATGCGCTGCACGGCGGGCTGATCCTGTTCGCCATGGGCATCGGCATTGGTGTGCCGCTGCTGTTGCTGGTCACCGTGGGCAACCGCTTCCTGCCTAAGCCGGGCACTTGGATGAATGTACTCAAGGGCATCTTCGGCTTCCTGTTCCTGGCCACCGCCGTGCTGATGATTCGGCCTGTGGTCGGCGAAAACCTGTGGCTCGGCCTGTGGGGCGCATTGGCCATGGCCATGGCCTACTGCGGCTGGCGCCTGGCCCAGGATTTCGGGCGGGTCGCCATGCTGTTCGGCGCCGGCTCCGTGATCGTGGGATTGTGGGGCGGCCTGCTGCTCGTTGGTGCAGCGGGTGGCAGCGATGACCTGTGGCAACCGTTGAAGGTCTACAGCGGCTCGCAGACCACTCCCGCGCCCTCCGCCCACGAAGCCTTCATGACCCTCAATGACCCCGCCGTGCTGCAAAACCAGCTCGACAGCGCCAAGGCCCAAGGCCAGTGGGTACTGGTGGACTATTACGCCGACTGGTGCGTGTCGTGCAAAATCATGGAAAAGCAGGTGTTCGGCAAGCCCGAAGTGCTGGATGCGCTGAAAGACGTGCGCCTGCTGCGCCTGGATGTCACCGCCGACAACGCCGCCAGCCGCGAGTTGCTGGGCCGCTACAAAGTGCCGGGCCCGCCGACCTTCCTCTGGATCGGCCCCAACGGTGAAGAACGCCGCGCCCAACGCATCACCGGCGAGGTGGGTGCCGAGGCGTTCCTGCAACGCTGGAACCAGACCCGGGACGCCCTCTGATGCTGACCCTGACCATCGGCACCTTCGCCATCGCGCTGAATCATATCCTGCTGATCAGCGCGTTGATTCTTGCCACCCTGGTGGGCTGGCGCGTGGCCAAGCGTGGCGGTGAGAATCCGGAATCGGTGCTGTTCAGCCTGTTCCTGCTGGGCATGCTGGCCGCCCGCGTCAGCTTTGTGCTGATGTACTGGAGCTACTACAGCAACGACTGGCTGCAGATGGTCGACCTGCGCGACGGCGGCTTTCTCGCCTGGCCCGGTATCGTCGTCCTGATCCTCGGTGCGCTGCTCTATGGCTGGCGTCGCCCGGCGCTGCGCAAGCCGCTGAGCGCCGGGGTCATCACCGGCCTGGTGTTCTGGGGCATGACCAGCCTGGCCCTGAACCTCTACGACAAGGGCACGCAACTGCCGCAGATCACCTTGCGCAATGCCGATGGCCAAGAGGTGCAACTGACCGATTACAAGGGTGGCCCGCTGGTGATCAACCTGTGGGCCACCTGGTGCCCGCCGTGCCGCCGCGAAATGCCGGTGCTGGAGCGTGCGCAACACCAACGCCCCGACGTGACCTTCCTGTTCGTCAACCAGGCCGAAAGCATGCAAAGCGTCAGCACCTACCTGGCCACCCAGGGCCTGACGCTCGATAACGTATTGTTCGACGCCAGCGGCCGACTCGGCCAGGCCGTGGGTTCCATGGCCCTGCCAACCACGCTGTTCTACTCAGCCGACGGGCGCCTGATCAACAGCCACCTGGGCGAGTTGTCCCAGGCCAGCCTGGCCCGTGCCATGGAACCCTTCGACACCGCCACGACAAGGAAACCGACATGCCTCGCCTCCGCCACCTGCTGACCCTGCTGCCGCTGACGCTCGCGGCGACCCTGGCCCAGGCCGAAGACTGGCCGGCACCGATCAAACAGATCGAAGCCAAGGGCGCCAAAATCATCGGCAAATTCGACGCCCCCAGCGGCCTCACCGGCTACGCCGCGCAATACCAGAACCGCGGCATGGCCCTGTACCTGACTGCCGACGGCAAGAGCGTGATCGCCGGCAATCTGTACGACGCCCAGGGCAATGACCTGAGCAGCGCGCCCCTGGAAACACTGGTGTATGCGCCGATGGCAAAGGAAGTCTGGGCCAAGATGGAAAAAAGCAGCTGGATCCAGGACGGCGACAAAAACGCGCCGCGCATCGTCTACCTGTTCAGCGACCCCAACTGCCCGTACTGCAACATGTTCTGGGAACAAGCGCGGCCATGGGTAAAAGCCGGCAAGGTGCAGTTGCGCCACATCATGGTCGGCATCATCCGCGAAGACAGTGCCGCCAAGTCGGCCGCCCTGTTCGCCGCCAAAGACCCGCAAAAAGCCCTGGAAGAACACGAAGCCGCCGGCAAAGGCAGCAAATTGCAGGCGCTGGCCAAGATCCCGGCGGATATCGAAGCCAAGCTCGATGCCAATATGAAGTTAATGGATGAGCTGGAACTGTCGGCGACGCCGGCGATTTTCTACCTGGATGACAAGGGTGGCTTGCAGCAACAGCAAGGCGCACCGTCGCCGGATAAGTTGGTGAAGATTATGGGACCGAAGTAAGCGGCGCCTGGTCTGACGCCATCGGGGCATGGGTATCTACACAACTTTCAGGCTGAAAAATCTCTTTGTGGTGAGGGAGCTTGTTTCCGTGGCGGCCTTCGGGCCGACCGCTTTTTGGGGTTTGGGTGAGTACATATCCGTTGCTGCGGTAACGGCGGCTATGGGTTCCGCCCTTACGGCGGGTCACTTTGGAAAAGCCCCAAAGTAACCAAAGGGCTCTTGCCCCACCACTCGGTACCTCGCCTAGGCTCGGTATGCCCTCACTCCGGCTTGAATCCGTGGGCCGCCGTCATGGGCCATCCATGGCCCAGGACGGCTAACCCGGCGTCCTGCCGGGTTACCCTCGGATTCAAGCCTGCGCTCGGCCAGCGTGGTTAACGGGGCGCCTGAGATCAAGATCAAAAGCCAGAGCCAGAGCCAGATCAAAAGATTGCTGACTTCGTCAGCGGTTAAGGAAGTAGAAGCCACACCGCGTACGCTTCAAAGATCAGGTCGGCTTTAAGGCCGCCTCGCTTTGTTTTTGATCTGGGATCGCCCCGTCAAACACGCTGGCCGAACGCAGGCTTTGGAGCGTGGGTAACCCGGCAGGACGCCGGGTTAGCCGCACTGGGCCAAGGATGGCCCATTGCGGCGGCCCACGCTCCAAAGCCGGAGTGAGGGCACACCGAGCCTAGGCGAGGTGCCGAGTGTTGGGGCGAAGCGTTTTTGGTTACTTTTGGCGCTCTTCCAAAAGTGACCCGCCGTAAGGGCGGAACCATAGGTAGCCGTGACCGCAGCAACGGATATGTACTCACCCAAACCCAGCGGAGATTAAAGCCCTTCCAACTCCGCCATCAAATCACTCAACCGCTCCACCTTCTCCGCGCTGATCTCATTGGCCGCCAACCCCTCGATGTACTCGGCCAATTGCGCCACCGTGCTGCACTCGAACATCGCCCTTAGCGGCACATCCCGCTGCAGGGTCTTCTGCACCCGTGAGGCAATCTGCGTGGCCAGCAACGAGTGCCCGCCCAGTTCGAAGAAGTTGTCCTGCACGCCTACCCGTTCGACTTTCAGCACCTCGGCCCAGATCGCGGCCAAGGTGTTTTCCAGTTCGTTGCGCGGCGCCAGGTAGTCCTGGCTGTGCAACTGGCCAATCTCCAGTTCAGGCAGGGCCTTGCGGTCGAGTTTGCCGTTGGCGTTGAGCGGCAGGCGCTCGAGCCATAGCCAATGCAGCGGCACCATGTACTCCGGCAGTTCAGCGCGCAGGCGTTGCTTGATGCGGTCCAGGCGTTCGCTCGGGTTGAGGGTTTCATCGGCGGCCACCAGGTAACCCACCAGATGCTTGCCGTTGACGCCTTCCTGCACGCCCACCGCCGCATCGCGCACGTGCGGTTGCTCGTGCAGGCGCGCTTCGATTTCACCCAGCTCGATGCGGTAGCCGCGAATCTTCACCTGATGGTCGATACGCCCGACGTACTCCAGCACGCCATCGCTGCGCCGCCGTGCCAGGTCTCCGGTACGGTACAGGCGCTCGCCCGGTGCGCCGAACGGGTTCGGCACAAACACCTGGGCGGTGCGCAGCGGATCGCTGACATAGCCGCGGCCGACCCCGGTGCCGGCCACGCACAGTTCACCGACCGCGCCCTGGGGCACCAACTCCAGCGCGCCATCCACTACGTACAAACGGTTATTGTCGGTCGGCGTCCCAATCGGCAGGTAAGTGCCACGGGTGGACGCCGGATCGACGCGGAAGAACGCCACGTCGTCAGAACATTCCGCCGGGCCATAAGCGTTGACCAAGCCGATGTCCGGGTAACGCACCAACCACTGGTGCGCCAGTTCCGGCGGCATCGCTTCACCGGTTGGCAGCATCCAGCGCAAACCTTCCAGACTGATTCGATCCTGGGCGAGCATGCCCTGGATCAGCGATGGCACGCTTTCCAACACGCTGATGCCGTGTGCCTGCACATGTGCCAGCAAGCCCTGAGGATCGTGGGCGATGCTGTTCGGGACAATATCCACCCGCGCACCGAACAGCGGCGCGGCGAGGAATTGCCACACGGAAATATCGAAGCTTTGTGAAGCGGTCTGCGCGATCACATCCGTTGCGCTCAGTTGCAGGTACGGCACCTTGCTCAATTGGTTATTGAGCATGCCGCGCTGTTCGACCATCACGCCTTTGGGCAGGCCGGTGGAGCCCGAGGTGTAGATCACGTAGGCAAGGTTGTCCGGGCCGCTGTAGATGCCCGGATTTTCCCCACGGGCAGGCACCTCCTCCCACACCAGCAACTGGCAGTCGACACCGTCCAGCAACTCGATGGCCTGCTCACGGCACGCCTCGGTGCATACCAGCAACGGTGTGCGACTCAGGTCAATGATGCGGCTCAAGCGCTGGCTCGGCAGGCCCGGGTCCAACGGCAGGTAGCCGGCGCCGGCCTTGAAGCTGCCGATGATCATGCCCAGCAGGTCAAGGCTACGCTCGGCCAGCAACGCCACCGGTTGGTCCAGGCCGACGCCCGCCGCAATCAGCGCATGACCCAGGCCGTTACTGCGGCGGTTCAACTCGTCATAGGTCCATTGCTGGTCCAGGCAACTGGCGGCGATGCGCTGCGGATGCGCGCTCACCTGCGCCTCGAACAACTCGATATAGCTGCGCTCCAACGGGTAGGCGTGTTCGCTCTGGTTGCAGCCGTCCAACAGGAACGCGCGCTCCTGCTCGCCCATCAGCGGCAGGTCGGCCATATCACCGTGGAAGCCCTGCACCAACGCCAGCAGCAGGCGCTTGAATTCACCGAGCATGCCTTGCACGGTGGTTTCGTCGAAGTAACGCTGGTCGTAGGACAGGTGCAGGCCGAGGTCATCGCCCGGATAGCACACCGCAGTCAGCGGGAAGTTGGTGTGGGTGCGGCCGGAGTCCGAGGTCGCGTTCAGGCTTTGGGCGCGGTCCAACACCGAGACTTCCACCGGGGCGTTTTCAAACACGAACAGGCTGTCGAACAGCGGCTGGCCCTTGGGCAACTCGCTGTGCTCCTGGATCGTCACCAGCGGCAGGTATTCGTACTCGCGCAGCTGCATATTGCTGTCGAGCAACGCGCTCAACCACTGGCGCACGCTGCAACGTTGGCCGTCCTCGGGCAGCTTCACCCGCAGCGCGATGCTGTTGATAAACAGGCCGACGGTGCGTTGCATCTCGGGCATTTCTACCGGGCGCCCGGCCACGGTGACGCCGAACAGCACGTCACGGTCGCCACTCAAGCGTCGCAGCACCAGCGCCCACGCCGCCTGGGCAAAAGTGTTGACGGTGAGTTGATGGGCCTGGGCCAGTTCGCGCAGTTGCGCACCATCACGGGCGTCGAGCCGGGTGTAGCAGTCGCCCACCACCATGCCGCCGCTGTGGCCGGCATGTTCGCGCAGGAACGGCCGGTCGCTCGGGATCGGCGTGGTGCGCTCGAACCCTTGCAGGTTTTGCTGCCACCACTGGCGTGCTTCGGCGAGGTTCTGGCGTTGCAGCCAGGCGATGTAGTCGCGGTAGCGCGGTGGCGTGGCCAACTGCGCGTCGCGACCTTCGCCGAGGGCCGTGTAGAGGTCGAAGAAGTCATTCATCAACAGCGAACGGCACCAGGCATCAATAAGGATGTGGTGGTTGCTCATCATGAACCAGTAGCGCGCTTCACCGACACGGATCAACCGCAGGTGAAACGGCGCCTGGTTGAGCAGATCGAAACCGGCTTCGCGCTCGGCCTTGAGCAGCGCTTGCAGGCGCGGTTCATGTTCGCTTTGCGGATCGGCACTCCAATCCAGGTACTCGATCGGCGTGCTGCCCGGCTTGTGGATCACTTGCAGCATGTCTTCGCCGACGTTCCAGCAGAACGAGGCGCGCAAGGCTTCGTGGCGGGCGATCACCGCTTGCCAGGCCTGGGCGAAACGCTCGGGGTCCAACACGCTGTTAATGCGGTAGCGGTCCTGCATGTAGTAGAGGCCGGTGCCCGGTTCAAGCAGGGTGTGCAGCAGCAACCCCTCTTGCATCGGGGTCAGCGGGTACACATCTTCGATGGCGCTGGCCGGTACCGGCAACGTATCCAGTTGCGGCTGGGTCAGGCGGGCCAGGGGGAAGTCGGACGGTGTCAGGCCGCCAGCGTTGTCCTCAAGGCAGTGGGCAACCAGGTTGTGCAGTTCGGCCAGGTAGGCCTGCGCCAGTTCCTGGATGGTCTGTTGGTCGTGGCGTTCGCGGCTGAAGGTCCAGCGCAGCACCAGTTCGCCGCCGTACACCTGGCTGTCGACGCTCAGCTCGTTGGGCAGCGGTGCGTCCAAGTCATGGGCCAGGCCCGCCGATTCGTCCAGCGGGTGGAACAACGCATCATCGCCAAAGCTCTGGTCGAACTGGCCGAGGTAGTTGAAGGTGATCTGCGCGCTTGGCAGCGCGGCCATGCTTTGTTTGCACGCGTCGTCCGCCAGGTAGCGCAGCACGCCATAACCCAGGCCTTTATGGGGCACGGCACGCAGCTGTTCCTTGATCGCCTTGATCGAGTCGCCCTGCCCCACGTGCGGGGTCAAGCGCAGCGGGTAAGCGCTGGTGAACCAGCCGACGCTGCGGGTCAGGTCGATGTCGTCGAACAGGTTTTCGCGGCCATGGCCTTCGAGTTGGATCAGCGCCGAATCATGCCCACTCCAGCGGCACAGCACACGGGCCAGTGCAGTCAGCAGCAGGTCGTTGACTTGGGTGCGGTAGGCGCTCGGCGCCTGTTGCAGCAATTGGCGCGTGTGTTCGGCATCCAGGCGTACGCTGACGGTGGCGGCATCACGATTGCGCCGCGAACCGTGCGGGCGGGCCACGGGCAATGCCGCGTCAGGACCGGCCAACCGGGCCTGCCACACGCTCAACTCTTCACGCAGGGATTCGCTGCCGGCATACGCCTGCAAGCGCGCGGCCCAGTCACGCAGGGCGCTGGTCTTGGCCGGCAGGCTGACGGACTGGCCGTCGCTGAGCTGGCGGTAGACGTTTTGCAGGTCCTCGAGCAACACGCGCCACGACACACCGTCCACCACCAGGTGATGGATCGCGATCAGCAAGCGTTGCTGACCTTGCGGGCCGTCCACCAGCAAGGCGCGCAACAGCGGGCCGTGTTCCAGGTCGAGGCTGCGCTGGGTGTCGCTGAACAGCGCAGTGCACTGCGCCATATCGCGCACTTGCGCCTGCATCAGCACGCCGCCCTGGGGCACGGCCAAGTGTTCGGCATGCCATTGCGCATCGCGCCGGGCGAAGCTCAGGCGCAGGGCGTCGTGGTGTTCCAGTACCGCCAGCAGCGCTTGCTCCAGGCGATGAGGCTCGAGCAGTTGCAGCGGTTTGAGCACCAGCGCCTGGTTCCAGTGCTGACGCGCTGGAATATCGGTGTCGAAGAACCAGTGCTGGATCGGCGTGAGGCCCGAGCGACCGGTGAGCACACCTTGCTCGGCGATGACCTGCTCGGCGCGCGTGGCGACCGCGGCCAGGGTTTGCACGGTCTGGTGCTGGAACAGGTCGCGAGGGCTGAAATGAATCCCCGCCTGCCGCGCGCGGCTGACCACCTGGATCGACAGGATCGAATCGCCGCCCAATTCAAAGAAGTTATCGTCGAGGCCGACTTGCTGCACGTTCAACACCGCGCACCAGATCGCCGCCAAGGTGCTTTCCAGCTCGTTGCGCGGGGCCACGTAGTGTTGGCGATTGGCCTCGGGGTCGGGTTGCGGCAAGGCGCGGCGGTCGAGCTTGCCGTTGGCGGTCAGCGGCATGCTGTCGAGGACGATCAGGTGCGCGGGCACCATGTAGTCCGGCAGCTGTTTATGGAGATGGGCCTTGAGATGGGCCTTGAGCGCGTCACGCAAGGTGGCGTGGTCGGCGTCGCTGACCAGGTACGCCACCAGCTGCTTGCCACTCGGCGAATCCAGCGCCAGCACCACCGCCTCGCGCACGGAGGCATGCTCCAGCAGGCGGGTTTCGATCTCGCCCAGCTCGATCCGGAAACCGCGAATCTTCACCTGATGATCGATGCGCCCCAGGTACTCCACCAGGCCATCGGCGCGTTGGCGCACCAGGTCGCCGGTGCGATACAGACGACCGCCATGGCGGGCAAACGGGTCGGCGACAAACCGCTCCGCCGTCATCCCCGGACGTTCGTGGTAACCCTGGGCCAAGCCAGCGCCGCCGACATACAACTCGCCGGTCGCCCCTTGCGGAACCAAGGCCAGGTCGGCGTCGAGAATATAGGCCACGCGGGCGCCGATGATGCTGCCGATCGGCACGCTGCCGGCGCCCTCTTCCAACTGCTGCGGCGCGAGGCTGGCCAGCGGCATGACCACGGTTTCGGTCGGGCCGTAGGCGTTGAAAAACACCTCGGGCTGGAACGCTGCGCGGATACGCTGCAGGTGTTCGCCGGTCAGCGCTTCGCCGCCGGTGATGCACATGCGCACCGGCAAGGTCTGGTGCTGGGTCGCCAGCCACTGCGCCAACTGGCTGCCGTAGCTCGGGGTAAAACCAAGGATGTTGATGCGATGGGTACGAATCAGCCCGCAGATTTCCTCGGCATCCCATTGGCCCTGGGCGCGCAGGACCACTTGCGCACCGCTGAGCAACGGCACCAACAGACGCTCGGTGGCGGCGTCGAAGTTGATTGAATAGAAATGCAGCTCACAATCGTCCGGGCGCATGCCGAAGCGTTCGATCACGGCCTGGCAATGCATGGCGATTTCACCGTGGGACACCACCACGCCCTTGGGTTTACCGGTGGAGCCGGAGGTGTAGATCAGGTAGGCCTGATGTTGCGGCACGCTGATAAACGGCAGCTCGCCGGCCGGGTAATTCGCCAGCACCGGCAAGTCATCTTCCAGGCACCAGCAAGCCACGGTCGCCGGCAATTCGCCGAGGGCTTCGAACATCGCTGCATCGCTGAGCAGCAGGCCGATGCCGCTGTCTTCGATCATGTAGTGCAGACGGTCCAGCGGGTATTCCGGGTCCAGCGGCACATACGCGCCACCGGCCTTGAGGATCGCCAGCAGGCCGATGACCATTTCCAGCGAGCGCGGCAGCGCCAGGCCGACACGCACCTGCGGGCCGACGCCACGCTCGCGCAGCATCCACGCCAGGCGGTTGGCGCGAGCGTCCAGTTCGGCATAAGTGAGGGTGACACCGGCAAAGGTCAGCGCCGGGGCCTGCGCATGCTTGAGCGCCTGACGGCTGAACAGTTGATGGATGCACTGGTCGAGGCGATGCTCGCCGGCTTCCACACCCAGGCTGTCCCGCAACGCACGTTGCTCGGTGGCGCTCAGCAACGGCAGTTCGCTGAGACGTTGTTGCGGGTTGGCGATCAAGGCTTCGAGCAGGTTGCGCCAATGCTCGGCCATGCGCGCGATGCGCGGTTCGTCGAACAGGTCGGTGCTGTAGGTCAGGCAGCAACCCAGGCGGTGATCGAGGTCGGTGACTTCCAGGTTGAGGTCGAACTTGGTCGCGCGGGCATCGTTGGCCAGGTATTCGACGGTCATGCCGGCCAGTTGGCGGCTCTGCTGGAATTCCCAGCGCTGCACGTTGCACATCACCTGGAACAGTGGGTTGTACGCCGCGCTGCGTGGCGGTTGCAGGGCTTCCACCAGATGGTCGAACGGCAGGTCCTGATGGGACTGGCCTTCGATCACGGTGTGACGGACCTGCTCGAACAGCTCAGCAACACTCATCCGCCCAGTGAGCTGGCAACGCAGCACCTGGGTATTGAGGAACGCCCCGATCAACCCTTCGCTTTCCGGGCGAATGCGGTTGGCCACGGGCGCGCCGATGCGCAGGTCGGTCTGGCCGCTGTAGCGGTAGAGCAACACAGCCAGGGTGGCGGTCATGGTCATGAACAGGGTCAGGCCACGTTCGGCGTTGAAGGCACGCACACGAGCGGCGAGATCGTCGCTGAGGTCGAAGCGGTACAGCTCGCCCCGGTGACTTTGCACCGGTGGCCGTGGACGGTCGCCGGGCAATTCGAGCAACGGGTGTTCGTGGCCCAGTTGCGCAGTCCAGTAATCCAGCTGGCGTTGGCGCTCGCCAGACTCCAACCATTGGCGTTGCCACACGCTGTAATCCAGATACTGCACCGGCAACGGTGGCAGCGGAGACAGGCGCTCATCGATAAACGCTTCATACAGCGCGCTGAGTTCACGGGCAAAGATGTCCATGGCCCAGCCTTCGGTGACGATATGGTGCAGGGTCAGCACCAGGTAGTGCTCCTGCTCACCGGCCTTGACCAGGCACGCGCGCAGCAGCGGTCCGGTCTCCAGGTTGAACGGCGTGTGGGCCTCAACATCGGCAAGTTGCCGCAAACGCTGCTCGCGCTCGCTCGCGTTCAACGCAGACATATCCTGCCAACCCATGCGCAGGTCGGTCTGCGCCGAGACCTTTTGACTGGCTACGCCATCGACGCTCGGAAAGGTGGTACGCAGGGTTTCGTGGCGCATGATCAAGGCCTGCAACGCCGCCTCGAAACGCCCCACATCCAGCACGCCACGCAGGCGCGCCATGCCGCCGACGTTATAGGCCGGGCTGTCCGGTTCCATCTGCCACAGGAACCACATGCGCTGCTGGGAATACGACAACGGCACGGGCGCGCTGCGGTCGACGGTGGCGATTGCGGTTTGCTGGTTGCGTTGGCCGCTGGCCTGGATCAGGCCGACTTGCTCGGCAAAAGCGCCCAACTCACTGGCCTCGAACAAGGTGCGCAACGGCAGCTCGACGTCGCAGGCCTGGCGGGTGCGGGAGATGATTTGCGTGGCCAGCAACGAGTGGCCGCCGAGGGCGAAGAAGTCATCGCGCAGGCCGATACGGGGCAAGCCCAGCACTTCCCGCCAGATCGCTGCAATCTGCTGCTGCAAGGGTGTTTCGGGGGCGATGTGCTCGCGGGTTTGCCACACCGGCGCCGGCAATGCGCGACGGTCGAGTTTGCCGCTCGGGCTCAGGGGCATCGCGTCCAGGCGCATCAGTTGCGCGGGCACCATGTACTCCGGCAACTCGGCGGCCAGGGCGGCTTTGACGTCCTGTTCGTCCAGCGCGCTATGGGCGGTGTAGTAACCGATCAACTGGGTGTCACGCACCAGCACCACGGCCTGGGCGATACCGTCCAGGGCCAGCAGGCGCGCTTCGATTTCTTCCGGCTCCACCCGGAAGCCACGCAGCTTGACCTGCTGATCGAGACGGCCGAGGTATTCGAGCACGCCATCGGCGCTCCAGCGTGCGCGGTCACCGGTGCGATACAGACGCGCGCCGGCCTCGCCCAGCGGGTCGGCGACAAAGCGCTCAGCGGTCAAACCGGCACGCCCAAGGTAACCGCGCGCCAGACCGATGCCGCCAATGCACAGTTCGCCCGGCACACCGGCCGGCAACGGGTTGAGCTGCTCGTCCAGCACGCGGCAGATCACATTGCCCAGCGGCCGGCCGATCGGCGAGCGCTCGCCATCCTCGGCAGTGCAATGCCAGTGGGTGACGTTGATCGCCGTCTCGGTCGGACCATAGCGGTTGTGCAGTTGCACCGCCGGCAACTGCGCCAACACGCGATTGCGCAACTCGGCGGGCAAGGCCTCGCCACCGGAGAACAGGCGCCGCAGGCTGGTGCACTCAGGTACCAGCGGTTCGTCGATAAACAGCTGCAACAGCGGCGGCACAAAGTGCAGCGTGGTTACGCCGTGCGCCTGCACCAACTGCGCGATGCGGTGCGGATCGCGATGTTCGCCAGGGCCGGCCAGCACCAGGCGGCAGCCGGTGATCAGCGGCCAGAAACACTCCCACACCGACACGTCGAAACTGATCGGTGCCTTTTGCATCAGCACGTCGCTGTCATTCAGTTGATACGTGGCCTGCATCCACTGCAAGCGCTCGGCCAGGGCCGCGTGGGTATTGCCCACACCCTTGGGCTGGCCGGTGGAGCCGGAGGTGTAGATCACATAGGCGAGGTTGTCGCCGTGCAGGTGCAGGCCCGGTGGCTGGGTCGGCCAACCGTCGAGGTGCAGGGTGTCCATGGCAATCACGCACACGCCGTCGGCCGTCGGCAAGTGTTCCAGTAACGCGGTCTGGGTCAGCAGCAGGTGCACGCCGCTGTCCTTGAGCATGTAGGCCAGGCGCTCGGCGGGGTAATCCGGGTCCAGCGGCACATAGGCACCACCGGCCTTGATGATCGCCAGCAGGCCGACCAGCAACTGCGGCGAACGCTCGGCAGCGATGGCCACGCACACGTCCGGGCCGACACCTTTGTCGCGCAGGTAATGGGCCAGGCGGTTGGCCTGGGTGTGCAGCTGGGCGAAGGTCAGGCTGCCGTCCTGCCAAACCAGCGCGGTGTTGTCCGAGGTGTGCTGGTTGAGCAGTTCGGGCAGCCATTGTTGAGCGGGTGCGCACGGCGCCTGGCACCACGTTTGCTGTTCATCCTGCTGCATCAGCTGGATGTCGCCGAGGGCTTGCTGCGGTTGCTCACAGACCGCTTGCAACAGGTGGATGTAGTGCTCGGCCAGGCGCTGGATCGTCGCGCTGTCGAACAGTTCATCGGCGTAGTCGAAGGACAGGCTCAGGCGCCCGTTGCGGTCTTCTTCGCTGTGCAGTTGCAGGTCGAACTTGGCTTCGCGGCTGTGCCATGGCAGCTCATCGGCGAGCAGGCCCGGCAGGCGGCGCAAGGCGCTGAGGTCACGTTGCTGATGGTTGAACATGACCTGGAACAGGCCTTGCTCGCGAGCGTGCGGGAAGGCTTCCAGCAGCTGCTCGAACGGCAGGTCCTGATGGGCCTGGGCACCCAATGCCGTCTGGCGGGTGGCGGCCAACAGCTCAGTGAAAGGCAGGCGCCCGTCCAGCTCGGCACGCAGCACCAGGGTGTTGATAAAGAAGCCGATCAGGCCTTGGGTTTCCTGGCGTGGGCGGTTGGCATTGGGCACGCCGATACGGATGTCGCGCTGGCCGCTGTAGCGGTAGAGCAAGGTCTGGAACGCCGCCAGCAACAGCATGAACGGCGTGGACTCATGGGCCTGGGCAGTGTGGCGAATCGCTTCGCTGAGGCTGACACTCAGGCGCGCAGTATGGCGCGACGCGCTGCGGCGTTGCCGGGCCGCTCGCGGGTGGTCGGTGGCCAGGCTCAGGGTCGGATGCTCGTCCCCCAGTTGCTCTTTCCAGTACGCCAGTTGCCGCTGGCCTTCACCGTCGGCCAGCCATTGACGCTGCCAGCTGCCGTAATCGGCGTACTGCAAGGCCAGGGGTGGCAACGTCAGGGGCTGGCCCTGGCTTGCGGCGGCGTACAGGCGCGAGAACTCGTCGATAAGGATATTCAACGACCAGCCGTCCGCGATGATGTGGTGCAGGGTCACCAGCAACTGGTGATCTGCATCGTCCAGGCGCACCAGGGTCACCCACAGCAGCGGGCCTTTTTCCAGGTCGAACAGGGTGCGGGCTTCGTCTTCTCGGATCTGCTGCGCGCGGGCTTCACGCTCGGCGACGGGCACGTCGCTGAGATCGATAACCTGCAGGTCGAAATCGCGATTGGCATCCACACGCTGGAAGGCGCGGCCATCGCGCTCATAGAAACGTGTGCGCAGGGCTTCATGACGCTGGATCAGGTGCTGGAAGCTCGAGCGCACCGCGTCTTCATCCAACTCGCCACGCAAACGCAGGGCGCCGGGGATTGTGTAGGCGCTGCTTTGCGGGTCCAGTTGCCAGGTGATCCACAGGCGGTTCTGGGCCAGGGACTGCGGCAGCTCTTCCTGGCGTGACAGGGCATGAATAGCACCTTGGGCGATGCCGCCATCCTGTTGCAGTTGCGCCACGCTGGCAGCAAATGCAGACAGCGTCGGCGCCTCGAACAGCAGGCGCAGGTTCAGCTCCAGACCGAGGGTTTCGCGCAGACGCGCGACCACCTGGGTGGCGGTGATGGAGTTGCCGCCGAGCAGGAAGAAGTGATCGTCAGCCGCCACCGTGGCGACCTGCAACTGCTCGCACCAGATCGCGGCAATCTGGCTTTGCAGTTCGGATTCCAGCGCGGTATCGCTGGCCTGCGCGGGCAGGCCGGGGAACTGCGCGTAGCTGTCGAGGCTGCCATCCACATGGCGAAGCGCACACGCCGCACGCTGCACCTTGCCGCTGGAGGTCTTGGGCAAGGCGCCGGGGTTGAGCAACACCACCACGCAGGGCGCCTCTTGGTAGGCCTCAGCCACGGCTTGGCGGATGGCTTTGATCAGCGCTTCAGGCGGCAGGATCTTCTGCACGCTGCGGCTGATTTCTGCGGCGATGCCGATGCCTTCCAGGCCGTTGTCATTCACCGCAAACGCCGCGACCCGGCCCTTGCGCACCACTTCCACTTCGCGCTCGATGGTCTGTTCGATGTCCTGGGGGTAGAGGTTGTGCCCGCGCACGATCAGCAGGTCTTTCAGGCGGCCGGTGATGTACACCTCACCCTCGCGGATAAAGCCCAGGTCACCGGTGCGCAGCCAGGTGCGGCCGGCATGTTGCACGAAGGTCCTGGCGCTGGCTTCGGGGTTGCGCCAGTAGCCGTGGGCGATGCTCGGGCCGCTGGCCCAGAGTTCGCCGACGCAGTTGTCGGCCAGCTCGGTCAGGGTGTGCGGGTCGGCGATCAGTACCGCGTGTTCCGGCTGGCGGGTGCCGCAACTCATGATCGCACTGCCCTGCCCGGGCTCGGCGCGGTTGGCGGCCAGGGCCTGCGCGTCGACACGCAGCGCGGGGATGCCGTGGCCACGCCGGCCGCCGGCGACAAACAGGGTGGCTTCGGCCAGGCCGTAGGAGGCGAAGAAATTATTCGGGGTAAACCCGCAAGCGGCGAACTTCTCGGCGAAGCGCTCCAGGGTGTCGAGGCGGATCGGCTCGGAGCCGGAATAGGCCACGCGCCAGTTGCTCAAGTCCAGGCGTTCCAGGGCCGAATCACTGACCCGCTCGCTGCACAGGCGGTAGGCGAAATCCGGTCCGCCGCTGATGGTGCCGCGGTATTCGCTGATCGCTTCGAGCCAGCGCAACGGCCGGCCGAGGAAGTAGGCCGGCGACATCAACACGCACGGCACGCCGCTGAAGATCGGTTGCAGCAGGCCGCCGATCAGGCCCATGTCGTGGTACAGCGGCAGCCAGCTAACGATCACGTCGTCGGGGTTCAGGTCGATGCCAAAGCCGCGTCGGATCAGCACTTCGTTGGCCACCAGGTTGCCGTGGCTGACTTGCACGCCCTTGGGCAGCGCGGTGGAACCGGAGGTGTATTGCAGGAAGGCGATGTCGTCGGGTTGCAGGTCGGCGGCGCTCCAGGCGCTGGCGGTCTGTGCGTCGAGGGTATCGACACTCAGCACCGGCGGCGCGTTTTCGATCTGCGCGAGGCCATCGGCCAGGCTGGCGATGGTCAGCAGCAGGCGTGGTTCGGCGTCACCGATAATCGACAGCAAGCGCTCCTGGTGATGACGGCGGGTGGACTCCGGCGGGTAGGCCGGCACCGCGATCACCCCGGCGTACAGGCAACCAAAGAACGCCGCGACGTAGTCCGGGCCACTGGGGAACAACAGCACCGCACGGTCGCCCAACTCGGCGTTGGCCTGCAAGGCGGCGGCGATGGTGCGGGCGCGCAGGTCCAGGTCACGGTAACTGAGCACCACGTTGTGCTCGGCCGACTCGGCGAGGAAGCGCAGGGCGACCTGGTCCGGGGTCTGCGCGGCGCGACGTTGAAGGGACTCGACCAGGGTGCGGGGAAGTTCGAAGGCGTCCATCATGGGGTTCCTGCCTGAAATCGGCTTACGGGAAATTCGGCTTACGGGAAAATCGAGAGCAACAGCGATCAGCCGACGGCCAATTGCCGCGCCGCGCCATTGCGCCAGCGGGCCAGGTGTTCGTCGGCGTAGCGGCGCACGCAGCGCAATACGGCACTTTCGTGCTGGATAAGGAAGAAGTGGTGGCCGTCGAACATGTCCAGGGAAAAGCCGCTGGCGGCATCAAGCTGCCAGTCGAGCAACTGGTCGGCGCGCACGCTGTCCTGCTTGCCGCCGAACACATGGATCGGTATGCCCAGCGGCTCACGCTCGCCGTAGATAAAGCTGCCGCACAGCAGGAAGTCGGCGCGCAGGATCGGCAGCATCAACTGCATCAATTCGGGGTTGGCCAGGGCTTCCTCGGCAGTGCCTTGCAGTTCGCGCAGGCGGGCAATCAGTTGCTCGTCGGTCTTTTCGATGGTGTATTCGCTGACATCGCGGCGGGCCGGGCCGGCCGTGCCGGAGGCGAACAGTGCCAACGGCGCTGGAACATTTCGCGCGTTCAGCGCATGGGCCAATTCAAAGGCCAGCAGGCCACCAAGGCTATGGCCGAACAACGCGTAAGGGCCGCTCAGGTCGCGGCTGATTTCTTCCGCGAGCTGCGCCGCCAAGGCCTTGATATCACGTTGCAGGGGCTCGTCCATGCGCATGCCACGGCCGGGCAATTCCAGCGGGCACACCTGCAACCACTCCGGCAGGGTGCGGCGCCAACGTGCGTAAACCATGGCACTGGCGCCCGAATAGGGCAGGCAGAACAGGCGCAGTCGAGTCGGCATAGTCATCGAGCGACGACTCCAAACTGAAACACGCTGTGCGCACGGTAAAAACCCATTTCGTCCTCCTGCGGGTGCTGATCCCTGGCCGCTTGACTAACGGCCCTGTCACCCAGAAGAACGGACGGCACCGGCAAATAATTAGTCGCCGGTTACCTGTGAGGGGTGGTTCACACCGAACAAGAAAGCATAAGATTAGTTCGTCTTCTCATTTGACAATCATTATCATTAAGAATAATTTGTTGCCCGATGTGTAGGAGGCTTCAGCAAGGACGCCCTCCCCTAACTTCTTCGCGACAAGGTGATTTTCCATGACGGAACAAGTATCCACAGGCAGGTGCGACTCACCGCTTCTCCAGGCGTTCGTAGACAATCGGCTGATTTTGGTGAAGATCGCAGCACGTATTACCGGGTGCCGCTCCCGAGCCGAAGACGTCGTGCAGGACGCCTACTTCCGCCTGCAATCGGCGCCGACGATCACGTCATCGTTCAAGGCCCAACTGAGTTATCTGTTCCAGATCGTGCGCAACCTGGCGATCGATCACTACCGCAAGCAGGCCCTGGAGCTCAAATACTCCGGGACGGAAGAGGAAGGGTTGAATGTGGTTATTCACGGCGCTTCACCGGAAACCTCCCACATTAATTTCAATACCCTGGAAAACATCGCCGACGCGCTGACGGAGTTGCCCCAGCGCACCCGCTACGCGTTCGAGATGTACCGCCTGCACGGCGTGCCGCAAAAGGACATCGCCAAGGAACTGGGGGTTTCACCGACGTTGGTGAACTTCATGATTCGCGATGCGCTGGTGCACTGCCGCAAGGTGTCGGGCAACCATAGCGATACGTTTGCGCGTCGAGTTTGACCTCAGGGCACCGCCATCACATCAATGCGATACGGCTCGAAAATCTTCAGCATTTCGCCGCTATCGCGCAGTCGCTTGAGCAACGCCGAAAACGCCTCGCCCGTGATCGGCGCCTTGGGCCGCAGCAACGCGTAATGGTGATAAACCTGATCGATGCGCTCCGACACCAGGAACTGCCCGGCCATATCCACATTGCGCGCCATGAAGTCACTCAAGTACGAACGGGTCACCAGGGCGATGTCCGCACGTCCGCGCGCAACCATCAGCAGGTTGCTGTCATGGGAGTAGGTCAACGTGGCGTTGAAGTGCTCGGCCATGTACTTGGGGTCGGGGTTGAAGTTGGCAAAGGCGTAGTGATAACCGCTGAACACCGCCAGGCGCTTGCCGGCCAGGTCGGCGAAATAGCGTTGGTCACGGCCGGGATCACGCTGGGCGACGAAGATTTCCGCATCCTCAAGCCCCATGTCGACGCTGGTGTGGGGAATTTTCTGCCAGCCCCAGGCAGGATTTTCGAAGATGGCCACGTCGACCCGGCCCTGCTCGAAATCGCGGAAGCGCCTGGGGATGGAGGTGGGCACCAGCACAAACTGGTAGTCGGTTTGCGAGGCGTTCAGGGCCTCCACCAGTTGCGGTAACAATCCGGTGTCGGCGCCCTTCTCTGGGCGCACGGTATAGGGCGGGAAATGCGCCGCGCCGATGCGCACCAGTTGCGCAGCCGAAGCCGGCAACCATGCTGCGGTGC
Source organism: Pseudomonas grimontii (assembly GCF_007858185.1). Lineage (GTDB taxonomy): Bacteria > Pseudomonadota > Gammaproteobacteria > Pseudomonadales > Pseudomonadaceae > Aquipseudomonas > Aquipseudomonas grimontii. The sequence continues at coordinate 75,624 of NZ_VFES01000009.1, forward strand.
CGAGTGCCCATAAAGTAAGTCCTGCAGCCAACCGCCATGGCGATAACATCAAGGCACACACCGTTCAATACATCGATGGCGATAAGCTAGGCGTTTTTGTCCAGCGAGACAACTTTCCGTCGGCAAATTAATAGCTTGCGCCTCAATCGGCCTTCAAAACCATCAGTAAGGCTTCTTCGGCCAATTGCTCCAGGGTCAGGCTGCCCTCGGCGCGAAACCAGGTGGTGGTCCAGGACAAGGCCCCGGTGAGGAAGCGGCGCGCAATAAACACATCGCCCTTGATGTAGCCCGCCGCCTTGGCCTCGCCCAATACCTGCAGCCAAATGTCTTCATATACATCGCGCAGGGCCAGCACGTGGGCCTGGCCGTCGGCCGACAGCGAACGCCATTCATACACCAGCACCGCCATGGCCTCGCCGCTGCCGCCCATGATCGACTGCAACTCGCAGCGAATCAGCGCCAGCACACGTTCGCGCACGTTGGTCGCCTCCTCGAGCGAGGCGCGCATCAAGGCCGTGTTGTAGTGGATGGTTTCCTCCATCACCGCGCGCAGGATCTCATCCTTGCTCTTGAAGTGATGAAAGATGCTGCCAGACTGAATGCCCACGGCGCTGGCCAGGTCACGCACGGTGGTGCGCTCAAAGCCCTTGTTGCGAAACAGGTGAGCCGCGGTTTGCAGCAACTTGCCCCGGGCACTGTCGGGGTCGGTCAATTGGCCGCCGTCGACCATGGTGCGCATTACCCGCAGGGCTTTGTGCTCATCCATGCTGCTCTCCTCTACTTCTACTGACGTCTTGGCCGGCAATTTAGGCCGTGCCAGTCACCCAAGCAAGCGCTTGGCTAAAACTTGTGACCAGAGTTTACAAACCAAGCGCTTGCTTGGTAGTCTCATTGCCAGCCATTCGAGGAAGGATTTCTCATGAGCAAAACGGTTCGTATCGGCTGCGCCAGCGCCTTCTGGGGCGACACCTGCACTGCCGCCGCGCAGTTGGTGCACGGCGGCAAGCTGGATTACCTGGTGTTCGACTACCTGGCGGAAGTCACGATGTCGATCCTCGCCAGTGCCCGGATGAAAGATCCCCAGGCCGGCTACGCCACGGATTTTGTCGAGGTACTCACGCCGTTGCTGGCCGAGATCCAGCGCCAGGGCATCCGCGTGATCAGCAACGCCGGCGGCATCCACCCTCAAGCCTGCGCCGCTGCCCTGCAAGCTGCCTGCGATAAAGCCCAAGTCCCGCTGAAAATCGCCGTGCTGCTGGGCGATGACCTGCAACCGCGGCTCAAGCACCTGCACGGCATCACCGACATGTTCAACGGCGCGCCGCTGCCGCCGATGTGCGTGTCCGCCAATGCCTACCTCGGCGCACCAGGCATCACGCAGGCACTGCAACTGGGCGCGGACATCGTCATCACTGGCCGGGTGGTCGACAGCGCGGTGGTCAGCGCGGCGTTGGTGCATGAATTCGGTTGGTCGTGGCAGGACTACGATCGCCTCGCCCAGGCAGCCTTGGCCGGGCATATCATCGAATGCGGCGCGCAGTGCACCGGCGGCAACTTCACCGACTGGCGCGATGTGCCCGACTACGAGCACATCGGTTTCCCCATCGTCGACGTCAGCGCCGACGGCCAGTTCACGGTCAATAAAGTCGAGGGCAGCGGTGGCCTGATCAGCGAACTGAGCGTGGCCGAACAGCTGTTGTATGAAATCGGCGATCCACGCGCGTATCTGCTGCCCGATGTGATCTGCGACTTCAGCCAGGTCAAGCTGCAGCAGCAAGGCAAACATTGCGTACGCCTGCACGGCGCCAAGGGCCTGCCGCCGACCGCGCAATACAAGGTCAGCGCCACCTACCCGGAGGGCTTTCGCTGCACCGCCAGTTGCCTGATCGCCGGGATCGATGCGGTGGCCAAGGCCGAGCGGGTCAGCCAGGCGATCATCAACAAGACCTCGGAACTGTTCAGCCAGCGCGGTTGGGCGCCCTACACCGACGTGAACATCGAACTGCTCGGCAGCGAAGCGACGTATGGCGCTCACGCCCTGCGCCACGACTGCCGTGAGGTGGTGGTCAAGCTGGCGGTGCGACACCCGAGCAAGCAGGCGCTGGTGTTGTTCGCCCGCGAGATCGCCCAGGCTGCCACCGGGATGGCGCCGGGACTGACCGGGATTGTCGGCGGGCGGCCAACGGTCTACCCGTTGATCCGCTTGTTCTCGTTCCTGATCGATAAGGCCGCCTGCGAGGTGGTGATCGACTTCCAGGGCCAACGCCACGTCTGCGCGTTGCCCATCGCCGACGCCCCGCTCCTGCCTGCCGCCCCGATGGACCCGCCCAAACCCCAAGGCCGCGCCGACGCCAGCGTACCGCTGGTGAAACTCGCCGTGGCGCGCTCCGGCGACAAGGGCAACCACAGCAATATCGGGGTCATCGCCCGCGCCCCCGAGTACCTGCCGTGGATCGCCGAAGCGCTGACCCCGGAGGTACTCGTCGACTGGATGGGCCACGTGCTCGACCCCGTGCACGGCCGCGTCGAACGCTGGTATTTGCCCGGCAGCCACAGCCTCAACTTCCTGCTGGAAAACGCCCTCGGCGGCGGCGGCATCGCCAGCCTGCGCATCGATCCCCAGGGCAAGGCCTTCGCCCAGCAACTGTTGGAAATCCCCATCGCCGTGCCGCAACACATCGCCAATCAACTCACTTAAAGGAGCGCTGCCGTGGCCTTCGACTCGATCTTCAAAGCCGGCCTGTTTCAGGGCCACACCGTGATCGTCACCGGCGGTGGCAGCGGGATTGGCCGCTGCACCGCCCATGAGCTGGCGGCCCTGGGGGCCCAGGTCATCCTCGTTGGGCGCAAGCCGGAAAAACTCGCCAAGGTCGCGACTGAAATTACCGAAGACGGCGGCACCGCCCATTGGCAGGCCTGCGACATTCGTGACGAAGAGGCGGTGAAGGCGCTGGTCACACAGCTTATTCACGCGCACGGGCCGATCCATGGCCTGGTGAATAACGCCGGTGGGCAGTATCCGTCGCCGCTGGCGTCGATCAACCAAAAGGGTTTTGAAACCGTACTGCGCACCAACCTGGTCGGCGGTTTCCTGATGGCACGGGAAGTGTTCAACCAGTCGATGAGCAAGCACGGTGGGGCCATCGTCAACATGCTCGCCGACATGTGGGGCGGCATGCCCGGCATGGGCCACTCCGGTGCGGCGCGAGCGGGCATGGACAACTTCACCAAGACCGCCGCCTTCGAGTGGGGGTGCGCCGGGGTGCGGGTCAACGCCGTGGCGCCGGGCTGGATCGCGTCCAGCGGCATGGACACCTACGAAGGCGCGTTCAAGGCAGTGATCCCCACCCTGCGTGAACACGTGCCGCTCAAGCGCATCGGCACCGAGTCGGAAGTCAGCGCCGCCATCGTGTTTCTGCTCAGCCCTGCCGCCGCATTTATCAGCGGCAGCACCCTGCGTATCGACGGCGCCGCCAGCCTCGGCAGCCGTGCCTGGCCGCTGCACAAGGCGCAACCACCGAGTGAAGCGTTCAACGGTTTCCACCGCGCGTACTTGCCCGATGTGCTCAAGGGGGAGCAATAAACCATGCCGGCGATTGACAGCCTGATCGATCCCCACAGCCCGCTGTTTGCGCAAAACCGCGCCGCCATGCTGGCTGGCATCCAACACCTGCACCAGCTGGAACAGGCCCTGCTGAGCAAGGCCCAGGAGGCCAAGCCTAAGTTCGACAAACGCGGCCAACTGCTGCCGCGCGAGCGCCTCAACCTGCTGCTGGACCCTGGCGCACCGTTCTTGGAACTGGCGAGCCTGGCTGGCTACAAGCTGCATGATGACAAGGACGGCAGCGCCGCCGGCGGTGGATTGATCGCCGGTATCGGCTACGTCAGCGGCGTGCGCATGCTGGTGGTGGCCAACAACAGCGCGATCAAGGGCGGCACCATTTCGCCCTCCGGCCTGAAAAAATCCCTGCGCCTGCAACAGATCGCCATGGAAAACAAACTGCCGGTGGTGACCCTCGCCGAAAGCGGCGGCGCCAACCTCAACTATGCCGCGGAGATTTTTGTCGAAGGCGCGCGCAGCTTTGCCAACCAGGCGCGCATGTCGGCCATGGGCTTGCCGCAGATCACCGTGGTGCATGGCTCGGCCACCGCCGGTGGTGCGTACCAGCCAGGGCTGTCGGATTACGTGGTGGTGGTACGCGGTAAGGCCAAGCTGTTCCTCGCCGGCCCGCCGTTGCTCAAGGCGGCGACCGGTGAAGTCGCCACCGATGAAGAGTTGGGCGGCGCCGAGATGCATGCGCAAATCGCCGGCACCGCTGAATACCTGGCGGAAAACGACGCCGACGGCGTGCGCATCGTGCGAGAAATCGTCAGCCTGTTGCCCTGGAATGACCGCCTGCCGCTGGCGCCAAAACGCGCATATCAGGAACCGCTGTACCCCATCGACGACCTGCTGGGGCTGATCCCCGATGACCCGAAAAAGCCCTACGACGTGCGCGAGATCCTCGCGCGCCTGGCCGACGGCTCGCAGTTCCTCGAGTTCAAGGGAGAGTTCGACGCCCATACCGTCTGCGGCCATCTGCACATCCAGGGCCGCGCGGTCGGCGTGATCGGCAACAACGGCCCGATCACGCCCAAGGGCGCGAGCAAGGCGGCGCAGTTTATCCAGCTGTGCGACCAGAGCCGCACGCCGCTGCTGTTCCTGCACAACACCACCGGCTTCATGGTCGGTACTGAATCGGAGCAGCAAGGGGTGATCAAACACGGCGCGAAGATGATCCAGGCGGTGGCCAACGCGCGGGTGCCTAAACTCACCGTGGTGGTCGGCGGCTCGTACGGCGCCGGCAACTATGCGATGTGCGGTCGCGGCCTGGACCCGCGTTTTATCTTCGCCTGGCCCAACAGCCGCACCGCGGTGATGGGCGGTGCGCAGGCGGGCAAGGTGCTGCGGATTGTCACCGAGGCCAAACAGCTGAAGGACGGTTTGGTGCCCGATCCCAAAGTGCTGGACATGCTCGAGCAGGTCACCGCGCAGAAGCTCGACAGCCAGTCCACCGCACTGTATGGCAGTGCCAACCTGTGGGACGACGGGCTGATAGATCCCCGGGACACCCGCACGCTGCTGGGGTTTCTGCTGGATATTTGTCACGAGGCCGAAGTCCGGCCATTGCAGCCGAACAGCTTCGGCGTGGCGCGTTTTTAAGGAGAACAATAAAAATGATCTTCACCCAGGAACACCAGGAACTGCGCCGCACCGTCCGCGCCTTCGTCGACCGCGAGATCAACCCCCATGTGGACGAATGGGAAAAGGCCGGGCGCTTCCCCATCCACGACATCTTCCGCAAGGCCGGCGAGCTCGGCTTGCTGGGGATCTGCAAACCGGAACAATTCGGTGGCATGGGCCTGGACTACAGCTACTCGATCGTCGCCGCCGAAGAGTTCGGTACCATTCGCTGCGGTGGCATCCCCATGTCCATCGGCGTGCAGACCGATATGTGCACTCCCGCCCTCGCCCGCTTCGGCTCCGATGAGTTGCGCGACGAGTTCCTGCGCCCGGCCATCAGCGGTGAGCAGGTCGGCTGCATCGGCGTCTCGGAAGTCGGCGCCGGTTCCGATGTGGCCGGGCTCAAGACCCATGCGCGCAAGGACGGCGATGACTACGTGATCAACGGCAGCAAGATGTGGATCACCAATTCGCCCAGCGCCGACTTTATCTGCCTGTTGGCCAACACCTCCGACGACAAGCCGCATATCAACAAGTCGCTGATCATGGTGCCGATGAACACCCCCGGTATCAGCGTCAGCCCGCCCCTGGAAAAGCTCGGCATGCACAGCTCCGAGACTGCCCAGGTGTTCTTCGACGGCGTGCGCGTGCCGCAGCGCAACCGCATCGGCCACGAAGGCGCGGGCTTCATGATGCAAATGCTGCAGTTCCAGGAAGAACGCCTGTTTGGCGCAGCCAATATGATCAAGGGCCTGGAGTACTGCATCGACAGCACCATCGCCTACTGCAAGGAGCGCCAGACCTTCGGCAAGGCGCTGATCGACAACCAGGTGATTCACTTCCGCCTGGCCGAACTGGCTACCGAAATCGAATGCCTGCGCGCACTGGTCTACCAGGCCACCGAGCAGTACATCAAGGGCCAGGACGTGACGCGCCTGGCCTCCATGGCCAAGCTCAAGGCCGGGCGCCTGGGCCGCGAAGTCAGCGACAGTTGCCTGCAATACTGGGGCGGCATGGGCTTCATGTGGGACAACCCGGTGGCCCGCGCTTATCGCGACGTGCGCCTGGTGTCGATTGGCGGCGGCGCCGACGAAATCATGCTGGGCATCATCTGCAAACTGATGGGCACTTTGCCTGGGAAAAAGCCATGAATACCCTGCTGCTCGAACCCCATAACGGCGTGCTGCACATCACTCTCAACCGGCCCGAATGCCGCAATGCCATGAGCCTGGAAATGGTCAACGAACTGCGCGCGGTGCTGGCGGCATTGGACAGCCAGGTACGCGCGGTGGTGATCAGCGGCGCAGGCGGGCACTTTTGCGCGGGTGCCGATGTGAAGGATCTGGTCAGCGCCGGCAATCAATTGCAGGCGCTGAACCGGGCGTTTGGCACGTTACTGCAAGAAGTGGAAGCCGTGGCGCAAGTGGTGATCGTCGTGCTGCAAGGCGCCGTGCTGGGCGGTGGGTTTGGCCTGGCCTGCGTAAGCGACATCGCGATTGCCGATCACCAGGCGCAGTTCGGTTTGCCGGAGACCAGCCTGGGGTTGCTGCCGGCCCAGATTGCGCCGTTTGTGGTCAAGCGTATCGGCCTGACCCAGGCGCGACGACTGGCACTCACCGCCGCACGCTTTGATGGATTGGAAGCTCAACGGCTGGGGCTGGTGCACTTCGCCGAGTGCGATCCACAGGCATTGGCGGAGCGTTTGGATGAGGTGCTGGGGCAGGTGCTGCGCTGCGCGCCCGGTGCCAACGCGCGCACCAAGGCGCTGCTGCTGGCCAGCGTGGAGCAGCCATTGGGGCCGCTGCTGGATCAGGCGGCGCAGTGGTTTGCCGAGGCGGTGACCAGTGCAGAAGGGATTGAGGGGACGCAGGCGTTTGTGCAGAAGCGCAAGCCTGGGTGGTGCAAATGACGCCCGCTGAGCATGGGTATCTACACAATTTTCAGTGGTCTGTGGCGAGGGCGCTTGCTGCCGTGGCGGCCTTCGGGCCGGCCGCTTTTTGGGGTTTGGGTGAGTACATATCCGTTGCTGCGGTAACGGCTGCTTAAGGTTCCGCCCTTACGGCGGGTCACTTTTGGAAAAGAGCCCCAAACGTAACCAAAAGGGCTCTTGCCCCACCACTCGGTACCTCGCCTAGGCTCGGTATGGCCGAACGCAGGCTTTGGAGCGTGGGTAACCCGGCAGGACGCCGGGTTAGCCGTCCTGGGCCATGGATGGCCCATTGCGGCGGCCCACGCTCCAAAGCCGGAGTGAGGGCACACCGAGCCTAGGCGAGGTGCCGAGTGTTGGGCGAGGACCTTTTGCTTACTTTTGGGTCCTTCCAAAAGTGAGCCGCCGTAAGGGCGGAACCCTAAGTGGCCGTGACCTAAATAACGGATATACACACGGAGCAAAAAATGCCGCAGTTCACAAAAATCCTGATCGCCAACCGCGGCGAAATCGCCTGCCGCATCCAACGCACGGCCCAGGCGTTGGGCTACCGCACCGTCGCCGTCTACAGCGACGCCGACGCCCAGGCCCTGCACGTGCAGATGGCCGACGAAGCCGTGTGCATCGGCCCCGCCCCGGTGCAACAGTCCTATCTCAACATCGCAGCCATCCTCGAGGCCGCCGAAAAAACCGGCGCCGACGCCATCCATCCCGGCTACGGCTTCCTCTCGGAAAACCCCGACTTCGCCCGCGCTTGCCGAGACGCCGGCCTGACCTTCATCGGCCCCAGCGTCGAGGCCATCGAACTGATGGGCAGCAAGCGCCTGTCCAAACTGGCCATGCTGGAGGCCGGAGTGCCTTGCATCGCCGGCTACCAAGGCAGCGCCCAGGACGATACTTGCCTGCAACGTGAAGCCGAGCACATTGGCTACCCGCTGATGATCAAGGCCAGCGCCGGCGGCGGCGGGCGTGGCATGCGCCTGGTCCACCAGCCAGAGGCGCTGCTGGACAATCTGCACACCGCTCGCTCGGAGGCCATGAATGCGTTCGGCAGTGACGAACTGATCCTCGAACAGGCACTGATCGAGCCGCGTCACGTCGAGATCCAACTGTTCGGCGACAGCCACGGCAACCTGATTTACCTCGGTGAACGCGACTGCTCGATCCAGCGCCGCCATCAAAAAGTCATCGAGGAAGCGCCCTGCCCGGTGATGACGCCCGAACTGCGCCAGGCCATGGGCGAGGCCGCGCTCAAGGCCGGACGCGCGGTGAATTACGTCGGCGCCGGTACCGTGGAGTTCCTGCTCGACCGCAACAGCCGGTTCTACTTCCTGGAAATGAACACCCGCCTGCAAGTGGAGCACCCGGTCACCGAGCTGATCACCGGCCTCGACCTGGTGGCCTGGCAACTGCAAATCGCCGCCGGCCAGCCGCTGCCGCTCAAGCAGGCGCAGGTAAGCCTGAACGGCCATGCCATGGAAGTACGCCTGTACGCCGAAGACCCGGCCCAGGGCTTCCTGCCGCAAACCGGTGAGGTGCTGCGCTGGGAGCCGGCTGTGGGTGTGCGGGTTGACCATGGGCTGCGCGAAGGCGAAACCATCAGCCCGTTCTATGACCCGATGCTCGGCAAAATCATCGCCCATGGCGCCACCCGCGAAGAAGCGCGGCGCAAATTGCTGCGGGCGGTGGAAGACACGCTGCTGCTGGGGGTGACGACCAACCAGCGGTTGTTGGCGGATTTGCTCAAGCACCCAGACTTTATCGGCGGCGATTTCAGTACCGGGTTTATCGCCGAGCACTTCAGCGAAATACCGCGCCAGGCAGCGACGAGTGATCAACTCGCCCTGGCCGCCGCGCTGTTTTACCAACACAGCGCCGACCGGCATCCCCAAAGCCTGGCGGGATGGCGCAACAACGCCAGTATCCCCTGCACCTTTCGCCTTGAGGTTGACGGCGAACCCCACACCATCGCCGCCGCGCCCCTGCCGCTGAGCACCGACGGCCGTCACGCCACCCTGGTGCTCAACGGCATTCGCCGCCGCATCGCTTACCACCTCGATGGCAACCAGTTGTGGCTGCCCGGCCTGACCGTGACCAACCGCACCCAGCAAGTCGCCAGCCGCCAGGCCGATACCGCCAGCGGCAGCGTCAAGGCTCCGATGGACGGCGCCATCGTCGACGTACGCGTCTGCGCCGGTGAACACGTGAGCAAAGGCCAACTGCTGCTGGTGCTCGAAGCCATGAAAATGGAGCACCCACTCAAGGCCTGCATGGACGGCGTGGTCAAGGCCGTACAGGTCACAGCCGGCGATCAGGTACGCAATCGCCAGGTTTTACTGGAGATCGAATAACCACCTAGTCGGAACTACAAGGCCGGGCTACGCTCTATCCCCAACAGGAAAGGACGAGTACGGGAACCTGCACGATGCCTCATTGGCTGATTATTGACCTTGAAGCCACAACGGATGAAGGCGGCTGGCCCGTGACGGAGATGGAAGTCATCGAGATCGGCGCGAGCCTGGTCAACCGCCAGGGCCGCGAGCTGGACCACTTCCAGCGTTTTGTGCGGCCGCTGCGCCGCCCATTGCTCACGCCCTTTTGTCGCCAACTGACGCATATCACCCAGGCAAACATCGACGGCGCCGCGCCCTTCACCGAGGTGTGGCCGCTATTCGAGCGCTGGCTGGGCCAGCATCAGGCGCGCCTGGAAGGTTGGGCCAGTTGGGGTGACTATGATCGCGTGCAGCTTGAGCTCGAATGGCAGCGCCATGGCCTGGCCAGCGTCATGGCCACCACCCCCCATGTGAACCTCAAGCAGCGCTTCGCCAAGGCCCGGCGCCTGGACAAGCCGCCAGGACTCAATGGCGCCCTGCAATTGGCGGGGATGCAGTTCCAGGGCCAGCAACATCGAGCGCTGGAAGATGCGCGCAACACCGCGCGCCTGCTGCCACTGATTTTGCCGGTCTAGGCAGCTTCCCTGGCCTTGGGCATACTGGCTGACCTTTCCAGACCCTTTTTCCGAGGATTCGCACATGTTTAAAGTCAATGAGTACTTCGACGGCACCGTCAAGTCGATCGCTTTCGGCACTGCAGAAGGTCCGGCGACCCTCGGCGTGATGGCCCCGGGTGAATACGAATTCGGTACCGCCCAGCGTGAAATCATGCACGTGGTGTCCGGCGCCCTGACCGTCAAGCTGCCCGATGCCAATGACTGGGAAACCTTCGCCGCCGGCAGCCAGTTCAACGTACCGGCCAACAGCAAGTTCCAGCTGAAGGTCGCGGTAGACACCGCTTACCTGTGCGAATACCGCGGCTGATCGCTGCGCCGCAAAAAAAATGCCCGTCTCCTGCGAGACGGGCATTTTTTATGGGCGCATGACTTATTCGAGGATGATCACCGGCATGCCCACTTCCAGGCGGCCCACGCCATCGTTGACCAGGTTCTGGCCGAAAATCGCGCCGTCCTCGGTCTTGCGGTAGGCCTCCAGCGTCACGAAAGGCTCACGGTCGGCACTGCGCTCGCCGGTGTGCGGGTCGATGGTGGTGAGAATGCAGCGTGAGCAGGGTTTGACTGCGCGAAACTCGACATCACCGATGCGCAGGCGCTTCCAGCCGTCTTCGGCGAAGGCTTCGCTGCCCTCGATCACAAGGTTGGGGCGAAAACGCAGCATGTCCATGGGACGGCCGACTTTTTGCGAGAGGTCGTCGAGGGACGCTTGCCCGATCACCAGCAACGGATAACCGTCGGCAAACGCTACCTGGTCATCATCGCGGCCGTAACCCGCTTGGGTGGTGCGGGCACGTTCCAGGGGGATCTGCACCAGCCGCGTGGGCTTGCCGATAAACTCGCTGACCCACGCGGCGGCTTCGTCGCCGGCGTCCGGCACACGCAAGGTGTCGCGCCAGATGGTCACGCCGCGCAACTGCGCCGCGCTGCCCGGCAACGCCACGTCCAGTGGCGCGTAGCCAGGCGAACTCAGGGTCAGGCCGCCGCTGCGGTTCCACAGCGCCGACAGCTGGCTCATCTTCGCCACGGCGCGCTGGGTGAGGAAACGCCCGCTGGCCTCATCCACCAGCATCCAGCGTCGGTCCCCGTCCAACCCGAGCTTATCCAGGCCAATCTGTTGCAGGATCTCGGCCTTGCCGGACTTCAAGGGGTAACGGTACAACGCGCTGAGACGAAGCATGAGCCTGCATTCCTGAGGGGCAAAGCCGTCACCCTAAGGTCAAGCGGACGCTTCGTCCAGCATCAGGCGCTGACGGACCACATCCACCAGCTTGTCCGGCTGGAACTTGGACAGGAAGTTGTCGCATCCGACCTTCTTCACCATCGAGTCGTTGAAGCTGCCCGACAGCGAGGTGTGCAATACCACGTAGAGCTTGCGCAGGCGTGGGTCGTTGCGGATTTCAGTCGTGAGACGGTAGCCGTCCATCTCGGGCATTTCGGCGTCGGTGAAGATCATCAGCAGCTTGTCGGTCATGACATGGCCGGCGTCCGCCCAGGCCTTAAGCATGTTCAGCGCCTTGAGGCCGTCGCTGGCGATGTGCATCTTCACGCCCAGTTGGCCGAGGGTGTCGCGCAATTGCGACAGGGCCACGTTGGAGTCGTCCACCAGCAGCACTTCGCGGCCACGGGCGCGTTCCAGCACCGGGTCGTCGAGCTTTTCGCGGGAAACCTTGGCGTTGTACGGCACGATCTCGGCGAGGACTTTTTCCACGTCAATGATCTCCACCAACTGGTCATCGACCTTGCTGATGGCGGTGAGGTAATGCTGGCGCCCGGCGCTGGTCGGCGGCGGCAGGATGGCTTCCCAGTTCATGTTGACGATGCGGTCCACGCCGCCCACCAGGAACGCCTGCACCGAGCGGTTGTACTCGGTGACGATAATGGTGCTGTTAGGGCCCGGCACCAGCGGACGCATGCCGATGGCCTGGGACAAGTCGATCACCGGCAGGGTCTGGCCACGCAGGTTGACCACACCGCACACGAAGGGGTGGCGCTGGGGCATCAGGGTCAACTTGGGCAGTTGCAGGACTTCCTGCACCTTGAACACGTTGATAGCGAACAGTTGCCGCCCGGCCAGGCGAAACATGAGGATCTCCAGGCGATTCTCACCCACCAGTTGCGTGCGTTGGTCTACCGTGTCGAGAATGCCGGCCATTAAGAGCTCCTGGTGTGCGCTGGAAAGTAATGCGCGAAGTGTTTGTGCAGTTAGCTTGTTATCGGCGGCAAACGCCGGACCTTGACCCCGGTAAAATGCCAGGTAAATTCATTGATGTCACACTGACATCATGCTTTACTGCTGAAGCCTGTTAATACGGCGGTGCAGCGACGTTGCGCGACACTCAAATCGACGCAAGGTTCCGCTATGTAAGGGATTCCCCTATGCACAATCAGGCCCAACCTGATATTCGCAGTATCTAATAGCCATTAATGTGACGCCATTCTCATTGCATGAATGGAGTCAGGCTTTTGTTTGCCATCCCAAGTCCTCGACCCACGGGTCTTCCAGACGTTCACGTCGCGGCAACTGAAGGTGTGCAATCGAGCCCGCTCACGAGGGCCACGCACAGCCGTCGCCGTCATTCAAATAAACGTCCTACTGAAAACTCAGAAGCGACCTACAGATTCCCGTTATCTTTCAGCGGTAGTTTTACGCCATTCACCCGGTGCGACCTCTCATCACCCGACCTTATGTTGTGGAGACTTGCATGATGAACGACGGTAACGAGTGGCAAGTTGCACTTCCAGAGTTCCTGCACGAGGCTCAAAAGCTGCTGACCAAGTCGGAAGAATGCCTGAGCCACCTGCATTTGATCCGCAACGACAGTGACGCCATCGACTGCATGAAAACCAGCCTGATCAAGCTCGCCGAAAAGGCCGATTGCCTGGCCCTGCAAGCGATCAGCGAGTTTTCGCGGCATATCCAGGACGTGATCGCCAACGCCGAAAACCCTTTGCAGCTACATGATCAAGCCCTGGAGGCCCTGCATGACTGCTTGACATTGCTGGCCTGGCAGTTGGAACTGATCGATGCGAAAACAGGCCAACTGACCATGGATAAAGAAGAACAGACCAAGTTGATTGACACGGTCACCTTACAAATTCCGCAAAAGGGTTTCAGTTACAAGCCGCAACAACGTATGCATCATTTGTCTTGAGGCGTTATCAGGTCGCATTCAAGCACAGGGTTATCTAAAAACGACGAATCCAACTAATTTCGTTGGAACGGCGTGGCGCGTTAATATCAATTAGCCATTAACGATACAAACCCTTTAAAATAATACAACCTCACTTCATTAACTCTGGGATTACCATTCCCGGAGTTTTTGCGCGTTTAAATAAGCGCACCACGCAAGGCACCTGGCGACCAACGGTAAGAGTGGTGGTACTATGCCTGCGCTCGGAGTAACTGAACTTCAGCCTGCTTGAGAACGATTCAAGAACGTATTCCAAACAGAGCCCGGTCAGCCGCGACCGGTCTTCCCGCAGCGAACCTTCATTGGCTCCATCCGCTATGCATGCCAGCCTTAAGACATTCATTGCAAGGGCCGCGTCCCGCAGTCACGCACGCCGTTTGATCCTCGCCCTGTGCCTTGGCTCGCTCCTGCTGAGCCTGTGGGCCTACAGCCGTTCCGCGCCGCTGCCGCTGATGGTGCTGCTGCTCAACCTGGCCACCTTAATGGTGGTTGGCCTGCAACAGTGGCGCTCGCGTAAATCCATCAAGTTCCAGCCTCAGGAATTGGCCGATCGCCTGCTGCAAGTGCAGGAAAACGAACGCCATCGCCTCAGCCGCGAACTGCATGACGATATCGGCCAGTTGCTGACTGCCGCCAAGCTGCAAAGCGAATGGCTCAAGCGCCGCCTGCCGGATGAGCTGCAAAGCCAGTGCAGTATCCTGTGCAACACCTTGAATGAGACCCTGGCCAAGGTGCGCGACGTATCCGCCATCCTCAACCCCCGCCAGCTCGCCAGCCTGGGCCTGGAGGCCAGCCTGCGCGCGCACCTGCTCAAGACCCTGGAAAACACTCCGGTGCACTGGAGCCTTGAATGCCAGCAACGACTGACCGGCATCCCGGAAGAAATGGCCGTGGCAGCCTTTCGCATTACCCAGGAAGCCGTGACCAACATGCTGCGCCACGCCCAGGCGCGCAATCTGCTGGTGCGCCTGCAACGCCTGCCCGAGGGCCTGTCGCTGACCATCTGCGATGACGGCAAGGGCTTTTCACCCGCTATCAATCCCGGTCTGGAAGGTCAACGGGGCATGGCAGGCATGTCCGAGCGCATTGATCAGCTGGGCGGTTCATTATCCGTCAGCAGCCAGCCAGGCAACGGGACACGGATCGACGCGATTTTCCCCTGGGCGCCCCGCGCCCTCGAACGGGCCAGCGCCCCTAAGGTTATCGAGTGAGCTGCACATTACTCCTGGTGGATGACCATGCACTGATCCGGGCCGGCGTACGTGCGCTGATCCAGGATATTCCCGGCTACACGGTAACCGGCGAAGCCAGCGATGGCGCGCAATTGCTCGAGCAGTTCAATGCCTTGCTGCCGGACATCGTACTGCTGGACCTGTCGATGAAACACACCAGTGGCCTGGACGCTCTACAGCAACTCAAGCGGGTGCACCCCAAGAGCAAGGTGCTGATCCTGTCGATGCACACCGACCCGGAGCTGATCATGTGCGCGCTGGAGGCCGGCGCCCACGGCTACCTGCTCAAGGACACCACCGCCAACGAGTTGGAACACGCGCTGCTGGCCTTGCGCAACAACGAGCGTTACCTGAGCCCGGCGATCGCCCATACCGTGATCAACCAGGCCCTGGTGCGCAGCCAGGGGCCGGTAACGCCCGCCGGCCACGGCCACAACCTCACGGCCCGCCAATTGGAAATCCTGCGCCTGATCGTACGCGGCAAATCCACCCGGGAAATCGCCCACGGCCTGGGCCTGAGCATCAAGACCGTCGAAGCCCACCGCTCGCAAATCATGAAGCGCCTGCAGATATTCGACGTGGCGGGCCTGGTGTTATTTGCCGTGCGCGAGCAGATCATCAGCCTGGACGACTAGGGGCGAACCCACCGGCAGATGCACGCGCAGGGCCTTGGGCAAGGCCTCGAAGTGCAGGTCGTCACCTTCCAGCGGCTCGCCATCGAGGTTGATGTACAAGCCCTGCGCGACCTTGATATTCACCCACGGCAGGCGCGCACGCACGAACATCGCGTCCAGCTCCCAACCGTTGCCCATCAGCTCGCGCAAGGTGCCGACTACTTCCTGGGGCGCCGGCAGGATACTGACGTCTAGCAAGCCATCGTCGGCCAATGCGCCAGGGCACAGCACATGCCCACCGCCCGCCTGGCGACCGTTGCCGATGCCCAGCGCCAACAGCTCGCCTTTCCAGTGAAAATCCGGCCCGTCCAGCTCGGCATAGGCGGCCTTCAACTCGCTGAAGCGCGTCAGGCCGGTGAACAGGTAGGCGGCGCCACCGAGGACTTTCTTCAGGTCTTCGGAGGTATTGGCGGTGACCTGGCTGCCGAAGCCGCCGGTGGCCATATTGAGGAAAATCTGTCCGCCGACCTGGCCGAGGTCGATCGCCCTGGGCGGCACGTCCAGCAACGCCAGGGCCTGGGCGGGCTCCAACGACACGCCAGCAGCCTTGGCGAAATCATTGGCGGTCCCCAGAGGCATCAGCACCAGGCTGGCGTGGCCCTTGGCCTGGGCCATGGCTTCGGCCACGTCGCGCAAGGTACCGTCGCCGCCGCCGGCAATGATGTGGGTATAGCCGCCGTCCAAGGCCTCCTTCACCAGGCGCTTTGCGTCACCGCCCTCCCAGGTCACCCGTACCGCCAGCTCCCAACCCTGCTCGCGCCGGGCCAGCACGGCGCTGCGCACGTCCTCGTTGAGGGCTTGCTTGCCGTGGAGGATCAACAGTGCCTTGGGTGTGGTCATGGATGGCTTACTCCTGGATTCAAAGGTGCTTGAAGGATGTGGACCTTGGGCGACCGAAAAAAAGCCATGGGCGTTGAAAAATTAATCCAGCGACTGATTAGAAGTTATCCATCGCGCTGCACATCGACAGCTTGCCCTTGGACGCAGGCTCCACAGCGACCCATTGCTTGGCGCCCGCCGGCAGTTCATGCAACTGGATCGAACAATTGGCATACATAGACGCCTGCACCCTGTAATCCACCCCGGGCCGAGGCACGAAGGCCATGCTGGCGGAGCATTGCCGGGAATACTGCAATTGCCCCAGGTAATGAAAGGCGATCGGCGTGTTCGCCGGCACCACCAATTCCGACGACACCGCAGCCGCCCACGAATAAATCGGCCCAGGCATGCCCAGGCTTTCACCGTTGTGATCGGGGAAGCCCGCTTTCGTCGACGCCATCACCCCGGCGCCCGGCACGTTCCAGTCCAGGCAATCCCGCCCCGGCACCGCGCGCACCAGACCATCGGTGATCAACCGCACGCGGGCGGTCTCGCCGGTCTGCGGTGCAACGTAGCCGGTGGACAGGGAGCGGATGTTCGCCACCTGGCCGCAGCCGGTCAGCAGTACCAGCAACGCCACGGGAACCACACGTAAAAGGCTCATCAGCAGTCAACTCGCAGAGGAATAAAGGGCCGCTTACGGCTGACGGCAATTCTGGTTGACCGACAGCTCTGGCGCCGGCTCGTACTTCACCTGCTGCAAGCCATCAGCGCCCTGGAAGATGAAGTACTTGATCCGGCAGTCCTTGAACATCGGCGAATAACCCTCAGCCCGGAAGCCTTGGCCATCAACTTGCTTGGTCACAGCGTTGTTTCGGCTGACCACCGCGAGCACCTGGGCGTAACTCTGGCCCATCTTCACCCCCGGCTCGCCGGTGACCGTCATCGACGAGGCGCAACCGCCCAGCCCTGCCACCGCCAATGCGACGCCGTACAGTCCATTGCGTAGATCGTTCATGCCTTGCTTCCTTTTAGTGTTGGATCAGCGGCGGCCTTCGCACACCGGTGATTCGCCAGCGCGGCCAAGCTTGCACATGTCCAAGTTATCTTTGCGTGTGAAGCCCGCATCTTTCATGCAGTAGAAGCTCCTAAGTCTCTCGTCGATTGAGCCGCCGCCCGTGCCCGCCACATTCTCGTACCCGCACGCGAGCATACTGCTCTTGACGCCCTCTACAGAGACCCCGCTCTTTTGCCAATAGATAAAATCAGGCGGCGGCGGTTGAAAGCCCCTGCCCGTGCAGCCAATCAATAACACCGCGTAAACACTCAACAGCAGGCTCTTCCTGAACATCGCGTTCTTCCTCATGGTTTGCGTAGATCGTTCACGCGCCAGCGCGTCCCTGGCATTGCCCATGGCTCAACGTCAGGTTAATGCCGCTGGCACGGACGCAACGTCCTTGCACCGGATCATCGACAGGATTCATTGGACATCTTCGGCCTGATCGCCACTGAGCACTACGCGGTCGATCTTGAAGCACGGCGTTTGATTGCGCGGTAAGCGCGGAGGTGGCGACGCAAGACGGCAGCAAAACAGAGGGTTTTGCTCGAGAGGGGGGCGACAGACATTTCGCATCCTTGTGAATGAAACTTCCTACATGCGCAGGTTGGTCATCACAAAGACATAAAAGTGCCATGGAGAAACATGGCACTGTGACACATTCGACACAATCAGCCGCAGCCGACACCCAGGAACTTCAAGCCAGAAGGCTCTACTTCAAGGCATAGAGAGGTTTTGCACGGTATACAGGGCGCAATCAGCTTTTGTGTAATTTACTCATCAACTGCGCCTCAGCCTGGGTCAAGCCACACGACTGGGTCAGTTCATCCACCGTAGCGCCCATGCCCACCAGCTTCGCCGCCTGGGCAAATGACAGGCTGGAAGGGTCACGCTGCTCGATCTGCGCCAGCTTGTCCGGCAACGGCGCGAGAATGGCGCGCAGTTCATGCACCTCGTCCCCGACCCTCACCGCACTCTGCTGGAAGTGATCAACCCGCTTGACCAGCTCCAGCACACGTCGATCACGCACCGCATCGCGCTCGGCCTGCTGCATCGCCAATTCGCGCTGCTGGCGTATAGAGCGCAGCAGAAAACCCAAGGTCCCGGCCCACAACAGGGCCAGGACAATCACCGCGACCTCAAGGAACAATCAGATGCTCTCCAGTTCCGACCATTCTTCTTCGCTCATCATTTTGTCCAGCTCAACCAGAATCAACAGTTCGTTGTTCTTGTTGCACACGCCCTGGATGAACTTGGCCGATTCCTCGTTACCCACGTTCGGCGCGGTTTCCACTTCCGATTGGCGCAGGTAGACCACTTCCGCGACGCTGTCGACCATGATCCCGACCACTTGCTTGTCGGCTTCGATGATGACGATACGCGTGTTGTCGCTGACTTCGACCGTGTCCAGGCCAAAACGCTGGCGGGTGTCGATCACCGTCACCACGTTGCCGCGCAGGTTGATGATGCCCAGCACATAGCTTGGCGCACCTGGAACCGGAGCGATTTCGGTGTAGCGCAGCACTTCCTGCACGCGCATCACGTTAATACCGTAGGTTTCGTTGTCCAGTTTGAAGGTAACCCATTGCAGGATCGGATCATCCAAACCTTGTGCGGACGCTGACTTGTTCATAGCTGTGACCCCTTCAAATGCCGATGTAGGCGGCGTGTGTACTTCTTTTGGCCGCACGCGCGTGCGGCCCTTATTGTCCAATCAACTGCGTTTGTTCACCGGCATCGCTTTAACGGCACCGCTGGCGATCAACTCGGCCAGTTCGGCAACGTCCAGCAAGGCGCACATGTGTTCGATCACGGTACCTGCCAGCCAAGGCCGCTGGCCCCGGTGGCTGCGCCATTTGATTTCATTCGGGTCCAGGCGCAGCGAGCGGCTGACTTGATGCACTGCCAGCCCCCATTCGTAGCCCTGCACCGAGATCACGTATTGCAAGCCTTGGCGGAAGTCATCGCGGTAGCGGTCAGGCATCACCCAGCGCGCGGTATCCAGCACCTTGAGGTTGCCGGCCTGGCTCGGCAGGATGCCCAGGAACCACTCCGGCTGCCCGAACAACGGCGTCAACTCCTGGCCTTCCAGGGAATAGATCGAGCCCAGGCACACCAGCGGCACCGCCAGGGTCAACCCGGCGACATCAAACAGCAAACATTCGAACGGTTCGGCAGCCCAGGCCGGCCGATCATCACCGCTCACCGGAGGTGGCGTGATGCTCGGTGGCAGGTGCACTTCCACAATCGGCTCGACCACCGCAGGCGCGACGGGCGTGACCACCGGGACGGCCACCGGCACAACAGCCGGCACGATCACCGGCGCGACGTGGGCATCACGGGCCTGTTCCTCCAATACAGCCAACTGGAACTCATCGAGGCTGCTCGAGGACGGCACTTCGACCGCCGGTTCCAGCACCAGCATCGGTTCCGACAATTCTTCGGCGGTCGCGTCCTGCAGCAAGGCATCCAGGTAGGATTCCAGTGCCAGTTGCGGCCGGGTCTTGACCTTGAGTTCGACGGGACGGTTCATCATCAGGCCACCTGCGCCACAAGTTGCTGGGACAGCAGGTGCTTGAGCAATGCACGGTAGGCCAGCACGCCACGGCTTTTGCCGTCGAACTGCGACGGCGTGAGCCCGGCACGGCTGGCATCGCGCAGACGCGTGTCCACCGGGATGTAGCCATTCCAGATGGTCTCCGGGTAGGCGTCGCGCAGTACGCGCAAGGTGCCGAGGGAGGCCTGGGTGCGGCGGTCGAACAGGGTCGGCACGATGCTGTACGGCAACGCCTGTTTGCGCGAACGGTTGATCATCGCCAGGGTGCTGACCATACGCTCCAGGCCCTTGACCGCCAGGTGCTCGGTCTGCACCGGGATCACCAGTTGCTGGCTGGCCGCCAAGGCGTTGACCATCAGCACGCCGAGCAACGGCGGGCTGTCGATGATGGCGTAGTCGAAGTCCTGCCACAGTTGCGCCAGGGTCTTGGCGATCACCAGGCCCAGGCCGCTCTGCCCCGGCGACTGGCGCTCAAGGGTGGCCAGCGCGGTGCTGGACGGCAGCAGGGAAATACTCTCGTTGCTGGTCGGCAGCAACAATTGCCCCGGCAGATCGGACGGTACGTTGCCTTTGTGCAGGAACAAGTCGTAGTTGCTGTGCTCGAGCGCATCCGGGTCGTAGCCGAAATAGCTGGTCATCGAGCCGTGGGGGTCGAGGTCGACCACGACCACACGCTTGCCCGCCTCGGCCAGCAAGCCGGCTAAAGCGATGGAGGTGGTGGTCTTGCCGACTCCACCTTTTTGATTGGCAACTGCCCAGACTCTCATTCGGATGGTTCCTCCCGGTGGGCACACGCGCGACCGAGACATTGCATAAGGTTAGTGAGCCGGCGACGGAGAATTGACGGCACTCTGCTGAACCGGCGGCTTTGCAGGGGCCGGTGCAGTTTGTGTGCCAGCGCGCTTCAAGGCCGCATCCGGTGTTGCATTGGCGGTACCGGTGCCGGTCAGGCTGCGGCGCACCTCCAGGTTTCGTGACACCACCAACACCACCCGACGGTTGCGCGCGCGGCCCTCGAGCGTGGCGTTATTGGCCACCGGCTGGAACTCGCCATACCCCACCGACGCCAGGCGCCCAGGGTTCACGCCCTGCATCGCAAGCATGCGCACGATGCTCGCGGCACGGGCCGATGACAGCTCCCAGTTGGTCGGGTATTGCGCGGTACTGATCGGCACATTGTCGGTAAAGCCTTCAACGTGGATCGGGTTTTCAAACGGTTTGAGGATCGCCGCCACCTTGTCGATGATGGTGAACGCCTGGTCGCTGGGCAACGCATCGGCACTGGCGAACAGCAGGCTGGAATTGAGCTCGATCTCTACCCACAACTCATTGCCGCGCACGGTCATCTGGTTGGAGCTGATCAGGTCGCCAAACGCGGCACTGATGTCATCGGCGATGCTTTTCAGCGGGTCGCTGGTGCCGCCTACGCCGGCCGCGGTTTCGTCGCTGTCGTTGACCAGCGGCTTGGCCGGGGTCACGGTCTTGGGCCGCTCCTCGCCAATAGGGATCGGCTTGAGCGAACGGTCAGTGTCGTTGAACACGCCGATCAACGCCTGGGAAATGACTTTGTACTTGCCTTCGTTGATCGACGAGATGGAGTACATCACCACGAAAAATGCGAACAGCAAGGTGATGAAGTCTGCATAGGACACCAGCCACCGTTCGTGGTTGACGTGTTCTTCAGGCTCGCGACGGCGACGGCTCATTGGCATTACTCCCCATCAATCCATGAAGCCCTGGAGCTTCAATTCGATGGAGCGTGGGTTCTCGCCCTCGGCAATCGAGAGAATGCCTTCAAGCAGCATCTCGCGGTAACGGGACTGGCGCATGGCAATCGACTTGAGCTTGCTGGCCACCGGCAACAGCACCAGGTTGGCACTGGCCACCCCGTAGATGGTGGCAACGAACGCCACGGCAATGCCGCTGCCCAGCTGCGACGGATCGGCCAGGTTGCCCATCACGTGGATCAAGCCCATCACCGCGCCGATGATGCCGATGGTCGGCGCGTAGCCACCCATGCTTTCAAACACTTTGGCGGCGTTGATGTCGCGGCTTTCCTGGGTGTAGAAATCCACTTCAAGAATGCTGCGGATCGCTTCCGGCTCGGCGCCGTCCACCAGCAATTGCAGGCCTTTGCGCGAGTAGCTGTCGGGCTCGGCATCAGCCACGCCCTCGAGGCCCAGCAGGCCTTCCTTGCGCGCGGTCAGGCTCCAGTTGACCACCCGATCGATGCCACCGGCCAAGTCGACGCGCGGCGGAAAAATGATCCATATGAGGATTTGCATCGCACGCTTGAACGAACTCATCGGTGATTGCAGCAACGCAGCGCCCACCGTGCCGCCAATCACGATCAGTGCCGCCGGGCCGTTGGCCAGGGCGCCAAGGTGACCGCCTTCGAGGTAGTTGCCGCCAATAATCGCGACAAACGCCAGGATGATGCCGATCAGGCTCAATACATCCATCAGAGGCAGGCCTCCACCAGATGCTTGCCAATGTCGTCCAGGCTGTAGATGGCGTCGGCCAGGTCAGCCTTGACGATGGCCATGGGCATGCCATAGATCACACAGCTGGCTTCGTCCTGAGCCCAGATCGCGCTGCCGCCCTGCTTGAGCAGGCGCGCGCCTTCACGGCCGTCGGCGCCCATGCCGGTGAGCACCACCGCCAGAACTTTGTCACCGTAGGACTTGGCCGCCGATCCGAAGGTGATGTCCACGCACGGCTTGTAGTTGAGGCGTTCATCGCCCGGCAGGATTTTGATCGCGCCACGGGCATCGACCATCATCTGCTTGCCGCCTGGGGCCAGCAACGCCAGGCCAGGACGCAGGATGTCGCCATCCTCGGCTTCCTTGACGCTGATGCGGCACAGCTTGTCCAGGCGCTCGGCGAAGGCCTTGGTGAACGCGGCGGGCATGTGCTGGATCAAGACGATCGGTGCCGGGAAGTTCGCCGGCAATTGGGTCAACACGCGCTGCAAGGCAACCGGACCGCCAGTGGAGGTGCCGATGGCGACCAGCTTATAGGCCTTGCGCTTCGGCGCAGGCGAATGGGCAGCCGCAGGTGCCGACGTCCGCACCGGTGGCGCGGCGGGCCGTGCAACCGGCGCAGGTGCCGGACGACCGAATGAGGAACTGCTCGGCGCAGCCGGTGCAGCAACCGGTGCCGGCGCAGGGGCTGGCGCGCTGAACAGGCTGCGGCGGTTGCTGCGGGAAATACTGTGGACTTTCTCGCACAGCAGTTGCTTGACCTTCTCGGGGTTGCGCGAGATGTCTTCGAAATTCTTCGGCAGGAAGTCCACCGCACCCGCATCCAACGCGTCGAGGGTCACTCGGGCGCCTTCGTGGGTCAGCGAGGAGAACATCAATACCGGGGTCGGGCAGCGTTGCATGATATGCCGAACTGCCGTGATGCCATCCATCATCGGCATCTCGTAGTCCATGGTGATCACGTCCGGCTTCAACGCAATGGCTTGATCAATCGCCTCTTTGCCGTTGGTGGCCGTGCCGACCACCTGGATGCTTGGATCGGCGGAAAGAATTTCCGAGACGCGGCGGCGGAAGAAACCCGAATCGTCCACCACCAGGACCTTGACTGCCATAAACACTCCGTTAGGCGGGGCGGGCTGTACCGCCCTGCCCCACCAGAATCAAATACGCCGAGCGGCGTAACGCTTGAGCATGCTCGGAACATCGAGAATCAGCGCGATCCGACCGTCACCGGTGATGGTCGCACCCGACATGCCCGGGGTTCCCTGCAGCATTTTGCCCAAAGGCTTGATGACCACTTCTTCCTGGCCAACCAGTTGATCGACGACAAAGCCGATACGCTGGGTGCCCACGGAGAGAATCACCACATGGCCTTCGCGCTGCTCTTCATGGGCAGCCGAAGCAACCAGCCAGCGCTTGAGGTAGAACAGCGGCAACGCCTTGTCCCGCACGATCACCACTTCCTGGCCGTCCACCACGTTGGTGCGCGACAGGTCGAGGTGGAAGATCTCGTTGACGTTGACCAGCGGGAAGGCGAACGCCTGGTTGCCCAGCATCACCATCAGGGTCGGCATGATCGCCAGGGTCAACGGCACCTTGATGACGATCTTGGAACCCTGGCCCTTGGTCGAGTAGATGTTGATCGAACCGTTGAGCTGGCTGATCTTGGTCTTCACCACGTCCATGCCCACGCCACGGCCCGACACGTCGGAGATCTCGGTCTTGGTCGAAAAGCCAGGGGCGAAGATCAGGTTGTAGCACTCAGTGTCGGTGAGGCGGTCGGCGGCGTCCTTGTCCATCACGCCACGCTTGACCGCGATATTGCGCAGAATGGTCGGGTCCATGCCCTTGCCGTCATCGGTGATCGACAGCAGGATGTGGTCGCCTTCCTGCTCCGCCGCCAGGATCACCTTGCCGCCACGGGACTTGCCCGAGGCTTCACGTTCTTCCGGGGTTTCGACACCGTGGTCGACAGCGTTGCGCACCAAGTGGACCAGCGGGTCGGCCAGGGCCTCGACAAGGTTTTTGTCGAGGTCGGTTTCTTCACCCACCAGTTCCAGGTTGATCTCTTTCTTCAGCTGGCGCGCGAGGTCGCGAACCAGGCGCGGGAAGCGGCCGAAGACTTTCTTGATCGGTTGCATCCGCGTTTTCATCACCGCGGTTTGCAGGTCGGCGGTGACCACGTCGAGGTTCGACACGGCCTTCTGCATGGCTTCATCGCCGCTGCTCAGGCCCAGGCGCACGAGGCGGTTACGCACCAGTACCAGTTCGCCGACCATGTTCATGATGTCGTCCAGCCGCGCGGTATCGACCCGTACGGTGGTTTCGGCTTCACTGGCCGGTTTTTCCGCGACCGGTGCGGCGGCGGCACGCGCTGGCGCCGGGGCAGCAGCCGGCGCAGGCTTGGCGGCTGGCGCGGCGGCGGCTTTGGCGGCAACCGGTGCCGCCGTGGCCGCAGCGGCGGCTGGGGCTGGGGCTGGGGCGACTTCGGTGAACTTGCCCTTGCCGTGCAGATCGTCCAGCAGCGCTTCGAATTCGTGATCGGAGATCAACCCATCGTCCGCCGGCTTGGCACCGGCAGCCGGTGCTGCGGCTGTAGCGGCGACTGCCGGCAAGGCGTCGGCCGCGAAGGTGCCCTTGCCATGCAATTGGTCGAGCAACGCTTCGAATTCGTCGTCAGTGATGTCGGTGCTGGCAGGCGCGGCAGGCGCATCCGCAGCAGCGGCGGCAGGGGCCACGGCATCAGCCGCGAACTGGCCTTTGCCGTGCAATTGGTCGAGCAAAGACTCGAACTCAGCGTCGGTAATGTCTTCGCTGCTCGGCGCGGCAGCCGGGGCAACGGCTGCCGGCGCTTCGGCCTCGGCCTTGACGGCGCTGAGGGAGCTGAGCAGTTGCTCGAACTCGCTGTCCGTCACATCCGCTTCAGGCTCCGCCACCGGTTCCGGTGCGGCTTCGACCACCGGCGCTGCCGAGGTGTCGGCCGGCTCTGCGTAGCGCGCCAGGGCGGCCAGCAGTTCCGGAGTGGCTGCGGTGATCGGGGCACGCTCGCGAACTTCGCTGAACATGCCGTTGACCGCATCCAGTGCTTCGAGAATCACGTCCATCAACTCCGAATCAACGTGACGCTCACCCTTGCGCAGGATGTCGAACACGTTCTCGGCGATGTGGCAGCACTCCACCAGCTCATGGAGCTGGAGGAAGCCGGCGCCCCCTTTTACAGTATGAAAACCGCGAAAAATTGCATTGAGCAGGTTCGCATCATCCGGGCGGCTTTCCAGCTCGACCAGTTGTTCGGACAGTTGCTCTAAAATTTCGCCGGCCTCTACAAGGAAATCCTGAAGGATCTCTTCATCGGCGCCGAAGCTCATGTGGGTGCTCCTTAGAAGCCTAAACTGGATAACAGGTCATCTACGTCATCCTGACCTGACACAACGTCTTCACGTTTATCGGCATGAATCTGCGGACCTTCACCCTTGGCGAGATGTTTTTGTGGATCTTTTTCAGAGAGGATCGCTTCGCGGTCATGTTCGATGCCGGCAAAACGGTCGACCTGGCCGGCCATGAGTACCAATTTGAGCAGGTTGCTTTCCACTTCGGTGACCAACTGGGTCACACGCTTGATCACCTGACCGGTCAGGTCCTGGTAATCCTGGGCGAGCAGAATGTCATTGAGGTTGCTGGAAACCGTGCGGTTTTCCTGCTCGCTGCGTGACAAAAACCCTTCAACCCGACGGGCCAGCTCACGAAACTCTTCTGCACCGACTTCACGGCGCATGAAGCGGCCCCAGTCAACGCTCAGGGCCTGGGCTTCCGTGGCCATGCCGTTAACCAGAGGCGTGGCGTTTTCCACCAGGTCCATGGTGCGGTTGGCCGCCGCCTCGGTCAGCCTGACCACATAGGACAGGCGTTCGGTGGCGTCGGTGATCTGCGAAATCTCTTCGGCCTGGGGCATGTGCGGGTCAATCTGGAAATTGACGATCGCACTGTGCAGCTCGCGTGTGAGCTTGCCCACTTCCTGGTACAGGCCGCGGTCACGGGTCTGGTTAAGCTCATGGATTAACTGCACCGCGTCGCCGAAATGGCCTTTTTCAAGGCTGTCGACCAACTGGTGAGCATGCTTTTTCAGGGTCGACTCAAAGTCGCCCTGTGACGTTTCTTTATGCTCCATAGCTCCCCCGCGATGGCATTAGCCGTGGATGCGTTCGAAGATCTTTTCGATCTTCTCTTTCAAGGCCTGTGCAGTGAATGGTTTGACTACGTAACCGTTGACCCCGGCCTGGGCGGCTTCGATGATCTGTTCACGCTTGGCTTCGGCGGTCACCATCAACACGGGGAGGCTGCGCAATTTTTCGTCGGCACGCACGTGGCGCAACAAGTCGATACCGGTCATGCCCGGCATGTTCCAGTCCGTTACCAGAAAGTCGATGCTCCCGCTGTTGAGGATCGGAATCGCCGTAAGGCCGTCATCCGCCTCGACCGTGTTTGTGAACCCAAGGTCACGCAACAGGTTTTTTATGATCCGCCGCATCGTTGAGAAGTCATCAACGATGAGGATTTTCATGTTCTTGTCCAATTCGACCTCCAAGCAGTCTTAAACGCGCCCAGCACCTGGACGCGCCATTTCAATCAACAGGCATTACACAAAAAGGACTGCCGGGGGCACCACGGCCCGAGCCCGCGAAGGCCTATCACCTTCGCGGTATCGCGTTGCAATGCTCCCCCACACTGCCTGTCAGCGCGCTCGCCACTCTCCCAAACGCCCCCGCAAGCGGGCGGCGCACTGGCTGTGCAACTGGCTGACACGCGATTCGCTGACCCCCAGGACCTCACCGATTTCCTTGAGGTTCAGCTCTTCGTCGTAGTACAGCGCCAACACCAACCGCTCGCGCTCCGGCAAGTTGGCAATGGCGTCCGCCAACGCCCCCTGGAAACGCTCATCTTCCAGGTCACGCGACGGCTCCATATGAGCGCTCGCGCCGTCCTCATGCAGCCCTTCGTGTTCGCCGTCCTGCAACAGGTCGTCGAAACTGAACAGGCGGCTGCCCAAGGTATCGTTCAAAATCCCGTAATAATCGTCGAGACTCAATTGGAGTTCGGCCGCAACTTCGTGATCTTTAGCGTCGCGACCGGTTTTTGCTTCAATTGCACGAATTGCGTCACTGACCATGCGGGTATTTCGGTGCACCGAACGCGGCGCCCAGTCACCCTTGCGCACCTCGTCGAGCATTGCGCCACGGATGCGGATCCCCGCATAAGTCTCGAAGCTCGCGCCCTTGCTCGCGTCGTACTTGGTCGACACTTCGAGCAGGCCGATCATGCCCGCCTGGATCAGGTCTTCGACCTGGACGCTGGCGGGCAGGCGTGCCAACAGGTGATAGGCAATGCGCTTGACCAGCGGCGCATAGCGCTCGATCAATTCGCCCTGGCTGTCACGGGCAGATTTCTTGTACACGTTATAGCCGTTCGCTGTCATAGCACCGGTCCCGCACTCGTCTGATGCACCAATCGCTCGACGAAAAACTCCAGATGCCCCCGAGGGTTGGCAGGCAACGGCCAGGTATCGACCTTCTGGGCAATAGCCTTGAACGCCAATGCGCATTTGGAACGAGGGAACGCTTCGTAGACTGCACGCTGCTTTTGCACAGCCTTGCGCACACACTCGTCGTAAGGAACCGCACCGACGTATTGTAAGGCGACATCGAGAAAGCGATCCGTGACCTTGGTCAACTTGGCGAACAGGTTGCGACCTTCCTGCGGGCTCTGGGCCATGTTGGCCAGGACGCGGAAGCGGTTCATGCCGTAGTCACGGTTAAGCAGTTTGATCAGGGCGTAGGCGTCGGTGATCGAGGTGGGTTCATCGCAGACCACCAGCAAGACTTCCTGCGCCGCGCGCACGAAGCTGACCACGGACTCGCCGATCCCGGCGGCGGTGTCGATCACCAGCACGTCGAGGTTGTCGCCGATGTCACTGAATGCCTGGATCAGGCCGGCATGCTGCGCCGGGCTCAGGTGCACCATGCTCTGGGTGCCGGAGGCAGCCGGCACGATGCGGATCCCGCCAGGGCCCTGGAGCAGCACGTCGCGCAGCTCACAGCGCCCCTCGATCACATCGGCAAGCGTGTGTTTGGGCGTCAGCCCCAGCAGAACGTCGACGTTCGCCAGCCCCAGGTCAGCATCCAGCAGCATGACGCGACGGCCAAGCTCTGCCAGGGCCAGGGACAAATTCACTGACACGTTAGTTTTCCCGACGCCACCTTTGCCGCCGGTCACCGCGATCACCTGTACGGGATGCATGCTGCCCATTTTATTTCTTTACCTTGTCTTGCTTAGACGCAGGCTACATGGCTTGGCCGCGTGAATCGCTTGCAGACCATCGATGTAGGTACATTTCACGGTGTTCATCACGCCTCAACCCACCCGTTTTGCCGGGTTGTGATAGAGGTCGGCGAACATGTCGGCCATCGCTTCCTCGCTAGGCTCTTCTTGCATTTGCACGCTGACGGCGCGGCTGACCAACTGATGACGGCGCGGCAGATGCAAATCATCCGGGATCCGCGGCCCGTCGGTCAGGTAGGCAACCGGTAGTTCATGGCTGATAGCCAGGCTCAACACTTCGCCCAGGCTGGCGGTTTCATCCAGTTTAGTCAGGATGCAACCGGCCAAACCGCAACGCTTGTAGCTGTGGTACGCAGCGGTAAGAACCTGTTTCTGGCTGGTGGTTGCAAGCACCAGGTAATTTTTCGACTTGATGCCACGCCCGGCCAGGCTTTCCAGCTGCATGCGCAATGCCGGATCGCTGGCTTGCAGGCCAGCGGTGTCGATCAGCACTACGCGTTTGCGCAGCAATGGGTCGAGCGCGTTGGCCAGGGATTGGCCCGGGTCGACATGGGTGACCGGCACATTGAGGATACGGCCCAAGGTCTTGAGCTGTTCCTGGGCGCCGATGCGGTAGCTGTCCATGCTCACCAGCGCGATGTTATTCGCGCCGTACTTGAGCACATAGCGCGCCGCCAGCTTGGCGAGGGTGGTGGTCTTGCCCATGCCGGCAGGGCCGACCATGGCGATCACACCGCCCTCTTCCAGGGGTTCGATTTCCGGGGTGGCGATCATCCGCGCCAGGTGGGCCAGCAACATGCGCCAGGCCTGGCGAGGCTCTTCGATTTCGGTGGTCAGGGCCAGCAGGTCACGGGACAGCGGGCCGGACAGACCAATGCGTTGCAGGCGACGCCAGAGGTTGGCCTGGTGCGGTTTGCTGCCTTGCAGTTGGGTCCAGGCCAGCGAGCCCAGCTGCACTTCCAGCAGCTCGCGCAGGCCGTTGAGTTCAAAACGCATCGAGTCGAATACACGCTGATCGACTGCGGCGGCCGGGGCTGGCGCGGCAGGACGCGGCGGTTCGATGAACGTTGGCTCAACCAGCGGTTCGGCGGCGGTCAGCGGCAGGCCGGCGAACAATTGGCGGTTGGTGGTGGCATCGCTGTCGCCACGCATGCTCAGTTCGGCCTGGGCCGAGACGATGCGCGAAGCGGTCTTGCGCAGTTCGTCTTCGAGTTCCATGTTCGGCACACGCGGCGCCAATGCCGAGGGGGTGTAATCCAGGGCAGCCGTCAGCTCGACACCGCCGGCAATACGACGGTTACCGATAATCGCAGCATCGGCACCCAGCTCATCGCGGACCAGTTTCATGGCCTGACGCATATCGGCGGCGAAAAAACGCTTAACTTGCATAACCCACTACCCTCAGCCGTTGGGCCCTACTGTCGCGACGATAGTCACTTGCTTGTTGTCAGGAATTTCCTGATAAGCCAAAACGTGCAAATTCGGTACTGCCAGACGTCCAAACCGCGACAACATCGCCCGGACCGGGCCTGCCACCAGCAGAATCACCGGTTGGCCCTGCATTTCCTGGCGCTGTGCGGCGTCGATCAACGAACGCTGCAGTTTCTCAGCCATGCTTGGCTCCAGCAGAACGCCCTCTTCCTGGCCTTGTCCTGCCTTCTGAATACTATTGAGCAATATCTGTTCCAACCTTGGTTCCAAGGTGATCACAGGCAGCTCGGAGTCAAGCCCTACAATGCTTTGCACGATTGCGCGGGACAATCCGACACGCACCGCCGCCACCAGCGCGGCAGTATCTTGACTCTTGGCGGCATTGTTGGCGATGGCCTCGGCAATGCTGCGAATGTCGCGTACGGGCACCTGTTCGGCCAGCAGCGCCTGCAGCACCTTGAGCAGTTGCGACAACGACAGCACGCCCGGCACCAGCTCTTCTGCCAGTTTTGGCGAAGCCTTGCCCAGCAAGCCCATCAATTGCTGGACTTCTTCGTGGCCGATCAGCTCGTGGGAGTGCTTGTACAGAATCTGGTTGAGGTGAGTGGCAACCACGGTACTGGCGTCCACGACGGTGTAGCCCAGGGACTGCGCCTGGCTGCGCTGGCTGATTTCGATCCACACCGCGTCCAGGCCAAAAGCCGGATCTTTGGCGGTAATGCCGTTGAGGCTGCCGAATACCTGGCCGGGGTTGATTGCCAGCTCGCGGTCCGGGTAGATCTCGGCTTCGGCCAGGATCACGCCCATCAGGGTCAGGCGATAGGCACTGGGTGCCAGGTCGAGGTTGTCGCGGATATGCACGGTGGGCATCAGGAAGCCCAGGTCCTGGGACAGCTTCTTGCGCACGCCCTTGATCCGCGCGAGCAACTGGCCACCCTGGTTGCGGTCGACCAGCGGAATCAAGCGGTAGCCGACTTCCAGGCCGATCATGTCGATCGGGGTCACGTCGTCCCAGCCCAACTCCTTGGTTTCCTGGGCGCGGGCCGGCGATGGCAACAGTTCCTGCTGGCGCGCAACTTCTTGCAGGGCTTGGACCTTGACCGCGTTTTGCTTCTTCCAGAACAGGTAGGCACCACCGCCCGCCATGGCCGCCATGCTCAGGAACGACACATGGGGCATGCCCGGCACGATCCCCATGATCGCCATGATGCCCGCCGCCACGGCCAGCGCCTTGGGCGAAGCAAACATCTGGCGGCTGATTTGCTTGCCCATGTCTTCGGAGCCCGACGCACGGGTCACCATGATGGCGGCAGCTGTAGATAACAACAGTGATGGCAATTGCGCCACTAAACCGTCACCGATGGTCAGCAAGGCGTACACCTTGCCCGCATCGCCGAAGGTCATGCCGTGCTGGAAGATCCCGACCGCCATGCCGCCGATCAGGTTGATGAACAGGATCAGCAGGCCGGCGATGGCGTCACCGCGCACGAATTTGCTGGCACCGTCCATGGAACCGTAGAACTCGGCTTCCTGGGCGACTTCCAAACGGCGGGTCTTGGCCTGGTTCTGGTCGATCAGGCCGGCGTTGAGGTCGGCGTCGATAGCCATCTGCTTGCCGGGCATCGCGTCGAGGGTAAAACGTGCGCTCACCTCGGAAATCCGCCCGGCGCCCTTGGTTACCACGACAAAGTTGATGATCATCAGGATGGCGAACACCACGATACCGACCACGTAGTTACCGCCGATCACCACCTCACCGAAGGCCTGGATCACCTTACCGGCAGCCGCGTGGCCATCTTGACCGTGGAGCATTACCACTCGGGTGGACGCCACGTTCAGCGCGAGCCGCAGCAGGGTCGCCACCAGCAGAATCGTCGG
Source organism: Pseudomonas grimontii (assembly GCF_007858185.1). Lineage (GTDB taxonomy): Bacteria > Pseudomonadota > Gammaproteobacteria > Pseudomonadales > Pseudomonadaceae > Aquipseudomonas > Aquipseudomonas grimontii. The sequence continues at coordinate 107,443 of NZ_VFES01000009.1, forward strand.
GAATACCGCGAAATCCAGCGGCCGCAGGGCGTAGACACACACCAGCAGCACCACGACGGAGAGGGCGATGTTGAAAGTGAAGAACACGTCCAACAAGAACGGCGGCATCGGCAACATCATCATTGCCAGCATGACCAGCAACAACAACGGCACACCCAGATTGCCCCGCGAGAGGTCAGTCAGGGTGCCACGGGCCGTGCTGAACATTTGAGAGCGATCCACCACCGGTATTCCTCGTTTCCTTGAAGCAAACTTTTGACGCCGGAAGGCGTCCTGGAGGCGGTATTGCAAGAAGCCTTCCAACTTTGCTTTTGAGGGTGTGGATCGCTACAGGCGCCCAGGTTTTATTGGATGTACACGAAGCAAATGTGGGAGGGGGCTTGCCCATTCCCACATTTGCTTCGGTGCAGGGGTGGAGCAGAGAGGGAAACATTCAAACGACCCAAACTGCTTTTTCTATAGGGCTTTTACGTTCTCGGCCTGGGGCCCTTTTTGGCCCTGGGTGACGCCAAACTCAACTTTTTGCCCTTCTAAAAGGGCCTTGAACCCGCCCGCAATGATTGCTGAATAGTGGACAAAAATATCCCCACTACCATCGTCGGGCGTAATAAAACCAAAACCCTTCTCCGCGTTAAACCACTTCACAGTACCCGTTGCCATTGCCGTTCTCCGAACACTTCAATTAAGGACCTGCACAGGTGTCGTCAGATCAGTTTGACGTCGCATGCATAGATGCCATCCGGTCGATGAATCATCCGAAACGACACTTTCAGGCCCTCCAAAAGCATGTATCCACCCGAACTGCGCAGATCTACTGACACGTCATCCCCACCATCATCCGGCGCAATCGAGCCTTTACCGGTCTGTGGGTCATAAGCTTTGACTCTGCCTATAAACAACTGCATCACCTCACTTCCCGCGTCCTGTTGCGCAGTGCCTGAAGCAATAGAACCGAGAAAAGGTGATGCTGGCTACTGTCAAAGTTGACAGGTAGAGGGGATTTTTCGACGAGCGGTAGCACTGTAATTGCGTGAAAGATCAGGAATCGCGGCGCAATTCCGGCGGAATCGGCAAGTCCTTGAGGGGATCAGGGCGTTTGCCCTTGCCCGCGCGGTATTGGCGAATCTGATAGACATACGCCAACACCTGGGCCACGGCCAGGTACAACCCTGCGGGGATTTCCTGGTCGAGGTCGGTGGAGTAGAAGATCGACCGCGCCAGTTCCGGTGACTCCAGCAACAGGATGTCGTGGGCCACCGCAATTTCACGGATTTTCAGGGCAGTGAAGTCGCTGCCCTTGGCCAGCAACATCGGTGCGCCGCCCTTCTCCGGGTCGTATTTGAGCGCCACGGCGTAGTGGGTCGGGTTGGTGATGACCACGTCGGCGTCGGGCACCGAAGCCATCATCTTGCGCTGGGACATTTCCCGCTGCAGTTGGCGGATGCGTTGCTTGACCTCGGGACGGCCTTCCTGATCCTTGTGTTCGTCGCGCACTTCCTGCTTGGTCATCAGCAGTTTCTTGTGGCTTTCCCACAGCTGGATCGGCGCATCCACCGCCGCAATGATGATCAGCCCGGCGGCCATCCACAGCGCACTCCAGCCCACCACCTGCACGCTGTGGATGATGGCCGACTCCAGCGGCTCGTGGGCAATACGCAGCAAGTCGTCGATGTCGGACGACAACACCATCAGCGCGACAAACAGAATCAGGATGAACTTGGCCAGGGCCTTGAGCAGCTCCACCAGGGCCTTGGCGGAAAACATGCGCTTGAGCCCTGCCCCGGGGTTCATGCGGCTGAACTTGGGCGCCATGCTGCCGGCGGCGAACAGCCAGCCACCGAGGGCGACCGGACCGATCAGCGCGGCCAGCAGCAAGGTGATCAAGATGGGCTGCACCGCCAATATTGCGATCTTGCCCGAGTGCAGCAGGTATTGGCCCATGGAGCCGGGGTTGAGCAACACATCGCGCGGCAAGGTGAAGTTGTGCTTCATCAGCTCCATCAGGTCCAGCGCCAGGCCGCCGCCATAGATCAGCAAGGCACCGGCACCGGCCATCATGGTCGCAACGGTGTTGAGTTCCTTGGAGCGGGCAATCTCGCCCTTTTCCCTGGAGTCCTTTTTACGTTTCTCCGTGGGGTCTTCTGTTTTGTCCTGACCACTCTCGCTCTCGGCCATGGCTCAGCGCGCCCGTGCCAGATCACGTAAGAACTGCAAGGCGTCGGTCGCCAGCGGTTGATACTGATTGAGAATGTCAGCCATGCCGACCCAGAAAATCCCCATGCCCAGCACCAGGGTCAGGGGGAAACCAATCGAGAAGATGTTCAGCTGTGGCGCCGCGCGAGTCATGACGCCAAAAGCGATGTTGACCACCAGCAACGCCGTGATCGCCGGCAGCACCAGCAACAGCGAGGCACCGAGCACCCAACTGAGGCGTCCCACCAGCTCCCAGAAATGATTGACCACCAGCCCCGACCCCACCGGCAAAGTGGTGAAGCTTTCGGTCAGCACCTCGAACACCACAAGATGGCCGTTCATTGCCAGGAACAGCAAGGTCACCAGCATGGTCAGGAACTGCCCGATCACCGCCGCCGACACGCCGTTGGTGGGGTCGACCATGGACGCGAAACCCATGCCCATCTGGATCGAGATAATTTGCCCGGCGATCACGAACGCCTGGAAAAACAGTTGCAGCGAGAAGCCCAGCAGCGAGCCGATCAGGATCTGCTCGGCGATCAGCATCAGGGCACTGAGGTCGAGTGCATTGACGGGCGGCATTGGCGGCAGGCCCGGCACCAACACCACGGTGATCGCCACCGCGAAATACAGGCGGATACGGCGCGGTACCAGGGTGGTACCGAACACCGGCATGCTCATCAGCACCGCCGTCACGCGAAACAACGGCAGGATGAAAGAGGCCACCCAGGTGCTGATCTGGGTGTCGGTCAATGCCAGCAAAGACTGCATCGGGTCAGCCGATCAACTGCGGAATACTGCCGTACAGCTGCAGGATGTATTCCATGAAGGTCTGTACCAACCAGGGCCCGGCGACGATCAGCGTGACCAGCATCACCAGCAGGCGCGGCAGGAAGCTCAAGGTCTGTTCGTTGATCTGGGTCGCGGCCTGGAACATCGCCACCAGCAGGCCCACCAACAGGCTCGGCACCACCAGCACGGCAACCATCATGGTGGTCAGCCATAGCGCTTCACGGAACAGGTCGACGGCGACTTCTGGGGTCATGGCGCTATACGCCTCCGAAACTGCTGGCCAGGGTGCCGATAATCAGCGCCCAGCCGTCCACCAGCACAAACAGCATGATCTTGAATGGCAATGAAATAATCAGCGGCGACAGCATCATCATACCCATGGCCATCAGCACGCTCGCCACCACCAGGTCGATGATCAGGAACGGGATAAAGATCATGAAGCCGATCTGGAACGCCGTCTTCAGTTCCGAGGTGACGAACGCCGGCACCAGGATGGTCAGCGGCGCCTGGTCCGGGGTCGCGATGTCGGTGCGCTTGGACAGCCGCATGAACAGCTCAAGGTCGCTGGAGCGCGTCTGCGACAGCATGAAGTCCTTGATCGGGCCCTGGGCCTTGTCGATCGCATCCTGGGCGGTCATTTTCTCTGCCAGGTACGGCTGCAGGGCTTGCTGGTTCACCTTGTCGAACACCGGCGCCATGATGAACAGCGTCAAGAACAAGGCCATGCCGGTGAGGATCTGGTTCGACGGCGTCTGCTGCAAGCCCAGGGCCTGACGCAGGATCGAGAACACGATGATGATCCGCGTGAAACTGGTCATCAGCATGACAAACGCCGGGATAAAACTCAGCGCGGTCATGATCAGCAGGATCTGCAGGCTGACCGAATACTCCTGGGCCCCCGCCGCGTTGGTACCCAGCGTAATCGCCGGGATCGACAACGGGTCGGCGCCAAACGCCAACGGCGCGGCCAGCAACAGCATGAGCGTCAATAAAACGCGCATTACTTCTTATCCTTCTGATCCTTGCCCAGCAACTCCATCAGGCGCTGGGCGAATTCTGGCGTGGCAGGCTGGGACTGGGTGGTTTGCACCGGGGTCTTGAGCACGTGCAGCGGGGTGATTCGGCCAGGGGTAATGCCCAGCAGGATCTGCTCCTCGCCCACTTGCACCAGCACCAGCCGATCACGCGGGCCGAGGGCGCGCGAGCCGATCATTTCGATGACCTGGGCATTGCCCGGGCCGATGTTCTGCACGCGACGCATCAGCCAGGCCAACACGAAGATCAAGCCGACCACCAGCAACAGGCCCAGCACCAGCTGGGTGAGTTGCCCGCCAACGCTGCCACCGACCGGCGCAGCGGCAGCTTGAGCCACCGGCTCCGCCGCCCACGCCGCCAATGGCAACGCGGCTAACAGTCCCACCATCAGCCGTTTCATATCAGCGCAACTTCTTGATGCGTTCGCTTGGGCTGATCACGTCGGTCAGGCGGATGCCGAACTTTTCGTTGACCACCACCACTTCGCCGTGGGCGATCAGGGTGCCGTTGACCAGCACGTCCAGCGGCTCACCGGCCAGGCGATCCAGCTCGATCACCGAGCCCTGGTTGAGTTGCAGCAGGTTGCGGATGTTGATGTCGGTGCTGCCCACTTCCATGGAGATCGACACCGGGATGTCGAGGATCACGTCCAGGTTCGGCCCATCGAGGGTCACCGGGTCGTGGTTCTTCGGCACGCTGCCGAATTCTTCCATGGGCAAACGGTTACCCGCTGGCGCAGTGGCGGCGTCGGCGGCCAGCAGTGCGTCGATATCGTCCTGGCCAACATCGCCGGTTTCTTCCAGGGCCGCAGCCCATTCGTCAGCCAGGGCCTGGTCTTCGGCGGAAGTGTTTTCGTGTTCGGTAGCCATTACATGTCCTCGGCGGAGCAAACATTCATAAATAGGGGCGCATCAATAGGTGTGGCTAGCGACGATTGATCGGCTCAACCACTTGCAAAGCGAGGTTGCCCTTGTGGGAACCGAGCTTGACCTTGAACGACGGCACGCCGTTGGCGCGCATGATCATTTCGTCCGGCAATTCGACCGGGATAATGTCCCCCGGCTGCATGTGCAAAATATCCCGCAGGCGCAACTGGCGACGGGCCACGGTGGCGCTCAGCGGCACGTCGACGTCCAGCAGGTCTTCGCGCAGGGCCTTGACCCAGCGTTCGTCCTGGTCATCGAGGTCGGACTGGAAGCCGGCGTCGAGCATCTCGCGTACCGGCTCGATCATCGAGTACGGCATGGTCACGTGCAGGTCGCCGCCACCGCCATCGAGTTCGATGTGGAACGTGGACACCACAATGGCCTCGCTCGGCCCGACGATGTTGGCCATGGCCGGGTTCACTTCCGAGTTGATGTACTCGAAATTGACTTCCATGATCGCCTGCCAGGCTTCCTTCAAGTCAATGAAGGCCTGTTCCAGCACCATGCGCACCACGCGCAACTCGGTGGGGGTGAATTCACGGCCTTCGATCTTGGCGTGACGGCCGTCACCGCCGAAGAAGTTGTCCACCAGCTTGAACACCAGCTTGGCGTCGAGGATGAACAGCGCGGTACCGCGCAGTGGCTTGATCTTGACCAGGTTGAGGCTGGTGGGTACGTACAGCGAGTGCACGTACTCGCCGAACTTCATCACCTGCACACCGCCCACCGCCACGTCCGCCGAGCGGCGCAGCATGTTGAACATGCTGATCCGGGTGTAACGGGCGAAACGTTCGTTGATCATCTCCAGGGTCGGCATGCGTCCACGGACGATGCGATCCTGGCTGGTCAGGTCATAACTTTTGACGCTGCCGGGCTCGGCAGCCATTTCGGTCTGTACCAGACCGTCGTCGACGCCATGCAACAGCGCGTCGATTTCATCCTGGGACAGCAGGTCCTGCACGGCCATGTGGTGATCCTACTGCAATACGAAATTAGTGAAGAGCGCCTGCTCGATCACGACTTTGCCGAGCTCCTTCTGGGCCACTTCCTGCACGCTGGCAGTGACCTTCTGGCGCAGCATTTCCTGGCCCACCGGGGTGGCCAAGGCGTCGAAACTCTGCCCGGAGAACAGCATCACCAGGTTATTGCGGATCACTGGCATGTGCTCCTTGAGAGCCTCCAGGTCCGCCGCATTCCGCGCCAGCAAGGTGATGCTCACTTGCAGGTAGCGTTGGCGACCGTTCTGGTTGAAGTTGGCGACAAAGGCCGGAAGCATAGGCTCGAAGATTGCCGGTTGCTTGACGTTACCGGCAGTTTCGGCGACAGGTGCCGGCTTGCTGGCACTGCTGTGCATGATGTACCAGGTGCCGCCTACAGAGGCACCGATGGCCAGGAGCAGGCCCACGACAATCATCAGGATAAGCTTGAGCTTGCCTTTGCCTGCCGGTGCGGGTGCTTTTGCTGCGTCGTCGCTCTTCGCCATGCCAATAATCCGTCACTATTCGGGAATTCATAGATCTACGGAAAGGCAAGAGCAAGTGTTATGCCAGAGTTGTCTGGCAAGCGCCGAGGAAGGAACACCACAAATCAAATGTGGGAGGGGGCTTCCCTAATGCCAGTCAGTTAAGAGATAGAACGGGCAAACAGTAACCTGTGGCGAGCGGGCTTGCCCCGCGTTGGGCTGCGCAGCAGCCCCAATAAGAGCGCTGCAGTGTGCCAGGCAGGTCCGGGGCTGTGTTTTTGGGTTACTTTTTGCGCTCTTCAAAAAGTGACCCGCTGTAAGAGCGGAACCCTAAGTGGCCGTGACCGCAGCAACGGATATGTACTCGGTATGATCCAAAAAAAGGTCGGCCCAGAGGCCGCCATCGGGGGCAAGTCGAATCGTCGCACAGCCCCTCTCACATCGAGCTCTCGGGCCGTCACGGGAGCAAGCTCCCTCGCCACAGGTTCAGTGCCACGCCAAAGCTGTGTAGATACCCATGGCCCGATAGCGGTGTATCAGTCAACTGCTGTATGAACTGACACCGCCTCCCACATTTTGTCCTATGCCGGACTCACGTCAGGCGTAGTAATCGACGGCGCTGGAGCCGATCACCGTCGAAGTCACGGGCGCCACTGCTTCAGCCACATCAATGTGGTTGCCGCTGTCGCCGTTATCTCCACCGCGCCCGCCGCTACCGCTCACACCACGGGTCTGGGCCTGCTGTTGCTGCTGCTCCTGGCCACGGGACTGGTCGGACACGTTCACATCCACCTGCCCCATGCCCTGCTGGGCGAACATCTCGCGCAAGCGACCGGACTGGCTTTCCAGGGCTTCGCGCACCACCGGGTGGGCGCTCATGAAGTTGACCTGGGCCTGCTGGTCGGCGGTCATGTTGACCTTGATGTCCAGGCGACCGAGTTCAGCCGGCTGCAACTGGATCTCCGCCGATTTGAGGTTGGCGCTGGAGAGGTACATCACGCGGTTGACGATCTCGTCGGTCCAGCCGCTCTGGTGCATGGCCAGCGGCGCATTCGTCACCGGCGGCAAGGCATTCGCGGTTTTCGGCGTGGCTGCCTGGGTCAATGCGGCCAGGCGATTGGCGAAGTCATCGACGCGGGTGTCGCTGCTGGCCTCTTTCAAGTCCTTGAGGCCGCCTTCGATCAAGCCGCTGAAGGCCTTGTCGCCGCCCTGGCCAGTGCTGTCCTTGGTGGCTTGCTGGTCGACCATGGTAGCCAGGCCGGCGGCAAAGTTCTGTGCGGCGGTTGGCTGGTCCTGGGTAGTCGTCGGTGCGGTTTTGGCCGGCGCCTGGCTGCTGGCCGACACATGCCCGCCCTGCTCCATCGCCAGGCGTACGGCCGGCATGGCGTCCAGGGGATCGGCCTCGGGATCGAAGGCCGGCTTGGCTTCCTCGGTCGCGGCGATTGGCGCGGTAACCACCGGCGCCGCCTTGTCATCCTTGGCAGCGGCAACGGGTGCCGGGGTTTCCACCGGCACCGGCACCACCACCGGGGTGACCGTGGCAATCAATGCCGGATCGGCCACCGGGTCCACCGGAGGCTGCTGCGCCAGGGCCGGATCGACGGGTGCCTCGTCATCCTTGCTGGCAGTGCCGTCGGACGCTGCCGGTGGCTTGGCAGGCAAGGTATTGCCGCTATCGGCAACCGCTGGCGTGCTGGCGGCAGGTTTGTCGTTGCCCGCCACAGGCTTGGCGCTGGCATCGGCAGGCTTGTCCCGCGTGGGCTTGGCCGAGTTGTCATCGGCCTTGACCGTGGGCTTGGAACCTTGGCTGGCGAACACTTGAGCGAAGCCAGGGCCCTTGTCCCGTGGGTCCGCAGCCACTGCCGGAGGATTGACGGCAGGCGCTTGAGGCTTGGCCGCAGGGGCAGCCTGAAGAAGCGAATTCGGGGCGACTGGCATAGGTAAAGGTCTCCACTGCATGGGGATCGGGGATGCAGTATCAGGAGGTAGAGCAAGAGTCGGGCCAGGTTGATCGTTCCCCACGCGCTGCGCGGGAACGATCATCAAATCTGAAACCGCTGCCGCTCCGATTCATACATCGGTTTCACCAACGCAAACTCGTGATCAATCTGATCGACCAACGCCCCCAGGTCTGCCGCCGCCTCAACCGACTCAGCCTCCAACCGCTGGCACAACTGCGCCAATCGCACCGCGCCAAGGTTGCCGCTGCTGCCCTTGAAACTATGCGCAATCCGGCCCAGCGCCTTGGCATCGTCCCGCGCCTGGCGCAAGGCTTCGATGCGCTTCTGGGAATCGTCGAGGAAGGTCGCGAGCAACTTGGGGTACTCGCCTTCCATGACTTCCTGCAAACCCGATAACACCGCCGGGTCCAGATGAATATCAACCACTTGCTCGCTCCTTGATCAAGAATCGGCGGATTATGCCAGAGCCCCCCAGCAAAACTCTACGCACACACTGCGCCCGCCATCGGACCAGCGCACCTCGCTGCTCAATTGGCGCACCAGGTTCAGGCCTCGGCCGGACAGACGGTCGATGTCCTGCGGCCGAGCCAGCACTTGCTCCACGTCGAACCCTGGCCCGCTGTCTTCAAGGCGCAGGGTCATCTTGCCGCCCGCCTCGGTGGGCACCACCTGTACATGCACGCGCACATAACCACTGCTCAACTGGGCCAGGCGGTCATTGCGCTGACGGTAATACTCGGCAAAACCCTGGGCATCGCGCTTGAGCCGCGAGTCCAGGCCCAGCACACCATGTTCCAACGCATTGGAGTACAACTCGGCCATTACGCTGTAGAGCGCCCCGCTCTGCTCGCGCAGCCCCTGGATCTCCAGCAGCAGTTGCAACAGGTAGGGCAAGGGGTTGTAACGCTTGAGGGTTTCGGCACGAAATTCGAAACTCACCGACCAATCCAGCGGGCACGACTGGCCGCTGTCAGCATACAACGGCCCGGTCGCCCGCAGCGGCTGCCCGGGACCCAGCGTGATCTCCACCATGCTCACGTCATCGCGCGCCACGCCGCAAAAGGCCGCCAGGGCCTGCTCGATGTCGTCGAACAGGCGGTCGGGCTCACGGTTGGCGGCAAACACCTGCTGCAAGCGCTCGGCGCCAAACAGTTGGTCATTGGCGTCGGCGGTATCCAGCACCCCATCGGACAACAGGAACACCCGGTCACCCAGGGCCATCGGCCAGACTTCGGTGCGATCATCAAAGGCTGGCGCCGCCAGCACCCCCAACGGCAAATGCCGCGACTGCAACGGCGTGCGCTTGCCGCTGGCGACTTCATGCACATAGCCTTCGGGCATGCCGCCGTTCCACACCTCCACCACCCGCCGCTGCGTGCTCAGGCACAACAAGGTGGCGCAGCAGAACATGTCCACCGGCAGGATGCGTTTGAGCTTGGCATTCATCTCCCGCAGGATCTGCGCCAGGCCATAGCCCTTGGCGGTCATGCCGTAGAACACTTCCGCCAGGGGCATGGCGCCCACCGCTGCCGGCAGGCCATGGCCGGTGAAATCGCCGAGCAGTACGTGCATGTCACCCGACGGCGTGTACGCCGCCAGCAGCAGGTCGCCGTTGAACAGCGCATAGGGCGATTGCAGGTAGCGGATATTCGGCGCCGCGTTGATGCAGCCGGAGTGGGCGACTTTATCGAACACCGCCTTGGCCACCCGTTGCTCACGCAGCAGGTAGTCATGGTGCCTGGCGATCTGGTCACGCTGCTGCAACACCGTGGCTTGCAGGCGACGCAGGCGATCCATGGCGTTGATCTTGGCCGCCAGGATCAGCTGGTTGTAGGGTTTGGGCAGGAAGTCATCGCCGCCGGCATCCAGGCATTCGGCCAGGGCGGCGCTTTCGCGCAAGGACGTGAGGAAGATGATGGGGACCAGCTCTTCCCCCGCCAACTGCTTGATCTTGCGCGCAGCACCAAAGCCATCCATCACCGGCATCAATGCGTCCATCAACACCAGTTGCGGACGCTCACGGGCGAACACTTCAACGGCTTCCTCGCCGTTGCTGGCGGTAATCACGTGGTGACCCTGGCGTCGCACGATGGTCGACAGCAACAGCAGATCGGCGGCGCTGTCTTCGGCGATCAGGATCGTCAGCGGCTCGACCGCGGGGGCCAGGGCGCTCAATTGATGTCGAACAATTTATCGAAGTTGGAGATGGCGAGGATCTTGCGCACATCGGAGTTGGTGTTGATCACCTGGACCTGCGCCTCCTCGCCACCGGCATGGTCCCGCAACAGCAGGAGCATGCCCAGGGCCGAACTGTCCATATAGGTGGTTTCTTTCAGGTCGACCACATACGAATCAGGCACCTTGTAGTAACGCTCGTAGGCGTCGCGAAACGCCTGGTGGCTGCCGAAATCGAACCGGCCCTTGATGGCGATCGTCAACTTCTTCCCGTCCAGGGATACTTCTGACTCGATTGACATGCGACTGCTTCCTTGTCATAGGCATAGACACAAGGTGTAGCAGGCGAATGGGATACCAGCAACACCGCAAGTCAAATGCGGGAGGGGGCTTGCTCCCGATAGCCGTGGATCAGTCAACAAACTCATTGGCCGATCTACCGCTATCGGGAGCAAGCCCCCTCCCCCATTCAGAATTGTGATTGGCGGGGAAGACGCTGTGATAGTTCGTCGAGCAGCTTCTGCTCGCGCTTGTCTTCCAATGCCCGCGCTTCGTCGATGTAGCGCTGCACCAGTTTGCGCAAGCCCTCGACGCGGGCGAAGGCTTGCTGCCAGCTCTCGCGAGCCTTGTCGAGGTTGTTCTGGTGCCAGGCCAGGCTTTGGCGCTGCTGGCCGACGGCCGTTTCGAGCTGATTGAGAAAGCCCTGGTAACTCATCAGCCATTGGCCCGACACACCTTGCGTGCCGCGTTCGATCCATTGCTGCTGGTATTCGCTACGGAAGCGCTCCAGGTCGCCCAGCTTGCTTTCCGCCAAACGCACTTGCCCCTGGAAATACCCCAGGCGCTGGACGGCGGTTTTCTCGGCTTTTTCGGCCATGTCCACCACCGGGGCCAGGCGCGCAGCGCGGCTGTTGGCCATGGCTTAGCCGCCCGGCGCGGGGGCGAAGATCGAACCCAGGTGCGCTTCGCTTTCACCCATGCTGATCTTGTCGTTGAGGCCCTGGCGCAAGTAGGTCACCAACTGCGGTTGCAGGGCGATCGCCAGGTCGGTGTCGCGATCACCACCGGCCACATAGGCGCCGACGCTGATCAGATCGCGACTCTGTTGATAACGCGACCACAGCTGCTTGAACTGCTGCGCGCGGGCCATATGCTCCGGCGTGACCACCGACGGCATCACCCGGCTGATCGACGCTTCGATGTCGATGGCCGGGTAGTGCCCCTCCTCCGCCAAACGCCGCGACAGCACGATGTGGCCGTCAAGCACGCCCCGCGCCGAGTCGGCGATGGGATCCTGCTGGTCATCGCCTTCGGACAATACGGTGTAGAACGCGGTGATCGAACCACCACCGGCCTCGGCATTACCGGCGCGCTCCACCAGCTTGGGCAGCTTGGCGAACACCGACGGCGGGTAGCCCTTGGTGGCCGGGGGCTCGCCGATGGCCAGGGCGATTTCCCGCTGGGCCTGGGCGAAACGGGTGAGCGAGTCCATCAGCAACAGGACGTTCTTGCCCTTGTCGCGAAAATATTCGGCGATGCGCGTGCAGTACATGGCCGCGCGCAAACGCATCAGCGGCGCATCGTCCGCAGGGGATGCGACCACCACCGAGCGCTTGAGGCCTTCTTCACCGAGGCTGTGCTCGATGAATTCCTTCACCTCGCGGCCCCGCTCGCCGATCAGGCCCACCACGATGATGTCGGCCTCGGTAAAGCGCGTCATCATGCCGAGCAATACCGACTTACCCACACCCGTACCGGCGAACAGGCCCAGACGCTGGCCGCGGCCGACCGTCAATAAACCGTTGATGCTGCGAATGCCCACGTCGAGCGGCACGCTGATGGGGTTGCGGTTGAGCGGGTTGATCGTGGGGCCGTCCATCGGCACCCAGTCTTCGGCCTTCATGCCGCCCTTGCCGTCCAGCGCGCGACCGGCGCCGTCCAGCACACGGCCGAGCATGCTCATGCCCATGGGCAGGCGGCCGGTATCGGCCAGGGGCACCACGCGGGCGCCGGGCGCAATACCGGCCAGGCTGCCGACGGGCATCAGGAAAATCTTGTTGCCGGAAAAGCCCATCACTTCGGCTTCGACCTGCACCGGGTGATAGCTGTCGTCGTTGATCACCATGCAGCGACTGCCCATGGCGGCGCGCAGGCCTTCGGCTTCGAGGGTCAGGCCGACCATGCGCAACAGGCGCCCTTCGAGGATCGGCTGGCCGGGCAACTCGGTGGCCTCGGCGTAACCGCCCAGGCGCTTGGCGAAGCTGGTGCGGTCAAGGCGCATCGGGGGCGTCCAGGTCCACGCTCAGGTCCGGCTCGGCCGGGTTCAGCGCCTGCTCGTGTTGCTGATCAAGCAGCTTGGCCATGATCTGGCTGATGCGGGTTTCCACCGTGGCATCGATGCGGCTGTGCTCGGTCTCGACCCGGCAACCGCCGGGCTGCAGCGCCGCATCTTCGACGATGCGCCAGGTTTCTTCATGGCGCTCGCGCATCGCTTTGACCTGTTCGAAGTCCTGCGGGTTGATGTACAGCCGCACATTGCCGACGCCCAGGGGCAGCAGCTTGAGAGCTTCGCGCATCACGCTTTCGATCTGGCTGGAATCCAGCACCAGTTCGCGCTGGATCACCTGGCGGGCGATGTGCTGTACCAGGCCGACCATGGATTTTTCGATTTGCGAGTCCTGCTCGGCGATGGGCGCGAACAGGTTGCCCATCAGCCGATCCAGGCTCTCCAGCTTGACGCTCAGCGCCGCCTCGGCCTCCTGGCGCACCTTGAGGGTGGTGCTGCGAAAACCGTCTTTCTCGCCGGCGGCGAAGCCTTCGTTGTAGGCCTCCTGACGGATGCTCTCCAACTCTTCCAGGGTCAGTGGCTGGACTTCCTCCAGCGGCACTTCTTCCATTTCCACCGGCGGCTCTTCAACCGGTTCCGGCTCGGGCTCGGGCACATGCGGATCGAAGCTGGGCAACGACCAGATGTCGAACCCACCGACGTCCCGTGCGCGAATCAGATCGCTGGGCGCCTCATCTTTGTTCGACATGAGCAGCGCCTTAGATCATTTCTTCGCCGCCCTTCCCGCCGAGAACGATTTCTCCGGCTTCGGCCATACGGCGGGCAATCGTGAGGATTTCCTTCTGGGCGGTTTCCACGTCGCTGACGCGTACCGGCCCCTTGGCTTCCAGGTCGTCGCGCAACAGCTCGGAGGCACGCTTGGACATGTTCTTGAAGATCTTCTCCTTGACGCCTTCGTCGGAGCCCTTGAGTGCCAGTACCAGCACATCGGAGGACACTTCGCGCAGCAGCGCCTGGATGCCACGGTCGTCGACATCGGAGAGGTTGTTGAACACGAACATGAGGTCTTCGATCTGGCCGGACAGGGTGTCGTCGATCTCGCGGATCGAGTCCATCAACTGGCCTTCGACCGAGCTGTCGAGGAAGTTCATGATGTCGGCCGCGCGCTTGATACCACCCAAGGTGGTCCGCGAGGCGTTCGAGTTGCCCGAGAACTGTTTCTCGAGAATCGTGTTGAGTTCTTTCAGGGCCGCCGGCTGCACGGTGTTCAGCGACGACACGCGCAGGATGATGTCCAGGCGCACTTTATGGTCGAAGTGGCCGAGGACCTCACCGGCCTGGTCCGGGTCGAGGTAAGCCACCACGATCGCCTGGATCTGCGGGTGCTCGTAGCGGATCACGTCGGCGACCGCGCGCGGCTCCATCCACTTGAGGCTGTCCAGGCCACTGGTGTTGCCGCCCAGCAGGATGCGGTCGATCAGGCCGTTGGCCTTGTCTTCGCCCAAGGCCGAGGTGAGCATCTTGCGGATGTAGCTGTCGGAGCCGACGCCCAGGCTGGTCTGGTCGCCGACGATCTCGACGAACTCGCTCATCACCTGCTCGACTTGCTCACGGTGCACATTGCGCATCTGCGCCATGGCCACGCCCACACGCTGGACCTCTTTAGGCCCCATGTGACGCAGCACTTGGGCGGCATCGGTTTCACCAAGGGACAGCAGCAATACAGCGGCTTTGTCGACCTTGGTAAGTTTGGCAACAGCGGCTCGACTATCACTCATCTGCGTTAATCCACTCTTTCACGACCTGGGCCACACGGCCCGGGTCTTCTGCTACCAGACTTTTGATTGCGTTCAACTGAGCGTCGTAGCCTTCGCTCGGGCTCGGCAACAGGATGCTTTGCGGGCCGCCGAGGCTGACGCGGTCGTTGGCCAGTTCGCCGTCCAGGCCGCCCATGCCACCCAACTCGACATCGCTGCCACCGAAGGCCGCCAGTTGCTTCTTGCCGTTGCCGGTAATGTTGTTGAGCACCGGGCGCAGCACACCGAACACCAGCACCAGGATGAACAACACACCCAGCACTTGCTTGACGATGTCCCAGAACCACGGCTGGGTGTAGAACGCCGCTTCGGCGATCACTTCACCGCGCTCGGCGGAGAACGGCATGTTGATCACGCTGACGCTGTCACCACGACTGGCGTCAAAACCAACGGCGTCCTGCACCAGGCGCGTGAAGCGCGCCAATTCGTCGGCGCTCCACGGCGCACGTGTTACAGCACCGTCAGCGGCGTTGACCTTGACCTGGTCATCGACCACCACCGACACCGACAGGCGATTGACGCGACCCTGCTGCTGCTTGGTGTGGCTGATGGAACGGTCGAGTTCGAAGTTCTTGGTGGACTGGTTGCGCTTGTCCGCCGGGTACGGCGCGAGCATCGGCTGGCCGGTGGCCGGGTCCATGATCTGCTGGCCGTTGGCATCCAACAGTGGCTGGCCAGGCTGGATCGCGCCAGCGGTGGCTGCGGCGCCACCGGTGGTTTGCGGCGCCGAGGCCGGGGCCGGTGGCTGGTTGCTCAGGGCACCCGGCACACCTTGCGGGCCATTGCTGGCGGTGCGTTGTTCGCTGGTCGATTGCTCACTGCGCAGGGCCGGCTGGTCCGGGTTGAACTGCTCGGAGGTCGACTCGACGGCACTGAAGTCCACGTCGGCAGACACTTCCGCCTTGTAGCGGTCATTGCCCAGCACCGGCTGCAGGATGTTGTGCACACGCTGGGTGAGCATGCTTTCCATGCGGCGGCTGTAGTCGAACTGCTTGCCGGCCTGGGTCAGCGCGGAGTTTTCGGCCATGTCGGACAGCAGGTTGCCCTTCTGGTCGACCACGGTGATTTGCGACTTGCTCAGTTCGGGAACGCTGGTGGCCACCAGATTGATGATCGCCAGGACCTGGCCAGGCTCCAGGGAGCGGCCGGAAAACAGTTCGACCAGTACCGAAGCACTTGGCTTGCGCTCGTCGCGCACAAACACCGAGCTTTTCGGGATCGCCAAGTGCACGCGGGCACCCTTGACGTTGTTCAGGCTGGAAATGGTGCGCGCCAGCTCGCCTTCAAGGCCACGCCGGTAGCGGGTGGCTTCCATGAACTGGCTGGTCCCCAGGCCCTGATCCTTGTCGAGGATCTCGAAACCGATGTTGCTGTCGGACGGGGTCACGCCGGCGGCGGCCAACTTCATCCGCGCACGGGCCACATCGTCGGCCTTGACCAGCAAGGCGCCGGAGTTGGGCTCCACGGTGTAGGCGATGTCGGCGGCGGCGAGGGTTTCCATGATCTGCTTGGAATCCATGCCCGCCAGGCTGCCGTACAGCGGCCGATAATCAGGTTGCTGCGACCACAGCACTACGGCAAAACCAATCGCCACGCTGGCAGCCAGGCCGACCATCAGGCCCACCTGACGCAGCATGGTCATTTCCGAGAGGTTTTCCAGGAACGACAGGCCAAACAGCGGCGGCTTGCCGTCTGCCTTGGCGGGTACGTTGTCGGAGACTGCTTCTGCCATGACTTAAATCTCGCCCTTAAACCGGCATCTGCATGATGTCTTGATAGGCCTGGACCAGCTTGTTACGCACTTGGGTCAGGGCCTGGAAGGAGACGCTGGCCTTTTGCGAGGCGACCATCACATCGGTGAGGTCCACGCCGCTTTTGCCGATCTCGAACGCATTGGCCAACTGGCTGGAGGCTTGCTGGGTGTCGCTGACTTTGTTGATGGCCTGGCCGAGCATGTCGGCGAAGCTGCTTTGGCCCAATTCCGGCGCTGGCGCGACGGATTTCGGCTGAGCCATGGCATCCATTTGCATGGAGCGCATATCCAACATCAACCGATTGAACTCAATACCCTGGCTCATGACCTTCTCTCTCCAACCCGCAAATTTTTGACACTACGCAGCGATTACTAGGGGAGGTAGCAACAAGGGTGCCAGCTCTGTATCAACTCGTAAGAAAAGGCGACAAACCTTGTCGACCTTGTTACCGGTTACGTGGCGAATAAATACGCTTCCACGTCCATCCCGGCGTCGCGCATCTGCGCCAGCTTGTAGCGCAGGGTGCGCGGGCTGATGCCCAGGCGCTCGGCGGCCTCTTTGCGACGGCCGCGCTCGGCACGCAGGGTGTCGATGATCATCTGGAATTCGCGGCGACGCAGGTCGTCGCCCAGGGCGCCGGCAGACTCAGCCTCTGCAACCACCGGCACGGGCGCCAACGTCGGCAATGGCGCGGCACCACTGCCCATGGCCAGACAGAAATCCTGGGGCTGGATCAAGCCGCCCTGCTGCAGAATCAGCGCGCGCTGGATAGCGTTGTCCAATTCCCGCACGTTGCCGGGCCATGGATAACTGATCAGGCAGGCCTGGGCTTCGGCCGACAGCCGCGCCTGGGCGTGCTTCATTTTTTTGACGTGGTTGTTCAGCAGGCGCTCGGCCAGCGGAATGATGTCTGCCGGGCGCTCACGCAGCGGTCGCCAGGCCAGCGGGAACACCGAGAGCCGATAGAACAGGTCTTCCCGGAAACGCCCCGCCGCCACTTCGCCGGCGAGGTCACGGTTGGTGGTGGCGACCACGCGGATATCCAGCTGGATCGGCTTGCGCGCGCCGACTCGCTCCACTTCGCGCTCCTGCAGCACCCGCAGCAGTTTGGCTTGCAGGCCCAGGGGCATTTCCGAAATCTCATCCAACAGAATGGTGCCGCCATCGGCCTGTTCGAACTTGCCCGCCTGGGCCGCGATGGCGCCGGTGAACGAGCCCTTTTCGTGGCCGAACAGCGTGGCTTCAAGCATGTTGTCGGGGATCGCCGCGCAGTTGATGGCGATAAACGGTTGTTTGGCGCGGGTCGACTGCTGGTGGATATAACGCGCCAGCACCTCTTTACCGGTGCCGGACTCGCCGGAGATCAGCACCGTGGAATCACTGCGCGCCACACGGGCTGCCAACTCGAGCAATTGGGCACTGGCGGGTTCGAAGGCAATCGGGCCCTCGCCTTCGTGGGCCGGGATCACGCCCAGGGCGTGGCGCGCGACCAGTTCGATCAGGGCTTTAGGCTCGAAGGGTTTGACCAGGTAATCCGCAGCGCCCTGGCGCATCGCGTCCACGGCACGCTCCACCGCGCCATGGGCGGTCATCAGCAACACCGGCAGTTGCGGCTGACGCGCCCGCAGCAGGCCGAGCAACTGGTGGCCGTCCATGCCGGGCATGTTCACGTCACTGACCACGAGGCTGAAGGTTTCCTGCTCCACCGCCTCCAAGGCGTCCTCGGCAGACCCGACCGCCCGGTAGTCATGGCCCGCCAACAGCAGCGTGTCAGCCAATGCTTCACGCAGGGCGCGATCGTCTTCCACCAATAGAACCTTGATAGCCATAGCCTTACTCCGCGCTCGCCGCGCATGAAAACAGCGGCAAGGTCATCAATGCACAGGTGCCACGCCCCAAGCGGGAATGCAGCTGCAATTCTCCCTGATGGGCACGTGCCACGGCCTTGACCACGGTCAGGCCCAGGCCGGTACCGTTGGTCTTGGTGGTAAAAAACGGTTCACCCAGGCGCTTGAGCACCAGCGGATCGATGCCGCTGCCGCTGTCGCTGATGCACAGGCGCAAGGTTTGCTCGCGGTTGTACAGGTGCACCTTGAGCCGCGCGCCGGGGCCACTGGCCTGGGTGGCGTTTTCGATCAGGTTGAGCAGCGAGCCCACCAAGGTGTCGCGGTTGCACAGCAGCTCGCCGAGGTGGCTGTCGCACTGCCAGCGCACTTGCACGTCTTGAATATGGGTAGCGGCCGCAGCCTGCAGGGCCTGCATCAGTTGGGCCGGCGTCACGCGGTCGGTCAGCGGCAATTCGCCGCGGGCAAACACCAACATGTCGCGCACCTGGTGCTCCAATTCATGCAGGCGCTCCTTCAGGCGCCCGGCAAAGCGCTGGTGGGTGGCGGCGGGCAACTGTTCATCAGTCAAATGACTGGCGTAGATCAACGCGGCCGACAGCGGCGTGCGGATCTGATGCGCCAACGAAGCGACCATCCTGCCCAGGGACGACAAACGCTCATGGCGCGCCAACTGGTCTTGCAGGTGACGGGTTTCAGTCAGGTCGTTGAGCAGCACCAACTGGCCCGGTTCCGCATCCAGGGAACGGGTGGCAATGGACAGGCGACGACCGTCTTTCAGGGAGATTTCGTGACCATCGTCCTCACGCGGCGCAAAGCAGCGGGTGATGACATGGCGCCACAGCTCGCCTTCCAGCGGCAGGCCGAGCATGTCGCAGGCCGCCGGGTTGGCTTCACGCACGCGGCCGTCTTCATCGATGACGATCACGCCACCGGGCAACAGCGACAGCAGGTTTTGCAGTCGGTTGGCCAGGCGCTCTTTCTCGGCCAGCTCTTCCATGCGCTGGGCGCTGACCACCGCCAGTTCGCCTTTAAGCTCGGAGACCCGGGCTTCCAGCAGGCTGTAGGAGTCGGTCAGTTGGCTCGACATCTGGCTGAACTGCGAGAACGCCTGTTCAAGACCCTGGCGGGTCGGCGGCTCTACAGGCGGAACCAGCCCCTGGATGGCAGGGGTCGAAGATAGTTGGGCGGCGTGGGGCATCATGCTCTCTCGCTTGGCTGACCGTCAGTTAAACGGAACGTTGCGAGAGCTATAGCAATAGTTGTGCCGAAAAAAAACCGCTGAAATATCAGCGGCTTGGAAAACAGGCGTCAATCATCTGCCTGTTCATCACCTTCTTTGCGGCTCATACCGTACTTGCGCATCTTCTCCACCAGGGTGGTTCGACGGATACGCAGGCGCTCGGCGGCACGGGCGACGATGCCGTTGGCGTCGTCCAGGGCCTGCTGGATCAACCCCTGCTCGAGGTTGCCGAGATAGTCCTTCAAGTCCAGGCCTTCGGGCGGCAGCATCGCGGTGGAGCCGAAGTCTGGGGCATGGCCGTTGATGGCAACGCGTTCTTCCATGTCGCTGCGCAGGCTGTCGACCAGTTGCTCGTCTTCGTCGTCGACGTAGCGGAATTTCTTCGGCAACTCGACCACGCCGATCACCCCGTAGGGATGCATGATCGCCATGCGTTCCACCAGGTTGGCCAGTTCACGGACGTTGCCCGGCCAGCCGTGGCGGCACAGGGACATGATCGCGGCCGAGTTGAAGCGGATCGAACCGCGCTTTTCGTGCTCCATGCGCGAGATCAGTTCGTTCATCAGCAGCGGGATGTCTTCCACGCGCTCACGCAGCGGGGCCATCTCGATCGGGAATACGTTGAGGCGGTAGTACAGGTCTTCGCGGAAACTGCCGACCTCGATCATGCTTTCGAGGTTCTTGTGGGTCGCGGCGATGATGCGCACGTCAACGCTCTGGGTCTTGTTGCTGCCCACGCGCTCAAAGGTGCGCTCCTGCAATACACGCAGCAGCTTGACCTGCATCGGCAGCGGCATGTCGCCGATTTCGTCGAGGAACAGGGTGCCGCCGTTGGCCAGCTCGAAACGCCCGGCACGGCTGGTGATCGCCCCGGTAAAGGCGCCCTTCTCGTGGCCGAACAGTTCGCTTTCGAGCAGCTCTGCCGGGATCGCCCCGCAGTTGACCGGCACGAATGGCCCGTCGCGACGCTTGGAGTGGTAGTGCAGGTTGCGCGCGACCACTTCCTTGCCGGTGCCCGACTCGCCGAGGATCAGCACACTGGCGTCGGTATCGGCCACCTGCTGCATCATCTGGCGCACGTGCTGGATGGCACGGCTGGTGCCGACGAGGCTGCGGAACAGGTTGGGTTCGCGGTGGCGACCGCGCTCGCGGGCCTGGTCGTACATCTCGCGATAGACCTGGGCACGGTGCAGGGAATCAAGCAATTTGCTGTAGCTGGGGGGCATTTCCAGACTGGAAAGCACGCGGCGGCGCTGGTCTTCCGGCAGCTCGACAGAAGAAATATCACCAATTAGCAACACCGGAAGGAACTCATCCCAGGTAGACAGTGTCTTTAACAAGCCCAAAACACCACCTGGAGCGTTTACCGTCCCGATCAGCACACAAATGACTTCACGGCTCGATGACAATGAGCTCGACACCTGTTGCCAATCATGGCTGCCACAGGGCAGATTTTCTTCGCCAAGAAAATTCAAAATCACCGCCAAGTCGCGGCGGCGGACGCTATCGTCATCGATCAGCAGAATTTTGGTTTCACGCCACATGCAATAGCAACTTCCCTAGTAAAACTTCCTGCCCCGAGATTGTGGGCAATCGAGGCGCCTGTAAGACTTCTTACCTTACTAGACGTCTGAAATCTGAAAACAGCACTAGTTAAGTCAAAAAAGCTGGCACGGTCAAATTTATGACGCGCCGGTAGGATTAACTGCGGCTGTTCAGCCGAACAGATGGTAAACCTTTGACGCATTTTTCGCTTGGTTGATCTGCGACATCTCTTCAAAAATCGCCTGGCGCTCGCCTGTCGTCACCTCCAGTAACTGCTGATATACCACCAACAGGCTCTCAAGCTTCTCGCGCAGCGCATCTTCGTCCACCGGCGCTTCGCTGAGCACCTCATCGATCACCGCGCGGCAACCCAGGTCCAACTCGCCAACGGCCTCCCAATTGCGGTCGGCCAGCGCGCCGATCAGGGCTTCGCGGGTTTCGTCGATGCGTTGCAGTGCTTGGCTCATGATCTGTACCTCAAGGCGATCCGCCTTATTGTGGAGCGATGGCATCCCAGCCGGTTTTGACTGTAATCAGCAGGCGGGCGACTTCGTCGATCATCTCGGCGTCATTGACTTGATTCGCCTCGACCAGACGATTGCCCATGTAGTTGTACAGGGCGTCCAAACGCTGTATCGCTTCCGGATCTTCGGCTTTCTCCGGCTCCAGGCCATCGCGCAGGCCGGAGATAATTTCGATCGCCTTGCCCAGCAGCAGCCCTTTCTGGGCGATATCACCGCGACTCAACGCCCCCTTGGCCTGCGCCATACGATCCAGGCCACCTTCCATCAGCATCTGCACCAGGCGATGCGGGCTGGCCTCGGAGACCTGAGCATGGGAATTGACCTTCTGGTACTGGCGAAGGGCTCTCATCGGGTTCATGTTGCTACCTCGTTACTGGCGACAATCGAATAGGTTTGCTTAACCAGTTTTTCGACTGAGGCGACAAAAACTTTAATCCAGAACCATGGGCCAGGGCCCTGAATCAGGGCCGCGGGCGCGCCGTCCATCAGCTCGACTTCGGATTGTTCAGCGAGTTGAGGGTGGTCATGATGCTGGAGCTGCTGGAGTTGATCTGGGCGATCATGGTGTCCATAGCGGTGTACTTGGCCGTCAGGGACTTCTGCAAGGCATCCATGCGCCGCGTCAGGTCATCCGTCTCTTTGGTCAAGTCGGTCAACTTGTTGTTGAGATCGGTGGCACGGGTCGCCAGCGTGCCGGTGGTGCCGACATAACTGTTGGTCGCCTTGTTCATCCGCGTGATCAAGCCCGTGTCGCCGGTGAACAGCTTGGCGATATCGCCGGCGCCTTTAACTACTGCTGCGTTCCAGGTTTTGTCATCCAGGCTCAACAGCCCGGTTTTCTGATCAGTGGTTACACCCATCTGCGCCAGACTGGAAATACTGCCTGCACCAGAACCGCTGACCAACTCCGAGCGCAGGCTGTTCACCAGTTGACGCATCGAAGCATCACCGGTCAACGCCCCTGCGGTGGTGGTCGAGGCATCGCCGGTGGCGGTGACTTTGGTCTGGGTATTGACGGCCGTCATCAGCGCGTTGTACGCGGTGACGAACGACTGTACCGAGGTTTTCAACGTGTCGGTGTTGCTGGCCACGGTGATGGTCGTTGGCTTGGTCAAGTCAATCGTGTCCAGCAGATCCAGGGTCACGCCACTGATCGCAGACGTGATCTTGTTGCTGTTGGATGACATTTCAACGTCATCGATGAAGTACTTGGCATTTTTTGGGGCCGCGCCCTTGTCATACCCGGTGGCCAGCTGCGAGTCGCCACTGAGGGTGATGTCGGTGCCTTCGCCCATGTTGGTCGACGTCAGTACCAGACGTGCGCCGTTGGAGTCACTCAGCACGTTGGCGCTGATGCCCTGGGACGAAAGCTGAGTATTGATGGACTCGCGCACCTGTTGCAAGGTTGCGCCGCCAGGAATCACCACGTCATAGCTTTTGCCCGACTGGTTGATCGTCAACGTCTGGTCTTCGTCGGTGCTATTGGCCTTGCCCGTCGCGCCGTCCACATTCACTGCGGTGGTGACTTTCGACGCGGTCGCCAGGTTCGTGACTTTCAGCACGTACTTGCCGCTGGACGCGCCGTCAGCCAAGGTCACCTTGGCATTTTTCTCTTCCGAAGAAGTGGCCGCCAGCCCATTGAACGCCGAGGCATTGTTCAACTTGGTGATCGCCGCCTGGTAGGCTTCCAACGCCGTCTTGACCGAACCAACCGCCGACAACTGCACGGTGGCCTTTTTCTGCTCGTTGGTGATCTGCGCTTGCTTGGGCGCTTGTTCAGCCCCCACCAGCGCCTTGACGATAGCTTGCGTGTCGTAACCCGAACCTGGGCCGGAAATCGTTGAACTAGCCATTTGCCATTCTCCTTGTCCTGCAGCGGCCGTTTTTTTGGCGCTTATGCGTTCTGACCGCAATCAGAGACATGTTTCGTGCCAACTCAGGCCTTGCTATCAAACAGCAAGCTGCTGGCATCGCTAAGGTTCTGCGCCAGCTTCAGCGCAGTCTCCGAGGGTATCTGTCGAATCACTTCACCACTGTCCGTGGCGATCACCTTGACGACCACCTTGCCGGTGGAGTCATCGATGGAAAAATCCAGGTTGCGCTGTGAAGCCTGCACAAACTCGCGAATATCGGTTACCGCTTTTTCCAGCGCGACGCGCTGCGGTTCCTCGCCCTTGACCGGTTCACTGCTGGCTGCAGTCTTTGCCTGGGGCACCGGTGCGGCGCTGGGCTGGGCTGTACCAGAGGCGTAGGGAGTACTTAGCTTGATGCTCATGTCCATGTCACCACCTCCAAACTGAAAAAACGGAAGGGCACGTTAAACGCACCCTCCCGTTATTTAACCGCTGTCGCCTATTACTGAAGCAGCTTCAGAACAGAGGATGGCAGTTGGTTGGCCTGGGACAGGATCGCAGTGGAAGCCTGTTGCAGGGTTTGTTGCTTGGTCAGCTCAGCAGCTTCAGAAGCGAAGTCAGCGTCTTCTACGCGGCCTTTGGCAGCGGAGGAGTTCTGCGAAATGCTCTGCAGGTTGGCCACGGTGCTGGCGAAGCGGTTTTGTACGGCACCCAGCTGCGAACGCTGGCTGTCGATCTGCTGCATGGCGTCGTCCAGAGCCTGGACGGCCTGCTGCGAAGAAGCGGCAGTCAGAACGTTCAGGTCGGAAACGCTGGTTTCCATAGTCACGGCGACCTTGGTACCGGCAGTGGCAACAGCGGTCAGACCCAGTGCAGCCAGGCCAGTACCAGCACTACCGTCTTTGACGGTGATATCTTTGTCGGCGAACAGGTTCAGAGTGCCGGCAGCGTTTTTGCTGGCTTGTACACCAGTGCTGGCGCTGTTGATCGAAGAAACGATCGCGTCAGCGGTATCACCTTTCTTGAACTTGACTTCAACACCGTTCAAGCTAATCGAAGTGTCTGCGGTCAGCTTGGCCTGAGTAGTACCGGCGGACAAGCCCAACTGCGACAGCGAACCGCTGGTGTTGTTGGTCAGCTTGATGTCAGCACCCTGACCGGAGGTCACCTGGATGCGACCGTTGGTGAACGATGCAACACCACCGGTACCGGCAGCGGTTTGCAGGTTAGTGACGACGCTCGCGATGGTGTCGTTTGCAGCCCAAGCCACGGTATTGCCGTTTACAGAAACGGAACCGGCAGCCCCCAAGGTGGTAGGGGTAGCGGCAGCTGTGGTGCCAGCGGTCATGCCAAGAGCGGTAGGACCAGTAGCAGGGGTAGCGCCAATGGTAATCGCACTGCTCGAAGACAAGCTCACGATACCAGCAGCTGTAGCGCTTGCAGTCACACCGGTAGTAGCGGTTTGTGCGTTGATTGCGGTTACGGCAGCGGCACCGGCAGCAGCGCCGGCAGCTACGACACCAGAAGCCAGAGTGATCGAAGTACCGTTGATGGTGATGGCATCACCAGCAGCGAGAGCAGTAGCAGCAGCACCACCGGTCACAGTTGCCTTATCACCGATCACCGCACCGGTCGCGGTAGCAGCCAGGCCAGTCATTGCTGCGCCGTTTACGGCTGCTTCTTTGTAGTTGCCTTTCAGAGCAGTCGAGCTGATGTCGGTCATACCGAACGAGATAGTCTCGTTGGCGTTGGCGCCGATCTGGAATGCTACGTTGTTGAACGAGCCGTCCAGCAGGTTACGACCACCGAAGGTGGTGGTGCTGGCGATACGGTTCAGCTCGCCCACTTTAGCGGTGAATTCCTGCTGCAGGGAAACACGGTCAGCGTCGCTTTTATCACCGTTCGCCGCTTGCAGGGCGAGTTCACGCAGACGCTGCAGGGTGTTGGTGGATTCTTGCATCGCGCCCTCAGCGGTCTGGGCAATCGACACGCCGTTGTTGGCGTTAGCGATGGCAACGTTCAGGCCTTTGACCTGGTTGTTCAGACGGTTGGCGATCTGCATGCCGGCGGCGTCGTCTTTGGCGCTGTTGATTTTCAGGCCGGAGGACAGACGGTTCATCGACTGGCTCAGAGCGTCGGAAGCTTTGTTCAGGTTCTTCTGGACACCCAGGGAAGTGATGTTGGTGTTTACTGATAATGCCATGACGAAATCCTCGTTGATTGGATGCTGCGGCTTCCGGCCCTGGCAACCGCCGGGTGTGGCCTAGAGAACCTACGTAATAGTTATCGTCGTGGTAGCCAGTTGCTTGAGGGTTTTTTTGAAATTTTTTACTAGCACCGTGCCACCCCTTGCAATTCAAGGGCTTAGGCCAGCGAAAAACCCCGGTTTCATTGGCTTTTCTGGCGCCAATAAAAAAACGCCGATGATCTCTCGATCATCGGCGTTTCTTTTGAAGCCGGTTAAAACCTCACGAACGATAGAGAATCGCCGACCCCCACGACAACCCCACACCAAAACCACTGATAGCCACGCGCTTCCAGGTGGCGTCGATCACATGCTTTTCCAGCAGCAACGGAATACTCGACGACACGGTGTTGCCGGTCTCGACCATGTCCTTTATGAACTTGTCCACCGGTGCATCTTCAAAGCGACGCGCCACGGCGTCGACAATCGCCGCACTGCCCTGGTGAATGCAGAACGCATCGATGTCATCGGCCTTGAGGTCCGACTCATTGAGCAGCTCGTGCAAATGCGCCGGCACCTTGAGCAAGGCGAAGTTGAACACCTGGCGGCCGTTCATGAAAAATACGCCATCGCTAACCTTAAGGTGTGGTGCGCCGGAACCGTCGGTGCCGAACTTGGCATTGCCCAGTAGCCACGGCGCATCTTCACCCATCCAGGTGGCGGTGGCAGCGTCGCCGAACAGCATGGTGGTGTTGCGGTCTTCCGGGTCAACGATCTTGGAGTACGGGTCGGCGGTGATCAGCAGGCCGTTCTTCAGGCCGGTGGCTTCCATGAAGCCTTTCATCGCGTAGATGCCGTAGACGTAGCCGGAGCACCCCAGGGAGATATCAAAGGCCGCGACGTGGGTCGGCAGGCCGAGTTTGTCCTGGACGATCGCAGCAGTGTGGGGCAAGCCTTCTTCATCGCCGTTCTGGGTGACGACGATCAGCGCGTCAATCGACTCGCGCTTCAAATCCGGGTTGTTGGCAAACAAAGCGTTGACCGCCTCGACACACAGATCGGAGGTTTCCTGCGCGGCTTCCTTGCGCGGCAGGAACGCCGAGCCGATCTTGCCGATGATGAATTCTTCATCCTTGGCGAACTTGGCACCCTGGGCGTAGTTATCGATCCCGTCTGCCGGCACGTAACTGGCGATGCTTTTTATGCCAATCATTGTGGCTTCCCAATACTAAATAGCTGGAGAACACCCCAGACGTGGCCTGGAGTGCTGACAATAAAGGGGGTAACCCCATAAAAATCTCGCTGAAAGCCGCCCCGCAAGGACCCTGTGACGACTTATCCTTTTCACACGATACAGTGAAGATGCGCTTTATGACTCACAGGTCACTCAATTTTGTGTGGATTGTGCAAAACGTTTCAACAATTTAGCCGCAGAAACGACAGCGGCCCGCCCTGTTTCCAGAGCGGGCAGCTTGACGTGACGCCACTTACATCTTGTTGAACAGGCTCAACTGCGAGATTTTCACGAAGGCCAGTTGTGACGCCTGCAGCATGGTTTGTTGCAGGCTGAGGTTGATGGCCGCTTCGGCGAAGTCGACATTGCCCAGCGAGTTCATGGTTGTGGTATTGGCCAGGCCAATGCTGGTGTTTTCCTGCACCTGGATATCCAGGGTGTTGAGGCGCGCACCGATGCCACCACGAATCTGGTCGATCTGGCTGTAGGCATTGGTCAGGTTGCCGATGGATCTGGCCACCACATCCTTGAGTTCCTTCTGCAATGCCGGGTTGCCATCCGACGGTGTCTCGAGGGTCCGACGCAGGCGACTGAGGGTGTCGAGTACGTTCTCGTTCTTGTTACTGGTGGCACCGACCAGGAACTGATCGCCGTCTGCAGGATCCGCACTGACGCCCAGGGTAACGCCCGCCACCGTGATCGAGGTGGCACCGGCGGCCAGCGTATCGCTGGCGATGGCTTTGCTGTCTGCGCTGTAAGGCTGCGCGTAGACGCTGTAAGCACCCGCCGCGCCGAACTTGATCACCAGGCCGGAGTTGGGGAACGTGCTGGAATAGGCGGCCTGATCGGTCACTGCACCGCCCGTCAACTGCGCCGTGCTCGGATTGCTTGGCGTCCGCGACACACTGAACGAGTCAGGCTTGATCGACAGGCTGAACTCGCGGCCCGCCACCACCAGGTCCGACGGCGCGCCCGGCAATACGTCTTTGCCCAGGTTCAAGCCGATGTCGAACTTGACCCCACGCAGGTTGAGGGTGGAGGCGCCTTCCTTGGTGGAGTCGAAGGTGCCGTTGCCCGGGATCTCGGAAGTGATGTCCTTGCCGGCCTTGTCGCTGACGGTGTACTGGGTACTGCTGGTAAAGGTCAGCTTGTACGGCTGGCCGTCGGCAAATTTGTCGCTGCTGGTGCCCGAAGCAATCAGGCCTGCCGATACGGTGACTTTACCGTCATCCACATCCACAGCCGGGTTCGGCAGCACGCGCGTGGCTTGCGTACGCCCGGTATTGGCCGCGGTTTCAAGCATGCTCTTGGCGGTATCCCCCATCGAGATCGACAGGTTTTCGGCGACTTTCAGGGTCAGCGGAGTGTCATCGCCCTGATAGGTGTAGGTGCCGTCGTTGTTGCGCGAATAAGGCGGCGTGTCGGTCTTGCTCCCGGAAAACAGGTAATTGCCGGTGGAATCCTTGGTATTGAGCAGACCCATGATCTGGTCTTCCAGGGAACCGATTTCAGCGGCCGTCGACTTGCGGTCGGCATCACTGATACCGACGTTACCCGCCTTCAGGGCCAACTCACTGGCCCTTTGCACAGCTATGTTGATGTTTTCCAGCACGCTGTCTTCGGTGCTCAGCGAATTTTTCAGCGTGTCGATATTGCCGTTGAATTGCCCCAGCATGTCTTTCTGCTGTTGCAGCATCAGCAACCGCGCCGCCGCCACCGGATCATCCGCCGCCGTTTGCACGCGCACACCGCTGCTTGCCTGATCCTGGGCCTTCACCACGCTGGAATAGTTCTGCTGGTAATTGGCGGAGCTGGTTTCGAAATACTGCTGTGTAGAAATACGCATCGTCCCAGACTCCCTTAAAGGCTATTGATCAATGTAGTGAAGGTTTCCTGCGCAGCCTTGATGATCTGCGACGACGCGGTGTAGTACTGCTGGAACTTGATCATGTCGCCCGCCTCGTCATCCAGGTTGACCCCGGACACGGAGTTGCGCGCAGCCTTGTTGGCCGCCAGTAAGGCGCCGGTCGCAGAAACGTCAACACCGGACTGGTTGGCCTTGGCGCCGACCTGGGAGACCAGGCGGCTGTTGGCACCGGTCAGGCTCACGCCGACGTTACCCCCCCCCAGACCCACAGTGGCCTTGGTCTGCAGATCAAGCAACTGTTGGGCGTTGCGGCCATCGGACTTGCCGCCGCTGTTGAACGAAAAGGTCGTGCTGTCACCATCGGCCGGCGAACCGTTGATGGTGGTGTCGAATTTGAAGCCGGAACCTGGGATCACGGCGCCGGTGGCATCCAACTCGGGCACATTGACGCTGATCTTGTTGCCCTGCCCCGGAATGATGGTGCCGGTACCGATCGCCTTGCCCTGGGCATTACTGATCGTATACGACTGAGTGCCGTCCGCAGCCGGCTTGCCGAACACCATTTTGACCGGCATCAGGCCTTTAATATCCGTACGTAACTGCGCGGTAGCCGCCCCGCCGTGGATGTCCAACGGAACGCTCAACGACGGCTGGGTAAACGTGCCCGTGCCGGCATTGGTCTTGCCGCTCTCGCCGATCAGCGGGCCGGCAAATGCGAGCTTGTTGGCATCGGCCATCTCCACGCCGATAGCACTGGCACCGGTGGCAGTAGGGCTGACTTTATAGCTGTCGGGGAAGCTCATGCTGCCCTTGCCATCAAGGGCCAGGGTGAAGCCGTCCATCGGCACCTGGTTGGCAGCGGTGATGTCGAAGGTGCCCATGGCCTTGCCGTCGGAGCGCAGCACCGTGACCATGTTCGGGTTGGTATTGTCGCTGAAGGTGACCTGGTAGTCGAACGTGGTGAGCTTGCTGCTGTCAGTGATCGTCACGTTCAGGTTGCTGGCGGTGGCACTGTTGCCCGCCGCGCCCTGGCTGCGTGAAGCAATGGCGGCAGCGCTGTTGATGTCCTTGAACAGCGAGGTACCGAAATCACCATTCAAGTCCAGGCCCTGGCCCAACTGGTTATTGATGGTATCGGCGGTGGCAATGGCCAGGCGGCCCAGCTCATTGATAGCCGGCATCAGGGCGTCGCTGCGATAACGCAACAGGCCACCAATGCTGCCGCCACTGACCACCGAACCGAGGTCCAGGGCGGTGCCGCTGACATTCAGTTGAATGGTGTACTGACTGTTATCCGATTTGCTCGGCACCGCAGAAATCGTGTTGACAATCCCACCCTCCACCAGCGACTGGCCAGTGCCGGTGGTAATACTGAATTGGCCGTTCTTTTCCGTCGCAGTCACACCGATCAGCTCGTTGAGCGAGCGCACGGCCTCATTACGCGAGTCCAGCAGGTTGGCTGGCGCGCTGCTGGCCGAACCTTGGGCCTGGAAGATCTGCTTGTTCAGCGAGGCAATCGAGGCGGTCAGTTGGTTGACCTGGTCACTCATGGTGCTCAACTGGCTGTTGATGGTTTCTTTTTGCTGGGTCAGTTGTGTCGACAGCGAGTTAAAGCGATTGGTCAGGGTCTGGGCATTGGCAACCAGCAGTTGCCGGGCCGAAAGGTCATTAGGGTTCGACGAAGCCGTCTGCAACGTTGCAAAAAACGAGCTGAGTACCGACGACATGCCAGTGGTGCGGTCCGACAACAACTTGTCCACACTGCCGATTTGGCCCTGGTACGCATTGGCGTCCGCACTCAACGATGTGCTGTTTTGGTAGGCAGTATCCAGATACTCGTTGTACACCCGACGCACATCCGCCAGGGTCGTGCCGCTGCCGATGAACACACCGCCGAACTGGTTCGACGCATTGGCGGTCTGAGCGCTCTGCTGGCGGGAGTAACCCGGAGTATTGACGTTGGCGATGTTGTTACTCAAGACCGACAACGATCCTTGAGCGGCGTTAAGCCCCGACATCCCGATATTGAGCAAACTCATGGTTCAGACCTTATAAATGAGTGGTCGCGCCCGCGGCAGCGTAGTTCTGGTAACTGTTCATGGTTTTCGCGATCTGCGAAATCTTGCTGGCGTAGTCCGGGTCAGTTGCATAACCGGCCTTTTGCAACTCGCGTACAAACTGTTCCGGGTTATCGGCCGACTTCACAACTTCTTTATAGCGATCATTGCTTTGCAGCAACGTCACGAGGTCATGGAAGCTGTCCTGGTAAGAATCGTAGGACCGGAACTGCGCCGTTTCCTTGACCATCGCCCCATCACGAAACTCGCTGGTGATCGCACGTGCTTGACCGCCCTGCCAACTCTGGCCGGCCTTGATACCGAACAGGTTGTGGCTGCTGCTGCCATCCTGGGCGCGCATCACCGACTTGCCCCAACCGGTTTCCAGGGCGGCCTGAGCCACCAGGTACTTCGGATCGACACCGATACGCGCGGCGGCCGCCTTGGCCATCGGCAACATGGTCGCGACAAATTCATCCTGGGAACTGAACGCCTTCTTCACCGGCGCCAATGGCGGCTGGGCCACAGCGCGACCGTAGACCTGCATGCGCCCGCTCGGTACGGCAAACGTGCGCGCAGTGCTGTTGACCACGTTGTCGGCAGCCGCGCTGTTACGCAGCGGCGCCGCCTGGGCAACGGTGGTGGTGTCGGTGCTCGGCACGATGCCGGCGAGCAGGCGATCGGTCAGCTTGCTCGGCAAGGCGATACGGCGCTGGTTCATCAGTGCGATGTCGTTGCTGTGGGCCGCAGCGGCACCCGCCTGGGGCTCCGCCACGCGATAGGCCCACAGTGGACGTTGGCCATTGGAACGCCCCAACGGGCCCTCGGCCTGGGTACCGGCAGCAATTTGCGTCGGCACATCGACTTTCTTGACCGCCTCGGCCGCCGCCGGGCCCTGCAAGGTGGCCGCCTGGGCGTCCACCGGCTTGTTCTTCTGCATCTGGCGCATCAGCACATCGGCCAGGCCGATACCGCCGCCTTCGCGGGACATCGAAACCGCCAGTTGCTGGTCGTACATTTCCTGGTACTGCTTGGCCGCCGGGGTATTCATCGGGTTGTCCTTACCCAGGGCCTCGGTGGCCGAGCGCATGGACTTGAGCATCTCGCTCAAGAACAGCGACTCGAATTCCTGCGCCACCTTGCGCATGTTGCCTTCGCTGTTCTTGTCGCCGACCTTCAGCTGGTTCAGGCGATTCAAGTCGGAATACGAACCCGAATCCGCCGTGCTGGTCAGGCCGCTGTTACGCATGTCCATGGCCATGGCGTTAAATCACGATCAGGTCGGCTTGCAACGCGCCGGCCTGCTTCAAAGCTTCGAGGATCGCCATCAAGTCGCCTGGCGCTGCGCCCACCTGGTTCACTGCACGCACAATCTCATCGAGGGTGGTGCCGGGGCCGAACTTGAACATCGGCTTGGCTTCTTGCTGGGCATTCACTCGCGAGCGTGGCACCACCGCCGTCTGGCCATTGGACAATGGCCCAGGCTGGCTGACGATCGGGTCTTCGGTGATGGTCACGGTCAGGCTGCCGTGTGTCACGGCGGCCGGCGAGACCTTGACGTTCTGGCCGATCACGATGGTACCGGTACGCGAATTGATGATGACCTTGGCCACCGCCTGGCCGGGGTCGACTTCGAGGTTTTCCAGGATCGACAGGTAGTCCACGCGCTGGCTTGGGTCCAGCGGCGCGGTGACGCGGATCGAGCCGCCGTCGATGGCTTGGGCCACGCCAGGGCCGAGCATGTCGTTGATCTTGTCGACCACACGCTTGGCGGTGGTGAAGTCCGAACGGTTGAGGTTCAGGGTCAGGCTGTTGCCCTGGTTGAAACCGCTCGGCACGGTGCGTTCAACCGTGGCGCCACCGGGGATGCGACCGGCCGACGGCACGTTGACGGTGATCTTCGAACCGTCGCGACCTTCGGCGTCAAACCCGCCCACTACCAGGTTGCCCTGGGCGATGGCATAGACGTTGCCGTCGATACCTTTAAGCGGGGTCATCAGCAAGGTGCCGCCGCGCAGGCTTTTGGAGTTACCGATGGACGACACGGTGATGTCGACCACCTGGCCCGGCTTGGAAAACGCCGGCAAATCGGCACTGATCGACACCGCCGCGACGTTCTTCAACTGCACGTTGCCCGAACCCGCCGGCACCTTGATGCCGAACTGCGAGAGCATGTTGTTGAAGGTCTGCAGGGTGAACGGGGTCTGGGTGGTCTGGTCACCCGTGCCGTTGAGCCCCACCACCAGGCCGTAGCCGATCAACTGGTTGGAACGCACGCCAGAGATGCTGGCGATGTCTTTCAGGCGTTCGGCCTGGGCGACTGCGCTCAGACTCAGCAGGAGTGCCGCCGCCATCAGCTGTTTGAGTTTCAAAGTGGCCACCTAGAAAGGGAACAGCGGGCTAAGGAAGAAACGGTCGAACCAGCCCGGCTGACTCGCATCAGCGAACGAACCTGTACCCGAGTAGGTAATGCGTGCATCGGCAATGCGCGTCGACGACACCGTGTTGTCGGTGGAAATATCATCGGCACGGACCATGCCGGCAATGCGCACCAGCTCGTCGCCGGTATTGAGCGTCATCCACTTCTCACCGCGCACGGCGATGATGCCGTTGGGCAATACATCGGCCACCGTCACAGTGACCGAACCGCTCAAGCTGTTGCCCTGCGCTGCCGCACTCTTGCCGTTGGTGGCGCGATCACCGCTGTAGCCGGCATTCAGACTCAGGTCACCATTGCCCAGGGGGTTATTGGTGTTGGGCACGGCGCCAAACAGCGAGCTCAAACCAATGCTGGCCGTACTGGTCTTGTCGATCTGGGAGTTGGCGTTCTTGCTGGCCTGGGTTCGCTCGTTCAGGGTAATGGTGATGATGTCACCCACGCGGAACGCCTTGCGGTCGCTGTACAGGTTCTGTTCGAAACCGGCCTGGTAGATCGAGCCATTGTTGGCCGCCGCCGGCAATGGCGTGCGCGGCAACACCGGCGCGTAGTACGGGTCATTGGGTTTTGGCGTCGGGGCGACACAGCCCGCGAGCACGGCAATCCCACTCAATGCCAAGACAGAAACAAAGCGATTCATGACCCTTACCTCACGGTGTTGCAGGCGCTCTAAGGAGCGCCCCATAGACTTGATTACAGATTCTGCGTTACGAACGAAAGCATCTGGTCGGCGGTGGAGATCACTTTGGAGTTCATCTCGTAGGCGCGCTGAGTGGTGATCATGTTGACCATCTCTTCAACGGTGCTGACGTTGGACGTTTCCAGGGTGCTTTGCAGCGTGGTGCCGAAACCGTTCAGGCCTGGAGTGCCGATTTGCGGCGCGCCGCTGGAAGCGGTTTCCAGGAACAGGTTATTACCCATCGCCTGCAGGCCGGCCGGGTTGATGAAGTCGGCGGTTTGCAGGTTGCCGATCACTTGCGACGCCGGGTTACCGGCCACGGTGATCGACACGGTGCCGTCGTTGCCGACGGTGAAGGTCTGGGCGTTGTTCGGCACGACGATAGCCGGTTCCAGGGCGAAACCGTTGGCCGTCACGATCTGGCCATTGGAGTCCAGGTGGAACGTACCGTCACGAGTGTAGGAAGTGGTCCCATCCGGCTGCAGGATCTGGAAGAACCCTTTACCGTTGATGGCCATGTCCAGCGGCTGCCCGGTCTGCTGCAGGTTACCGGCGTTGAAGTTCTTCTGGGTACCAACGATCTTCACACCGGTACCCAGTTGCAGGCCCGACGGCAATTCGCTGTCCTGGGTCGACTGGGCGCCTGGCTGGCGTTTGATCTGGTAGAGCAAGTCCTGGAACTCGGCGCGGTCACGTTTGAAACCCGTGGTCGACACGTTGGCCAAGTTGTTGGAAATGGTGGTCAGGTTGGTGTCCTGGGCGGACAGACCTGTTTTGGCAACCCATAGAGCCGGAAGCATGCTGTTCTCCTTCGTGCGCCTGTTTGTTGGCGCTGCGCTGCAAAAATTAGTAGTCGGTCAATAACGCTGCAATCAGCTCATCGCCATGACGCGGGTCATGGCCTGGTCGTCTTCCTTGGCGCTGTTCATCATCTTGATGTGCAGCTCGAACTGCTTGGAAAGCGCCAGGACCGCGGTCATTTCTTCCACGGCGTTGACGTTGCTCGCCTGCAGGAAACCCGAGGTCAGCGTGACGTTCGCATCGGCCACGGCCGGCTGGCCATCCTTGGTGTGGATGGTGCCATCCAGGCCTTTATTCATATTCTTGAGGTCGGGCTGGACCAGCTTGATGCGGTCCACTTCAGCCATCACCCGCGGGCCTTCGCCCATGGCGCGGATGCTGATGGTGCCGTCGGCGCCCACTTCGATTTTCTGCTGCGGCGGCACGGCAATCGGCCCACCGTTGCCCATGATCGGCATGCCGTTGCCGGCGCGCAGCACACCCAGCGCATCGACGTTCATGCTGGCACTGCGCACGTACGCTTCACCGCCATCCGGGGTTTGCACCGCCATCCAGCCATTGCCGTTCACCGCCACATCCAGGTCGCGACCGGTCTCGATCATCGCGCCAGGGCTGAAGTCGGTCGCGGGACGTTCGGTCATGGCAAATGCACGCGCCGGAAAGCTGTCACCGAACACCGGCATCGAACGCGCCTGTTCCAGGTCACGTTGAAAACCGTTGGTGGAAATGTTCGCCAAGTTGTTGGCATGGGCCTTCTGCGCCAGTGCATTCTGGCTGGCGCCGGTCATTGCCACATAAAGGTACTTGTCCACGCTCTTTCCTCTTTCTGACGCAGGCTTGCCGCCCACCGCTGTACTGATGAGGCTTAAGCAATTTGCGAACCAACTTTTAAAAACAGGGAAAAGTCCAGGCGGGGCTGGGGTTTGCGGGCAGGCAGCAGGATTTGAAGGACTGGAGATAGTCGAAAAAACGGCGGACTTATGCCGCTTACGGCAAGTACCCGTCTTACGAGTGACAGAGAACCAATGCAGGAGGGGCAGTTGGTTATTTGTCCGCCTTGAGGATTTCGTAATCACGCAACTTATTGGCGATGGTGGTGTGCGACACCCCCAGGCGTTTCCCCAACTGCCGGCTGCTGGAATGTTCGGCATACAGGCTCTCCAGCACCGCCTTCTCGAAGCGCCCGACAATCGCCTCCAAGCCGCCCTCCAGGGAAAAATCGCCAAGCGGTTGGCGCACGCCGTAGTCCGGCAGGCGAATGTGCTCGACCTTGACCGTCCCGCCCTCACACAGCGACACCGCCTGGAACAGCACGTTTTCCAACTGCCGCACATTCCCCGGCCAGTGGTAGTGGCTGAGTCTGTCCATCGCGGCAGGCGCCAGCTTGGGCAGCGGGCAGCCGATCTGCCGACTGGCCTGATCGAGAAAGTGCTCGACCAAGGGACCGAGGCCGTCGAGGCATTCGCGCAGAGGTGGGATATGCAAGGACAGCACGTTAAGGCGGTGATAGAGGTCCTGGCGGAATTCGCCACGGGCGCAAAGTTCGGACAGGTCCACCTGGGTGGCGCAGATCACCCGCACATCCAGGTACACCTCTTCGTCACTGCCCACGCGCCGAAAGCAGCCGTCCTGCAGGAAACGCAGCAATTTCACCTGCAAGCGCGCGCTCATTTCCCCGACGCCATCGAGAAACAACGTACCGCCTGACGTCAGTTCCAGCAGCCCGAGCTTGCCTTCGGCCCGCGCGCCTTCAAACGCGCCGGGGCCGTAGCCGAACAATTCGGTCTCGGCCATCGACTCGGGCAACCCGGCGCAGTTCAGCGCCATCAACGGCGATTGCCCGCGCGGGCTGGCCAGGTGACAAGCGCGCGCCAGCAGCTCCTTGCCGGTGCCGGTTTCGCCTTCTATTAATAGAGGCGCATCCAACGGCGCCATGCGCCGTGCTTCACGCACCACGGCAGCCATGACCTTGGAGCTTTGGAAGATACTGTCGAAACCGCGCAGCTCCTGTTTGCGCACATTGTAGATACGCTCGCCCACGCGGTCGGCACGGTGCAGAGTCAAGACGGCACCGGCCATGGCTTCGCTGTCATCGTGCTCGGAGGATTGCAGCGGCGCGATGTCCGCCAGGAACACGTCACCCTTGACCTTGACCCGCAGGCCATTGATCCGCGATTTACTCGCGCGCACCAGCTCCGGCAAATCGAAATCCTCGGCGTAACGCGACAGCGGAATGCCCGGCACCTCATCCACCCGCACCCCCAGCAACTGCGCAGCCGCACGGTTGGCGGCAACGATTGAACCGCCCATGTCGATCGACAGCACCGGAAATTCAAGCGCACCGAGTAGCGCATTGAGCTCCATATGCCGACGCTCACTGGGCATCAGCCCTACCCGTTTAACCCCGAACACCCCGGCAATCGCCTCGAACTGCGGGCGCAACGCCTGAAACTGCATGTTCACCAGGTTCGGGCAGAACAGGTAAATGGCGTTGCCATGCTCGCCACCCACCTCACCCTTGGCGACGTTGACGCCGTATTCCACCAACAGGTTGAGGATGTCCCGCAGGATGCCGATGCGGTTCTGGCAGTGCACTTTGATACGCATGAAAAGGCCCGGAAAGTGGGTAGGCGCCGCGTCTTTTTGTCGCTGGGCGCAGAAAGTCGTCAAGATTATGTGACAGCTTGCAGGCTTTTCCCAGCCCAATACGGCAACCAACTCCGCAAGCGTAACGAATACTTTACGAAAATCGGTAATTTTTCCTACTTTGACGCGTTTGAAGCCGATGGGAATCTTGCCCCGCACGGAGTATCAATAGGCTCATCGCAGGACATAACAAGAATTAATGCCTAGCAGGAGAGCCGTATGAAGCAGACGCACTACGTGGCCCGCGAGCCCGATGCGCAAGGTTTTATCCACTACCCGCCGGAAGAACACGCGGTGTGGAACACCCTGATCACCCGCCAATTGAAAGTGATCGAGGGCCGCGCCTGCCAGGAATACCTGGACGGCATCGACAAGCTCGGCCTGCCCCTGGATCGCATTCCGCAACTGGGTGAAATCAACCAGGTGCTGTCCGCCACCACCGGCTGGCAAGTCGCCCGCGTACCGGCGCTGATCCCCTTCCAGACGTTTTTCGAATTGCTCGCCAACAAGCAGTTTCCGGTGGCGACCTTTATTCGTACCCGCGAAGAACTGGATTACCTGCAAGAGCCGGATATTTTCCACGAGATCTTTGGCCACTGCCCGCTGCTGACCAACCCCTGGTTCGCCGAATTCACCCATACCTACGGCAAGCTCGGCCTGGCGGCCACCAAGGAGCAACGGGTGTACCTGGCGCGCCTGTACTGGATGACCATCGAGTTCGGCCTGGTGGATACCCCCGAGGGCCGGCGCATCTACGGTGGCGGGATTCTGTCGTCGCCCAAGGAAAGCGTGTACTGCCTGTCCGACGAGCCTGAGCACCAAGCCTTCGACCCGCTGGAAGCGATGCGCACCCCGTATCGCATCGACATCCTGCAACCGCTGTATTTCGTGCTGCCCAACCTCAAGCGCCTGTTTGAAGTGGCGCAGGAAGACATCATGGGCATGGTAGAGCGCGGTATGCAGCTGGGCTTGCACGCCCCCAAATTTTCGCCCAAACCAAAGGCTGCTTGAACTGCGTCTTTTAAGGCCAGGTGAGTCTGTTCCCTGGCCCCGCGTTGCTTTAGGGTGACGCCACTGACCTTCACCTATTCGAATTCAGGACACCGACCATGACCACCTTGAACCAAGCCCACTGCGAAGCCTGCCGCGCCGATGCCCCGCAAGTCAGCGATGAAGAACTGCCGGTGCTGCTCAAGCAGATCCCCGACTGGAACATCGAAGTACGCGACGGCGTGATGCAGCTGGAAAAGGTTTTCCTGTTCAAGAACTTCAAGTTCGCCCTGGCCTTTACCAACGCCATGGGTGAAATCTCCGAAGCCGAAGGCCATCACCCGGGCCTGCTCACCGAATGGGGCAAGGTCACCGTGACCTGGTGGAGCCACTCCATCAAGGGCCTGCACCGCAACGACTTCATCATGGCCGCGCGCACCGACGAAGTGGCCAAGGACGCCGAGGGCCGCAAGTAATGCATTTCGATGCCATCGGCCGTGTACCCGGCGACCCGATCCTCGGATTGATGGACCTGTATGCCCAGGACGCCAACCCAAACAAGTTCGACCTCGGCGTAGGTGTGTATAAAGACGACCAGGGCCTGACGCCGATTCCAGCGTCGGTGAAGCGCGCCGAACAGCGCCTGGTCGATACCCAGGCGACCAAGACCTATATCGGCGGCCACGGTGATGCAGCCTTCGGCACACTGATCAGCGAACTGGTGCTGGGCGCCGACTCCGCCCTGCTGCGCGAACACCGTGCCGGCGCGACCCAGACCCCAGGCGGCACCGGCGCCCTGCGCCTGAGCGCCGACTTTATCGCCCACAACCTGCCCGGCCGTGGCGTATGGTTGAGCGACCCGACCTGGCCGATCCACGAAACCATCTTTGCCAAGGCAGGGCTCAAGGTCAGCCACTACCCGTACGTGGGCGCGGATAACCGCCTGGATGTGGCGGCGATGCTGGCAACGCTGGCCACTGTGCCCAAGGGCGACGTGGTGCTGTTGCACGCCTGCTGCCATAACCCGACCGGGTTCGACCTGTCCCAGGATGACTGGCGCCAGGTGCTGCAGATCGTGCGCGAACGCCAGTTGCTGCCGCTGATCGACTTCGCCTACCAGGGCTTTGGCGACGGCCTGGAGCAGGACGCCTGGGCGGTGCGCTTGTTTGCGGCTGAACTGCCGGAAGTACTGATCACCAGCTCGTGCTCGAAGAACTTCGGCCTGTACCGCGACCGTGTCGGCGCGTTGATCGTGTGTGCGGCGGATGCCGAGAAGCTGACGGATGTGCGCAGCCAGTTGGCGAATACCGCGCGCAACCTGTGGTCGACGCCGCCGGACCATGGTGCGGCGGTGGTCGCGACCATCCTCGGTGATGCCGAGCTGAAAAAGCAGTGGAGCGAGGAAGTCGAAGCCATGCGTGCGCGAATCGCGCAGTTGCGTTCGGGACTGGTGGAGGCGTTGGCGCCCCACGGTTTATCTGAGCGGTTTGCGCACATTGGCGCGCAACGCGGGATGTTTTCCTACACCGGTTTGAGTGCCGGGCAGGTGAAGCAACTGCGCGAGAAGCACAGCGTGTATATGGTCAGTTCGGGGCGGGCCAACGTGGCGGGTATTGATGCGACACGCCTGACGCTCCTGGCCGAAGCCATCGCCGACGTATCCCACTGAAGGAACCGGGACTGAAAATGTGGGAGGGGGCTTGCTCCCGATGGCAGTGGGTCAGTGACAGGTGTATTGGCTGACACTCCCTCATCGGGAGCAAGCTCCCTCCCACATTGGGACTGGGTTGGCCTTCAGTTTATGATCATCTCGGCCTTGAGCAGCGCCTCTTTCGCCTGCGCATCCGCCAACCGATACAACTCGATGCTCCCATCCCAGTGCTCGATCAACGCCGTGCACGACTCCACCCAATCCCCGCAATTGAGGTAATCCACCTCGCCCACTTTGCGAATCTCCGCATGGTGAATATGCCCGCACACCACACCATGCAACTCGCGCTTGGTCACTTCGTGGGCGATGGCTTCTTCAAAATCGCTGATAAAGCTCACGGCGGTCTTGACCTTGTGTTTCAGATACGCCGACAGAGACCAGTAGCCATAGCCGTAGCGGGCGCGCCAGTGGTTCAACCAGCGGTTCAAAGTGAGGGTGAACTCGTAGGCCGAGTCGCCCAGGAACGCCAGCCAACGGTGGTACCGGGTGATCACATCAAACTGGTCGCCGTGGATCACCAGCAGATGGCGGCCGTCGGCCGTCACGTGCACGGCCTCATCCACCAGCTGGATGTTGCCCAGGATCAACGTGGAATAGCGGCGCAGGAACTCGTCGTGGTTGCCGGTGACATAGATGACCTCGGTACCGCGCTTGGCCATGGTCAGCAGGCGGCGGATCACGTTGGTGTGGGCCTGGGGCCAATACATGCCGCCGCGCATTTTCCAGCCGTCGATAATATCGCCTACCAGGTAGACCTTGTCGGCGTGGTAGCCCTTGAGGAACTGCGATAAATGTTCGGCCTGGCAATCCCGGGTGCCCAAGTGCACGTCGGAAATCCACAGGGTACGAACCCGCTGCTTGCGGCTGGGCTTGGTGAACTCGGCACTGGTCATGGGCATCCCTCGACGCTGTTTTCGCGAGCTTGCGCCTTGGCGATTAATAGCCCATGACAGTCGTGCGTCAGTCTGATGACAGCGCTCACCCGCCGCGAAGCGTTGTAGACTGGCGCCTTGCTGCCCAGGAGACCGCGATGAGCCCCACCCTCACGCTACGCCACTACCTCGAAGCCCCCATCGCCCACAGCCATGACCATGCGCAGTTGGTGTTCGGCCTGTCCGGGCATCTGGATCTGGAAGTCGATGGCCGCGGCAGCCAGGTGCGCGAAAGCAGCGTGATGGTACTGCCCTTCTCCGCCCACCACGCCTGTGGCAGTCGCGATGGCAGCCGCTGCCTGGTGCTGGATGTGCCCACGGAGCATTGGGTCCTGCAATCCCTGGGCGAACACGCCGACGCCAGCCGCCGCCTGCTCGATCAACCGGCACGCCTGGCCCTGGATTCCCGGCAACACCAACTGGTGCAATGGCTGGCGAACAGCCCCGTGGATGACCCACTGATCGTCCAACAGGGCGCGGTGCTGTTGCTGGCCAGCCTCAATCATTCGCAAGCCCCGCAGGTAACGAGCCGTCGCCTGCCGTATGCGGCATTCAATGCGCATATCGAGCGACACGTCGCACATCCGTTGCAGGTCGCCGACCTGGCGCGTATCGCCGGCCTGTCGGTGGCGCGCCTGCATGCGCGCTTCATCGCCGAATGCGGACAGACGCCCATGGATTACATCCGCAGCCGTCGCCTGCAACTGGCCTTGAACCTGCTGCGCGAGACGCCGCTGCTCATCGGTGAAATCGCCGAGCGGGTTGGCTACACCTCACAAAGTGCCTTTGCCGCCGCCATGCTCCGCGAGTTTGGCGCCTCTCCCGGTGCGTTGCGGCGCGCCACGTAGGGCGAGCCTTGCGCTAAAAATCGCGAGTCGCACGACAGACGCACGCACCGGCACCCTCTAGACTGCGACCCTGTCACTCCCGTTGGTTCAAGGATCGCAATGACTCCCCGCTCAGCCCTCGGCGCCCTGCATATCGGCGCATTGATGTTTGGCCTTACCGGCGTATTCGGCAAGCTGGCGGCCGCCTCGCCGGCCATCATCGTCTTCGGTCGCGCCGCGTTTGCCGTGCTTGCCCTGGCAGTATTTGCGCGCTTCGCCAGTAACGCCCCCTGGAAAACTTTGGCGCTGCAGGATTGGCGCCGCCTGCTGGTCAGCGGCGTGTTGCTGGCGGCCCATTGGGTGACGTTCTTCATGGCGGTCAAGGTCGCCGGCGTGGCCGTCGCCACGCTGGGGTTCACCGCATTCCCAGCCTTTACCGTGATCCTCGAAGGGCTGATCTTCCGCGAACGTATTCGCGCCAATGAAATCGTGCTGGTGGCCCTGGTCACCGTCGGCCTGGTGCTGGTAACGCCGGACTTCAATCTCGCCAGCGAAGCCACCGGCGGCCTGCTTTGGGGGATTGTCTCGGGCTTGCTGTTCTCATTGCTGTCGCTGAACAACCGCGCCAGCTCCGGCCGGATTCCCGCCGTGCAGGCAGCGCTGTGCCAGAACGTAGTGGTCGCGGTGTGCCTGCTGCCCGTGGCCGCGCCGGGGCTGGCGGACGTTCGCGCGCTGGACTGGTTGTGGATCGGTCTGCTTGGTGTGTTCTGCACGGGCCTGGCCCACAGCCTGTTTGTCGCCAGCCTCGCGGTGATCAAGGCGCGTACCGCCTCGGTGGTGTTCGCCATGGAGCCGGTCTACGGCATCACCGTCGCCTGGCTGCTGTTCGCCGAAACCCCGACCCTGCGCATGCTGTTGGGCGGCGCGTTGATCATCGTCGCCATCGTGCTTTCCGGGCTGATGGGCAGCGCCAGCCAGGCCAAACAGCCCACTGCAACGGCCTGATCTATACTTTAAACATCCGCAACAGTCAGCCGTCGTTCAACGGATAAAGACTCCTCGACGACAGCCATGGTGTTTTCTGAAGTTGCTGCAAGCGAGTGGTCACTCCATCAACGCTATGCAGGGGTTACATCATGGAAATGCTCATCAGCTTGCTGGTTCAGATCATCAGCGGCGCCGTCGGTGGCAATTTGGCCGGCATGACCAAACAAAGCCTGGGCACCGGGCTCAATACCTTTCTCGGCGGTATCGGCGGCCTGGTGCTGGGCCAGGTCGTAGCGGCGCTGACTGACACTTCGGGCGGCGAGGCGCTGGATGTGGCGGCGGTCGGCAGCAATATCGTCGGCGGCGGCGTGGGTGGCCTGGTGCTGACCTGGGTCGTGGGCTTCATCAAGAGCAAGATGGCCGCCAAATAGCGGGCATCCAGGGGTCACCGTCCTGATGTGGCGGTGACCTTCATTGCGTACGGTCGTTGTGGCCCAGGTCGCGTTGTGGGTCGATCTGGTCGCGCACGCGTTGCTTGAGCACCTTGGCTTCAGGAAAGCCACCGTCAACCTTGCGTTCCCAGATCTGCACACCATCGCAGGTGATGCGAAACGCCCCGCCGGTTGCCGGCTCCAGCGACACTTTGCCCAGGTCCTCGGCAAACGTACTCAACAGCTCCTGGGCCAGCCATGCGGCGCGCAACAGCCACTGGCACTGGGTGCAATAGGTGATGACGATCTCGGGTTTGCTCGCAGACATAAT
The DNA here is from genome assembly GCF_007858185.1 of Pseudomonas grimontii. Taxonomy (GTDB): domain Bacteria; phylum Pseudomonadota; class Gammaproteobacteria; order Pseudomonadales; family Pseudomonadaceae; genus Aquipseudomonas; species Aquipseudomonas grimontii. Next base: position 150,969 of record NZ_VFES01000009.1, read on the forward strand.
TTGACAGGTTCCTGGCATAACGAGGGATGAGGATCGGATGGCTATAATACCGGCCTTTATCGCCCAGCCTCGAGATTCATGATGCGCCGCCTGCTGTCCTGCCTGTTCCTGTGCCTACTCCCTCTTCTTGCCGATGCCGTTGAGACGCCCCGTCCCAAAATCGGCCTGGTGCTGTCCGGCGGTGCCGCCCGGGGCTTGGCGCATATCGGCGTGCTCAAGGCCCTCGAGGAACAGGGTATTCATATCGACGCGATTGCCGGCACCAGCATGGGCGCGGTGATTGGCGGGCTGTATGCGTCGGGCTACAAGATCGAGGAGCTGGAAAAACTTGCGCTGGGCATCGACTGGCAACAGGCGCTGTCCGACGCACCGCCGCGGGAAGACGTGCCGTTTCGACGCAAGCAGGATGACCGCGATTTCCTGGTCAAGCAGAAGCTCAGCTTTCGCGATGACGGCTCCCTCGGCCTGCCCCTGGGCGTGATCCAGAGCCAGAACCTGGCGCTGTTGCTGGAGAGCATGTTCGCCCACACCAGCAACACGCGTAATTTCGACAAGCTGCCGATCCCCTTCCGCGCCGTGGCCACCGACATCACCACCGGCGAGAAAGTGGTGTTCAGCAAGGGCCACCTGCCCCAGGTGATTCGCGCCAGCATGTCGATTCCGGCCGTGTTCGCGCCGGTGGAGCTGGACGGCCGGCTGCTGGTGGATGGCGGCATGACCGATAACATCCCACTGGATGTGGCGCGCGAGATGGGCGTAGACATCGCCATCGTGGTCGACATCGGCACCCCGTTGCGTTCACGCAAGCAACTGGCAACGGTGGTGGACGTGCTCAACCAGTCCATCACCCTGATGACCCGGCGCAACTCCGAAGAACAACTCAAGGCCCTGCACCCCAAGGACGTACTGATCCAGCCGCCCCTGGCCGCCTATGGCGTGACCGATTTCGGCCGCGCCAAGGACATGATCGACGCCGGCTACCGTGCCACCCGCGCCCTCGACGTCCGCCTGGCACATTTGCGCCCCGCCGAGCCGATCGACCCGCAACTGGTGGCGGCGCGTACCCCAGGCGAACGCACCCCGGTGATTACCGCGATCAAGGTGGAGAACGACTCGAAAGTCAGCGACGACGTGATCCGCTACTACATCCGCCAACCGTTGGGCGAACCGCTGGAGCTTGGCCGCCTGCAAACCGACATGGGCACTCTGTATGGCCTGGATTACTTCGAGCAGGTGCAATACCGCGTGGTGAAAAAGGGCCAGGACAACACCCTGGTGATCAGTGCGCGAGGTAAACGCAGCGGCACCGACTACCTGCGGCTGGGCCTGAACCTGTCGGACGATATGCGCGGCGACAGCGCCTTCAACCTGGGGGCCAGCTACCGCATGAACGGTATCAACCGCCTTGGCGCCGAGTGGCTGACGAGGGTACAGATCGGTGATCGGCAGGAGCTGTATAGCGAGTTCTACCAGCCGATGGATACCGGTTCGCGCTACTTTGTCGCGCCGTATATCAGCGCCCAGGCGCAGAACGTCGAGCTGATCCTGGACAACGACCCCATCTCCGAATACCGCCTGGAACGCTACGGTTTCGGCCTGAACGTGGGACGCCAGATCGGCAACAGCGGCGAGATCCGCTTCGGTGTCGGCGAGGCCTGGGGCAAGGCGGATGTGCGCATCGGCGACCGCGACCTGCCAAGTGTGAGCTTCAGCGAGGGCTTCTATGAACTGAAGTACTCCTTCGACTCCCTGGATAACGTGTACTTCCCCCACAGCGGCGAAGATATCGGCCTGGCCTTTCGCGAATTCGAACCTGGGTTGGGCTCGGACCAGCGCTACCGGCAATGGGAGTTCAAGCTGGACAAAGCCATGAGCCACGGCCCGGACACCCTGGTGCTGGGCGGTCGCTACGGGCGTACCCTGGATGATTCGGACGTGGTGATTTCCAGCTTCCTGCTGGGCGGTGCGCGGCAGTTATCTGGCTTCCGCCAGGATGCGATTTCCGGCCAGAACATCAGTTTGATGCGGGCGGTGTACTACCGCCGGCTGACGCCGCGCTCCTACCTGCCACTGGATTTCCCGCTGTACCTGGGCGCATCCCTGGAACGGGGTCGGGCATGGAACAACGACAATGAATTCGACAGCGGCTATATCAACGCCGCGAGTATTTTCCTGGGGTTTGATACGCCGCTGGGGCCGCTGAATTTCAGCTATGGGTTCAACGATGATAATCAGAAGGCGGTGTACCTGAACCTCGGGCAAACCTTCTAAGTCCCCCCTCGTGTAGCAGCTGTCGAGCGCAAGCGAGGCTGCGTCGGGCGCGACTCGAGTTTGAGTCGGCAGCGCGCCTGACGCAGCCTCGCTTGCGCTCGGCAGCTGCTACGTGGGGGCGGATCAGGACTTTTCCAGGTTCGCCAGGATGTGCCCATGCACCCGCATGCATACGCGCATATCTTCTTCGTCAACGCCTGCAAACAGCTCGTGACGCAACGCCGTGGCGATCGTCTCGATCTGCTCGATCAACGGCTTGGCGGTGTCACACAGCAGGATGCGTTTGGCGCGACGGTCTTCTACCACGGCCTGGCGTTGCACCAAGCCCTGGCCTTCGAGGCTGTCGAGCAACCGGGCCAGGGTCGGCCCTTCTACGCCGACGCTTTGCGCCAGCTCACGCTGGGTGGGTGCTTCTTCGAAACGAGCCAGGTGCAGCAGCACCAGCCAGCGCGCCTGGGACAAACCCAGCCCGGCCAAACGGCGGTCGAGCTCGGCGCGCCAACCTCGGGACATTTGCGCCAGCTGCATGCCAAAACGGTGTTGATCGGTTAACGGCATAAAAAACTCATGGTTTAGACTGAAAATAAAGTATGGCTAATTATTAGTCAGCTAAGCATGAGCCATGTCACTAGGCAAGACTTGCTATGTACTGATTCGTTACATTGTCGTAATTGGCACACTAAATTTCGAATTCAGACTGCAAAGCGGCCCGCACACAGTACAAAACCCCTTCCGGAACACGACCGGCAAACAGCGGTGCAATCTCCGTAACCGGTGGCAATTCGCCTTCCCCGTCAAGGAATGCGTCCTGGATCTCGCCGAGCAAATCTTCCGGCAAATCAAGGGCCTGCTCCAGCGACAACTGCTGCTTGCCGATGGATTCGGCCAGCAAGGTGTAGACGTTTTTCTCCGAGCATTGCAGCTGGCCGGCGATCTGGATCGGGGTCATGCCGGCGCGTGCCAAACTGATCAGTTCATGGCGAATATCGGCGATTTCCTTCGGCGCTTCGGCCTGGCCACCGAGCACTTCAAGGAATGCCTGGCCGTAGCGCTCCAGCTTACGCGCACCGACGCCGCTGACCCGCGCCATTTCGGCCATGGTGGTGGGTTGCTCGCGCAGCATTTCCAGCAACGTGGAGTCGGGAAAAATAACGTACGGCGGCACGCTGTGCTCTTGGGCCAGTTTGCGTCGCAGGGTACGCAGGGCTTCCCACTGTTCGCGTTCCTCACCCCGTACGAGCTGGCTGGCCTGGCTGGTGCTGGTCTTGGCGGTCGTTTGCGGCTTGAGGTCGCGGCGCAGCTCCAGGCTCACCTCGCCCTTGAGCAGCGGTCGGCAGCTGTCGTTCAGGCGCAGGCCGCCATACCCTTCGATATCGATGTCCACCAGGCCACGCGCGACCATCTGCCGGAACAACGAACGCCACTCACCTTCGGCACGGGCCTTGCCGACGCCGTAGACCGAGAGCTTTTCGTGGCCGAAGCTGCGTACTTTTTCGTTGTCCTTGCCCAGCAACACATCCACCAGATGGCCTACGCCATAACGCTGGCCGGTGCGGTAGATCGTCGACAGTGCCTGGCGGGCCGGCTCGGTGGCGTCCCAGGTCTGCACACCATCAATGCAGTTATCGCAGTGGCCGCACGGTTGCGGCATGTCCTCGTCGAAGTACGCCAGCAAGGTCTGGCGGCGGCAGCGGGTCTCTTCACACAACGAGAGCATCGCGTCGAGCTTGTGCTGCTCCAGGCGTTTGTGGCGCTCGTCGCCTTCGGAGTTCTGCAGCATCTGCTTGAGCATCACCACGTCCTGCAGGCCATAGACCATCCACGCGTCCGCCGGCAGGCCATCACGGCCGGCACGCCCGGTCTCCTGGTAATAGGCCTCAAGGGACTTGGGCAGATCCATATGGGCAACGAAGCGCACGTTGGATTTGTCGATGCCCATACCAAATGCGATGGTGGCCACCATGATCAGGCCTTCCTCGTTGAGGAAGCGTTTCTGGTGGGCAGAGCGTGTTTCGTTGGGCAGGCCGGCGTGGTACGGCAGCGCCGGGTAGCCCTGCTCGCAGAGGAACGCGGCCACTTCATCGACCTTCTTGCGCGACAGGCAATAGACAATGCCCGCATCGCTGCGCCGTTCGGAAAGGAACGCCAGCAACTGCTTGCGCGGCTGCTCCTTGGGTACGATGCGGTAGAAAATATTCGGCCGGTCGAAGCTCGACAGGAAACGCTCGGCGTTCTGAAGGTGCAGCCGCTCGACGATTTCTTCACGGGTGCGCTTGTCGGCGGTGGCGGTCAGGGCGATGCGCGGGACGTCGGGAAACAGCTCCGCCAGTTGACCCAGTTGCAGGTATTCGCGACGGAAATCGTGACCCCATTGCGATACGCAGTGAGCTTCGTCGATGGCGAACAGGGCAATTTCCAGGCTCTGCAAAAACGCCAGCATGCGCGGCTGCACCAGCCGTTCCGGCGCCAGGTAGAGCATCTTCACTTCACCGCGCTTGATCCGCGCGGCCAGGTCGCGTTGCTGCTCGGCACTGAGGGTGGAGTTCAAGGCCGCGGCAGCGACGCCGAGTTCTTCCAGGGTCGCAACCTGATCGTCCATCAACGCGATCAGCGGCGACACCACCACCGCCAGCCCGTTGCGCAACAGCGCGGGTACCTGGAAACACAACGACTTGCCACCGCCGGTAGGCATCAGGACCAGGGCATCACCACCCTTGGCCACGCGCTCAATGATCGCACCCTGGCGGCCACGAAAACTGTCGTAGCCGAAGATGTCCTTGAGGACGCGTTGAGCCTGATCGAGCATGTATAACTCCAACAAAATAGTGCCGAAATCCCTCTGTACAGGCTGGCCGAAAAAATGCGGCCTCACGGAAAATAATCCGTAAGCGAAGTTTTCTCGGCCTGGCGCTTGGCCTGCAGGGGCATCACAAAACGCGGCAGTATACCCGAGCGTCATCCGGCAAAGGGCGCCGCTGACGAATTGCAGCCCGTCTCTAAAACCTGGCAAATATGCACGCCGACTGGCTTGGGCGCGCAAGAACGCCTAGAATTCAGCATCGTTTATTCCCAAGGTAGTCCTTCAATGTCCTTCGCTGAGCAACTAACCCGCCTGCAAGCCTTCCTCGACGCCGATGAGCTGCATGACGAGGCGCTGGACTATGTGGCCGCCCACGGCTACCTGACCGCCCTGTCGATCTGCTCCGAGGTCGTTCCCGACCGTGAATGGATCGACGCGCTGTTCGCCGAAGAGCCGCACTACGCCGACGCCGCCCAGCGCGAAGAAATCGAATCCACCCTGCTGGCCCTCAAGGCCCACATCTCTCGCCAACTCGCCTCCGATGAGGAGTTCGAGCTGCCGTGCGACCTGGACCTGGGCGAAGAACCGGACGACTCCGACCTGCGCGGCTGGTGCATCGGCTTTATGGAAGGTGTGTTCCTGCGTGAAGCCGCCTGGTTCGAAACCGCCGAGGAAGAAGTCAGCGAAATGCTGCTGCCGATCATGGTCGGTTCGGGGCTGTTTGAGGAAGAAGCTGAATTTTCCGACATCGCCGCCGACGCCAACCTGATGGACGACATGATCGTACAGATCCCGGAAGCGCTGACCGCCCTGTACCTGCTGTGCAATGCTCCTGACGAAAAACCGGCGATCCTCAAGCCACGTCACCACTGAGTCGCCTGCCCGTGACACCCATGGGCAATCGCTCGCTGCTCCTGCGTTACGTGCTGCTGGCCATCGGCTGGCTGAGCGTAGCGTTGGGAGTGATCGGTATTTTCCTACCCGTGTTGCCGACCACGCCCTTCCTCCTGCTCGCCGCCGCCTGCTTCGCTCGAAGCTCCCCGCGTTTCTACCAGTGGCTGGTGGAACACCCGCGCCTGGGCCCCTGGATTCGTGACTATCTGGATGGCAATGGCATCCCGCTCAAGGGCAAGGTCTACGCCATTGGCCTGATGTGGTTGAGTATTGGTTTTTCCTGCTACCTGGTGCCATTACCATGGGCACGCGGGTTCATGCTGACCAGCGCCGTACTGGTGACAATCTACATCCTGCGCCAGAAAACCCTGCCACCGCGCTAAGCACGCACTGCGACATTAGATCCCACACGACCTTGGTCGACACTGACTAACCCCAGGCATCATGCGAGACTGTCCAACCGGGCCTGGAATGCCTGGGTGTTCTCATGCTCGGAGTTACCATGACGCTGTCCAGCGGGCTGATCGCCGCCGTTGCCCTGGCCTATATGGCCATTATGTTTGCCATCGCCTTCTACGGTGACCGCCGCCGTGCGCCGCTGCCGCCGCGCATGCGTGCCTGGGTCTATAGCCTGTCGCTGGCCGTCTACTGCACCAGTTGGACCTTCTTCGGCGCCGTAGGCCAGGCCGCCGAACAACTGTGGGCGTTCTTACCGATCTACCTGGGACCGGTGCTGTTGCTGGTGTTGGCACCCTGGGTCCTGCAAAAGATGATCCTGATCAGCAAGCAGGAAAACATCACCTCCATCGCCGACTTCATCGCGGCACGCTATGGCAAATCCCAGTCCCTGGCGGTGGTGGTCGCGCTGATCTGCCTGGTGGGCGTGCTGCCTTATATCGCCCTGCAACTCAAAGGCATCGTGCTGGGGGTCAACCTGCTGATTGGCGCTGGCGCGGACACCACCGGCACCCGCGCGCAAGACACCGCCTTGATCGTGTCCCTGGTGCTGGCGTTGTTCACCATTGTGTTCGGTACCCGCAACCTCGACGCCACCGAACACCACCGAGGCATGGTGCTGGCGATTGCGTTTGAATCGCTGGTGAAGCTGCTCGCCTTTCTCGCAGTCGGGGCGTTTGTGACCTACGGCCTGTACGACGGTTTCGGCGACCTGTTCAGCCAGGCGATGCTCGCGCCACGCCTGGAGGAATACTGGAAGGAAACCATCAACTGGCCGTCGATGGTGGTGCAAACCGGCGTCGCCATGATGGCAATCATCTGCTTGCCTCGGCAGTTCCATGTGACTGTCGTAGAGAACATCGACCCCCAGGATCTGCGCCTGGCCAAGTGGGTGTTTCCGGCCTACCTGATTCTCGCCGCACTGTTTGTAGTACCGATCGCCTTGGGCGGCAAAATGATGCTGCCCGGCTCGGTGCTTCCGGACTCCTACGTGATCAGCCTGCCCCTGGCCGAGGCTCATCCGGCCCTCGCCGTGCTGGCGTTTATCGGCGGTGCGTCGGCGGCCACCGGCATGGTGATCGTGGCGAGCATCGCCTTGTCGACCATGGTCTCCAACGACATGCTGCTGCCGTGGCTGCTGCGCCGCTCCAGCGCCGAGCGACCGTTCGAAGTGTTCCGCCACTGGATGCTGTCGGTACGCCGGGTCAGCATCGTGATCATCCTGCTGCTGGCGTATGTCAGCTACCGCCTGCTGGGCTCCACCGCGAGCCTGGCGACCATCGGCCAGATCGCTTTTGCCGCCGTGACTCAACTGGCCCCGGCCATGCTCGGCGCACTGTATTGGAAGCAAGCCAACCGACGCGGTGTGTTTGCCGGGCTGGCGGCGGGTACGTTCCTGTGGTTCTATACCTTGGTCCTACCGGTCACCGCGAAAAGCCTGGGTTGGTCACTCGCGATTTTCCCGGGGCTGACGTGGATGCACTCGCACCCGCTCGGTTTGTCGGTGACTTCTCTTACGCTGGGAACGGTGTTTTCTCTGGCAGGCAACTTCACGCTGTTCGTGTGGGTGTCGATGCTGTCGCGCACGCGCGTGTCGGAACACTGGCAAGCCGGGCGCTTCATCGGCCAGGAAATCAGCCAGCGCGCCAACGCCCGCTCGATGCTCTCGGTACAGATCAGCGACCTGCTCAGCCTGGCCGCGCGTTTTGTCGGTGAAGAACGGGCCCAGCAGAGTTTTATTCGCTTCGCCTATCGCCAGGGCAAAGGCTTTAACCCCAACCAGAATGCCGACAACGACTGGATCGCCCACACCGAGCGCCTGCTGGCCGGTGTGCTTGGCGCCTCTTCGACCCGCGCCGTAGTAAAAGCTGCGATTGAAGGGCGCGAAATGCAGCTGGAGGACGTCGTACGCATCGCCGACGAAGCGTCGGAAGTGCTGCAATTCAATCGCGCATTGCTGCAAGGCGCCATCGAGAACATCACCCAGGGCATCAGTGTGGTGGACCAGTCCCTCAAGCTGGTGGCCTGGAACCGGCGCTACCTGGAGTTGTTCAATTACCCGGACGGGTTGATCAGCGTAGGCCGACCGATTGCCGACATCATTCGCTACAACGCCGAGCGCGGCCTGTGCGGACCGGGCGAAGCAGAAGTGCATGTGGCGCGCCGCCTGCACTGGATGCGCCAGGGCCGCGCGCATACGTCCGAGCGCCTGTTCCCGAATGGGCGGGTGATCGAGCTGATCGGCAACCCGATGCCCGGCGGCGGCTTCGTCATGAGTTTCACCGACATCACCGCGTTCCGCGAGGCCGAGCAGGCACTCACCGAGGCCAACGAAGGGCTTGAGCAACGGGTGACGGAGCGAACCCACGAACTGTCGCAGCTCAATGTAGCGCTCACCGATGCCAAAGGCGTTGCCGAGTCCGCCAGCCAGTCAAAAACCCGCTTCCTGGCGGCCGTCAGTCATGACCTGATGCAACCGCTGAACGCCGCCCGGCTGTTCTCCGCCGCCCTTTCCCACCAGAACGACGGCCTGTCCAGCGAAGCCCGGCAACTGGTACAGCACCTCGACAGTTCGCTGCGTTCGGCCGAAGACCTGATCAGCGACCTGCTGGATATTTCGCGCTTGGAAAACGGCAAGATCAACCCGCAGCGCCAGCCCTTTGTCCTCAACGAACTGTTCGACGCCCTCGGCGCGGAATTCAAGGCCCTGGCCCAGGAGCAAGGCCTGCGTTTTCGCCTGCACGGCAGCCGCTTGCGCGTCGACAGTGACATCAAGTTGTTGCGGCGGATCCTGCAGAATTTCCTGACTAACGCTTTCCGATATTCCGATGGCTCGGTGCTGCTGGGCGTACGCCGACGCAAGGGCGAGCTGTGCCTCGAGGTGTGGGACCGTGGCCCTGGCATCCCGCAGGATAAACAGAAGGTGATCTTCGAAGAGTTCAAGCGCCTGGACAGCCACCAGACCCGCGCCGAGAAAGGCCTGGGCCTGGGCCTGGCGATTGCCGACGGCCTGTGCCGGGTGCTGGGTCACCGCTTGAGCGTACGTTCCTGGCCAGGCAAGGGCAGCGTGTTCAGCGTACACGTGCCACTGGCGCGCAACCAGACCAGCCCGCAGGTCAAGCCCGCACAGGAAAATGGCCTGCCCTTGAGCGGCGCGCAAGTACTCTGCGTGGATAACGAAGAGAGCATCCTGATCGGTATGCGCAGCCTGCTGACACGCTGGGGCTGTGAAGTATGGACCGCCACCGATCAAGCGCAATGTGCGGCGCTGCTGGCGCAAGGCATACGCCCGCAACTGGCGCTGGTCGATTACCACCTTGATCACGGTGAGACCGGTACCGAGTTGATGGGCTGGCTGCGTACACAAATGGCGGAGCCGATTCCCGGCGTGGTCATCAGTGCCGACGGCCGCCCGGAAATGGTGGCAGAGGTGCATGCGGCGGGCTTGGATTACCTTGCCAAGCCGGTGAAGCCAGCCGCGTTACGAGCGTTGCTGAGTCGACACTTACCTCTATAAACCGGATGTACCCTCCCACATTTCGGATTGCGTTTAGTCGGGAAGGTGCGCGACGCCGTCGGCGTCGGTCATCGCCCGCTCCAGCAAATCCGCCGGCAGGCTTTTGCTGGCACGCGCACCGAGCAACTTTAATTGCTCGGTGCGGCTGACCAGATTTCCGCGTCCATCTGTCAGCTTGTTCCGCGCTGCGCTGTAAGCCTTATCCAACTGCTGCAGACGATTGCCCACTTCGTCCAGATCCTGGATAAACAGCACGAACTTGTCGTAAAGCCAACCGGCGCGTTCGGCGATTTCGCGGGCGTTCTGACTTTGACGCTCTTGCTTCCAGAGGCTGTCGATCACGCGCAGGGTGGCGAGTAACGTCGTAGGGCTGACGATCACGATATGACGGTCGAAAGCCTCTTGGAACAGATTCGGTTCAGCCTGCAAGGCCGCGGAAAAAGCGGCTTCGATCGGCACGAACAACAACACGAAATCCAGGCTGTGCAAGCCTTCCAGGCGCTTGTAGTCCTTGCCGGCCAAGCCTTTGACGTGATTACGCAGCGACAGCACATGCTGCTTCAAGGCCTCGCGACCGATCACCTCATCATCGGCCGCGACGTACTGCTGATACGCCGTCAGGCTGACCTTGGAATCCACCACCACCTGCTTGTCACCGGGCAACATGATCAGCACATCCGGCTGGAAGCGCTCACCGTCCGGGCCCTTCAAGCTGACCTGGGTCTGGTACTCACGGCCCTTCTCCAGACCTGCGTGTTCCAACACCCGTTCGAGGATCAACTCACCCCAGTTACCCTGGGTTTTCTGGCCCTTGAGGGCGCGGGTCAGGTTGGTGGCTTCGTCTGACAGGCGCAGGTTCAGTTGCTGCAGGCGTTCAAGTTCCTTGGCCAGGGAAAAGCGCTCGCGAGCCTCGTTCTGATAGCTCTCTTCCACGCGTTTTTCGAAGGACTGGATGCGCTCCTTCAAGGGATCGAGCAACTGGCCAAGGCGTTCCTGGCTGGTTTCGGCAAAGCGCTGCTCACGCTCATCGAAGATCTTGCCGGCCAGCTCAGCGAACTGCGCACGCAACTCGTCCCGTGAGCCTTGCAGGTCGGCCAAGCGCTGCTGATGACTTTCCTGCTGCTCGCGCAGTTCGGCGCGCAAGGCGGCAGACAGTGCGTCGAGGCGGCGTAATTCGGTTTCCTTGGCGCTGCGGTCAAGGTTCCAGGCGTGGGCGGCGTCGCGGGCGTTATCGCGGTCGATCTGCAACAGCTCGACCTCCCGGCGCACAGCCGCAAGGTCCGCTTGCTTGGCGGCGTTGGCCTGGCTCAGATCGCTGATTTCATCGCGACTGGCATCCAATTGAGCGGCGAGGCCCTCCTGGGCCAGTTGCGCAGTGGCCAGGCGCTCTTCGAGCAGTTCCCAGCCGGTGGTCCGCGCGGTCAACCGCCGCTGAATCTGCCAGCACACCGCCAATAACGGCACTGCGGCGCCAGCAAGGCCCAGGGCAATACTGGTCCAGTCAAAAACCATAGCCATTTCTGCCATCATCGAAAAGGAGCAAGGTTAACCAAGCGTAGAGCGGGAGGACAGCTCAGTCTTCGACCTGGCCCAGTTCACGCTGGGCGCGGCGATCACCGGCACGGGCGGCCAGGCGCAGCAGATCGTGGCCGATACGGCGGTCGCGGGCGTTGCCGCATTCACGGCACATCAATTGGCCCAGACGGCTTTGCGCAGCCACTACGCCCTCACGGGCCGGCTGTTTGAGCAAGCGCCCGGCAAAGTGTTTGACGTTGGTGCTGTGCCCCAGGCGTGGGCTGTCGAGCAACCACAGGGCGACTTTCAAGGAAAAACGCTTGGGTGCGGTAACAGTCTGCGGGGTGTCGGTAACAGAAAGTGATACTGAGCGAAACTTCATAAAGCACTGTGGGACAGAACGGAAGGCGCGCCACTCTACTCTTTTTTTCGTACAGGTAAAGCTGAAAAAACCCTGCACGCCCGTTCTAGAGCAAGCGCTCGGGACAATCCACAGAAGCTGTGGATAACTCAGTGGACAACCAGCCTTTAACACGCGCAAAGGCCCATGGAACGGGGCTCGCAGTCAAACTGACGATTTTTTCACCAATAAAAAAAAGCCAGATTTTTCATTGACTTAAATTTCCATTGCAGGCAAATGGCGGTCCTGCACAACAATTGACAGCCCGGTTACACACGCCGCAACTAATGTGCACAAGTACCGATCCGATGGTTATATCCCCGGCTTTTTTTGAAGCGACAGGCTTCAAAAATGTTACCGCTGGGGCAAAACAGGGACTTTTCAAATCTTTCCCGGCTCGCCACACTGCCCGACGGACAACGCAACGCTGAGTGGGCCGATGAAAGGAATGCTGTTATTCGCCGTGTTGTTACTGGCCATCTGCGCCATTTCATTAGGGATCAATGTCGTGCTGCCATCCCCGGATGGGGCGTTGTTTGCCATCGCTATCCTGCTGTCGGCCGCTTTCACCGCCGTGAGCCTGTGCATCGAGTTGGGAGAGGGGCGCATCAATGACATGGGCGACGTGATGAAGGTGGTCGAGACCGGCCAATCCTTGCGCCTGACCCTGGCCGCCTATGGGCTGGGTTGTTCGCTGGCCGCCGCCGTCACGGTACTGGTGTATCGCGGCCTGCTGGGCGGCTGATTGAAGTTTTTTGATTAGCGCGCTTCCATTACCTGTTTCAATCCGTTACTATCCGCAGCGTTAGTACCAAGCTGAAAGTCAATTCTGGTCGAACAACTCCCCTGAACAACACGGGATCGACCACCTCGATGGTTTCCAGGTATCACTTGCGACGACACTGCCTTTGAACAAGCAAAGGGTGCCGCGAAGTTTTCATACTCTGACCGAACCAACCTGCAAATTGATCAGGATCTTCACCCTGGGCCCAGAACCTTTGCCCCTGTTGTGCTGCCTGCCCTCCTAAGTACCTACCTGCCAGCCCAAGCGCGCCTAACTTATTAGCGCTTCAAACTGGCTGCTTTGTTCCAGTCGGGTTCTTCGTTTGATCAATGGTGATCAACGTTACTGGAACGTTTTAACGTTGCACGGTTCTTATCCGTGTCATTTGTAGGAACACCAATAATATGTCCGCTATCCACACTCAGGATGCCATTCGCACCCTCACCAATGCTTTTGCTCCAATGAACTGCCTGATCATGGCCGCTCGCAAAGGCTGCTTCAGCTTCACCCTGGTCAACGAACACGGCATCGCTCGTCACAGCGAACGCCTGTACCCCGATCAATACTCCAGCGCTGAACCGCTGCAGGCCGTGATCGAGCGTACCCGTCAGGCACTGGTTGCCTGATCGACCCGAGTCGCTGAAACACAAAAAACCCTGTTTAAAACACAGGGTTTTTTATTGCCCGAAATTCGTATCTTGAGCATTTGTACTAAGTTCAAATCGATATAAACGTTATAACTGGATGAGGAAGATGTTTTAAAAACAGTCCTTTACCTCATGAATATGACACTACACTTCAACTCAAGCGGCATGATCCGCTTCCGACGAGCCTGAGATCCGATCCACTGCTGCCAAGCCCCTTTTCTCAGGACTCGTCGACCACTTCCACGGATTGAGGCGTGTATGGGTATCGCAGCCAGTGAATTGTGTCGCTATGTGATCCGGCCGACGCTGACTTACCTCGGCCAGCAGAGCCCAACGGCTGAGTCACTGCTGCTGGGTATTGCGGCCAGCCAGTCGGAATTGGGTTCCGCCTTGCACGATCGACGCGGCCATGGCCTATACAGCATCACCGAACCTCGCCATCGCGCCTTGTGGGATAACTACCTGGCGCTCGACCCCGAGCGTGCCAGCCTGGTACGCGGGCTGGCCAGCCAACATGCCTTCCTCAGTGCGCCCCAACTGGAGCTCACCGTAAACCTGCGTTACGCCACCGCTATCGCTTGGCTCCTGGTCGAACAACACAGCCCCGCCCTGCCACCACCTGGTGATGTTTTAGCCATGGCGCGTATCTGGAAAGAAATATTTCATCCTCAAGGAAGGCTGCGGGATTTCACCCAAGCCTGGCAAACCTGTGTTTCCCCCATGAATCACGTGGCCTGCTGACCTGGCAATTTGCAAGATTCGGCAAAAAACCCGAATTCTGGTCGGATTGTCCTACAAAACCGCTCTATCTCCTGCATTACAGCCTATAGCGCGATGTTAATTTTATTGATACTTTCCGCTGCGGTGATCACCACGGAGTTCTAATAATGAAAAAAGTAATGCTCAAGACCACACTTAGCCTCGCCGTTGCCATGGCATCCTCCCAACTGTTCGCAAGCGGTTTCGCACTGAACGAACAGAGCGTCAGCGGGATGGGTACGGGTTTCGCAGGTCGCTCCTCTTCTGCCGATGATGCAAGCACTGTCTACGGTAACCCGGCCGGTATGTCCCGACTGAATGGCCAGCAAATCACCGGCGGTGTTGCTGCCATTGATGCGTCGACCGACATCAGCAATACCGGTGGCAACTCTCGCGGTTCCAACAAAGGCGACATGGTTCCGTTCACCGCGGTGCCATTCGGTTTCTACACCAACAAACTCAACGACCAGTGGGCCATCGGCTTCGGTGTATACGCACCGTTCGGCCTGGTGACCGACTATGAAAACGGCTTCCAGGGCCGTGGCTTTGGCAGCAAGAGCGAAGTGAAGGTCATGACCTTCCAGCCAACTGTCAGCTACGCGTTCAACGACCGTGTATCCATCGGTTTCGGCCCGACCATCAACCGGATTTCCGGTGTGCTCGAGTCGGACAGGACCCTCAACCCGCTCGTCCCCGATACCAACGTAAAAATCAAGGGTGACGATACCGCCCTGGGTTTCAACGTCGGCGTATTGGTCCAGGCCACCGACACCACACGCGTGGGCCTGACCTACCACTCGAAGGTCAAGTACAAGCTCGAAGGCCACACCACCGTCAGCGGCCCAGCGGCCACTCAGCCAGTTCTGCGTAACAACCGTTACGACGCCTCGCTGAAAATCGACACCCCAGAGTCCTACGACCTGTCGGTCACCCAAGACCTGACCGACGCCTGGAAACTCTATGGCGGTGCAACCTGGACGCGTTGGAGTCGCCTGAAAGAGATCACCGTCAACAACGAAGGCGTAACGGCTGCCGGCGGCTTACTGGCACCAAGCCAACTAGGTTCCATCACCGAAGAACAAAATTGGCACGACACCTGGGCCTACGCCGTGGGTACCTCGTATCAGTTGACCAAGCAAGTCGTGCTGCGTACCGGCCTGACCTTCGACCAATCCCCGACGAACAACACCGATCGTTCGCCGCGCATCCCGACTGGCGACCGTACGATCTTCAGCGTGGGCCTGGGCTACAAAGTCATGGATAACATGACCGTCGACCTGGCGTATTCGTACCTGAAAGAAGAAGACATCAAGATCAACCAGACTGCTGACGCTCCGTCGACAGCCAGTTACCGCGCCAAATACGAAAACAGTGCCAACGGTTTCGGCCTGGGCATGACCTACACCTTCTGATCCAGACGGGTGTAAAAAAGCCCCGCTCTCCTGCAAAGGAGGCGGGGCTTTTTAGTACCCGATGATCAGGGTTTAGACGCTATAGCCTGCTCCACAGCCTTGATCAGATCCGGGCTGTCCGGCTTGGTGAGGCTGGAGAAATCGGCAATCACCTTACCCTGGCGGTCGACCACGTACTTGTAGAAATTCCACTTCGGCGCGTTGCTCTGCTGCGCCAACACCTTGAACAGGTGCACCGCGTCCGGCCCCTTGACCTTCTGCGGCTCGGTCATGGTGAAGGTCACGCCGTAATTCACGTAGCAGACCTTGGCGGTTTCTTCGCCGGTCTTGGCCTCCTGCTTGAAGTCATCGGATGGCACACCGATCACCTCCAGCCCTTCGCCCTTGTAACGCTGATACAGCGCTTCGAGACCTTTGAATTGCGGCGCGAACCCGCAAAAACTCGCCGTGTTGACGATCACCAAGGGCTTGCCGGCAAAACGTTGGCACAGGTCGATGGATTCCTTGGCGCGCAGCTTGGGCAATTGGCCCTCCAGCAACGGCGGGCAGTCGGCAGCCAACGCCACGCCGCCAAAAGCAGCCATCAGCACAGGTACAGCAAGCCAGCGCATCTGCATGTCGAGACGTCCTTTAAAAAGTTCAGGGATCGAACTTAACAGATCGACATACCCAGTTGCATCAACGCCAGGCCACCGCGCTGCCATCCCCACCAGGCCAGCGCCAGCAACAGCGCAGTCGCTGCTGCCCCGCCGAACCAATACCAGCTCGAACTCATGCCGCCTCCATCTGCGCCTGCAATCGCGCCACCGGCCGCTCACGTACCGGCCAATTCAGGGCTGCGGCGAGCACGCTCAACAGGATCGCCACTTGCCAGATCAAATCGTAGTTACCGGTTCGATCATAGACCACCCCGCCCAACCAGCCGCCAAGGAACGAGCCAAGCTGATGAAAAAGGAACACGATCCCACCCAGCATGGAAAGGTTTCGCACCCCAAACAACGTAGCGACCGTGCCGTTGGTCAGCGGTACCGTGGACAGCCACAGGAAGCCCATGGCCATGCCGAACAGGTACGCCGTGACTTCGGTCACCGGCGCCCACAGGAACAGCATGATCACCACCGCGCGCAGCAGGTACAACCCGGTCAACAAGCGCGGCTTGGACATGCGCCCGCCGAGCCAGCCGGCGGTGTAGGTGCCGAAGATATTGAACAGCCCGATCAACGCCAACACCGTGGTGCCGACCGTGGCCGGCAAGTGCTGGTCCACCAGGTAAGCCGGCAGGTGCACACCAATAAACACCACCTGGAAACCGCAGACGAAAAAGCCGAAGGCCAGCAACCAGAACCCGGAGTGGGAGCAAGCTTCCTTCAAGGCTTCACGCAGGGTTTGCTGGCCAGCCATCACCGGCAGCGGGCGGTCCTTGAGCATGCTCACCAGCGGCAGGATCAGTGCCACCATCAAGCCCAACACCAGCAAGGCTGCCGACCATCCCAGCCAACTGATCAAGCCCAAGGTGCCCGGCACCATGGCGAACTGGCCAAACGAACCGGCGGCGCTGGCAATGCCCATGGCCATGCTGCGCTTTTCCGGCGCCACGGCGCGGCCGACCACACCCAGAATCACCGAGAACGACGTGCCCGACAGGCCAATCCCGATCAGCAGGCCCGCACTCAAGGACAACGACCACGCCGAATCCGACATGCCCATCAACACCAGGCCTGCGGCGTATAACACCCCGCCGACAAACACCGCCTTGGTGGCGCCGAAACGGTCGGCCAAGGCTCCGGTAAACGGCTGCGCCAGGCCCCAGATCAGGTTCTGCAAGGCGATGGCAAAGGCGAAGGTCTCACGGCCCCAGCCGAATTCGCTGCTCATCGGCGCCAGGAACAGGCCGAAACCGTGCCGCACGCCCAAAGACAACGCCAGGATCAGCGCACTCCCTACAAGGATCCAACCACTGGTGCGCCACATCGACGTCATTTCTTATTCTCCGCTCGCGGGTATATACCCGCTTGTAGTCGAACAAACCCGCGTTCAGGCGAGTTCATCCAGCAAGGCCAACAAGGTTTCGCGTTTTTCCGCGCCGAGTTGATCGATCAATTTCTGTTGCGCCGCCTCCCAAGCGGGTAACGCTGCGGCCAGTCGCTCTTCACCGGCTGCGGTCAACAACACCAGGCGGTTGCGCAGGTCATCACCCTCCACCATCTGCACCAGCCCCTCGCCTTCCAGCACCCGCAGGTTGCGCCCCAAGGTGCTGCGATCCAGGCCCATGGCGTCGGCCAGGCTGGAAATGCTCGGTTGATCGAGGCGCTGCAGGTTGCACAGCAAAGAATACTGGGCAACGTTGATCCCGAAGCCGTCGAGGGCGCCGTCGTAGTGCCTGCTGACGCCACGGGCGGCACGTCGCAGGTTGGTGCATAAACATTGGGAGGCAAGCATGGAACGTGTATATACCCGCGATTAGGGAAATGCAAGAAAGTGTTACAACGCCAGGCCGACCAGAACAGCCACTTCCAGCAGCTCCAGCAGCGCGCCAGCGGTGTCGCCGGTGGTGCCGCCGAGGCGATTGACCATCAGTTGGCGCAGGCCCATAAAACACACGGCCGCGAGCAGCACGGCGACCCCACCGCTGAAACCACCGATCAGGATGCAGGCCAGGCCACTGAGGACCAACACCTGTTGACCGACGATGCGCGGTAAATGATCCGACAGCGCCTGACCCAGCCCACCCGCTCGCACATACCGCGTGGTGAGAAACAACGCCAGCATCGACGCCCGCCCGATCAACGGCGCGAGAATCAACGCCGCACCGTTGTGCTGCTCGATCAACGCCACCAGCGCTGTGAACTTGAGCAGCAACACCAGGCCCAGGGTGACCACGGCAATCGGCCCGCTGCGTGGATCTTTCATGATGCTGAGAGTGCGCTCGCGGTCGCCGAAACCGCCCAGCCAGGCATCGGCGCTGTCCGCCAGGCCATCGAGGTGCAAGCCGCCACTGAGCAACACCCAGGCCGTCAGCAGCAGCGCGGCGTGCAACAACAGCGGTGATCCGACCAGCAGCGTATTCAGGCCCCACAGCAGTACGCCGAACAGCAACCCGACCACGGGATAAAACAGCAACGAGCGCCCCAGCTCCTGCGGTTGCGGCATGCCCGGCAGACGAATAGGTAAGCTGCTGAGAAATTGCAGGGCGATCCAGAACGGCAGCATCCTCAGATTCCTTCCTTCAGCACGCCATCGGCGCCGACCTGCAGGTTGAACAACCCGCCATGACCGACTTCGACATTCAGCAACTGCTCACGGGGCAGCCCCCGAGCCTGGGCCAACAGCAAACGCATCACGCCACCGTGGCTGATCAACAGCACACGCTGACCGGCATACGCCTCATGCAGGCGTAAGACGGCGCCCAACACCCGCTGGGAAAACTCGCCAACCGGTTCGCCCTGGGGCGGTGTGAAGCTATAGGGATCGGCCCAGAACCGGCCCAAGCCTTCGGCGTCGGTCTCCATCAGCGCTGCGGCACTCTGCCCTTCCCATGCACCGAAGTGCAGTTCCTGCAGGTCCTTTTCCAGGCTCACCGGCACATTCAGCCGCGCGCCCAGCTCATCCGCGAACCGCGCGCAGCGTTGCAGCGGCGAGCTGATCAGCCGATCCCAAGGCCCCTGTGCCACCACGGCGGCGCGCATTTGTTCCCAGCCCTTGGCGGTCAATGCATCGTCCAGGCTGCCGCGCAGGCCACCCCCCAGTTCGGTTTCGCCATGGCGCAACAGGTCCAGGTGCAAGGTCATGCCGGACGGTCTGCCACGGCCGCTTCGGCAAACGTCGCCATCTGCCCGTGCAGCGCACAGGCCAGGCGCAGCAACGGCACCGCTAACGCCGCGCCACTGCCCTCGCCCAGGCGCAGGCCCAGTTCCAGCAACGGTTGTGCGTCGAGGCTCTGCAAGACATGGCGATGGCCAGGCTCGGCACCGCGATGACCGAACAGCAGCCAGTCGCGGCACGCCGGGTTCAAGCGCGTGGCGACCAGCGCCGCGACGGTGCAGATAAACCCATCCACCAGCACCACAATGCCTTCCTGGGCGCAGGCCAGATAAGCGCCCACCAAGGCAGCGATTTCAAAGCCGCCAAGATTGCACAGGGTTTGCAGCGCATCCCCACGCTGCGCGGCATGCAAGGCCAGCGCGCGCTCGATCACCGCCACCTTGTGACTGACGCCTTGGGCATTCAACCCCGTGCCCGGGCCCGTCAGGTCGGTCACCTGGCAATCGAGCAAGGCGCAGGCCAGCGCACTGGCAGCGGTAGTGTTGCCGATGCCCATCTCGCCGCCGACAAACAACTGCGCACCGCTTTCACGGGCGCGCAGCACACTGTCGCGACCCGCCTGCAATGCCAATCGGCCCTGGGCGCCGGTCATTGCCGGGCCCTTGACGAAATTGGCGGTGCCCGCGCCGATATTCAGGTGACGCACGCCGGGCAGGCGCAACGAAGGGGTCACCGTGCCGAGGTCGACGACTTCCAACCGCGCATCCAGTTGCCGCGCCAATACACTGATGGCCGCACCACCGGTGACAAAGTTATGCAGCATCTGCCCGGTCACTTCCTGGGGAAACGCCGATACACCTTCGACAACCACGCCGTGGTCACCGGCAAAGATGGCAATCCACAGCTGTTCCACCGACGGCTTGACCTGGCCCTGCAAGCCGGCCAATTGCACCGCCAACGCTTCCAACTGGCCCAGGGAGCCGGCCGGCTTGGTCAATTGCTGCTGGCGCACCAGGGCTTGTTCGTACGCCGAGGCGTCAATGCCCTTACAAGGGTTGAGCCACCAGGAGTCAGTCATAACGCAGTACCTTTCAACGTCAGGGGCAGGCCGGCAACCGTCAGGACAACACGCTGACACCGCTCGGCCAAGGCTTGATGCAGCCAACCGGCTTCATCCACATAGCGGCGAGTCAATTCGCCCAGCGGCACGACACCCAGACCGGTCTCGTTGCTGACAAAAATGATTTCACCCGGCAGCACGGCCAGGCTTTCCAGCAATTGATCGCGCTCAGAGGCCAAGCGCTGTGCGTCTTCGAGCATCAGCAGGTTGGTCAGCCACAGGGTCAGGCAATCCACCAACAAGCAGCGACCTTCGGCAGCGTTATCGCGCAGGACTCGCGCCAACTCGACAGGCTCTTCAATCAAGCCCCAATCATCAGGACGACGCTCGCGATGCAAGGCAACGCGGGCGCTCATCTCACCATCAAGCGGCTGGCTGGTGGCGATATAAATGACGGAAAAACCACACTCTGCAGCAAGCTTTTCAGCCAGGCGGCTTTTACCGGAGCGGGCGCCGCCTAAAATCAGTTGAAGCATGAGTCACCCCCTACCCACCCACCACTCCACAATGCGAAGCGAGTCGCTTTTGATCCTGCTTTTGATCTGAAGTCGCCCCGTAAACCACGCTGGCCGAACGCAGGCTTGAATCCGTGGGTAACCCGGCAGGAGGCCGGGTTAGCCGCACTGGGCCAGGGATGGCCCATTGCGGCGGCCCACGGATTCAAGCCTGCGTTCGGGCACACCGAGCCCAAGCAAGGTGCCGAGTGGTGGGGCGAAGACCTTTTGGTTACTTTTGGGTCTTTCCAAAAGTGACCCGCTGTAAGAGCGGAACCATAAGTGGCCGTTACCGCAGGAATGGATATGTACTCGGTATACCTGAACAATTCAGCACCTGACACACCGCCTTCGCGAGCAAGCCCGCTCCCACATTTGGATCGCATGCACACCGTTAAACCCCGCACAGCTTGCGCAATAAATCAGTATCCAAATGGTTCTCCACCAGGTCGGCCAACCGCTCAATATCGCGCTCGCGCAAAGCGTGATAATCCACCTCCTGCACATCCTGCAACCCAGCCCAACGCAGCAACGCACTGCAGGCCGCCGGGGTCTCGAACAAGCCGTGCAGATACGTGCCGAGAATCTGCCCGTCAGCGCTTTGCGCGCCGTCACTGCGACCGTCATCCAGCAGCACGGCGGCGTTCGACAGGGCAGCGCCGCACGTCACGCCCGCATGGATCTCATACCCGCTGACCTCGGCATTTTCCAGCAACAAACGCCCGCGAACATTACGCAGTTGCTTCTCTTCTTCCAGGGTGGTGCTGAACGCCAGCAGCCCCAGGCCGTCGCTGGAACCGGCTGGCCCTTCCAAACCTAACGGGTCGTGCACTTGCTCACCGAGCATCTGCAAGCCGCCGCAAATCCCCAGCACCTTGCCGCCATAGCGCAAGTGCCGCGCCACGGCAGTGTCCCAACCATTGGCCCGCAGGTACGCAAGGTCGCTGCGCACGCTTTTCGAACCGGGCAGGATGATCAGGTCGGCGGCCGGAATCGGCTGGCCCGGCCCGATGAACTGCAAATCCACCTGGGGGTGCAGGCGCAGCGGATCGAAATCCGTATGGTTGCTGATGCGCGGCAACACCGGCACCACCACCTTGAGCACCTGCGCCGCCTTGTCGATCTGGCGCTGGTCGATGCCGTCCTCGGCTTCCAGGTGCAGGTCCATCACGTAGGGCAATACGCCCACCACCGGTTTGCCGGTGCGTGCTTGCAACCAATCCAGGCCGGGTTGCAGCAGTGCAATGTCGCCGCGAAAGCGGTTGATGATGAAACCTTTGACCCGCGCCTGTTCGCTGGGGGAGAGCAATTCCAGGGTGCCCACCAGATGGGCGAACACGCCGCCGCGATTGATATCGGCAATCAGCAGCACCGGGCAGTCGACGGCCTCGGCGAAGCCCATGTTGGCAATGTCGTTGGCGCGCAGGTTGATCTCGGCTGGGGAGCCTGCACCTTCCACCATCACCACCGGGTAGGCTTCGCTCAACCGCGCGTGGGAAGCCAGCACCGCCTGCATCGCGATGGCTTTGTAGTCGTGATAGGCCACCGCGTTCATGCTGGTCACTGCGCGGCCATGGATGATCACCTGGGAGCCGGTGTCGCTGTTGGGTTTGAGCAGCACCGGGTTCATGTCGGTGTGGGGCGCCAGGTTGGCCGCCTGGGCCTGCACCGCCTGGGCGCGGCCGATCTCGCCGCCTTCGGCCGTCACGGCGCTGTTGAGCGCCATGTTCTGCGGTTTGAACGGCACGACCGCAATACCCTGGCGCACCAGCCAACGGCACAACGCGGTGACAAGGGTACTTTTGCCAGCATCGGAGGTGGTGCCTTGCACCATCAGCGTACTCATGAGGCGTCCTTGTAGGCAGCCAGCGCTTCGTCGAGGCGCAACCAATCGGCCTCGGTGTCAGGCAGGCCAAAACGCACGCTGCTGTTGTGCACAAACAGACGCAGCAAGATGCCGCGCTGGGCCATGAATTCGTGCATGCGCTCGGCGTGCGGGGTGATCAGCCATTGGAACAACGCGCAGCCGCCCTGGGGTTGAAAGCCACGGCGCTCGAGCATTTCAAACAAGCGCTGGGCGGCCTCGATGCAGCGTGCCCGCTGCCGCGCATGGCCGGCGGTATCGCGCAGGCACACTTGGCCCAGCACCCGCGTCGGCCCGCTGACGGCCCACGGCCCGACCTGTTCGGCCAGCAGCTTGAGCAGCCTGCGCTCGGCCAGCACAAAGCCCAGACGCACCCCGGCCAGGCCGAAAAACTTGCCGAACGAGCGCAGCACAATCAGGCCGACCTGATGGGCCTGGCTCGCCAGGCTCAACTGCGGGGTGACATCCATGAACGCTTCGTCCACCACCAGCCAGCCGCCGCGCTGGGCCAGCCTTGAGTGCCAGTCCAGCAGGCGCCGCGGGGTCAGGCTCAGTCCGGTGGGGTTATTGGGATTGACCACCACCAGCACGTCGAGGCCGTCGAGGAAGAAGTCGACTTCCTGCTCCTGCACCTCACGCACCACGTAACCGGCACGGCGCCAGGCCTCGGCGTGTTCGGCGTAGCACGGCGACAGCACGCCGACCTTGCCGGCGCGGCGCAGGCGCGGCAGCAACTGAATCGCCGCCTGCGAGCCGGGCACCGGCAGCAGATGCGCGGCGCCGTAATACTCGCTGGCCGCCTGTTCCAGGCCGTCGTCGGATTCCGGCAAGCGCGCCCAGGCCCGCAGCGGAATCTCGGGGATCGGCCACGGCCAAGGCGCGAGGCCGCTGGAAAGGTCCAGCCAATCGGCCTCGGCAATCCCGTACTGAATCGCTGCCTTGCGCAGCCGACCACCGTGCTCAAGCATAAAACTGCCCCCCCACGCATAGAATCAGCAGCCACAACCATACGCCGCGCTGCACCAGCTGCCAGCCGCGATCGATGGAGTCGGCATCCGCTGCCGGGCCTTCGCCCAGTTGCGGACGATGGTGCACCTCGCCGTGGTAAATCGCCGCGCCGCCCAGCTCAACGCCCAACGCACCGGCACCGGCCGCCATCACCGGCCCGGCATTGGGACTGTCCCAGGTCGGCCCCTGGGTGCGCCAGCATTTGAGGGCCAAGCGAGTTTTGCCCAGCACGGCGTAGGTCAAGGCCACCAGGCGTGCCGGAATATAGTTGAGGACATCATCGATCTTGGCCGCGGCCCACCCGAAGCGCTCGAAGCGTTCATTGCGATAGCCCCACATGGCGTCGAGGGTGTTGCTCAGGCGGTAGAGCACCACGCCCGGCACGCCGGCGACGACAAACCAGAACAGCGCGGCAAACACCGCATCGCTGCCGTTTTCCAGCACCGACTCGGTGGCGGCGCGGGCGACTTCGGTGCGGTCCAGCTCGCTGGTCTGGCGGCTGACCAGGTAGCTCACGCGCGTGCGGGCCGCGTCGAGGTCATCGCTGCGCAGGGCCTGGGCCACCGGGATCACATGTTCGCCGAGGCTGCGCATGCCGAGGGCGCAGTACAACGCGAGGATCTCCAGTGCCCAGCCAATATACGGTGCCCACGACAACGCGGTGGCCAGCAGGGTCAGCGGCACCACGGCGATAAACCACGCGGTCACGCCATGGCTGCGCCAGCCACGGCCACCGCTGTTGAAACGCTGCTCGATGCGCCCGGCAAAATTACCGAACGCCACCAGCGGATGCCAGCGCCTGGGCTCGCCCAGCAGCGCATCCAGCGCCACCGCGGCGACACACAGCAAGGCCACACTCATTGACTCACTCCCCACGCATTTTCATACAACATGTCACTCAACGGCCGAGGCTCGGTCCAGCCTTCGAGCTGCAACATCGGTGCCGGGTAAAATTCCGTCACCGGCCCCAGGCACAAGACCGCCAGGGGTTTCGCGCCAGGCGGCAAGCCCAGCAGGTCGGCCAGGGCCTGGGGTTCGAACAGCGAGACCCAGCCCATGCCCAGCCCCTCGACCCGGGCAGCCAACCACAGGTTCTGGATCGCACAGGACAGCGACGCCAGGTCCATTTCCGGCAGGGTGCGCCGTCCGAAGATGTGGCGCTCACGGTCATCCATCAACGCCGCCACCAGCACTTCGGCGCAATCGTGGATGCCTTCGACCTTGAGCTGCATGAACGCGTCGGAGCGCTCGCCCAATGCCTCGGCGGTGCGCACGCGCTCTTCTTCCACCAGGTGTTGAATCTGGCTTCGCAACGCGCGGTCGCTGATGCGGATAAACCGCCAGGGCTGCATCAGGCCAACGCTGGGGGCCTGGTGCGCGGCCTGGAGCAGGCGATGCAGCAATTCGGGGGCGACCACGCCGCCGCTGAAGTGGCGCATGTCGCGGCGTTCGGCGATGGCGCGGTAGACGGCGTCGCGGTCGGCCTGGGGGAAAGCGTTGTCGGTCATGGCCCTAGCGGGGGCAAGCCCCCTCCCACAGTGGATAGGGTTTCAGCTCGGTCCGGTGCAAACAAGGCGGCTACCGCCGTCGGATTCGAGGGGAAATAGAAGTGCACGTAAGAGGCCGTCATCCGCCCCTGTCGGAAGACCGCTTCGGCACCGCGCCCACCGTTCGGGCTCAGGCCACGGGCAATCGGCTGGCACTCGGTGCTGGTCAGGGAATGGTGATACGTGTGCCCGCGCAGCACGCCTTCCGGCAGCTCTACGCTTTGCAGGGCCAGGGCCGCGAGTTTCTTTTGCATCACCGCGTCGCCTTGCAGCAGACCGACCAGTTCGGCGCGGGTGCCGTCGACATCGGTGAGCGAATCCAGCAGGTAGAGCATGCCGCCGCACTCGGCGAGCAAGGGTTTGCCGGCGGCATGGTGGTTACGAATGGCTTCAAGCATCAGGGTGTTTTCCGACAGCGCCTGGTGATGAAGTTCCGGGTAACCGCCGGGCAGATAGAGGCTGTCAGCCGCAGGCAGCTGGCGATCATGGATCGGCGAGAAAAACGTCAGTTCGGCCCCCATCGCCCGCAGCAGGTCAAGGCTGGCGCCATAGGTGAAGGCGAAGGCTTCGTCACGGGCCACCGCAATGCGCACACCGGCCAGCAACGGCTCGGCCTCGATCACTGCTGGTGCGGCGAAGGTCACCGGTGGCGGCAATGCGACTTCACAGCTGCTGCCCAATGCCTGGGCGGCGGCGTCCAGGCGCACGTCGAGGTCATTCAGCTCGCTGGCCTGCACCAGGCCCAAATGGCGGCTGGGCAGTTCGATCCCGGTTTCGCGGGACAATGCGCCATACCAGCGCAGGCCTTCGGTCAGGCTGCCTTCCAGCAGTTGCGCATGGCGCAGGGTGCCGACGCGGTTGGCCAGCACCCCGGCGAACGGCAGGTCCGGCTGATAGCGCGCCAGGCCGAGGGCCAGGGCGCCAAAGGTCTGGGCCATGGCGGTGCCGTCGATGACACCGAGCACCGGCACGCCGAAATGCCGCGCCAGGTCGGCGCTGGACGGCGTGCCATCGAACAGGCCCATCACACCTTCGATCAGGATCAGGTCGGCCTCCCCCGCTGCTTCCCACAGCAGGCGGCGACTTTCCTGCTCGCCTACCATCCACATGTCCAATTGATACACCGGCGCACCGCTGGCGCGCTCGTGGATCATCGGGTCCAAGAAGTCCGGGCCGCATTTGAACACACGCACCTTGCGCCCCAGGTTGCGGTGCAAACGGGCGAGCGCGGCGGTGACGGTGGTTTTGCCTTGGCCGGACGCCGGTGCGGCGATCAGGACGGCCGGGCAATGACGGGGCTGATTCAAAGTTCGACGCCCTTCTGTGCCTTGATACCGGCCTGGAACGCGTGCTTGAGCATGCCCATTTCGGTGACGGTGTCGCCCATTTCGATCAATTCAGGCTTGGCGCCACGGCCGGTGACGACCACGTGCTGCATCGGCGGACGGGCCTGCAGGTCGCTGAGTACCTGATCGAGGTCCAGGTAGCCATGCTTGAGGGCGATGTTCAGCTCATCCAGCACCACCAGGCCGATGGTGGGGTCTTGCAGCAGTTCACGGGAGACGGCCCAGGCGGCTTCAGCGGCGGCGATATCACGCTGGCGATCCTGGGTCTCCCAGGTGAAGCCTTCGCCCATCACGTGGAAACGCACTTGCTCGGGGAAGCGGCGGAAGAACAACTCCTCACCGGTGCTGTTGCGCCCCTTGATGAACTGCACCACACCGCACTGCATGCCGTGGCCCATGGCGCGCGCGAGCATGCCGAATGCCGAGCTGCTCTTGCCTTTGCCGTTGCCGGTCAGCACCAGCAGCAAGCCGCACTCATTGGGGGAATTGGCGATGCGCTCGTCGATCACGGCTTTTTTGCGCAGCATGCGCGCCAGGTGGCGTTCGTCGCGGTCGGGGGTATCGGTCATGGCAGCTCTCCGTTGGGGCTGGACAAAAACGGCAGGCAGGAAAAAACAGACAGCCAAGCATCGCCCACCGTGATGCTGTTGGATGATCCAGGCCGGTCTCCGGGCTCATGAGTGGCGCGCTTGTTCTCATCTACAGCGCGAACACGCCGACGGCGCGCCTTCCCATATCGCGGGCGATACAGTGGCAAAAGGCACCGTCTTGACTCATTTACCGTTGCGGGGGCAGCGCCGGAATCGCGGCAGCACTGTGTACAAGTGCGCTCACTCACCGGCTTCCCTGTTTCACTCTGTCGACCCATGGGTCACAGAGCACCTGGAACAAGCCGCGAAGGTTAGTGGGTTGGGGGTGGAGCGTCAATTAAAGCTGGCCTTGCACTTGAACCATCGCACCGCCGCTCTCCTCTACCCTTACAGGTATCAAGGAGAACACCATGCAAAAAACCAGATTCGCCCTACTCATCATGCTCGCCGGCAGCCTCGCCGCCTGCGGTGAAAGCTCCACCCTGCAGGTGTCCGATGGCACCGGGCCGTCGCCCCAGCTACCAGAGCCGAACAAAACCCTGATCCCCACCGTGAACATCGCCCCGGCAATCGGCTGGCCAGAGGGCGTGAAGCCGACAGCCGCGGCCGGCACCCAAGTGGCGGCGTTCGCCGAAGGCCTGGACCACCCGCGCTGGCTGTATGTGCTGCCCAACGGCGATGTGCTCGTGGCGCAAACCAATGCGCCGCCCAAGCCGGATGATTCCACGGGCATTCGCGGCTGGGTCATGGAGAAGGTCATGGGCCGTGCCGGCGCCGGGGTACCAAGCCCGAACCGCATCACCCTGCTGCGCGATGCCGATCACGATGGCGTCGCCGAGACCCGCACGGTGTTCCTGGAAAACCTCAACTCACCGTTCGGCATGACACTGGTCGGCAATGACCTGTACGTGGCCGATTCGGACAAGCTGCTGCGCTTCCCCTATCAAGCGGGCGAAACCGCGATCAAGGCACCTGGCACCAAGGTGGTCGACCTGCCAGGCGGCAGCATCAATCACCACTGGACCAAGAACGTGGTCGCCAGCAAGGACGGCAGCAAACTGTATGTGAGCGTCGGCTCCAACAGTAACGTCGGCGAAAACGGCCTTGAAGCGGAACAGGGCCGGGCGGCCATCTGGGAAGTGGACCGCGCCAGCGGCCAGCACCGCATTTTTGCTTCCGGCCTGCGTAACCCTAACGGCATGGCCTGGGAACCCCAGAGCGGCAAGCTATGGACAGCGGTAAACGAGCGCGATGAGATCGGCAGCGACCTGGTGCCGGACTACATCACCTCGGTCAAGGACGGCGGGTTCTACGGCTGGCCGTTCAGCTATTACGGCCAGCATGTGGATGTGCGCGTCACACCGCAAAACCTGGACCTGGTCGCCAAGGCAATTGCGCCGGACTATGCGGTCGGGCCTCACACCGCTTCTTTGGGCCTGACATTTGCCGAGGGCAGCAAACTCCCGGCGCCGTTCAGCAACGGCGCGTTCATCGGCCAGCATGGTTCGTGGAATCGCAAGCCGCACAGTGGCTACAAGGTCATCTTCGTGCCGTTCGAGGCAGGCCAGCCTAAAGGCCAGCCAGTGGATGTGCTGACCGGGTTCCTCGATAAAGATGAGAAAGCCATGGGCCGCCCGGTGGGCGTGGTGATTGATCAGCAAGGGGATTTGCTGGTGGCGGATGACGTGGGGAATAAGGTGTGGCGGGTGTCGGCGGCTAAATAAACGCCCCCAGACGCAACATAAAACCAATGTGGGAGGGGGCTTGCCCCCGATAGCGAAGTATCAGTCACAGTATCTGTGCCTGACCCACTGCTATCGGGGGCAAGCCCCCTCCCACATTTAGTTCGGTGTTTGGTTCAGGGGTTGCGTGCCAGATTTGCCGGCAACACACGCTTGGCGCTCAGGTAGGCATTCTGCCAATACGCCTTGGACAAAGTATCCAGCTTCACCGTACCGCCGGTTTGCGGCGCATGGACAAAGCGGCCTTCACCCACATAGATCCCGGCGTGGCTGACCTGGGAACCGCCACCGGTGGCGAAGAACAGCAGGTCGCCGGTCTGCAGGTTCTGCTCGCTGACATCCTGGGCGCGCATCACGATCAGTTCGCGGGTGGTGCGCGGCAGGGAGATGCCGGCGGCGTCGCGGAAGACGAAGCCGATCAGGCCGCTGCAATCAAAACCCGAGTCCGGCGTGTTGCCGCCCCAACGGTAAGGCGTGCCGACCAGGCCCAGCGCACGAAAGAGCACGTCTTCGGCCGCAGGCGAGAAATTCTGGGTGGAATAGTTGAATAGCGGCTTGGGCTTGACCGCAACGGGAGCGGGTGGCGGCCGGCTGGCGCAGGCGCTGATAAGCGCGGCGCAGAGAATAAGGATCAGGCGGGCTGAGGTCGACATGTGCAGAACAATCCTGGTCTGGATGCGGCTATCGCTGCCGAACGCTGAAAACCAGAACGCGCAAGCAAAGCTCGCGCGAACGGATTACAACAATGTCCAGGGATTCTAGCGCTTACACGTCAAACTTCAAGTAACACTTTAAGTTTACTTGC
The DNA here is from genome assembly GCF_007858185.1 of Pseudomonas grimontii. Classification (GTDB taxonomy): domain Bacteria; phylum Pseudomonadota; class Gammaproteobacteria; order Pseudomonadales; family Pseudomonadaceae; genus Aquipseudomonas; species Aquipseudomonas grimontii. Next base: position 180,702 of record NZ_VFES01000009.1, read on the forward strand.
TGGCGGTAACCGTAGTCGGGGCCATGGCGAGTGCGCGCTTGGCTTCGATGAAGGTTTTGCTCCAGTAGCTGTCGCCCAGGCTGTCGACTCGAACACCGCCACTGCGACGGCTGCTGGAGTGGATAAACTGGTTATCGCCCAGGTAGATACCGGCGTGACTCACACGACCACGGCCTGCAGTACTGAAGAAAAGCAGATCACCGGGCTTGAGGTTGTTGCGTGCGACCAACGGTGCTTTCACGTTGATCATTTCGCGAGTGGAGCGTGGCAGGTTCATGCCAGCTTCTTCACGAAACAGGTAGCCGATGAAACCGCTGCAATCGAAACCGGCTTCAGAGGTACCGCCGAAACGGTAACGGGTACCGATCAGGGACATGCCGCGTTCGAGGATGCTGTCGGCCAGAACTGGAAGCTGGTAAGGCTTGTTGCCGGAGAAATCGGCCAGTTCCTTTTCGGTTGCTTGCTCTTCTTTATAAAGAGTCTCTTCATAAACAGAAGCAGACTGCGCAGCAACGAATTTTGCCTGGGACTGTTGTTGAGTTTTTTGCTGCTCAACCACCTGTTGAGGGTGGGAGGCGCAACCAAACAACAGGGTAACGAGTGCGAGGGGCACGAGGGGTGCGAAGCGATTTAGCATGGGCACGACCGTGGCTGATGTGTAAAGAAGCCGAGACTATGCCCTCTATCACATCGATTTGCAAATTCAATCGTATTTTATGTGACTTCTTGTTTGGACTATGACATCTAAGCCCTTAACACCCTATGCAACCCATTTGCGTGGCCAAACCGGCCCAAACGCGGGTTTTTTGGCGCCTGTAATTCGCCGAAAGCCCCGAAAACAAAGGGCGGGCTACCAGCCGAGGGTTTCCTTGAGAAAGGGGATGGTCAGCTTGCGCTGGGCCTGCAAAGAGGCCTGGTCGAGCTGTTCGAGCAAATCGAACAACGCGCTCATGCTGCGGGTGCCCCGGGTGAGGATAAAGTGCCCGACTTCATCGGTGAGGTGCAGGCCGCGACGGGATGCGCGCAATTGCAGGGCGCGTAATTTGTCTTCGTCGGACAGCGGGCGCATCTGGAAGATCAGCGCCAGGGTCAGGCGCGACTTGAGGTCAGCCAGTTTCACCGGCAACTCGCGTGGCGAGGTAGAGGCGGCGATCAACAAGCGCCGGCCGCTGTCACGCAAGCGGTTGAACAGATGGAACAGCGCCTCTTCCCAATCCGCCTTGCCGGCCACTGCCTGAAGATCGTCCAGGCACACCAGCTCATATTGCTCAAGGTTGTCGAAGATCCCGATACCGCGATCCATCAACTCGGCCAGGGGCAGGTAAACCGCCGGCTCGCCCATCTGCTCGAAACGCAGGCAAGCGGCCTGCAACAGGTGGGTACGCCCCACGCCGTGCTTACCCCACAGATAGATCAGGCTTTCGGTCCACCCGGCGTCGGCTTCGCAGAGCCGCTCGACATAGCCGAGTGCAGCGGCATTGGCGCCTGGGTAGTAATTGATAAAGGTAGCGTCATCACGCAGACGCACACCTAAGGGCAGCTGAATCGGTTTCATGCTGACTGAACGGCTCCCATCGAACCGTTAGTGGCCTCTGTGTAAAGTTTGCAAAGTTTATACCCGTGACGCCGGGCGCACAATGCAGCAGACCACAAGCAAAATCAAAGGTTTGCGTTAACTCGCCGGTTTTACGCGGATTGTTTGACGCCATAGCCCCACAAACAACAAACCCGGCCGAAGCCGGGTTTGTGACGCAGCGTTTACAGGTCGGGGTCTTCGACCCCCGTATAGGCGTCGGAATCCTTGTACAGATCGTGCACATGACGCACCAGCACCATGATCACCGCCGCCACCGGCAGTGCCAGCAGGATGCCGGTAAAGCCGAACAGCTCGCCGCCCGCCAGGATCGCAAAGATCACCGCCACCGGGTGCAGGCCAATCCGGTCCCCCACCAGTAACGGCGTGAGCACCATGCCCTCCAAGGCCTGGCCGACCATGAACACCGCGACAATCCCCAGCATCGGGTAAAGGTCGCCGCCAAACTGGAACAGCCCGGCCACCAGCGCCGCACCGATACCAATCACAAAGCCCATATACGGCACGATAGCGGCAAGGCCGGCGATCAAGCCGATCAACAAGCCCAGCTCCAGGCCGATGGCCATCAAGCCTGCCGCGTAGATGATCCCCAGCGCCAGCATCACCAGCAACTGCCCGCGCACAAAGGCGCCAAGCACCTCATGGCACTCGCCGGCCAGGGCCACGATGCGCTCCTCACGGTTGCGCGGCAGCAGGCTGCGGATCTTGGCCATCATGATGTCCCAATCGCGCAGCAGGTAGAACGCCACCACCGGAATCAGCACCAGGTTGGTCAGCCAGCCGATCAGTGCCAGGCTGGACGCGGTCGCCTGGCTGAGGATCACACCCACAATATCTGTGGTCTGGCCCATGTGCTCGCTGATCGCCGCCTTGACCTTGTCGAACTTCCAGAAACCATCCGCCAGCCCGAGCTTGGTTTGAGCCCACGGCATCGCCGTGTGCTGCAGCCAGTCGAGCATCTGCGGTGCCAGCTCATAGAGTCGGAACAGTTGCTTGGCCAGCATCGGCACCAGCACCAGCACCAGCGCGGTGATGATCAACGTGAACAGCGCAAACACTGCAACCACACCCAATGTCCGCGACAGACCGGCTTTCTCCAGGCGATCCACCACGGGATCGAACAGATAGGCGAGCAGCAACGCAACCAGGAACGGCGTCAGGATCGAATGCAGCAAGAACACAAACACGCACAGCAGGACGATCCCGCCAAGCCACACCCAACGACGCGTATCCGCCATAAACCACTCCATTATCTGCTTCTATCTATATAGGAAGAACGTTTACCAACGAAAACGCAGTTGCGCCTGGGGTTCAGGAGCCGCTGCCGGTTGTGTGCCATCGACCACGGGCTGCTGCGCGGGGGCCTCACCTGCCGGCACCTCCTGCAACTTGGCCAGGCTCAACTGGGTACGCAACTGATCGGCGCTGCCGTGGACCCGATACACAATACGATCCCCCTCCACGCGCTGCGGTTGGCCACCAAACGGCTCGAGCAGATGCCCCAGGGCCGCATAGCGCTCCAGGTTCATGCCCTGCACTTCCAGCAGTTGTTCGGTGCTCACGCCAGGCTTGACCGCAAAGCGCGGCGCGAGTTTTTGGCTGACTGCCAGCATGACCGCATCAGCCAGCGCGCCAGTGTCGGCGCCTTGCGCAGTGCCCTGCTCGCTCTTGTCACCCAACCACAGGCGCCATTTGGCCTGCCATTGATTGCCTTCCTGGCGCGCATGCACGGCGAGCAAGGCGTCGGCACCGTAGCGCTCGGACGCGGCGCGCAACGGCGTGGCATCGGCACTTTCCAGATTCGGCGCCGTGGCGACGACCTGTTCATCCAGGTCCCCCAGCGGCAGGCGCAACGGCAAGCCACGGTGTTGTGCCGCGCGGCGCAGGGCCTGTGCGGCAGCCTGGCCATCGCCGACGAGGCTGCTGCCTTCGGTGGAGTCGTTCAGCCACCAGCCGAGGATCGACGGCCGGTTACTGCCCCAGATCGACAAGCCCGCTTCGCGCAAGACGCGATCGGTGCTGACCGGATCGAAGTCCACTTGCAGGCTCTCGGGTGGGCCGGCGTCGTAGCCGTATTGGCTGATAATTTGCTGCGGGTCCTTGCGAACCGCCGCAAGGCCCGGGCCGTCGGCAGCCTTGGCATCGCCGGTGAGGCGAATGACCAAGGTCTGCACCGCGCGCTGGGTGGCCTGGTCTCGCTCTTGCGGAGACTGGCTGCTGACCGGTTCAAGTACTTGATAAAGACCATTGAGGGTTTCGGCATGACTCGCCAGGCTGACTAACGACAGGCAGCCTACAAAGAAGAATTTACACAGACGCATGGAGGATTCCCGAACAACAGATTTAGCGGCTGGAACAGACCGCGTGAACTCGGTTTGCCAAGGCTGTGACCACAGCGACCGGTAAAACATTCACAAGGTCCTGGTAAGTTTTCGCTACGTCATAACGATAGCGGATTCAAGGCTATACCTTAATACGTGCCATGGCAGAGGCGATTGGCTTTTTGACTTGGTTTTTTTAGCCTATATGGCCCTGCCCGTCGGCCCGAGGATGGCCGCTGCCCCTCAAGCCTGATAAAATCGCGCGCCTTCGCAGACCGTCAACGGCTGGGCCTTTTACCAAAAGTGCCTGCCCGCTCGGTCGTTACCCCTGAATCCCCCCTAAAGGCCTGGATCATGAGCAAGCAACCCTCCCTGAGCTACAAGGACGCCGGTGTAGACATCGACGCCGGTGAAGCATTGGTCGAACGCATCAAGAGCGTTGCCAAGCGCACTGCGCGCCCCGAAGTCATGGGCGGCCTGGGCGGTTTTGGCGCCCTCTGCGAGATCCCGGCCGGCTACAAGCAGCCTGTATTGGTTTCCGGCACCGACGGTGTGGGCACCAAGCTGCGCCTGGCACTGAACCTGAACAAGCACGACAGCATCGGCATCGACCTGGTGGCCATGTGCGTCAACGACCTGGTGGTATGCGGTGCCGAGCCGTTGTTCTTCCTCGACTACTATGCCACCGGCAAGCTGAACGTCGAGACCGCCACCCAGGTGGTGACCGGCATCGGCGCCGGCTGCGAACTGTCGGGTTGCTCCCTGGTCGGCGGCGAAACCGCTGAAATGCCAGGCATGTACGAAGGCGAAGACTACGACCTGGCCGGCTTCTGCGTCGGCGTGGTCGAAAAGGCTGAAATCATCGACGGCTCCAAAGTGGCTGCCGGCGACGCCCTGCTTGCCCTGCCATCGTCCGGCCCGCACTCCAACGGCTACTCGCTGATCCGCAAGATCATCGAAGTGTCCGGTGCCGACATCGAGAACATCCAGCTCGACGGCAAACCGCTGACCGACCTGCTGATGGCCCCGACCCGCATCTACGTCAAGCCACTGCTCAAGCTGATCAAGGACACCGGCGCGGTCAAGGCCATGGCCCACATCACCGGCGGCGGCCTGCTGGACAACATCCCGCGCGTACTGCCAAAAGGCGCCCAGGCGATCGTCGACGTGGCCAGCTGGCAGCGTCCTGCGGTCTTCGACTGGCTGCAAGAGAAAGGCAACGTCAATGAAACCGAGATGCACCGCGTGCTGAACTGCGGTGTGGGCATGGTGATCTGCGTGGCGCAGGAACACGTTGAAACCGCGCTGAACGTCCTGCGTGAAGCGGGCGAGCAGCCTTGGGTCATCGGCCAGATCGCCACCGCTGCCGAAGGCGCGGCTCAGGTTGAACTGAAGAACCTCAAGGCTCACTGATGCCTCAGACCTGTGATGTCGTGGTGCTGCTCTCCGGCACCGGCAGTAACTTGCAGGCCCTGATCGACAGCACGCGCACCGGCGACAGCCCGGTGCGCATCGCTGCGGTGATCTCCAACCGCAGCGACGCCTACGGCCTGCAACGCGCCAGGGACGCGGGTATCGAAACCCGCTCGCTGGATCACAAGGCTTTCGAAGGCCGCGAGGCCTTCGACAGCGCCTTGGTCGAACTGATCGACGCTTTCACCCCCAAGCTCGTGGTACTGGCCGGTTTCATGCGCATCCTCAGCGCCGATTTCGTGCGGCACTACGAAGGGCGGCTGCTGAATATCCACCCTTCCCTTTTGCCCAAGTACAAAGGCATGCACACGCACCAGCGCGCGCTGGATGCGGGTGACAGCGAGCATGGCTGCAGCGTGCACTTCGTCACCGAGGAACTCGATGGCGGGCCTCTGGTCGTACAGGCAGTGGTTCCGGTAGAGTCGGACGACTCGGCGCAGACACTTGCGCAACGGGTTCATACCCAGGAACACAGGATTTACCCGCTGGCTGTTCGCTGGTTTGCCGAGGGGCGGTTGATTCTTGGTAATCAGGGTGCATTATTGGACGGTCAGTTACTTGCGGCCAGCGGCCACTTGATTCGAACCTAGGAGATTTTATGCGTCGCGCCTTGCTCTTCGCTTTTGCGCTGTTCGCCTTGCCTGCCGTGCAAGCGGCAGATCTACACCCGTTCTCCGCCAGCTACACCGCCGACTGGAAACAGTTGCCCATGAGTGGTTCGGCAGAACGCAGCCTGACCAAGAATGGTGACGGCACCTGGACCTTGAACTTCAAGGCTTCCATGATGATCGCCAGCCTGACCGAAACCAGCGTGATCCTGTTTGACAAGGACGCCCTGCAACCGAAGAGCTACTCCTTCGAACGCGGCGGCCTGGGCAAGACCAAGAAGATCAACCTGGACTTCGACCCGTCGACCAAAAAAGTCACGGGCTTTGAAAACAAAGACCCGGTCAACGTCCCCCTGCAAAGCGGCATGCTCGACAAGTCGACCTACCAGTTGGCCCTGCAGCGCGACGTCGCAGCCGGCAAGAAAAGCATGAGCTACAACGTGGTTGAAGGCACCGACGTCGACACTTACGACTTCCGTGTGATCGGCCCGGAAAAAGTCCAGACCAAGGTCGGCAGCATTGACGCGATCAAGGTTGAGCGCGTACGCGACCCGACTCAAAGCAAGCGCATCACCCAGATGTGGTTTGCCAAGGATCTGGGTGGCATCCTGGTAGCCCTGCGTCAGGTGGAAACCGACGGCAAGGAATACAACATCATGCTGCAAGACGGCACCGTTGACGGCAAGGCCATCAAGGGCAGCTGATTGGATTGATGAGCTGAGAAGAGCCTCGCTGAATGCGGGGCTTTTTTTCGTCTGGGGGTTTTGGGTTCAAGTGTCTGCCGTCATCGGGAGCAAGCCCCCTCCCACATTTGAACTGCGAACACCTTCCCCTGTGGGAGGGGGCTTGCTCCCGATGGCGCCCAACATGAAACTTCTGTCATAAACCTCTAAAGCGGTTTACTTAGCAAGCTAACAAACCGTATAAAAAGACCTGCGACGACTTGCCGCACACCCACCAGAAATTGGAGCAAGCAGATGACTGTAAAAGTAACTGAACGCGACGACGAACATATGTCCCACGAAGCGCTGGGCCATGGGATTCATATCTGGGATGTCCACCAACAAGACCTGCTGGTCGGCATGTTTCACAACGAGAGCGATGCTCATAATTATAAAAACGAGCTTGAATCGCTTGAGATGAAACGCCAGGCAGAAAGCTCCTGAAACACTGAAATCAAGTAGACGCCGGCCCACGCAGCCAGGCCGTCTGCACATGACAGACCCCGCCAATGAGCGGGGTTTGCCGTTTTAATCCAGAGCGTCTTTTCCTTAGTCTCGACAATTGTATTGAAAAATATACATTTCACGCCCCTCTCGCCCACCTCCTCCACGGCAATATTCAGACGCTGAAGTAGCCCGTTACAGAGGCCTAGACGCCACTTGACAGTGCTTTTTTTGTCAGCCGAATCGTTCGCCACCTTCCTCTCCTGGCGCCTCTGACTAAATCCTTTCAGCAGGGAAGTAACAATAAATAGACAACTGGTAATAGTTCTCGATAACATTCAGCCGCTTTTCACCCAGGCTCACGGATAGGGAACTCCACTTGATGCGCAGACACAGCCGTACCCCAGAACAATCGTTGCTTGAACGTTGGAGCGAAGCACTTGCTACCCCGCAATTTCAGGCTAACAACGTCACCCTCGACGCTCTGATCACCGCCCTGGCACCCGCCGCCGAGCGTAGCTTTCAACGTTTGATCCAAGCACTGTTTCGTGAAGGATTGCTGGACCCCAGCACCCGCACCTATGACGAACACGGACAATGCTGGCTCGCACTGCCTGACCAGAACCGCCTGCGTTTCGAGCACCTGCGCCCCGGCCGCATGGCCAGCTGGGACGTGCGTGGACGGGTCACCCTGCTGCGTGATGATCATCCTGACCTGAATATTCAGTTCCCGTCGCAGTTACTGACACTGCTAAACCGCAGCCTCGAATCACCTGCAGACCCGGAAGTCCTGGACCGCCTCAACACCGAAATCGACGACAGCTTTGTCAACGACACGCTGTGCCTCGCCTTTCATGAGCAATGGACACTCAAGCTCCATACGGCCATGGGCCCGACACACCAAAGCAACCTCTTGAGCTACCTCAAGCATGACCCCAGCGTGACCAATCCGACCTCCACGCTTGAGCAATGGGGCACGCTGGGCCATCCCTGGCACCCCAACTACAAGACCAAACTGGGTTTGAATACCGATCAGGTCATCGATTTCTCACCGGAATTCGAAGCACGTTTTCCGGTATTCCTGTGCGCTCTGCATCGCCAATTCGCCCATGTCGAAATGCTGGCTGGCACCGCAGATTACTGGCAATGGTGGCAACAACATTTCCCCCAGGCCGCCCGGCAACTGACGGCGCAGTTGACCGCTCAAGGCCTTGAGGCTGGGGATTATCTGCCGCTGCCCGCTCACCCTTGGCAGGCGCGCCAGGAATTACCTCAACTATTCGCCAACGAAATTGGCGATCGATTGTTGGTGCTGACTGATATCGTTGCGTTCACCGCCCACCCAACCATGTCGTTCAGGACCGTGCTGCCTGAAGGTCGGTGTGACGCACCGATGGTGAAACTTCCAGTTTCACTGCGCCTGACCAGTGTGCAGCGCACTGTTTCACCACGTTCGGCGCGCATGGGCCCGCGGATCAGCCACCTGCTGCTGGCGATCCTGGAGCGTGAGCCGGCGATCCAGAAGATCCTCAGCATCGTCCCCGAGCGGATCGGCGTGCATTTCAAGCCGCAACCGATCAATGACGAACACTCTCGCCACCTGGCCGTACTGTACCGTGACGCCCCCCAGAGCCTGCTCCAACCGGGCGAAATGGCCGTACCGGTAGGCAGCCTGTTCGCGGTCGACCAGCACGGGCAGCCGCTGCTGCGCCAATGGGTACGTCTGAGCCAAGGCAAGGACGACACAGATGCCCTGCTCGCCTTCTTTCGGGATTACGCCTCGATTGCCGTACCGGCGCTGCTGGGCATGTATTTGCGTTATGGCGTGGCCTTCGAAGCGCATCAGCAGAATTCCTTTATGGTCATGGCGGCTGACGGGCAGTTGAGCCGCCTGCTATTGCGTGATTTCGGGGATATCCGGATCGACCGCAAAACCTTGCACGCCCATGGCCTGGACATCGAACTGCACGATCCCAAGATGACCCTGTACGACGATGCCGGTTTCGTGCGCGACAAGCTGTTGCACACCGTATTCATGTGCCACCTGGGCGAACTCGTGTTGCTCAGCGCACGCCACTTCGACGTGCCCCAAGTGCTGCTCTGGAACGAACTGTCGGCACAGGTCAGCCAGTGCTTCGACGACTTGCGCAACGACGTCGAACCACAACGCTGGGAGACCGAGCGCAAGGCTTTGCTGGAGCAGGACTGGCCAGCCAAGTCGTTCATGCGCATGCGTCTGTTGGAGAGCCATGCCGATATCGTCGGGCGCTTGCCGAACCCGCTGAGCGCCGCCGCCAATGCCGGCTAACAACACCGCACTGCGGCTGCTGGTGGTGATTCAGTTGGTGTCGATGGGCGCCATGGAAATGAGTGGACCTTTCTGGCCGCTGCAAATCCAGAAACTGCTCGGCGTCGCCAATGCCCAGTACACCGGCCTGCTGTCCTCGCTGGTGTACGCAGGGCCGATGATGGCGGCAATGATCCTGACCCCCATGTGGGGGCGACTGGGTGACCGTACCGGGCACAAGCCAATGATCATCCGGGCGCTGCTGGCGTTGGCGGTATGCCAGGGCCTGGCCGCCGTTACCTTCGATCCCTGGCTGCTCGTGGCAATCAGGGTAGCGCAAGGGGCACTGGCCGGTTTTATCGCAGCGGCGCAAGCCTATGCACTGGCCTGCTGCGACGACGGCGGGCGCGGGCACATTCTGGCTCGACTGCAATCGGCGACTGCCGTGGGCTCTCTGGCCGGGCCGGTGTTGGGCGGCTGGTTGATGGATGTCTCGGGCTTTGCACTGCTGTGCTACAGCGCCACTGCGGTGTGTGTGTTGTGCGCGGTGATCAGCCTGTTCTTGCCCACCGACGCACCACGATCACGACCAGCACGCACCGCAAAACCGACCGCGCTGCCTAAAGGCTGGCTCGGTGCGATGCTGGGAATCATCGTGTTGATCCAGGCGGCCAAGATGATGCCCCAGCCGTTTTACGCCTTGTACGTCGCCGACGTGTTACACGCCCCCGCGTGGCTGATCGGCGCCAGCTATGCCGCCAGCGCACTGACCCTGGCGCTGTCCGCACCGTTATGGGGGCGCCTGTTCGACCGGCATCAACCGGCGCACACGTTGCGCGTCATCGAGTGGGTCACGTGGTCCTGTGCCTTGACGCTGGCGTTTACGGCACTGGCCAGCGAATGGCTGGGATTCCTCACCAGCCGGCTACTGTGGGGCGTTTGGCAGGGTGCATTGCTGCCGGTCGCCTACACGTTGATCGCCAACACCGTTGCGCCCAGTCAGCAGGGCTTTGCCCTGGGCCTGGGCAACAGCGCCGCCAAAGCCGGCGCGCTGTGCGGCGTGCTGATGGGCGGTATCGGCATGGGAATCGTGGGTCTGGCGCACAGCTTCTGGCTGGTGGCGCTCACTTACGCCTTGGCCGCCCTGGGCATCCGCGCAATCCGTTCGTTCACCCGAACACCTGAGACATCCGGTTTTTCTGTCAATACTTCTAATAACTGAAAGGCAAGGTCATGAACAAATCGCAACTGGCAGTTCTGCTGCCGCTTCTAGGGTCGATAAGCGTGCCTGCCTGGGCCGATGAGAGTGAAGGTACGCAAGCCGCCACCACCAACCTGCAACTGCAGGCAACGGTAGTGTCGGCCACGCGCAGTGAAACCAGCATCGCGGCGATTCCTGGCTCGGTGCAGGTGATCAACGAAGACCAGATCCGCCAGCAAGCGGGTGCCGGCCGCCGGGTTGCAGACATCCTCGGGCAATTGGTACCGGGCATCGCCCCTTCCAGCGGCGGCATGAGCAACTTCGGCCAGACACTTCGCGGCCGCAATACCCTGATCCTGATCGACGGGGTCTCCCAGAACGCCACACGTGACAACTTCCGCCAGCTCAACAGCGTTGCGCCGGAAAGCATCGAGCGTATCGAAGTCATTTCCGGCGCCAGCAGTGTCTACGGTGCGGGCGCGTCAGGCGGCATCATCAACATCATCACCAAGCGCAACAAAGGTGAAGACCTGGCGTTGAGCAGCAAGATCGGCATGACCACCGGCAACAACTTCAGCCATAAAGGTTTCTCCTACGAAGCGTTCCAAAGCGCCACGGGCCGCAGCGGCCCGGTGGATTGGTATCTGTCGGCCAACACTGTGCAACGCAATGACCAGTTCGACGGCAACGGCAAGCGCATTCCCCAGGACACGTCCCAGGGCAGCAACATGGACACCGACACCTACGACCTGCAAGGCCGCTTTGGCTACGCGCTGGATGACGACAAGAAAATCAGTCTGTCCCTGCAAGACTACAAGGACGAACAAGACACGCGTTACACCAAGAACCCACGCGTCACCAACACCGCCGTCGCCGTAAAAGGCCTGGACCTGGACGATCAACCGTACACCCACAACCAGGCAGTGAACCTCAATTACGCCGATCAGGATTTCTACGGCCAAGGCTTGCAGATTGAAAGTTATTGGCGGCGTGCCGACGCGTTGTTCTTCCCCGACCTGTCCAGGGGCCGCGCGGGGGTGTCCGACAACAACAGCGTGCAAGATGTTTACGGCCTGCGAGCGGCCATCGACACGCAAATGCCGGACATCGGCACGGCGACCGGCAACCTGGTCTGGGGTGCCGATTATGATCATGAAACCTCACGTCAGCGTGGCGACCAGTACCGGGTCAACGGTCTCACCTACACCAAGACCGGTACCACGTTCGAACTGGGGCCGGACATCCAGACAACAACCAAAGCCATCTTTGGCCAGCTGTCCTACGACATCGGTGACTGGACCCTGCGTGGCGGTGTACGCCGCGAGTGGATCGAAAGCGACATTGCCGACAGCACTGCTTACGGCGAAATCGTCCAGACCGGTAATCGCGCGACACTACCCGGCGGCACACTCAAATACGATGACACCCTCTACAACCTCGGGGCGGTGTACCACCTGAGCGAAAACCAGGATGTATTCGTCAACTTCAGCCAGGGCTTTTCCCTGCCGGACATCCAGCGCTTCCTGCGTGACGTCAACAGCACCTACGACATTCAAAAACTGAATGCCCAGGCCCTGAAGGTCGACAGCTACGAGCTGGGCTGGCGTGGTAATTGGGACAAGTGGCTGGCAAATGTCACCGCGTATGAAAATACCTCGGATGTCACTCAGTTCTATGATGCCACTGATCGTGTGTTGCGCCTGGTGAACCAGAAAGAACGCGTACGCGGTATCGAAACCAGCCTGACGTACAACGTCACCGATCAATGGTCGGTGGGTGGTACTTATGCTTACGCCAAAGGCGAAACCCGCCAGAACGGACAATGGATCGACTTGCCGGCAACACGTATCGCCCCCGCCAAGACGACCGCCTTTGTTGGCTATGACCGTGGCGACTACAGCCTGCGCTTGCAAGGCATGCGCCTGGCCGACTACGACGCGGCGTTCAAGGACAACAACGGCCGCGATATCGAAGGGTACACGCTGGTCGACCTGTTGGGCTCCGTCAGACTGCCGGTGGGTCGCCTGGAAGGTGCGGTGTACAACCTCAGCAACCGTAACTACCAGAACATGTTTGCCCAAGCCAACGCCCGCGCGCCTTACCCGAACGCCGAGGGTCGCACCTTCAGCATGAGTTATGCAGTGGATTGGTAACAGCCTGACGCTGCAGGCTAAAACACAAACCCCGCCTTTTGAGCGGGGTTTGTTGTTTTACCGCCTTACCACATCAAATCATCCGGGATCTGGTAAGCGGCGTACGGATCGTCCTCATCCGGCACCTGGCTTTCGGTGAGGATGTTGAGCTGCACGATACGCTCCGGTGCGCGCTCCTGGATCTTCAGCGCGGCTTCACGCGGGATCACCTCGTAGCCACCACCGTGATGCACGATAGCCAGGGAGCCGTTGCTCAGCTTGTTGCGCATCAACGTGTTGACCGACAGGCGCTTGACCTTCTTGTCATCCACGAAGTTGTAGTAGTCCTCGGTGGTCAGCTTAGGCAGGCGCGAGGTCTCGATCAGTTGCTTGACCTGGGCCGTACGGGCCTTGGCCTCGGCTTTTTCCTGTTGCTGGCGATTCAGCTCCTGGTCACGCTTGACCTTCTCGGCATGCGCCTCGGCGGCCAGGCGGGCCTGGGTGTCATCGGCCTCGATCTGGCCCTTGTGGACCAGCCGCTGCTGCTTCTGTTTTTCTTTGCCGACCTGCTTGGCCTGCTTTTGGTTGACCAGACCTGCTTTGAGCAACTGGTCGCGAAGGGAAAGGCTCATGGTGCTTACTCACTTAGGCAACTGCTCAACCGCAGCTGGACACGTTCTTTTCCTGACGTTTGGCTTCGCCCCACAGGGCGTCCAACTCTTCGAGGGTGCAATCTTCTATGGGTTGATGCATATCGCGCAATGCCTGTTCGATAAATCGGAAACGTCGTTCGAACTTGGCATTGGCGCCACGCAGCGCTGTTTCCGGGTCGACCTTGAGGTGACGGGCCAGGTTGACCGCCGCGAACAGCAGGTCACCGACTTCATCGGCGATGGCTACCGCGTCGTTATCGGCCATGGCTTCGAGCACTTCGTCCAGCTCTTCGCGCACGTTATCCACCACCGGCAAGGCCGATGGCCAGTCGAAGCCGACCTGGCTCGCGCGCTTCTGCAATTTGGCGGCCCGGGACAAGGACGGCAAGGCGGTCGGCACATCGTCCAGCAGGGACAGTTGCTCCGGCGCGTCGGATTTTTCCGCGCGCTCCTCGGCCTTGATCTGCTCCCAACGCTCCTTGACCTGCTCTTCGCTCAGTTGAGGAATATCCAGTGGCGCATACAGATCACCGGTCGGGAACACATGGGGATGACGGCGAATCAGCTTGCGGGTGATGCTGTCGATCACCCCGGCAAATTCGAAACGCCCCTCTTCCCGCGCCAGTTGGCTGTAGTACACCACCTGGAACAACAGGTCGCCCAACTCACCTTGCAGATGATCAAAGTCGCCGCGCTCGATGGCGTCGGCCACTTCGTAAGCCTCTTCCAGGGTGTGCGGGACAATGGTGGCGTAGGTTTGCTTGATGTCCCACGGGCACCCGTATTGCGGGTCCCGCAGGCGGCTCATCAGGTGCAGCAGGTCTTCAAGTGAATACATCTTTCTGTGTCCGATCAGTCTGGGAGGGGGCTTGCTCCCGATAGCAGTGCGTCAGCCACCCGATGTATCAACTGACAGCCTGCTATCGGGAGCAAGCCCCCTCCCACATTTAGCCTGCATTCATTCCGCGAATCATGGGGTGCGGTTGCGCCGCGTCTCAATGATGTTCGGCAACTGCGAAATCCGCCCCAGCAATCGCCCCAGTGCGTCCAGGCCCGGAATCTCGATGGTCAGGGACATCAACGCAGTGTTGTCCTCCTTATTCGAGCGGGTATTGACCGCCAGCACGTTGATGCGCTCATTGAGCAACACTTGCGAGACGTCACGCAGCAGGCCGGAACGGTCGTAGGCACGAATGATGATATCCACCGGGTAGGTGAGCACCGGCACCGGGCCCCAACTGACCTGGATAATCCGCTCCGGCTCGCGCCCACCCAGTTGCAGCACCGAGGCGCAGTCCTGGCGGTGAATGCTCACGCCACGGCCCTGGGTGATGTAGCCGACGATGGCATCCCCCGGCAACGGCTGGCAGCAACCGGCGATTTGCGTCAGCAGGTTACCGACGCCCTGGATCTGGATATCGCCGCGCTTGCCGGGCTTGTAGCCGGTAGCTTTGCGTGGGATCAGCTCCAGTTGTTCGTTGCCGCGCTCCGGCTCGACCAGTTGCTGGGCCAGGTTGACCAGTTGCGCCAGGCGCAGGTCGCCGGCACCGAGGGCGGCGAACATGTCTTCGGCAATCTTCATGTTGGCCTTTTCGGCCAACTTGTCGAAGTCCACCTGCGGCAGGCCCAAGCGACCCAGTTCGCGTTCGAGCAGGGTCTTGCCGGCGGCGACGTTCTGGTCGCGCGCCTGCAACTTGAACCAATGCACGATCTTGGCCCGCGCCCGCGATGTGGTGATGTAGCCCAGGTTCGGGTTCAGCCAGTCGCGGCTCGGCGTGCCGTGCTTGCTGGTGATGATCTCGACCTGCTCGCCGGTTTGCAGGCTGTAGTTGAGCGGTACGATGCGCCCGTTGATCTTGGCGCCCCGGCAGTTATGGCCGATCTCGGTGTGCACGCGGTAGGCGAAATCCAGCGGCGTAGCGCCCTTGGGCAAGTCGATGGCATGGCCGTCGGGGGTGAAGATGTAGACCCGGTCCGGCTCTATATCTACACGCAACTGTTCGGCCAGGCCGCCGATGTCGCCGAGTTCTTCGTGCCACTCCAGCACTTGGCGCAGCCAGGAGATTTTCTCTTCGTACTGGTTGGACCCGGCCTTGACGTCGGTGCCCTTGTAGCGCCAGTGCGCGCACACGCCCAGCTCCGCCTCTTCGTGCATGGCGTGGGTGCGGATCTGCACCTCCAGCACCTTGCCCTCGGGGCCGATCACTGCGGTATGCAGCGAGCGATAGCCGTTTTCCTTGGGGTTGGCGATGTAGTCGTCGAACTCCTTGGGAATGTGCCGCCACAGCGTATGGACGATACCCAGCGCGGTGTAGCAGTCGCGCATTTCCGGCACCAGCACGCGCACGGCGCGCACGTCGTAGATCTGACTGAAGGCCAGGCCCTTGCGCTGCATTTTGCGCCAGATCGAATAGATGTGTTTGGCGCGGCCGCTGATGTCGGCGTCGACACCGGTGGCCTGCAACTCGGCGCGCAACTGGCCCATCACGTCGCTGATAAAGCGCTCGCGGTCGAGCCGCCGCTCGTGCAGCAGCGTGGCGATCTGTTTGTATTGATCAGGTTCGAGGTAGCGGAAGGACAAGTCCTCCAGCTCCCACTTGATATGGCCAATGCCCAGGCGGTGGGCCAGCGGCGCGTAGATGTCGAAGACTTCGCGGGCGACGCGGTTGCGCTTTTCGTCGTCGGCGGTCTTCACCGCACGGATCGCGCAGGTGCGCTCGGCCAGCTTGATCAGGGCGACACGTACGTCGTCGACCATCGCCACCAGCATCTTGCGCAGGTTTTCCACCTGGCCCTGGGTGCCCAGCACCATGGACTGGCGCGGGCTGAGGCTAGCGCTGATGGCAGCCATGCGCAGCACGCCGTCGATCAGCTTGGCCACAACCGCGCCAAAACGCTGGCTGACGGTCGGCAACTGGATGTGCCCTTCACGCACACCGCGATAGAGCACGGCGGCGATCAGCGAGTCCTGGTCCAGCTTGAGATCGGCAAGGATCTCGGCGATTTCCAACCCGGTGCGAAAGCTGGAAGTGCCTTCGGCCCACAGGTTCTTCGCTGCATTGTCTTGTTGCTCAGACTCACGAGCGAACTCGCAGGCTGCTTTCAAGGCTTCACGGTCCAGTGCCGGGTCGACACTGATGGCATGATCCAGCCATGCCTCGAGATTGATACTGCCGTCGGTGTTGATCGGCTGGTGTGCTCTCACCTGTACCATCTTGCTTACCTTCCCTACGACGCACCTTGGATGCGCCAAAATCATCGCCGACCTTTTTACTGCGAACTCCGTAGCAGATCATAGGCCTTGGAGATCGCAGGCCAGTCGGATTAAACGGGCATCCTAGCCCGCTTCAAATAACGCCATGGCCTCGACATGCGCTGTCTGCGGAAACATGTCGAGGATCCCGGCACGTTTTAGCCGGTAGCCTTGCTTGACCAGCTCAACCGTGTCCCGCGCCAGCGTCGCCGGGTTGCAGGACACATACACCAGGCGCTTGGCCCCCAGGGTGGCGAGCTTGCGCACAACCTCCAGGGCACCATCGCGGGGTGGGTCCAAGAGTACCGCAGAAAAGCCCTGTTTGGCCCATTCCACGTCATTCAAAGGCTGAGACAAATCGGCCTGAAAAAACTGCGCATTATGCAAATTGTTGCTGATGGCGTTCCGTGCAGCCCGGTCCACCATGGTCTGCACACCTTCCACCGCCACCACTTCGCGTACCTGTTTCGCCAGCGGCAGGGCAAAGTTGCCCAGGCCGCAGAACAGGTCCAGGACCCGTTCATCAGGCTGCGGCGCCAGCCAGTCCAGGGCCTGGGCAACCATTGCCTCGTTGACCGCGGCGTTGACCTGGACAAAATCCCCTGGTCGGTACGCCAACGCCAAGTCCCATGCGTCCAATCGGAAACCCAGTGACTGATCAGGCTCAACAGGTTCCGGCTGGCCTTCGCCATGCAGCCACAACTGGGCTTCATGGAAGCTGCAAAATTCTTTCAGGATCAGCAGGTCCGCGTCCGACAACGGCGCCATATGCCGCAGCAACACGGCCACGGACGACCCACTGAACAACTCCACATGCCCCAGGGCCTGAGGTTTGCTCAGGCGGCGCAGCATGTTCGGCAGGCGCTGCATGATCGGTTGCAAGGCCTGTACCAGCACCGGGCAAGCATCGATGGCGACGATGTCCTGGCTGGCCACGGCGCGGAAACCCACGTCGAGTTTTTTCGCCTTGGCATCCCAGCGCACGGCCACGCGGGCGCGGCGTCGGTAAGCGAATTCCGGCCCGCTCAACGGTGCGGCCCATTCCTGCGGTTCGACACCGGCCACGCGGGACAGTTGCTCGGCGAGCATGCGCTGTTTCAGGGCAAGTTGTTCGTTATGGGGCAAGTGCTGCACGCTGCAACCGCCACAGCGGCCGAAGTGCGCGCACGGTGCCGGACGACGCAGCTCGCTGGCATTGAACACGCGTTCGGTGCGGGCCTCGACCACTTTACCGTGGGTGCCCAGCACCCGCGCTTCAACCTCTTCGCCGGCCAGCGCAC
Organism: Pseudomonas grimontii; assembly: GCF_007858185.1. GTDB lineage: Bacteria > Pseudomonadota > Gammaproteobacteria > Pseudomonadales > Pseudomonadaceae > Aquipseudomonas > Aquipseudomonas grimontii. The sequence continues at coordinate 198,670 of NZ_VFES01000009.1, forward strand.
CGTTGACAAACCAGGTGCGGCCTTCAAAGAACACGAGGCCGCGGCCGTCGTTGGCCAGGCGCTCGATGGTCAGGCGTTGCTTCTTGCCCACGGGAATCTGTGGGGCCCGGCTGCCGCCCGTCGGTTGGAAGCGCAGACCTCTCTCGTGCTTGGCCATCAGTTGGGTTCGTCGAAAATGCCGGTCGACAGGTAACGGTCGCCTCGGTCACAGATGATCGCGACGATCACGGCGTTTTCCACTTCCTTGGACAAACGCAACATACCCGCCACGGCACCGCCGGACGACACGCCGCAGAAGATGCCTTCTTCACGCGCCAGGCGGCGGGTGGTGTCTTCGGCTTCACGCTGGGCCATGTCGATGATGCGGTCCACGCGCGTCGCGTTGTAGATCTTCGGCAAGTACTCTTCGGGCCAGCGCCGGATACCCGGGATAGCCGCGCCTTCCATCGGTTGCAGGCCAACGATCTGGATCGCCGGGTTCTGCTCCTTGAGGTAGCGCGAGTTGCCCATGATGGTGCCGGTGGTGCCCATGGAGCTGACGAAATGGGTGATGGTGCCCTGGGTCTGGCGCCAGATTTCCGGACCGGTGGTGGTGTAGTGCGCTTCCGGGTTGTCCCCGTTGGCGAACTGGTCCAGCACCTGGCCACGGCCTTCGGCGGCCATGCGCTCGGCGAGGTCGCGGGCGCCTTCCATGCCTTCTTCCTGGGTGACCAGTACCAGCTCGGCGCCATAGGCGGTCATTGCCGCCTTGCGCTCGGCACTGCCGTTGTCGGGCATGATCAGCACCATCTTGTAACCCTTGATCGCGGCGGCCATGGCCAGGGCGATCCCGGTATTACCCGAGGTGGCTTCGATCAGGGTGTCACCGGGCTTGATCTGCCCGCGCAGTTCGGCGCGGGTGATCATCGACAGCGCCGGGCGGTCTTTTACCGAGCCGGCCGGGTTGTTCCCTTCGAGCTTGAGCAACAGGGTATTGCTGGTTTCACCCGCCATGCGTTGCAAGCGGACCAGGGGCGTGTTGCCGACGCAATCGGCGATTGTAGGGTACTGCAAGGTCATGGCGTATTCGCAATCCAGACTGCGGGGGCGAACATCATACCGGGAAAGACTGGCGGGCCATATCACGCAAAGTGTGGTGCTTATGGCTTAAAGGAATAAGCAGAAAAGAGGGTGAGCTTGAGGACGCCATCGGGAGCCAGCCCCCTCCCACATTCGACCGAGTTCCAGCATGAGAATGCGGTCCAGTGTGGGAGGGGGCTTGCTCCCGATGGCCGCGCCTCGATACCCCGCCTAGCCCAAATGCCCATCGCCATGATTTCTCTGAAAGACCTCCTCCCCCATCGCCGCAATCTGCCCTTCGATCAGCGCCTCAAAGGGTTTGAGCAGCAGTTCGAACGATGCCGGCGCCTCCAGCACCTGCAACGCCTGCACAATCGCCTCCACTGTCGACAATGCCCCAGGCCCGGGCGCCTTGCGCAGTCGATAGCGGGACACGGCGGCCTCAGCCAGCGTCACCCGAGGCAACGCCGCCAACAAAGGATTGAGGTGCAGCAGTTTGCGCGCCTTGCGCCAGGTGCCGTCGGGCACCACCAGCAATAGCGGCTGATCGCCGGGGGCATAGGCTTGCAGCGGCTGGGCATCGTCAGCAGGAAACAACAACCGCGCCTGATAGCCGGGCGGGTTCAACAGGGTCGGCAGATCATCAAAGACCTCACCCACTATCAACTGCGCATTGTTCAGCCCCAGCGCCGCCAACCGCGCGGTGTTAAGCGCATGGTTGACCTCGCTCGGGTGCTGCAAAAGAAGCACACGTGTGCGGCTGTCGAGGCTGGGGATCAGCGCGCACAAGCAATGGGCAACGGGCCTGAGGCAGCGGGAACATTGGGGTCGGGACATGGTTCTTCAGGCCTGGTTGAGCTGGGCTTTGAGTAAATCGCGGAAGGTCTGGATCAGCGGCTCGCGGCTGCGCCCCCGGCGCATGATCATCGAGAACGGCGCCTGGTAGCCGAAGGTCGCAGGCAGCAATACGCGCAGGTCGCCCTTATCGGCCCAGGCCTGGGCATAGTGCTCGGGCAGGTAGCCGATGTAAGCACCGGAGAGCACCAGGATCAGCTGCGCTTCCATGCTTTCCACGGTGGCGGCGCTGTGCTTGAAACCGTGGCGCGCCAGTTCCGCCTGGCTCCAGTAGCCACGCCCGACCATGCGCTGCTGGGTGATCACTTGTTCGGGGATACGTCGTTCGCTGAACAACGGATGGCGTGTGCTGCAGTACAACCAGTGCTGCTCGCGGTACAGCGGCATGTAGATCAGCCCACTCATGCGGTTGGAGAATGCGCCGATGGCCAGGTCGAGGCGGTTGTCCTGCACGCCGAGTTGCAGTTCGTAGGGGCTCATCACCGATAAATGCAGGTGCACCGCCGGGTGCTCCAGGCTGTAGGCGCCGATGACTTCCGCGAACGGCAAGGCCTTGTCGCTCACGGTGGAATCGAGCACGCCGAGCTTGAGTGTCCCGCGCAGCTCGCCCTTGAGCGCGGCGGCGTATTGCTCGAAGCCTTCCAGTTCGCCCAGCAGGCGCAAGGTTTCCTGATGAAACAGCTCGCCTTTGCTGGTCAGGCTGAACCCGCCCCGCCCGCGATGGCACAGCACCAGGCCCAACGCGCTTTCCAACTGGCTCATGTAGGTGCTGATGGCCGACGTGGACAGGTTGAGTTCGTGCTGGGCGTTGGCGAACCCCTGGTGGCGCACGACGCTGACGAAGATGCGCAGGAGTTTCAGGTCGGGCAAGGCGTTGGCCATGGTCGGCTCCGGGTGTCGATCTGAGCAGTCTACCCGCCCGCATTAGTTTAGAAAAATCTGAACTAAGTATTTGCCCCTGCCGATTCTTCCCTTCCCTCGCTTTTCGCAGAATCGGCCCCTGATAAACACAACAACGATGAGGCAATCCCGTGGACAAGATTTTCCACCAACCACTGGGCGGCAACGAAATGCCGCGCTTCGCCGGCATCGCCACCATGATGCGTCTTCCCCACCTGCAATCGGCCAAGGGCCTGGATGCGGCCTTTATCGGCGTGCCCCTGGACATCGGCACCTCGCTGCGTGCCGGCACCCGCTTCGGGCCGCGTGAAATCCGCGCCGAGTCGGTGATGATCCGCCCCTACAACATGGCCACCGGTGCCGCGCCGTTCGACTCGCTGTCGGTGGCGGACATTGGCGACGTGGCGATCAACACCTTCAATTTGCTCGACGCCGTGCGCATCATCGAAGAGGCCTACGATGAGATTCTCGAGCACAACGTGATCCCGATGACGTTGGGCGGCGACCACACCATTACCCTGCCGATCCTGCGGGCGATCCACAAGAAACACGGCAAGGTCGGGCTGGTGCACATCGATGCCCACGCCGACGTCAACGACCATATGTTCGGTGAGAAAATCGCCCACGGCACCACCTTCCGCCGCGCCGTGGAAGAAGGCCTGCTCGATTGCGACCGCGTGGTGCAGATCGGCCTGCGCGCCCAGGGCTACACCGCCGAGGACTTTAACTGGAGCCGCAAACAGGGCTTCCGTGTGGTGCAGGCCGAAGAATGCTGGCACCACTCCCTTGCGCCACTGATGGCCGAGGTGCGGGAAAAAGTCGGCGGCGGCCCGGTGTACCTGAGCTTCGACATCGACGGCATCGACCCGGCCTGGGCGCCCGGCACCGGCACCCCGGAAATCGGCGGGCTGACCACCATCCAGGCGATCGAAATCATCCGTGGCTGCCAGGGCCTCGACCTGGTTGGTTGCGATCTGGTAGAAGTTTCGCCGCCCTACGACACCACCGGCAACACCTCACTGCTGGGCGCCAACCTGCTGTACGAGATGCTCTGCGTACTGCCTGGCGTGGCGCACCGCTGATGAGCGTGCCGCAGGTATTGAAAGCCGCCGCCGACCTGGTGTCGGCCTTTGCGCGCAACGACCGCGCCGCCTACTTCGGCGCGTTCACGGCCGATGCCAGCTTTGTGTTCTACACCCTCCCCCAGCCGCTGCTCAGTCGCGACGCCTACCAGGCGTTGTGGGACAGCTGGCGTCAGGATGAAGGGTTCGAGGTGCTGTCCTGCGCCTCGAGCAACGCTGTTGTCAGCCTGCAGGGTGACGTGGCGATCTTTATTCATGACGTGGCCACCGAGCTGCGCATGAACGGGGAGCAATTCTTTAGCCAGGAACGCGAGACCATTGTCTTCAAACGGCAAGGATCTCGCACAGAACAACAAGAAGGCCCGTGGCTGGCCTGTCACGAACATTTGTCCGCTATGCCGGAAGGGCTGCCGCCCCCTTAGCCAATGTGATCGGAGCTGATCATGAATAATAAAAACAACGAAAACAGTATTCGCAAAATAGAAACCAACGGGGTCGAACAGATCCCCGACAACGAACGTACCGCCGGGCCCAAAGACCTGTTTCGCCTGATCTTCGGCGGTGCCAATACGTTTGCCACCGCCGTACTCGGTTCCTTTCCGGTGTTGTTCGGGTTGTCGTTCCAGGCCGGGGTCTGGGCGATTGTGCTGGGCGTGCTGGTGGGTGCGCTGATCCTGGCGCCGATGGGCCTGTTCGGGCCGATCAATGGCACCAACAACGCCGTGTCCTCCGGTGCGCACTTCGGCGTGCACGGGCGGATTGTTGGCTCGTTTCTGTCATTGCTGACGGCGATTGCCTTCTTCTCACTGTCGGTGTGGAGTTCAGGCGACGCGCTGGTCGGCGGTGCGAAACGGCTGATCGGCCTGCCGGAAACCGACCTGACCCTGGGCCTGGCCTACGGCGTATTCGCCATGCTTGTACTGACGGTGTGCATCTATGGCTTTCGTTTCATGCTGTGGGTCAACCGCATTGCGGTATGGGCGGCAAGCCTGCTGTTTCTATTGGGCATCTTCGCGTTCGCACCGACCTTCGACAGCCACTTCGCCGGCACCGTAGCCCTGGGCCAGACCGGCTTCTGGGCGGCGTTTATCGGCGCGGCGCTGGTGGCCATGAGCAACCCGATTTCCTTCGGGGCGTTCCTGGGTGACTGGTCGCGCTATATCCCGCGTGAGACGTCGAAAATGCGCATCATGCTGGCCGTGGTCCTGGCACAAATCGCCACCTTGATCCCGTTCCTGTTCGGCCTGGCCACCGCGACCATCGTGGCGATCAAGGCGCCGGACTACATCGCGGCCAACAACTACGTCGGCGGCTTGCTGGCGGTGGCGCCCACCTGGTTCTTCCTGCCGGTGTGCCTGATCGCAGTGATTGGCGGCATGTCCACCGGCACCACCTCGCTGTATGGCACCGGCTTGGACATGTCCAGCGTGTTCCCGCGCCTGCTGTCGCGGGTCAAGGCCACGCTGCTGATCGGGGTGATGTCGATTGCCTTCATCTTTATCGGACGTTTCGCCGCCAACCTGGTGCAGAGCGTGTCGACCTTCGCCGTGCTGATCATCACCTGCACCACGCCGTGGATGGTGATGATGATCATCGGCCTGATCGTACGTCGCGGCTTCTACTGCCCGGATGACCTGCAGGTGTTCACCCGTGGTGAAACCGGCGGCCGCTACTGGTTCAGCCATGGCTGGAACTGGCGCGGGCTGGGGGCCTGGATTCCGAGTGCGTTGATGGGGCTGTGCTTCGTCAACTTGCCGGGGCAGTTTGTCGGGCCGCTGGGTAATTTGGCCGATGGCATCGATATCAGCTTGCCGGTGACGCTGGGGCTGGCGTCGGTGGTGTACCTGACGTTGTTGCGTGTGTTCCCGGAGCCGGCTTCGGTGTATGGCCCCAAGGGGCCGCTTCGCAGCCCAGCGGGTGCAAGCGCCCTCGCCACAACGCGCGCGCCTACCACTTAAAAACAATAATCGGAGACCCGCCGTCATGGCTTTGGATTTATTCGTCGTACTCATCTACGCCGCCGGCATGCTCGTGCTCGGCTATTACGGCATGCGCCGCGCCAAGACCCACGAAGACTACCTGGTGGCCGGTCGCAACCTGGGCCCGTCGCTGTACATGGGCACCATGGCGGCCACGGTGCTGGGCGGTGCATCCACCGTCGGTACCGTGCGCCTGGGTTACGTGCATGGCATCTCCGGCTTCTGGCTGTGTGCCGCGCTGGGCATGGGGATCATCGCGCTGAACCTGTTCCTGGCTAAACCGCTGCTCAAGCTGAAAATCTTCACCGTCACCCAGGTGCTGGAAAAGCGCTACAACCCCATGGCCCGCCAAGCGAGTGCGGTGATCATGCTGGCCTACGCGCTGATGATCGGTGTGACCTCGATCCTGGCCATCGGCACCGTATTGCAAGTGCTGTTCGGCCTGCCGTTCTGGATTTCGGTGCTGCTGGGCGGTGGTGTGGTGGTGGTCTACTCGACCATCGGCGGCATGTGGTCGCTGACCCTCACCGACATTGTGCAGTTCGTGATCAAGACCGTCGGCCTGATGTTTATCCTGCTGCCGATCTGCCTATACCGCGTCGGCGGCTGGGACGAACTGGTGGCCAAGCTGCCGGCGTCGAGCTTCAGCTTCACCGCGATCGGCTGGGACACGATCATCACCTACTTCATGATCTACTTTTTCGGCATCCTGATCGGCCAGGACATCTGGCAGCGGGTGTTCACCGCCCGTGACGAAAAGGTCGCCAAGTACGCAGGCACTTTCGCCGGTTTCTACTGCATCCTTTACGGCCTCGCCTGTGCACTGATCGGCATGGCGGCCCATGTACTGATTCCGGATCTGGACAACGTCAACAACGCATTCGCGGCCATCGTCAAAGTCTCGCTGCCGGACGGCATCCGTGGCCTGGTGATCGCGGCGGCACTGGCGGCGATGATGTCGACAGCCAGCGCCGGCCTGCTCGCCGCCTCCACCGTATTGACCGAAGACCTGCTGCCACGTTTGCGCGGCGGCAGACAATCGAGCCTGGCAATCAACCGCCTGTTCACGATGCTGACCGGTATCGTCGTGCTGGGCATCGCACTGGTGGTCAATGACGTGATCAGCGCCCTGACCCTGGCCTACAACCTGCTGGTGGGTGGCATGCTGATCCCGCTGATCGGCGCGATCTTCTGGAAACGGGCGACCACATCGGGGGCAATCACCTCCATGACCCTGGGTTTTGTGACAGCGCTGGTGTTCATGTTCAAGGACGGGCTGGATGCGAACACGCCGATCTACTACAGCCTGGCGGTGGCGTTGGTGAGTTTTGTGCTGGTGAGTTTGCTGTCGCGCCGGCCAGAGGCGCAGGTCGCTCGGGCGGTGTAAGGCATAACGGGGTTCAGCGCGGTTTCTTCAGCGTGTGCGACGTCGGATGTCACACCCATTGTTTTCCTGGGTCTATCCGCTGGCCATTAGTCGGAACTGGTATTTCTGACAGTAGAAGCGCTGCTGAGGACCGTAATAGCCTGACCTGGCCATTTCAAACTTGAAGAAATTGGCTTTGCCATCCGACAACCCAGGAGATATCGAAATGAAACAACGTGATCCTTCTTACCCAGCGGCGCCAACAGTTCCACCTCAACTTAAGACAGGGGACTACGTACGTCTGGACGGTCCCAACGCAGGCGTCTGCACCGGACTATACAAGCTCATGTTTTATAAAAACGGCACCTCATTCGCCACGCTGCCTATACAGCGAGCATTTAAAGACTCGTTCAATTTTGAGGTTCACGGGAGTTTCGAAGGAGAGATCGAGGTGAAAGGCCACTATCACGACTGTGCCACTGGCCTGGAACACCAGCATAGCTTTGGGTCTACCCACGTCAGTCGAGACTAATGATGTATTCCAATAGTCGTGCAATTATTCGACTTACCCGGCGGCGCTCTCACGGCGTATAGCGTTCTTCATCGTGCAAGCGCCTCCCTCGCGGGCCTCACCGGCGACGCGGCCGACGCTGCTCGTCATCGGTACGAATCGGCACCGGTTGCAGTGGCGGCTCGATCAAGCCCAGTGCAACGCCGAGGTCGTGGAGCCAGTTCTGGATTTCCTCTTTCATGGTTTGCCCCCTTTGAGGGTAATGCTGGTAGGCGCAAGTTCTGTCGCCTTTTCCTACATTGATAATAGCCCTAAGTCCTACGTATTGCTTGAACGAAACCACAACGAACTATTACTGAATTGATCCAAATCCTGACGGATCGTTCAAGCAATCGCGCGTGCGTCTTGCAGGACCTCGGCCCTGCCCTCTCGCTGCAGGTCGATCCATGCGTTGAGGTTAGCGCCGAGCATACCCTTTCGCCACATCAGCCAGGTGGTCGCAGTGGCAAAATGCCCTGTCAGCGGATGAACGGACACGCTGTCCTTGCCCGGCAGGCTGTCGAGCATGGATTCGGACATCAACGCCACGCCTGAACCGGCGATGACGCAGGCGAGCATGCCCTGATAAGACTCGATCTCAATCGCCCGCCCCATGGCGACGTGCTCGTGGGAAAACCAGGATTCCAACCGCGCCCGATAGGCACAGCTGCGGCGGAAAGTGAACACCGAACGGCCAGCAACGTCCTGTGGCCCGCGCACCGGCGGATGGTCAGCTTCGCATATCAGCACCAGGCGTTCTTCGCACAGGGCTACACCGTCCAGCGAGGCGATAGTGCTGGGCCCGTCCACAAAAGCAGCATCCAGGCGACCGGTAATCAACCCTTCGAGCAACTCACCGCTGGGCGCCGATTGCACCTGCAAGTTCACCATCGGGTAGGCCTTGTGGTAACGCGCCAACAATTTCGGTAAATGCACCGCCGCCGTGCTGTACATGCTGCCCAGTACAAAGTCGCCGGCCGGTTGCCCGCCTTGCACGGCGCCATGGGCTTCATCGTGCAGCGCCAGCAGACGGGTGCTGTAGTCCAGCAATACCTTGCCCGCCGGAGAAAGCTGCAAGCGCTGGCGTTCACGCACGAACAACTCCACGCCCAGCTGTTCTTCCATCTGCTTGAGCCGGGTCGACAAGTTCGACGGCACTCGATGCAGACGCTCGGCAGCGCGGGTGATGGAGCCCTCTTCCGCCACGGCCTGGAATATCCGCAATTGACTGAACTCCATGCCTTTCCCCAAAACTGAACAAGTTGCTCACTATTATTCATTTTTACAGAAAGTCAATGCGCTTTAGCCTGACGGTATTCGCTTACCAGCAGGACACCTGACCATGTCACCCCTGATCCGCTTACTCGCCAGTTTTATCGCCCTGATGATGGCCATGGGCATTGGTCGCTTCGCTCTCACCCCGCAAGTGCCCCACTTGCTCAGTGAAGGGCAGATCGACCTGACCGGCGCCGGTCTGATCGCGGCGGCCAATTACCTGGGCTATTTCGTGGGTGCGGTGGATTCGATTTTTGCGCGCAGCCATCAGCATGTGCGGGGTCGCCTGTATGGCGGGCTATGGCTGTGTGTGCTGCTGACGCTGGCGTCGTACTGGGCCCATGGTTTCTGGCCACACTTGCTGCTGCGCTTCGGAACCGGCGTTGCAAGTGCCTGGGCATTGGTGATGATCACCAGCCTGAGCCAGCCGCTGGCGATTGCCGCCGGGCGTCCACGCCTGGGCGCCCTGGTGTTTGCCGGGCCAGGGCTGGGGATTCTGTTAACCGGGTTGCTGGCGTTGGGCTCCAACCTGTGGGGCCAAAGCTCTGCAACGTTGTGGCTGATCTACGGTGTGGTGGCGCTGGCGATGCTACTGGCAATCTTGCCCTTCTTGCCCCAGCCGTCCAGCGTCACTGCGCCTGTTGCAAGCCACGCCGACACGGCCAGCAACGGTAGCATTACCCACCTGTGCTTGATCTATGTGTTGTTCGGCCTGGGCTACATCATTCCGGCGACGTTCCTGTCACAGATGGCCAGCGCGCAATTCAAAGGCGCCTGGCAAGCCGATCTGTTCTGGCCATGCTTTGGCCTGGCCGCGGCGATCGGCGTGGTGGTCGCAAGCCTGCGTCGCAAGGACCCGGACACCACCCGCCGCTGGCTGATGACCACGTTGTGGCTGCAAGCGGCCGGCGTATTCGCCTGCCTGCTGGGTAACGGTTGGGGTCTGGCGCTGGGGGTGTTGCTGTGCGGTGCGCCATTCCTGGCCTGTATGCAGTTGGTGATGGCGCGCCTGCGGGAGATTGCCCCCCACGGCTATCAGCGCAACACCGGGCTGCTGACCGCCAGCTTTGCCATCGGCCAATTGAGTGGGCCGTTGCTGGCGTCGGTGAGCAGCCACCTGAGCGGTGGCCTGCAACCGGCGTTAGTGATCGCCGGTGCAGGCCTGTTAGTGGCGGGAGGCGTGTTGGTCAGCCCGCGGCCAACGGTGCCGGTGCACGAACCTGCTCACGCCGCGCCAACACCAGGAAAAACAGCCCACCCAGGAAGCAGCCGGTGAACCAGGCAAAGTTAGCCATGCCCTGCAACGCCGGCGTGAAGGTGATCGCGACACCCGCCAGTGTCGCGGGCACCAGCGCCTTGACCGCCGTCCAGTTAACACCGCCATCGAAGTAATAGCGCCCGCTCGGGCTGTCATCGAACAGCGCGTCCACGTCGATCTTCTGCTTTTTGATCAGGTAGAAATCCACCAGCAGAATCCCGAACAACGGGCCGATAAAGGCCGCGAGAATATCCAGGGTGTAGTGGATCATCAGCGGGTTATTGAACAGGTTCCACGGGGTGATGAAGATCGAAGCCACGGCGGCGATCATGCCACCGGCGCGCCAGCTGATTTTGCTCGGCGCGACGTTAGCGAAGTCGAACGCCGGGGACACGAAGTTGGCGACGATGTTGATGCCAATCGTGGCAGTGACAAATGCAAAAGCGCCAAGCAGCACCGCCACGCTGTTATCGATTCGCGAGACGGTAGCGATCGGGTCATGGAGCATTTCGCCAAACACCGGCAAGGTGCCCGAGACGATCACCACGGTCACCAGGGAAAACGCCAGGAAATTCACCGGCAGGCCCCAGAAGTTGCCGCGTCGCACGTCCCGCATGCTGCGGCAGTAACGGCTGAAATCACCGAAATTCAGGGTCGGCCCGGAAAAGTACGAGACCACCAGCGCCGTCGCCACGATCACCTGGCCGAATGCCTGCCAGCCCGACAGGGATTTTTCCGCCAGGGTAAAGCTGATATTCGCCCAACCCGCCTTCCACACGATCCAGCCGGCCAGGGCAAACATCACCGCATAGACCACCGGCCCCGCCCAATCGATAAAGCGGCGAATGGACTCCATGCCGGCCCAGAACACAGCCGCCTGCAACACCCATAGACTGAGGAAACCAAACCAGCCCAGGTAAGACAGGCCGGCAAAGTGCGGCTCTGCAAACACCGCCATCTGTGGGAAAAAGCGCAATACCACAATGATCAAGGCACTCGACGCCAGGTAGGTCTGAATCCCGTACCAGGCCACCGCAATCAAGCCGCGAATCACTGCGGGAATATTTGCGCCGAACACACCAAACGCCAGCCGGCAGATCACTGGATAGGGAACGGCAGCCTGCTGGCTGGGCTTGGCCACCAGGTTGGCAATCAGTTGCACGATGCAGATGCCTGCCAGCAAGGCAATCAACACCTGCCAACTGGCCAGCCCTAAGGCGAAGAGACTGGCGGCGAACACATAGCCACCCACGCTGTGCACGTCACTCATCCAGAAGGCGAAGATGTTGTACCAGGTCCACTTTTGCGGCAGTGGGCCCAGGTCCTGGTTGTACAGGCGCGGGCTGTAGCCTTTGGGCAATTGTTCGGTCATCGCTGGGCTCCTCGTAATACCGGCCTGCGCTTCCGTCACGGGGGTGCATACGGGAGGCGGCGTGGTTTGTATACGAGATAGTCAGCAGAATACGTGCCAATAGAACACAATCCCTCTGCAACGACGTTCCAAAGGGGGACAAGGAGGTTTATTAACGGGGACTGCGCTCAGCAACGGTGCAGATTGATCCTGTACACAATCATCGGTGCACTCGTTGTGCACACAAGTACCCGACCGTGCAGCAAGCCGCTGTGAGGAAGGTGCCCCAGGCCATGTCCATCACCGCCAACCCACCAGACCAGCCTTGCAGCGTGGCCCAGTTGCTCAGGTCATAGGTGCCGTAGGCCACCAGGCCCAGCATGGCGCCCATCCGCGCAGCGCGTTGCCAACTGGCGCTGGGCAAGACCACGAACACCACGCAACCGAGGACATACAAGAGGTAGAACAGCGCTGCGGGCAACAGGCGAGGCTGATCGAGCATCAGCGGGCCCAGCAGGGATTTGTAGGTCGGGCCCATGAGGACGCCGAGCCAGAGACCGTCGAGGATCAGGAAGGCAAGCAAGGTGCCGAGGTAAGCGAAGACAGACTTCTTGGACATTGATGCACCCTCTGTAGGAGCGAGCTTGCTCGCGAAAATACTCCAGGCGCATCACGGTGTCGGATGTACCTTTTTCGCGAGCAAGCTCGCTCCTAAAGAAGAGCAAACCGCACTCAGCTTAGTTCAATGCGATCCGCGTGAATCACGATCTGGCCCTGCTTGTAGAGTGCACCAATGGCCTTCTTGAAGTTGCCCTTGCTCACGCCAAACAAGTTGCTGATCACCGCCGGGTCGCTCTTGTCGCTGACTGGCAGGCTGCCGTTGTTTTCACGCAACTTGGCGAGGATCTTCGAGTTTAGGCTGGAGGCCGCTTCCTGGCCGACCGGTTGCAGGCTCAGGCTGATGTTGCCATCGGCACGAATCTCTTTGATAAAGCCTTTCTCTTCCTTGCCCGGACGCAGGAACTTGAACACTTCGTTCTTGTGGATCAGGCCCCAATGCCTGTTGTTGATGATCGCCTTGAAGCCCATGTCGGTGGCTTCGGCGACCAGCAGGTCGACTTCCTGGCCCACGACGTAGTTGGCCGGCGTCTTGTCCAGATAGCGATCAAGGCGTGCGGTGGCGGTAATACGCTTGGTGTGTTTATCGAGGTAGACATGCACCACGCAGTATTCGCCGGCGGTCATCTGACGTTTTTCTTCCGAGTACGGCAGCAACAGATCCTTTGGCAAACCCCAATCGAGGAACACACCAATGCTGTTGACTTCCACGACTTTCAAACTGGCAAATTCGCCGACTTGAACTTTCGGTTTTTCGGTAGTGGCGATAAGTTTGTCATCGCTGTCCAGATAAATGAAAACGTTAAGCCAGTCTTCATCTTCACTGGGAATATCTTTGGGGATATACCGATTAGGCAAGAGGATTTCGCCATCTTGCGCACCATCAAGGTACAAACCAAAGTTAGTGTGTTTAACCACTTGCAAGCTGTTGTAGCGCCCGACTAAAGCCATTTCCAATACCCTCATTGCGTGGGCGGCATTCTACCCGAGTTGCGCTCGACACGCGCGCACACCTGAAAAATCGCGGGGTTGCCTGGCATTCCAGTGGCACCGTTCCGCTCGTCCGATCATTCGACTGAATTTTGCCACGCCCCCACGCCGGCTCACCCCGTGGTTTCGAGTTAAAACAGTAAGTTAGGGGTTAATTTCAAAAATAAACTTTGGCTGTTTTCAGCTGCCGCACTTATTCCCGGGGATATTTACCAAGCAATTGTCAAGTATTTCCTGTACGATGCCTGGCCAAGTTAATTTTCTACAGGTTAGTGGCCGCCATGCGCGTAAAAGCATCCAACAGCAAAGCAAAGCCAGCTCCCGCCGTTGAAACCAGCGAATCGATCAACAACCAGATTGCTGCGTTTCTCAAGTCCGGTGGCGAAATCCAGCAAATTGCCAAGGGCGTGAGCGGCCAGACTTTCGGCCCGTCCAAGCAGATCAGCCTGGGTAAAAAGTAACACCGCGCAGTACACCTGGTCCCTATGCGTCTTGCCTTCAAGGCGCTAGGACTAGAGCCTGAAATACCCTCTCGCTTCACCTTCAAGTCATGCAAATCGACGAACGGGCCTCACCTCCTGACATTCGCCGGTATGCTTGCACACGTCTAGCACGGGCATCTGCCCTATTTTTTCGTTCCTGCTCCTCGCTTTTCATGGAGTGAAGCATGCTTAAACGCTGCATTTTCGTGGCCAGTTTCCTGGCAGCCAGCCCTCTCGCCGAAGCGCAGATTTTCCAGCGTGAACTGGGTGACTTCGACCTGAAATTGGGCACTACCCCCAGCCGCAGCATGGCCCAAGGCCTGGTCAAGCCGACCTCGCCGGGCAGTGACTCGTTCCATGGCGGGCTGGACCTGAGCCACGACAGCGGCCTGTACTTTGGCCAGTTTTCTCCGAACATGGGCCTGTCGTCGGCCAGCACTCTCGAAGTCGATTCGTACATGGGGTTCAAGCACCCTTTCGACCAGACCCTGGGCTACGAAGTCGGCCTGATCCATTACAGTTATCCCAAACTCAGCCCCCTCGACAGCCAGGAGCTCTACGGCGGCCTCAACCTGCTGGGCAATCGCTTCGGCGCCTCCTTCAGCAACGACCCGGACCGCCAGGACAGCACCCTGTTCGCCGACCTCACCGGCACCCAGCCCTTCGGCATCGGCGTCAGTATGAAATACACCACCCATCAACTGGGCACCCCGACCTCCGTGGAGGGGGGGTCCATCAGCAGCTTCAGCGACTGGTCGATACAGTTCTCCCGCGCCTGGAATGGCATCGACCTGGACCTGATCTACAGCGACTCCAGCCTCAGCGGCGGCGATTGCTCGGCCTATTCCGGACACAATTCGCAATGCGATGGCCTGTTGACCTTGAAGGCGGTGCGGTCGTTTTATTGATGGGCTGAACTGTCGCGTGCGCCGCGGGTTCACATGCATTAACTCCCCTCTGCGCAAGGACACGCCCATGCTGCGTCGGCTCAAACTGCTGGTGGTATTCCTGACCCTGAGCCTGGTGCTCGCCGGCTGCAACCGCGTGGGCCTGGCCTATCGCAACCTGGACGTGATCATCCCCTGGACCCTCAACGACTACCTGGACATGAACGCCGGGCAGAAAAGCTGGTTCAACGACACACTCAAGGGACACCTGGCCTGGCACTGCACCACGCAATTGCCGGATTACCTCGACTGGCTCGACCGCCTGCAGGCAATGGTCGAAAGCAACCAGGTCACCGATGCAGCGCTGCAAACCCGCACGGTTGAGGCCAAGCAGGCGATTGCCGAGGTGGCGCGGGAAATCACCCCGTCGGCGATTGAATTGTTACAAGGGCTGGATGACCAACAGGTCAACGACATGAACGATGCCCTGGCCAAGGACCTGCGCAAACGCCAGGACGACTATCTCAAGCCGCCACTGGCCAAGCAGATCCAGGAGCGCGCCGAGCGCATGAACAAGCGCCTGGATACGTGGATGGGGCCACTGAGCGATAGCCAGAAGAACCGAGTGATGGCCTGGTCCATCGGCCTGGGCGAGCAAAACGAACAATGGATCGGCAACCGTGCCCACTGGCAGGCACAATTCATCGACGCCGTGCAGCAACGCCAAAGCGCCAATTTCCCGCAGAAAATCCAGCAACTGCTGGTGGACCGCGAAAGCCTGTGGACACCGGAATATCGCGCGGCGTATGCACAGACCGAGGCCGCTGCGCGCGGCCTGATCATCGACGTCATGGCCGAAAGCAGCGTGCAGCAACGGCTGAAACTCACCCAGAAAATCGACAACGTACGCAGTGACTTCCAGGCACTCAAATGCCTGAAAAGCGCGCAGTCCTAATTGGGTGCCAGGGTGCCCAGCCAGGCCACCAGCGCGAGGATCAGCGCAGCCGTACTCAACTCCAGCACCATGCTGCGCCGCAGCGCAGCAATGGCAGCGACATAATCACCTGCCGCCACAGACCGTTGTAGAAGCGGGGTGAGGTGGAAACGATTGAGCGCCGCCAGCCCCAACATCAGGCCAAACAGCCCTAGCTTCAGGCATAACAGGATCGCGTAGACGCCACCGGTAAGGCCGTCCAGATTCGGTCCGACCACCAACAGATAATTCGCCACACCGGTGCCGATCAGCACCGCGACAAATCCCGCCCCCACGTGCTCGAACCCCGCCAGCGCTCTTGCCAACACCCGAACGTGATCGGCGTGGTGCAAAGACGCACGCCTCAACAACAACCCGAACGCGGCCAACGCCCCCACCCAACCTCCCGCCGCCAACAGATGCGCGCCGTCGCTGAGGATGTGCCACACACCCAGCGTGCCTTCATGCATCACTCCGTGCCCGGTCCACGCCAGTGTCACCAATGCGGTGGCGCCCGACAACGTGGTCAGTGGCAGGCGGGTGCCAAGCACAGCCACGCCCAGCGCCCCCATCCGTAGCCACCACATCAACCCCAGGTCGGTCTGCCAGAGCATCATGTGCAGATGCGGCCACAGCGTCTGCCAATCCGTGGCACCACTCATGGCCTGGGTCAGCGTCAACAGCGACGCCATCGACAGCACTAGCCCAAGGCCAGCCGTCAGCCGCAGCAGGCCCCTGAAATTCAGCAGCACGCGCTCCGGCGCTTTCAACCCATAAAGACCAAAGAGCCCCAGGCCAAACAACACCATCAGGTCAAGATAGAGCGCAAAACGCAGTGCGACTTGGGTCAGTTCACTCATGGCTGGACGCTGAACACCACGTTACCGGTGATCGGGTGGGTGTCCGATGACACTGCACGCCAATCGACCCGATAGGTGCCGGTAGTCAGCGCAGAGGCTGGCTTGATCAGCATCACCTTGGGGTCGGCGCTCGCCGTGACACTGGCCTTGACCGGCATCGGCGAATTGGGCATGCCGGGCATATCGGTCATGGTCAGCTTGGCCCCGGAAAACTGCGTCAGCAGGTTCTCCGAGAAGCGCAGTTCAATGACTGTCGGCGCGCCACCTTGGGTCCCGGCGGGAGGGAGGGACGACAGCAGTTTCGGATGGGCCGACGCCGGCAGGCTGATCATTAATCCGGCCCACAGCGCACCACTCGTTAACGCGGTTTTCAACATTGACATGCAAGGCTCCAGGCCGCTCAAGGCGGCGAGTTATAAGAATAAGAAACCGTTTAAAACCACAAGCGCACGCCGACCACCCAACGCAGTTGGCTGACGTCTTCGTCTTCGTCGCGAGCGTATTGCGCCGTCTGGCCATAGCTGCGGTTCCAGCTGACACCCACGTACGGCGCAAACTCCCGGCGCACCTCATAGCGCAACCGCAGGCCCAGCTCGCTTTCCGACAGGCCGGAGCCGACCCTGCGTTGCGGGTCGTTCTGCGCATAAAAATTGAGTTCGGCCGTCGGCTGCAGGATCAGGCGGTTGGTGAGCAAAATGTCGTAGTCACCTTCCAGGCGTGCCGCGGCGTGGCCCGACTCGCCAACAAACAGCGTCGCCTCGGCCTCGAAGTTGTAGAGCGCCAAGCCCTGTACGCCGAAGGCTGCCCAGGTCTGGCTGTCTGCGGGCTTGAAGTCCTGGCGCACACCGCCAACCAGGTCCCACCAAGGGCTGATGGCGTGCCCCCATAAGGCCTGGGCTTCGGCGCTGTCGGTGCGGCCGGCACTGCGCTCGCCCTCACTGCGCAACCACAGGCGGTCGATGTCGCCACCGACCCAGCTCTTGACGTCCCAGTTCAGCGCACCGCTCTCACCGCCGCCTTGCCATTCCAACTGGTTGATCAGCAGCATGGCGTTGATGGCGCTGTCATGCACCATGTGCCCGCCCGGCGCGTTGTACACAGCGGCGCGATCCGCGTCGGTCAGCAGCGGAATCGGCGTACGACTTTCGCTCAGCGCCGGAACCGCCGGGCTCATGCCCTGAAACTCCTCAGCCTGCGCCAGCGAGCCGAACGCCAACCAGGCCAGCGCGATACACACAAATAACACCCGACGGCTCATGCTCGCTTCCTCATTCATTCACGCGCACTTCACGGAACATGCCCATTTCCATGTGGTACAGCAGGTGGCAGTGATAGGCCCAACGGCCCAGGGCATCGGCGGTCACGCGGTAACTGCGGCGCGAGCCTGGCGGCATGTCGATGGTGTGTTTGCGCACCTGGAATTGGCCGTTTTCGTCCTCCAGGTCGCTCCACAGGCCGTGCAGGTGAATCGGGTGGCTCATCATGGTGTCGTTGACCAACACCAGCCGGACACGCTCGCCATAGGTCAGTTGCAAGGGCTCGGCATCGGAAAACTTCACGCCATTGAATGACCAGGCAAACTTCTCCATATGCCCGGTGAGATGCAATTCAAGGGTACGCGCGGGATCGCGGCCATCGGGATCGTCGAAGGTGCTGTGCAGGTCGGCGTAGGTCAGCACCCGACGACCGTTGTTGCGCAGGCCGATGCCGGGGTCATCGAGCTTGGGCACCGGGTTCATCGCCTGCATGTCCACCAAAGGGTTGTGCTGCTCGCTGGCCGGGTGGCTCTGCATCGACATCGCGCCCATCGCACTGTGATCCATGCCCGCCATATCCGGCATGTCCGCCATGGCGCCGTGATCCATCCCACCCATGCCCATGTCGTCCATGGTTATCCACGGGCGCGGCTCAAGCACCGGTACGGGCGCCGTCGCCCCCGCCTGGCGGGCAAGCGTGCCACGGGCATAGCCCGTGCGATCCATGGACTGGGCAAACAGCGTGTAGGCCGCTGCCGTGGGCTCCACCAGCACATCGAAGGTTTCGGCGACGGCAATGCGGAATTCATCGACGCTGACCGGCTTGACCGGCTGGCCATCGGCGGCGATGACGGTCATCTTCAGCCCCGGGATACGCACATCGAAATAGGTCATCGCCGAACCGTTGATAAAACGCAGGCGAATTTTCTCCCCGGCCTCAAATACTCCGGTCCAGTTGAGCCCGGGCGGCTGGCCATTGAGCAGGTAGGTGTAAGTCTCGCCGCTGACGTCCGCGAGGTCGGTGGGGTTCATCTTCATTTGTGCCCACATCAGCCGGTCAGAAACGGTGGCCGACCAGCCCTGCTTGCCCACATCGCGTACGAAATCGCCCACGGTGGGCTTATGCAGGTTGTAGTAATCGGACTGCTTCTTGAGGGTCTTCATCAGGGCGACGGGGTCTTCGTCGGTCCAGTCCGAGAGCATCACCACGTAGTCACGCTGATAGGTGAATGGCTCGGGCTCCAACGGATCGATGACCAGCGGGCCGTACACCCCCTGCTGCTCCTGGAACCCGGAATGGCTGTGGTACCAGTAAGTGCCATGCTGCTTGACCTTGAACTGATAGACAAACACGCCGCCCGGCTCGATGCCCTTGAAACTCAGGCCGGGCACGCCGTCCATGGTCGACGGCAACAAGATGCCGTGCCAGTGGATCGACGTCGGCTCGCTGAGGCGATTTTTTACGCGCAGGGTCACGGTGTCGCCTTCGCGCCAGCGCAGCAAGGGGCCGGGCAAGCCGCCATTGATGGTCAACGCCGTGCGCTTCAGACCGGTGAGATTGACCGGCGTCTGGTCGATAAACAGATCGAATTCGGTGCCCGCCAGCACCGTGGGCTCGCCCGCACTTGTCAGCGCCCATACCGGCGTGCGCCATAGCCCGAGCCCGCCCAGCAGGCCGCCGGCGGCCAGGCCTTTGACGAAGGTTCGTCTGGAGGTAATAGAGTGCATGCCGATTCAAGTCCGTCAGTTGAATGGCAGCAGATTAGGGTTCGCCGGCTGTCAGCAACCTTAGCGGCAGATTACCGATCCGACAGTTTCGGCGTGCCCGGCACCGCCAGAGTGCCGGGGCTTGCGGGGGGTCAGGCGATCTGCGCTTTGGAGGCCACTTGCGCGAAGGTCGCCGGGTCCAGCGCATCGGCCTGCTCATCCAGCACCTGGCGCGGGTGATCATTGCCCGGGATCGAGCTGTCGATCAGCGCCAATAGCTGCGCGCCCAGTGCGGTCAGAATGAAATTCTCACCATTGCCGCCCTCTTCCTCAGGCCGCGACTCGATAAACCCACGCTTGAACAACAGCGCTTCGTAGTCCGCAGCGGTCTTTTTCAACGCATCCAGGTTGCCGGTGGACTCGCCCGCCGTGGCCTTCTCGGCCGCTTCCTGCTCGGCGTACTTGCGCGGGGCAAAGCTACCCTCGCCGTTCTGCACTTCATGCAGCAGACGTTCGATCAAATCCCAGTTGTAAGTCGTCATCCTGATTCCTCCTGCGGGCCTAAGGAAAGTAGCCCGCCTATAGGAGTGACCCTGCGCGTCTATCGCCGTTCAGACCAACCGACGGACGTCATTTCTCTGAACTTTCCAGACGTTCGCCACCTCAACTGAGCATCACCGCCAAGGAGGTCCGACCATGAAATCCCTGAAAAACCTGGCCATCGTCGCCACGCTGCTCACCGCTCTGCCCGCCTGGGCCTGCACCCCGGAAGAGGCCACGGCCAAGCGCGAGCAACTGGCGCAGGAAGTGGCCAAGCTCACCGAGCAGAACCCGACCAAGGCCAAGGAGATGAACGACGAGCTGCAGAAGATGGACCTGGATACTGAAAGCGCAGAGTTCCCTGACAAGTGCCAGTTGATCGACGCCCGGCTCAAGGAATTGAAAGAAGCTGCCGCCAAGGCTAAAAATTGAGGACATAAAAAAACCGGACAAGGTCGTCCGGTTTTTTCACATCCCTTAAGCCTTACTCGGCCGCAGGTGCTTCTGGCTTGCGACGCTTGAGCGGCGCCATGCCATCCTTGCTGACGAGCGACAGGTTGTCGGTCTTCGGCCGGTTGGCGATCTTGCGCTTGGTCGGCGACTTGGCACCGGCCTTTTTCTTGTCGCCCTTGGCGTCGGTCTTTTTCTTCTTCACGCCAACGGCCTTGCCCGACGCCTTGACCTTCTTCGGCCCGGTGTAGGTGCCTTTGACTTCCTTGATGGTGCGACGCTCGAACGACTGCTTGAGGTAGCGCTCGATGCTCGACATCAGGTTCCAGTCGCCGTGGCAGATCAGCGAGATCGCCAGGCCATCGTTGCCCGCACGCCCGGTTCGGCCGATACGGTGCACGTATTCGTCGCCGCTGCGAGGCATGTCGAAGTTGATGACCATGTCCAGGCCGTCCACGTCCAGGCCGCGCGCGGCGACGTCGGTGGCGACCAGGATCTTCACGCCGCCGGCCTTGAGGCGGTCGATCGCCAGTTTGCGGTCCTTCTGGTCTTTTTCACCGTGCAGCACGAACGCCTTGTAGTCCTGCGCCACCAGGCGACCGTAGATGCGGTCGGCCGCAGCACGGGTGTTGGTGAACACGATGGCCTTCTGATAGGTCTCGTTGGCCAGCAACCAGTTGAGGATCTGTTCTTTGTGCACGTTGTGGTCAGCGGTGACGATCTGCTGGCGCGTGGTGGCGTTCAGGTCGCTGACGTTGTTGACCTGCAGGTGCTCAGGGTTGTTCAGGACCTTGGCGACCATGTCGCGCAGGGTCGAACCGCCGGTGGTGGCGGAGAACAGCATGGTCTGCTGGCGGTTCACGCATTCAGCCACCAGACGCTGCACGTCGTCGGCAAAACCCATGTCGAGCATGCGGTCGGCTTCGTCGAGCACCAGCACCTCGACTTCCTTGAGGTCAAGGTTGCCGGCGTTGAGTTGCTCGATCATGCGGCCAGGAGTGCCGATCAGGATGTCCGGCACCTTGCGCAGCATGGCGGCCTGGACCTTGAAGTCTTCGCCACCGGTGATCAGGCCGGACTTGATGAAGGTGAACTGCGAGAAGCGCTCGACTTCCTTCAAGGTCTGCTGGGCCAGCTCGCGAGTTGGCAGCAGGATCAGGGTCTTGATGCTGACGCGGACTTTGGCCGGGCCGATCAGGCGGTTAAGAATCGGCAGGACGAAAGCGGCGGTCTTGCCACTCCCGGTTTGAGCCGTCACCCGCAGGTCACGCCCTTCGAGCGCGAGCGGGATGGCCGCTGCTTGCACAGGCGTAGGCTCGACAAATTTCAGCTCGGCCACGGCTTTGAGCAGGCGTTCGTGCAGGGCGAATTGGGAAAACACGGGTGCTACCTCGAAGAAATACAAAAAATCAGCTGCATAGGGTACCGGTTTCGGGCGTCCAAACCGAGTGTCTTTACGCGAACGGCGCTAATCTGTTGCTTTTTTGTCAGGGCATTTGTCCACGGCATCAACTTTGTTGCACTTAAATGCTCTAATCGCGCCGTCTTGTCTTACAGAAGAATCGGTTTCATCCATGGATATCAAACAGCTCTGGCTCAACGTCCAAGACCTCTGGGGCGCCCTCGACGAACACCCGCTGCTGCATGCCAGCCTCGGTTTCCTGGTGTTGCTGGTGGTGGCCCTGCTGCTCGGACGGGTGGCGCGCTACCTCATCCTCCACGCCGTCAAATTACTCGGCCGGCAACCGGCGCTGCACTGGCTCAACGACCTGCGGCACAACAAAGTCTTCCACCGCCTGGCGCAGATGACGCCTTCGCTGGTGATCCAGTTCGGCCTGTACCTGGTGCCGGACCTGAGCAAGACCGCGATCCTGTTTATCGGCAACGTGGCACTGGCATTGACCATCCTGTTCCTGGTGCTGGCGATGAGCGCCCTGCTCAACGCCCTGCTGGACATCTATGCCCGCACCGAACACGCGCGTACCCGCTCGATCAAGGGTTATGTGCAACTGGCGAAGATGGTGCTGTTCGTGTTTGGCGCGATCATCATCGTCGCCACGTTGATCGACCGTTCGCCACTGTTGCTGCTGTCAGGCCTGGGTGCGATGTCGGCGGTGATCCTGTTGGTCTACAAGGACACGCTGCTGTCGTTCGTCGCCAGCGTGCAGTTGACCAGCAACGACATGCTGCGCGTCGGCGACTGGATCGAAATGCCCCAGGTCGGCGCCGACGGCGATGTGGTGGACATCACCCTGCACACGGTCAAGGTGCAGAATTTCGACAAGACCATCGTCTCCATCCCCACCTGGCGCCTGATGTCCGAGTCGTTCAAGAACTGGCGCGGCATGCAGGCCTCGGGTGGGCGACGTATCAAGCGCAGCCTGTTCATCGATGCCAGCGGCGTGCGCTTCCTGCGTGACGATGAAGAAGTACGCATGACCCAGGTGCACCTGCTCACCGACTACATCGGGCGCAAGCAGGCCGAACTCAAGGCCTGGAACGAAGCCCAGGGCCACAGCGCGCAACTGTCGGCCAACCGCCGGCGCATGACCAACCTCGGGACCTTCCGCGCATACGCCCTGGCCTACCTTAAGAGCCATCCGGACATCCAGCCGAACATGACCTGCATGGTGCGCCAGATGCAAACCACCGCCGAAGGCGTGCCGCTGGAAATCTACTGCTTCACCCGCACCACGGTGTGGGCCGATTACGAGCGGATCCAGGGGGATATTTTTGACTACCTGCTGGCCGTGTTGCCGGAGTTCGGACTGAACTTGTACCAGCAACCCAGTGGCACCGACTTGCGCACTGGGATACTGGCACTGACACAAAATACCCGCACCCCGGAAACCGCGGAGTACTGACAACGATACCGGCGAGGCACTGGCAAGCGCCTCGCCGGCAGGTGCGACAAACACTGGAGCGGTATTGATCTGAACACCACTGATAAAACAGCACGTTCACGTGCAACTTGAGCCACCGCTGACACACCCCACGATAAAAGCACGCAACTATGTGTAGCCGTCGCTGCCGATTATTCAACCGGCTGACCCCATAAAGAAAATTCTTCCTACGCCTTTAGTGAATTTCACTACTTGCGCGCACCATTTCTAATCTGTTTTAAAAAAAACCAACGCCTTAGCATCTGGCCATCGAACAACGCCAGCAAAAGGCCCCCCTCATGTTATGGACAACTCAGCTTTCCGATAATGCAGCAGACTTTGTATTAAGTTCGAATGCCGAAGCGTTGACCCACTATTGTGGTGCTACTGCCTTTGCTCAACCTCGCGACTTCTATACCCAAAGCCCCTATCAACGACCTTCGCGGCCGCAGGATGTAACCGACGCAATCATCACAACCTGCCTGACCAGCGATCAGCTTTCAAACAGCCAGCATCTATTGGCGCAACGGTTGTTATTGAATATCTACGAGCAAGACTTGGTCTTCTTGCCCAAGCCGCCATTGGAACTGGATTTCAAGGCGTTCAAGAACTTCTATGACCCCCAGCACGCGGCCAGTGGCAAAAAGATCCGCCCGTTGCTGGAACACTACCTGTACAACTGGCTCAAGGAAGAAGTGCATATCAACGGCCCTTGGTGCCTGGACTCTTTTATCGCCCACACCGATAAAGTATTGGATGACGTCGCCCAGTCCGAGTCCAAACTCCATGAAGTGCTGACCACCAGCCGCCACCCCGAACGTGCCGCCAGGTTTTTCATGACGCAATGTGCGGGAGACTTCCTCAGTGAAGCCTCGGCCATGGCCCGCAACGTGCTGGGTAACAGCGGCGTGTACACCAGCGAATTGTTCAAGATCCTGATCGACGAGTATGGCTACGGCGTCGACAAAAAGAAGCACAGCACCATTTTTGAAGACATGCTCCAGGGCATGGACATGTCGCATCACGTGCATCACTACTGGCAGTTCTATACGCCGGCATCGCTGTCGCTCACCAACTACTTCCACTATGTGTCGGCCAACCATGGCGAGCTGTTCCGCTATATCGGCGCCATGTACTACACCGAAGCCACATTGGCGCTGACGACCAAGCACCAGTCACGCGCGATCAAGACCATCTTCAACGGCAGCGTCTCCACCGACTATTTCGATGAGCATGCACACATCGATGTACACCACGGAAGAATGGCCCTCCAGCGCCTGATCATTCCCATGATCAAGCAGTTCGGCACCAAGATCATCCCCGACCTTATTCGCGGCTTTGAAGAGTTCAGGCTGCTTCAGGACATCGCCGACGAAGAGTTGTATGCCCATATCAAATGGCATGACGAGTTCGATGAGCATCGCGCCAAGGCAGCGGCGCTCCAGGGCCATAAACCCGTGGACCTGAGGATTACCGAACCTGAACACGAGCTCTCGGTGCTGCATACCCACCCGAATGACGAACTGTTCTGGGTCGAATCCGGTGAGCTGGAGTTTGTCGCCAGCCCCGAACTGACGGTGCGCCTCAAGGCCGGCGAAGGCGTGGTGATTCCCAAGGGAATGCTGCATGGCACCCGCATCACCAGCCCGTCCTGCACGTACACCGTCACCGCCATCTGAGTGGGCACCCCAATGAAAGCCATCAGCCTGAATCTCACCCACGCCAACTATGTGGCCGTGGAGGAAAGAACCTACTTTCTCAAGCGTCACGCGTATTCGACGCAATTGCTGCCCACCGCGTGCCCCCATCGTGGCGGCCCGCTGCACATGGGCGAAGTGACAGGCGACGGCCAAAGTGTGATCTGTCCCTGGCACGACAACGCCTACAAGGTCTGCAACCTGGAAAAGAAGGCGCTGCCCACCGTGCGCGTCAGGAACCAGATCAGCACCGTCGTCGGCGACACAGAGCGCTGTGTGCCGTTACTTAAAATCTCCCGTTACGACTGATGAAGCCCATGAAGACTAAATCGACACTGACCGCGTTCTATTCAATCGTGACCCTCTTCACCGGCCTCGACATGGCGATCGTCATCGCGATGGTCTGGTTCGGCCTGGAGACTACCGGCTCGACATTCCTGGTCGGCGCGACCTTGTGCGTCGCGACCGTGGTGCCCTATTTGTGCGAACAATACATCGGCAAGTTCTTTACGATTGAACTCAGCCTGAAACGGCTGCTGTACATTCGCCTGGCCGCCTTCGCAGCGGTACTGGGGCTGTCGTTTACCCAGGCCGCCTTGCTGCCGATCGGCTTCCTGGCCATCGCCTTCGTGGTGGGCGTCACCGACTACTTCACCATCAGCACCTTGGAATCGAAAAATACCAAGCTGGTGCTGGCCGGCCTTACCGACAGCGATACCTGCGCACGGTTGATGCAAACCTCCATACAGATCGGTGCCTTCGGCGGTGCACTCCTGGGCGGGTTGATCGTGGACGTGTTCTCGGTCAACCACACGCTGCAGATCATCAGCCTGGCGGCGATTCTCTCGCTCGCGGCCATCCTCCTGGTGGCCGACACCCCCAACGAACACGCCGCCGAACAGGCCACCGGCACCTCCACTGTGCGGCCGCTGGAGCTGCCGCGAAACCTCTACATCCTGATCATCGTGTTGAGCATGATCGGTTTCCATATCGGTGCGTTCAACAGCCTGGTGCCCATCGTTTTCCAAAAACTCAATGAGTGGAATGCCACCCTGTTTGGCGTAGCCAGTGGCCTGGCGGGCCTGGGGGCTTTCAGCGCCGCCGTGTTGCCGCGCATCAAGCTCAACAGCTACGGGGCCATCTCGCTGGTGATCCTGGCGGACGTGGCAATCGTCTACTTCCAGAACCTCTACGTGATGATGGCCGCAGCCTTCCTGCTGGGTTTTTGCATCAACAGCCTGCGGATCCAGTTGCGTAAAACCCTGATCGAGTCGGCGCCCAACGCTCGGGTAGCCGACGTGATCGCCGCCAAAAGTTCGCTCTACTACCTGCTGGTCAGTGGTTCGGCACCAATGATCCTGACGTTCTTCACCACGTCGGGGTTTCTCGGGCTCGAAGGCGCACGCCTGTTGATGATCGTCTCCGCCGGCCTGTTGGCCACTGCCGTACTGGCGTGGAACCTGACCCCGGCCGCCGCGCCCACCGCCACCACGGAATAAGGAATACACGACGTGAAAACCGTACTGATCGTTGACCCGTTCTCCACGGGCAAGCTCTATGCCCGCCTGCTCAAGGCCCAGGGTGTGAAGTGCTACGCCGTGATCTCGACAGACACCTTGCCCAAACACTTCACCGATGACCTGATAAGAGAAGACTTCGAAGAAGTCTACCGCTGGGAAGAGAGCCTGCTGGTCGACCTCGAAAGCCTGTCACTGCACGCCGTGATCGCGGGCTGCGAAACCGCGATCTACCTCACCGATTACCTCACGAAAGTGCTGTGCATCAAGGGTAACAGCCACGTCACCAGTGATTTGCGCCGCAACAAATTCTCCATGCAGCAAGCGCTCAAACACCATGGGCTGGCGAACATTGAGTCACAACTGCTGAGTTCACAGAGCCATATTCGCAAGGTGGTCGACTCGCTGGAGGAAACCGCCACCTACGTCGTCAAACCGCTGAATTCGGCCGCCACCGAAGGCGTGGTATTTGCCCAAGGCAGAGGCGAAGTTGAGACCGCATTGAACAACGCGGCCTGGAAGCAGAAAAACGACCTGGGGGAAATCAACCTCGGGTTTATCGTGCAGCCATTCATTTCTGGTCCGGAGTATGTGGTGGATATGGTCGCTTTCGGCGGCGAATACATCATTGCTACGGTGTGCAAGTACACCAAGATCCATAAAAACGGCAGCAAGTTTGTCTACGAAAGCCTGGACACCCTTGACCCCCAGGCAGCGCAGTTGCAACCACTGACCGACTACGCCCGCCAGGCAGCGGCGGCCCTGGGCGTGCAGGTCGGGCCGATTCACATGGAAATCATCTGGTCCGCTGCCGGCCCCGTGATGATCGAGGCCGGTGGCCGACTGCACGGCGGTATTGCCCCCCTGCTGTTTCAACAGGTGTATCACCCAGACTTGCTGTCACTGGCGATTGATAGCTACCTGGACCAACCAAAACCCCAAGCCGATGCTGTCAGCCAGATCAGCCATGGCCGCATCGGGTTCTTCTGCTCCGACGAACGCCGCACTTTCACCCCTCCCTTGCCGCAGGTAGTCCAAAGCGCGCAAGAGGACGAGGCCTATTGCGGCCATCGTTACTTCATCAGCGCCAGCGATACCACGCCGATCACCGTCGACTTCGCGACCTGCCCGGGATTGTTCTGGCTGCAGCACCCTTCGGCGCAGCAACTGGACGTCAGTACCGCGAACCTTCGAAAAAAACTGTGGGGCTAAGGTTATGAAAAGTCGCTTGATCATCAGAAAGTCAGCCTGTGAGCTGGGCATCAACAATGCGTGTGCCGCCGTTATCGAAGACATCACCGTCTCGGATGACCAGAGCTTCGTCGGGGTACTGCAAAGTAACCTGAACCACGTGGCCTCGCGTCTTAACGAGTTGGACTCAAACATCGTGTACGAAGGGTTTGCCAGGCAGCTCAAAAAACTCGGCTACGAAAATACCGTCAGTGCCAACGAAAAGCTGCTGCGCCGCTTCATCGCCAAAGGCGTGTACCCCATCAACAACATCGTCGACGCCTATAACGCGGTCGCGATCCGACATGGGGTCAGCATCGGCGTGCACACGTATCATCAGAAGGATGACATCTACGTGATGCGCTCGGACAAGCCGAGGGTGCTACGCCCACTGTTTGCCAAGAAGGCCATCACGATTCCCGTTGGCGATATCGTCTATACCTGCGGTGATGTGCCGTTGGCGAGCATCGGCAAGGTTGACGCCGATGCCCATGACTTCCGGCTGACGAAAGACTCGTCGAGGCTGTTGGTGGTGATCCTGGGGCATGACGACACGTCGCTCCAATTCAACCAGGCGGTCATCGAAGAACTCGTGGACACCCTGCGTCAGAAAATGCCGAACCTGAGCCATCATTTTCTTGAAACCGTCCGCGATCACGCCTGAAGCATAAATCCAGCAGATAGGGCTATTGTGGCGAGCGGGCTTGCCCCGCGTTGGGCTGCGAAGCAGCCCCAAAACACCGCCCCGGACCTGCCTGGCACACTGCAGCGCTCATATTGGGGCTGCTGCGCAGCCCAACGCGGGCGGTGCGACGATTCGACAAGCCCGCTCGCTACAGGGAGATTTATCAGTATCTGAAAGTTGTATAGATACCCATGCAACTGAAGCCAGGCCATGCAGAGGTGGCCGGCGCCTAGCGCCAGGCCTTCAGCACGGGGTTGACCACGACTTCCTTCACATGCTCGATCTTCAGCAGGCTGTCCTTGAAGACCATCAGTTCTTCAAAGCTCCTGTACCGAACGTCGAGCATCATGTCCACGTCGCCAAACAGTGAGTAGGCATGCACCACCTGGCTGAACTGCTGGATCTTCGGAAACACCAGATGGCAATTGCTGCCATTGAGCGTCAGCATCAAGAACGCCGCTTGCAGGGTCTCATCACCCTCGGCGACGTTGATGGTGAAGCCCAGGATGATACCTTTTTCAATCAGCTTCTGAACGCGCGACTCCACTGCGGTTCGAGACTTGTGAACTTGCCGCGCCAATTGCGCCAGGCTGACTCGGGAGTCATCCTTCAAGGCTGCAATGATCAGTTCATCAATCTTGTCCACTCTGCCGCCCCCACACCGTTCTTTTCGATAGCAGACTTTCATTGCCGCTCACGCATGCCCTCGACCCATCACCTCGCAGACTGTACGCCAGACACAGGCTTTACGCCCAATCGACTGATCCACACCGCCCCCAGAATCACCAACCCACCCAAGGCCAGGCGGCCCAGCGGCTCGTGCTGGTTCCAGATCAGCAGGTTCAGCAGCAACCCTACCGGCACATGCAGGTTGTTCATCACCGCCAGCGTGCCGCCATGCACCAGGCAGGCGCCCTTGTTCCACCAGTACATCCCCAGCGCGGTGCTGACCAGCCCGAGGAACACCAGCACGCCCCACTGCAGCGGCGCCTCGGGCAGGAAGTTGGCCTTGCCGAACATCAGGAACGCCGGCAGCACCACCAGCAACGCGCCGAGGTAGAAGTAGCCGAAGCGCCGGTAGTGCGGCAAGTTACTCGGGTAGCGTGCCACCAAGTGCTTGTACATCACTTGTCCGGCGGCGTAGGTGAAGTTAGCCAATTGCAGCAGCAAGAAGCCCATCAGGAAGTGCGGGGTGATCTGGTCGAAGCGAATCACCGCCGCCCCCGCCACTGCCACCAGGGCGGCAACCAGTGCCCACGGGTTGAAACGCCGGTTGAGCGCATCTTCGATCAGGGTCACGTGCAACGGCGTGAGGATGGTGAACAGCAACACCTCCGGCACCGTGAGCACGCGAAAGCTCAGGTACAGGCACACATAGGTCACGCCAAACTGCAGCGCGCCGATCACCAGCAGGCCGCGCATAAAGGCAGGTTCTACCGAGCGCCAGCGGGTCAGCGGGATAAATACCAGCCCGGCCAGCACGACACGCACCAGCACCGCGAAGTAACTGTCGACGTGACCGGCGAGGTATTCGCCGATCAAGCTGAAGGAAAATGCCTGAATCAGGGTGACAACCAGTAGATAGCCCATGCGCGCCTCGTCTCGAATGGGCGGGACATTAAAGGTTTTCGGCGATTGAAGAAACTCGGGGCAAAAAAAACCCGACCTCGCTAAAGCGGCAGTCGGGCAGGAGCACTCAGGAGCAACAAGTGCAAAGGGAGGTTCGTACGCGGACTTGAAGGGTTTGCGTGGAGCGATATAAACACCACGCGATTATGTGGCGATTAAAGGATCAAGCGGCTCATGCCACGAGCTGTACCAGCTGGGCCTTGGCGTGGTTGATACCCTTTTCCTGGAAGTCGCCACTCAGGTTCACCCCTTCGGCGTGAATGAAAGTGACGTCGTGGATGCCGATAAAAGCCATGACCTGGCGCAGGTAGGGTTCCTGGTGATCGGAGCTGGCGCCGGTATGGATACCGCCCCGCGCGGTCAGCACAATGGCACGCTTGCCGGTCAACAAACCTTGCGGCCCGGTGGGGGTGTATTTGAAGGTCACACCCGCCCGCAACACGTGATCCAGCCAGGCTTTGAGGGTGCTGGGGATGGCGAAGTTGTACATCGGTGCAGCCATCACCAGCACGTCGGCGGCCAGCAGTTCGTCGGTCAATTCGTTGGAGCGGTCGAGGGAAGCCTGTTCGTTGCCGTTGCGTTGATCCGCCGGTTTCATCCAGCCGCCGAGCAGGTTGGCGTCCAGGTGCGGAACCGGGTTGAGCGCCACGTCACGCACAGTAATCCGGTCCGTCGGGTGAGCGGCCTGCCACTGGCTGATGAACTGCCGGGTCAGTTGGCGGGAGATCGAATCCTGCTGGCGGGCGCTGCTTTCGATGATCAGAACATTGGACATGGCTTCGTAGGCTCCATCTGTAATTGCTGTAAGTCGATGGAGTGGAGATTAGACAGAGCCAATTCGATAAAAAAGCGCAAAAAACTGCTATAACCCATCTATAAATTTGTTTATAAGCGGAGTATTGCTATGGGCATGCTCCGCTGCTGCGTTATTTCGGGGCGCAGGCCAACGCGATACGCATCTTGATAATGGCGCGGTTGAACTTGACCGTGGTGTTGGTGCTTTTCCCCGCCGGCACCGTAACCGTGCGACGACGCGGCGATTCCGGGCCGTTGGTGAACGTTACCGAACACACGGCGTCCTGGGTGCCGTAGTTATTCAGCTGGATCGAGCTGATATCGCCGTCCACGTCGGAGGCGGTGTAATCGATGCTCACGCCGTCGATCTTTTTCGTCACATCGATGGGGTAGGCAAACGCGCTCATCGGCAGCAGCGCCAGCAACACACAACAGAATTTTCTCATTCGGCAGTCTCCAATAGGGACCGTCAGCTTAGGACAAGAGGAACACATCTTGAAAGCGCCCCGCGTTACCCTCGATCAATGGCGCACGCTGCAAGCCGTCGTCGACCACGGCGGCTTCGCCCAGGCAGCGGAAGCGCTGCACCGTTCGCAGTCCTCGGTGAGCTACACCGTGGCCCGTATGCAAGACCAACTCGGCGTGCCGCTGCTGCGCATCGACGGGCGCAAGGCGGTGCTCACCGACGCCGGTGAAGTGCTGCTGCGCCGTTCCCGGCAACTGGTAAAAAACGCCAGCCAGCTGGAAGACCTCGCCCACCATATGGAACAGGGCTGGGAAGCCGAAGTGCGGCTGGTCGTCGATGCGGCGTACCCCAACGCGCGCCTGGTACGCGCGCTCACCGCGTTTATGCCGCAGAGCCGTGGTTGCCGGGTGCGTTTGCGTGAAGAGGTACTGTCCGGCGTCGAAGAGCTGTTGATGGAAGGCGTGGCCGACCTGGCCATTTGCGGCTTCAGCATCCCCGGCTACCTGGGCACCGAAATGAGCGATGTGGAATTCGTCGCCGTGGCCCACCCCGAGCACGCCTTGCACCGCATGAACCGCGAGTTGAGCTTCCAGGACCTGGAAAGCCAGATGCAGGTGGTGATCCGCGACTCCGGCCGCCAGCAACCCCGGGATGTGGGCTGGCTCGGCGCCGAACAACGCTGGACCGTCGGCAGCCTGGCCACCGCCGCCGCTTTTGTGGGCAGCGGCCTGGGCTTTGCCTGGCTGCCACGGCACATGATCGCGCGCGAACTCGCCGAAGGTGTGCTCAAGCAGCTACCCTTGGAACAGGGCGGCAGCCGCCACCCCACGTTCTACCTGTATTCAAACAAGGACAAACCCTTGGGGCCGGCAACGCAGATCCTCGTGGAGCTGCTGCGCACCTTTGACACGGCCCCTCTGGACGCGCCTTTCGCCGCCCCCCAGCAAGCCTGAAACGGAGTTCATGCATGGCCTGGTTCGACCATGAAGGCTGCAGCCTGCACTATGAGGAATACGGTCACGGCACTCCGCTGATCCTGATCCACGGCCTGGGCTCCAGCAGCCAGGATTGGGAGCTGCAGGTGCCGGTGCTGGCCCGTCACTACCGCCTGATCGTGGTGGATGTGCGCGGCCATGGACGTTCCGACAAACCTCGGGAGCGCTACAGCATCGAAGGGTTCACCTACGACCTGATTGCGCTGATCGAACACCTGGACCTGCCGCCCGCCCATGTGGTGGGTTTGTCCATGGGCGGCATGATCGCGTTCCAGCTGGCGGTGGACGAACCCGGCCGGGTCAAGAGCCTGTGCATCGTCAACAGCGCGCCGCAGGTCAAGGTACGCAGTGCCCAGGAATACTGGTGGTGGGTCAAGCGCTGGACGCTCGCCCGTGTGCTCAGCCTGACCACCATCGGCAAGGCCCTCGGCGACCGGCTGTTTCCAAAACCTGCGCAGGCCGACCTGCGCCGCAAGATGGTCGAACGCTGGGCAAAAAACGACAAACGTGCTTATCTCGCCAGCTTCGATGCGATTGTGGGCTGGGGCGTACAGGAACGACTTTCGAGGATTACCTGTCCAACCCTGGTCATCAGCGCCGACCACGACTACACCCCCGTGGCCCAGAAAGAAATCTATGTAAAACTGCTGCCCGATGCGCGGCTGGTGGTGATCGAGGATTCCCGCCATGCCACGCCCTTGGACCAACCCGAAGTCTTTAATACCACCCTGCTCGATTTTCTAAAGACAGTCGAAACCACTACCCAGGATCACTGACCCATGCTGAAAAAAATCGCCTTTTTTGCCGGTTCCGTTCTGTTCGCTGCCAACCTGATGGCCGCCGAGCCTTCCAAGGCGCCACACGTATTGATCTCCACCACCAACGGCGACATTGAAATCGAACTGGACCCGGTCAAGGCGCCGATCAGTACCAAGAATTTCCTCGCCTATGTCGACAAAGGCTTCTACACCAACACGATCTTCCACCGCGTGATCCCGGGCTTCATGGTCCAGGGTGGCGGGTTCACCCAGCAGATGTCGCAAAAGCCGACCGAAGCGCCGATCAAGAACGAAGCCAGCAACGGCCTGCATAACGTGCGTGGCACGCTGTCGATGGCCCGCACCTCGAACCCGGATTCGGCCACCAGCCAGTTCTTCATCAACGTGGCTGACAACGCCTTCCTCGACCCGGGTCGCGATGCCGGTTATGCCGTGTTCGCCAAAGTGGTCAAAGGCATGGATGTGGTCGACATCATCGTCAACTCGCAGACCACCACCAAACAAGGCATGCAAAACGTGCCAATCGATCCTGTCCTGATCAAGTCGGCCAAGCGCATCGACTGAGGTCTGCAGGAAATTCCGCGCGCGGCCCACAAGGCTGCGCGCGCATTTGAAAGGAGAGCCCGCCAGGCGGGCGTCAACCCTAATGCTCTATCGTCGTTTTGAACAACTGATCGATATTTTCCGCGACGCCCCCAGCGCCGCCCCTCCCGACAAAGTCCTGCCCTTCTATCTCTACTATCTGCGCCAGGTGTGGCCCTGTTTTGCCGCACTGCTGGTGGTGGGCCTGGTCGGGGCGCTGATCGAAGTCGCGCTGTTCAGCTACCTGAGCCGTATCATCGACCTGGCCCAGGGCACACCGCCCGCTGACTTCTTCCAGATCCACAGCACCGAGCTGATCTGGATGGCCGTGGTCGCCCTGCTGCTGCGCCCGATTTTCAATGGCCTGCATGACTTGCTGGTGCACCAGACCATCAACCCCGGCATGACCAGCCTGATCCGCTGGCAGAATCACAGCTATGTGCTCAAGCAGAGCCTGAATTTCTTCCAGAATGATTTCGCCGGGCGCATTGCCCAACGCATTATGCAAACTGGCAATTCCCTGCGTGACTCTGCGGTGGCAACAGCCGAGGCCATCTGGCACGTGTCGATCTACGCCATCACCTCCCTGGTGCTGTTTGCCGAGGCCGACTGGCGGCTGATGATTCCGTTGATCACCTGGATCATTTGTTACTGCCTGGCCTTGCGTTACTTCGTGCCGCGGGTCAAAGAACGTTCGGTGATCTCTTCCGAGGCACGTTCCAAACTCATGGGGCGCATCGTCGACGGCTACACCAACATCACCACCTTGAAGCTGTTCGCCCATACGCAGAATGAGCAGGAATACGCCAAGGAAGCGATCATTGAGCAAACCGAAAAAACCCAGCTGGCGGCACGCGTGCTCACCAGCATGGATGCGGTGATCACCGTCCTGAACGGCCTGCTGATCGTCACCACCACCGGCCTGGCCCTGTGGCTGTGGACGCAGTCGCTGATCTCCGTAGGCGCCATCGCCCTGGCCACTGGCCTGGTGATTCGCATCGTCAATATGTCCGGTTGGATCATGTGGGTGGTCAACGGCATTTTCGAAAACATCGGCATCGTGCAGGACGGTCTCAAGACCATCGCCCAACCCCTGGCCGTGGTCGACCGCGACAACGCCCCCCGGCTGACAGTGCCCCATGGCGAAGTACGTTTTGAGCAGGTGGATTTCCACTACGGCAAGAAGAGCGGGATCATTGGCGACCTGAACCTGAACATCCAGGCCGGGGAAAAAATCGGCCTGATCGGCCCGTCGGGTGCGGGCAAGTCGACCCTGGTCAACCTGCTGCTACGCCTCTACGACCTGCAAGGCGGACGCATCCTGATCGACGGCCAGAACATCGCCGAGGTGGCCCAGGAGACCCTGCGCGAACAGATCGGCATGATCACCCAGGACACCTCGCTGCTGCACCGATCGATCCGCGAAAATCTGCTGTACGGCAAGCCGGAGGCCACCGACGAAGAACTCTGGGCCGCAGTGCATAAGGCCCGTGCCGATGAGTTCATCCCGCTGCTGTCGGACGCCGAAGGGCGTACCGGGCTGGATGCACATGTGGGCGAACGCGGGGTGAAACTCTCCGGCGGGCAACGCCAACGTATCGCCATCGCGCGCGTACTGCTCAAGGATGCGCCGATCCTGATCATGGACGAAGCCACGTCGGCGCTGGACTCGGAAGTCGAGGCGGCGATCCAGGAAAGCCTGGAAACCCTGATGCAAGGCAAGACGGTGATTGCGATTGCGCACCGGTTGTCGACCATCGCACGGATGGACCGCCTGGTGGTGCTGGAGAAAGGCCAGATCGCCGAGACGGGCAGCCATGCCGAGTTGCTGGCCCATGGCGGGTTGTATGCGCGGTTGTGGCAGCACCAGACCGGGGGGTTTGTCGGCATCGACTGAAGCAAATGTGGGAGGGGGCTTGCTCCCGATATCGGTGGGTCAGCCACCAAATTTTGCGACTGACACTCCGCCATCGGGGGCAAGCCCCCTCCCACATTGGTGGCCTGGACTTGTGTAAAAACCGTGCTGTACTCAGTGCAGTGCCCAGACGGGCGCTGAAGTAAATCTGCAGGGAGCATCACTGGTTTACTGATTGGGTAGAGCGATCTATCAAGGACGTGCTGCATGTCTTTGTTCAAGCGTTCAGTCACAGAGGGGTTAGGTACGTTTTGGCTGGTGTTGGGCGGTTGTGGAAGTGCGGTGTTGGCCGCCGCGTTTCCCGCTGTCGGGATCGGGTTGTTGGGCGTGGCCCTGGCGTTCGGGCTCACGGTGCTGACCATGGCGGTGGCCATCGGACACATCAGCGGCTGCCATCTCAACCCGGCGGTATCGGTGGGGCTGGTAGTGGGCGGAAGGTTTCCGGCCAGGGAGTTACCGGCGTACATCGTTGCCCAAGTCATCGGCGGGGTAGTCGCCGCTGCATTGTTGTACTTCATCGCCAGCGGCAAGCCGGGCTTTGAACTGGCCGGGGGGCTGGCCTCCAACGGTTATGGCGAGCATTCGCCAGGCGGCTATTCAATAGCAGCGGGGTTTGTCTGTGAGTTGGTGATGACAGCCATGTTCGTGCTGATCATCCTCGGCGCCACCGACCACCGTGCCCCGAAGGGCCTCGCGCCCATCGCCATTGGCCTGGCCCTCACCTTGATCCACCTGATCTCCATCCCCGTGACCAACACCTCGGTCAACCCGGCCCGCAGTACCGGCCCGGCATTGATCGTGGGCGGGTGGGCGATCCAGCAATTGTGGATGTTCTGGCTCGCGCCGATCCTGGGTGCGGTGGTGGGCGGTGTTATCTATCGATGGTTGGGCAAAGAGGAGCCGGCCTGAAACGCAACCCCCGTAGCAGCTGCCGAGCGCAAGCGAGGCTGCGTCAGGCGCACTGCCGATTCAGGCTCGAGTCGCGGCCGACGCAGCCTCGCTTGCGCTTGGCAGCTGCTACGAATTTGCGCGGTGTGGGGGCGGTTTAGGCTTGCCGATAAGGCAGGGCCGTCCTCGCCTCTTCGGCATACGTCAAAATCCCCACCCGTTCGCGCTCGAGGAAATCCTCCACGGCATTCTTCAATCCGGGATGGCGCAGGTAGTGCCACGACCGGGTGATCACCGGTTCGAACCCGCGAATCAATTTGTGCTCACCCTGGGCACCGGCGTCGAAGCGTTGCAGGCCGTGGGCGATGGCGTAATCCATGCCCTGGTAGAAGCAGGTTTCGAAATGCAGCCGGTCAAACTCTGCCAGGCAACCCCAGTAGCGGCCGTAGAAGCTGTCACCACCGATCAGGCTGAAGGCCATGGCCACCGGGCGTGAACCTTGTTTGGCCAGCACCACACGGATCGCCTCGGGCATGCGCTCGGCCAGCAGGCTGAAAAATGCGCGGGTCAGGTACGGTGCCTGGCGACGTACCGCGTAGGTATTGGCGTAGCAGGCGTAGACAAAATCCCACTGCGCCTCACTCAGCTCGTGGCCTTGCAACCACTCGAAGTCGATGCCCTGCCCTGCCACTTGTTCACGCTCCTTGCGCATTTGTTTGCGCTTGCGCGAACTGAGGGCCTCGAGGAAATCCTGGAAGTCGCGGTAGCCGCGGTTCTGCCAATGGAACTGACAACCCAGGCGCTGTAACCAACCCGGCTGCAGGGCTAACGCCTCATCGGCCAAACCGTCGGTGAAGTTGATATGGGCACTGGAGAGCCCTTCGATCTCCAGGTAGCCCGGCAGGCTCTTCAGCAGCTCGAAACCATCGTCGGCGCTGGCAGCCAACAGGCGGGGGCCACTGACCGGGCTGAACGGTACGGCTGTCAGTAGCTTGGGGTAGTAATCAATGCCCGCCCGCTCGCAGGCATCGGCCCAACCGTGGTCGAACACGTACTCGCCGTAGGAATGCCATTTGCGATAACTGGGCAATGCCGCCACCAGTCGATCGCCATCCCAGTGCAACAAATGCTCCGGTTGCCAGCCCGATTGAGGGCCCAGGCTGGCACTGTCTTCCAGCGCGCTGAGGAAGGCGTGCCGCACAAAGGGCTGGGCGTCCGGCACCAGTGCGTCCCAGGCCTGCGGGGCGATTTCGGACAGGCTGTCCAGGCGTTGCAGCGGCATTGGCATCCTCACTACGTCATGGCATGAAAGCCTCGCGAGTATCGCTTATCGCACGTCCGCGCACACCCCCAAATCGCCCGACAAGGCTCTAAATCAATAGTTCCATTCTTAAATAATTTGTCATCTAG
Organism: Pseudomonas grimontii; assembly: GCF_007858185.1. Classification (GTDB taxonomy): domain Bacteria; phylum Pseudomonadota; class Gammaproteobacteria; order Pseudomonadales; family Pseudomonadaceae; genus Aquipseudomonas; species Aquipseudomonas grimontii. The sequence goes on from NZ_VFES01000009.1 coordinate 236,578, forward strand.
ATGACATCACTTAGCCACTGCGGCGTCATAAACGATCGTGATACTGACGCCTGTTTTTAGAGCGCCTGGTTCTAGCAGGTGGTTATTTTTCCGTCCGTCATCGGTCGGTTGTGTCCTGGATGGCTTGCCATCCCTCCTCACTTTCGGAGATTGATATGCGTCTTGCTTCCACTAAAACTGCGGCGGTCCTGTGCGGCGGCCTGCTAATGGCCCTGAGCGTTCCGGCCAGCGCCGCAGTCGACGCTAAATTGCTCGACATGCTCAAGGCCAACGGCCAGATCACCGCTTCGCAGTACACCGAACTGCAAAACGAGTTGGCCAAAGACCAGAAAGAACAGCAGATCGCACGGCAAGCTCAACAAGAGACCAACGAACAGATCGCGGCCACCGCGAAAAAAACCAACGAGCTGAGCAGCTTCGACCAGAAGCTGGCCTGGGCCGCCAAGACTCAGTTCAAGGGTGATGTGCGCATGCGTCATGAGACCATCAAGGTCGAAGGCGAAAATGGCGTCACCCGTGCAGGCGTCACCGGTCGTGACAAGGATCGCGAACGGATCCGCGCGCGCCTCGGCGCCTACACCGAAATCAACCCACAGGTGGACACCGGTATTCGTATCGCTACCGGCGGCGGCAGCGATGCGCGCTCCACCAACCAGGACCTGGACGGCTACTTCGATAAAAAATCGATCTGGCTGGACCTCGGCTACATCGACTACCACCCCGACCAGATCAAAAACCTGCACATCATTGGCGGCAAAATGCTGCAACCCTGGGTCAACATGGGCGATGTGATCTGGGATAGCGACATCAACCCGGAAGGCCTGGCCCTCACCTACAAGTACCCACTGGGCGGCAGCGCCGAGCTGTTCGGCAGCCTGGGTAACTACAACCTCAAGGACAACGTGGACGGTGACGGCGTGCAGTACCGCCATGACCTGCGCCTGACCACCGGCCAGTTGGGGACCCGTTTCTCGGTGACCGACAACCTGAAAATGACCCTGGGCGGCAGCGTCTACGCCTACCAGAACGATGAAGACAGCCGTGCCTCCGGTACCAGTACCCCGAACGTGCTGGCAACCAACGGTAACACCCCCAACGGCGAGTTCCGCCTGTATGAAGGCTTCGGTCAAGTCGATATTGGCGGCCTGGCGGTACCCCTGTCGTTCTACGGTCAGTACGTGAAAAACAACGACGCCATCGATGATGCGGACACTGCCTGGTTGCTGGGCGCCAAGTCCAAGGTGTTCGGTTTCAACCTGGACTACAACTACCGCGACGTGCAGAAAAACGCCGTGGTGGGTGCCTTCACGGATTCGGACTTCGGCGGCGGCTTCACCGGCTCCCGTGGTCACAAGTTCAAAGTCGGCTATGACATCGACAAGAACTTCGCCGTCGGCGCAACCTACTTCCTGACCAAGACCGACACCTACAGCCGCACACTCGTGGACGGTAGCGCCAAAGCCAACACCTTCCAGCTGGATGCAGAAGCCAAGTTCTAAAGAAGCAGCTTTGAGCGGCAAGCGACGAGCTTCAAGGAGAAGCGCGTTACTTGCCGCTTTTCCCTTGCAGCTTGAAGCTGCCCTATTGCCCCTTGAGCCGCTCGGCAGCCAGTTGCTGCGCCAAGGCATCCAGATCCTTTACCGGCTCCTGCGGCAGAATCCGCAACGTCGCCTGCATCAGGCGCATCTGGCGGATAAACCGTCGGCAGTTAGGGCAGAACATCAAGTGATGACGCACCAGCAGACGCTCGCGAAAGGTCAATTGCCCATCGAGATAGTCACTGGAACGTGCCACTTGTTCTTTACAGGTCAACATTCGCCCGTTTCCTCAAAATGCTCCACCGTGGCGAAGACTTTAAGCCGTGCTCGATGCAACAGCACTCGGACATTGGAGAGAGAGAGCGTCAGAAGATTACAGATCTCCTCCAGCTCCAGGCCCTGGCGTTCACGCAGCACCAGCACGCTGCTTTGCAGTTCGGACAAACTCAGCAACGTGTGCTCCAGGCACTTACGCAGTTCATCCTCGGTCAGCAAGGCTTCCGGGGTGTCCTGGTGCCAGGCATACGGGGCGACGGCCCAGTGGCCATCATCGGGGGAGAATCGGTCATCACCGATGGTGCCGTGGGGCGAAGGTAAATCGTCGAGCAACACTTCCCGGCGATTCTGCTTATAGCGCCCCTTGGCAGCGTTGGCGGTAATGGTCAGCAGCCAGGTTTTGAGGCTCGAACGCCCTTCGAATTTGGCCAGGTTACGCACCACCGACAGCCAGGCGTCCTGCACCACTTCGTCGGCATGACGCTGACCGGCGATGGCATAGGCCACCGCCCGCATTGCGCTTTGGTACGTGCTGACCAATTCCTTGTAGGCCCGTTGCTCGCCCTTGAGCAGCCGTTCAAGCAGGTGCGCGTCGTCCGCTGCTGCCATTCAAGACCTCGATTGTCTTAACGCTTGCGCAGGATCACGCTACCGATCGAATAGCCTGCGCCAAACGAACTGAGTACCGCGACGGCGCCCTTGGGCAGATCGTCCTGGTAGGTATGGAACGCAATCACCGAACCCGCCGAGCTGGTATTGGCGTAAGTATCAAGGATCACCGGTGCTTCTTCTACCGTGGCTTCGCGGCCCAGCAGTTTCTTCACAATCAGGTGGTTCATGCTCAGGTTGGCCTGGTGCAGCCAGAAGCGCTTCACATCGGCCACGTTCAACTGGTTTTCTGCCAGGTGCACGCCGATCAGCTCGGCGACCATCGGGCACACGTCACGGAAGACTTTGCGGCCTTCCTGCACGAACAGCTTGTCGGGCGCACCGATGCCCTCTTCCGCCGCGCGGTTGAGGAAGCCGAAATTGTTGCGGATGTTATTGGAGAACTTGGTCAGCAGCTTGGTGCTCACCACGTCGAACTGATGCTCGGAGGTCGCCAGGTCGGCGCGCTCGAGGACGACGGCAGTGGCGGCGTCGCCGAAGATAAAGTGGCTGTCGCGGTCGCGGAAGTTCAAGTGGCCGGTGCAGACTTCCGGGTTGACCATCAGGATGGCCCGGGCCTGGCCCAGCTGGATGCTGTTGGCGGCGTTCTGGATGCCGAAAGTTGCCGAGGAACACGCCACGTTCATGTCGAAACCGAAGCCTGCGATGCCCAGGGCTTCCTGGACTTCGATGGCGATGGCCGGGTAGGCACGTTGCAGGTTGGAACAGGCGACGATCACACCGTCGATGTCGGCGGCAGTCTTGCCGGCGCGCTGCAGGGCCTGTTCGGCGGCGCCGATGGCCATCTGGCAAAGCACCGACCACTCGTCATTGCTGCGCTCAGGCAGGCGCGGCGCCATGCGCTGCGGGTCCAGGATGCCGTCCTTGTCCATCACGAAGCGGCTCTTGATGCCCGAGGCTTTTTCGATGAACGCAGCGCTCGACTCCGTCAGCGCCTGGACTTCACCGCGCTCGATGGCGGCGGCGTTGTCCGAGTTGAACTGGTGCACGTAAGCATTGAAAGACTGCACCAGCTCTTCGTTGGAGATGCTGTTGGCAGGGGTGTAAAGGCCAGTGCCGCTGATGACGACGTTATGCACGATCGTTCCTCTAAATCTGTCAGGCAGATGATATTGGTACCGTCGTACCAAATTTTAAGTAGTTTTATTCCGCCCAGCGGACATCAAACTGGCAACGCTTTATTCCATCGCGCCGTGGCTGCACACCAGCCCATCACGACGATCCCGGCATTTATAACCGCGAAGTTTGCCACAAACCCTGGGGTTTGGCGCCATATGCCGGACAAACACCCTGATCAAAGCGCCATCAAGTTTCAATGTGGGAGGGGGTTTGCCCCCGATAGCGGCGTGTCAGACAAAGATTCTGTGACTGATATACCGCTATCGGGGGCAAGCCCCCTCCCACATTTGGACCTGCCTGGTCTGGGTGACCGAGAAAGATCAGGCCTCTACAAGCGTCCACTGCTTGCTCAAGCGCTTGTCGGAAATCGGCACCTTGGTACCCAGCTGCTGGGCAAACAACGACACCCGGTATTCCTCCAACCACCAGCGATACAGCTCCAGTTGCGGGTCGCGCTTGCCTTCCTGGGTGTGCTTGTTCAAGCGGTTCTGGTACTGCGCCCACAGGCCGCCCAGCTCGCTGCTCCACACGCGGTCCTTCTGCACTTGACTCGGCAGTTTCTCCAGGCGCAATTCGATGGCCTTGAGAAAACGCGGCAGTTCCTTGAACCACTGCGCGGGGGTTTCGCGCACAAAGCCGGGATACACCAGGTTGCTCAATTGCTGCTTGATGTCGTTCAGGGCCACGGCCTGGGCCAGGTCGATCTTGCCCTTGAAGCGCTTTTGCAGGCCATGCCAGAGCTTCAGCACTTCCAGGGTCAGGCGCGCCAGGCGTTCGGCGTGTTCGGTCCAGCTGCCACGCTTGCGTTCAGCCAGCGCCGCCAAACCGGCACCGTCACGCGGCAAACTGGCTTCACCTTCCAGTACGCAAGTGTCAAGGCTGGCCAGCAGGATGTCTTCCACAAGGGCGTCGATACGCCCCAGTTCGCGGTACATCAGGCCCAGTTCGGTCAGGCCGGGCAATTTGCCGCGCAGGAATTTGGCCGGTTCCGCCAATTGCTGCATCAGCAGGCGCTGCAACGCACGGCGGTGCTGGAACTCAGCCTCGGCGGCGGTGGAAAAACGTCCCTCTTTCACGGTGCCGTTTTCTTCCACCAGCGCCGGGTAGACCGTCATCGACAGCCCGGCGATCTTCTGCTGGGTTTTTTCAGCCACCGCCGCGAACACCTTGGCCTCCACCGGCTGCTGGCTTTTGGCGGTTTGCGGCACGGCCAGCGCGGCCTGGCTGGCTTCGACAAAACGTGCGGTCAACTCGGCCAAGTCGCGGCCTTCGCCAAGGAACTTGCCTTGGCCGTCGACCACTTCCAGATTCATCTTCAGATGGTTTTCCACCTGCTGCGCCGCTTCGGCCCAGGCTTCATCGCTGACCCGCGCCCCGGTCATGCGCAGCAACTCGCGTCCCAATGCCTGGGGTAGCGAGCCCTGGCCAAACTCAATGCGCTGCAGCGCCGCCTTGACGAAGTCCGGCACCGGCACGAAGTTCTTGCGCAGGGCCTTGGGCAGGTTGCGCACCAGGGCGATGCACTTGGCTTCGATTACCCCCGGCACCAGCCACTCCAGGCGCTCCGGCGGCAAGGCCGGCAGCAGCGGCGCCGGTACGCGCAGGGTCACGCCGTCGCGCGGGTGGTTGGGTTCGAAGTGGTAACTCAGGGCCAGCTCCAGATCGCCCAGGTGCAGGGTGTCCGGGTAATGCGCGGCAGTGACTTCACTGGCTTCGCGGGCCAGCACGTCTTCCTCGCGCATGATCAGCAACTGCGGGTCTTTCTGGCTGTTGACCTTGTACCAGCTGTCAAAGGTGGCGGTCTGGTGGATCTCCGCCGGCAGCCGTGCATCGTAGAAGGCGTACAGCGTCTCTTCATCGGCCAGGATGTCGCGGCGGCGCGCCTTGGCTTCCAGTTCGTCAAGCCGCTCCAGCAGTTGCTGGTTGGCCGTCAGGCACTTGGCGCGGGACTGAATCTCGCCGCGCACCAAACCTTCGCGAATAAACAACTCGCGCGACACCACCGGGTCAATCGGCCCGTAATGCACCGGCCGACGCCCGACCACGATCAGCCCGAACAGGGTGATCTGCTCAAACGCCACCACCTGGCCGCGCTTCTTCTCCCAGTGGGGTTCGAAGTGGTTTTTCTTGATCAGGTGCCCGGCCAGCGGTTCTATCCAGTCGGCATCGATCTTCGCCACCATGCGCGCATACAGCTTGGTGGTTTCCACCAGCTCGGCGGTCATCAGCCATTGCGGGCGTTTTTTGCCGATACCCGAGGACGGGTGAATCCAGAAGCGTCGCTGACGGGCGCCGAGGTAATCGCCGTCTTCGGTCTTCTGGCCGATCTGGCTGAGCAGGCCGGACAGCACTGCCTTGTGCAGCTTGGGGAAGTCCGCCGGTTCTTTGTTGACGGTCAACTGCATGTCGCGGCAGATCAGGCTCAACTGGCGATGGGAGTCGCGCCACTCGCGCAGGCGCAGGTAATTGAGGAAGTTCTTGCGGCACCAGTTGCGCAGCGGACTGGCGGTCAGTTCCTGGCGCTGCTCTTCAAAGCCGCGCCACAGGTTGACCAACCCGGCGAAATCCGAATCCGGGTCCTTCCATTGGGCGTGGGCCTGGTCGGCAGCCTGCTGGCGCTCCGGTGGGCGCTCGCGCGGGTCCTGGATCGACATGGCACTGGCCACGATCAACACTTCCTGCAAACTGCCAAGCTTGGCGGCTTCGAGCAGCATGCGGCCCATGCGCGGGTCCACCGGCAGGCGCGCCAGCTGGCGGCCCAGCGGGGTCAGTTGGCTGTTGCGGTCGACCGCCGAGAGTTCCTGCAACAGGTTGAAACCGTCGCTGATGGCCTTGCCATCCGGCGGCTCGATAAACGGGAAATCGGTGATTTCGCCGAGGCGCAGGTGCAGCATCTGCAGGATCACCGCCGCGAGGTTGGTGCGCAGGATCTCAGGATCGGTAAATTCCGGACGGCCGATAAAATCCTCTTCGCTGTACAAGCGAATGCAAATCCCCGGCTCAACCCGGCCGCAACGACCTTTACGCTGGTTGGCACTCGCCTGGGAAATCGCCTCGATCGGCAGGCGCTGCACCTTGGCGCGGTAGCTGTAGCGGCTGATGCGTGCGGTGCCGCTGTCGATCACATAACGGATGCCCGGCACGGTCAGCGAGGTTTCCGCGACGTTGGTCGCCAGTACCACGCGGCGCCCTGGGTGGGACTGGAAAATGCGCTGCTGCTCGGCCGGCGACAAGCGCGCGTACAACGGCAGGATCTCGGTGTGCTTGAGCTGGGCCTTGCGCAGCATGTCGGCGGCGTCGCGAATCTCGCGCTCGCCGGGCAAAAACACCAGCACATCGCCGGGGCTGCGCCGTTCGCTGCGCTCATAGGCGGCGATTTCATCGAGGGTGGCGAGGATCGCCTGGTCGACGGTCAAGTCGTCTTCGACGCGGTTGCCTTCCTCGTCCTGTTCCAGGGTCAGCGGGCGATACCAGGTGTCCACCGGGAAGGTGCGACCCGAGACCTCGACAATCGGTGCGTCGTCGAAGTGCTTGGAAAAGCGCTCCAGGTCGATGGTGGCCGAGGTGATGATGACTTTGAGGTCGGGACGACGCGGCAGCAGGGTCTTCAAGTAGCCCAGCAGGAAATCGATGTTCAGGCTGCGTTCGTGGGCTTCGTCGACGATGATTGTGTCGTAGCGTTCCAGGTAACGGTCGTTCTGGGTTTCCGCCAGCAGGATACCGTCGGTCATCAGCTTGATCAGGGTATTGGAGTCGCTTTGGTCTTCGAAACGCACCTGATAACCGACCAACGCGCCCAGCGGCGTGGCCAACTCTTCGGCGACGCGGCTGGCAACACTGCGCGCCGCGATCCGACGTGGCTGGGTGTGGCCGATCAGGCCGTATTGGCCGCGCCCGATCTCCAGGCAGATTTTCGGCAACTGGGTGGTCTTACCCGAGCCGGTTTCGCCGGCAATGATCAGCACCTGATGCTTGAGCAGCGCGTCCTTGATTTCATCGCGCTTGGCCGCGATCGGCAGGCTGTCGTCGTAACGAATCAGCGGCAGGCTGGCGCGCCGCGCCGTGACCTGGGCGCAGGACGCCTGCATGCGCGTGACCCACTGCGCCAGCTTGTCCTCGTCGGGTTTCTTGCGCAGCTCGAGCAACTGGCGCCGCAAGCGGTGACGGTCGGCGAGCATGGCGTGGTCGAGGTTTTTCAGCAGTTGGTCGATAGCGGGCGCTTGGTCAGTCATCAGGTACGCAAAGGTCTTTTAGTGAGGCAGGTAAGCCTGGGGTGACAAGATCGTAGGCGGCGATTGTCGCAGATTTCGGCCCCTGTGAACGAGGCAACCCGTTTGATCATGGGAAAACCGCTGCATTCCCCGTGCAACGGGCAGTGTGAAGGTGCCTGGACTATCTACACCTCACAGGCCAGCTCCACTTTTCATACGGGACAATCAGATACACCTGGATGGCTGCACATGACTCGCAGAGGCCTACTGCACCCGCAGTGGTATCGCGCGCTGCTGGTAACCACTTAACGCTCAGCTCACCCTGGAGAACTCATGCCAATCCCACCTCCTTCGTCCCCACTTCCCAACACCTGGACCGTGCCCCCCGCCCACATTCCCGGACACATCCCGCGTGACGCCACGCCTGCGCCTTATACCGAACTCGCCCCCGAGCTGGAGCACCGCTCTCGTGTTGCTCAGAACTATTTCAACCAGATGGACCGGTATGCCGAAGATACGCATCCGGACTCCGCCAGGCAGCTCGAAGCACAACGGCCTCAGTCCTTGCCACCGACCTATTGGCAAGCCATGGGCCAGGCCAGCCCCCTGCCTGAGCATGTCGAGGACGGCGAGCTGCCACCCACCTACGACCGAGCTGTGGGTGCCGACCACCCCACTGGCCAGGACGCGCTGATGTTTGATCCATCGCTTTCCGGCAGAGCACGGGCACAAGCCTTGAAGCATGTGCAACGTCTCGATGACCTGCTCGACAAAGCAGAACAACTGGGCGCGCTATTGCTGGGGCGTAACGAGCAGGGTGAAACGTCTATTGATGTAAATACAGTCGCCTCGCTCTGCAAGAAAATAGATCGCCTCAGGTCATCCTGGGCCAGCGGCGTGTTTGCAGATAGTTCCCGAGTACTCGGCCAATTGGCCAACACCTGCATACCCATTTATCGAGCAGAGCGGGAAACCGCCTTGAAAACCTCGATAGAAAAACTATGGGACGTCGCAAAAACGGAATACCGGGAAAAGTATCTGCCCGACCCCGTGACTGCCGATCCGATCCTGCCAAAGGTCTACCTCATGGTCGAAGGCTTGAAAAAAGCTGAGATTTGAAGCCGTCCCGCACTTCATGGTTTTTATCGAAGTGCATGATTCCCCCTGAAACCAGAGCGGCTCCCCTATGCAAATAAGCCCTGCAAGCCCCAGCCACGTGCCCACCCCTGTCGCCACTGCCACCGAGCAAGCGCCCGCTGTAACGCACAGGCAAAACAAACTTTCAAAAGCCTTCACCAACATCAAAAAAGCCTTCAAACACCCGAAGCCCAGCAAACCCAGCGCCCCCGTTCTGCCCGTCAACACCCAACCCGCGCCGCGCGAAGCGGCTCCTGCACCGACCATAACCCTGCCTTCACCCATACCGCTCTTGCCACTGGACGAGTCTATCCAAGGCATTGACCGTCAGCTCGCCAGCCTCCATATAGCGAGGGCTGACAACGTCATTGAGAAATTCGACCGGAAACTCGCGGCTGCGTATGGGACGAGCGTTGACAAGACACCAGAAAACGCCAACTTCATAGACGACGTTCAGTTCTTGGCTAAGGAACGCAACGCCTTGGCCGTTTCCAGAAATGCCTATGCACGAGGAAAGGTCCACCGCCGAACGCACACCCTCCACGGCCCCGCCAACGAACGCGCGCAAAAGCACATCACCGGACTCGATAACGCAGCGTCCACGCTCAACGACGCCATGGCCGCCATTCTGCAGAAAAGCGCCGGACGACAAGCCACTCCCGAGCTGGAAAAGGATTACCTCAGCGCCCATAAAGCACTGAGTGAACACCGTAACGCCTGGCTCACCGGCAAACTGGATGAAAGTTCGAAAACCAGCCTGAGAGTCGTCACATTGACTGACCGCCTCAGGTCGTGCGGCATACCTGTACCGAACTCGTCAGCCATGCAGTCCAGTCAACTCAGAAAGCAACTTGAACAGAACGTAATGAGTGAGCGGCTAAAGTTCGATGATCAGCCAACGCTGTTTGCCCCCGACAAAGCTGCCGCTCCAGATACCTGGAGTTCTACCCCGTTCTACGAATTGGACTGCACCTCCCCTCCCGTAGCAACAGGCGCAGGATTCAAGATCAGCCACTCTCCCATCACCACCGAGTTGGACAAAAAGCAGACCGAGCGTATTCAACGCCACGTTGCCGAGCTTGAAAAAGAAATCGAGCAGATCGACGCACGAATGGAAGGTCTCGCCAACGGTCGCCCAGACCCATTGAACCCGGAACAACTGCGATTCATCAGAAACGCCATCAGCCAACTGCGCAACAGCTGGGCGGCTGGCAAACTAACGCACAGCAGCAGCGTTGGGAAGTTGTTGAAACGCGATAGCCACGACCTGCGGCGCAGCGAATTGGAACAGGCAGTCATCCTGGCAAAAGCGCATAAATCGACGGCCACTCAGCCCGAAGCCATCAACCCTGCGCTCACCGGTTCAGCGTTGGTGATGACCCAAGGCAACGTGAAGCGATGTGACGAAGCGCTCGCTGAATTCGATCGCGCCATTTATAAAGCCCAGCACACCGGGATAGAGGGCATTAACGTGTCACAGAACGTCTTTGAAGCCCGCGAAGCCATGATGCAACTGCGCAACGCCTGGGCCAGTGGTGAGCTTGTCGACACACCGCCAGGTGCCAAGCCAACGCGACACTCAGCCGATGAGCGACGTCGGGCGCGTGAGCACCAAGTGCAGCAAAAAGCGCTGATCCTGCTTCGGGTTGACCTGCCCGAGCCACCTAAGTCCACTACTTCCACGGCGATACTGGAGAGAATCAAATTCGCCAGCAAGAACAAAATAATCCAGGACATCAACCACGACTTGGCAGGTGCCTACCTGAAAGTTGCGGACCCTGCGTTCGCCGACCAGGTCACCCACCAGGCCACGCTCGCCCCCGTGGGCTGACCTGCGACTATGCGTCATCCAGCGTTTTGCGCCGATACGGGAAGACATCAATAACCTTACCGGCGCGAATCGCTTCCTGCAGGCCTTTCCAGTAGTCGGCGTTGTACAACTCGCCATGCAGTTGATCGAACAGCTTGCGCTGGCCGGCATCGGCGAACAGGAACGGCGGGAATTCTTCCGGGAACACGTCCAGCGGGCCGATGGAGTACCAGGGCTCCGAGGCCATTTCATCCTCGGGCGTGCGTGGCGCGGGGATGTGGCGGAAGTTGGCTTCGGTGAGAAAGCAGATTTCGTCGTAGTCGTAGAACACCACGCGACCGTGACGGGTGACGCCGAAGTTCTTCAGCAGCATGTCGCCGGGGAAGATGTTCGCCGCCGCCAGTTGCTTGATCGCCAGGCCGTAGTCTTCCAGGGCTTCGCGTACCTGGGCGGGGTTGGCGTTTTCCAGGTAGAGGTTGAGCGGGGTCATGCGCCGTTCGGTCCAGCAGTGGCGGATCAGCACGGTGTCGCCTTCCACTTCGACGGTGCCGGCGGCGACGTCCAGCAGTTCAGCCAGGCACTCGGGCTCGAACTTGCTCAGGGGAAAGCGGAAGTCGGCGAACTCCTGGGTATCGGCCATGCGCCCGACGCGATCGACACTTTTGACCAGGCGGTACTTCTCGATCACCGTGGCGCGGTTGACGTTTTTCGACGGTGAAAAACGGTCCTTGATGATCTTGAACACGGTGTTGAAGCCCGGCAGGGTGAACACGCTCATGACCATGCCACGCACGCCGGGCGCCATGATGAATTGATCATCGGTGGTCGCCAGGTGGTTGATCAGCGCGCGGTAGAACTCCGACTTGCCGTGTTTATAGAAACCAATCGAGGTGTACAGCTCGGCGATGTGCTTGCCCGGCAGGATGCGTTTGAGAAAGCCGATGAATTCCGCCGGCACCGGCACGTCGACCATAAAGTAGGAGCGGGTAAACGAAAAGATGATCGACACCTCGGCTTCGTCGGTGATCAGCGCATCGATCCGGATGCCCTGGCCTTCACGGTGCAGCAGCGGAATCACCAGGGGCCATTGTTCGTCGCGGGTGTAGATGCGCCCTACGAGGTAGGCGCCTTTGTTGCGGTAGAGCACCGAGGAAAACAGCTCGACCTTGAGGTCCGGGTCCTTGCACACCCAGTCCGGCAGGTTTTCCCGCAGTTGGGCTTCGAGGCGACGCAGGTCGGCGCTCAGGTCGGCGTAGGGCTCGCTGAAGCGATAGTCGGCAAAAATCTGCGCAAGCATCTCGGGAATTTGGCCCGCAGGCGCGTAGATACGGGTTTGCGCCGCCCGCGCCCGGCGCAGGCTCGGCCGGGTGGTGTGGATGAACATGCAGCCGTCGCTGATCAGGTCATGGCTGAACAGGCCGCAGAAGATCGAGTTGTACCAGGTCTCGGACAGCTCATCGTCAAAGCGCAGGTCGATCAGGCCGATGTAGGCGCTTTTCACCAGCGGCCATAGATCTATGTCGAGCAATGTGCCGCCGTCGAAATTCCCACGCAAGCGCGTGGTCACCTCGCCGACCTTGTCTTCATACAGGGCGATCCGCGCCGCCGACGCCGCTTGCCCCTGTTGCCACTGGGCCTTTTCGAAACGCTCGCGGGCGCCATCGGTGATCTGGCGGAAATGTTCGCGGTAATCGTCGAAGCCTTCGAGGATCGTACGGGCAATAGCAAGGGCGGGCGTGGATGGCGACATGCGGGAAACCTCGAACGGGCATCTGGAAGCCCAGAGCTTAGCCAGTGTACGAAGGCAGGAGAAGGGTCATTTTTTGCACTGACTTGTACAGCTCTGTTCGCTTCGTACATTTATTTTCAGTTTATTTAATTCGACCAACCGGTCAATAAACGCACCAAAACGTCGCACTGTGTTTTATCCACACGCCTTTAACCCTGTGGCCTGGCAGGTAGAGGCCGGAAAACCGCCAGCCGTGACGGTCACATCCCCGCCGTAGGGTATTGGATCCAACTAAGGGAAACCCCGATTACCACCTTGATGGCACTTTGATATATAGCGCGCCCTCTCCCACCCTAACAAGGTCCAAAGGCCGATCCGGGAGCAGGTTCTAATCACCCAAGGAGCATTGAGATGTCATTGAGGAACATGAGGATCGGTCTGCGTGCCAGTCTGAGTTTTGGGGTTTTGGCCAGCTTACTGGTGATTGTGGGAATGTTTGGCCTGGGCCAGATGGTCAAGCTGCGCGAAAGCGCGCTGGTCATTGAACAAACATGGATGCCGAGCATCGAGAATATCCACGACAGCGCAGCCTTGGTGGCCACTGTCCGCCTGGAGTCCCTGCGCCTGGTGAGCACCGACGAATCTCGCGTGCGTGACACCAGCAGAGGCCTGATCACCCGCTCCAGCAGCGAACTGCAAGCCCTGCTCGAACGCCATGAAACCTTGCTCAGCAATGACGAAGAGCGCGAACTGCTGAAAACGCTCAAGACCCATGTAGCAACGTACCTGGCCATCGTCGGGCAAATGGTCGCGTTGGTGGACAAAGATCAACAGCAAGACGCGCTCGACCTGCTCGTCAGCCGCCTCGCCCCCCAGGGCACGATCCTGAGCCAGAGTCTGGAAAACCTGATCGTCTTTAACCAGAACGGCGTCGAAGCGGCAGCCGGTTCGGCCGCACAGGTGTATTCAAGCGCGCAGTGGATTGTCGGCCTGATTATCGCTGTCGCACTGATCGCCACCTTGCTGCTGGCCTGGCTGCTGACCCGCAGCATCACCGCACCGATCAACCAGGCATTGGTCGCGGCACGCACCATTGCCAGCGGTGACTTGAGCCAGCCGATCGTGGTGCGCGGCCATGACGAACCCGCGCAATTGCTGACCGCCTTGGCAACCATGCAAATGCAACTGCAGACCACCATCCGTGGCATCAGCGAATCGGCGCAGCAACTGGCTTCCGCCGCCGAGGAAATGAGTTCGGTGATGGAACAAAGCACGCGCGGCCTGCAGGCGCAAAACGATGAAATCGAACAAGCCGCCACCGCCGTGACCGAGATGAGCACGGCAGTGGACGAGGTCGCGAGTAACGCGGTGTCCAGCGCCGAGGCGTCCCAGGCTTCGGATGAAGACAGCAAGCACGGCCACTACCAGATCAGCGAAACCATCAGCTCGATCCAGAACCTGGTGGACGAAGTGCTCGACGCCTCGAACAAGGCCGAAGGCCTGGCGGTTCAAGCCCAGGACATCAGCAAGGTGCTGGAAGTGATCCGTGGCATCGCCGGGCAGACCAACCTGCTGGCACTCAACGCAGCGATTGAAGCGGCGCGTGCCGGTGAAGCCGGGCGTGGGTTTGCGGTAGTCGCCGACGAGGTGCGTTCGCTGGCGCAGCGCACCCAGGACTCCACCGAAGAAATCGAGCAGATGATCACCGGTATCCAGCAAGGCACCCAGGACACCGTCGAGGCGCTGAACAGCAGTGCCGAGCACGCCGGCCAGACCTTGAAACGGGCCAACGGCGCCGGCAGTGCACTGGAAAAAATCACCGCCTCCATCTCGCAAATCAGCCAGCGCAACCTGATGATCGCCAGCGCCGCCGAGCAACAGGCGCTGGTAGCGCGCGATGTGGACCGCAGCCTGGTGAATATCCGCGACCTGTCCACGCAGACCGCCGCCGGCGCCACCCAGACCTCGGCCGCCAGCCAGGAACTGTCGCGCCTGGCGGTGGACCTCAATGGGCTGGTGACGCGGTTTGTCCTGTAATCAGTGAAAGCGGCGTGCAACACTCGCCGCCTTATTGATGTAGGAGTGTTCCGTGAGACCTGTTGACACCCTTTACCTGCTGGGGCTCGCCGCCATCTGGGGCGCGAGCTTTCTGTTTATGCGCATCATCGCGCCGGAAATCGGCACGGTACCGACCGCATTTTTCCGCGTATCAATCGCCGCCGCCGGGCTGTTGGTGATCCTGGCGGTGATGCGGGTGAGATGGGATTTCCAGGGCAAGTTCAAGACGGTCCTGCTGCTGGGGGTGATCAACTCGGGGATCCCGGCGACCATGTACTCGGTGGCGGCCCAGGTACTGCCAGCGGGTTACTCGGCGATCTTCAATGCCACCACGCCATTGATGGGCGTGTTGATTGGCGGGCTGTTTTTCAGCGAACGGCTCACCCCGTCGAAAATCGCCGGGGTGTGCCTGGGTCTGTTTGGCGTAGGTGTGTTGACCCGTGCGGGACCAATGGCATTTGACCTGGAATTATTGATGGGCGCACTGGCCTGCCTGTTGGCCACCACCTGTTATGGCTTTGCCGGTTTCCTGGCTCGGCGCTGGCTGGACCAGCGCGGCGGGCTCGACAGTCGTCTCGCGGCCCTGGGCAGCATGCTGGGCGCGACACTGTTTCTGCTGCCGATCTTTGCCTACAGCGCGATCAGCCATCCGCCTGCGAGTTGGGGTGGGTGGCAGGTGTGGCTGTCGTTGCTGGGCTTGGGCCTGGTGTGTACGGCGTTTGCCTACGTGTTGTACTTCCGCTTGCTCACTGCGATTGGACCGGTGAGATCGATGACCACCACCTTTTTGATCCCGCCGTTTGGGGTGTTGTGGGGGGCGCTGTTGCTGGATGAGCCGTTATCAATGGCGCATATATATGGTGGGGTGTTGATCGCCGGGGCGCTGTGGCTGGTATTGCGGCCTCGAAAACCGTAGGCGCCGGCTGACCGGCGCCTACGGGGGGGTCAGTTTTTGCGGAACACAAACACCAACCCAACAACAATCAGCCCCATCCCCAACAAGCTCAGCACAGCCAGCCTATTGCCAAAGATCAGATAGTCCATCACCGCCGTCACCGCCGGCACCAGGTAGAACAAACTGGTGACATTCACCAAATTGCCCCGGGCGATCAGGCGGTACAGCAACAGCGTTGCCAGTAGCGACACCACCAGGCCCATCCACAGCACCGGCAGGTAAAAGCCGGCGTTGTGTTCAACGTGGAAGGGCTGGAACGGCACAAACACCGAACACAGCAGCAGCCCCGCCAGGTACTGCACCGGCAGCGTGCCGAGGGGGTTGTCGGTGATGCGCTTTTGCATGATCGAGCCGAAGGTCATGCTTGCCAGGGCCAGCAGCCCGAACAGCATCCCGGCCAGGGACATGCCCGACAGCCCGATGCCTTGGTAGACCACCATGATCAGCCCGGCCAAACCCAGGCTCAGGCCAAACATCCGACGCCAGGAACGCTGGCGCTCCATCAGCACCACGGTGAGGATCGGCTGCACCCCCATGATGGTCGCCATGACGCCGGGGGTGACGTTGAGGTCCAGGGCCAGCAGATAGAAAATCTGATAGGCCCCCAACAACACCAACCCGGTTGCCGCCGCGTACAGCAGGGGCTTGCCGGGACGCGGCAGTTTCAGCTTGAGGATCGGCACCAGCACCACCAAGCCTGCAAGGGCGACGGCGAAGCGGACCAACAGAAACGCGAAGGGTGACGCATGGGCCAGGCCCAGTTTGGAGAAGATCGCCCCGCTGCTCCACAGCAAGACAAACAGGCTCGTCGAGGCCGCCGCGGCCACGGAGTGTTTCGAAAGAACGGACATGGTTACCACCTGTAATCAGGCAAAAAAAGCCGATTCAGCAGTTGCTGAAACTCAGTAGGTTTTTTTCAGGCGGGCCGACGGGAACAGCAAACAGCTGATCAGCCCGAAATGCCAACACCCGGCGGTGATACGACTGCGTACACCGGCGTGCTACTGACAGGTGGGGGGTAGTGACTGATCTGCGCAGGCTGCTTGTTCGCGCACGGCACGAGCACAGCGTTGACCGCTGAATCGACTACCGCTATGCGCAGGGAAGCTGGCATGTGCTGATCTTTTTGAAGGGGTAAAGACGCGAGGACTATAACCAGCCGATGACATGTTTTGCAATCACTTGCCCAAGCCCTTTGGCGCGGAAGCGTTTTCACGTTTCGGGGCGCGGGCCGTCGTTATAATGCCGACCGGCTTTTTCCAAGGACTCCCCATGCTCGCACTGCCCTGGCTGTACCTGGCGCTTCTTTCCATCGGCTATGTGCTGGCCCTGGCCTACGGGCAACTGGGCGTGCTGGCGCTGGTGTCCATCGCCCTGCTGTTGATCGCCGGCTATGCCGTCCGCCAGCAACGCACGCCGTGGGCGCGCAACCTGGGCCACGGGCTGTTTATCGTACTGGCCCTGAGCCTGGCAATGCACTGGCTGCCGGGGTTCTATAACGGACGCGGCATTGACCCGCAGCGCTTCACTCCCGATGCCGTGCCGTTCTCGATGTACCTGAACCAGGACAAGCCGTTGATCGGCTTCTGGTTGCTGCTGGCCTGCCCGTGGATCGTGGCGCGACGCTCGTTGCGGCTGTCGATCTGCGTCACCGCGTTGGCGCTGGCGCTGACCGCCATCGTCGCTCTGGGTGGCGCCGCGTTGCTGGGGGTGATCAGTTGGGCGCCGAAATGGCCGGACCAGGCCTGGCTGTGGGTGCTCAATAACCTGTTGCTGGTGACCCTGGTGGAAGAAGCGCTGTTCCGTGGCTACATTCAAGGCGGCTTGAGCCGGCGCTTCAAACATTTGTCCTACGGCGAAAACCTCGCGCTGTTGCTGGCATCGCTGCTGTTCGGGCTGGTGCACGTGGGCGCGGGGTGGCAGTGGGTGCTGCTGGCGGGCATCGCCGGGGTTGGTTATGGCCTGGCCTATCGATTTGGGGGGCTGGGTGCGGCGATTGCCACGCACTTTGGCTTGAATCTGCTTCACTTCGGGTTGTTTACGTATCCGATGCTGCGTTAACGGATTTAAACAGGAGCCAAATCTGGCGATTTTGGCGTACCTCTGACGCGATTCTCAATAGATGCGGGAAGTAGGGTCGATACCACTCGCCAGTACAGATGTAAGCGCTCCATAAACCCCACCGACTTCAAGATGGGTAACGCACCTAGCTAGGCGATGCCGGAGAGCAGCTCCACGGCAACAGCGCTTCGTAATCTCCAACCGAGGCCGCCAATGGCAGCCGTTCTAATGCGTGGCGCAGCTACGCATAGGGCTCTTGGCCGTTGGCTTTGGCAGTCTCGACCAAGCTGTAGCCCTGACATTTAGCTGGGAGTATCGAGCTACGGATCGAGTGTCCCTGAGGCCAGAGACGATCATGATCTGTGCGTTGTTGAATCCCTTCTTCGCTACATTGGTGATTCTGGTGCGCCTGAACTGGTTCAGTCTGACGCTGCTATCAAGTCCAGCCTTTACACGCGCCAGACGCACAGCCTGAGAAACGCCGTGGGTACCACAGTGAAGATCATTCCGAGTGACGTCCACACGAGTTACACCACTTCAGTTCTACTGAATATTGCCCCGCTGCAATTCGCTAAAATCGATTATTCTCGCAGAAATCAATCCCCGGCTCCCGTCAACACAAGGAAAGAACATGCTTCGGTCGCTAAGAGACATCATTTACAAGGGCATTGGCCTGAACAAGCTGCGAACCGAGATAAATCAAGATCTGCTGGAAATCAAAACTCTTCTGAACCAGCTAAAACAGGACGGGATAAGTGGCGGCGGCCAGTCGCTAGAAGGTATCGATGAGCTTTTACAGCGACGCCTGGATGAAAAGCTGAATTTCTTCTTCAAATGGCGAATGCCGCTATCGTTCCCGGAAGGCGGCAAAACCTTCATTCATACAAACGATGGCCATCGTCTGTACGTCGACACGAAAGAACCTTTCATGACGCTGCATCTCCTTGAGCATGGCGAATGGGAAAGTCCGGTTCGAAGAGAGCTTAGGCGCGAGCTGGCTGCTGGCTCTACCTTTGTCGATATTGGTGCCAACATTGGACTGCACACGCTTCTTGCTGCTGCGCTGGTCGGTGAGAGCGGGCGTGTCGTTGCAATTGAACCGCATCCTTTCACGATGGAATTGCTCCGGAAAAATCTTGAGATAAACGGTCTTCTGGGTCGTGTGTCACTATCGCAGGTGGCTGTTTCGAATGTTGATGATGAAGTCGTCAAATTTGAATACTTTTCCGAACATCCGGCGATGTCTGGTATCAAGGTTTCCCAAGAGGTACTGGATAAATTAAAAGGAACCGTGGAGACAATTGATGTTAAAACGATAACTCTTGATGCACTGGTGGAGCGTTTAGAGCTGGTGCCAGATCTTGTGAAGATTGACGTGGAAGGTTTTGAGTATACGGTCCTCGAGGGCTGCATCAAGACCATCAATAATTTTCCAGGCGTTAGATTTCTGATGGAGTACGAAAAGGTCATGGCTGAATCTGTTGTGCGCAAAGGTATAGGCACAGAGATTGCCAGTTTTTTTCAGGACAAAGGTTTCAAGGTTTCAAGAGTCGGAGCAGAATCGCTTTTGCCGCTAACCTATGAAGAGTTTGTGGTTGAGCAAAAAGGCGACTATATCTTTTCAAGGTGATTACACTAAATCATCGATTCGATAAGCCCGCCTGGCAGCGGGCTTTTTTATGCCTGAAGAAAGAATTCGAAGTGTTCGGAGTCACACTGCGGAGTTGGCGTCTATTGAATTTCTTCGTCGAGATAATGTTTTGAATAGTTGTATGCCTGGCTTTTCGATGAGCTGATAGGTCACAGCCGCGATAGCGGTTACAACAACGAACGTGCAAAGCACGGTAGTGTATTCGTTAGGGGAGACATGACGGAATTTTGAAATGAAATAGGAGCCAATTGCCATGTGCATCAGATAAATTGAGTAAGTCAAATCAGAGGACTTTTCTACCAAGAACACCGTGGTCGCAGTTTTGGTGATGACCCTACCTGCCATGGCGAATGCCAGAAATAGCAAGGCGGTCGCAATTTGAGAAATCACGTTTATCTCTTGCCCCGGATTCACTCCAAGCAGGTGTACGGTCACGTATCGGTTTATCTCAAAAGCAGCAATGACAAGAACAGGGCACGCCAAATACAAACCTGCCCCTTCGAACTTCCTTCGCTCAAAAGCTAATCGAGCGCTGGAGCCTATCAGCATGTAAACGATAAAATATAAATCTGCCAGCACGACCTTAGGTTTAATTCCGAATAGAAGTGATGAGATTGAAATAATCATTATTATCGCACTGATGGCGAGTATTTTTTTCTGAGTTACGGTCCCAAGTAGTGCCAGCAGAAGATAAAATTCAAATTCGATAATGAGTGTCCAGATAACACCAAGTGTCATATCTCTACCGAATATTTCTGTCGTGAGTGTAGCGGTCGCCAAAACACCAGCCATGTCGAAAGTTTTTCGGTCACCAAGATAGTATTGGATCGCGGCGGAGCAGAACACGGCGAAGATCAGCATGGGGAAAATGCGGAAAAATCGATTAACCAGAAATATTGACCTGCCGTACTTATCTAGCATCGGTGGCATCAGCCAGCCACTTATAAGGAAAAACAGTGACACCCCAACAATGGCTGTAGCGGTCCCGTAGTCGCTGAGTAGGTAGTTGTTTATCTGCCATAACCAATTTCCTTCCTTGGTCAACAGAGGGAGAGATTCATTTGCACCTGCCCAATCACTAAATGGTCTGCCCAAAGACACAGTGGCGGCAAACGTCAAGTGTCCAAACATAACCAAATAGGCTGCAGAGATTCTCGCCAAATCCAACCCGTAATTGCGAACCATTGTTAACCTGCAGCCGTTTGAAAGATTTGGTCGCACTATATCACCGGCCGACGGCGTGCGGACTCAGCGAGGCCTGGGTGGAGGAAAATATGCCCATCACCACTCGTCGACTGCTGCAGGTCTTCCCAAGTGCCGGCATGCAAACCGGCTTTTTGCCGCTGAACTGAACCAGGACATGGGAAAATATCCTATCAACATCCGGCTCCGCCGGGGCCCGACGTGAGTCATGCCTGTTACTTGCCGCGGGTCAAGTGCCCGCCTGATACCTATCAGTAATATTAGCACCTATCAATGGCTTGATTAAGGTAAAAATTACCCGCGCTCGCGATGAGTTGACTGCTCAGTTGTGTGATTGCGCAGTCCGTTGAGCCTGCACTGTGAAAGGCGGGCTAAGCGGTGAAAGCTTCTATCTCGCGCCGATGAACGTCGGTGATTTCGATGGTTGTCCCACTTCGATTGTCTGACCTGGCTTGCGGTCTGGCCGACCTGCAAGGCGATACCTCGACACTTTGCACAACGATGGTACAATTTCATGTAGCTAAAATTACAAAGTAGCCGCTAGTTGATCAGGCTACTTGAGGGCGACCATGTCCAGCTCGATGGGAAGTCATTCTCGTGTATTTGATGACCATGAATTGAAGAGCTTTTGAGGGCTTGTTCGGTGCTCCCATTTCTGGGTGATATCAAAATAGGTCGGGTTTCAGTTTTGAATGAACCTTGGAGAAGGGATGTCTACACCAATCTGTATCTGGCTTACTGGACTACCGGGGGCCGGCAAGACAACGATAGCTCGAGCACTGAGTGATGCCCTTCAGGTGAAGGGGATAAATTCGTTTATTTTAGATGGCGATGAGCTTCGACAAGGCCTGTGTTCTGATCTCGGGATGTCGATGACTGACAGGGCAGAAAATATTCGCCGTGCGGGTGAGGTCGCCAAGCTGATGGCTAAAGCGGACCATATAGTGATATGCGCCTTTGTTTCTCCCTATATAAAAGACAGATCTATCGCCAGAAAGTTATTCCATAATGGCGAGTTTCTGGAAGTCTACTTGTCGACACCTGTTGAAGTTTGCTCACAAAGAGACCCCAAGGGCTTATATACGAAGTTCAGGCAAGGCCTGATTTCCGGGTTGACTGGAGTCGATGCGCCCTACGAGGCTCCCCTTGACCCCGACATGGATATCGATACGTCAACTTCGTCAATCGACGACGCAGTATGCGCCATTCTAACAAAATTTAATTATTAGAAGATGCGCTCTTCTTGCTGGAGATGCAATTGATTATCTCACTGAAACATAGGTTCATATTCATCAAGGGTGTAAAGGTTGGTGGCACCTCAATCGAAACTCACCTCTCAAATGTTCTCGAGGAAGATGCGGTAATAGCCAAGGTCCCAGGGGACTTGTTTCCATCTCATAAACATCGAAATTATCTTTCCCCTGACGGCACAGCTCAATTCATCGATCATATGTCGGCAACAGCGGTAAGATCCGTAATCGGAACTTGGCTGTATGAAAGACTCTACAAATTTGGCGTTATTCGAAATCCATTTGAAAAAATAATCTCGCTATTCGCCATGCATCATTTTGACAACCCCAGTTACACGCTCGACAAGGCGATTGCGGAGTGTGAATCAGAAAAAACATTGCTCTGTGATGGTGATTCAATGATCGTACACAGGGCCATTTTTTATGAGAGTCTTAACGCGCAACTCAAAGAAGTTCTTGACCAGTTGGGTGTTCCTTTCTCCGGAAATCTAACCTACAACGAACGAAGCGAAAGTCGGCAAAAACTTAAAAATCTGGAATTTCATCTCTCGCCGATACAAATACAAGAGATCCTGGAGAAGTTCAAATTCGAATTTGACCTGTACGCAGCTGCCGATCGTAGGATAGTCACACCTGAACCAGGCGTGAAGAAAATTGGCAGCAACAAATATTAAATCTGGGAAATCCTCACGTAAGTCATGAAAAGATTCGATTTTTATCAGGTCGGGAGCAAAAAACTTCCTCCCGCTCGAGATCAATAGGACCCGCCAATTCGGGGGGTTGTTGTTGTCGCCAGCTTAGGATTGACCCAGTTACCGAAATCTCACTGACCCAGGCTCCTGCCTTGTGAAACATTACTAGTGTTGGATTTTTACCGATTGGTGTTGGGTCGGCGTGATGTCGGCCACTGAGTCATTTCGGCATTGGCGCCGACAAAGAGCCCTATACGTGGTTGCGCCACGTACTGGAGCGGTTGCCTCAGGCTTCATCGGTCGATGAATTAGCCTTGCTGCCGTGGAACTGTTCGCCAGAAATGTCACGGTAAACCGTTAACCCTTCGTTGGGCAGGTGAGGTTTATGGAGCGCATACGGTATATTTTGACCTTGCTAATAATTAATCGGTACTGCTTCGCGGTTCTGAGTTTTGTCGGCTGAGAACGTTACTTACGCCTTTGAGTTTTTGGGGCATATGCGGCTCCACCTGATGCCCCCTGACCGCCTCAGCTGCTGCTTGACTGATCCTTTTGTGAATTACGCATTTAGGGGAGGAGAGAGAACTGTTTTATTTGCCCAGTGTCCAAATGCAAGTGTTACTCGGTTGCCAGGAGTTTTGGTGTCAAATCGTAGTATAGGGTCGGCAAGGGCGGAGAATGTGGTTGGAGCTATCTTTGATAGCGTTTCAGGTAGAAGTAAAAGGTTTTTTCTTTTACGTATTGTAGAATATGCCATTTTATTTAATAGGTGTTATTTGAAGACTCTACATTTTTATAAAACATTTGCAGCTAATCAGCATGGCGGCGTGGAGATGTTCATCCGGCACTTGACCCGCGCGACAAGTCAGCTGGGGTGTGAAAATGTCGTGTTATCACTATCAAAGGACGCAGTGCCGTGCATACAAACGACCGACTATCAATTGATTCAGGCGAAAGAGGACTTTAATTTAGCGTCGACTGGATTTTCTCTTTCTTCTTTTAAGATATTTTCAAAGTTGGCTCAGTCGGCCGACGTTATCCACTATCACTTCCCTTGGCCATTTATGGACGTGGTTCATTTTGCAACACGAGTTCAAAAACCTACAGTTGTGACCTATCACTCGGACATTGTAAAACAGAAATTTTTGAAGTGTCTTTATAATCCCTTGCAGAAGTTGTTTCTTGATAGTGTAGATCGCATTGTGGCTACCAGTCCAAATTATATTGAGAGCTCACCTGTTTTGGCAAAATATCGCCATAAGGCAAGTGCTATTCCAATTGGTTTGGACGAATCCATGTATCCAGAGCCTGAGGCTGATAAAGTTGCTGAGCTGCGCATGCAGCGCGGTAAATTTTTTCTGTTCGTTGGTGTTCTTCGCTACTATAAAGGCCTTGAGTACCTACTGCAGGCCATGGAAGGAAAAGACTGGCCCCTGCTAATTGTTGGTGCTGGACCATTAGAGCAGGAGTTGATCAGCATTGCAGTGAAAAGAAAATTAACCAGCGTGCACTTCATCGGCCAGGTGTCTGAGCAGGAGAAAGTCAACTTGCTCAAGGCATGTTATGCGGTGGTGTTTCCGTCACATCTGCGATCAGAGGCTTTTGGTATAAGCCTGCTTGAAGCTGCAATGTTTGGCAAGCCGATGATATGCAGCGAGATCGGTACCGGAACTAGCTATATCAACCAAAATAATATTTCGGGATTGGTTGTTCCTCCAAGTAATGCACTTGCCATGCGTCTTGCTATGGAGCAACTTTGGAATCTACCTGAACTGGCAGCCGTGTATGGGGCCGCAGCTCGAGAAAGGTATTTGCAGGTATTCACCTCCCGCGGGATGGGGGAGGCATATATGGATATCTATTCCGCATTGGCTTCCAAGGGTACTAAAGAGGGTTAAGGTCCATGGATGTTGGCTGAGACATGTCCGTTGATGGTAACCGATCCACGAACTACACCGACCTCAAGATAAGGCATTCTTTTACCCTGGCATCCCTGGCAAGCAACTGCACGGCAGTAAGGCTTTGTAGTCGCTTGCGGCAGTTCGACTAGCGCGGCAAGGCCGTCATGGACTTTCGGAAGTCCACTGGCTTAGGGCAGAGATAGACTTTTCGACTTTGACTTCGGGTCGTATCATGACAGGGCGAACGCCTGAAAGAGTCGGGAGCACAGCATCCGAGATCAGCTAAGCGCTTTGAATGTGGGGATCATGGTGCACTTACGCGACTTTTACCGCCCTCGGCGAGTTGACATATTACCTGCTCGGCATCACCCAGTGTGTTCGGATAATAGGTCTCGAAAAAATTTAGAACTCTTACCGTAGGAACCAGGAGGTATCAAAAACAAATATTCAAGATATTTTAAGAATCAGATACCTAGCTAGGTGACCTCTTTTACAGCGCCATGGCTAAGCTCAAAAACTCTATTGCAAAACTTCGCAATAAGTTCCTCCGAGTGGGAAGCAAATACAAATATTTTAGCAGATGAGATCAACCCCTCCATACGAACCTTTGCCTTTTCCTGAAAGCCCTTATCGCCAGTCCCAAACATCTCATCAACCAGCAGAATTTCTGGCTGGTTTGACGTGCTCACTGCGAACATCAGACGCATCAACATGCCGGAGGAGTATGTCCGGACTGGGGCATTCAAAAAATTCCCAAGCTCAGTAAACTCTTCGATAGAAGGCATCATTTTAACAACTGCCGATTTCGACATCCCGAGCAGCAGGCCGAGCCGAAAAATATTTTCATACCCAGACAATTCAGAATCCAGCCCCGCACCCAATTCGATGATAGTAGAAATTTTTCCTTGACTCGAAATACTTCCTTGACTCGGTGAGTAAATGCCCGCCATCGTGCGCAGAAGGGTGGTCTTACCCGCACCATTATGTCCCATCAGCCCAACGGAATCGCCATCATTGAGCTTGAAGGAGACTTGATCCAAAGCCGTAACAGTCATTACTTCACCTGGATCACGGGACAACAGCCCCCCCGTACCGACGTTCACCAAGGTTTTTTTAAGCGACTTCCCTCCTCCGTTATAAACGGGATATTTAATCGTCACATTATCGAATATAAGATGAGCCATTTTTAAATCCAGAATGAAATATGACGACGATGCTTGCCCAGCATGTAAAGCGTGAGTATCCCCCCTACGCAGAGGGAAACAATACTTACCTGATAAACAAAAGCGGGGGGCGTCACACCCATGATCGGGTCACGCACCAAGGTAATAAAATAACTGAACGGATTGAGCCAAACAATTTCCTGCGCCATTGCGAGTTGACTAGGGCGAAAAATTACAGGACTCAAGAAAAACATGAGAGGCATAATCGCGCCTATTATTTGTTCGGCGTCTCGAAAACGCGCCCCCACCAACGCAACCAAGACAACAATCCATGCCAGATTAAAAACCACTAACAGCAAGCCTGGTATAATAAGCAAGTGCACGCAAGAGAGCTTAACACCAAAATAAGCGATAACAGCTATGACTACAACGGCGTTATGGCATAAGTTAATCAGCTGTCGTAATAGCAACTGGAGCGGAAACACAAAAAAAGGAATTTTTATATTCCGAATAAAATGTGCATTCCTTGAAAATATTGAAGGGGCCTCCAAAATACATCCAGATAAAAACTGCCATATGACCAAGCCCACCGTTAACGATGGAACCAATTTAACCGGGTCATCTTTTAGCAGCATGCTCCATAGAAACCCTAACCCAGCCACGCTGACTGCAGTACTGAGTACCATCCACCACGGACCTAAAATACTTCGACGGTAGCGCGCCTTAGTGTCTCCCCACGCGAAGAAAAATGCCATGCCGAATTTCTTCATGCTTTGCACTATATCGTGAAGACCTTCTCTGAATGGGAAATTCACTTTAATCGTAACGCTATGACTATCCGTCATTTAGCTTGACTACCTTTCACGTAGTTATCGGCTTGTGACTTGATGCTGAAGCGCGACTCGTCACAAAAAGGTCTGCTGGTCTTGCCCGACTTCAAAAACATTTTTGTCTTGAGGGCTATCTCCATCGTATTACCGATATCGAAGCGCTTAACGTTCCTATATTCAACAAGTTGAAATAACTCATCAAACGCGAACGATGCGGAGCACAACACGCGAGGAGACCGGTCTAGGCAGATTGAAGCAATACCTGAACCGTCTTGGCCATTTTCATAGTACGGCAGCCACGAAATATCGACGGAGCCAACAACATCAAGGAAGTCACTATCATTCAGCTCCCCCATGAAATAGACACGCTTTCTTAATCTCTTATTTTTTAGAACCAATGCCTGCAAGTGCTCTAGGTAAGCGTCCGGATGACCATTCGATTTAAGTGTCTGAGGATGCTGACGCCCAAAAATCAAGAGCTTGTAGTTAGCGGGAAGTTGCTCCAACGCCTTAAGTGCATCAACGTGCCCTTTATAAGCGCTGATATAACCAAACATACCAATCAGGACATCTTCTTCGGAGAAGCCTGCGTCATGAATGATCTTATCGTAAGTCGCTGGATTTTCTACATAATTGATAGGCACCATCTTCAGCGGATGCACGTCAACATTGTCGTAGGAGAAGAAATCCTGAATTTGCTTTCTGGCGCGCGAGGTATGCACAATCAGTCGAGCATTCGACCGTACAGAGTAGTCGATGATTTTCTTATTTATATTAATATGAACCTGAGCATACTTACCACCCAAGAGGTCTCTAAAACCGCCTTTGATGTCAAAATGCAGAAACTTCTTGATTGCTGAGCGAGCGCCCGATTGAGCCGACCCTATCAACCGTGGTGAATGGAGAGTAACCGACGTATTTTTATTAGCTGAAAGCATTTTTCTGAAACGACTGGTGATATCATTTGGCAACGTACCGTAAAGGCCGGCTTCCATCTGAATATTAACGATGTCATAACTTTTTAAACGAGCACATATATCCGCAATATGGGCGTCAGCTTTTTTACGAACATCATGGTTGATCGACTGAAGAAGTTTCAAGTCCAGCTCGACAACATCAACCTCAATGTCGGGATGAAAATATTCAACACTGTCATGGACGATGCGGGTGAATGCGGCATTACCGCAGCTCTCAGAATAACTTGAAACAATCGCCATCTTCATATTGCTGCTCACCCGCGAACCTCTATTACGTTTTTCGAATACCAATCGTAAAGTCGCTCAATACCGACCTTAAGGCTGACACGTTGAGTAAAACCCAGCAATTCCAGCTTGCTGTTGTCGACCACGCGAGATTTAATGCCCACCGGTTTATCAAGCTGAAACTGTATGTCGCCAACACCCGCCGCCTTGCAAACCAGCTCACTTAAATGCTTGATCGTGGTGCTCTGCCCACTTGAAATATTGACAAGTTCAGGCGTCGAACCTTTGTTCATGCAAACAAGAATAGCATCCGCGGCATCTTCGAAATGCAGGAAATCCCGCTCCGCGGAACCATCACCCCACACCATAAAGGGATCGCCTGTAACTTTCGCACTATGGACCTTCATGATTAAAGAAGGGATTACATGCCCGGTATTATCGTTAAATCGGTCATTTTCGCCATAAAGATTGGTTAAGACACCGTAGGTATAATCTAAACCTTTAGTATCTTTTAAAACTTTAAGATAAGCGAAAGCATGCCGTTTTGACATGGCATAGCCAAACTCACCTCCGTGAGGAAGCCCATCAAAAAAGTCGGACTCCACCAGCGGGATATTTTTATACGGGAATGCATACGAGGCAACGGTTCCTGCAAAAAATACATATTTCACAGGATGGTTATTTATCGCAGCGAACACATTGGCGTTAATTTGCGAGTTCTCAGCCAATGAACGCATCTGATTGTCAAGATTACCTTGCAAACCGAATACGATAGAAGCCAGATGCAATACTGCATCTGGCCGATGGTGCGCAAAATAATCGTCAACAGATCTGGAATCCAATAAATCCAGATCGTGTCTTGCGGGTGACAGTACGGTGCTATATCCCTGACGGGCTAAAGCGGCGACGAGGGCTTTACCCAAGCCGCCCCCAGCTCCCGTCACTAGAACTGTAGAGTTCTGCTGGATCTTATTCATGGTGATTGAAATACTTGAACCCGTGTTTTTTAACCAACTCATCACGTTGCGCTTCTTTCATATCTTCGCGCATCATTTCCTGAACCAGTTCGTGGAAGGTCGTGGTCGGTGTCCAACCCAGCTTGTCTTTGGCTTTGGTAGGATCGCCCAAAAGCGTCTCTACTTCTGCAGGACGGAAGTAGACTGGATCAACCGCCACGATGCACTTGCCAGTGGCTACGTCGTAGCCCTTCTCTTCGACGCCCTTGCCTTCCCAGCGAATCGCGATATCAATTTCTTTTGCAGCAAGCTCAACGAATTCCCGCACAGAATGTTGCTCGCCAGTGGCGATGACGAAGTCTTCCGCTTCTTCCTGCTGCAGCATCAGCCACTGCATCTCCACGTAATCACGGGCATGACCCCAATCGCGCAGGGCGTCCATGTTGCCCAAGTACAAGCACTCTTGCAGCCCCAGCTTGATACGTGCCAGCGCACGGGTGATCTTCCGGGTTACAAATGTTTCGCCACGGATGGGTGATTCGTGGTTGAAGAGAATACCGTTGCACGCATAAATCCCGTACGACTCACGGTAGTTAACAGTGATCCAGTAGGCATATAGCTTGGCAGCTGCGTAAGGCGAGCGTGGATAAAACGGTGTAGTCTCCTTCTGAGGAGTTTCCTGCACCAAGCCATACAGCTCAGACGTAGACGCCTGGTAGAATTTGGTTTTCTTCTCCAGGCCAGTGATTCGGATCGCCTCCAACAAGCGCAGGGTACCCAACGCGTCAGAGTTTGCTGTGTATTCGGGCTCTTCGAACGATACTGCGACATGGCTCTGAGCGGCCAAGTTGTATATCTCGTCCGGCTGAACCTGCTGGACAATCCTAATCAAACTCGAAGAGTCTGTAAGATCGCCGTAATGCAACGTCAGATCGTAGCCTTTAGCGTGTGGATCGGTGTACAGATGATCGATACGGTGGGTGTTGAACATTGAGGCGCGACGACGAATGCCGTGAACCTCATAACCTTTAGCCAACAAAAATTCCGCAAGGTAAGCGCCGTCTTGGCCAGTAATACCTGTAATGAGCGCTTTTTTCTTAGGGAAACTCTGAAAAAGACTTTCTGATTTGGCAAAATACCGCGACCCCACCCACCGAGTTTCCCGATGAAGCAGATGACCTTCGCCGACGCCGAGTACGCTGGCAAGCGCAAGCAAACCCGCAAGGTG